>NZ_BAAHND010000005.1:2500-5885 GCF_054655615.1 Qipengyuania triglochinis | reverse complement strand
CAAAAAACCCATTGACCGAATCCCGGGTGGGGCCTAGATGGCCCTCACCGACGCGGCGCTGACGGTTTCTACCGGACGCTGGGTTGGTCGCCAACATAGACGGATAGCCGGTCCCCCGGTGTAAATCGGGGAGTGATTAGCTGTCCGGTATTAGTGTCTGGTGAGTTCTTTGACATTGTTAGTTTTTGATGAAGGGACATGTGGGCGACGGCGCCCGGTTCGGGGACCTCAAGGCTCCGAGTACCGGTTAATTGAAGCCGATTGCCACATCCATTCAGGCTCCACAGTCTGGGTGGTATGATGCATGTTCATTCGTATCCATTACGTTTGACAGTGCAGGTATCGGCTCCTTGAAGCTCATGCCTAGCGGGTTGGCGATCTTCGGATCGTGCTTGCTTGGTATGTGACACAAACTTGAGAGTTTGATCCTGGCTCAGAACGAACGCTGGCGGCATGCCTAACACATGCAAGTCGAACGAACCCTTCGGGGTTAGTGGCGCACGGGTGCGTAACGCGTGGGAACCTGCCTTTAGGTTCGGAATAACTCAGAGAAATTTGAGCTAATACCGGATAATGTCTTCGGACCAAAGATTTATCGCCTTTAGATGGGCCCGCGTTAGATTAGATAGTTGGTGGGGTAATGGCCTACCAAGTCGACGATCTATAGCTGGTCTGAGAGGATGATCAGCCACACTGGGACTGAGACACGGCCCAGACTCCTACGGGAGGCAGCAGTGGGGAATATTGGACAATGGGCGAAAGCCTGATCCAGCAATGCCGCGTGAGTGATGAAGGCCTTAGGGTTGTAAAGCTCTTTTACCAGGGATGATAATGACAGTACCTGGAGAATAAGCTCCGGCTAACTCCGTGCCAGCAGCCGCGGTAATACGGAGGGAGCTAGCGTTGTTCGGAATTACTGGGCGTAAAGCGCGCGTAGGCGGCTTTTCAAGTCAGGGGTGAAATCCCGGGGCTCAACCCCGGAACTGCCCTTGAAACTGGATGGCTAGAATACTGGAGAGGTGAGTGGAATTCCGAGTGTAGAGGTGAAATTCGTAGATATTCGGAAGAACACCAGTGGCGAAGGCGACTCACTGGACAGTTATTGACGCTGAGGTGCGAAAGCGTGGGGAGCAAACAGGATTAGATACCCTGGTAGTCCACGCCGTAAACGATGATAACTAGCTGCTTGGGCTCATGGAGCTTGGGTGGCGCAGCTAACGCATTAAGTTATCCGCCTGGGGAGTACGGTCGCAAGATTAAAACTCAAAGGAATTGACGGGGGCCTGCACAAGCGGTGGAGCATGTGGTTTAATTCGAAGCAACGCGCAGAACCTTACCAGCCTTTGACATCCTAGGACGATTTCTGGAGACAGATCTCTTCCCTTCGGGGACCTAGTGACAGGTGCTGCATGGCTGTCGTCAGCTCGTGTCGTGAGATGTTGGGTTAAGTCCCGCAACGAGCGCAACCCTCATCCTTAGTTGCCATCATTTAGTTGGGCACTTTAAGGAAACTGCCGGTGATAAGCCGGAGGAAGGTGGGGATGACGTCAAGTCCTCATGGCCCTTACAGGCTGGGCTACACACGTGCTACAATGGTATCTACAGTGAGCAGCGATCCCGCGAGGGTTAGCTAATCTCCAAAAGATATCTCAGTTCGGATTGTTCTCTGCAACTCGAGAGCATGAAGGCGGAATCGCTAGTAATCGCGGATCAGCATGCCGCGGTGAATACGTTCCCAGGCCTTGTACACACCGCCCGTCACACCATGGGAGTTGGATTCACCCGAAGGCGGTGCGCTAACCTTTTAGGAGGCAGCCGACCACGGTGGGTTCAGCGACTGGGGTGAAGTCGTAACAAGGTAGCCGTAGGGGAACCTGCGGCTGGATCACCTCCTTTCTAAGGATTGTCACGAAAGCGCCGGCGCCAGCCGTTGGAATGCTTCGCGACTTTTCAAAGAACATTGCCGTCGTCCTCATGTCCTTTCATCAATCGGATACAGCCTCACGGGCCTTGCCTGTGAGATGCTGTTAGCCTGAGCTGGCTTTTGCCGCCCGCGGCCGTAAGGCCTGCGCTGGCGCATAGGCCCGTAGCTCAGTTGGTTAGAGCGCACCCCTGATAAGGGTGAGGTCGGTGGTTCAAATCCACTCGGGCCTACCATTTTGCCTGGATACGGGGCCTTAGCTCAGCTGGGAGAGCACCTGCTTTGCAAGCAGGGGGTCATCGGTTCGATCCCGATAGGCTCCACCAGGTACTAATCAGATCCGATTGTATGAAACGAAAACGAATACCGCGTTTGGCGGTTAGGTGGTTTCGGCCACCGCTCTTTGACATTGTGAATGGGTTTTTAAATCGATGCCGTGGCGCATGGATTGTACGGTTTGCCTTCGGGCAGATCTTGCGAGCTATGCATCACAACAAGATCAATCAAACGATTATCTGGCTGAGATATTCCTCTGCACTATCTTTAAGCGACGTGACTTTTATGCAGGTCTGTCGTTGATGGTGTGGATTCTCAAGCGTGAGGTAAGAGCATTTGGTGGATGCCTTGGCATGTGCAGGCGATGAAGGACGTGGCACGCTGCGATAAGCGTCGGGGAGATGTGAGCAATCTTTGATCCGGCGATTTCCGAATGGGGAAACCCACCCTCACCATTTCCTTTCGATTGTTTTCGGACGATCGGAAAGAGGTGGATAGGGTATCACCAGACTGAATACATAGGTTTGGTGAAGCGAACCCGGGGAACTGAAACATCTCAGTACCTGGAGGAAAAGACATCAACAGAGATTCCCGTAGTAGTGGCGAGCGAACCGGGACCAGGCCAATGCTTCTTCGTTAATTAGCAAAACACTTTGGAAAGAGTGGCCATAGTGGGTGACAGCCCCGTATGCGAAAGTGAGCGAAGAAGATTCGAGTAGGGCGGGACACGTGAAATCCTGTCTGAACATGGGGGGACCACCCTCCAAGCCTAAATACTCGCACATGACCGATAGCGAACACAGTACCGTGAGGGAAAGGTGAAAAGCACCCCGATTAGGGGAGTGAAACAGTACCTGAAACCGGATGCTTACAAGCAGTTGGAGCCCCATAGGGGGTGACAGCGTACCTCTTGCATAATGGGTCAGTGACTTAATCTACCATGCAAGCTTAAGCCGTTAGGTGTAGGCGCAGCGAAAGCGAGTCTGAATAGGGCGACTGAGTATGATGGATTAGACCCGAACCCCGGCGATCTAGGCATGGCCAGGTTGAAGGTGCGGTAACACGCACTGGAGGACCGAACCGGTGAATGTTGAAAAATTCTCGGATGAGCTGTGTTTAGGGGTGAAAGGCCAATCAAGCCGGGAAATAGCTGGTTCTCCGCGAAATCTATTGAGGTAGAGCGTCGGA
>NZ_BAAHND010000004.1:0-184779 GCF_054655615.1 Qipengyuania triglochinis | reverse complement strand
GAACTTTATTCCGTAGGCTCCAGCGAAAAACCTTGTAAATTTACGACCAAGGGAAGCAGCTTACCTCAGCCCAGGCGGGCCATAGCTTCCGTGGCCAAGCCGTAAGCCGTGCGTTCTTAGACGATTGAACAGAGCTCACTCCCTTCTTGAAAGAGAAAGCGGTCGCAAAAAGCTGCAGATCTTTCTTCCGAATTCGGAAATCTTCCTAAAATGGACGAAATAGATCCAGAAGACAGGTCCCCACTTGATGCGGCTAATGGAAAATTTGAATATTGCGACGAAGGTCGCGGCGCTGCTGCTGTTCCTCGGCGCGCTGCTTCTTGGCATTGCACTTGTCGGCAATAGCACAGCGAAAGGTGTCAGCCAGAGTTACAATGAGCTGGTTAAACGGACCTTGCCGGGGACCACCGATATCGCCCGCGCAAATCGGCGAGCGATTGAATTGGTCTATATCGCCGCCCAGTCGCTAGCATTCGACGCAGGGTCGACGGAAAGCGGCAAACTGCGGGAATCTTTGGCCACTGCATACGAACGCGGTGGAAACAACCTGTCGGATGCTCTGGAGACGGACCCTGCATTTGCCGATACCGTGCCTCAAATGCGCGGCTATTTTGATGAAACGCACAGGCTTTCGAGCGAGGTGCTGAATCTGGCTAATGCTGGCCGCATCGCTGAAGCACGTGTGGCGCTTGCTGCAGCAGGCGCGGAGCTCGAGAACTTCACCAAATCTGTTTCCGAAACTACCTACGCACGCGTTGAAAAGGGTGACGCGCGCACGGCCGAGATCGAAGCACGGGTCGAGCGAGATGCGACGATGTTGCTGGGGTACAGCCTGATCGCTGTGGGGGCCGGGCTAGGGATCGCGATCCCTCTGGCGCGGATGGGCATATCGCATCCGCTAGGCCAATTGCGTGGAGTAATGGGGGATCTGGCGGCGGGTAATAACAACGTCGATATCCCTGGCGACAAGCGTGGCGACGAAGTCGGAGAGATGGCTCGCGCAGTTCTAGTTTTCCGTGACAATGCGCTGGAGCAGGAGGTCGCCGAAGCTCAAAAGATTCGTGCGAACATCGAACAAAAGGAAGTGGTGGAGACGCTGGGCAGACATCTCGGGAGCTTGGCCCAGGGCGATCTTACCGCCTCGATAAAGACGCAGTTTCCACCAGACTATATTGCGCTGCGTGACAATTATAACGCTGCGCTGGATAGCCTTCGCGCACTTATCGGTGCGGTTATTACGGGCGCTGTGCAAATCCGCAATGGCTCAACAGAGATCGCCAGTGCGTCGAGCGACCTTGCTATGCGGACGCAGAGCAATGCAGCAAGCTTGGAGGAGACTTCAGCGGCGATCACGCAGATGAATGAGCGTCTGCGCGAGAGCGCTGGTTCGGCCAAGGATACGGTGGAACGCGCGGGGCAAGCGATGAATACGGTGGGATGCGGACGTGAGGTCGTGGACCGAGCGGTGCGCGCGATGGGTCGCGTCGCCGAAAACGCTGAAGGTATCGATACCGTTATTGAGGGGCTCGACAAGATTGCCTTTCAGACACGTGTGCTGGCCATGAACGCCGCAGTAGAAGCTGGTCGGGCAGGCGAAGCGGGCCGCGGCTTCGCAGTGGTGGCAGATCTTGTTTCGGCTTTGGCAATGCGCGCGGAAGAAGAAGCCAAGCGCGCACGTGAACAGCTGACCGTCACTCAGGCGGAGGTCGATACGGCGGTGGGTGCTGTCCGGGAGGTCGACGATGCGCTTGCCAATATCAATAGCGACGTAAGCGGGGTTGAAGAGCTGCTGAAATCTCTGGCTGAGGCGAACCTGGCACAATCCTCGACAATCGCCGAGGTGTCTACGTCGGTCGAAGATATGGACAATTCGACTCAGCGTAATGCCGCGATGGTAGAGGAAATGTCGGCAGCGGCACGCAGTCTGGAAGAGGAAGTTGCCTCTCTTGCCAGCCGCGCCGCGACATTCCGGGTCAGTGACAATAGCCCCGCTGTTTCGACCAAGCGAGCCTCGCTTTCGATAATGCAGGAGCAAGTCAGGCCCTTGTCCACCGGCGCGTTCGCTAGACTTTAATCGCAAAGCAGTGACCAATGGGATCTTTCTAAAGCCCTAGTTCCATACCTAGTTCGGCACAGCGAGCTTGAATGAGCAGCGGGCATTTGGCGCTTCGGTGGGATTGGCCAATGACTTGAACAAGGGCGGTTTGCTCTTATGCGTTCGGGCGGCAAAACCTGCAAATGAAGAGCCCTCACCAAAAAACTCAGCAAGATCGGGAACGACAGGCACCGGACATCTGCGATAGAAATATCCTCGAAAGGGGACGGATGGATGCGCCGTAATCAAAGACAATTATATGCCGAGCGGATTGATCGCGTCGTTGAGCATATCCAGAAACGGGTATCCGATGGTTCCGCGCCAGACCTCGCCGAACTGGCGGATGTGGCAGCGATGTCCCCTTACCATTTCCATCGCGTCTACCGGATTATGACCGGCGAAGCAGTAGGAGAGACGGTCAGGCGAGTTCGGCTCGCCCATTCCGTTCCGGCGCTTGCGCAACAACGCACAATCGCGGAAGTCGCCGGCGATAGCGGCTACGCTACCTCTCAAGCCTTCGCGAGGGCCTTTAAGTCTGCGGCAGGCGCGTCCGCATCTCAGTTAAGATCGGAAGCTGCAGCAATTGATACTCTGCTCGAAGTTTTGCAAAAACCGCGCCGTGTGGAAGGCGAACCTTCAAACTCGCTCGATATCGAAGTCGTGTCGCTCGATCCTTTTCGGTTACTCGCGATCCGCAACACCGGAGATTATCATGAACTGAACGCTGGTTATGCGAAGCTGTTCGAGCTCGTACTTCAACAGGTGGAGCCTTCGGATCTTCGCGGAATTTACGGCATTCCGCATGATGATCCACGCATCACTCCTGCATCGGAATGCCGCTTTGATTGCGCTCTGGCGACAGGTGCTGTCGGTCAGCCATTAGGCGATTTGAAGGTCGTGCGCGTTTCGAGTGGCGAATACATTCGTTTACGGAGAACCGGTAGCTACGACGCCCTGCACGATAGCATCGATTTGGTATACGCTTTCGCAATCGGAGTGCTGTCGAGAGAAGTGGCGCAAGAGCCGCTGCTTTTCCATTACCTTGATGATCCTGAAGAGATTGAAGACGAGGAAGAACTGCGCGCCGATATTTTTCTTCCGCTTGCTGCTGAAGGATGAAGCGATGATCCACCAGTTTTTCGCAATCGCGCTCATCTTCGCTGCGACAACTCCGCCCTCTGAGACAGACTTTCAGCCCGGATCGTACTCAGAAACGGTGAAGCTGGCGAATTTGAATTGGCTTACGGGAGCGTGGGAAGGGGAGGGGATCGACGGAGCCTTGGCGACAGAAGTCTATTCAGCGCCGGCGGGCAATCAGATGGTCGGTCATTTTCGTCAATTGGCGCCGGATGGCTCGGTGATGTTCTATGAATTGATCACCATCGTTCAGGTGGGCGAGACAATAGAATACCGACTAAAGCATTTTGACCCAGACCTGTCAGGGTGGGAGGAAAAGGCTGAAGTTCGCAGATTCCCTTTGCTGGCGACTCTTCGAGATAAATGGATTTTCGATGGCCTAATCATTCACCGCGAGACGAACGATCGCATGCAGATATCTGTCCGTGTGAAAAATGAGAGCGGATCGACCGAAAACCTGGATTTCAATTACCGGCGCTTATGATGATCGGTACCGTTCTGAAGATTGCGGGCAAGCTCAAGATAGGGAGCCGGGTCGACATACTAATGGCCCTCTATCGTGGATGCGAAATGCCGAAGCCAAGCGTTATGTCCTGCGCCATATATCACAAGTATGCGGTCTCCCGGTTCGGCGTTGCGCATTAACTTGGCGTAGATACTAACGTTACGGGCATACCATCTGGCATTGAGATGAGCTCCCGCCAAATCATCGTCCGATATGATCGGGATCATCGCATCGTAAAACTTCTGGCCCGCAGGGAAGCCGGGGCCATTGATCTCCAGAAGTAGGTCAGCGATCGAACGCGAACTCTGGCTTTCACCAAAACGGGCCGCCCATCCGCCAACCTCCTCGTCCAGTTCTGCAAGGATTGCAGACTGGCCAGACCGGTCGGCTGCCGAGCGGACCTGATCGATCGGGTAATAGCCTTCTTCCCCGTCGGTTGGCTGAACGTCGATTCCAAGAACCTGCTCTAGTCCAGCTTTATTCGCCACCCGGTACCCTATCTGCACGATTTCATTGGGGTCTTCGGCCAGCATTGCAGGAGAGAATTGTTCGTATTCGGCAACATGGTAGTCGGGGCCGGGCGCTACTGCTTCCACCACAACCTGTGTGGGATGAAAAACAGCCAGGGCTTGGGCCAAATTCTCAAGCTCGGCTTGTCTGGCTGGGGTGAGAACGGAATCAACTTCGACGTTGTGGTCATCCAAGCCAGGGTTGGCAAAATGGTAAACGCCTAAGACCATGACCTGAACGTCTTCGGCTTCGCTCTGTGCGGATACGCCCGAGTAGGGAAGCCCGAATAGCGCAACTGTAATCCAGCAGATGATCTTTTTCATTATACCCTGCCTGACATTCCATTTAGTCACCATGGCCCTAGTGGCTGTTAATGCTTAATGGATTTACTGCAAATGTAATGAGCTAAATTTTCAAAGGCAGCGCAACATGCCAGTATTATTCGTTCAACGGTTCTGTCGCCTTTTGATTAGCTCATCTACGACAGTTGGATCGGCTAGTGTCGAAGTATCGCCAAGCGAACCATAATCATTCTCTGCTATCTTGCGCAGGATCCGTCGCATGATTTTCCCGCTACGGGTTTTTGGCAGGCTCGGTGTGAAGTGCAGATGATCGGGTGTGGCGATTGCGCCGATTTCCTCTCGCACCAACTGCCGAAGTTCGTCACTTAGGGAGGCGGAAGGTTCTTCTCCTGCGATCAGCGTTACATAACAGTAGATGCCCTGCCCCTTGATGTCGTGAGGGAAGCCGACAACGGCAGCCTCGCTCACCGAAGGGTGAAGGACCAGTGCGCTTTCAACCTCCGCCGTACCCATACGATGGCCAGAAACATTGATCACATCGTCGACACGCCCGGTAATCCAGTAATAATCATTGGCATCCCGGCGGCAGCCGTCGCCGGTAAAATACTTTCCCTTGTATGTGCTGAAGTAGGTCTGGATGAAACGTTCGTGATCGCCGTACACCGTGCGAGCTTGCCCGGGCCAGCTTCGGGTAATGCATAAATTGCCTTGGGCAGGCCCTTCCAGGACCTCTCCCTCATTCCCGACCAATTGCGGGCACACGCCAAAGAACGGCTTGCCGGCACTTCCTGGTTTCATGTCGTGAGCGCCCGGTAGGGTCGTGATCATGATGCCGCCTGTTTCGGTCTGCCACCAAGTATCGACGATAGCTGCAGTGCCGCCGCCGACATGATCGTGGTACCATCGCCATGCTTCAGGATTAATTGGTTCGCCTACGGTGCCGAGGATGCGAAGCGACGAAAGATCATGCTTGGTGACATGTTCCGGGCCCTCGCGCATTAGTGCGCGGATAGCGGTAGGGGCGGTATAGAAGATGTTCACCTTGTGCTTCTCACACACAGCCCAGAAGCGGTCATTGTCGGGGTAGTTCGGTACGCCTTCAAAGATCAGTGCCGTCGCCCCGTTGAGAAGTGGGCCGTAAACTATATAGCTGTGGCCAGTGACCCAGCCGATATCCGCAGTGCACCAATAGATTTCGCCGGGACGGTAGTCGAATACGTATCGGAAAGTCGTCTCCGTCCAGACTGCGTACCCCCCCGTGGTGTGCACCACACCCTTAGGGCTTCCGGTCGATCCGGAAGTATAAAGAATGAAGAGCGGGTCTTCTGCGGCCATTGGCTCGCAAGGGCAATCCTTGCCCACATTTGCGGAAAGCTCGTGATACCAGTGGTCGCGCCCTTCGGTCATGCGGACACTGCCGCCGGTATGGCGCACCACTAGTACGGCATTGACAGTCGATTTTGTTAGAGCTTCGTCGATATTGGCTTTGAGGGGTATCGTCTTCGATCCTCGCAAGCCTTCATCTGCGGTCACGATATAATCGCTTTTGCAGTCCTCGACACGCCCTGCGATCGCTTCTGGAGAAAACCCGCCGAAAATAACCGAATGGACCGCTCCGATGCGGGCGCATGCGAGCATGGCGAAGGCGCCTTCGGGGACCATCGGCATATAGATCGTGACACGGTCGCCTTTTTTTACGCCCATTTCCCGCAATGTATTTGCCATGCGGATCACTTCTTTCTGAAGTTCGGCATAGCTAATATGGCGGCAGTCGCCATCCGGATCGTCCGGCTCGAAGATCAACGCTGGACGATTCCCGTTGCCCGCAGCAACGTGGCGATCGACAGCGTTGTGACAGATGTTGATTATGCCGTCCTCAAACCATCTGATGTCTACAGGATCATAACTCCAGCCGGCGATTTTTGTCGGCTTATCGAACCAGTCCAGGCGAGCGCCTTGCTCGGCCCAGAAATCTTCGCTGTGCTCTATGCTGCGGGTATACAGACGCTCGTAATCTTCAGCGTCGCAGCGTGTTCTGCCTGAAGGAGATTGCGGTTTGCGAACCCATGCGTTGATGGCTGCTACATCGCTCATTTATCTCTCTCCTCCGCGAAACTGATCACGTCGTAACGGCCCAGGTCGTCAGTGAAAAGGAGTAGCATTTTATAGATCGGGCAATCTCTGATCTGCAAAACCCCATCCTTTCAGCGACTTTGACTGTGCGCGGTCCAGCAGAGTTTTCGCCTTATCGATTGAGAAAGGCTGAGCGTCTTTCATCGTGCGCAACTCGTTCCAAGCGATCGGGACGGCGACAGGAGCCCCCGAGCGAGCGCGAGCGGAATAGGGAACGACCGCGGTGGAGCCGCGCTGATTGCGCAACCAGTCGATGAAAATCTTTCCCTTGCGCTTCGCTTTGCTCATGGTCGCGGTAAACCTCTCAGGCTCCGCGAGGCTCAGCGCTTCCGCGAACCTGCGCGAGAAGTCTTTATGGGCATCCCAGCCATGACCTGTGGTCAGGGGCACGACTACATGCACGCCCTTTCCGCCGGAGAGCATTGCAAAACTGGTAAGTCCAAGATCTGCCAATCGATCGCGGATGTCTCGGGCAGCGTGCTTGACTTCGTCAAAACCCAAACCTTCGTCAGGATCGAGGTCGAAGATCATCCGATCGGGCTTTTCGACGGCGTTCACCCGTGAAGCCCAGCCATGAAACTCGATCGTACCCATCTGCACGCACTGCAAAAGACCTCGCGGGTCATCGATATAGAGATAGTCTTCGTGGCCTCCGTCTTTTGCCTTGATCGGCACATGGCGCACTGCATCGCCGAACCCGCCACTGTCGTGTTTCTGGAAAAAGCAGTTCTTCGAGCGGCCCTGAGGGCACCGTACCAAGCTGATCGGACGGTTGGCTGTAAACGGTAACATGATCGGGGCTACAGCTTCGTAATAGTCAGCCAAATCTCCTTTGGTTTGTCCACTGTCCGGGAAAACCACCCGGTCACGGCTGGAGATCTTTACCGCCTCTTGTTCCTTCATTGGCGCGGCGGCAGTTTCGGGCTTTACCGATGATGCTTTCTTGTCTTCACGCAGCCCCAGAAAGCTACCGTGGCGCACATTCCCATCTGCTGTAAATTCAGCAAAAGCGATTTCGGCAACCAGCTTCGGGGTGATCCAGGTTACCCCGCGGGCACTAGCCTTGTCAGTTTCGACTGGGGGTGTCTTTCGCTCGAGACGGTTCATTTTCTTCGCGAGGTCGTCGAGGTCGTCGGCAGAGAAGCCTGTACCTACATTGCCTTTGTAGACAAGTTCACCAGCATCATGTTGTGCGAGCAAGAGGGAGGCAAAGGGGCGACCCCTTGCGGAAGATTTTTTCCAGCCCACGATCACGAATTCCTGCCGCCTCGTGCACTTGACCTTCACCCAGGATTTGCTGCGGCTCGAGGAATATGTTCCATCGACAGTCTTGGATATGATGCCTTCCTGACCGGCGTCACACATGGCGCGATAAAGCTTTTCTCCGGCACCCAACACATGCTCAGCGACGTAGATGGGTGGTTCGGAGGATTCGAGCAAAGCATCGAGCCGCTCCTTCCGCTCTATATTGGGAAGAGATACGAGATTCTCCCCCTCCAGTTCAAGAAGGTCGAACGCATGCAAGGCCAGAACATCGCTCTCGCCCTGCGAACCTTTACCGCGCTTGAGCACCTTCTGGAGCGTGGAGAAATCAGGATTTCCCTTCGCATCTGTAGCTACGATCTCGCCATCGATAAGACATGGAGGTAGGTCTAGATCTGAGATCGCGTGGACGAGTGGGCCGAACTTGTCAGTCCAGTCCTTGCCGTTACGCGTGTATATCTTAACGATGTCGCCCTTCGCCGCGATCAGCGCACGATACCCGTCGAACTTAATCTCGTGCATCCAGCGATTGCCGGTAGGAACGTCGTCTACGAGAGTGGCCAGTTGCGGCTTACGATATCTAGGAAGAGGCGCGCCTCCCTTCCGATCAGATTTGGCCTCCTGAGCGCGCTTGGGCGAGTTTCTTCCCATCTCCGAAAGAAACGCATCATCTACTTTCCCCCTCTCGCGACGTTCCGCAGCCTTATTGGCGGCGATCTCTGCCATAGACCGCCCGGAGAGCACGCTCGTCAATTCATGTTGAACAAGTGTATCGCCTTCATCCGCGTGTTCGTCCTGCAGTTTGCGCAGTAGCCAGTTTTCTCTTTTCTCTCCCGATTTGGGTTTTAGCCGGATCAACAGCCATTCCCCCTTCATTCTCTCACCCTCGAGAACGAAATGGAGATGACCGTCTTTGAGATCGTGGGCGCTCTTTCCTTCGATGGGTGACCAAGAGCCGCGATCCCACAGCATCACCGTGCCACCGCCATACTCTTTTTTGGGAATGACGCCCTCGAACGTAGCATAAGACATCGGATGGTCTTCGGTCCGAACTGCCAGGCGTTTGATATCCGGGTCGGGGGAGGGGCCTTTGGTTACGGCCCAGCTCTTGAGAACTCCATCAATTTCAAGCCGCAAGTCCCAATGCAGCCGGGTCGCATCATGCTTCTGCACAATGAACAGATTGCCGTTTTGGCTACTCTCTTTCTTGCCCGCTGGTTCGGGTGTCTGTCCGAAGTCGCGCTTGGCGTTATAAACGGCGAGTGGGTCCTTGCGCGCCGCCATATGATCAGGCCGACTTCTTGCGTTTGGCAGCCTTCTTCGGCTTCTCTTCGCCTACCGATTTTTTGAGAGCCGCCATGAGGTCGATCACATTGCCGCCCGAGCTTTCGGGGTCGTCTACATCCTCGATGATGGTCTTCTTGCTTTTCGATTTCGACTTTTTGTCGATCAGCTTCCTCAAAGCATCCGCATAGCGATCCTCGAATTCGGACGCATCAAAGGGTGCGCTCTTCTGTTCGATCAAAGTGCTGGCGAGATCGAGCAACTCCTTTTTGGGCTTCGCCTCCTCGATGTCATCGAAGAATGATTGTCCGGCACGCACCTCATCCGAATATCGAAGCGTTTCCAGAAGAAGGCCTTTCCCGCATGGCTTTATGGCGACAAGCTTCTCGCTACCTCTCACCGATAATTGCCCAAGTGCGACCTTCTTTGCCTTCCGCAATGCTTCGCGCAGCACCACGAAAGCCTCCTCCGCCAACTCGTCCTGAGGAGCAACGTAATAGGGCTTTTCAAAATAGAGCGGATCGATTTCGCACGAATCGACGAACTGAACCAATTCCAGTGTGCGCTTGCTCTCGATTTTGACGGCTTCGATCTCCTCGTCTTCCAAGAGAACGTAATTGCCCTTCGAGACTTCGTAACCGCGTATGATGTCATCGCGGTCAACCGGACCGACGCCCGGTACGACCTTTTCGTAAGATATCCGCTTGCCGCTAGGCTCGTGGATCTGGTTGAAACGGATTTTTGCCCCGGATTTGGACGCCGAATAAATCTCCACCGGTATCGAAACCAGCGCCAGTCTGATCTGCCCCTGCCAATATGCGCGTGCCGCCATGAACCATCCCTTCGGATAGGTAGCGTTCCGGCGGGGAAATGGTTTCCCGCGGCTTGCCGTGATCGCTTGCGAAGGCGAGCGACAACTTGCTTCGATTAATGCGTCAAGCGGTTGCGCATCCGGTAGCGCCCGTTTTCGAACTGCTCGAAATACTGATGCACATCGGGGTGCGAGACAGGGCCAGCAAGCGAGTCCCCGATCAAATTCTGCTGACTGACATAGGCGACGTAATCACTCTCGTCGCTTTCGGCGAGCAAGTGGTAGAAAGGCTGGTCACGATCGGGCCGGATCTCTTCGGGAATGGCCTGATACCATTCTTCGCTATTGGCGAAGACAGGATCGATATCGAAGATGACACCGCGAAAATCGAAAGCTTTGTGACGCACGACATCGCCAATCGCGAAGTTTGTGCGCAGTCGACGCGGGGCCTCTAAAGTGCGGCCTGCCTGGGCGGAGAAAAACGATGATTTTTCCATGAGTTTGCAGAATATGGGCCTCGACACCGTCAAGACAAGGTCTTGAACTGTCTAGTCCCCCGAATTCGGACGACAAAGGGCTTGGCAAGGCAGGAGCAGAGGGCTAAGGGGCGCGCTCGCTTCGACCCGGGTCCCACGACCCCGAGAGCGCACCCGGTTTGCGGAGAGGTGGCAGAGTGGTCGAATGCGCCGCACTCGAAATGCGGTATACGGGCAACCGTATCGAGGGTTCGAATCCCTCCCTCTCCGCCATATCCTACCATTTAAGCGTCGGCGCCTCCGACTGATGATCTATCGCAAAAAGATGCATGACGGGTGCATTGACGCTGCCGCTCATAACGCTGTCTTACCTTTACACCTGTTGGCCTTGGCCATTACCTCGCCAAGATAAGTTGAGGTGAAAGGGCGGATATGCACGAGCGCTGTGTTTTTCTAAGCAAGGGCTTCAGAGGCAGTTGGGGTTCGAAGGTCACTTCAACCCTAACGGGATTTTTCACTTCCCGCCTAGGAGAGCTCCATGCCTATTTCCGTCAACGAAGGAAATTGGTGTGACAGACCTTATGGCATCTCCTTCTTTTGCGACTACGCCAGCATCTACTCCTGCGGGGGATAGCGAAGCACCACCACTGGTCGGACTGACCAACTTTCTAGACCCAACCCATTTTTGGGGTGCTGTCGGGCTAGGCGTGGCTTTCCTGATTTTTGGCTTTCTGCTGAGCTGGGTCGTGCGCCGAGCATTGAAGACATTGATAGATCATGATCCGAACGAGCGGATCGATCGAATGACGATCAGCTTCATCCAGCATTTGGCGACCTTCATCATGTGGATCGTACTGGCGTTGATTTTCTCCCATGTGGTGCCTGCATTGAACAAGGTGACCACATCGCTCTTGGCGGGGGTCAGCATCGTTTCGGTGGTGATTGGGTTCGCCGCGCAATCGACACTGGGTAATCTGGTATCCGGCATCAGTCTGGTACTTTACAAGCCATTTCGCCGCGGGGATCGCTTGCAACTCACCACGCCGACAGGGCTGGAGACGGGCATCGTAGAGGATCTCTCGCTCGGTTATACGGTGCTGCGGACGTTCGACAATCGACGTATCGTGCTGTCGAACGGAACGATCGCCAACCAGATCATGATCAATCTGTCCTCTGTGGACCTCAGGGTCATGATTTCTCCAACCATCTCTATCGGCTATGATTCCGATATCGATAAGGCGAGAGCAATCGTGCTAGATTTGGCGCGAACCCATGACGATATTACCGAGGTAGTCGGCTGCCCGCTCGTGAACCTGGGTTCGTCCAGCGTGGATTTGTCGCTTCGCGCCTGGTGCGCCGATGCAGCGACAGCAAAGGCGGTTGAGTTCGATCTTTTAGAGCAGATTAAGAAACGCTTCGACGATGCCGGCATCGAGATACCGTATGCCTATCAGAATGTTGTCTTGAGCAGCGCGACTTCTGCTGAGCGGCCGGAGACAGAGGGTGGATCTTCAAACGCGAAAGATTCGGACTGAGACGCAGTTTGTTTGATTAACACTATTCGCTGACGCGAGCTGTCAGAATGGAATCGAGAATGCGCGGATCCTCTCCAACAGGTTCTAGCGTGGGATAGCGCTGCCCCTCGGTATTTTCGACAAGAAGGGTCTTAACCCTATCCAGCCGTTCTACGACCAGTTCGATGGTTCGGCCGCAGTCGTCCAAGGCGTCCTGCATCGCAGCATGAGAATAGGTTACTCCGTCGACCGATAGAATTTTCATGCCTTTGATGATGCCGGCCCGAAAGGCCGGGCCGTCCCACAGCACGTCGATCACTTTCGCGCTAGTTCCGATTTTTAAACCGAGTGAGTAAGAAAAATCGAAATAGGAATGATGCGTCTGGTCGTCGGCCAACCATTCAGATGGCCTCTTTGTCCACGCCAGCCGATAGCCCGCATCTTCTATGCCGGCATAGGGTGCGTGTTCGGCAATGCGGTCCACCCGGGCTTCAAAGAATGCTTCCCAGTCAAAATCTTGAAACTCACCTAGGGCCTTGATCAATTCCGCTCTTGAATAAGGTTTTTGCGGGAGCGGCTTACTGCCCCCTTCCGCATCCAGAGGCGCGAAGAACTGAAGCATGAAGTCATCGAGGGTCCGCTGACCACCGGACGCAGTGCGGATCAAGACGTCCGTCTCGAGC
Source organism: Qipengyuania triglochinis (assembly GCF_054655615.1). Classification (NCBI taxonomy): domain Bacteria; kingdom Pseudomonadati; phylum Pseudomonadota; class Alphaproteobacteria; order Sphingomonadales; family Erythrobacteraceae; genus Qipengyuania; species Qipengyuania triglochinis. The sequence continues at coordinate 172,066 of NZ_BAAHND010000004.1, read as the reverse complement.
CAGATGAGCAGGCCTTCGGAATAATAGTCTTCGGATCGTTGCCAGCTTTGCCACGGCTGCACCTCACGGGCGGTGAAAATGGGGTCGTTGTCGGTATCAGCTAGGGGCCGCCATTTTCGCCCGGGCCGGTTGTCATAGGTTGCGAAGATCAACGCAAAGGCCTCGCGTGTCAGCCTTGCCGATATGAGGCCGCATCGAGCTGCGAGTACATGCCCGTAATACTGTGTCAGACCCTCATAGACCCACATCATTTCGTTGGTCATTCGGCTGAAGTCAGGTTGGTAGTTCCCTGCAGGGACACGGTATTTGCCGACCCATGCGTGGACGTATTCATGCGGCAGCAAATCCCGCTCGGTCGTCGAGCTTTCCCAATTGCTGAAATACGTCGCGCGAACGCCTTCTTCACTGCAACTCTCGTGCTCGAGACCCATGCGCCCAATCTGATCGGAGCAGGCCATGAGGAAGATGTATTTTCCGAAGGGCCGGCTCCCGAAAAGCGCGTCGGCTTCTGCCACGAGCCGCCGGTGACACACCAGTTCCTCGCGCCGCTGCGGTAGCTGGTCTGCCCTGTCTGCAACAATCAGCAGTTCGATATCGTCATCGAGCTTCTCGCGATGGGCATGGATTCCCGCTAGAACCGGGGAGTCGATCAGCGTGCGCACATCGACGGGTGCGAAATGGATAAGGCCGCTATCCCTAGTCTCGGCGGAAATTTGGTCGAGCACGCATGCCCATTCCCATCCGTTCGGAAGGCGTAGAGATGGTTCGATCACGATCTCGTCAATCGCGAGATCGGCCGGATACAGCAGGCATTCTTCCCAGTGAAAGCGGAGTATTTCATCGCTTACCATGATGCGACCCTGGTTGCTCTGCGTCGGAGAAAGCGATTGATGCGTGATCTTCAGGGTTGAGGCATCAGTCGGCAGTTCCACCACAATCCTGTATGGATTATCCGGGTCACGCTGCCATCGACATGTCTTTTTATCTGCACGGAAGTTCAATCCGGCCAACCGATCGATTGCGCCACGCGGAGCGTGATAAGCAGGAAGCCACTTGGCGAGAGTGAGCGCAATTTGCCCGTCATGCTCCGCCACGGACATCGTCTGCGAGGTCCAAAAGATCGCACGTGCGACGTCGGTCGCATCAACTGCGAGTTGTATCGTCGAGCCTTGCTTATCGTTCGGTTTGGTCAAAGCTACTCTCCCAATGTTCCGCCGATGCCAACGATCGGCGTGCTAGACCGGCGCTCTGAAATCTAGATATGCTATGAGCAATCTCTCCCGCCCGCAAAACAGACTATAGGTGATTGCTTGAGGTTTGGACCAAATCGTTTCACATCGGTTCCGATAAACCACCGGCCGCAGAACCGGAGCGAGATGGATGTGTGAATTGTTTGCGATGAGTGCGTCGGTCCCGCACACGGTCCGTTACGAGCTCGATCTTTTCGCCGCCGAGGGGGGCGAGCGCCATCGGAATCGCGATGGCTGGGGCATTCTATTTGCCCAGGACCGCGATGGGTACCTTTTTCGTGAACCCGATCCGGCTGCGACCAGCGAACTCACCAGGATGGTCGTCCGAAACGAGCGCCCCTGCAAGCAGCTTATGGCACATGTGCGCAGGGCGACGGCGGGTAAGCCAGAATTGGCGAATACCCATCCATTTGACCGCGTGCGGCACGGAAGGAGGCATGCGTTCGCCCATAACGGTGAATTGCCGGGACTGGAAACGCGCGCTGGCGCAGCGCACCTGCTCGGAGAAAGAATAGGCGACACCGATTCCGAACTTGCCTTTCTGTTGCTGCTTGACCGCTTGGCCCGATCAGGCGCTGATGAACCGATCCTACGGTTCGAGACCTTCCACCGCTTTGCTGCAGATATGCGAGAGCTTGGAAGTTCCAATTTTCTATTTTTCGATGGAGAGTTCCTATTCGTTCATGCCGACCGCCGACGCTTTGAAACGGACGAAGGTTTGACCGAACCGCAGGAGCCGGGTCTCAATATTCGATCCTTCGACGAACATCACCGAGGAGAACCATGGAGTGTTCGGGGTGCGAGTATCGAAAAAATTTGCGGACCTTTGCATCTGTTCGCATCGGTGCCGCTTGATCCGGAGGGTTGGGAACCGCTGACCCGTGGAACAGCTATGCTCCTGAAAGACGGGAAAATCGTGTCGCGACAGCAGAACTGATTTTGGGTTCAAGTAGCGATTGTGGATAGCCGGTACACCAGGGAAAGGAAGAACATGCCGAAAAAAGTCGCCGAAATCGTTGTCGACGCGCTCCAGAAAGCTGGAGCAAAGCGCGTTTACGGAATTCCCGGCGACACCATCAATCATTTTACGGATGCTGTAGCCAAAAGTGACCTTCGCTGGATTACGGTCCGCCACGAAGAGGCAGGCGCTTTTGCTGCGGGCGCGGAATCCTACATGACCGGCGAATTGTCGATCTGCGCCGGCACCTGCGGGCCGGGGTCACTTCACTTCGTAAATGGGATTTACGAAAGCCACCGCAACGGTGCGCCAGTCGTGCTTATCGCATCCGATGTCGCGCGTACGGAAAGCGGGTTCAACTTCCCCCAGGAAGTCGATCAGAAAAAGATTTACGAGCAGCATTCGCATTTCTGCGAATACATCTCTCACCCCTCGCAGGCCCGCCGCATCGTGACCAAGGCCGCCCAAGCCGCACTCACGAAGAAGGGCGTTGCGGTCGTCATCGTGAACGGGGACATGTTCACGGAAAGCGACGACGATGAAAGGGATTGGGCAGTTTATCGTCCTCAACCTGTTTGCCGCCCCAGCGATGCAGAAATGGCCGAGCTTGCCGCTCTTGTCGATGCGGCTGGAAAGGTAACTGTCTACGCAGGGATCGGTGCGCGTGATGCGCGTGACGAGATCATTGCCTTCTGCGAAAAAGTCAAAGCGCCCATGGTGCATACGACGCGGGCCAAGGAGTTCCTCGAACCGAACAATCCCTACAATGTCGGGGTAAACGGCATTCTAGGCAACAAGGCGGGTGTGGAGGCGTTGGAAGCCGCCGATCTCGTTATCTCGCTCGGCTGCGACTTTGCCTACACCCAGTATTATCCTGACGGTAAGAAGATCGCGCAGATCGATATTGATCCTACCCATCTCGGCAGACGTTCGGCCGTCCACCTTGGTTTGGTTGGAGACGCAAAGACGACGATGTCCGCGCTGTTACCGATAATCGCTGCGAAATCCGACGCGGACCATTTGGAGAGGCAACAGAAACAGTGGGCCGAAGATCTGGAGGGTTATGAAAAAGAGGGTGAGGAAAGCGATCCCGCGCTGATTCACCCGCAGTTCGTCGCCAATATGCTAGACCAAAAGGCGGCCGAGAATGCTATCTTCGTGTCGGATGCCGGCACTTCGATGGTCTGGATGCTGCGACACGTGAAGGCCAACGGCGAGCGGCGCTTCCTCAACACTCTGCTTCACGGCACGATGGCGAGCGGGATGCCGCAGGCTATGGGAGCGAAACTCGCCTATCCCAACCAGCAGGTTATCGCAATGTGTGGCGATGGCAGCCTTACCATGCTGATGGGCGAATTGCTGACCTTGGTGCAAGAACAGATCCCTCTCAAACTGGTGGTATTTCACAACAACTCCTTCGGATTTGTGGAAATGGAGCAGCGGGTCGAAGGACTTGTCGATCATTACACTAGTTTGCACAATCCAGACTTCGCCAAACTGGCGGAGGCTTGTGGGTTAGCTGGCTGGCATGTCGAGAATGCAGATGCGCTGGAACCAGCAATGGACGCTTGGCTACAGCACGATGGGCCAGCCTTGCTGGATGTGAAGGTCAACCAGATGGAACTCGTGATGCCGCCAAAAATCGAAGCGTCGCAGGTTGCGGGAACAGCGCTGTTCGGGGTGAAGGCAGTACTGGATGGCCGAACCCGGGAGGTGGTGGACCTCCTGAGAAATAACTTTCTGCGATAGAGGTTAGCAGGGCCGTTAGAAGAAGCGGATCAACCCAGATCACCAGTGCCTGAGTGCTGCCACATTCATGGTCTGGACGCAGCAAAAGCATTGGTGGCCGTGCAGCACTACCCTTCGCTTCGGCTCATCACACTCGTCTAAAGCGAACGGAGTTTCTGCCTAAAATCATGGCACTTAGCCCTTCGCGCTGAGGGCAAGCAGGGCGAAGCTCGCCAGCCAGTGCTCCCCAGCGTAATCACCTGCGATATGCTCGCTGGCACAATCAAGGTGTAAATCGCCACGCTCTCTGATCAGCTTTCTAGCTGAATTCGATCCCAGCGCTTCTGCGATGGTAAAGAGGCACCACGACCGGCTCAGGTTGAGCCCGTCCAGATGAGCAATCTTGCCATCGCTGCGGTCGCTGACGGTGACTGGCCGACAATTTTTGTCGAGCCAGCTATTTTTCAGTATGAGATTCTCAAGCCATGGCACGAACTGGTCATGTGGCATGACCCGGCTCATCAGCAACGCGATGGTCAGCACGGGGGAAAGGAATTCATCGCCGCCAGGCTCCCATCCCGCGTAGTCGCGCTGTTCGCTGAAGGCTGCGAGTGACCATTCATCAATGGTCGCCAGCAGCTTGGGATCGCGCATCTCAGCCCACTCGCGAGCGAGAACGAGTGCAAAGGCCGTGTTGAAATGAGTGCCGACCGTGATGGGATAGGTGAGTAGACGCAGATAGTCGCCCAGACGATCCGCAAAGGCGCGGGCGAGAGGTTCCAGACGCGCGCCCCATTGAAAATCCTCGTGGCGCTCGGCTTCGTGGTGAAGATAAAGCAACCAAGCCCAGCCGTAGGGGCGCTCGAAACCGCGGGATTCCGGGCGGTCGAGATAGGCTAGTTCGGCTTTTAGTTTACTGCCGGTGAAGGTAGTCTCCGCAAGTGCCGTTATCTCGCTCGCATCTGGCGCATTGGGATAAAGCCGTCGCACCGTGAGCAAGGTCCACCATCCATGCACGCAGCTATGCCAATCGAAGCTGCCGAAGAACACCGGATGCAGTTCGCGTGGAGGCAGGACGTCCCCATCTCCCGCCATCACATGGTCTAGCTTGTGCGGATATTCGCGCCCGACGTGGCCGAGCGCGATAGAAGCGAAATCGCCAGCGGTGTTTTCAGTCAGTTCCATAGCAAGAAGCCTGCGATATAAATGATGGCGATGTTGCAGATCAGTAGGGGGATTGCCGTGCCCACTTGCTGGCGGATTACTGCGTTCTGGTCTTTCAGTTCCAGAAGCGCGGCTGGTACGATGTTGAAGTTGGCCGCCATCGGGGTCAGCAAAGTGCCGCAGAAGCCTGCAAGCATACCGACCGCGCCTATCACTGCCGGATTGCCGCCATAGATTTCGATCAACAGCGGAATTCCGATTGCCGCTGCCATAACCGGAAACGCGGCAAAGGCATTGCCCATTATGATGGTGAACAAAGCCATACCAAGTGCGAAGACAATCACGGTCAGAAACACGCTTCCATCGGGAATTACTTCGCTCGCAACGCCGCCGATTATCTCACCTACACCAGCAAGTGCGAAAACCGCGCCGAGAGCTGCAAGCATTTGTGGTAAAATAGCTGCCCACCCAATCGAATCCAGCAAGCGGCGCCCTTCCTCGGCTGGCGCTAAGAGCGGGGGGCGCAACCACAGAATTGCGACTATCAAGGCAAAGATCACGCCGATGCCGAAAAGAATGAGCGTTTCTCTCCGTGGTTCGAAAAGGCCCGTCTCGCTCAAGCCCGTATAATTGTAGAGGAGCGTACCGGCTACGGTCGTGAGCGGAACGATCAGTGCTGGGACGAAGAGCTTGTTGCCGAATCTCTTGGCATATTCGGCCCGCTCCTCACCGTTCGTTGTTTCCGGATCACTTCGCTTGAGCCCACCGAGGCCTGCAATGCCGACCAAGGCCAGCACGAGCAAGCCATTGGCGAAATCGGTCAGATGGCTGCCAAAGAAGAAGCTCGCCGACAGCAACCCCCAAAAGGCTGCATTGCCATACCGGCAGTCTCGCAGGCTAAGTGCTGACCATATCGCGAAGAAAGCGCCCGCGAGGATGTAGAGCCATTCATAGGTGATCACGGTTCAAGCCTCCCCAGGTTCCGATCGAGAGCACGAATACGCCAGGAATGGATGACGAAGGCGCAGATCGCTGTGGGGATTGCCCAGACCGATAGCTGCAGCGGGGTCAGTGCGTAACCGTAACTTTCGAAGACGCCCTGGATGAGCAGGATCGAGGCGATGGCGAAGAAGATATCCTCTCCGAAGAAGAGGCCGACATTATCTGTGGCCGCAGACATCGCCAGCACCTTTTCGCGATCCTTGTCGGCAAGGGCGCCGTGGGATTTCTCTGCGGCCGCTTCTGCCATGGGAGCAACCAGCGGGCGAACGGCCTGTGGATGGCCACCGATATCCTTCATACCGAGCGCCGCCGTCAATTGCCGGAAAAGAAGGTAGAGCGTTAGCAATTTACCCATGGTCGCACCGCGCACGCTCTCGATTACCCCGCGTGCACGTTGTTGTAATCCGTAGCGTTCGAGCAGACCGATCACCGGCAGAATGATCCAAGTGACAGAGATGTAGCGATTGTCATTGAAGGCACGGCCGAGCGCCTCGATCACAGCAACCAGATCAAGGCCCGCCAGCAATCCGGTCGCCAGCGCTGCTGCTACCACGACAAGCAGCGGATTGAACCGCAGCGCAAAGCCGATGACGACAAGCGCAATGCCCAAAAGGGGCCAATAGTTCATCCCTATTCCTCTCCGAAACCGCCGCCACCGGGTGTCAGAATCACGAAAGTGTCGCATGGCTCCATGTCTCGATGACCGGTTGCCCCCAACTCTTCACGGCTGCCATTCTTACGCACGACCCAGTTCCGGCCTGGCTGCGCATCTGAACCTCCACGGATCCCGCGCGGCGGTATGGCGCGGCGATTGGCGAGGATATTGGCGCGCATTGGTTCGAGGAAGGTCAGGCGGCGTTCTACCCCGTCACCGCCGACATGCTTTCCTCCGCCTCCGGATCCTGATCTGATCGAAAAAGCTTCGAGCCGGACCGGAAGGCGGGTTTCGAGGATTTCCGGATCAGTCAGGCGGCTGTTGGTCATGTGGGTTTGCACTGCGCTTGTCCCATCGTGATCCGGCCCTGCGCCGGAGCCTCCGCAAATCGTTTCGTAATATTGATTATCTTCGTTGCCGAAGGTGAAGTTGTTCATTGTGCCTTGGCTGGGTGCGAGCCTGCCGGTAGCCGCAAACAACGCGTCGGTCACAACCTGGCTAGTCTCGACATTGCCGGCGACGACGGCCGCTCCCGGAAAGGGGTTGAGCATAGATCCTTCCGGTACGACAAGTTCGACGGGGCGCAGGCAGCCGTCGTTCATCGGGATCTGATCGTCGATCAGTGTTCGCAGGACATAGAGCGCAGCTGCGCGTGTGATCGATCGCGGCGCATTGAAGTTGTCGGCAAGCTGATCGCTTGTACCGGTGAAGTCGAAAACTGCTGACCGCGCTTCAGAGTTGATCCGGATGGCTACCTTCACGGTGGCGCCATTGTCCATCTCATAGGCGAAGGCTCCGTCCTCAAGCCGGTCGAGGAGGCGCCGAACGCTTTCCTCTGCATTGGCCAGCACATGAGCCATGTAAGCAGCTACGACTTCCGGTCCCTGATCCCGTGCGGCACCTTGCAACAGTTCCGCGCCGCGGGTGCAGGCGGCGAGCTGCGCGCGGAGGTCGGACAGGTTGCGCGAGGGGTTCCGGGCGGGGAATTTCGCGTCGGCCAATGCGGTCCGCACCGCGTCCTCGCGAAATTGACCCTCGTCGACCATAAGAAGGTTGTCGATCATGACGCCTTCTTCCTCGATCGTCTTGCTTTCGGGCGGCATTGATCCGGGGGCGATCCCGCCGATATCCGCATGATGCCCTCTCGCGGCGACAAAAGCTTGTGGCTCCGCGCTATCCTCGTTGTAGAAGACCGGCACGATCACGGTGATGTCGGGAAGGTGAGTACCCCCACGATAGGGATCGTTGAGCACATAGGCATCGCCGCGCCGGAAGCCGCGACCGTCACGCGCTTCGCCGCGCTGTTCTATCACGCGGGCGATACTGTCGCCCATGCTGCCCAGATGTACGGGGATGTGCGGCGCATTGGCAATCAAACTGCCTTCGGCATCGAAGAGGGCGCAGGAAAAGTCGAGCCGCTCCTTGATGTTCACTGAAGTTGCCGTGGATTGGAGGACGACACCCATTTCTTCGGCAATCGCCATGAAGAGATTGTTGAATATCTCGAGCCGTACCGGATCGACTTTGGTGCCGACTGCCTGGTCCCGCTCAAGCGCCTCAGTCCGGGTCAAGACCAGCGTTCCTTCGTCCGCCAGCCGCGCCTGCCAGCCTTTTTCGACTACAGTAGTGGACCCCGGATCGACGATCAGTGCGGGGCCGGCCACCTCCTCCCCTTTCGACATTTCCGTGCGAGCCATGGTAGTCCAGGTTCCGGTCGCTGTGCCGACAGTGGCTACCGGCTCGGCTGTTGCGGTAGCAAGGCCGCCCGAAATGCCGCTGGCTTCGACGCTCAGCGCTTCGAGCATGATCGGGGCGTTTGCATCCGAATAGCCGAAGCGCTGGCGGTGAAGCAGGCGAAAGTCCTTGTCCATCTGTTCCACATCGCCAATGTCGATGGTGAGCATGGAATCGCTGCCCTCGAACCGCAGACGTGCGCGGCTGGCGAGATGGATAGCCTCAGCCGAAATGCCTTGCTCGCTTAGTGCTTTCTCCGCTTCAGCCTCCAGCTCGGCCAACTCTTTGCCGAACTGTTTGGATAGCGGCTTCACCAGACTTACTTCCCGGATCGCCTTCACCGGGGCGAGGCCGATCCCGAAAGCCGAGAGAATACCGGCGAGCGGATGGACGAGCACGGTCTCGATCCCCAATTCGTCTGCCACCTTGCAGGCGTGCTGCCCGCCGGCCCCGCCAAAGCAGGCAAGGGCGTACGTTGTGACATCGTGCCCGCGGGCCACGCTGATCTTGCGGATGGCATTGGCCATGTTGTCGACCGCGATCGCAAGAAAACCCTCCGCGATGTCTTCCAAGGGGCTGGGTTCGGGCAGGGCGACCGCGATATCCTGCAACCGCGCGCGGGCAGCTGCGGGATCAAGCGGTTTGTCCCCTCGAGGTCCGAAAACCGCAGGAAAAAAGGCGGGATCGATCCGACCCAGAAAGAGGTTGCAGTCTGTAACCGTAAGAGGCCCGTTCTTCCGATAGCAAGCAGGTCCGGGGTCTGCGCCAGCACTTTCCGGACCAACGCGGAACCGGGCGCCGTCGAAGCTGCATATCGAACCACCGCCTGCGGCCACTGTGTGAATCTGCATCATCGGTGCAGCCACGCGGACCCCGGCCACCACGCTGTCGCCGGTCAATTCGTATTCCCCGGCATAATGCGCGACATCGGTGCTGGTCCCGCCCATGTCGAAGCCGATCAGCTTCGAATGGCCAAGTGGCTTGGCGGAGGCAACCATGCCTACCACGCCGCCAGCCGGTCCCGACAAAATGGCGTCCTTGCCGCGAAACGCGCCAACTTCGGCCAGCCCCCCATTTGACTGCATGAAGCGCAGCCGGTCGGCAGCCGGCAGGGCGGCCCTCAAGTTATCGGTATACCGATCAAGAACCGGCGAGAGATAGGCATCGACCACGGTTGTATCGCCCCGCGGGATCAGCTTGATGAGAGGGGTAACCTCGTGGCTCACGCTGACTTGCGAAAAGCCGATCTCCCGCGCGATGTCGCCAAGCCGCTCCTCATGTGCGCGGTGCTTCCAGCCGTGAATCAGCACGATGGCGATGGCATCGTAACCAGCCTCACGTAGTCGCTGGAAGTCCTTCCGCGCTGCAGCCTCGTCGAGCGGTATCAGAACCTCTCCGTCCACGCCGACCCGCTCGGCAATCTCGACCACCGCCGACGGTAATTGCTCCGGCAGCACGATATGGCGGGCAAAAATATCTGGCCGCGCCTGGCTGCCTATCCGCAGTGCATCGCCAAACCCTTGGGTGATCGCGAGTGCAAGCCGTTCACCCTTGCGTTCAAGCAGGGCATTTGTGGCAACCGTGGTTCCGATGCGAAGTTCTGAGATAGGACCTTCGCCGTGCTCCGCCATCAAGCGCTTGACGGCTTCGCTCGCAGCGTCGGTGTAATGATCGGGGTTTTCACTGAGAAGCTTGTCAGTCACCAACCGGCCATCGGGGGTGGTAGCCACGACATCCGTAAATGTACCCCCACGATCGATAGCGAATTTCCATGCGGGTGCCTGATCGCTGCGTTCCATCGGGTCGACATCGCACGCAAGGAAAAGGAATTCAAACCCTTCGCGTCGAAGCTTCTACGAGAAAGAAGAGAGAGGCCAGCACAAACATTGGTTGGTTAATAGCCGATGTACGATTTCTGGTGGTTGTCTTGGAGGAATTACCACCAAGGGGACGAATATTGCACATCGTATCGCTCGCTCTCGGCGGCTGCCTCAAGGCGGAGCCGGTCCGATACGGGATTACCGAAGATACAGGAGGGCACATCACCTACATCCTGGGTGAAATGGAGGCTCTTGCGGAGCGGGACGATGTGCATCTGGCGGAAATCATCACGCGGCGGTTCGAAGATGCGAAACTGGGCCCTATTCACGGCCAAGCAGAAGAATGGCTCAGCCCCAAACTTGTCATCCGACGCATTGACAGTGGTAATACAAAGTATCTGTCTAAAGAGGCGCTTAGTGTAGATAGACCCGCTTTCGTCCAAGCGTTAATTGCAGAGTTGCGTTCGCGCGACCGCTTGCCCGATCTCATTCACGCGCACTTCGCCGATGCAGCCGACGTCGCCAAGCAAGTCGAAGCCGCTCTGGGCATACCCTTTATCTATACGGCACACTCGCTGGGGATGGACAAATGCGCGACGGGGACGCCGCCCAACCCTTGTATGGCGGCCCGCATTGCGGAAGAAGACCGTGCCATCGCTGGTGCTCGCGCAATTATCGGGTCTTCGCGCGATGAATGCGAACGTCAGCTACTTGCCTATCCATCATCCAAGGTCGGAAAAATCCATCGTCTCATTCCCGGGATCGACAGGCATTTCAGCGATGATGGCGAGGCCTCGGCACTTGCCTTACTCGAACCGTTCCTGCGCGATCCGACGAAGCCAATGGTTCTTGCTATTGCTCGGCCGGTTCAGAAGAAAAATCTCATCCGGCTGGTAGAAGCATTTGCTGATTCCAGTTCTCTGCGTGCGCGGTGCAATCTCGTGTTGATCGCAGGTCTGCGCGAAGGCCTCGATACCGGCGAGCAGGAACAAGTCGAAGTGATGCGCGGCCTTATCGAAGCGATTGATCGTCACGATCTCTATGGCTCGGTGGCTTATCCAAAATCGCATGATCGCCAGCAAGTTCAGGCTCTCTATTCGCTCGCAACCCAAACGCGAGGGGTATTCGTCAATCCGGCTTTGATGGAGCCATACGGGCTCACTCTGGCCGAGGCGGCTGCACACGGGCTTCCCGTCGTGGCGACGATGATCGGAGGACCGCAGGATATCGTCGGCGATCTTCAGCATGGACTGTTGGTCGATCCGTGCGACACGCAGGCCATAAAATCCGCGATAGAAAGATTGATCGAAGATGATGCTTCTTGGGATCAATGCTCCAGCAACGGCCGCAACAACAGCGAAGCGATGAATTGGACCACCTATGCCGAGGGCTTCGCGCACATAGCATCTGAAGTTGTCGGAAAAGATAAAAAGGGGACTTCGAATCCATCCCATCTTCTTGTGAGCGATTTGGACAACACGCTCACCGGATGCCGAAGTGGCGTTGCCCGACTTAAGCGCTTTCTCTCACATGAAAACGGGTTCGGTCTCGTCGTTGCGACCGGTCGGTCTTTCGTCGAAGCGCGGCGCTTGGTTCGGGATTGGGGACTTCCTTCTCCGCTTGCGTGGATTACCTCCGTCGGCAGCGAAATTTATATCGAGCGGGACGGAGAACTGGTTCTCGATGACGCCTACGCCCGGAAAATTGCCGATGGGTGGACGCCTCATAAGATCGACGATGTCCTCCGTGATTTTCCGGGTCTGACTCCGCAATCGGCTTGCGAGCAAAGGGCGTTCAAACGCAGCTATGTCGCCGCTTCCTGCCAGGTGGCTACCGCAGTTGAGCAGAGACTTCACGATGAAGGGATAGGCGCGCGGGTCGTGTTCAGCCACGAGCGCTTGCTGGATGTCCTACCTATTAAGGCCGGTAAGGCAGCTGCCATGCACCACGTTGCCAGCTTTTTCGACATGCCTGTCGGCCATGTTTTTGCGGCGGGGGATAGCGGCAATGACAGCGACATGCTGGGCGCTTGCGAGAATGCTATCCTTGTTGGCAATCATGCTGCCGAAGTCGCAGAGCTTGCCAATCGCCCAAATGTTTATGTTTCCCGCCGAAACCACGCCTCCGGCGCACTGGAAGGCCTGTTGGCACATCATCGCGCCCAGCGCATGCGGGCACGTCAATTAGCAGAGGTTGCGGTATGAAAATGTGCGGACCAATCGGGTTCTTCGTTCATCATCAGGGGCGGGGCCATGCCGAACGCGCCGCAGCCATCGCTAACGAGCTGATAGGCAAGCGAAGCGTCACGTTGTTTTGCGCAAAACCCGACATATTTCCCGACCTGGCCACTCGTATCGAAGTAATCGAACTGCCATCTCTGTTTGAACCAACCGGGACGGAAGCGCCGGCCATGGCATCTCTTGCGATGCCCGAAACTGTTCATTGTGCGCCGCTGGGGTGGCCGACGATCACCGACGCATTCGCCACTGTTGCAAACTGGTTTGCAGCGGCCCGACCCGCCCTGTTCGTGACCGATGTGTCAGCCGAACTTGGCCAACTCGCCCGGCTCTGCTCGATACCCCACGTTGCCGTCATGCAGCATGGCGAACGTTCCGATCCGGGCCATATGGCTGCTTACGATAGCGCTGTCGGCCTTCTCGCTCCCTATTCCGAACAGCTCGAGCAACACGATCGTCCTGCTCGATTACGGCATAAGACGCATTATGCATCAGGTGTCGGAATTGACTGCGGCGAGTTTGTTTCGAAGGACATCGCTCGCGCGAAACTGGGACTGGAAGAAGATTGTGACCTTGTACTCGTGCTTGCCGGGGGAGGGGGCGAGGGCACGCCCTCAACCCCGCTCACTCTCGGAGCCCGGGCAGAACCCGATACGAAGTGGGTAACGATAGGCAAGGTTCGCAGCGAATGGCATGAAACGATGCCCGGCAATCTCGAGCACAAGGGTTGGGTCGATAACCCCCAGGATTGGATTGCCGCTGCCGATCGCATCGTTTCGTCCTGCGGAAATACCACGGTTCACATGATCCTGGCGGCGGGGAGACCTTGGGTGGTCGTGCCCGAATGGCGTTATTTCGACGAACAGTTCTGCAAGGCCGAGGTGCTCGATCGTGAGGGGCTGGCTGCTGTTTCGCGGAACTGGCCTTCCCATGCGGGCGCTTGGGAAAAGCTATGGGCGGCCGCTCGACTGATCGAACCGGAGAGGCAGCGGAGGCTGATCGCCAATCAGCCGGCTGCCGAGGCTGCGGAATGGCTCGACGAACTTGCCGCGCAGCTTTGGATCGGCTCCGATCGCAAGCCGACGCTGGAGGTAGTGGCATGACGATATCCGTCTGCACACTGGCACACGGCCGGCAGGATCATCTCGCAAATCTGGTTCGCGGGCTCAATCATTCTACTCGACCACCGTGCGAACTGGTCGTAGCGGTGATGCAATCGACCCGATATGAGTTGCCTGCCACCAGTTTTCCGGTTCGCCAGATAATCCTCGGCAACAGGGGGATATGTCTCGCCGAAGCACGGAACGTAGCCGCTGAAAACGCAAAGGGTCGATTACTCGTCTTCCTCGACGTGGACTGCATTCCTTCACCTTGCCTCCTTAAAGATTACGCCGCGGCGGCGGCTACCCACGATGGCGTATTTATGGGGGAAGTCGGATATTTACCCAAGAGTGCGACAGATGCTGGCATCGATTATGGCCGGTTCGAGCAACTGGCCGTCAAGCACTCCGAACGCGCCGGACCTCCTCTCGACGCGGTCGGGCGCTGCTCGGATTATCGCTGTTTCTGGTCTCTTAATTTTGCGCTGTCTGCGGCGAATTTTCACAAGATCGGCGGGTTCGATCCACGGTATGTCGGCTATGGCGGCGAGGACACCGATTTCGGTCGTATGATCGCGTCAAACGATGTTCCGCTCTGGTGGGCTCGTGGTGCAAAGGCCTATCATCAGTATCACAGGCACCATATGCCGCCGGTCCATCACATCGACAGCGTGCTGGCCAACGCGATGATTTTTGCGGAGAAATGGGGCGAGCCCACGATGCAGCACTGGTTGCGCGCCTTTCGTCTGATGGGGCTGATCACGCCTGATGGCCAAGGCGGCTGGCTAAAGCTTCGCGAGCCGGGTGAGGAACATCTCAAACTTACCCGCCAGCAGGAATATCAGCCTTATGCCAGCAGTTCGCTGGTGCTCGAACAGCTTGAAGAAGAGGCCAGGCGCGACAGCGAAGCGAGGTTCGCTCCGGCAATAACCTTGGCATAGCTGTTTTCGTATCGGGCAATCATTGCCCCTACGGACATCTTCGCCACTGCGCGGCTCCGGCAAGCATTTCGATCGATACTGTTTGCCGTAGCAATCGCGTCTGCCAGCGCGTCAACGTCTCCGCCCGGAACGAGCAAGCCGCAATTGCCAACGACTTCCCCTAAGGCACCGCGGTCGAAGCCTATGACTGGCGTCCCGCATGAAAGCGCTTCTGCGGCGACAAGCCCGAAGGGTTCGTCCCACATCGGCGTGACCAAGGCAGCGCGCGCACAGGCAACCTCCTTACGCAGGTTCTCGGCATTGCGGTGACCGTGGAATTCGATGCCGTCGACGAGATACGGCTCCACCTTTTCGGCGAAATAGGCGGCGTCTTCGACCGGGCCGAAGATCCGCAGCTTAGCTTTAGCTTTGTGAGCCGCGCGAACGGCTTCCGCGAGGCCCTTGTTAGGGACGATCCTGCCGACCCAGGTCAGGTAGTTTCCGACCTCCGCTACGGGCATCCAGCGGTCCGTATCAATCCCGTTGGGAACGACATCCAGGGAATCGCAGCCACGCGCTGCCCACAGCGCCTTCTGATCGTTCGAGGTTACGGTGAAGCCGATGTGTGGCCGGTCGCAGAACTGCTCCACGGCGTCGAACATGGTGCCGAAAGGCGGGACGTGCTGCGAGGTGAGGCAGGGCATCCCGGAATTCGCGCACCATTCGATGATCTCGGGATAAAGCGAGTTATTGTGCACGACATCGTATTGCCCGGTCCCGATCCGGGCCAGGGCACAGTCGAACGCATCGCGCTGATAGCGCGCGAGTTCGTCCGTCCCGCGATAGACGCGCCATGGCAGGACTTCATCATAGGGAGCATCGCAAATAGGGATCAGACACGGATCGCTGGACCCCGCCGAGGCATATAGATCCACTTCATGACCGGCTGACCGCAGTCCGCGGCACAGCATGTCGCAATGCGCTTCCATGCCGCCGCTGAATGGTTCGGCAATGGCATGACGAATATGTGCGAGGACCGCGATTTTCACGGTAGGAGGAAGGTCGTATGTAACATGATGTTGGAACCCGCCAGCCCGCAAGACTTCTTTAAACTTAACATTCATGCATAGAGGAGGGGCTGCGCGAAGGTGCGCAGACCCCGACGAAACAGGAGCAGACCATGCCGCTTGCGGATGAACTCGATAAGTATCCGAATACCGCAAGGTTTCTCGCAGGCCGGCTCCGCCACGATATGAGTGAGGCCGAAAAGGATGAGTTGGAAGGGCTGATTTCGAAGACGCGCACTTTGGAAGACGGCTACCGCTTGATTTCCCGAGGCGACGAGTGTGCCTATTCAACGCTGCTGATCGAAGGGTTCATGGTCCGCACGCTCGAAAGCGAGGATCGCCGCTATGCAGTCAGCTTCCATGTTCCCGGCGATTTCGTCGATCTGCACTGCTTCGCTCTCAAGCGTCTCGATCACAACATCGATTGCGTGGGCACTGTGAAAATAGGTTCGGTCCCTCATTCGGCGATCAATGACGTCATGACCAACCGGCCACATCTTGCGCGCCTTTTCTGGTTTTCGACCCTGCTGGATGCCGCCATGCACAGGGAATGGATCATGAAGCTGGAGCAATTGACTGCGCCCAAACGCATTGCCCATATCTTCGCCGAGATATGGAGAAGACTGGAAATGGTGGGGCTCGGCTATCCTGACGGGTTCGACACCCCTCTTCGGCAGACCGATATTGCCGATATGTGCGGTGCCACGCCCATCCATGCAAACAGGGCGATTTCCGAATTGCGAAGCAAGGGTATCGCCGACTTCCAGCGCGGCAAGGTCCGCATACCCGATCGCGGGAAGCTGGAAGATTTCGCCGGGTTCAACTCCGATTATCTTTATGGCGATGGCGCACTTTCTTTGAGAAACACGGCGCGATGACGCTGCGCAACCGCTTTGTCTTCGTGGCGGGGCTTCATCGAACCGGGACCAGTCTGGTCAGCCGCATGCTGGCTGCACATCCCGAAATCAGTGCTATCACCGGCGCCCCGGTTCCGGAAAACGAAGGTTGCTATTTGCAGGGGGCGATCCCTCACACCGCCCTTCATGGCCGGCCCGGCCACTATGCCGTCGACCCTGCGCAGCATCATACCGAAGCTTCCCGATACAATACGCTGGAGGCGCGGCGCAGGCTCTTCGAAGACTGGTCGCCATGGTTTGACGGCGCCAAGCCGTGGTGGCTCGAAAAATCGCCCGTCAATCTGACTAGGATGCGGCTCTACCAGCAACTCTTTCCAACCAGCCAATTCGTTATCGTCCTGCGTCACCCGCAGTTTATGGCGGCAGCGCTTGCCAAGTGGGTAGATACCGATGCGGCGTCGCTTCTGGCCTATGCTCTCGATGCGTATGATGTGATGGTGGCTGATCTTGCCTATCTGCACGCGGCATTCGTCATGCGGTACGAGGACCTGATTGCCGACCCGCAGGCAATTCAGCGCTCGCTGTGTGCTTTTCTCTCAATCGACGAACGTTATGCTGATCTCACGCTCCGCAATGGGAACTCCGACTACTGCGTCTCTACCGAGGTCGATCGGGACCAAGCGGCGCGCATGCTGCATTGGGGGTACTTGCCCGGAGGCGGGTATTCTGACTGGCAACCTTCCATATCGCACCCCCTGCGTGCGGTTCGGGACGCAGCAGCATCGGCGTATATTTCGATGGGTGGTCAGAAAAATTGAGGTACTCGCACAAAAAGAACAGAAAGCTAACATCCGTCAATAGACGCTGTAACGCTAGCTTGCTCTATCGCCGGGCATGAATGGCACGCCCGCAAAGGTGGTGACTGGGGCTTATCCGTTGACCGGCGATTTTCTCGCCGGGCGCCTGAGACAAAACCTCAGCACCGACGATCTGAAGTACATCGAAGGTTTGATCGAAAGCGTGGAGGAGCACGATGATGGATCGTGCCTGCTGGGACGCGGCGTGAAAACCGATCGGAGCATGATTCTGGTCGAAGGATATATCTTCCGCACTATCGAAACAGCCAACAAACGCTTCATCACGGGCATTAACCTACCGGGCGATTTCGTCGATCTGCACGGCTTTGCACTGAAACGCCTCGATCATAATATCGAGGCCGCGGGCAGGGTCCGGGTCGGTTGTGTCAGCCATGAAACGCTGCGCGATGTCATGCGCGAAAGACCCGGCGTGGCCCGCGCCATGTGGTTCGCCACACTGCTCGATGCAGCTATTCATCGCAAATGGATCCAGACGCTTGAGCAACTCGATGCGACGCGCCGCATCGCGCACCTATACGCAGAATTGCACACACGGCTTGAACTGATCGGTCGCAATGTCACGCGTGCCATAAGGACCCCGTTCACCCAGTTCGATATGGCCGACATGTGCGGGGTCAGTGCCATTCACGCAAACCGTGCGGTGGGCAAACTTCGTGATCTGGGAATTGCCGAGATAAGGCGCGGCGATCTCTATACGAATGATTGGGATGCGCTCAAGAAATTCGCGCAGTTCGATCCCGACTACCTGTACGGGGATGGGCCTCTCAAGGTAAAAGAAGACTGGGACTGACCAGTTGCCCGGGGGAAGAGATTACCCCGTAACAAGTCTTGTCCCGATGCTGACATCAGCATCGGCTGACGGGCTGCCTTTCGCTTCCAGGCCGGCTCCTAATTCACATTCGAAATTCGCGTCTGATTTACCAGCGCTCGTGCAATTTCGTCCGAAATCTCGATTATCGTGGAGGTTCCATTCACACTGTCGAAGCCGACAAATATTTCACGCTGGCCGGGTTCGACTGACAACCTTCCCGTAGAGGAGTACCTGCCGAGCTCGGTCGCTTCCAGCTCGATATCGACCTTTGTGCATTCTTCGGCACGCAGTAGAAGCCTCTTGAACCCGGCAAGCCGACGAGCGTTGGCGTCTGACATTTCGGAAGGGTCTCGCAGATACAGCTGAACCACCTGCTCACTTTCGAAGCTGCTCTTATTCGAGACGCTTACGCTCGCGACAATTCGAGACGCGGAAATATGCACATCGAGCTCCGAGAGAGTGAATTCAGCGTAGGATAGCCCGTGGCCGAAAGGCAGCCCAGGGTGAGGTTCTACCTGCGACATTGCGATAGGCAGCCGCCCGACAGGAGCCGCCTCTCCAATCAATATTTCGGCAATGGCCTGTCCGCTCATCGTGCCCAGTTGGCCTGCATGCAATATGCACGGCAGAAAGTCGCCATCGATAAGAGGATCGACCGGGAGGGGACCGATCGTCACCATTACAAGCTGCGGGTTTGCCGTATAAAGTTGCTTCAATAACGCTTGGCTCGCTTCGCCAAGGGTTCCGTCTTCCGTGAGTGGTGGGAAAAAAACCACCGTCGATGCATGGCGTGCGGCTTCACATGCCATTGCAATAGCCATGTTGTCAGCGGCGATCAGCTGTTCGGAATGTTCGGTTGAAGCGCGCAGCGCGAGACCGGTGACGAAGCGATGTGGGATACCCAGTCGTTCGACGCCATCGATTACGCTGGTCGTGATAGCTTTACCGGCGGCAGGGACTTTTCGGTCCTGTGCAGCGCTTCCTACCAGCAAAATACCGCTAGGCTCGATATCCAGTGGAAGCAGGTTCCCATCGTTGCGAAGCAGGATCGGGCATCGTTTCGCGCATTGGAGCGCCATTTCCCGGTTATGCGCCGGTGTGGCACAAGTTCCCGGCGCCGAGCTCGGCGCTGGAGCGTGGGCGGCTCGGAGCAATCCCAACCTGAATTTTGCTCTCAACAGGCGGCGAGCCGCTTCTTCCAATCCCCGGAGGGGAAGCGTCCCATCTCTGATCGCGGTAATAAGTGCGTCGAAAGCAATCGTATCCCAGCGAGCCTTGGTGTCGCCATGCGCAATCTTTTTGCTGAGTGCATCTCCGTGTGAGAGAGTCAGGCCATCATAGCTCCCAGGTCTTTCCAGAAACGCCAGAAGCAACTCGTGATCCCGAGGCGCCAGCAAGTCCTCAGGATCGAGCGCGATAGCGCCCACTCGCGCTTTGGCAGCGACTGCCTGCACGAGCCGAAGCATTTCCTGCGCATCGCCATCTTTTCCCAGCGATTGCCGCGAAAGTTCGAGACAGGCCATGAGAGGAGCATCGCCTTTCCAGCTGAGCGCTTGAAGCCCGGCTATGCGCGCGCTCGCAATTCTGGCTGCCAGATACATGTCGGAACCACTGCTGCAGCCGGGGTGGTCATGGCCCCCTGTCAGTTCAATCTTCGGGCCGAGCGCCCAGTTAATTCCGAGCGCCGTGGCTTCGGATGCCTTTATCTTCTCGGCATTTTCGATTGCCTCAAGATCCCAGCTCGCCGCCATAGTCAGTGGTGCAGGAAGGGCCGTATCCAGCCCTTCATCGGTTTTGCCAGGGAAGAGCAGTGGTATGCCGAGGCGGCTTTCGTTCTGCGCTATGTCCTGCAGGCGGCTGGCGGTTTCGATATCAGAAATGCCTGATACGAGGCCCACTCTGCCCCTGCTGATTTCGAATTCGAGAGCCCGTATCGCTTCACGGTCCTCGATCGGCGGCATCGGGTAGACGATGAGCTGGCCCGCTTTCTCGCCGGTATCCATCATTGCGATCAGATCGGCGACCATTCGCTCGCATTCGATCTCAGTGTTTCGCCATGGCACCCTCAACTCTCCCCCGACGGGTGGCGGGCCATCGAAGCTGCAAGCTCACTGGAACCGTCCTTGCCAGGCTCTGTCGAACTCGATTGCCCCCGCCGTTTCCCCGACACACGACCCGATGCCATCAGCACCAGTCTAAGAGGCACCATGCCTTGGGATGTGTGAAAATCAAGTAAGCAAAATCTTGTAAAGGCAACTCTAACGCAAAGGAAACCTTTCTCGATCCCCATTTACGGATATAAAAATATCTTTATATGTATTCCCCGATGCGTACCGAAGCCATCTTTCGCGCCTTGGCGGATCCGACTCGTTTGCGGATCATGCGGCTGCTTGGTTCCATGGAACTGGCAGTCGGCGAAATTGCGCAGGTCCTCGGGCAAAGCCAGCCTCGTGCATCGCGGCACGTCGGGATTTTGTGCGATGCGGGCCTCGCCGAACGAAGGCGTGAGGGCAGCTGGATTTTCCTGCGAGCGGCCACCGATCCTTCAGGGGAAGCTGCCGTTCGGTCTGATATCGCAAAATTGCTCGCGTTGCTGGAGGGCAGTGACAATGCGTTCGGTGATCAGTGCGAGAGCGATCGCCAGAAGCTTGCGGCTATACGCGATGCACGCCAGTCCGAGGCGCAGCAGTATTTTGCCGAACACGCCCACGATTGGGACGAGGTTCGCCGGCTACATTCGTCGGATGAACTGATCGAACAGGCTTTGGCGAAGGCACTGGGCACGGGATCGCTCGGCAGTGTTCTCGATATCGGTACCGGCACGGGGCGAATGGCCGAATTGTTCGCCGAAAAAGCCGATCATATCGTCGCTCTCGACAAGAGCCTCGCCATGCTCCGCGTGGCGCGTGCAAAGCTTCAGCATTTGCCGACCGAACGCGTGGAACTAGTCCAGGGCGATTTTGCGAACCTGCCCTTCGCTGCCGGGCGGTTCGACACGGTTCTCTTCCATCAGGTGCTCCATTTCGCCGACAGTCCGGCCGCAGCGCTCTTCGAAGCATCCCGCGTGACGCGCGATGGAGGCCGGATCGCGATCGTCGACTTCGCCGCCCACCAGCGCGAGGAACTGCGGGAAAAATACGCTCATGTACGCCTCGGTTTCGCCGATGCCCATATGCATGACCTTCTTGAAGAAGCGCACTTTGATCCCCGACCTCCAGTCTCGCTCGACGACGGGGAAATTGGAATCAAAATTTGGATCGCCGAACGCCGGCGGGACGCCGAAAGGAAGGCGGGATGAGCCCGACACTGGATCAGATGCGCGAGGCGCAGCGTGCTCTCGAAACACCGCTCTTCTCTGGTTTGCCTGGGGACATTGAGGTCAGCTTCGAGTTCTTTCCTCCGAAGACGGAAAAGATGAGCGAGACTTTATGGGAGAGCGTCAAAACCCTCGAGCCGCTTGATCCGCGCTTTGTTTCGGTGACCTACGGGGCTGGGGGCTCTACGCGCGAAAGAACTCACGAAGCCGTTCGGAGGATCGTCGGTGAGACAGATATTCCTGCCGCTGCGCATTTGACCTGCGTGCAGGCAACCCGTGAAGAAGTTGACGAAGTCGCCCGTGAATATTGGGCGGAAGGGGTGCGCCATATCGTCGCGTTGCGTGGCGATGCACCCGATGGGGCTGATGTGTACTCACCGCATCCGGGCGGATACGAAAATGCTGCTGATCTCATTGCCGGCCTCAAACGCATTGCCGATTTTGAAATTTCCGTAGCCGCCTATCCCGAGGTTCATCCTGATTCCCTGGATCGACAATCAGATCTCGATAATCTCAAGCGCAAGTTCGACGCCGGTGCGACGCGGGCGATCACGCAATTCTTCTTCGAGCCAGAGTGCTTCTTCGACTTTCGCGACAAGGCAGCAACCGCTGGAATAGTGGGCGAGATTGTACCAGGTATTATGCCAGTTCTGAGCTTCGCCGCTGTCCAGCGAATGAGCGGCCTTTGCGGAACGGCCATTCCCGAGTGGATGGAAGGCTTGTTTCGCGGCCTCGACGAGCGGCCGGAAGCCCGCCAGCTCGTGAGCGCAACGATCGCCGCTGAACTATGCCGTCGCCTGTACGCGGGCGGCGTGCGAAAATTTCACTTCTACACGCTCAACCGCGCGGAACTGAGCTATGCGATCTGCCATATGCTCGGCTTGCGGCCGCAGGGAGACAAGCTATGACTTCAGCCCGCGAAGCCTTTTTGGAGGAAACCTCCAAACGCATTCTTATCGTCGATGGTGCATTCGGAACCGAGATCCAGAGCTGGAAATTGTCCGAAGAGGATTATGCTGGATCTCTCGGTTTGTCGAAGGATCAGAAGGGCAATAACGACATCCTGGCCCTAACGAAGCCGGAAGTGCCAGAGTCCATTCACCGCGCGTATTTTGCAGCCGGTGCCGACATAGCTGAAACCAACACGTTCTCGGCGAACCGAATAAGCCAAGCGGATTATGCTGCTGAAAACCTTGTTCGCGAGATCAATGTGGAAAGCGCAGGGCTTGCCCGTCGGGTTGCAGATGAGTTTACAGCAAAAGACGGCAAGCCTCGTTTTGTGGCCGGAGCAATAGGCCCCACGAATAAAACGCTTTCGCTCTCTCCTGATGTTAATGATCCAGGCTTCCGGGAAGTCGATTGGGATGAACTGGTCGATGTCTATCGTGAGCAAGTCGAAGCTCTCGTGGAAGGCGGGGCCGATTTCATATTAATCGAGACAATTTTCGATACCCTCAACGCAAAAGCGGGCATCATGGCCGTGCGGGAGGTCGAGCGGGCTTTGGGCAGGGATGTGCCCATCATGCTGTCTATGACGCTCACCGACCTTTCGGGCCGCAATCTCTCGGGACACACTGTAGAGGCATTTTGGCACGCTGTTCGCCACGCGCGCCCTTTGACGGTTGGCCTCAATTGTTCCTTCGGAGCTACGCAACTTCGCCCGCACGTCCGCACGCTGAGCGAAATCGCCGATTGTCCAATCATGGTCTACCCCAATGCAGGCCTTCCCAACGAACTGGGCGAATATGACGAGATGCCCCGACAAACAGCCGCTTTCGTTCATGAATGGGCGGAGCATGGACAAGTGAATGTGCTGGGGGGGTGTTGCGGATCGACGCCGGCTCATATTGCAGCGATTGCGGACGCTGTCGCCAATTTGCCTCCACGACAGATACCGTCGCCTCCGATCGTCACCCGTCTCGCCGGTCTCGAACCTTTCGAGATGGCTGCCTGATTTGCTGGAATGACCAAGTGACCACTGCTTCCACTTCCCGCTTCGTCAATATCGGCGAGCGCACGAATGTCACCGGATCGGCACGATTCAAGAAACTGATTATGGCGGGAGATTATCCTGCCGCTGTCGAAGTCGCGCGCCAGCAGGTCGAGAATGGCGCGCAGGTAGTCGATGTAAATATGGACGAAGGGCTGCTTGATGCAGTCGAAGCCATGACGACCTTTCTCAAGTTGATCGCTGCCGAACCCGATATCGCGCGGGTTCCGATCATGATCGACAGTTCCAAGTGGGAGGTGATCGAAGCTGGCTTGAAATGCGTCAGCGGCAAGCCGATCGTCAACTCCATCAGCATGAAGGAGGGAGAAGAGCAGTTTCTTCTTCATGCTCGCAAGTGCAGGGATTACGGCGCCGCGGCAGTCGTGATGGCTTTCGACGAAAAAGGCCAGGCAGATACCAAGGAACGTAAAGTCGAAATCTGCAAACGCGCTTACGACTTGCTGGTGTCGGACGGCTTTCCCCCAGAAGATATCATTTTCGATCCTAATATCTTCGCGGTGGCCACTGGTATCGAAGAGCACGATCGCTACGGTCTTGACTTCATCGAGGCCGTCGCAGAGTTGCGCGAGCTTTGCCCGCATGCGCATTATTCCGGCGGGCTATCGAACCTTTCGTTCAGCTTCCGAGGCAATGAGCCAGTACGCCGGGCCATGCATTCGGTGTTTCTTTATCATGCGATTCCGGCAGGCCTCGACATGGCTATCGTCAATGCAGGCCAGCTTGACGTTTACGACCAGATCGACCCCGAACTACGCGAAGCGTGTGAAGACGTTATTCTCAACCGTCCGGCACGCACAGAAGAACAAAGTCCGACGGAGCGTCTGATCACGATAGCTGAGACGTTTCGCGGAACAGACGTCCGTGCGGAAAAGGAAGCGGCCGAATGGCGGGGCTGGGATGTCATCAAACGCCTCGAACACGCACTCGTTAAAGGCATAGATGCTCATGTTGTCGATGACACCGAAGAAGCGCGCCAGATAATTTTTGCGCGCGGCGGTCGGCCTATCGAGGTCATCGAAGGACCGCTCATGGATGGAATGAACGTGGTCGGAGACCTGTTCGGTTCAGGCAAGATGTTCTTGCCGCAAGTGGTCAAATCGGCTCGCGTGATGAAGAAGGCAGTCGCGCATCTCATTCCCTTTATCGAAGCCGAAAAGGAAGAAGGCGCGAAGGCCAAGGGCAAGATCATTATGGCCACCGTCAAGGGAGACGTGCACGATATCGGCAAGAATATCGTCGGCGTCGTCCTTCAGTGCAACGGTTACGAAGTCATTGATCTGGGTGTCATGGTTCCATGGTCGACCATTCTAGAGGCGGCCAATGAGAACGACGCCGACATGATCGGGCTTTCCGGGCTCATCACACCTTCCTTGGATGAAATGGTAACTGTGGCTGAGGAGATGAGCCGCGCCCAGATGACCATGCCTCTGCTAATAGGCGGAGCGACAACCAGCAAGGTCCACACAGCGCTGCGTATTGATCCCGCGTATGAAGGGCCGGTCATCCATGTTCTCGACGCCAGTCGCGCCGTAGGTGTGGCGAGCAAACTGCTCTCCGACACGCAGCGTAACGACTATGTTGGAGAAGTCGCCGTTGATTATGAAGACGTACGTCAGAAGCGTGCAGGCAGGGGCAATAGCAAATTGCTGCCACTTGGGGACGCGCGTTCCAACGGCGCGAAGATAGATTTTAGTGAAAAACCTTCTGATCCAGCTCGCCCGGGCGTGCATGTGTATGACGACTGGTCGCTTGCCGAGCTGAGGGAGTACATTGATTGGACCCCGTTCTTCCGGGCTTGGGAACTGCACGGAAATTTCCCGGCCATCCTGGGCGATAAGGTCGTGGGCGAAAGTGCTAGAAGCCTGTGGGATGACGCGCAGGCGATGCTCGACCGGATTGTTGATGAGAAATGGCTCACTGCTCGCGGGGTTGTCGGTTTATGGCCGTGTTACCGCGAGGGCGACGATATTATCGTGCACCATCGACACGTCCAGGATCGCGTGAGCAAGGATGGCGCGCATTTCCCTGACGCACCTATTCCAGACTTGGACCGCACGAATGAGGGCAGTACGCGCCTTCCCATGTTGCGTCAGCAGGTCCACAAGAGCCGGGACCGGGCCAACTTCTGCCTTGCCGACTTTGTCGATCCGTCCGGCGATTGGATGGGCGGTTTCGCGGTTGGAATCCATGGTATCGATGGACCTTCGAAGCGCTTCAAGGCCGAGAATGACGATTACTCGGACATCATGTTGAAAGCTTTGGCAGACCGCTTCGCAGAAGCATTTGCCGAACGGTTGCACCAGCATGTCCGAACCGACCTTTGGGGTTACGCTCCTAACGAACAGCTCACCAATGATGCGCTTATCAAGGAAGAGTATCGCGGTATCAGGCCCGCTCCAGGTTATCCTGCTTGTCCCGACCACAGCTTGAAGCCATTGCTGTTCGAGATGCTGAACGCGGAAAAACACACAGGCCTGATGCTGACCGAGAGCTTTGCTATGCTGCCCACCGCGGCGGTAAGCGGTTTTTATTTCGGTCACCCTGAGAGTTCCTATTTCGGTGTGGCGACGATCGGCCGCGATCAACTTGAAGACTATGCGCACCGCCGCGGCGTCGATATGGCAACAGCCGAACGATGGCTGCGTCCCAATCTCGACTGAACGCTTGGCCGGCAGGGCGGATTGTCCTGATCGGCGGGAGCCTCCTCTTTCTCGCCTATGCTATCTTGTGGGTGAGCGTCAGCTGGCATCCGGACCTCCTTTCCGCTCTCTGGTTTCTCCCGGGCGTGGGATTGGTAGGGGCGGTAATTGCCAATACGTCGGGTACGGGTGGAGGGGTCGTCTTCGTACCGGTCTTCAACGCGTTGCGGGATCTCGGCGAGTTGAATTTGCAGCCGTTGCAGATCGTTGGCGTTTCCATGTGTATTCAAGGTTTCGGCATGACGATGGGAGCACTGCGTTGGACCGATCGGCTCCTTCATCAGCCGGTTCCGGACAAGCTTCATGCTGTCGTCAGGCGACGCGATTTCTTTACTGTCACTTTCGCGGTTCTGTCGCTCTCTCTACCCGCCATGCTGGTCACTCAAAGAGCGATCAGTCTCGACCAGCATGCTGTTCTTACAGCCTATAAGATCTTTTCGGTTCTTCTGGGCCTGGCCCTGATAGGATCGACGTGGACGCTAAACCTGAAGCGCTGCGAGAGAGAGCGCCTCGAAACGAAAGACCTTGCGGTTATTCTGTTTCTGGCAATCCCCGGCGGCGTGCTGACCGCCCTTTTTTCGGTGGGCATCGGCGAATTGGTGGCTCTCTATCTCTTTATTCGCCACTACCCGGTACTTTTGTGTACCGGCTCAGCATGTCTCATCTCGGCCGCCAGCGTGATCGCCGGATCCGTGTGGCACATCGACGCAGGTACGATACGGTGGGAGGTAGTGTTGCTTGCCGTCCCGGGTGCATTGCTTGGCGGTTTCCTCGCTCGCCCTATCGCCTTGTGGCTCGGAGCGCGCCGCCTAAAAACGATCGACGGGGGGTGGATCGTCGCCTCCGCGGTCTATTTGCTGTGGCTGAACGGCAATTGAGCCATTTGGCCGATTGACCAGACGGGCAGTATCGCGCAGGGCTTTCGCGTCGGCTTCAGGAGCGATTCTGGGCGGGCACGCACGGGAGAGTCCGCGCTGGTATGATCCCGCGTGGCGCCGAAGGAGCAACCGCCCCGGAAACTCTCAGGCCCACGGACCGTGCGTTGCCATCGACACTCTGGAAAGCGTCGTCACTTCTGTGGCGGCCACCGAAGGGGTAAGCGCACCCGATAGTGCGTCAGTCTCTCAGGTTTCCCGACAGAGGGGGCATGGGTTGGTTTGGCGGACCGGACGGTGCGCTCCCATGCTTGCGAGGGACGGGATTTGAGCGACGAACAAGAAACCATTGATGAAGTGCAAACGCTGCCGCTGGATAGCTGGCATCGCCGCAAGGGCGCTCGCATGGTGCCTTTCGCGGGCTACGAGATGCCAATCCAGTATGAGGGCATCGTCGTCGAGCACAACTGGACCAGGGACCAGGCCGGCCTCTTCGATGTGAGCCATATGGGGCAGCTAATGGTCACCGGCGAGAATGCGGCCGAGGAACTGGAAAAGCTGCTGCCTGGCGCGATAGCCTCGCTCAAGCCCGGCCGGACGCGCTATTCGCTGCTGATGGCGGAAAGCGGCGGCATCCTTGACGATCTCATGGTAACCAACGCAACACCGTGGATCGAGGGTGACGAAGAAGAAGGTACTGAGGGGTACTGGGGCGACCCGGCATATTACTTGGTCGTCAATGGTGCGATGAAGTGGGACGACATAGCCCATCTGCGCGAACACCTAGATGACGATGTCACGCTGACGCATTTGGAAGACCGTGCTCTGCTCGCATTGCAAGGTCCGAATGCCGCGACGGCACTCAATCGCGTCATGCGCAATGTAATCGACGACATGGTTTTCATGGACTCCGTCGTTTACGATTTCGGCGAGTGGCCCCTCCGGATCACGCGATCTGGATATACCGGCGAAGATGGCTTCGAAATTTCGGTGCCCGCCGAATTCGCAGAAAGCCTGGCTGACCGTCTGTGCGCTGAAATAGAAGTCCGTCCGATTGGGCTCGGTGCGCGTGACAGTCTGCGCCTTGAAGCAGGCTTGCCTCTCTACGGGCACGATATCACCGAAGAAATAGATCCAGTCTCGGCCGATCTCGGTTTCGCCTTGACCAAAAAACGCCGCGAGCAGGGCGGCTGGATCGGGCATGAAGCAGTTTCGACGGTTCTTGCAAACGGTCCTACGCAAAAGCGCGTCGGATTACATATCGAAGGCCGTATGCCGGCCCGCGAAGGTGCGCTTGTTTATGTTGGCGACAAGCAGGTCGGCCGCGTCACCAGCGGTGGATTTTCGCCCTCGCTCGAGCGACCGATCGCAATGGCCTTTATCGATACCGCACTCGCCGATGAAGGAACTGATCTCGAGGTCGAGGTGCGCAAGAAGAGACTGCCTGCGAAGGTCGCAAAAATGCCCTTCGTTCCCCACCGCTATCACAGAGGAAAGTGAGAGAGATGGCCCGCTATTTTACTGACGAACATGAATGGATTGATCTCGAAGGCGAAACCGCGACGGTCGGCATTACCGACTTCGCGCAAGGCCAATTGGGCGATATTGTGTTTGTGGAATTGCCCGACGTCGGCACCATGGTCGAGAAAGGCAAGGATGCCGCTGTCGTAGAGAGCGTAAAAGCGGCGAGCGATGTCTATGCGCCGCTCTCGGGCGAAGTGGTAGAAGTGAACGACAGCCTCGAGGATGACCCTGCCCTCGTGAATTCCTCGCCCGAGGAAGACGGCTGGTTCTTCAAGATGACCGTGTCGGACAAGTCCGAGCTCGACGGGCTTATGGACGACAAAGCTTACAAGAGCTTCTGCGACGGACTTTAATTCCCACCCCGCTTTCGGGACATACGAGGTAATCGATGCGCTACCTGCCGCTGACTGATGCCGACCGATCGGCAATGCTTGAGAAAATCGGTGCGCCCGACGTGGAGGCACTGTTTGCAGACGTCCCTGAGGAGGCCCGGCTATCCGGGCCCATCGAGGGCTTGCCTATGCACGCCAGCGAAATGGCAGTCGAAAAGCACATGCGGCGCCTGTCGAAGAAGAATTTGGCGGCTGCGGATGCGGCTTTCTTCCTCGGTGCGGGAGCCTATCGCCATCACGTTCCCGCGAGTGTCGATCATATCATCCAGCGCGGCGAATTTCTTACTGCCTATACGCCCTATCAGCCGGAAATCGCGCAGGGCACTCTTCAGATGCTGTTTGAGTTCCAGAGCCAAGTGGCTCGTCTCTACGGCTGTGCAGTAGCCAATGCGAGTATGTATGATGGTTCGACAGCATGCTGGGAAGCCGTTGCAATGGCCAGTCGCGTCGCGAAGGGAAAGAAGCGCAAGGTCGTGCTTTCAGGAGCTCTGCACCCGCATTATGCAGAGGTCGTCAAGACCATGGCGAAGTTCACAGACGACGAGATTTCCCATGCAAAGCCTGCGATGCAGTCAGAGCCGGATATCGAGGGGCTCACCGCCCGTATAGATGAGAACACGGCATCGGTAGTTGTCCAGTATCCCGACATTCTGGGGCGCGTTACCGACCTTCAGCCGATCGCCGATGCTGCGCACGCCAAAGGCGCACTGCTGATTGTCGTCAACACCGAGCCGGTAGCCTTGGGTGCTCTCAAATCTCCAGGTGAGATGGGTGCAGACATCGTCGTTGGCGAAGGACAGTCTATCGGTGTGGGCCTCCAATTCGGCGGGCCCTATCTCGGTCTGTTCGCGGTTCGTGATCCAAAGCATGTCCGCATGATGCCAGGCCGTCTGTGTGGAGAGACGCAGGATGCCGAAGGTAAGCGTGGCTTCGTTTTGACCCTGTCGACCCGTGAACAGCACATTCGCCGCGAAAAGGCGACTTCGAATATCTGCACGAACTCGGGCCTCTGCGCGCTCGCATTCAGCGTGCACATGACGCTGCTCGGCGAAAAAGGCCTTCGGAACCTTGCGATGGAAAATCATTGGCTGGCCTGTATCGCTGCGGACAAACTGTCGGCCGTTCCGGGTGTATCGCTTCTCAACAAAGCGTTCTTCAACGAGTTCACCATCCGTCTAGGTACTGACGCTCGTGAAGTGGTGCGCAAGTTGACCGGTCAGCAGGTACTGGCTGGCGTATCGCTCGGGCGCCTTTTCCCGGATCAAACAGATCTCGCCGACGGCCTGATCGTGGCGGTGACCGAAACTACTACGGAGGAGGACATCGATACACTTGCCTCCGCGCTTAAGGAGGTGCTGGCATGAGCGCACCCAATCAATCCGGCTGGAAACCTGGCAGCCCGCTTCAGGAACACAATGCCATGACAGGTCCAGATACCGTAACCGGTAACCGCGCTCTGATGCTTGAAGAGCCTTTGATTTTCGAGATCGGAACGGCCGAGACAACCGGTGTGGATCTTCCTGAGGCGAAGAGAGAGACGAACCGCTTTGGCGGGCTCGACCGTAGCGAGGCGATCGGCCTTCCGGGCCTTTCAGAGCCTGAAACGATCCGTCACTACACACGCCTCAGCCGCCAAAATTATGCGATCGACCTCGGACTTTTCCCGCTTGGTTCGTGCACGATGAAGCACAATCCGCGACTGAACGAGAAGGTCGCGCGCATGCCGGGCTTCGCTGATGTGCACCCGTTGCAGCCGGTCGACACAGTACGCGGCGCTCTGGAAGTGGTAAATGAGCTGGCTCATTGGCTGATCGAGCTTACCGGCATGCACGGTGTCGCGATGAGCCCCAAGGCAGGTGCGCATGGAGAACTGTGTGGCATTCTCTGCATCCGCGCTGCGCTTGAAGCTCGTGGCGATGCCCGGGAAGTCATTCTCGTCCCGGAGAGTGCGCACGGGACCAACCCGGCCACAGCAGCATTTGCCGGATATCGTGTCGAGGACATTCCTGCAAACGCGGATGGTCGCGTCGATCTCGAGGCCCTCAAGGCGCGGCTCGGCCCCGATGTCGCAGGTGTGATGATTACCAATCCGAACACTTGCGGGCTTTTCGAGCGCGACATGAAAGCGATTTCCGATGCGGTGCATGCAGCGGGTGGCTTTGTCTATTGCGATGGGGCCAATTTCAACGCGATCGTCGGTAAGGTACGTCCCGGCGATCTTGGCGTCGATGCGATGCACATCAACCTCCACAAGACCTTCTCCACCCCGCATGGCGGCGGTGGTCCTGGTTCAGGTCCTGTAGTCCTCTCCGAGGCTCTGGCTCCCTTCGGTCCGCTGCCTTTCACTGCAAGAACCAAGGACGGCGTAGTCCATCTCGTCGAGGAAGAGAACGCAGCCGAGTTTGACCATACGCGGGCCTTCGGTCGGATGACAGCGTTCCATGGCCAGATGGGTATGTTCACCAGAGCACTTAGCTACATCCTTAGCCATGGTGCCGATGGTCTTCGCCAGGTGGCTGAAGACGCGGTTCTCAATGCCAACTACATCCTGCGTAGCCTCGATGATGTACTCGACGCGCCTTTCGGTCACAGCGGCCCTTGCATGCATGAAGCGCTGTTCAGCGACAAAGGTTTCGCAGACGACGTGACCACACTCGATCTCGCCAAGGCGCTGATTGACGAAGGATACCATCCGATGACCATGTACTTCCCCTTGGTCGTCCATGGCGCGATGCTGGTCGAGCCGACAGAAACCGAAAGCAAGGCAGCCCTCGATCAATTCATCCAAGCACTGCGCAGCGTCTCGGAACGGGCGAAAGGTGGCGACGAGGCACTTAAGACCGCTCCGCACTATGCACCACGCCGCCGTCTCGACGAGACTCTCGCGGCCAGAAAGCCCATCCTCGCATGGGAAGAGCCAAATCCACCGGCAGGCACGCCGAGCTTGAGCGAGCAGGGCGGCCGGTGATGTCCGTCCTGCGGCCATGAAGATCATCTTCAGCCGTAAGGGGTTCGACAGCGCATCCGGAGGAGGACCTTCGCCCATCGCGGATGACAGACCCTTGAGCTTGCCAATTCCCGCCAGCGTCGCGTCGCGAACAACATATGGTGATCTCGGGCTGGGTGACCATGCCGCGAAAGCGAGCAAGGGTGCGTTGGGGGCGGGCGATTTTTGCCACCATGACCCGATGTTTCTCGAGAATGGGACTTGCCTATTTGGGCAGGTCGGCGCCGCCCAAACTCACCTCAGAAACCAGAGGGTCCACGCCGGCGACGTCTTTCTCTTTTTTGGCTTGTTCCATGAGGAGACTACCGGAGAGCCCCATCATCGGATCTACGGATGGCTAGAGATAGCCGAGATCATCGAACTCACCGATGGGGTGCCGAACTGGCTATTAGAGACAGAGCATCCCCATGCACTACTGATGCATGGCAAAAACGACTGCATTTATTCAGGGCCTGGTGGTGTTGCTCAGACTGCGAGTGAGGCATTGAGGCTTACGGTACCGGGAGGACCACCCTCGTTATGGAAACGACCCCCTTGGCTGAAGAAGGGCGGATTGTCCTACCATGACCGGAGAGACCGCTGGCTTCGCGGTCCGCGATTGAAGAGCGTCGCCAGAGGGCAGGAGTTCGTGGCCAATATCGGTCGCCGCAAGGAACCACGCGAATGGCTCGCGCGGATTCTCGCAGAGCTCAAAGGGTTTTGATAACCGACGAGAAATCCAGTCCGCCGTACTCCTCAGCAAGCTTTTCGTAAATTTCAGCTGCTTTTGCCCCGAGCACTGTTGTCGCGTTGACGTCTTGAGCCGCGTCCATCGCCAAACGCAGGTCCTTCAGCATCAGGGCCGTCGCGAAACCGCCCTTGTATTCATTGTCGGCCGGGCTTTCGACCCCGATCCCGGGCAAGGGTGTGTATGCGTTGAGCGACCAACAGTATCCAGAAGATTGGCTTGAAATCTCGTAAAATTTCTGCGGATCGAGGCCGAGCTTCTCCGCCATCTTCATTGCTTCAGCTGTGCCGATCATGGAAATCGCAAGCAGCATATTGTTGCAGATCTTCGCTGTCTGTCCCGCGCCGGCATCTCCTGCATGGATCACGGCCTTACCCATCGCCTGAAGCACTGCCTCCGCGCGCGTGAAAGCCTTTTCGGTGCCACCTACCATGAAGGTGAGTGTGCCTCCGTTGGCCGCCGCGATTCCGCCGGAGACAGGAGCGTCGACCATGTCGTATCCGGCCGCCTCAGTCTTCGCGATCACTTCTTTGGCAGTGGCAACATCAATGGTCGAGCAATCCAGCAGCACCGCGCCTGCAGGAGCCTTTCCAATTACGCTGTTTTCGTAAACCGATTTCACGATGCCGCCATTGGGAAGCATCGTAACAACACCTTGGACACCAGCCACGGCTTCGCCTGCGTCAGTGAACGTTTTGCAGCCGTTGTCACTTGCCGTTTGGAGCGCTTCTTCGGAGAGATCGAAGGCATTTACTTCGTGCCCCGCTTTCGCGAGATTAGCGGCCATTCCGCCACCCATGTTGCCGAGGCCGATAAAGGCGATTTTCATTTCTCTCTCCGAATTTTCTTCTGGCTTGGCTAAGTCGCTCAGCGGCCTTTCCAATTACCTTCGCGCTTTTCAACGAACGCAGCCATGCCTTCTTTCTTGTCCTCGCTCGCCGCAAGGATTTGGAAGATGCGACGTTCAATTATAAGCCCTTGATCGAGGCTGGTCTCGAACGCAGCGTTGACCATTTCCTTGTTCGCGATCGCGGCCATAGGAGGCATTGAGGCAATTTGAGTAGCGCTCTTCATCGCTTCGTCGAGAAGATCGCCATGCGGAACCACACGCGCGACGAGATTGCTGCGTTCGGCTTCTTCAGCGTCCATCATCCGACCTGTCAGGCACATTTCCATGGCTTTCGACTTACCGACTGCCTTGGTCAGACGCTGCGAACCGCCCATCCCAGGCGCAACGCCGAGCTTGATCTCGGGCTGGCCGAACTTGGCATTTTCACTAGCTATGATGAAGTCCGCCATCATGGCCAGCTCGCATCCACCACCCAGCGCAAAGCCGTTGACGGCTGCTATCCATGGCTTGCGGGTCTTCTTTACGATCTCGCTGGTCCATGGGGCGAAGAAATCGTCGAGATAGAAATCGGCGGATTCCTTCTCGCTCATTTCCTTGATGTCAGCACCCGCCGCAAACGCCTTCTCACCCGAGCCAGTCAGGACCGCACAAAGCTGGCTGGCGTCGGCCTGATAGGCGGCGAACGCATCGATCAACTCCTCAAGGACTTTGCTGTTGAGCGCGTTGAGCGCTTTGGGCCGATTGAGGGTGATCAGGGTGACAGCGTCACGCTGTTCGACGGTGATGGTTTCATAACTCATAGCGGTTTCCATTCTTCGTCTGCGGGAAGCGGCGCGAAGATCTGATCGAGAAGTTCCTTGCTTACGCCCTCTGGCGTCGCCGGATTCCATTTCGGATCGTTCGTCTTGTCCACGATGACTGCGCGTACGCCTTCAGCAAAATCGGGACGGGTCAGTACGCGACTAGCGATGCGATATTCCATCGCCATGTTATCGGCAAAGCTGTCGAGCTGTGCGCTCTCATTCAACTGGCGTAGCGCTACCTTGCAGGTTTGCGGGCTCTTGCTACGCAGCGTTGCGAGTTCCTTCGCCGCCCAATCACTATCGTCAGCGTCTAGGCTGGCGAGAATGTCTTCGTAACGATCTGACCCGAAATGCTTGTTTATCCGGTCGCAGTTTGCCTCAATCCGCGCGTCGGGCGCACTGATCGAGAGTTCGGATAAGATGCCGCCGATGCGCGACGGATTATCGATGATGCGGGCCTTCGCCTCCTCCAGCTTTTCGGCGGGAAGGTAATGCGTGGTAAGGCCCGCGAAATGCGTTTCCGCCCCGTCGAGCCGCGCGCCTGTCAGCGCAAGAAACTGGCCGAGCCTTCCGCCAAGTCGCGATAAATGCCACCCGCCACCTACGTCGGGGAAAAGGCCAATACCGCTTTCAGGCATGGCAAAACGAGTATTTTCAGTCGCCACGCGATATTTGCAGGGCAGGGCAATACCTACGCCGCCACCCATGGTGATGCCGTCCATAAAAGCCACGATGGGTTTTTCATAGGTCATCATCTGGTGGTTGAGCTGGTATTCGCCGTGAAAGAATTCGCGGCCGCTTTTGCCACCATCGTTGAGCGCCGAATGGCGCAACAGATTGATATCCCCCCCGGCGCAAAAACCTCGACCTTCAGCATGGTCGAGAATGACTGCTTCGATCGCGTCGTCAGTGGCCCACTCGATAAGCGCCTTGCTCATGGCTTGGCACATGTCGAGCGTCAGCGCATGAAGCGCTTTTGGCCGGTTGAGCGAAATATGGCCAATCCGGTCGTGCGTATGGATATTAAGGTCGTCAGTCATCATCATGCTCACTGTCGCAAAAGGTCGCGGCCCACGATCATACGCATGACCTGATTGGTACCTTCGAGGATCGAGTGAACACGAAGGTCGCGCCAGAAACGCTCGATTGGATATTCCTTCAAATAGCCGTAGCCGCCAAACAGTTGCAGCGCGTCGTTGACAATCTTGCTTCCGTTATCGGTTGCGAGCCGCTTTGCCATAGCAGAGAACCGCGATTTATCGGGCGCGTTGTCGGTCACCTTGGCGGCAGCGAGATAGAGAAGCGCGCGCGCTGCCTCGAGATCGGTCGCCATGTCGGCAAGCATGAACTGGGTGTTCTGGAAGTCGGCGATTGGGGTGTCGAACTGCTTGCGGTCCTTGGTATAAGCCACAGCCTCATCGAGGCAACGCTGCGCCCCGCCAAGCGAGCAGGCACCGATATTAAGGCGGCCGCCGTCGAGGCCCATCATAGCGAACCGGAAGCCTTCGCCTTCGTCGCCTACGCGATTGGCAACGGGTACGCGGGCATCCTCGAAGATGACTTGGGCGGTGGGCGAAGCATTCCAGCCGAGTTTCTTTTCCGGCTTGCCGAAGGAAACGCCTGGCGTGTCCTTGTCGATCACCAGGCAAGTGATGCCTTTGGTTTTGTGCTCTCCCGTGCGTACCATTGTCACATAGACATCATTTACGCCGCCGCCGGAAATGAACTGCTTGGTTCCGTTGAGGACATAGTGGTCGCAGTCCAGCACGGCGTTGGTCTTCAGGCCCGCTGCGTCTGAACCGCTGCCCGGTTCGGTTAGGCAATAGCTCGCGATCTTTTCCATGCTCACGAGATCGGGCAAGTACCGATCCTTCACCTCTTGACTGCCAAAGGTATCGATCATCCAACTGGCCATGTTGTGGATCGAAATAAAAGCGCTGGTGGTGGGGCAGCCATAGGCCATGGCTTCCATGATGAGCGCAGCTTCCAACCGACCGAGGCCGATGCCGCCGCTTTCTTCCGAGACATATATCGCGCCAAAGCCAAGCTCGGCAGTGCTCTTGATCACTTCGCGCGGGAAATGCGATTTCTCATCCCATTCGCCAGCATTAGGCGTAATGTTGTCGGCGGTGAAGCGCTGCGCCATTTCTTGGATCGCAAGCTGCTCTTCGGTAAGCTGGAATTGTCCTGTCATGGGCGTGGCTCTAGCTCTGTCTAATACGCATGGGAAGGGTGGGACCAGGCTTCACGAAAGGATTGCTTCCGCTTCGATTTCGACTTTCCATTCCTTTCGGCAAAGCCAGGCGCAGCCTACCATCGTTGCGGCAGGCGGATCATCGCCAAAGAAGCGGGCATGGACCTGACCCACCGTTTCGTGGTCATCGAAATCGGTCAGGAACATACGGGTCCGCACTATGTGAGAAGCGGTTCCGCCAAGATCCTCTACCGCCCGCACAATCAGGGCCAGACAGCGCTCTGCTTGAGTGGCTGCATTGCCCAAAGTCGAAGAGCCATCGTCCTCTACCGGTCCGGTACCTGAAATTACGATCCGGTTGCCATCGCGAACGGCGCGGGCGAAACCGAATTGCGTTTCGTAGGGCGAGCCTGTGAAGACCCGCCCCCGATCTTTCATCCGCATTTGACTTCGGTAATGGTCATAGCGGCATCATAGCGCACGTTTACGCGGTCTTCGCGGTAATCCATCGTCCACATGGTACCAGGTGCGCCCCACCGCAGTGTCTTGGCGCCACTCTTTTGAAGGATCATCGCGCCGGTATCCGCGTCAGCTTTCTGCCCCACGTATGTCTGAAGACCTTCAGCATCACACATGCCGCCACTCGGGGAAGTCGTCCCGCCATCAGTAGTGGCGCAAGCAGCGAGAGGAAGGATGGCAAGTGATAAGGCTAGGGTTTTCATTAGGGTCTCCTTAAATGGGGCATTTGGTATAAGTGATCGGATCGGACATAGCGTCTTCACCGTATTCGGTACGCAGTAATTGGGTGCCGCTGTCGTTTAGCTGAAGCTCGATCTCTTTCTTCCAGCTCTGGCCTTCACCGACGAAATTGAAAGTCGCATGGATTTTGTCGTCGGACTGTCTTTCGACCTCAGCGAGGTTTGCCCGCGATTCGTAAAAGCGGAGTTGGTTGTCGGTGATTTCAAGCGAGCCCTTGGCATCGCCATTTCTGTCGGAGCAGTCGCCTGGGACCATTCCCCAGCGCCCATGAAGAGCGCGCGGAATCGCAGACTGCTCTAGTTCGGACAAAGGCTGTGCGCCGTCACCGATCCCGCCATCGGGTTCGACCGGCATCATGACATCGCCTTCCTGCTCAGCGCCGTTATCTGTGCCGGCACAGCTTACAAGTGTTAGGAGAGCGAATGGCAAGGCGGAGCAAAGAAGCGAGTGTGTTCTCATAGAGCTTCTAATGCTCCGCCACACCGATCTATCCCATCGTGGGAATAACGAATGCATTCGATCCATCGCCGCCGCCATCCGGCCAGCGCTGCGTTACTTTCTTGGCCTTGGTCCAGAATTTGAGGCCTTCCATGCCATACTGGTCGGTGTCGCCGAAGCCCGACCGCTTCCATCCACCAAAGCTGTGGTAGCTGACTGGCACCGGAATAGGCACGTTGATGCCAACCATGCCTACATTCACGCGATGGGCAAACTCCCGCGCTGCATGGCCATTGCGGGTAAAGATCGCGACGCCATTCCCGTACTGATGCTCGCTCGGCAGCTTGACCGCCTCTTCGAAGTCCTTCGCGCGGACGATCTGGAGCACAGGGCCGAAAATCTCTTCCTTGTAACTTACCATGTCTGTGGTGACGCGATCAAGCAGCGTCGGTCCTACAAAGAAGCCTTTTTCATGCCCCTGCAGGCTAAAGCCGCGACCGTCGATGACGACCTCTGCACCTTCCTTCTCTGCGGTATCGATCCAGCTTTCCACACGCGTTTTATGCTCGGGCGTAACGACGGGGCCGTAATGGGCGTCCTTATCGGTGCTGACACCTACCCTCAGGCTATTGATAGCCGGGATGAGCTTCTCGCGCAGGCGATCCGCCGTGTCTTCGCCGACCGGGACGACGACGGGAAGCGCCATGCAGCGTTCGCCTGCGGACCCGAAAGCGGCGCCGGACAAGTCGTTCACAACTTGGTCCAGATCGGCATCGGGCATTACGATGCCGTGATTTTTAGCGCCACCCATTGCCTGAACCCGCTTGCCCGCGGCAACGCCGCGCTTGTAAACATAATGGGCGATGTCGGAAGAACCAACGAAGCTGACTGCTGCGATATCCTCGTGATCGAGGATGGCGTCGACCATTTCCTTGTCGCCATGAATGACCTGCAACAGCCCTTCTGGCGCACCGGCTTCTACGAAAAGTTCGGCAAGGCGAACAGGAACGCTCGGATCACGCTCGGACGGTTTGAGTATGAAAGCATTTCCCGTCGCAATTGCCATTCCGAACATCCACATCGGGATCATGGCCGGAAAGTTGAACGGGGTGATGCCGGCGCCGATGCCAAGCGGCTGGCGCATGGAATAAACATCGATACCGGGGCCTGCTCCTTGCGTGTATTCACCCTTCAGAACCTGGGGGATACCGCAGGCGAATTCGATCACTTCTAGCCCGCGCTGTACGTCGCCATGGGCATCGTCAACCACCTTGCCGTGTTCGCTGGCAAGCAGTTCGGCAAGCTCCTGCTTGTTGGCCTCAACGAGGCGCTTGTATTCGAA
Source organism: Qipengyuania triglochinis (assembly GCF_054655615.1). Classification (NCBI taxonomy): domain Bacteria; kingdom Pseudomonadati; phylum Pseudomonadota; class Alphaproteobacteria; order Sphingomonadales; family Erythrobacteraceae; genus Qipengyuania; species Qipengyuania triglochinis. Next base: position 132,948 of record NZ_BAAHND010000004.1, on the reverse strand, counting down.
CATGACCCGCGCACGGCGCTGCGGATTGGTCGCTGCCCACTCGGGCTGGACCTTCTTCGCTGCGGCGACGGCCTGTTCCAGAAGCGCAGCGTCGCCCAGCGGGACTTCCGCCTGAACTTCGCCCGTCGACGGGTTCCATATCTGATGGGTGCGGGTGGCGGAGCCTGTGGTTCCGCCGGCTAGAAAATGGTCGACCTGACGCATGGAAAAATCCTCTCTTTTCTTGCTAACGGCCTTGGCAAGCGAGAGGTCCTAAATCAACCGGTTTCAGATGAAACCTTAGCCGGTCAAGCTGGCCTGACTTTTATCCCACCCCGGCCATGAGCTGGGCGCAAAGAATTGCTCCGTAGGTACCCAGTGCATAGCCGAGAACCGCCAGCAACACGCCAACCGGGGCGAGAGCAGGATGAAACGCAGCGGCAACTACCGGAGCCGAAGCCGCGCCCCCGACATTGGCCTTGCTGCCAACGGCGACGAAGAAAAACGGTGCCTTGATGATTTTTGCGACCACCAAGAGCAGGACAATGTGGAACAGCATCCAGATTGCACCGATCGCCATGAATGCGGGGGCGTCCAGGATCTTGGTCACGTCCATACGGGTGCCGATGATTGCAACAAGGAGGAAGATAAACAACACGCCGAACTTGCTGGCGCCAACTCCTTCGAGTTCTCTTGCCCGAGTGAAACTGGCAAGCAGACCTGCGGTAGTGGAAATTACGACGACCCAGAAGAACTCGCTCGCCAAGGTCGCGTCTTCGCCTTGAACCTCCGCAAAGAAATTGCCGATCCATCCGCCAAGCAGATGCGATAGGCCGACGACGGCAAAAGCGACGCCGAACAGCATTACATAATCGTTAGCCTTGGCCACACGCTCGATACTGTCGGAATAATTGGCCATATTGTCGCGAAGCTTTTCGATCGCCGATGCATCAGCGCCGAGCCAGCGGTCCACGCGTTCGGTCGCGCCAGCACCATAAAGCAGGAAGATCATCCAGATCTCGGCCACGATGATGTCTACTGCCAGCAGCGCAGAAAAATTCTGCAACGGATAACCGTAGACCTCCAGCATCGCTGTCTGGTTGGCGCCGCCGCCGATCCAACTGCCCGCCAGTGTCGCCAGCCCGCGCCATGCAGCGGTATCACCCGTGCCGATCACGCTCGGGTCGAATTGAGCGACGATCCATAGCGCCAGCGGGCCACCGATTATGATCCCCACAGTAGCGGTAAGAAACATGATGATCGCCTTGCTGCCAAGGCCGATGATCCCCTTGATGTCGATGCTGAGCGTCATCAAAAATAGCGCGGCTGGGAGAAAATAATCCTTGGCGATCGGCCAGAGCTGGCTGTCCGACGTATCTATCAGCCCCGAAGTCACGAACAGTGAAGGAACGAGGTAGCAAACCAGAATGATGGGAACGAAGACGTAGAAGCGTTGCCAGCCCGGTCTGTCACGTGTGGCGAAAACGAATGCTAGCAAGGCTGCAAGCAGGCCGAGAATGATCCGGTCGTCGCTAATCATGGCTGTTCAATTCTCTCCAATGCCCGGGTTCAGGCGGCAGCGAACGTGCCGGTCTCGAAAAAGTGGGCGATCTTCTTTTGCTCGGGTAGGATGTCCATCCCTTTTTCTACAAGCCATGCCTGATCGAAAATCGTATCGGCATAGCGGCTTCCGTCGTCGCACAGGATCGAGACGATCGATCCCGCCATCCTCCGTTCCGCCATTTCAGCTGCAATCTTGGCGCAGGCCCAAACGTTCGTCCCGGTCGACCCCCCGCATCTGCGTCCAAGTCTTTTGCTGACCTCATGCGCCGCTGCAATCGAGCATGCGTCGGGCACGATTTCCATCCGGTCCACTACATCGGGCAGGAAGCTGGGCTCTACCCGTTGGCGGCCAATACCCTCGATACAGCCTGACGAATGATCGATCCGGTCGACGGATCGATCCGACCAATGCCGGTGAAAGACCGAGCCTTCGGGATCGGCAACGCATAGCCGCGTTTCGTGCCGGTTGTAGCGTGCATAGCGGCCGATGGTGGCCGATGTGCCACCCGTGCCGGCTCCGCAAACGATCCAACTCGGTACCGCGTGGGGTTCCTGGGCCATCTGGGCGAAGATCGATTCGGCAATATTGTTGTTGCTGCGCCAGTCTGTGGCACGTTCTGCATAGGTGAACTGGTCAATATAATGACCGCCCAACTCGTGGGCGAGCGACTGCGCTGCGTCGTAAATTTCCGACGGACGGTCGACGAAATGGCATTCGCCGCCCTGAAAGGTAATTGCATCGATCTTCGCTTTGGCGGTCGAGCGCGGTACCACAGCGATGAAACGCAGGCCTAACATGCGGGCAAAGTAAGCTTCCGAAACAGCGGTCGATCCGCTTGACGCTTCAACGATTGCAGTATTCTTCCCGATCCAACCGTTGCACAGGCTATACAGGAACAGCGATCGCGCCAGTCGGTGCTTGAGGCTGCCCGTCGGGTGGCTGGATTCGTCCTTCAGATAAATTGCAATGTCGGGAAGGGCTGGAACCGGGAGCGGTATCAGATGCGTGTCCGCCGAACGGTTGAAGTCCGCTTCGATCCTGCCGATCGCCCAGTTAAGCCAGTCGCGCTTGTTTTCCATGCCGCGCCTTCTAGTGTTCCAATGCAGGTTTGAAACCCTAGTAGCGTTGTTTTCCGACAGCAGTCGCAGATTGTATTGACCAGCATATGTCACCTATGCCACCCGCCCATCGGCCTCGCGGGTGTAGCTCAATGGTAGAGCAGCAGCTTCCCAAGCTGACGACGAGGGTTCGATTCCCTTCACCCGCTCCAACCTTCTCGAAGTACGGCGTGCTAAGCTGTAGGAAAACAGCAATCCCTAATAAGCAGATCGAAAGAGTTACCTGCTACAATATAGAAGTCGCAGGATTCTGGGGTCAGCAGATTGCTCTATAAAGTTTCAAATTTTCGGTTTTTTCCTGCGCTAATGGCAGGAGTGGCGGCTTGCGCATTGACTGCTTGCGGAGGCGGCAGTTCAGTGAAGAGTACGCCACCGCCAGCTTCCAGTCCGGCTCCGTCTCCAGCGCCGAGTGCTCCTCCAGGACCAGCCCCGGCTCCTACCCCCACGCCGTCGCCTGTACCTAAGCCTCCTGCAGGGTATGTCATTACTCCGGAGTCGCAGCAGCCCCAGCGATCATCGCAGGACGATAGCGAATATCGACAGAACTTTGTTGCAGCCGAGCTTATCAATGCTCTCTACGCGTTGGAAAGCGGATGGGACGGTGCCGGCGTAGTCGTTGGCGTGGTTGACGACGGCGTGAACGAGGTCGGCGAGCTCGTTGGCCAGATCGATCATGATCTGAGCAAGGATTTCGGGGTCCGCGTGGACGGATCTAGTCGCGAACCGCTTCGCCCGAGCGGTGAAACGGGAGACGAAAATTCGACGCACGGGACCCCGGTCGCTGCTATTATCGCCGGCAAGAACGATGCGCGAGGCACGCAAGGTCTGGCCCCGGGGGCGAAAATAGCTTCACTTCGGATCGATTCTATCTCGGATGGCGAAGAGACGATGTTGCTCGGCTCAAACGTCTATGATTGGGCTGCCGAGAAGAAAATCCCCATACTTAATATGTCGCTGTCCTCCAACGATGAAGGTGGCAAGCCATATCAACTCGATCGCATTCTCCGCTACGGGGAAACTGGTGGCCTTATCGTGAGATCTGCCGGAAACAGCGGCAAGGATAGCGTGAGTAATTTTCGCGATCTCACGGATGAAACGGCGAATGCGCAGATCTTCGTCGTGGCAATCGATGCCGATGAGCGCGATTATTTCATATCGTCCTATTCGGACCGCTGCGGCGTTGCGATGGACCGGTGCGTCGCGGCTGTAGGACAGAACGTGACCATGAATGTGGACGGTGAAGCAGTTTACTTTGCGGGGACGAGCTCTGCCGCACCGCAGGTAAGCGCATTAGCGGCAATGGTTCTTTCGAAATGGCCCCAGCTTAGCGGACAAGATGCCGGGAACATCATCTTGAACACGGCTAGGGACATTGGAGATGCCGGTACGGATGCTATTTACGGGCGGGGCCTTATCGATGCTCGCGCGGCTCTCGAGCCAATCAATCCCGTGCTTTCCAATGGTCGGCAAGTAACGTCCGTCGCAAGTTCGGTAGCCGTCGTCGGCGGAGCGCTGGATCCGTGGGGGCCGGCTTCTCTAGGCGCAGCCTATTCCGACATTACCCTTCTCGATTCCTATGGACGAGACTATTCCGGCGATCTGTCCGGCATGGTGGTTAGCGCAGATAGCGCGGAACAACGCTGGCTTAGCCGACGGATCGACGCTCAGACAAATGGAGGAGCAACTGGTTTTTCCACGCCCCGATTGAGCGCGACGTTGGGGTACACGGCGTTACCCACAAGATATCGCGACGAGAGAGGCGGCGATATCCTTCAAAATCAATTGACCGTTGCTGAAATGGGCCTGCGCGTCGATGCGCGGACAGTGGTTACCGCGGGCTATAACTCGACGGACAATGTGATGGATGACGTACTCGGCTTTGCCCCCACGTCGGATGCAATGTTTGCATATTCACAATTGGCACAGACAAATATTGGGGTCAGTCGCGCGCTGCTCGACAAGAAAGTGAGCCTGCGTGTCTACGGAGGGGGCCAGCGAGGCGTGAGCGTACTAGGTGCGACCACCGGCCTGGACCTTGGCAGTTCCAATCTCAAGCTCGGGGTGATCAGCGAAAAGGGCTCGGTCTTCGGAACACCCGTAGGGGCGGGTGCGATGCGCTTTGGAGACGGCGCGGATACGCTGTTTGTTGAAGCCAGTAAGGCTGTCAAAATCGACCGATGGACGCTGGAGGGGTATGCGAGCGTCGGTGCAACCCGGCTCAAACTAGCGGACGACATGCTCCTGACCGATGCAGATACGATCACAAGCGGCCGATTTGGTCTCATCGCGAGCAGGTATGCCTTTGGCGGCGCCCTGAGCCTTGGCCTTGCACAACCTTTGGTCGCGTTGACAGCTAAGGGTACGGTAACGGTCGGATCAGACTATGATCTCGAAACCCGCAGCCTTCTATTCGAACAGCGGTCGATCGATATGAATGGTCGGATAAAACCGCGTCTCACGATCGGCTATGAGCGGGCCGAGACAGATAGCGTGTTTCGCTTTGGAGCGGCTACCGACGCAACCGGCCGGGACGTCCGTGCGCTTGCTACCTATAGGAAGAGGTTAAACTAGGCGGGTTGGCGGTGCCGTCTTGCGGCTTCGCGCTGCCAAAGCTGTTTGGATACCCTCTTTACGATATATCGATTGCCGCTGTCATTCAGCTGTCGCTTTGCTATCGCATGGCGCCGCGATACGCACCGATGGAGATATTCGTGACCGCAGAATTGCACCGCCGCCAGTTCCTTTCCGCTACCGCGAGCGCTTTTGCCGCGCTATCGCTCAGTGGCTGCATGACGCGGGGCGCAATGCCATCATCTTTTGCCGGATATGGTCCGCTGGTGCCTGACCCGAAGGGGCTGCTCGATTTGCCTGAAGGGTTCACCTATCGGCTTATCTCCAGCCTCGGCGACAATATGGACGATGGCGGCACGGTGCCAGACAAAGCCGACGGCATGGGCTGCTTGCCGCTGGCGGGAGGGGAAATTGCACTCATTCGCAATCATGAACTCGTGCCCAGCGACGGGTCGGGGGGATCGATTGGCAAAGGGTTCGATAAGATTGCGGGCAAAGGCGTCCTGCCGGGCGGTACTACCACAATCGTTCTCGATGCAGACACTCTTCAGAAGAAGCGTGAATTCCGCTCTCTCGGCGGGACGATCCGTAATTGCTCGGGAGGTATCACTCCATGGGGTAGCTGGCTCACCTGCGAAGAGTTCGTAACGGAGCAGAAGCATCTCGGCGCGGACAAGCTTGGTCAGGACCATGGCTGGGTGTTCGAGGTGCCTGCTGCTGCAGACGGACTTGTCGATCCGGTTCCCCTCAAGGCCATGGGGCGGTTCAACCACGAAGCGGCCTGTGTCGATCCGGCAACCGGTCTTGTTTACTTGACTGAAGATCGCAACGATTCAGTCCTGTATCGTTTCGCGCCGAAGGTCCCGGGTGAGCTTCAAAAGGGGGGGCAGCTTCAGGCAATGCGGATCGTGGGTCTGTCCGACACTCGCAACTGGGATGACGCTGTCATGCCCGTAGGCCATCGCTACCAGGTCGAATGGTTTCCGCTTGAAGAGGTGGATGCGCCGCAGGACGATCTGCGGACACGTGCCATTGCAAAAGGTGCGGCTATTATCGCTCGCGGTGAAGGCATTCATATGGGTCTGGACGAACTCTATGTCTGTTCGACCAGTGGGGGGGCTGCCAAACTTGGCCAGATTTTCAAGCTTGTGCCCGGAAGAAACCGCGGGGCTGACGAGGTTGAACTATTCTTCGAGAGCGAGAACAAGGAGCAGTTCAACTTCGGTGACAATCTCACCGTAGGCCCCAACGGCCACCTTATCGTATGCGAAGATCAATACACCGATGTCGTCGACAACCGGCTTATCGGACTTACCCCGGGCGGCGATCCTTACGTATTTGGTCGCCTCCGTCTGCAGACTGAGCTGGCAGGGGGTTGCTTCTCTCCAGACGGCAAATGGTTCTTCGTCAATGCCTATGCGCCTACTCGGACCGTCGCGATTACCGGTCCGTGGGTCGCTTGATCGGTAATCGCCAAAACCGATCACACAATCTCCCAGTCTCTAAGAAACCTGCGGGCAAGTTTCCCGTTAGGGTTATGAAGATACACTCGGAGGAAATTAATGACCGAACTCGGTAACAACGCAAAAGCAGGTCTTGTGACGGCACTTAATGGTGCCTTGGCGGATACAGTCGCGCTTTATTTCAAGACGAAAAATTTTCATTGGCACGTGGCAGGCCCCCGTTTTCGGGACCTTCACCTGCTGTTCGACGAGCAAGCCGCCCAGCTTATCAGCACCGTCGATAATATAGGTGAGCGTGTTCGCAAGAATGACGAGTACACGTTGACTTCGATCGGCACGGTGGCCTCGGAAACCAGAATTAAGGATCAGGATGATGTAACAATCTCTGCTGATGCAATGGTGGCCGAGCTTCGTGACGACAATCGTAAACTTCACGATCGCCTCGAAACCGTGAAGGAAGAAGCTGAAGCCGTGGGCGACAACGCCACCAGCGGTATTGTCGACGACTGGATCGATCAGTGTGAAGAGCGCATTTGGTTTCTGAATCAGACCACCAAGTAACCTTTGCTGACGCATAGCAATTCACCCGCCTATCGGCCTTGCCGTGGGCGGGTTTTTTGTATTCGGTAGGCTCATGACTGACATCAGAACTATTGAAAACGCCGATACCTCTCAGATCGCTCAGTGGCTCGAATCGAGATTGGACTCAGCGCTGTCGGCGAAAGATGGTCCAGTAATCATCACGGTCCCGGGTGGATCGACCCCTTTTCCCATAATCGAGCAATTGCTTCTCGCGAACTTAGACTGGTCTCGCTTGGTGGTATGGCCCGGCGATGACAGGATTGTGCCGGAAGATCACGAAGCCTCGAATACCGGTAAGCTGCGCGCGCTTTTCGAACCCGTCGGGGCCGAAGTCATGACGCTTACCGTTATGGAGCAGGTTCCTCACTTCGATCTCGCCTGGCTGGGCATGGGCGCTGATGGCCACATCGCTTCGCTATTTCCCAACACGGACCCCAAACTGGAGGAGGACCGGCGCATCATTCGGCTTACGCCAGATCCACTGCCTCCCGAAGCGCCCTTCGACCGTATCAGTCTGACCCTGCCGGCCCTTTTGAACAGCGATGAGATTATCTTCGTCATTCGCGGCGAGGACAAGCGCCAAGTGTTCGACGAAGCCGTGGGGCAGAAACACAATTTGCCGGTTGCGAGGTTGCTTTCGGGCGCTAAACAACCGGTCACATGCTTCACCTGATCCCAGCCCCACTGCATCGCCTCGCTCTTCGCACCGCATATCGGCTGCGGAATCGATTGCGCAAAGCTACCGGAAAAGCGCGCGATGGGGTGATGGTCATCGGTAAGGATTTCGAAGGACAGGTCCTGTTGGTGCGGCATAGCTACGGCCCGAAGGAATGGTTCTTCCCTGGTGGTGGTATCGCTAGCGGCGAAGATCCGGAATCGGCAGCACGCCGTGAGTTGCGTGAAGAAACCGGATGCGAAATAGAAGGGCTAAGGCTCGTCGGCTCGGTTGAGGAGACTATCTCCGGCGGAGAACATAAGGGATATCTTTTCGAAGGCGTGGTACACGACATGCCCGAACCGGATGGCCGCGAGGTGATCGACGCCCGGTTTTTCCCTACTCATTCGCTACCGCAGCCGCTCAGCCGTATCACGCAGCAGCGCTTGCAGATGTGGCAGGCGCGCAAGTCCTAGAGCAGCGAAAGCTGCGCATCCGGTCTCTTCGGCTCATCATCGCCGCCGCGCTCGAGCTTTGACAGCGTCAAGCCCATCAGCCGTATCGGCATGGGCAATGGCAGGACTTCTTCGAGCAGCGACTTCGCAAGTGTTTCGAACTGCTTCCTGTCTGCGATTGGCTGTTCAACCGTTTTCGCCCTGCTGAAGATTTGGAAGTCCGTATATTTCATCTTGAGCGTTACGGTCCGTCCCTTCGCGTCAGCCCGCTCGATATAACCCCAGACGATCTCGATGATGTCGTCCAAGGTCTCGCGTAGCTCGTTTCCAGAAGACAGGTCTCGACTGAACGTTCTTTCGCCGCCAACCGACTTGCGAATGCGGCTGGATCGGACGGGACGCAGGTCGATGCCGCGCGCCGCACGATAAAGATAATCGGCGAAACTGCCGAAATGAGCGCGCAGCCACTCTATGTCCTTAGCCGCTAAATCTGCTCCCGATGCAATGCCCAGCCGTGTCATCTTTTCCTCCGCCTTGGGGCCTACTCCATGAAACCTGCGGACGGGGAGGGATTGGACAAACTCCGCACCCTGGCCTGGACGGATGACGCACAATCCGTCAGGCTTGTTCTGGTCGCTGGCTAACTTGGCGAGAAATTTGTTGTAACTGACACCCGCGCTGGCTGTCAGCTTGGTTTTGGCTTTAATCTCCTGGCGGATGAGCTCCGCGACGCGAGTAGCGCTCCCAATGCCGAGCTTGTCTTCCGTTACATCCAGATATGCTTCGTCGAGGCTGAGAGGTTCTAACAGATCGGTGTGATGCCGGAAGATCGCCCTGATCTGCTGGCTGACCTCCCGATAGACGTCGAAGCGCGACTTACAGAAGATAAGGTCCGGACAAAGCCGTTTGGCGGTGACGCTCGGCATCGCGCTTTTGACACCGAACTTGCGCGCTTCATAGCTGGCCGCCGCTACTACCCCGCGCCCGCTCGACCCGCCTACGGCAACCGGCTTCCCTCGCAGGTCCGGATTATCCCGCTGTTCGACACTCGCGAAGAACGCATCCATATCGACGTGGATGATCTTTCTTAGGCCGTCGGCTTCGGCGTCTTCCGTGTCGTCAGGCTCGATCATCAGGACCTAGATAGTCTGCCGGGTTGCAAATCGGAACCTTGTGGTCCACGCGCCATTTTGTGCAGATGCGAAACGATCACCTAGCCAGCGGCGAACGGCCGCTTCCCGAGAATGCGAAGCGCCCGGCGGTAGGCGAGCGCGAGCTTATCTGGATGATGGCTCTACTCATGGCCTGCAACGCCTTCGGGATCGACGCCATTCTCCCCGCTCTCGATGCATTGGCCGGTGATCTGGGCGCGACAGGAAACAGTCGTCAATTCGTTGTCGGGGCGTATCTGCTGGCGGCTGGCTTCGGGACCCTCGTTCCTGGCGCTTTTGCCGACCGTTACGGCAGGAGGCCGGTGCTTTTCGTCGCACTCGCCTGCTACATCGTGTTTTCGATCGGATGTGCACTGGCAACCAGTTTCGACATGCTGGTGATCTTGCGCGCTGCGCAGGGTTTCTTTGCTGCCGGCATTATTGCTCTTCCTCCTGCCATTATTCGCGACCGGGTCGGCGGTGACAAAATGGCGCGTATGATGAGCCTCATCTTCGTGATTTTTCTCCTTGTCCCCGCCGTTGCGCCGACGATCGGGCAGGCTGTTCTCGCTGCGATGGGCGATTGGCGCTGGATTTTCGGGGCAATGGCGCTCGCAGGCACGATAATGACGCTGTGGGTATATTTCCGTCTACCGGAAACGCTGCACCAGGAGGACAAACAGGAAATCCACCTGCCAACTATCCTGCGAAACATGGCAAGTGCGGTGACACTTCGTGAGACAATCGGCTATACGCTCGGCAGCGCACTTGTCTTCGGTGGATTGTTCGGGTTCATCAACTCGAGTCAGCAGCTGATTGGCGAGGCCTTCGGCGCCGGCGATCGCTTCCCCATGATCTTCGCAATTTGTGCAGGCTGCATGGCGATCGCCAATTGGTCGAACAGTCGCATTGTCGAGCGCTTCGGCGCGCGCAAGGTAAGCCATGCCGGCCTCTTCGCTTTCATTGCCGTGGCTATTGCTCAGCTTTATTTCGCCAGTCAGCCGGATGAAACGCTGTGGACCTTTGTGCCGCTTATGGCTGCCAATATGAGCCTCCTTGGCTTTATCGGCGCAAATTTCGGCAGTATTGCGCTTCAGCCGTTCCACAAGATCGCCGGCGCCGCATCGAGCGCGCAAGGCTTTCTCCGCCTGACCAGCGGTGCAGCGCTCGGCTCGTTCATTGGTTACGTCTATGATGGAACCGCACGCCCGCTGGCGCTTGCCCTGCTATGCACCGCTGTGCTCAGTCTTGCATTCGTCCTGTTTAGTGAACGCGGCGAATTGTTCGGCGAAAAGCTGGAAGACTGAAGTTTGGCAACTACTCTTCGTTAGGTTCGACGACCGCCAATACTGCCTCAACCTGAACCTGTCCGCCTTCACTGGCTAACAACTCTGTCACGGTACCGTCGAAAGGCGCAGTAAGCGCATGCTCCATCTTCATGGCTTCGAGGACCATGAGCCGCTGACCGGCAGTCACGCTCTCACCTTCGGCAACATCCACTGTAATCACCTTGCCAGGCATGGGGGCGAGAATTGCGCCATCGCCAGCAGCTGCTGCTCCCGAGCCACGCGACTGGCGATCGAAAACGAAACTCTGGCCGTCAGCGAAGACCACGGCTCGAGCAGGGTCGACGAAGCCAGTCATCGTCACATCGTCGCCCGCTTGCGCCGCTGATACTGTGCGCGTTTCACCCTTATGATGAAGCGTGGTGGCAAATACGCCCGGAGCGTTGAGACGAAGGCCGACAGGCAGATCGTCGTGTTCTTCGCTTTCCGCGAGCGCGATGAAGTCTGCTGCACTTTGCCAAACAGTATCGTCTGCGGTGTCCGATGAAACCAGCCTGTCCATCTTCGATGCGATGAAGTCGGTGTCCAGTTTTGCATCTTCGAAATCGTCTTCGCGCAGACAATTAGCAATGAATGCCGCATTGGTCTTAACGGGCCAGATTTCGACGCTCTCGGCCATTTCCGCAAGCTGATCAATTGCTTCGCCGCGTGTTTCTCCCCAGACGACGAGTTTGGCGACCATGGGATCGTAGAAGGGCGAGATTTTGTCGCCTTCCTCGACACCCGTCTCGATCCGACCTTCGATGCCCAGATCGAAATGTTCGAGCGGACCGGTTGAAGGTAGAAATCCGCTCGAAGGATCTTCGGCATAAAGACGCGCCTCGATCGAATGACCATCGATAAAAAGGTCTTCCTGCTTTATCGGTATCGGCTGCCCACTCGCCACCAGCAACTGCCACTCGACCAAGTCGACGCCGGTTATTTCTTCCGTTACCGGGTGTTCCACTTGCAGACGGGTGTTCATTTCCATGAAGAAGATGCGGTCTGCGCGCAGGCCTTCGCTGGCATCGGCGATGAATTCGATCGTGCCCGCGCCCTCGTAATCGACAGCCTTCGCAGCGCGTACGGCGGCGGCGCAGATTTCCTCCCGCGTCGCTTCATCCATGCCCGGAGCCGGTGCCTCCTCGATCACCTTCTGGTGCCGGCGTTGAAGCGAACAGTCCCGTTCGAACAGGTGAACGACATTGCCGTGGCTGTCGCCGAAGACTTGCACTTCGATATGGCGAGGCGAGGTGATCCATTTTTCGAGGATTACGTCGTCGTTGCCGAAGCTGGCTTTTGCCTCGCGGCGGCAGGATTCCAGTGAGGACAAGAACTCGCTCTCGGCGTCTACCTTGCGCATTCCTTTACCGCCGCCGCCAGCCACAGCCTTGATCAGTATCGGATAACCGATCGCATCGGCTTCCTGTTTCAGGCGGTCAGCGCTCTGGTCATCGCCATCATAACCGGGAGTTACCGGCACGCCGGCTTTGCGCATCAATTTCTTTGCGGCATCCTTCAAACCCATCGCGCGGATCGAGGCAGGTGGCGCCCCGACCCAGATCAGTCCGGCGTCCTTCACGGCCTGCGCAAAGTCGGCGTTCTCCGACAGGAAGCCGTAACCGGGGTGTATCGCTTGAGCACCTGTCTGCTTGGCAGCCGCGATAATCTTATCGCCCACAAGATAACTTTCCGTAGCGGGCGAGGGGCCGATATGCACAGCTTCGTCGGCACTGCGCACATGCAGCGCCTTCGCATCGGCATTGGAATAGACCGCAACAGTCGCGATCCCCATTTCGCGCGCGGTACGGATGATGCGGCAGGCGATCTCGCCGCGGTTGGCGATGAGCAGTTTCGTGATCATACGAATGCGCTAGCCGCGCAAGGGCGAGCGGTCCAGACTCAGAATTGCCAGCGAGGAAGCACGTTATCTGCAAAGACCATCAGCGTAATCCCGATGCTAAATGCCAGCCAATTGACGACAAGCCATTTCGAGCCAAGCTTTCGCTCTCGAAAGCGGATGATAAACAAAGTCGCGGTCAATGTGACCGTGACAGCGAAAAGCGTCCAATAACCCAGACCAAGCAGTTGCGAGAGGCGAGCTTCGTCATTCGCATGGTTCAGGCTCATGCCCGCAGCCATCGCTCTTTGCGCGAAAGCGATAAATAGGACGCTGGTGCCGAGTTTGCTCCGCCAGCTGAAAGCGAGCAGTGCGAGAAGTACTGTCACGATCGGTCCGGCGGCGGTTACCCATATTAAAGCAGTAGTTCCGATCCCGTTATCGTAGCGAACAGTATTCGTTCCCATCGAGCCATGTTCACCAAAAACGACGGCGGTCAGCGCATGTGAAAGTTCGTGCAGCAGATGCATTCCGACGGCCAGTGCGATAAGTAGCGCAAACTGACCGATGCTTATGCTCGAGCGACGTTTCACCACCCTGCCAATGGACGATAATCATGCCGAGACCAGATAATCGGGTCGATCGGCCCTGAGGGATCGTTACGCAATGCCTGAAAAAACGCTGTGGCGACGTGCCATGTTTTTTCCAGTCCGTTTACGCGAGTGCGCGTGTCCCAGGCCTTCTGCCCCCGGTCGAGCACCTTGCGTCCGATTGCGCCGTAGATGTTCGCAGCAGCCAACACTGCCCAGCGCGAGCGGAAAGGCAGCATCTTCGCGCCGAGGCGCGCAGCATCTTCGTGTTTCTGCATCAGTGCGATCATGCGAGGCATGATGCTGGCGAGAACGAAGCGGTTTTCCGGCTTGGCGTGCTCGCCCGGTGTCAGCCCTGCTTCCGCGAGCCATTCGGATGGAATGTACACACGCCCTGCAGCAGCATCTTCCACCACATCGCGGCTGATATTGGCGATCTGGAAAGCGAGGCCAAGGTCGTTGGCTCTGTCCAGCGTTTCTCCGTCGTCCGGGCGAACACCCATGATGTGCGCCATCATAATCCCGACAGCACCCGCGACATGATAACAATACCGCATCATGTCCCGTTCGTTTGTCGGGGCAAAGCCGGTGGCGTCCATCGCGAAACCAGTGATCACGTCGTTCGCCATCTCGTAGTTGAGATTGCATTCCTTGGCCACGAGGCCGAAAGCATCGAAGGCGAAATCCGCTGTAGGCTGTTCTTCCAGCGCGCGGCGCGTGAGCACACGAATTGCCTGAATGCGATCTTCTGCGTCCTTGGGCGTCCCTTGATCGCCCAACGGTCCGCCTTTTTCCTGATTATCCGCAATATCGTCACAGCGGCGGCACCAGGCATATAATAGCCAGCTACGTTCCCGCGTGGTCTTGTCGAAAAGTTTGGAGGCTGCGGAAAAGCTGTGTGAGCCGACTTCGATCGACTCCAGTGCCTTTCCCACCAATGCATGCCGGTCCCGTCCGCCACCGGCCTTGGTGTAGGTGGGGCGCAGGTTCTGGGTCGTAAGGGGGCGTGGCTTGTTCAGAGGTCGGCTGCCTTCATCTTGAAGATCGGAGTATGCGGCTCATAGCTTTCCATTTTGTCGAGCAACGCACTTAACGTGTCTGCGGCCAGCATGATCCCCTGATGGGCTGGGCGTACGAAACCGACCTCGGCCATGTGCCGGTTGAAGGCGATAAGATGATCGTAGAAGCCGAAGGCGTTGAGCAATCCGACCGGTTTGGTGTGATACCCCAATTGTGCCCAGCTGATGGCTTCCCACAATTCATCCATGGTGCCTACGCCGCCGGGAATCGTGATGAAACCATCCGACAGATCGGTGAACTTCTGTTTACGTTCGTGCATGCCGCCGACGGTATGCAATTCGGTGCAGTCGTGATTGGCGACTTCGCTACTGGCCAGCGCATCGGGAATAATGCCGATCACTTCGCCGCCTGCGTCAAGCGCGCCGGACGCAACGGCACCCATCAGACCCAGTCGGCCGCCACCGTAAACCACCCCTGTTCCGCGGGCGGCAAGACCGGCACCCACTTCCCGGGCCAGTTCGATATACCGCGGGTCGTCGGGCGTTGCCGATCCGCAATAGACTGCCAAACGCTTCATGCCTGAACCAAATCCTCGACCATTAATCCTGCGGTTGCCTTCGCGCTCCCGACCACACCGGGGATACCTGCGCCTGGATGCGTACCTGCCCCGACGAGGTAGAAATTGTCCAGCACGTCATCACGGTTGTGCCCGCGGAAAAACGCGCTCTGTGTCAGCAGCGGCTCGAGACTGAAGGCGCTGCCTTTGTGCGCGTTGAGATCGGCGGCGAAATTGCTCGGCGCATAATGGAACTTCGTCTTTATGCGTCCATGCAAATCGGGGATCAGGCGGCGCTCTATCTCGTCGAGAATACGCTTTTCGAGGATCGGCCCCATTTCGTCCCAGTCGATCGCCAGTTTGCCCATATGGGCAACGGGAACAAGCGCATAGAATGTGCTCATTCCTTCGGGTGCCACGCCGGGATCGGTTACGCTGGGGTGGTGGAGATAGATCGAGAAATCCTCCGGCAGGACGCCGTGATCGTAGATGTCTTCCAGCAAACCTTTGTAGCGGGGGCCGAACAGGATCATGTGATGGGGGATACCCGGCCAGGTTCCCTCGATACCGAAATGCACAACGAACAGGCTGGGCGAGAACTTCTTGCGCGCGAGAGATTTCGAATAGCTCGCGCCGCGCTTGGTGCCCGCCAGAAGGTCCTTGTAGCTGTGCATGATGTCGGCATTGCTGGCGACGGCGTCGAACCGCTGCTTGAGGCCGGACTGCGTTTCCACTTCGCTGGCCTTGTTGCCGAGCGTGTGGACCTGGACTACAGGATCACCGACACGGATCGTGCCGCCAATCCGTTCGAAATGCGTTACCATCGCAGCGATCAGGCGGTTGGTGCCACCTCTGGCCCACCACACGCCGCCATCCTTTTCCAGCTTGTGAATGAGCGCGTAGATGCTGCTGGTCTTCATCGGATTGCCGCCAACGAGCAGGGTATGAAAGCTCAGCGCCTCGCGCAGTTTCTCGTTTTCGACAAAGCTCGACACCATGGAATAGACGCTGCGCCATGCCTGTTTCTTGGCGAGGGCGGGGGCGGCCTTCATCATGGACTTGAAGTCGAGGAATGGCACATGGCCCAACTTGACGTAGCCTTCCTCGTAAACGCCTTCGGCATATTCCAGAAAGCGCTGATAACCGGCGACATCCGCCGGATTGAGTTCGGCGATTTCGCTGAAAAGCTGTTCTTCGTCATTGGAGTAATCGAAATTCGTGCCATCAGGCCAATTGAGCCGGTAGAACGGCATTACGGGCATGATCTCGATATCCTGAGCCATGTCATGACCTGTCAGCGCCCAGAGTTCCCGCAGGCAGTCGGGATCGGTGATGACGGTCGGCCCCGCATCGAAGGTGAAACCGTCACGCTCCCAGTAATAGGCGCGCCCGCCCGGTTTATCCCGTCCTTCGATTACAGTGGTGGCGATCCCGGCCGATTGCAGGCGGATGGCCAGTGCAAGTCCGCCGAACCCCGATCCGATCACGCAGGCAGTCTTGCCAGTCAATTCTGGAACGGTTGGCGTCTCGGGGAGATCGGTTGCGACCGGAGGATACGGCGTCTGGGCGTTCATGGTCACTTTCCTTGGACGAGCGGAGCGCCCTTGCCAAGCAGCGCCTTCATGGCGCTGAAGATGGGCACGGGCGGTTTTCCGGTGAGGATGCGCATCTTGTCTAGCGGGGTTGAGCGGGCGGCGTAGAAGCGTTCGATTAGGGGTTCGGGTAATCGGTAAAAGCGCTCGAACACCCGGTATCGTTCCTCCGGCTCCGCCGCTTGGAACAGCATCTTGCCGAGCAAGCGGTAATAGGACGTACGGCCCCAATGCGCCTTGGCCCGGTCCGCTACGAATTTGGGCAGGAGTGACAGATCCGTGCGGGCGGCCTCGGCTATGGCCAGCGCGTTCTCCACCGCGATCGGGAGCGTGTAACTGGTCAGGGGATGAACGAAGCCACCGCGCGCGCCTGCCAAGGCAACGCCCGGCATATTGATCGACGCGCGATAGGCTGACAAATCACCGCCGGTAATCACCGGCAGCACGCCGGTCTCTTCGTGCAGGACTTCCGCGTTCCACCCCTGACTTGCGGAATAGCCGGCTATGCGTTCGCGCAGAAGTGGAGCATCAAGCGACGGACTGTCGGCGTAATAGGTATCCTCCACGAATATTTCATGGTCAGCCAGCGGCAGCAGATAGACGAAACGATATGCGCCTGGCTGCTTTACGGTTGCATCCATGATGACCGGCCGCTCGATCCCGTGGGGACGGTTAGTGCGAAGGTTTTGACCGAGGAAAACCTGCCAGCCCCCGGTAAGATGCTCGCTCGGCAGGGCGTCGCGGCAATCAATCACCATTCCGACTGGAATTTGCTCACCGCTTGAAAGTGTCAGTCTTTTGGCACCGAGACTTTCCACCTTCGTACCGGTGCGGATGGCCGATTGAGGCAGTGCGCGCCGCAGGGTTACGTCGAAATCGCGGCTGTCGAGCGAGCGATATTCGCTTTCGAGACTTCGGCTGTAGGCCGGAAAGCGGACCTCGTTACCGCCGGTCCACTGCATTTTGCGGAACGGCTGCATGAGTGCGGCACCGCGGTCATCCAGATCTCCTTCGAACCAGCTCCAGCGGTGATTGCCGCCGAAGCTGTCGCCTGCCTCGAACAGGCCAACCGAAAGATGCGGCGCGGCATTGTGTACAGCCAGGGCGATCAGACCGCCGGCAAGCCCGCCGCCGACTATGGCAAGGTCAATTCTCTCAGACTGCATCGAAAAACGGGTTAGAAGGCGCAGGCATTGGCGGCAATGACCTTTTCTATTACTGAACGCGTCCTAGATAAGGCATTCCTGCACCCGCAAAGAATAAAATGAGGGAAAATCGAATGATTCGTTTCGCGCCTGCGCTCGCCGCCGCTGCTACCTGTGCGCTGGCCACTCCTGCCTTCGCCCAGCAGACCGATGTCTCGGATCCGCTGCCCACAGGAGAAGAAGCCACGGTTTTCGACGGCGACTTTCTCAGCGTCGGCGTCGGCGTCGGTTACAATCCGAGCTATTCGGGTAGCGACGATTACAATGTGAACGTCTTGCCCATCGTCCAGGGTTCCGTCTGGGGGATCGACATCAATCCACGTCCCGCTGGCCTTGCGCTGGACCTCGTACCCGATGCCGCGGAAGGCGTCTCCTTCTCTGCTGGTCCGATGGTGCGCCTGCGCAATGACCGTGTCGATGCCGATGACATCAATGACGATGTGGTTGCGGCCTATGGCGAACTCGATCGCGCTGTCGAAGTGGGCGGTTCGGTTGGGGTCAAATTCCCGCAAGTGCTCAACCCCTTCGACAGCCTGAGCTTCACGCTCGACGCGACCTGGGATGTTGCCGGTGCCCATGACGGGCGCACGATCAGCCCGTCGGTGACCTATTTTACGCCGGTCAGCCGCGCGACGGCAGCCTCGCTGTCGTTCAGCACCAGCTTCGTGGACGATGACTTCGCCGATTATTACTATTCGGTTCCCGCTACCAATGCTGCCTTGCCAGCTGAAGATGTGCTTCCGGGCTTCGATGCCGAAGGCGGAATGCAAAGCTACGGTTTTAACCTGCTGCTGGCCCACGATCTGAGCGGCGATATTACCGATGGCGGTCTCTCGCTGGTTGGTATCGCTGGCTGGACCAAGCTAGTGAATGACGCTGCCGATACCCCGTTCACCAGTATTCGCGGGAATAACGATCAGTATCTGGTCGCGCTTGGTGTAGGGTACACTTTCTAGCGGAAAGAACAGCCGGGTCCCTTGTCGGCGTGCTGCGGCTGGCGCAGTCATGGCGCAATGACAAGGAACCCGCTTTCTCCATCCCGGCGCGCGTGGATCGCCACGGCTATGCTGCTGGCGGCAACACTCGCTATCCTACTGGCGATGGATCGCCCGCTCATCTGCACCTGTGGCGAAATCAAGCTGTGGCATGGCGTGGTGCAGTCTTCGGGTAACAGCCAGCATATCACCGACTGGTACAGCCCAAGCCACTTCATCCACGGGCTGATCATGTATTTCTTCGCTTGGCTGCTGTGGGTCAGATGGGGTCTGTTCGGCGGACGGCTGGCGAAATGGGCTTTGCCGATCGCCGTCTTTGTCGAAGCCGTCTGGGAGGTGGTCGAGAACACACCCATGATCATCGACCGCTACCGCGAAGTGACGGTCAGCTTCGGCTATGTCGGCGACAGTATCGTCAATTCCATGGCCGATATCGGCTGGATGATGGCCGGGTTCCTGATCGCCTTTCGCCTGCCCTGGAAAGTCAGTGTCGCAATTGCAGTTCTGTCCGAATTGCTGACGCTCTGGATCATTCGCGACAATCTCACGCTCAATGTCGTGATGCTGTTCTGGCCGATCGAGGCGATCCGCGAATGGCAGGCGCTAGGCTGAGATAAACCCGGTCTGTAAGGAAAGGGCGACCAGTGGGCCGCCCTTTCCATCAGTCAGTCTTCGTCTTTCTCTGCCCCGGTTGTGCCGTCCGGCAAGTCCGGTCGGCTGTCGGGCAGCGGTGCGTCCCGATCGCCGGTCTTCAGATAGGTGTCGAACCAGCGCATCATCCGTAAGTTGTAATCATAGCGGGCGGCCGCCTTGGAATTGCCGTGGCCTTCGCCCGGATACAGCACGAGGCGCACAGGCATATCGGGCTTGCGCACCTTGAGCGAGCGATAAAGTTCATAGCTTTGGCTGGGCGACACGCGCGTATCCTCTTCGCCGTGCATGATCAACAGCGGCGTATTGGCCTTGTCGACGTGATAGATCGGGCTCACTTCGAGCATGCCCTGCCAATCGTCCCATGGCCATTTGCCAGAATGCACATTGTACATTTCATAGGGAATGTCGGTCGTGCCGAACTTTGAAATCTGGTTCGAAATCCCGACGAACATCACGCCCGCGGCGAATTCGTCGGACAGAGCGGTGGAAGACCATGCTGTTGCATAGCCGCCATAGGAACCGCCGGTCACGCCTGTGCGATCGGGATCGGCGATGCCTTCTGCGACCAGCGCGCGTTTCGCATCGACCAGATCCGTGAATTCCGGATCGGTATAATTCCCCGTATGCTGCTTGGAAAATGCCGTGCCATAGCCGGTCGATCCGCGATAGTTCGGGAGGAACACGGCATAGCCTTCGCCCGCGGCGACTTGTCCGGGTGAGGAATAACCGGTGATCCAGCCATTGCTGTCATGCGCTTCCGGACCGCCATGCACGCTCAGTATCAACGGGGCGCCGCCACGCGGAGCGCCACCGACCGGTTCGATCAGAACGCCTTCGACTTCCTGCCCGTCACGCGCAGTGTAGCGGTAGGTGCGCTGCTTGCCAAAGTCGATTTCGGACAGCCATGAATTGTGCTGCGTCCACCGATTGAAACTGCCGTTGTTCCAGACGAAGAGCTCTGTCGGGTGCATCCGACTGCTGGCTTCGACTGCCAGCGTGTTGCCGCCAGCCTCCACGCTGGACAGGATCAGCGACCCGCCATCGTGTTCTTCGGCCACGGTGCCATCGGCGTTGTATATGCGCAGTGCGCTTTGTGCGCCCTTGTGGATCACCGCGGCAAGCCGTCCATCGGCGAGCCATTCGGCATCGACTGCGGCTTCCGGCGCACCGGCATTCAGCGCGCGATAGGTGCCGGTCGCCACATCGACCAGATGCAGCGTGGTATCGGCGGGATCGTTCATGTCCACACCTGCGATCATCGAAAGCTGGCGGCCGTCGGGTGACACTTCGATATCGCCAAGCTTGCCGGGCGTTTCGACAACGCGCAGAACCTTGCCGCTATCAAGTTCCAGGACATGCGCGCGCTTGGCAGTATAGGCATCGTCGATCTGCGGCGTGGGCGCGCTGTCGACCACGGCGATCTTGCCGCCCGGCGCTATGCGGAAGCCGCTTACGTAACCGGGGATGGTCACCGCCTCCGGTTCTGCATCCACTTCCTCTCCCACGCTGGCGGAAAACAGGCGGTTCAAGCGAGCTTCTTCCTCATAGACGATGGCGTTGAAGCCAGCTTCTGCTTCCTTCTCGCGTGCTTCGTCCTTCTCGGCGGAGGCAAGCATCCAGATACGCGAACCATCGGGTGCCCAGGCGTAGGAGCGCACGTTGGCATCCTCGACTGCTGCCAGCTTGCGCTGCGCACCGCCATCGACGGGTAGTCCCCAGACGGCGCGGTCTTCACCTTCGTCTGCCCACACAAAGCTGACCATGCGGCCGTCGGGGGAAAAGGCGATACCCGAAACGCTGATGTCATCGGGCAGAAAGTCCCGCGCGTTCATCGGCGCATAGGCCATTTTGAGCTGCTGAGCGAAGCTGCCATTCTTATCGCCATCGGTGATGTCCGGCAGGCTTGCCGTGGTGTAGGCGATGCGGCTGCCATCGGGCGAAACTGCAATGGTCCCGACACTTTCCAGCTTGGCGACATCTTCCGGCGTCATTGAGCGCGCGTGGGCGGTAGCCGCCATGGAGGTGCCTGCCAGCAAGGTAGCGGCGATGGCGATAGGGCGAAGTTTCATGTGCGATCCTCTCCAGTTGAATTGCGGGCGCTTTCATAACGAGCCAGGCATAAAGGGCAAACCGGGGCTTGTGGGCGACAGGGTGAAGGGGCATCACCGCGCCAGACAGGAGGAGAGATTTGATGCGCGCACTTACCTTGGGCCTTGTTGCCACCATGCTCGCCAGTGCGGGCCTTGTTTCGGCAGAGACGACCATCGTCCACGCGGGCCGGATCATCACCGATCCTGCCGCCACGCCCATTGAACGCGGCACCGTGACCATTACCGACGGTCGCATCGTGAGCGTAGAGAGAGGCTGGGTGGAGGCTCCTGACAACGCGACCGTGGTCAATCTGGAAGGAAAGACCCTGCTTCCCGGGCTGATCGATCTCCACGTCCATCTGACCGGAGACCCCGGCGGCGATTTCTGGCGCGAGGCGGTGGAGCCCGATGAATGGGGCGTGGTGGTCGGCGTGAAGAATGCCGAAAAAACGCTGAAAGCTGGTTTCACCACGGTGCGGGAGGCCGGCAGCGCGCAGCATACGGCATATTCGCTGCGCCGCGGAACTGCGGAGGGCCTGATCCAGGGGCCGCGCATCATCGCCGCAGGCCCGCCGCTCGCCATCGTGGGCGGTCATGGAGACGTTTCGGGTTTCAAGCCGGAAATCAATGCGATCCTGTCGAGCGGCTATAGCTGCACCGGCCCGGTCGAATGTGCGGAAAAGGTCCGCCGCGCCAGCCAGAACGGTGCGGATGTCATCAAGATCACGGCAACCGGCGGCGTCCTCAGCCAGCAGGGTAGAGGGCTGGAAGCGCATTTCTCCGATGCCGAGATGAAGAGCATTGCCGACACGGCCCACTCGCTCGGGCTCGATGTCATGGCCCATGCCCATGGTGCGCGCGGGATCGAGGCGGCCGCGAGGGCGGGCATCGATACGATCGAGCATGCCACCTATCTCGACGAAGCTGCCGCCGAGGCGATGAAGGAAAACGGAACCGTATTGGTACCCACCCTGATGGCTTTCCAAGGCGTGACGGAGCGGCTGGGGCAGGGCGTGTATACACCTACGGTCGAAACGAAGATCCGCGACGTGGCCGAGATTGCGCGGGTGTTCATGGGCAGGGCCTATCAATGGGGCGTGCCGATCGCTTTCGGCACCGATGCAGGCGTCTTCGAACATGGCCGCAACGCTGGCGAATTCGCGCTGATGGTGGGGCAGGGCATGAGCAATCGCGATGCACTTGCCACAGCGACCACGAACGCGGCCAAGGTAATGCATATGGAGAACGAAATAGGCCGTATCGCGCCCGGTTATTCGGCTGACATGATCGCAGTTGGCGGTAATCCGCTGGACGATGTCTCCGTGCTCGAAAATGTCGACTGGGTCATGGTGCGCGGTCGCATCGCAAATTAACGCGGTCGTTGGTCGAAGGGCATGGCGCGGCGGTCGGCGCACGGTTTTCTTGTTTTTTCCTTCTGGCTTACAGATCGCAGGCAATCACTAGGGGGTAATCTCGATATGAAACTGGTACGCACAGCGCTCATCGGCGCGTCCGCTCTTTCTCTCGCCGCCTGCGCCACCACCGGCCAGCTTGCCGGGACGGACACAGCATCAGATCAGGCGGCGGCATCGGTTACCGCGCATGACGCGCTTTTTGCGCTGTTCGAGGACGCCGATGAACGTAGCCTCGCGCTCAATCCGATGAGCGCGCTGTTCCGCGGCGACATGCGCTATGCCGACCGGCTGGGCGATTATCTGACCGACGAATACAGCGATGCCAGTCGGGCGGATGCCGAACTGAATCTGCGCCAGCTCGGCCAGATCGACCGCCGTGCCCTCAATGAAACAGATCAGCTGGCCTATGACGTTTTCGAATACGATCAGCGACAGGCGCTCAAGGCCCTTGCGCCTGATCTGCTCTCGGTAACCGAGGTGCGTCCGGTGAACCATTTCTCCGGCTTCCACACCTTCTATCCCGGCTTCGCCAGCGGGCAGAGCGCGGCGCCGTTCGACACGGTTGAGGATTATGAAAACAACCTCAAGCGGCACCAGAACTATGTCGAACTGAACGATCGAGCGATCGCCCGTTTCCGTGAAGGTCTGGCGAGCGGTGTGCTGGAAACGCAGCTGACGATCGGCAATGTCATCAGCCAGCTCGACACCCAGCTGGCGATGGATATTGACGACTCGCCGTTCTGGATGCCGGTGACCAACTTCCCGGACGATTTTTCGGAAGCCGACAAATCACGCCTGACTACCGAATACCGCACGTCGATCGCGGACATCTATGCCGCGCATGAACGGATGCGCGATTTCCTGCGCGATGAATATTACCCCAAGGCGCGCAGCAGCGTGGGTCTTGGGCAGATGAAGGGCGGGCCGGCGCTCTATCGCCAGCTGATCGAGGATACCACGACGCTGCCTCTGACCGCCGATTACCTTCACAATCTCGGCCTGTCCGAAGTTGCGCGGATCAAGACGGCACTAGAAGAAACCAAGGACGAGGTCGGCTTTAGCGGCACTCTCAATGAATTCTTTGACTACGTCCGCACCGATGCGCAGTTCAAGCCAGCGAGCCGCGAGGCGCTGACGCAGACCTATTACGATATCGGCAAACAGGTGGATGCGCAGATCGGCGACTATTTCTCGCTGGTTCCCAAAACCCCGCTACTGATCAAGCCTTACGAGGAATATCGCGAGCAGTTCAGTGCGGGCGGGTCCTATGAAAGCGGCGCCCCCGACGGATCGCGGCCGGGTACCTTCTACTTCAACGCCTATGACCTGCCCAGTCGCCTGACGACCGGCAATGTCACGCTTTACCTGCACGAAGGCGCGCCCGGGCATCATTTCCAGATCAGCCTGGCGCAGGAAAACGAAGACCTGCCCGCCTTCATGCGCTTCGGCGGCAAGACCTCCTATGTTGAAGGCTGGGCGCTTTATGCCGAGACACTTGGCTATGAAATGGGCTTCTACGACGACCCCTGGAACCGCTATGGCACGCTGCAGGACGAACAGCTGCGCGCGATGCGGCTGGTGGTGGACACCGGCCTTCATTCGAAGGGCTGGACCCGCCAGCAGGCGATAGACTTCATGCTGGCCAACAGCGGCATGACCGAAACCGAAGTGGTCGCCGAGGTGGAGCGGTATATCGCCATCCCGAGCCAGGCGCTGGCCTACAAGGTCGGCGCGCTCAAGATCCAGGAACTGCGCGAACGCGCCGAGGCAAAGCTTGGAGACCGTTTCGACATCCGCGATTTCCATGCCCAAGTGCTGGACACTGGCGCGCTGCCGCTTCCCGTTCTGGAAGCCAAGATCGACCGCTGGATCGCTGGCGGGGGCAGCTAGTTCCCTCGCGATTGACCGAAAAAAGCAGCTTCTTCTAATATTCGTCCGACGGCGGAAAGCTGCGCCTTGCGATGGTTAATGTTGCCCCCGCTCCACAGGGAGAGCGGCCCTTTCGCGGAACGGGCGGGAACCGGATTCGGGCGTAGGGGGTTCTACTCGGCGGACGAAGGGAAAAGATTTCATGGAGGAATTGCCCATGTCGAGCTTGTCCTACCGCAGCAGCCGCCCCGACGGGTGGGTGAAGCCCAAGACTTATAGCGATGCCAGCCTTCGCTATAAACACCACGGGAAGATCATCCCGATGGAAGAACCGGGTTTCCTCGCACGTCTGTTCGGTGCTCGCTGACAAGAATGGTTCAGTAACGATAAAAGACAGGGGCCGGGAGTAGCGATACTCCCGGCCCCTTCTTTATGCCTTCGATGAGGCGGAGGAGATCAGTACTCCTCCGGTTCCTCGGGCGTCTCTGCGGTGAAGGTCTTGCCCGCCGTCTTGTCGCCGCGCGACAGCGCGAAAACCACGCCGGAAAGCAGCATCAGTGCAAGCAGGTTGGGCACCACCATCACGGCATTGGCGATATCGCCCATGCGCCAGATGAGGTCGCTTTCCCGGCTCGCCCCGACGAAGATCGCAACGCACCAGAGCACGCGCCACGCCATGTGCAGGATCTTCTCGCCGCCGCGGGTCGAACCCGGGATGCGGTCGTAGATGAAGGTCAGCGCACGTTCGCCGTAATAGCTCCAGGTCAGCAGCGTGGTGAACACGAACAGCAGCAGCGCGATGCTGGCGATGAGCGTGCCCAGCGGAATTGCACCGATTTCGAACGGGAAGGCCGCAGCGAAAGCACCGCTGGTCATGGCGAAGCCGTCGAGATCGGCCTGCCATGCATGCAGCACCGGCGCACCATTATGCGTGAAGTTGCCTTCAACGGTCAGGATGACCAGCGCCGTCATGGTGCAGATCACGATCGTATCGATGAACGTCCCCAGCATGGCCATGCGGCCCTGGAACTGCGGATCGTCGGTCTGCGCCACGGCGTGAGCGATCGGGGTCGAACCCTGACCGGCCTCGTTCGAGAACAGGCCGCGCGCCACACCGGCACGGATTGCCAGGATCACGGCTGCACCCACGAAACCGCCGCTGGCCGACTGGGCATTGAATGCCCCGCCGAAGATGCGGCTGAAGGTTTCCGGGATGTCCTGAATGTTGAGCAGGATCGCGATGACTGCCATCACCAGATAGGTTGCCGCCATGAAGGGGACGACCTTCTCCGCGACATTGCCGATCGACTTGATGCCGCCGATGATCACGATGAAAACCAGGATCGCCACGATCAGCCCGCCGAGCCATTCCTCGATGCCGAACAGTTCGTTGAGACCATCTGCCACCGCATTGGCCTGGATGCCGTTGCCGGTGACCAGCGCGCTGATCAGCGTGCCGATGCAGAAGAAGATCGCCAGCCACGTCCATTTGGGGCCAAGGCCGAGCATGATGTAGCTCATCGGGCCGCCGCGATACGTGCCGTCGCTGGTGGTTTCGCGATAACGGATCGCCAGCGAACCTTCGGCGAAAGCCAGCGCCATGCCGAACAGGGCGGTAATCCACATCCAGAAGATTGCACCCGGTCCACCAAGTGCGATGGCCGTTGCGACACCGGCAAGGTTACCGGTCCCGACCTGGCCCGAAAGCGCGGTCGACAGAGCGGCGAATGGTGAGATTTCCCCGGCGCCGCCTTTCTTCCGGCCAGCGAACAGGTTCTTGACTGCTGCGGGCAGGTTGGTGACCGGATAGAGCCGAAGCCCGATCATGAACCACAAACCTGCACCCAGCAGGATGATTGCCAGCGGTGGGAAAGGCAGGACGGTTTCACCGTTCCACGTTCCACCCCAGATGAAATCCGCCACATTGGTGACGGGGCCAAGCAGACGTTCGTCGAACGTAGCCGGTTGGCTTGTTGCCATTGAAATTCCCCTCATGCGTCCCGAAATCGAGAAGCGCGCAGGCTAGCTACGCGGGGGGCGCTTGAAAAGGCGCAATTGCGCACCTTCCCACGACTTGCGTTTTTATTGCGGTCCGCCTAGACGGCTTTCCGTCTTCCGACATCGATGAAGGAAAAGCCCCTCCCGATCTTGTATCGGGGCGGCGAAACCCCCATCCCGGAAGCAACACAAAATTCTAGCTTCGAGAGCGCATTCATCATGGCCGAAAACGCCGACAAGACAGCCAAGGTCGCCAAAGCGAACAAGACCTCGCCCGCCGAATTCATCCGGCAGGTACAGACCGAAGGCCGCAAGGTCGTATGGCCGACATGGCCCGATACGGTCCGCATCGCGATCTTCGTGTTCATCATGATGACGATCCTCTCGCTCTTCTTCCTCGGCGTCGATTCGCTGTTCGGCGCTTTGGTGCGCTGGCTGCTGACGCTGGCCTGATCTGACAGGGGTAACGAGACACATGGCACGCTGGTACATCATCCACGCCTATTCCGGCTTCGAGAACAAGGTCCGTGATTCGATCATCGCCGAGGCCGAACGCCTTGGCCTTTCCGAAGGCGTCGAAGAAGTTCAGGTCCCGACCGAAACCGTCACCGAAGTAAAGCGCGGCAAGAAGGTCCAGGTCGAACGCAAGTTCATGCCCGGCTATGTGCTGGCCAAGCTCAACATGACCGACGACGTGTATCACCTCGTGAAGAACACGCCCAAGGTCACCGGCTTCCTCGGCAACAACAATAAGCCGCAGGCCATTTCCGAACGTGAGGCTGCCCGCTATTTCGGCGGTGTCGAAGAAGCCAAGTCCGCGCCCAAGAAGCAGGTCAGCGTCGATTACGAAATCGGAGATCAGGTCAAGGTGCTCGACGGGCCCTTCGCCAGCTTCAACGGTGTCGTCGAGGAACTCGATTTCGACAAGCAGAAGGTCAAGGTCTCGGTTTCGATTTTCGGCCGTGCCACCCCGGTGGAACTGGAATTCGAGCAGGTCGAACTGGTCAAGTAAGACCAAGCGTAACGATTTCAAAAAGGGCGCTCTTCCAATGGGAAGGGCGCCCTTTTTGCATCAGGTGATCTACATCAGGTTGCTGGCATGATCCCCAGCTTGGTGGCGTAGGACAGGCTCATCATGATCGTGTCCACTGCGATATGTGCGATGATGCAGGCCCACAGATTGCCTTTGTTGTGGAAGCGTAGCCAGCCAAACCCGATGCCCACGACCCCGGTGATGATTACGCCGCCTAGCCCCTGATAGGCATGCGGCAGGCCGAACAGGGCTGCCTGGATAAGGATGATCGGCCACATCTTGCCGCGCAGGCCGCCAAGCCGCGACAGGCGATCCATCAGATAACCGCGCCAGAGCAGCTCCTCGCCGAACCCGGCGGAGAAGAACGCGACCAGCGCGATCCACAGGGCAAAGTGGAACGGGCTTTCGGTGACCCAGCCCAGCACCTGTCCGACATCGGGCGTGGTCAGCCCGACCGCCTCCACCAGCATCGCGCCAAGCGTGAACCAGCCGATGATGGCGGCTGTGGCTGCCGCCGCCCAACCGAGCGTCCAGAGCCAATTGGACGGCGCTTTGAGGTTCCAAGCATCCGCCAGCACGCCATCGCGGCGCAGCCAGTACCATGCCATCAGCAAGGCCCCGGCCATGCCGCCCGCTGTGGAGACCGCTGCGCCGGTCGAGCTGATCGAAAATTGGCCGTCATCCGTCTGGAAGCCCCAGATGAAAGCGGCTGGCAATTGGGCTAAAAAATAGACCAGTAGGACCGTCAGGAACTGCCAGATGAACCGGCCCCAGCCCAGTTCGCGTGCATCGGTTCGGATCATGCGCAGTCTTTCTTATGGTGGATCGGGCGGAGCAAGTGCCCGCCGCCAATCCCCTAACAGCTTGCTATCGGGCGATCACGCCGCCTTGGTGCGTTTTCCGCCTTTGGGTGCACGTTTCTTCGCACCCGAAGTTTTATCCTGACGCATGGCAGCGAGTTCTTCCTCGATCGCCTGGCCCCGGCGCATTTCTTCGATCTCGCGTTCGATGGCGGCGTTGGAGCAGCTATCTGCGCCTGCTTCTACCGCGAAGGCTGTCCGCTTTTCCAGCGCATCGATATGGTCGAGGCGGCGCTCGGTCCGGCTGCCATATTGGCGGTCGGCACCGGCCGAGTTGGCCTCGGCATCGGCTGCCACCAGATCGGCATGGCGCTGCCGCACCTCATCGCGTTTGCTTTCGAGGTCCCCGATCGCACTTTCCATTTCGGTAATGTCCGCCGCAAGGCCATCGATATCGCGGTCAATCCGCTCCTGCCTGCCCCGGCAATCTTCGCGGGCCATGAGCGCCTGCCGGGCAAGATCCTCACGACCATGGTTCATTGCTACCTTGGCCTTTTCGGACCACGCAGCTGCGCGATCCTCGGTTTGCGTCAGTTCGGTTTGCAGGCGCTCTTTCTGCCGGCGCGCCTTGGATAATTCGCCATGGAGGTCGATGATCGCGTCCTCGATTTCACGCTGAAGGCGGTTGAGCATCTTTGCCGGGTTCGACGCCGCATCGAGAGCGCTTGTGACGTTGCTTGAAATGAGTTCACGGACCTGAACCGTAATGCGAAACATGGTATGGCTTCCCCTGTTGCCCCGCCGTCCCGATTAGCGGGGAATGGGTAAATTTCCGCTTACTAAAACCATCGCCCGACTGGCCGCGCGAAACGGGCCTGCAACGATTTCCTACAAGGTCGAAAGCGGCCATAAAGGACCGATGATTAGCTATCATCCCTCCAGAGGTTTGCCTTCGGAAGAGGGCCTTTGCGGGCGCCGGCGTTTTTATCTCCAGGGGTGTGCTCCATGTGCTCCATCCTGTAGGACTGCCTCAGGGGCAATCCAACATCCGGCGATGCTTGCAATTACGGGCAGAATCGCTATGTGCGCGCCTTCCCAGACGACAGTTACGGGAAGTCCACGCGGGAGGACTGCCATCCATCACGGGGCAGGCCGCTCGACCGCTCAACATGAGGCATCGTCGATCGATGGTGCCGACAGTGTGAAAGGAGGCCAGTGATGGCCAAGAAGATTGAAGGCTACATCAAGTTGCAGGTGCCAGCCGGCACTGCAAACCCCTCGCCGCCCATCGGCCCTGCGCTGGGTCAGCGCGGTGTGAACATCATGGAATTCTGTAAGGCGTTCAACGCTGCCACGCAGGACCTCGAAAAGGGCGCTCCGATCCCGACGGTCATCACCGTCTATGCGGACCGTTCGTTCACTTTCGTCACCAAGACCCCGCCGGCATCGTTCTACCTGAAGAAGGCTGCCAAGCTGAAGTCGGGCTCGAAGGAGCCGGGCAAGGTTTCGGCCGGAACCATCAAGCAGAGCGCGATCAAGGAAATCGCCGAAGCCAAGATGGTCGACCTCAATGCGAACGATATCGATCAGGCCATGAAGATCATCGAAGGCTCCGCGCGTTCGATGGGCCTCGAAGTGGTGGAGGGCTAAGCACATGGCAAAGCAGACGAAGAACCAGCAGGTCCGCGCAAAGCTCGACAATGAGAAGCTTTACACGGTCGACGAAGCTCTCGCCACGCTGCGCGAGCACAAGTCGAAGTTCGACGAAACCGTCGAAGTTGCGATGAACCTCGGCGTCGATCCGCGCCACGCCGACCAGATGGTCCGCGGCATGGTTTCGCTCCCGAGCGGTACCGGCAAGGACGTGAAGGTCGCCGTGTTCGCCAAGGGCGACAATGCCGAGAAGGCTCTGGCTGCCGGTGCAGACAAGGTCGGTGCGGAAGACCTCATGGAAGACATGCAGAACGGCAACCTCGACTATGACCGCGTCATCGCGACGCCGGACATGATGGGTGTCGTCGGCCGTCTCGGTAAGGTTCTGGGTCCCAAGGGCCTGATGCCGAACCCGAAGCTCGGCACGGTTACGCCGAACGTGGAACAGGCCGTTAAGGACGCCAAGGGCGGCCAGGTCGAATTCCGCGTTGAAAAGCAGGGCATCATCCACTCCGGCATCGGCAAGCTGTCGTTCAAGGACGAAGACCTGAAGACCAACTTCAAGGCTCTTACCGACGCGATCGTCAAGGCGAAGCCGTCGGGTGCCAAGGGCAAGTATGTCCGCAAGATCACGCTGACCAGCTCGATGGGTCCCGGCCTCAAGGTCGACCTCGGCGAAGTCGAAGGCGCGTAAGCAGCTTCGAACGAAACAGCTTTCCTACATCGGTAGGATCAGATTAGGGCCGGGGGGAAACCTCCGGCCCTTTCTCATTGTCGCTTCAGATTCCGCCGGGGGTGAAGATGAAACCGGCCTGCGCCAGTCCTTCGCATAGCGCCGCCATGCAGGCGTCCAGCTCGTCGCGATCGGTTGAGCGGATCACGAAATTCGCCCCGACTTTCCCTTCCTTGAAGAAGGGGTAACTGCCGATCTGGCAATTCTCATGCGCTTTCTCGACATCGCGCAGCAGTTCCGAAACCTCGCTTTCAGGGATGAAGCCGCCCACGGTTTCGGCAATCAGCGGCGCCCCTCCCTCAAGGCTGCCGGTAAGCGCGTCGAGCATACCCGCCGTGATGTGCGGCACGCCGGCCATCAGGTGGACATTGTCGATGCGGATTCCCGGCGCGCCCGACATGCGGTTTGGTATCAGTTCCGCTCCCTCGGGCGTACGCGCCATGCGCAGACGGCCTTCGTTAAGGCCGCCCTTGTCGGCATAATACCGTTCCAGAATGGCGTGGGCTTCCGGATGGACAATCACCGGCACTCCCAGCGCTTGGGACACGGCATCGACGGTGATGTCGTCATGCGTGGGGCCGATGCCTCCGGTGGTGAAGAGATAGTCGTAGCTCTCGCGCAGCGCATTGACCGCCTCGACGATCCGCTCGACCACATCCGGCACCACCCGCACTTCGGACAGGCGGATACCCTGGACCTGCAGCCAGCTGGCGACCTGGGCGATGTTCTTGTCATGGGTGCGTCCGGACAGGATCTCGTCACCGATGACAACGAGGCCGGCAGTATAGATACGATCGGTCATGACGAGAGACCTACTGCGCTAATCGAGCGAAAGCTACCTGGCAGCTTGCAAGCGGGCGTCATTCTTTGCCGCAGCATCGCCTTTCCGGCTGAGCACCAGGATCCCGTCATCGACCGGATCCCTCTTCATCCGCTTGCGATCGACCACATATTCCTGATTGAGCCGCCAGGGATATTCCACCGCATTCTTCGGCATGAGATGCCTGCTGCGCTGGATATAACCGGATGAGAAATCGAATATGTTGTCCTCTTCCAGCGCGTGGTTCTGCGGCAGATAGGGTGTTGCGATATCCGCGCCTTCTTCGGCCATCGCATTCAGCACGCGGCAGATGAAATCTGCATTGATGTCCGCCCGCAAGGTCCAGCTCGCATTGAGATAGCCGAATACCACCGCAAGGTTCGGCAGGTTCGAGAACATGCATCCCTTGTAATAGTAACGATCCGCCAGATCGATCGGGTGGCCTTCGAGTGTAAGCGCGATCTTGCCGGCGACGGCGAGTTTAAGACCGGTAGCCGTGACGACGATATCCGCTGCCAGAAAACGATCGTCGGTCAGCCGGGCGCCGCCCTTCTCGAAGGCCTGGATGTGGCCGGTAACTATGTCGGCTTTGCCGCGCTTGATCGCGTCGAACAGATCGTCATCAGGGATCAGGCAAAGCCGCTGGTTCCATGGATTGTACGGTGGGGTAAAGGCGGCGAGATCGTAATCTTCTCCCATGGATTGGCGGATGCGTTTGTGGAGAATGGCGCGCATCTTTTTCGGCTTCCGCCGAGCAAGCTTGAACGTGAAGTCCTGCATCGTGATGTTCTTCCATCGGGTAACCGCATAGGCGACCTTCTCCGGCAGAACTTTACGTAGGAAGTTGGCAATACGGTCTTTTGCCGGGCGCGAGAACATCCATGTCGGCGTCCGCTGCAGCATGGTCACCTTTGCCGCCTTCTTTGCCATGGAAGGAACGAGCGTGACTGCAGTTGCCCCGGACCCGATCACAACAACCTGCTTATCGGAATAGTCCAGATCTTTCGGCCAGAACTGTGGATGCAGAACCTGCCCTTCAAATTCTCCGAACTCGAAACCTGGATCATAGGCCTCGTCGTAATCATAGTAGCCCGAGCCGAGATAGAGCCAGTTAGCGGTAAGCATCTTACGCTCACCATCGGGCATTTCGAGCGTCACGTGCCAGCGGGCATCGGCCTTTCGAAAGTCTGCTGAGATAACCTTGTGCTGGAACCGGATATGCCGGCGAATGTCGCGCTCGTCGACGACACGATGGAGATAGTCGAGGATTGCCGGCCTGTCGGCTATGGTCTTCTCGTGCTTCCATGGCTCGAATTCGAACCCCAGCGTGTGCATGTCGCTGTCTGATCTCACGCCGGGATAGCGGAACAGGTCCCATGTGCCACCAAGGTCGTCCCGCCGCTCGACAATAGCGAAGCTGTGCCCCGGCGACTTTTCCTTCATGTGTGCGGCCATGCCGATGCCGGATAGGCCCGCGCCTACGATCAGCACGTCTAAATCGGTCGCGCGGCTGCTAGTTGGTCTCTCTCCCATGCAGGGAAGGCTATCCCAAGCTGTGAGCAAGGGAAAGTACGAGTTGCGGAATAAAACCGGGAAGTGGGCCCTTGATCGACGTTCGTGCTCTCGCCTTAATGAGGTGGCTCGGCTAGGGCGGGATGGAGTGAGGAGATGCCATGACAAAAGAGGGTAACGGGCGCCCGCACCGAGTCACGTCGATCGACGTTGCTGAGCGCGCCGGGGTTAGCCAGTCTACGGTCAGCCGGGCCCTGTCCGGTTCGGAAACGATTACCGAAGCTACCCGTCGCCGGGTAGAGCAGGCGGCTGCCGAATTGGGTTATCATGTGAACATGCGCGCAGCCGGATTGCGCAAGGGGGAGACCGGGACGATCGCAATTGTGGTGATTGGTCGCGACGGGCAGGGGCCCGCGGCTATGAATCCCTTCTATTACAGCTTGCTGGGCAGCACGTGCGCCGCCGCGGCGGAGCGCGGATACGAAGCCCTGGTTTCTTTCCAGGCGCGGGAAGAGGAATTGTTCGGCCACTATGTGGGGCGGCGCCAGGCCGATGGCGTGGTGGTGATCGGAACGGCCAGCAACGGACCCGCCTGGGACTATTTTCGCCAGGTCGCTACTCAGAGCCATGCTATCGCTTTTTGGGGTTCGCCTTTCGATGATGCGGTCTGGGTCCGGTCGGACAATCTGGATGGTGGCCGACTTGCAGTCGAAAAGCTTATTGCAGGCGGCGCCAAAAACATCGTTTTCGTCGGAGATCCGAATTCCTCCCAGCGCCAGTTTCGCGAGCGCTATGAAGGTTATCGAATTGCAATGTCGGCGGCCGGATTGAACCCGCGCGAAGCAGTGGTGTCGGAAGGCGCGGATCGCGTGACGCAGGGGCGCAGTTCGGTGATCGCGCTCCAAGAAAGCGGCGCAGCGTTCGATGGGCTGTTTTTCGCCTGTGATGCCATGGCTTTAGGGGCTCTCGACGAACTTGCCGCCCGCGAAGTTGCCGTGCCGGCCGACGTGGGGGTCATAGGTTTCGATGGACTGGGATCTGGCGCTTTCAGCAACCCGCCGCTGACCACCGTGGAACCCGACTTCGCCGAAGCGGGCAGACTGCTGGTGGAAACGGCCCTCGCCGGAGAAGGTGAACGTGCCGAACGGCGGGTTCCTGTCCGTCTGGTCGAGCGCGCAAGCGCCAAGTAACGCTTTTCGTCGATTGGCGCTTTGCCAAGCAAACATGCTGCGGTCTAAGCTCCCGCATCCAATCTCTTAGGGGAGAGATCTCGAATGAAAACAAGCATCGCATCCGCTCTCGCGCTCGTCCTTTGCGCTGGAACCGCCCACGCTCAAAGTCAGGAGCCCGATCCAAGTCCCAATCCGGTTGAAGAGCAGGAAGTCGACGCATCGCAGGACGGGTTGCCGCCTGAAGGAAGCGGCGAACAAGTCGATGCCGCTGCGGCCACTGTGCCGATCGCGGGTGAAGGCGAGAAGGACGAAAGCTGGGATGTGACGGCTCCCCGAGGCGCGGCCTTGCGCGAAGTCGCGATCAACACCGATGAAGGAACCTGGATGGATGTCGACGTGTCGCCTGATGGTCGCACGCTCGCCTTCTCCTTGTTGGGTGATATCTACACCATGCCGGTTTCGGGCGGGACGCCGACGCGGATCGCCGAAGGCCTGGCTTGGGAAGTGCAGCCTCGCTTCTCTCCGGACGGCAATCGCTTGGCATTCATTTCGGACCGTGCCGGTGGCGATAACCTCTGGATCATGAACGCAGACGGCTCGAACAAGCTGCAGGTCACGAAAGAAGACTTTCGTTTGATCAACCAGCCCAGCTGGTCGCCCGATGGGCAATACATTGTCGCCAAGAAGCATTTCACCACTCAGCGAAGCCTCGGGACGGGTGAAATCTGGCTCTATCACGTCTCCGGTGGCGGCGGTGTTCAGCTGGTCAAACGTGCCAGTGAAGTTCTGCAGAAGGAGCTGGGTGAACCGATCTACGCTCCCGATGGAAACGCGATCTATTATACTCGCAACGTCTCGCCGGGTCCGATCTTCGAATATGCGCAGGATTCTAACGCCGGCATATTCAATATCGAGCGCTATGATATCGACACCGGCGAAGTCACCACGGCAGTCGGTGGCTATGGTGGCGCAGTACGCCCCACACCTTCGCCTGACGGCAAGAAGCTGGCCTTCGTGCGGCGTGACAAGGACCAGACCCAGCTTTGGGTGAAGGACCTCGGCACGGGCGAAGAGCGGATGATTTATGGCTCGCTCGATCTGGATATGCAGGAAACCTGGGCGGTTTATGGTGTCTATCCGATGATGGATTGGATGCCCGACAATTCCGGACTGGTGGTCTGGGCGGGCGGTAAACTCCAACGAGTGTCAGCCGATGGTTCGGGCGCGCGCGAGATACCATTCCGCATTAATGATACCCGCAAGGTCGCCTCTGCACCCCATCCGGTTATCGACGTTGCGCCTGAGAGCTTCACTGCCAAAATCCCACGTTTCGCCAGCGTATCTCCCGATGGGCGCACCGTAGTTTTCGAAAGCCTCGGCAAGCTATACGTCAAGCCCGTTGGCAGCGACGCAGCGCCATCGCGCCTCACTTCCAGTTCGAACGACAGCTTGGAGCTATGGCCTGCGTGGTCTCGTGATGGGAGGCGGATCGCCTTCGTACGCTGGACCGACAGTGGTCTTGGCAAGATCGTGACGGTGGATCCGCGCGGGCGTAACGAGCGAATGGTGACCGGGCAGCAGGGCCACTATGCGCTCCCTCAATTTTCTCCCGAAGGAGACACCATCGTCTTCGAGAAGCGCGGAGGTGGCTACCTGACATCCCCGAATTATTCGGAGAACGAGGGTGTCTATTCTGTCCCGGCATCTGGCGGAACACCGCGTCTGATAGCCCGCGATACCTCTACACCGCAGTTTGGTGCGGATAACGATCGCGTTTTCATGCTCGCTCGGGCCGAGGGCAATCTTCAACTCATATCTGCGGATCTGGATGGCGAAGCGCGGCGCGTTCATGCGCAAGGCGAACTCGCGAACGACTTCAAGGTAAGCCCACGCGGCGACTATGTCGCCTTCCGCCAGAACTACGAAGTCTTCGCCATGCCGCTGTTGCCCGGTGGGCAAACGGTTACCGTAGGCGAAAAGGCCAGCTCGCTGCCCGTTACACGGGTCAGCAAAGGAGGTGCCGATTATATTGGCTGGACCGACAATGGTTCGACACTGCACTGGTCTATGGGGCCCGTGCTTTATCGTGCCAGCACCTCCGCTCTGACACCGACGTCACCGAGTGAGAACGCGCCAAAATTCACTCCTCCGGATATTGGTACGTCTCTCGCGCGGACCATCCGTGCAGACAAGCCTAGTGGAACCGTTGCCATCACAGGTGCGCGCATCCACACGATGACAGGGGGCGGCGCGGGTACAATCGAAAACGGCGCGATTGTGATCGAAGGAGATCGGGTAGTCGCGATAGGCCCAGCATCGGACGTTACTATCCCATCGGTAGCTACGCTCGTAGACGCTGCTGGCCAGACCATAATTCCGGGTCTGGTCGATGCTCACGCGCACGGCGCGCAAGGGGTTGGCGATCTGGTTCCGCAGCAGAACTGGTCGCTGGTCCAGAATCTCGCGCTGGGTACCACAACCCTCCACGACCCATCCTCTTCTGCCAGTATGATCTTCTCTGCCTCGGAACGGCAGCGGGCAGGAAGCTTGTTGGCGCCGCGGATATTCTCGACTGGCGAGATTATCTATGGTGCGAAGTCTCCTGGCGTCTATGCCCGTGTAGATAGCTATGAGGATGCTCTGGCCCACGTTCGCCGGATCAAGGCGCAAGGTGGGATCAGCGTGAAGAACTACAATCAGCCGAGGCGTGAGCAGCGTCAGCAGGTTGTGGCTGCCGCACGTGCGGAAAACATGCTGGTTGTTGCCGAAGGTGGCTCGCTCTTCGGGATGGACATGAATCTCGTTGCCGATGGCAACTCGACGCTTGAACATAACATTCCCGTCGACGTTATGTACGATGACGTCCTGCAGATGTTCGGCGGCTCGGACACGAACTACACGCCGACACTTGTCGTCACATATGGTGGCCTTGCAGCCGATCCATACTGGCGTCAGGCGACCGATGTGTTCGACAACCCGCTGCTGGTACATACTCCACCCAAGATGCTGCTCGCCGAAACGGGACGCCGCATCAAGGCGCCGGAATGGGCGTTCGTTGATGATAATTCTGCGCGCGAAGCTAAGAAGCTTGCCGATCGCGGCGTGAAGGTCAGCATCGGCGCACATGGGCAGCAGGCCGGAATTGCCGCCCACTGGGAGCTATGGAGCTTCGTACGTGGCGGAATGACACCGGTGGAGGCGCTGCGTGCAGGAACGATTGAGTCGGCAAAGTCGCTCGGCATGGATCGCGATGTCGGAAGCCTCGAGGTTGGCAAACTGGCCGACTTGGTGATCCTTACCGGCGATCCGGCGCAGGACATTCGTAACTCGGATGATATCGCTCAGGTGATGCTTGGCGGCCGTCTGTACGATGCTCGTACGATGAACGAAACGATCACTGGGGATGACCGCCGGATGCCTTATTGGTGGGAATGAATTGAAGGGCGGCCGCAGCAAATGCCGTGGCCGCCCCTCGAACAGTAACGAACCAAGATTAGGCTGAGCGGATTTGGAAAAGAAATTCGTCTACCTTATCGCGCAATGTTGTGGCCTGGCTCTCTAGATCGCTCGAAGAGGCCAACACCTGACTGGCTGCGGCACCAGCAGAAATACTGGTGTCGCGCATGCTGTCGAGATGAGTCGCCACCTGATCAGTTCCATGTGCTGCACGATCGATGCTTCTCGCGAGATCCTGACCGGCAACCGATTGCTGGTCCACCGCACTCGCAATCGAGATCGCGGTCGTTTCAAGTTGTTTGATCTGGTTGCCGATCGAGCGAAGCGCACTGACGCTTGCACCGGTCGAGGACTGCATCGCTTGGATTTGCTCCGAAACCTCTTCGGTTGCTCGGCTGGTCTGCGCGGCGAGCTCTTTAACTTCGCTGGCCACTACCGCAAAACCTCGCCCTGCTTCGCCACCCCGCGCAGCTTCGATGCTCGCGTTGAGGGCAAGAAGATTGGTGCGCTGGGCGATCGACTGGATCAACTCTACGATTTGGCCGACCTGATCGGCGGCAGATGCGAGAGCGGAAATTGTTTCGTCCGCTCCTTCCGCATCATCCGAGGCTTTTCGTGCAAGCTCTGCAGAATTGGCGGCCTGCCGGCTGATTTCGCTGATAGACATCGCAAATTCGTCTGAAGCAGCTGCCGCTGCGGTCACGCCGCCAGAAGCCTGTTCCATTGCATGCGAAACCTGATTGGCTTGGCCAGCTGCTTGTTCAGCCGCGCCAGCCATTGCCCCTGCTGTCGCATTGAGCTGACTGGAAGCGGCAGCGACACCGCCCACTACTTCTCCGATGCTTTGTTCGAAACGGTCGGCGAGCAGCATCAGTTCGTGCTTACGCCGTTCCAACGCAGTCCTGCGCCCGGCAAAGAGCTCGTCGAGCTTGATACCGGATTTGGCGAAGATACTTAAGGCGCGGGACAGATCGCCGATTTCGTCCGGTCGTGTGGTATCGCCAACATCAATATCCCGAGCCCCGCCCGCGAGGCGACCCATTTCGCTCGCGACATGCGTGAATGGAGCGATTACCTCTTTCAGGATCATTTGTAAGCTGACGAACCCGGCTATCAGCGTTACCGCAAGGATCACGACGATAATCGTGGCCATCACTCCGGACAAGCCGGGGTTGAATATACCCACAAGGCCAGCAGTCGCCAGAAGTGTCATACCGACCACGGTAATGCCCGTCGACAATTTCGATTTTGCAGTCAAAGAGAGGCCGAGGAACCAACCGCGGAAGCCCGGAACTTCCGTCGCTTCGCCCAGTTCGATCCCGTCGACTGCGGCGATTTCCCCTCTCATCTCCTCAGCGAAGATATCGCTTTGCATTCCCATGACATTTCCTCTCCCCACTCACCCGTTCAAACGGGATTATTACCCTGAAAGAACTTAGCCGGCCCGCACATGCTGCAAAAATACATCGACCTGTTCCCGAAGCACCGAGGCTTGCGATTCCAAAGAAGCCGCGGAACCTAGTACCTGGCTTGCTGCTGTGCCGGTGGCTTGGCTGGCTTCACGAACCTGAGAGATGCTACCGGATACTTCATCGGTCGAACGGGCAGCTAAATCAATGCTTCGGGCCAAGTCCTGGCCGGCGACCGATTGCTGATCGACCGCGCTGGCGATGGAGATGGCAGTCGTCTCGAGCTGTTTTACCTGGTCGCCGATCGATCTCAGGGCATGTACGCTGGCGCCCGTTGAATCCTGCATGGAACGGATCTGTTCGGCAACTTCCTCGGTAGCCCTGCTGGTTTGCGCTGCGAGCTCCTTGACTTCGCTCGCGACAACGGCAAACCCGCGTCCCGCTTCACCGCCACGCGCGGCTTCAATACTGGCGTTGAGCGCCAAGAGATTGGTGCGTTTCGCAATTGACTGGATGAGCTCGACAATTTGCCCAACCTGATCTGCAGAAGACGAAAGGGCGGAGATCGTGCCATCGGCCTGTTCGGCATCATCCGACGCCTTTCGCGCCAGTTCGGCCGAATGGGATGCCTGCCGACTGATCTCGCCGATCGACATAGCGAATTCATCCGACGCGGCAGCTGCTGCCGTTACACCGCCAGACGCGCGCTCCATGGAGTAAACGACGGTCTGGCTTTGGTGCTGCGCTTGCTCAGCTGCGCTCGCCATCGCCGAAGCCGTCGTGTTGAGCTGGGACGAGGCCGACGCGACACCATTGACGACTTCGCCCACCGTCGCCTCAAACTGCATTGCCAGACGCTGAAGAGCCTGACCACGCTCGGCCTGCAGTTCTTGCTTTTCGGCAGCCATTTTTTCGAAGCGGAAGGCGCTCCGAAGAAACACGTGGAGTGAACGAGCCAGGCCGCCAAGTTCATCGCGCCGCTCGAGGCCTGGGATTTCAATCGTCTTGTCGCCCGTTGCAAGCCGTTCCGAAGCATCGGTAAGTTGACTGACTGTTCCGGAGATATCGCGTGCAATGAACCGCGTGGTCGCGATTATCAGGAACACGCCGATAGCGGCCACTGCGAGAAAGGTGACGAGAAGCCATATTATGGTTGTATCGCCCTCGGCCTCACTCACCTGTGCAGAATTGAACAGATCCGTTTTCAGTTGGCGGGCCTCCGAAGCAAACTCTCGGCTTGTTTCGAAAGAAACTTGAGCGAGGGCGGCACGGCTCTCGAACTGAGTTTCGGCAGCCTGCCGGGTCAGGTCAGCTAACAAGCCGTCCAAACCTGAGCGCAAGCGCTCGATACGTTCGATACTTTCCGGAGCGACCTGGCGAGCATTGGTCTCGATCGAGTTCAGATCTCGACGTACCTCTTTGAGGCTTGCCTCGGCGCTGGCCAGCGCTTGGTTATCGCCCGAATTGACGAACCTGTAGGTGTCGAGAAGCGCTGCGTTGGAATCAGCCTGTAACTCGGTAGACAAAATGAGCATCTCGGAAATCTGCATCCGCTCTTCGCGAAGCTGGTATGCGATCCACCCG
This sequence comes from Qipengyuania triglochinis, assembly GCF_054655615.1. Lineage (NCBI taxonomy): Bacteria > Pseudomonadati > Pseudomonadota > Alphaproteobacteria > Sphingomonadales > Erythrobacteraceae > Qipengyuania > Qipengyuania triglochinis. The sequence continues at coordinate 92,089 of NZ_BAAHND010000004.1, read as the reverse complement.
CCGATGACCGTGGAAAGCAGGCAAAGGGCGACCGCTCCAATGTTTGCCATGGAAACGAGGCTCAGCTTACTGCCAATGGTCAGATCGGCAAACTTGCCTCGCAAACCTTCGCTTCCGGAACCGACGTCCGCTAAAATGGCCCGGTCTTCAGCGATTTCATCCGAATAGTATTTGTTGTCATCGATTTCAGCGGTTGTGAAATCGCCCGTCATTGCATTCATGCTGCCTTGACCCCTTGGTCGCCATCAATCCCAGACATTGCGTCTTCGATCGTCATGCCGAGATGTTGTTGGATTTCTTGAGCGGGCATGGCTCTGAAATAGAGCCAGCCCTGTATTTGGTCGCAGCCAGCGGCGCGCACCATGTCAGCCTGTTCGCGAGTTTCCACTCCTTCGGCGGTCACGGACATATTCATCGCCTGGGCCATGGTGATGCTCGAAAGCATCATCGCCCGACTGGATTCATCTTCGCTTGCCTGCATGACCAGGCTGCGATCTATCTTGAGCTTTTCAAAGCGGAATTGCCGGAGAAATCCGATGGAGGCATAACCGGTCCCGAAATCGTCCAGGGCCACCCGCACCCCGAAGCCCCGGATCAGGTTCAAACTGCGTTCGGCCACAATGGGGTCGAGCACCAGACAGGTTTCGGTGATTTCCAGCTCGAGGCGCTCGGGATCAAAACCGGTCTCTTCCAAGATGTGACCCAGCTGGATCGGAAATTCTGGGTTGCGGAGCTGGGCAGCGGAAATGTTCACCGAAAGCGTAACGCCGTCCCACTCAAGTGCATCACAGCACGCTTGCCGCAGTACCCACAGACCAATCGGATTTATAAGGCCTGATTCTTCAGCGACTGGAATGAAGGTAGTCGGTCCGACGATCTGCCCGTCCGGTCGTTCCCAACGCATAAGGCTTTCGACAGCAACGATCTTGCGCGTCTCCGCATCGACCAAAGGCTGATAGTGCATGCAGAATTGGTTCATCGTCAGAGCCTGACGCAATTCCTCGTCAAGCTTCTTGATTTGTTCGCGGCTGCGATCGAAGGCTTCGTTGAACCAAGTGCACCGCATTTTTCCGCCACGTTTCGATGCATACATCGCCACGTCTGCACGCCGTAACATTTCGGAGGATGTGAGTTGCTGCCCCGGAGCATTGCGCGAGAGGCCAATGCTGGCACCAAGACTCAGACGCCTCTCTTCGATCTTTATCGATTTCGCCAGGCGTTCGATAATGCGGCGGCAATGACCTTCGAGCAGCGTTCCCGCCAGATCACCAGTCATCAGAATAGCGAACTCATCACCTCCGAGACGGTAAAGGCGCGCGTCACTATCGCAGATGTCTCCGATAATCTTGCTGACAGCACGCAGCGTAGCATCGCCAAGCTCATGGCCGTAATGATCATTGATGGTCTTGAAACCATCGAGGTCGACAATTCCGAGGGCCACTTCATGCTGATCTGACATGATGACAGAGATGTCGCGATGAAGCGCGCGGCGATTGGGGAGCAAGGTAAGTGTGTCGCTGTTGGAAAGGCGCTCGATCTTTCGAACGTGCCTCACCCCCATGATTGCAAAGCCGCCGATGCTGGAAATTAGGGCGACGAACCCGCCGCCGAGTACCGCACGTACTGATGCGATGCCCAGATAAGGCCCGAGAAGCACCATGGCAGCAGTGACGCTAGCAATCCCGGCCAGAGCGGCGAGGGGCGCGAAAATCATCATTCGCGTGCCCTGCTCTGCTATGTCGGTGTTTGACCGCACGCGAATTCCCCTGGAAAAATCTGCTCTCGTTATCCTTTTCGGATAGCGCGGATTCGCTAATTAACGGTAAACTTCAAATTTACCTTCGGTTGGTCGCAAATCCGTACATTGTGCGGCTTTACGACGCGTATGCGTCAGGCATTTGCCGCCCAGGCGGATGGCCCTGAAAGAACGGCGCCAACTGAGCTTTCGATTGAGCTCCGAGTATAAATTGCGGAGCCACAGCTTGCTGGCTCGAACTTGTCCGTTTGTCCCACCACTGTCTCGCCGGCACCGAGCATGAGGAAGCCGTCGGGGGCAATTCCGCTGGCGAGCCGGTCGAATGCCGAACGCCTCGTGTCGGGATCAAAATAAAGCAGGCAATTGCGGCAAAGCACCAAGTCGAAACGGCCTGGAGGAGGCGGTAAATCCAAGATATTTCGCTGCTCGAAGCGTGTCATGTCCATCACACGATCAGCAACCTTCCAACCTCTCGGCGTTTCGGAGAAAAAGTTTAACATCTGTGCGACAGAGATACCACGCTGGATTTCGAACTGGGAGTAGATCCCGGACCGTGCTTGCTCGATCGCTTTGCCCGAGACATCGGTGCCGAGAATTTCGATGTTCCAATCAGCCCAGCGTCCCGGCTGCTCGCAGAGGGTCATTGCGAGGCTGAGTACCTCCTGCCCCGTGCTGCAGCCAGCGGACCAAATTGTCAATTTGCGGGAACTGGCGCGCTTCTTTGCCAGCTCCGGTAGAACGACATTGGCAAGTGTTGTGAAGTAGGCGTGATCGCGAAAGAAATACGTTTCGTTGTTTAGCAGCGCTTCGACCACGCGAGTAGCAAGTTGGTGTTCGCCAGGCCTTTCCAGCAAACAAGCAAGCTGATCGACATTTTCGATACCGCATTCGCGGAACAGACCGGACAGAGCCGTGGAAATACGCCAGCGACGGCTTTCCGACAGGGTCTGACCCGTACGTGAGTTCAGCAAGTCGGCGATGATTACGTGAGAAGCGTCTTCTAACGCCATGCGTCTGCTCCAGCGTTAGAGAGAATTTTGTCGGCGAGTTCTGCCGGCGGAAGAATGGCAGATGCCAGCCCGCTTTCCGTGACGGAACGAGGCATACCCCATACCGCGCAGCTTTCGGCATTTTGGGCATAGATGGTGCCGCCCGCTTTGATGATAGCATCGGCGCCGTCGGTTCCATCACGGCCCATGCCAGATAGGAGGATGCCTGCTACCTTTCCTTCACAGGCTTCGGCCAAGGTTTCGAACATTGGATCGACCGACGGAGTGCACCCGCTTTTTACGGCGTTGAAAGCGAGGCTGGTAACCAGCTGAGTTCCCTTGCGACGGACAACCATGTGACCATGCCCAGGCGCAATGACGATCGTCCCGCGCCGTATCTCCACCTCTTCGTCGGCAAGCACAGCGCGTCGTCCGGAAGCTGCCTCCATCTGCTTGGCGAAAACAGGGATGAAGCTTCCTGGAAGGTGTTGGGTGATTAGAATCGGAAGATCGAAATTCGCAGGAATCTGGCGCAGAAACAAATTCAGGGCATGTATGCCGCCGGTCGACGCACCTATTGCGAGGAGCTGTGGTTTCTTGCCGATGCGTCGCTCGGTCCATTTTGAAGACGGGCGAAGCGGTTGTTCGTAAGGTGCAAGACCCTTTAGCGCGCGTATCTTGCCGAGTAGTTGGCTGCGGTAATCGTCGTTGAAACCGCCTGGCTGCGGCTTGAGCATGGTGTCGGCCGCACCCATACGCAACGCCTGTACGGTGTGCTCCGCACCGGCTGCCGTGAGCGAAGAAATTACAAGCACTTTCGTGCGTGGTGATGTCTTCAGGAGTTTCGGGAGAGCTTCGATGCCTCCCATGCCAGGCATCTCAAGGTCGAGAAGAATTACGTCTACCTGATGGCGGCGCAATTCATCCAGACCACGCTCGGCAGTGCTGGCGCTTGCGACAATCGTCATGTCGCTTTCTCGCTCGATCATACGCGAGAAAACCGTTCGCACGGTCAGCGAGTCATCGATCAGCATAACTCTGACCGATCCGCCGGATGGCGCTTTGCCAGAGTTTAGCTTGTTTTCAGGTTGTAACGTGATCGCCACCGCTGATCTTCTTTATGATCAGACCATACCGACGAGTTGGAGCTTGATTTGCAATGTCTCGTGATCGAACGGCTTCATCACGTATTCGTCTGCTCCGGCACTGATCGCCTCACGAATGTGGGCAACGTCGTTTTCCGTTGTGCAGAAAACGACCTTCGGCTTGTCGCCGCCTTCATGCTTGCGGAGCTGATGAATGAACTCGATGCCTGTCATGACCGGCATGTTCCAGTCGAGCAGCACGACATCGGGCATGCTTTCGAGACATTTGTTGAGGCCTTCCTGGCCATTTTCGGCTTCATCTACGGAGAAGCCGAGTGTTTCCAGGATGTGGCGCGACACTTTCCTGATCACGCGCGAGTCGTCGACGATAAGACAGGTTTTCATTTCAGTGATTCCCTAATTTGCCTAGCCTTCTTAATGTTAGGCGGTAACCAATCGCTTAAGCTGCTTCTTGAAGAGGTCCGGATACCAGTTGGTTAATTTCGACGAGCAATGTCGGCCCGCCATCGGTTTCAACCATACCCGTGGACGCTCGCTGCCAGTTTTCGCCAAACCCCCCAGGTACCGCCACGGGATCGCTAGTGGCTTCACCGACATCGTGGGCATTGTCGACGAGAAGAGCGTAAAGGTGGCCATCGACTTCCACGACCGCGGCGCGACGATCTTCGGATTGGCTGGGTGTTTCGAGCCCAAGTGCCAGCGAGCAATCGATCACGGTCAACGCCTGGCTACGCAGCGCGGTCAAGCCGAGAATGAAATCCGGCGTTCCTGGAATCGGAGTGATGTTTTCGATTTCTATCACCGACTGCACATGACTGGCGCTGATCGCGGCGCGCCGTCCCGCAATAGTGCACATGAGTAGTAGTTCGTTCATGCGGCCCTCCCCGTCCGGATGCGTTTAAGTGCTGCGAGAAGGGCGTCCCGGTCATAGCGATAAATTGTGTCGTCACCGGCATCGTCTGGGTCGGGGCGTAGGCGGATTATCTGTCGGGCTACACCTACTGGGCTTTCCATCTCTTCAGCCAAGGCAATGGCAAGGTCGGCTTCTACATCTTCATCTTCAGCTGCTATCCGATACCCTGCAGCTGCAACTAGCGGTTCGAGAATAGTCTTCGCCCATTCGCTGTGAGTTGGAATTCGGCACGTAAGAGCCTGATCGATTTTCCGCGTAGCACGATACCGCGAGAACACGGCGTGGCCATCGAGAAGAGGAATGGGTTTGCCACCAATGAGGGTTACGCCTTCGATGGCTGTATCAGCTTCACTCGGCACCACATCTTCAGTGACATCCGCCGCATCGAGCACTTCTTGCACAGCGTATACGAGTTCGTTCTCTGCATCTGACAGGCGCAGCAAACGAATTCTGCCATCCGGAAGTGGTCCGACATCATGTCCCGCCAACGTAAAGATTTCGCCGTCGATAACCGCCTGTGCACGTTCGCCTTCGATATCGATTGCTTCGCGGGAAATCGTCTCGATCCGCCGCACGAGTTCTAGACGGACTGCGCGATGGCGCCCATCGAGGCCGGCAAACAACATCACCGGTACTGCCTTTGTAACCCGTTCCCGGCTCTCACGTTCAACTTCGGTAGGCTTCGAGCGGACACCACCTACCATGCCGCGAAGTTGGGCGATGGAGGGAAGGTCCATAAGCATCATCGGTCGACCGTCATCGAGCAGGGTGGTGCCGGCGTACAAACGAGTATCCATGATGGCCGGTGCAATCGGTTTAACCACTACATCTTCGTGATCGAAGACACGGTCTACGGCGAGAGCGAATACATCTTCGCTTGCTAGGCGCACCATCACGAGGGTCTTGTCTTCCCATCGGCAGACTGACCCGTCCTCGCAGCCCAGAACTTCAGCGAGTGACAGGCAGGGGACCCGCTTGTCACGGAAGGTCACAAGATGGCGATCACCAGCTTGCGCAAATTCGACGTGTGACGAACTGCCGAAGACGATTTCTTCGACATAACTGCGCGGAAGAGCGTAGCGCTGGTCGCCAGACCCTACCGTGAGCGCAGCGATGATCGAGAGGGTCAGCGGAAGTTGCAAATGGAAGCTCGTACCTTCGCCTGCCTTGCTGGCAACCTCGATCGATCCGCCAACACGTTCGATATTGGCGCGCACCACATCCATTCCCACGCCGCGGCCGGAAACGGAACTGACTGCCTCAGCAGTCGAGAGGCCCGGCTCGAAAATGAGGTTCTGTTTCTGGTTGTCCGACATTTTGTCGATTTCGGACTTCGAATACAGGCCATTCGCCACCGCTTTGGCACACAGCTTTTCTAGATTGATGCCGCCACCATCGTCGGTGATCACCAGACTGATCTGATTGCCAGATTGCCGTGCAGCGAATTTCAAAAGCCCGATCTCGCGCTTGTCGTTCTTCAAGCGTGCGGCAGGCGTTTCAATTCCATGATCGATCGCGTTGCGAATGATATGGGTAAGGGGGTCGCGCACCATCTCGATCATTTCGCGATCGAGTTCGACTTCACCTCCCTCAAAGTCGACCATGACTTGCTTGCCCAACTCGTTGGACAAATCACGGACGAGCCGGGGCAAAGAAGAAAAAAGGTGCTCGAGGCGCTGCATGCGCATACGTGTAATAGAGGTACGGACGTCTGCGAGAATGGCTGACAAACGCTCGAACGGACCGTCGATTGTGGGTTGTTCCCCTGCTTCGCGCAGACGCCGAGCAAGATCGTTTCTTGCCAGCACCATATCCGACACGCCCTTCATCACCTCGTCGAGCAGATCCACGGGTAAGCGGATCGACCGCTGCACCCCTTGACGCGGAGCTTTTTGCGTGACCTTTTCATCCTCGGGCACACTAGCGACTTCGGTTTCCTCGACTACCTCGAGATCGCTCTGAACTTCGAACTCTGACCGTTGATCGAGTGCGGAGATGAGGTCCTCGTCGCCGCCTTCGCCGAGTTCTTCGCCAGCTTCTATCGAATCGGTCATTTCCGAAATTCGGTCGATGATTGCCAGCACTGCGGTGACCAGCGCGCTATCCGGCTCACGCCGTCCGGCACGGCATTCGGCAAGTGCATCTTCGGCAGCGTGACTGAGCTTCTCCAGCCGGGGAAAGTCGAAAAATCCGCAGTTTCCCTTCACGGTGTGTACGAAGCGAAAGATCGTATCGATGCGCGCTTTATCTGACGGGTCAGCTTCCCAGGCGACCAGTTCGCTGCCGCTCTGCTCCAGCATTTCACGGGTTTCGGCCACGAAATCGGCCAGCAGTTCATCCATCGGTCTCGGACCCCCAGTTCTCGATAGGACCCGCTATGCACGAGGATGGTTAACGTTTCGTTTGGTCTGTGGAACTCGATTGAGGCTTGTCGCGAAGGAGAAGCCAGACGACCAGCGATGCCAAGGCGCCGCCTACCACATTTGCGACTAATTCCGCTGCATAGATCGAATCCGAACCCCAGCTCGAACGAAGTACCCATCCGAAGGGAAGCATAACGAGGAACACGCGAGCAGCGCTCTGCGCCAAAGCATAAGGTGCACGATCAACAGCATTGAGCGCGCCATTGCCAACAATGAGCAAGCCGTAGCCGGCATACCCCCATACAGAGATTGCGAGGTATCGGGAGAATTCTTCGATCACTTCCGCGTCTTCCGTAAAGAAATCGGCAAACCAGTCGCCGAAAGCAAACAGCACGACTGCTGTCGCCAATCCGTAGACAATGCAGAATAGCCCGGCCCAGTACATTGCGCGCTTCGCGCGATCAGGCCGATCGGCACCCCAGTTCTGGCCGATGATCGCCCCAATCGAACCGGAAAGACCCAATAGAGGTACGACAGCGAAGCTCTGCAATCGACCGGCAGCACCGAAACCTGCAACGGCGGCTTCTCCTTGGCTTGCAAGCAGCGCGGTTAAAACGGAGAGACCGATCGGATTGATAGCATTCGAGAAGGCCGCAGGCCCGGCGACGCGAAGGATTGCTCGACTGGAGTCAGCGATATTACATCCACGGATCTTTGACGGAGCGATCGCTATCTGTGTTCTGCGGATGAAGAAGAGCGCCATGATACAGGCAAGCCCGTACCCAATGATGGAAGCATACGCGGCCCCGGCCACGCCAAATCCTTCAAAGCCGAGCGCGCCGGTAATAAGGATCGGATCAAGGATCCAGTTTGCTACGGAATAAGTGATGGAAACTGCTGAAACACGTCGGGCCTCGCCTTGGCCCCTCAATACCCCGCCAAGGCTCATCTGCAGCAACAGCACAGGCATTCCAAGCGCGTAAGGGCGCATGTAAGCATTGATAAGGGGGCGCAGGGCGTCGCTCGCCTGCATCAATCGAAACAGGGGACCCAACAAGAGATAGAGTGCGACACCGAGAACGACGGCAGCGAAGAGAGCGAAGATAACGCCAAAATTTGCGCGGCGTTCGGCGCGCGCTACATCACCTTCGCCCAACGCGCGGGCGATAACGGAATTTATTCCCACCATTACGCCTACACCAAGGCTCGTCAGCGCCATGGTGATTGGGAAAATGAAGCTCACAGCAGCGAGTTCGGCGGCGCCAAGTTGGCCAATGAAATAGGCGTCGATGAGGCCCACCGACATGATAGCGGCGACGCCCACAATCATGGGCAGGGTCTGAGTAACGAGATGGCCGCGAATGCTCCCGCGGGTAAGTTTGGCCGGCTCGCTCATTGAAGAAGCGCGCTAGCGGGGCAGGGCGCGCTTGGGAAGCGCCGATTTTCTGCTTGCCGCTTGAAGGAATGCGCCGCTCTGTGCGATAGAGGTTGCAAAGAAAAACGTAGGAGAGAGAGCGCCGTGGCAACTCAGATGAAGCCGAAATTCGAATGCAGCGAAGAGGAATGGAAGGCCCGTCAGGATCTGGCTGCCTGCTACCGCATTTTCGACCATCTCGGCTGGGGGGAGAGCATCTACAACCACATCTCGGTGGCTGTCCCTGGGGAGAAGGACACTTTCCTCATCAATCCATTCGGTCTGCTTTATGACGAAGTGACTGCTTCGAATTTGGTGAAGATCGATGTGGAAGGCAACAACGTCGGCCCTTCGCAATACATGGTCAACAAGGCCGGCTTCACGCAGCACGCACACTTTCACAAGAACCTTGGCGAACGCGCTAATGCGATTTGCCATGTGCACACGACAGCTACGATAGCGGTATGCAGCCATAAGGACGGACTGCTGCCGACCAACTTCTATGCCTGTAACTTCCAAGGCCAGATTGGCTATCACGATTTCGAAGGCGTAACGGTCCGCCCGCAAGAAGGAGACCGTCTGGTCGACAATTTGGGCAAACATTCGATCCTAATGTTACGCAATCACGGACCAGTGGTGATGGACAGGACCATTCCCGGAATGTTCGTAAAGATGTGGGCACTTCAGCGTGCGTGCGAGATTCAGGTTGCCACTCTCAGTCAGGGCGAGCCGAACATCGTCAAACAGGATGTCGTAGACATTCATCAGAGAGATTTGTCGACTATGCAGACCCAGGGAGGGGCAGGGCTGTTCGACTTTGAGGCTTGGAAGCGTCGCGTCTCGAAAATTGACGATAGCTGGAAGAACTGAGGCCTCTCGACAATTCAACCTTTTGAAGCGAAAGGCCCGCCATGTCTCGCATGACGGTGAATGATCGACCCATCGAATTTCTCATGAATGATGAGACGCCCTTGCTTTGGGCGTTGCGTGATGCGGCTAACCTTACCGGGACGAAATATGGGTGTGGCAACGGCGATTGCGGGTCCTGTATAGTGCATATCGATGGTGAGGCCTTGAGGAGCTGTCTTGTAACTATCGCTGAAGCCGAAGGGCGCTTCGTAAAGACCATCGAGGGGCTTTCAGGGGATCGTACGCATCCTGTGCAACAAGCTATGGTTGCAGAACAGGCTATCCAGTGCGGCTTCTGTACACCAGGCATCGTGATGGCTGCGGCAGCTTTGATCGACAAAAACCCTGGAGCTACAGAAAGCGAGATACGCGAGGCGATCCCCAATATCTGTCGCTGCGGTGTCTACCCGCGCTTGGTTCGAGCAATTCAGCGCGCCGGCCGGGTTGCACTTCGCCAGGAGCGTATCAGCGCCGCGCCTGCCCCTGGCATTAGCGCGGAAGATGCGGGGAGCGAAGTGCCCGCACTGACTCCTCCGGATGAACCCTCATCACGTGATTGATCGGGATAAGCGGCTAATATTCTAGAGCGACTGTTCGGCAAATGGGAGCACTTTTGAAGTATCATGCCGGTAGCCGGATTATAGGGCGAAGCAGTAAATTAGTGTGGCCTCAAAAGGAGAAATGCAAGTGAAGGCGACAATCTGGCACAACCCCAAATGCGGAACCTCACGGAAGACCCTCGCTATCCTTGAGAACCTTTCGAAGGTTGAAGTTGAGGTTATCGAATATCTGAAGCAGCCGCCTACGGCCCAAAAGCTTGAGCAACTCTACAGAGATGCGGGGATTACTCCCAAGGAAGGGCTTCGCTTGCGCGGGACGGACGCCGAGGAGCGCGGCTTGAAAGATGCTGATGCCGCGAAGGTGCTGGAAGCCATGACGGTTGACCCGATCCTTATCGAGCGGCCAATTGTGGAAACGGAGAAAGGTGTTCGTCTCTGCCGGCCGCAGGACACGGTGCTGGAAATTCTCTAACTTTTCGAACCGGTCAGCGTCTTGTCGCGTTGCAAGGCGCGCCAGCCGTAAGCGAAGACCATCAGGCAAAGCGCAGCCGTCAGACCGAACCCCAGCCAGTCGGAATGGCCGTATAGCCACACCCCAAGTGCCGGCGCGTAAATGAAACTGGCGCCGGCAACCGACGCGGTAATACCTGAAGCTTGGCCCTGTTCGTTGCGGGTTACGGCGAGGGAGGTGCCGGCGGTGAAGCCAGGCCGAAATAGTCCGAAGCCAAGCGAAGCGATCGCATAGGCGAGAGCAATCGAATGCAGGTTGTTAGCCACCGATAGATAGACAACGCCAGCGGCCGCGACAGCAATACCAGAAAGTGTGGCCGTCCTCGGGCCCATGTCGAGCCGCGGTATCAGGGCCCATTGGGAAAGAAGTGTGGCAATAGCCCCGCTCATCAGCACCAAACCAACCGGTCCGGTTCCTTGTGCAGGGGTCTCGCGTAAACCTAGGCGATCGAGCACCAGAAACCCGATGATGCCCAGCACCATGGCCTGCGCATGCCCCCCAAGCAAACCGACAGTGACCCATGGACGAAGACGCGGTTCGAACCAGCGTAGTTTGTGGGGCTCAGTTAAGTCTTCGCCGTCCTCTTCATCCTCCTCGAGAAATTCAGAGGTCGACCCGCCGGCATACGGTGCGTCGTAGCTATGGCCGCGAGCAGGAAATTGAGGTTCGTCATTGGGAAGACGGAGCCGCAAGGCAAACAGGGTCGCCAAGCCTATCACCGCGAAGATGATGAATGGACCGGTGAGACCGAGGAAGGGTAGAACCATGAGCGGTGCCAGCGCAGGACCGATTACGGTACCAAGGCCGAAACTGGAAGCTATCAATGACAGCGCTTGGGTTCGTTCGGCGCGGGGAGTGCGGCTCGCCACGTAGGCTTGCACGGCGGGAGGTGCCGCACTTCCGAAACCGCCATAGAGGCTGCGGGCGATGGCAAAAGCAATCAGCGCCGCTGTGCCACCAAGAAATCCTTTCAGCCCCAACCATAGTGAAAAGCCACAAAGAATCATTGACGATACGAACCCGATCAGACCGAGCGCCATCATCGCCTTGCGGCCGCGCCTGTCAGAACGCTGCGCCCACAGGGGCGCGCAGATGACCCACAAGAGAGCAGACCAGCTGTAGGCAAGACTGATCCAGACATCGTCTATGCGCAGCGCAGTCCCGATCGAGGGCATGACCGACTGCATCGCTGTATTGCCTGCAGCTGTGGTCAACATCACGGCGAAGAGCAACGCCATTCGTTCACGCGAGATGCTCGGTGGACGGATTGCGGGCTCAGGCGAAGCGACAGTTCTGGGATTGGCGTCGGCCATAAAGAAGTCGGTAGGCCGGCGTAGCGGCGCTTGCAATGCTTTCGCGGCGCTGCCAAACCGCGCGCTTGAACTGGGAATACCAAAGGGATTTTACTTGAGCGGACAACAAGGTACCGGCGCGATCGAACGCCGTAGCGTCAAACAGAAAGCTGCGCGCCTGTTCGGTCAATGGGGTGTTTTCTTCAAGGGTTTCCTTGAACATCCCAAGATGGTCGGCTCGATCATTCCTTCGTCACGTTTCACCATCAACAAGATGCTGGCTCCCGTAAAATGGGATGAGTGCAAGGTATTCGTCGAATATGGTCCCGGGGTAGGCACGTTTTGCCAACCCGTTCTTGACCGGCTTCCACGGGATGGGCAGCTAATCGTGATCGACACCAATCCGCTCTATATAGATTACCTCAAAAAGCATTTCCGAGATAGCCGCTTTTCGGCTGTACTCGGCTCGGCAGCGGACGTTGAAGACATTGTGCGGGCTCATGGTCACGAGCACGCGGACTATGTGCTTTCAGGCCTGCCTTTCTCTACTCTGCCGAAAGGCGTCGGGCCGGCGATTGCGGCTGCAACCTATCGCGTTATCCGGTCCGGCGGGGCGTTCCTTGTTTATCAGTTTTCGTCCAAAGCACGAGACTTCATGACCCCACATTTCGAACGGATCGACAGTGGGTTTGAGCCGCTCAATGTTCTGCCCTGCCAACTCTTCTGGGGATGGAAGAAGCCGGCTAGTTAGCTGGTCGTTCTGTTACTCTCGTCTGTATGTCGCTCGTGGAGGCGGGTTAGCTGGGCATGGACGGATGCAAGAACGCAAGCGAAAAGTAAGGCCGCCAACGTATTCATAAACGCTCCGTTGAATGCCTCTCCGAAAAGCTGAGCCTCCGCACCGCCCAGAGCAAAGATGAGCGAGATTAGCATCGAGATGATCGTCGAAATCACAAGATATGCGATGAAAAGCAGGAAATAGAAGAAGAAAATTCTAAGGGAGTTGCCCTTGGTCAGTCTCCAGGCTCGCCGGAGCGAGCGGATTGGACTCAATTCTCCGTCTATGGCGATGACTGGCGAAACTATGGACAGTTTCGTGAACAGATAAATCACGCCAACAAATGCGAGAATACCGCCGATGACGGCAAGAGCGCTCAGGCCGATTGCGACCGGTACGCTAATTAGCAGGATTATCAGTAAGCTGATGGCAAAGCCGGCCAGGATCGAGGCTGCCAAATAGGTCCAGACAGATCTGGCACCGATCTTCAGCGCTTCTGCGACAGTGGGTCTTGCCCGCCTGCGTAATAACGCCAGCATGGCAAGCAGGCCGACGCTTTGGAGTATGAACAGGAGTAAGAGCGCCCACCAGTAACCAGAAAGAAGCTCGTTCATTCTGGCCTCCATAGCCGCCGATGACGTATCGATTTGACCGGAGGACAATTCGGCCAATCCTGGAATCCAGAGGACGGCGGCAAAATAGGGCAAAAAGTAGAAAACGCCTGCAATCACGGCAAGCAGGCCCAGACTGCCGCGCAGCAAGCGCGTAGTGTCCTTCCACGCCGTATCCAGATCGAATTTCATAGTGCCTCCCGTTTGGTTGCCTCTTGATAAGCGTGAAGACAATCGCCACGCAATCGCCGATGTCTCTCCAACTCCCCGAAAATATCGAATGGCATGAAGAAAAGGGACAGCTGCCCTATCGCTCTGCGCTCGAAACGATGGTTTCACGCAATGAAGCAATTGCCTCCGGTGACGAGCGCGAGATGATCTGGCTGCTGGAGCACCCCCCGGTTTATACCGCAGGTACCAGCGCTGATGGCGCGGAATTGCTCGACCCGCGTTTCGAAGTGGTCGAGGCCGGACGTGGTGGACGCTATACATATCACGGCCCTGGCCAGCGGATCGGTTATCTAATGCTGGATCTGAAAAAGCGTGGTCGTGATGTCCGCTGCTTTGTGCACTCTGTCGAAGGTTGGGTAATCGCGACCCTTGGTGATCTGGGTGTCGATTGTTGGCGTGCGGATGGAAGAATAGGGATCTGGACTCGCGATATTGACGGTCGCGAAGCCAAGATCGGCGCTATCGGTGTCCGGGTACGACGCTGGGTTACCATGCACGGTTTTTCCGTGAACATTTCGCCTGACCTTAGCCATTTTTCCGGAATAGTTCCTTGCGGGATCGATGAATTCGGTGTGACCAGCCTTGGAAAGCTAGGTCTCGACATTGGCGCGGAAGATTTCGATAAGGCGCTCAAGAACCGCGCGAGCGATTTTCTCTCTGCGCTAGAAGGAAAGGCCTGCTCGCTGCCGTGATACGTGCTTCCCTAATTATTATTTCCTGCCTTGCGCTTGCAGCGTGCGGTGACAGTTCGGCCCCCGTGGCCGAGCAGGATGACGACGCAACCGCGCGAGGAGAGGTCCTTGGTGGGACCATCAGCGATGACATGCTTCCGCTCGATACGTTGCAGTCTAAATCTCCGCCCCTCGAACAAGCAGAAGATCAGAGCGATGATTCTGCTGCAACCAGCGACGCACAGGTAGCTACATCGCCCGGTGATGCAGCCGAAGTAGTCGCTGCGGAAGTAGAAACCTCGGATGGCTCTGCTTCCGATCCCGATCTCAATTAGTTCTGCAAACGCCTAATCGTTGCAAATCATTAGATAACAGCGAGCGCACGTTGGATGTACCGCGTCTGCGCTCGCTGATCCTGTTGCCGGTGGCTCAAACCGATGTCTTGTCTGCTTCTGCAAGCGTGGGGTAATCGATATAGCCTTCAGGTCCGGGCATGTACCAGCTCTGCGGCACATTCACATTCGGCGCGGTCTGGCTTCCCTCTCGAAAACGGTCGGGAAGGTCAGGGTTGGAGATGAAATCTCGTCCCCAGCTTACCGCATCGCAACGCCCCGCCTCGATGTCTGCAACAGCTTGCTCCGGCGAATAATCGCTATTGAGCACCAGAGGTCCAGAATAAATCGAACGTATCAACGGGCTCTGCTTGGGAACCTCGGTGGAGCCGAACGTCCCCTCCGGTCCAGGCTCGCGAAGTTCCAGGAAGGCTAGACCTAGTTCTTCGACGACTTTTGCGGCAGCTCCAAAGGTTGTGGCAGGATCGGAGTCATCGCAGCCTTGTGTTTCTCCATTCGGCGAAAGCCGGACACCTACCCGGTCCGCACCCCAGACATCGATAAGAGCGGTCAATACCTCTCGCAGGAACCGGGTGCGATTTTCGACGCTGCCGCCATACTCGTCCTCACGCAGGTTAGTACTATCCCGCAGAAACTGGTCGACCAGATAGCCATTCGCGCCGTGCAATTGCACACCATCGAAGCCGGCTTCTTTCGCATTCTCCGCCGCCTTACGATAGTCTTCGACCACGCGAGCGATCTCCTCCTTCGACAGTTCGCGCGCTTGCTCGTAATCCTTACGACCATCGAAAGTGTGAGCGTGTCCGGGAGCCTTTGTTGCGCTTGCCGATACGGGTGCATCGCCGCTCAGGAAGTCGGGATGTACCAGACGGCCCATATGCCACATCTGGAGAACAATCTTCCCACCCTCTTCGTGCACCGCATCCGTAACCAGTTTCCAGCCTTCGATTTGCTCTTCACTCCAGATACCTGGCGCGGCGGGCCATCCGAGGCCTTCGACGCTAATGCCTGTTGCTTCCGAAATGATGAGACCAGCACTTGCACGCTGGCGATAATAGGTGGCCATCATTTCATTTGGGATCGAACCTGGCTGGGTGGAGCGGGCGCGAGTTAGGGGGGCCATGAAGATACGGTTGCGGGTTTCAACAGCGCCTAGGGTGAGGGGTTCGAACAATTTATCATGCATAGCGGCTTAGTCCTTTTTGGCTGGCCTTGTATGGAAGGGGAGCTAGGGGGCGTAGATGAGTGAAACAAGCAGCCCCACGGACAACAATGGCTTTCAGGCCAGTGCATGGCACTTCACGGCATTGATTGCCGGCAATGTCGCATTGGCGCTAGGGCCGTGGCTCGTGCGGCTTTCCGATACAGGCCCGATTTCTGCCGCGTTCTGGCGGCTGTTTCTGCCAATTCCGGTGATAGCTTTTCTTGCATGGCGTGGTCGGACTCCCGAACCTGCCGATCGCAAGCTTGCTATACTCGTTATTATTGCAGGCGTGTTTTTCGCCGCTGATCTGGCAAGCTGGCACATCGGTATCGAGCGCACTCGTCTCGGTAATGCGGTGCTTTTTGGGAATTCGGGCAGCGTAATCCTGATGGTTTGGGGGCTGGTTGCGCTGCGCCGAGCACCCTCATGGCGGGAAGCCGGCGGTGTTCTGGCAGCGCTCATTGGAGCAACAATTTTGTTGGGCCGGAGTCTTGAGATTTCGCCCGTTAACTTCGTTGGCGATCTGTTCTGTCTCTTTGCCGGGGTTTGCTACGCTTTTTACCTTCTCCCCGCGCAACGCGCCCGGGTTGCTTTAGGGCAATGGAGTGTGTTGCTGCTGATCTGTATCGCAGCGTCCCCCCTTCTACTTGCATTGGCAATTTCTGCGGGAGAACCCGTATGGCCAGGTGACGCGGGCTGGACTCCGGTGCTTCTGCTGGCTCTTAGTAGCCAAATTGTAGGCCAGGGCCTGCTGGTGTACTCGCTGAAGAATTTCTCGCCCTTGATTATTGGTATGGCTTTGCTGACGCAGCCCGCAGTAGCCGCCAGCGTGGGCTGGCTGGTTTTCCGCGAAATGCTGGTCCCGCTGGATATTCTTGGAATGGCGTTGGTTGCTGCAGCTCTGCTTCTCGCCAAGAGCACTCCGCGGCAAAGGGCCCCTAGCGCTCCATCCGAGTGACGAATTGCTGATATCGAGCTTCGACTTCGTGAAGTTCCGGGCCAACCAGATGTTCACGCGCCTGTTCTCTCAACAGGTCGCCTTGCAATTTCAACTCAGCCCGCCGGCTCTCGTCATTGAGGGTGGAGGCCGCATCGACGAGCGCGTCGAATGTTACGAGGGCCGCGATGCGGTTCGTGGCAACACTGCCGCGCATTGCGCCGAAGCCGCGCCGTACGAAATGGGAAAAATCGTCTTCGAGCAGGATGAGATGAGGATCCTCACCAGCTTCGGCAAAAGACCGGGTCAGTTTCCTCCGCGCTAGCTCTGCGGTAGCGGCGCCGAGCCAATGCACTGCGGTTACCGCCGTGAAGGGGTCATTGATGCCGGGAGAAAGCGCCCGCAACCCGATTTCTACCAGTTCGTCGATCAGAAACTGCATGTCCTGGCTGGGCGTTCGCATACTGCCCAGCGTGAATGCCGCGCGCACTTCGTCATCGGGACAGTCTTTGACGATATCCATGTCCGCCCAATACGCAATCGTTACGTCGGGATGCACGAAGTCACCTGTTCGCACCGCCAGTTTGAGCTTCCCGTTCTCCTTCGCGGCGAGCTTCTCGAGTTTTGCGAACCCGATGGCTTGGACGTATCCAGTACCATGCGAAACGATGGGTACGCCGTTCGGGGCTCCGCCCGTATTCTCCCCATCGTTGCCATCCGGAAACCGCTCTTCGATCTCTTCGAGAAGCCGGGCCCCGATACCCTTCAGAACCGTGTTGATGCGAATTGACGCGGGGATGTGGTTGAGAAAGTACACGAGTACAGCCACGCTCAGCAGCATCAGTGCGAATGCCACGAGCATCGACAACTGTGGCACGAAGCCCGGGAGAGACCCTGCAGCCATTGCATCCTGAAGGTCTGCTGGGGCTTCGTGTTCCGCGCGGACCGTGCGGAGGATCAGGATCGAATAGACAAAGGTGCCGATGAACGTCGCAAGGCTGAACTGGTTGCCTCGGTCTTCCATGAAATTCGTCAGGAGGCGTGGCCCATAGTTGCCGCTGGCGTAGGCTACGGCGGCGATGGTGATAGAGAACACGGTAGACGCAACGCCGATCATGGCGCTGGCTATCACCGAAAGCATGTTGCTGGCGCCATCCGGCCGGGCGGGTTCCAGCCAGCTGACGTCAGTCACAGAAGCCGCGTAGCCATTCCGATCCATCCACAAGGTGAGGGTCGCGAGAAGGAGAGCGGCGATGGAAAACAGAGCAGGAAGGAACCAGTAACTGGCATTAACATCAAGCCAGATTTTCTTGAGATAAGCGGTCATCCAGTCCCTGCCTCTTTCTTCAGTTCCGCCAGCCTTCGATCCAGGGTATCCCTGTCCATATCGATTTCGCAGCGAGCGCGTGCTTGCTGATGCAGTTCGCTAGCGTATTCGACAAGAAAGACCACCAGACCGGGCGCATGAGAGCAATGCAAGCGCACAAGTCGCTGGACGTTCCCGATTATCCGGATCGAAACTGAAGGGTAATCGGCAGCTGCCTGTCTCAGGGCGGCCAGCGGATCTTCGAACAGACCGCGAAAGTCCTGGCCGGGCAGGGCGATGGACGGGTAATCCAGGCTGACGGGAACGTTGCCTTCGTCCACCCAGTTGCGGCAATGCCCGGATGCGACTTCCGTCAGCGCATCGACCGCCGCCAGTGCAGTGTAGAAATCGTTGACGGCGGGCGACAAGGCCCGTGCAGCGATCTCAACCAAGAGGCGTATCTGGAAAACCGCCCCTTGCGTGTTGCTGCGGAACTTGCCGATTGGAATAGCTCTCAGAACCGCCTTCGGATTCTCACATTGGCTCTGGCAAGATAAGAGCGTCTGCCCCTTCAACACATGCTGGCCCGGGGCTACCTCAAGCCGTGATTCACTACCGCTGGCAAGCGCCTTGCTGAGCCGCTTGAGCTCCACCCCTTCGATATAGCCGTTACGCGGAGCTTTGACCGTGTCAGCCCAGTCTGTTTGAGTCTGAGGTACTTGCTGGAGCAGCACGACACTCTTTCGCCCGTCGGATGCAACAGCATCAATCGCTCTGTCGATGAACATGGTGCGGCCAAGATCGTGAGTGGCCACAGCAAGCATTACCGTGTTGATCATAAGCAGCAGAACTGTGGAGGCGAATGTGGCCAAAGGCGTATCGATAAGACCCGCATCAGCATCCATCGCATTCATCGTCAGCGTCGCGTGAATGAGCGTGAAACACAGGCCGGCTATGGAAATGCGGACCAATCGTTTCGCCAGCCAGCGATCGATCAGGCGCACGCCGAGATTGCCAGCAGCAATCGTCAGCACGATCAGCGAGATGGAAAAATAAAGGGTGAGAAATGCTGCGTCGATCCCGGCAATCAATGCCGCAGCATCACGTGCTGTCTCCGCGGTGGCGACAGGAGCAAGATCATGCTCCAAAATCCAAGCGGTCAAGCCATTTCGGTCCGCATGCAAACTGGCAGCGAAGACCAAGGGTGCCGCAAGCACAGCGCATAAAGCCAGGGACCAGTAATTGGCAGTAAGACGATGGACGAACCAGCCTAACAGGTCGTTTATAGGTTTTGGTCCAGTCAAAAAACGTGCCCCGTCCATTTCTATTCAGGAACACAACCGCTTAAACGCGATTTGGTTGCTACGCGCACAGCTTATGGGGGCCAGGACTGGGCAGTGTCGCTTCAATTGGGGCTAGTCCCCTTTTTCGAAGGACAATCGCATGATTGCTGAACAAGCTGTGGGTCAGTTTGGTAGTATCGAGAATCTCGTTACCCTGACGACCGGACAATTCACCAGCGGATCCTTGATCCTGATGGTTAGCTACGGCGCGCATTTCGCGTTTATTCTCTTCTTTCTTATGATGTCGTTGCAGCTTGCGCCGCGGTATCGCATCGTCCCTATCCTCTCTGCTGTCGTGATGGCATCGGCTGGGCTTAGCCTGCTTCGTGAATTTAACCTCTGGCAGACGAGTTATGAACTGGTCGGCAGCGTTTATCGCCCGCTTGCCGAGAACCAGAGTTTCACCAACGCCTTCCGGTACGGAAACTGGACGATCACAGTTCCCATCCTGCTCACGCAGCTTGCCATCGCATTCGGCATTGCTCGTCCCGATCTTCACAAGCGGGCGATCCGCATGATCGTGCCGGCCGTGTTGATGATCTGGACAGGTCTCTACGGTCAGTTCGGTGAAACGGGTGACTGGTCCAGGCTCAACATCTGGGGCGTGATTTCGACGGTCTTCTTCGTATGGCTGATCATCGAAGTGCGCGGGGTAATCTCTCTGGGCGTGGCGAACAGCCCTCCCGAACTCAAGGCATGGCCGAAGAACATCTGGTGGTATTTTCTCGCCACATGGGGAATCTACCCGATTGCCTATGCCCTGCCGCAAATCGGTTTCGATGGCGATGTGGTGGTCATCCGCCAACTGCTGTTCTCCATCGCCGACATCTCGTCGAAGCTGATCTACGGCCTGATCCTGAGCCGCTACGTCCTTCGTCGTTCGGCGCTTGAGGGTTATGTTCCCGCAGCCGAGGCACTGGAGACATCGCCGCTCGGTTCGGCAGTCGCATCCCGCAGGGGAGATTGACGGCTGAAGCCGGCAGTCGCCTTCAAACGATCGGGGCCCTGGCATAATGCCGGGGCCCTTTTATCGTGGTTCGCCGTAACCCTCGCTGTAATCGCCCAGATTACAGGGGGCGCACTGCCAGTCTACATCGGCCTGATCTTTTTCGTTCTCGGTCTCTCGCACGGAGCTGGCGACGAGCAGGAAGACACGCTCGCATCATTCACCCTGATCCACGCAATTGCATACGTGCTGATCGGCGCGGCAGTAGCAGGGCTCTTTTTGATCGAACCTCTCGGCGGCCTCGCATTATTCTTGGCTTTGTCGGCCTGGCATTTTTCACGCAGCGACTGCCGCTTTGACAAAGTTACACGTATCGCCATTGCCGGACTGGCAGTCGGAGGCAGCGCGCTGCTCCGCTACAGCGAGACGGCAACCGTACTCGGTTTCGTAGCTGGGGAGGAATTGCCTCGTAATTTCCTGCGCTTTCTTGCGATTGGCGGCATCGTAGGCGGTGGCTTCGCTCTCTATGCGTTCATCAAGGGGCTGCGCGGTTTCGGACATGCCATCGTGGCTGGCCTGTCGACCGCTTTCCTGCAGCCTGTCCTTGCCGTGGGGCTGATCTTCCTTATCGCCCATGCGCTTCCAGTGCAGGAACGGCAGATTGCTGCCTATGGCTGGAGGCGGGTCGTGCGAGCGGTGGCTCTGCCCACCGCGATCGCTACCCTCGGCGCGTTTGCTCTCGCAGTCGCTGTTGCTCAGGGCTTACTTGCAACCCAGCTAGCCGTGGCGCTCGCTTTTGGAATGGCAACTCCGCACATGCTGACGGAACGTCTCGAGCGTTAAACGCGCCCGAGATCACCCTTGCCGATCGTTCCGCTCGCCATTTCCAGCATCCGGTCCAGGCTCTGTTTGGCCTGCAAGCGCAAGCCTTCTTCAATTTCGATACGCGGCTCTAGCGTATCGAGGCATTTGTAGAGCTTCTCCAGCGTATTCAACGCCATGTAGGGACAGATGTTGCAACTGCAGTTGCCGTCTGCACCAGGCGCACCGATGAAGTTCTTTTCTGGCAGCGCCTTTTCCATCTGATGAATAATGTGCGGCTCGGTCGCCACAATCAGCGTGTCGCCTTCGAAGGTCTGGGCGAATTGCAGGATGCCGCTTGTCGAACCCACGTAATCGGCGTGGTCGACGATGGTCGGCGGACATTCGGGATGCGCGGCGATCGGGGCGCCGGGGTGCTCTTGCTTCAGTTTCAGAAGCTCGGTCTCGCTGAAGGCTTCGTGCACGATGCACACACCCGGCCAGAGCAGCATCTCGCGCCCGAACTTGCGGCTCATGTAGCCACCAAGGTGCCGGTCGGGACCGAAGATGATCTTCTGGTCTTCGGGAATTTGGCTGATAATGGTTTCCGCGCTGGAAGAGGTGACGATGACGTCGCTGAGCGCCTTCACCTCGGTCGAGCAGTTGATGTACGTCAGCGCGATGTGATCGGGGTGCTTTTCGCGGAAGGCCTTGAATTTGTCGGGCGGGCAGCTGTCTTCCAAGCTGCAACCTGCATCCATATCCGGTAGAACCACAATCTTTTCAGGACTAAGGATCTTCGCTGTGTCAGCCATGAACTTCACGCCGCAGAATGCGATCACATCCGCATCTGTTTCGGCAGCCTTACGGGAAAGCTCGAGGCTATCGCCGACGAAATCGGCAAGATCCTGAATCTGGGAACTTTGGTAGTAATGCGCGAGAATGATCGCATTCTTTTCTTTGCGCAGGCGATCGATTTCGCTGAGCAAATCCTGGCCTGTCGGCAATGTGGTTTCGGCGGTCATGTGTAGTATCTCATCTGAATTGCTTTGGGAGCGCTTATAGAGCGAACGGGCAGCGAGGCGAGGGGGTTCCTACCAGGTCCGGTATTCATATTTGATCGTCGCCAGGGAAGCTCTCAGCAGTTTTCGGAGGGCCAACCTAGATCGCGACCCAGAGATCTTGGTCCTGTGTGACGAGACCGCGATTTTCGAGATCGATAAGATGGGCGGTAACCGACATCTTCGCTGCGCCGTGAAGCTTCTCGTCCAGACCCTTGTACATTTTCGGAATGAAATCTGCAGCGGCATGAGGCCCTTCCCGGAGGTGGCGCATGATCTGATTTTCCCGCTGGCGCCGATGGCCGATCATACCGCGCACCAGTTGACGGGGCTTTTCGATCGCCTCGCCATGCGCCGGGTAATAAATTCGATCCTGTTCGCGGGCGTATAGTTTCTCCAGGCTCGCCATATATTGGGCCATATCGCCATCGGGTGGTACGACAACACTCGTCGACCAGCCCATGACATGATCGCCAGTGAATAGCGCGCCGCTTTCCTCAAGCGCGAAACATAAGTGATTGGACACGTGACCCGGGGTTGCCACGGCTCGCAAGGTCCAGCCAGGACCGGTCATCGCTTCCCCATCCTCAAGCACGCGGTCGGGTTCGTAAGTGCGGTCGAAGCTAGCATCCGCCCGCGGTCCGCTGTCGTTGAGCACCAGGGGCGCACAGCCAACGACCGGAGCGCCGGTTCTTCGCGACAAGGTCTTCGCTGCGGGAGAATGATCGCGGTGTGTATGCGTGCACATGATCGCGACGACGTGCTCCTCCCCGATTGCTTCATCGAGAGCCAGCAGATGCTCGCGTTCGTCCGGGCCGGGATCGATCACCGCGCAGCCTCCGCCGATACCCACAACGTAACTTTGCGTACCGGTATAGGTGTAGGGCGAGGGGTTGGGTGCAAGCACTCGGCGTACGAGCGGTTCCAGCTGAATCGCATCGCCGGTCGGCCATGGTTTGGGGGGAAGACCTGCCATTTCCTGCTTCTAGCCGGTTGGGGCGAGGGTATGCAACGCACCGTTACCCATGGACTTCTGAAGGCTTTTTGGACTTCGCCCTCTCGACTTCGCTTTTGACGAGCGGCAGAAGAGAGGGATGGGAGCGAAAATTCTGGTCCTCGATGCAGGGACGACTTCGACACGGGCCATGGTCTTCGATTGCGAAGGACGTGTGGAACGTGTCTGCCAAGAGGATTTGACGCAGCATTATCCTCGGCCCGGCTGGGTCGAACATGACGCTGACGAAATATGGCAAAAAACGTTTCATTGTATGCGCGAGGTTGTGGGCGGCGATGCCAACAATATCGCAGCGATCGGCATAACCAATCAGCGAGAGACAGTTGTTGCCTGGGATCGCAAGTCCGGTGAGCCGTTAGCTCGTGCCATCGTGTGGCAGGATAGACGTACAGCCGAATTCTGTAAGACGCTGAGTGATGCCGGGCATGAGGCGCGGGTTCACGAGAGCACGGGCTTGCTGCTCGATCCCTATTTTTCCGGAACGAAGATGCGTTGGATGCTGGAGAATGAAGAAGCCGTCCGAACGGCCGCCCGACAACGCTCCCTGAATTTCGGCACAGTGGAGAGCTGGCTGGTCTACAAGCTGTCCAAGGGGCTCCACATATCGGACGCAAGCAATGCCAGCCGAACATTGCTGATGGCGCTAGACGGAAAACAATTCGACGAAGGGCTCTGCGATCTGTTCGGCATTCCTCGAAAGGCGTTGCCCGAGGTCGTCGATACGCATGGTGAACTCGCCAGCTGCTCCGCGGACTGGCTGGGCAAGGCGATTCCGATTTGCGGGTTGGTAGGAGATCAGCAATCGGCCACCATCGGACAAGGATGCCTGTCCTTTGGAGAGACAAAGGCAACATATGGCACCGGCGCCTTCGTCCTGACCAACAAGGGCCAGGAGATTCCGCATTCGGACCACCGCCTGCTGGGAACTGTCCTTTACCAGACCGGCGGCGTGCGCACCTATGCGCTTGAAGGGTCATGCTTCGTAGCTGGCAGCCTTATTCAATATCTTCGCGATCAATTGGGTCTCATTGCAAGCGCTTCCGAAACCGAGGATCTAGCCCGCTCGATTCAGGATAGCGGCGAGGTCGTTATCGTCCCTGCACTTGCGGGGCTGGGAGCTCCGCATTGGAGGCCGGATGCCCGGGGTGTCATATCCGGCCTCAGTTTTGCGAGCGGCAGGGCGCAGATTGCTCGCGCAGCGCTCGAAGCTATGGCACATCAGACGAGCGATCTCGCTTCCGCCTTCGCTGCCGATGGCGCAGCGTGGACGAGCTTGCGCGTGGACGGCGGAATGAGTTCCAATGATTGGATGGCGCAGGACTTGGCCGACATAATCGGCTTGGAAGTTGAACGGCCCCAATTTGTAGAAACGACCGCTCTAGGCGCGGCAATTTGCGCCAGCGTCGGGGCCGGAATCAACGGATCACTTAAAGAGGCAGCCGCCAGGATGCGTGGTGTGACCCAGAAATTTGTCCCCGACATCTCGCCAGAAGCACGAGAAGCACGTCTGGCTCGCTATCACAAAGCTCTGTCAGTAGCTTAGCTCAACCAGAAATCATTGCATCAAGCAGTACCAAAAGCTTGGGCTATCCGTCCTTGCATTTCCTGCACCGCGCTATGCCTCTCACCGAGTTGGCGTTGCTCGTCATCCAGGCGGCGTACGCGCTCATGCAGGCGTTCGGTTGCCTGGATCAGAGACTGGGTGCCATACTGAAGCAAGACCAGATTGTTGGGATCGGAAGGTCGATCCTCGCCGAGCGTGCCGTCACGGAGAACCTGCAGTTTCGACAGCTCTCCCGCATGATAGGCGCGTTGGTTGAGTAGCCAGGCGAGAACATGCATCACCCTTGTCGTCGTACGAAGTCCTTCGATCGACATGGCGATGCGTACGCGATCGGATGATTGGGTAAGAAGCGCTTCGTCACGAAGGTCGAAAACCACGCGTGCTTCGTCTGCAAGCTCCAGCGCATGCGCATAGAGCTCATCCACGACCTGTTCCCTGATGGCTGTTTCCCCGACCATGACAGCGGAATGACTATCGAATGATCTTGGCTCCCCAGAATTTCTTTTTCTCTGTCCCGGATTGAAACGCGATCAGGCAATTATGTCGGGTATCAGGTTATCCTCGATCGCAGCGATGCGATCTTTCAGCTGGAGCTTGCGTTTTTTGAGGCGGGCGATCTGCAATTGATCGATCGATCCATTCTCCCCAGCCTCGCTAAGAGCAGAGATAGCAACGTCCAGGTCGCGATGCTCAACCTTGAGCGATTCCAGGCGTTTGCGTAGTTCCTGTTCGTTCACTGTCGTCGTTCCCGTCTCTCGTCCTGCCGCATGGCCCTTCAGAGGGGGTTTGTAAATTCACCAAGCTGTGTTTTGATCATCTACCGCGGCTCGTGCCGCCAAGTGCGAGTCGCTTCTCGGGGGTTTAACTCTAGAAGGAGCCAGTCCTATGCAATCATCCCATGTCGCCGCACTCAAGGCCAAGCATGCAGGCCTGGAGGCCAGGTTGCACGACGAACAGGCGAGGCCTTCGCCCGACATCGTGATGGTCCAGCAACTCAAGCGGCAGAAGCTGAGGATCAAGGAAGAAATCGCCGCGAATTGACGTTGGCGTAAATGTTCGGGGGGGCGCGGGCTTATACTTGCGGCCCCCGCTTTCGCTGCCCTTGTTTTTTGCTATAGCTGCAAGTCATGTCAGCAGCAGCTTCCGCCCGCCAGATCCTCACGCAGTTGCACGAGGTCATGGCTGGACGTCATCACGCTCAGCATAAACTCGACCGCGTCGTTGACATAATCGCGGAAAGCCTCACCAGCGAAGTCTGCTCGATCTATTTGCTGCGCGATGGAGAGCTGGAGCTTTACGCAACCCATGGGCTCAATCCGGATGCCGTCCATGTCACGCGAATGGGAGTGGGCGAAGGCCTTACCGGGACAATCGCCAAGAACATCGAAACCCTTAACCTGGCCGAAGCGAAGGCCCATCCGGACTTTCTTTACAGGCCAGAAACGGGCGAGGATAAGTTCCATTCCTTCGCCGGCGTGCCGATCGTTTACCGGGAGCGCGCCGTGGGCGTGCTCTGCGTACAGCATGTTGAGCCTCGGCGTTATGAAGACGTGGAGATAGAGGCCCTTCAGACCACTGCGATGGTTTTGTCGGAATTGATCGCTCACAAGGAACTGGTCGATGATGAGGACACGATCGACTTGGGCGAGGCTCCGACCGAGTGTGAAGTCCTCGAAGGGCTGACTCTGGTGAAGGGTTTGGCCGCGGGCCAAGCCGTCTTCCATCAGCCGCGTGTTGAAATCGATCAGGTTGTCGCCGAAGACGTCGAAGCAGAGCGCCAGCGTGTTTACCGCGCCTTCGACAAGATGCGCGATCAGATCGACGCAATGGGCCGCGAGCCGGAATTCGGCAAAGGCGGCGAACATGTCGAGGTGCTCGAAACCTATAAAATGTTCGCCTATGACGAGGGTTGGAGCCGGCGCATCAACGAAGCGATCGACAGCGGCTTGACCGCAGAGGCCGCGATCGAGCGGGTCCAGCAGCGCACACGCATGCGCATGCGCGAAATCGACGATCCGCTGCTGGCTGACCGCATGCACGATCTCGAAGATCTTTCGAACCGTTTGCTACGCATCGTATCGGGCCAGCTTGGCACGGCGGCTACGCAAGGGTTGCGCCGGGATTCTATCCTGTTCGCACGCAATCTCGGGCCAGCAGAATTGCTGGAATATGATCGACGCCGGTTGAAGGGGGTGGTGCTAGAGGAAGGCTCGCTAACAGCCCATGTGGTCATTGTGGCAAGAGCAATGGGGGTGCCGGTACTGGGGCGCGTGGCACGCGTGCGTAGCCATGTCTCTGAAGGCGACGAAGTACTCGTGGATGCCGATCTGGGCACAGTTACTCTTCGACCCTCGCAGCAATTGCGAGAGGCATTCGACGCCCGTTTCGCTAGAAGCAAGGAGCGCGCGGCGGCCTATGCCGAGCTTCGCGATGTCGAGCCTTTTACGCGGGACGGTACGCGCATTACCGTGATGATGAATGCCGGTTTGCGCGACGATGTTAGCGCGCTGCAACTTACCGGTGCCGACGGGATTGGCTTGTTCCGCACGGAGTTCCAGTTTCTCGTATCGTCGACGCTTCCGGCGCGCGAACGGCAGATGCGGTTGTACCGCGATGTGCTCGATGCTGCGGACGGCAAGCCGGTCATTTTCCGGACAGTCGATATCGGCGGGGACAAGGCCGTTCCGTACCTGGCCAATGATATTGCAGAGAAGGACGAGAACCCTGCGATGGGTTGGCGTGCACTCCGCCTTTCCCTAGAGCGAGAGGGCCTTCTAAAGGCTCAGGCTCGCGCCCTTCTCGAAGCCGCTGCGGGGCGGCAGCTATCGGTCATGTTCCCCATGGTGTCCGAGCCGTGGGAATTCGATGCTGCAAAAGCGATTTTCGAAGAGCAGGCCGATTTCATGCGCGAACGCCGGCGGGTGTTGCCGGAAATTGTCGAGTATGGCTGTATGCTGGAAGTGCCATCGCTCGCCGAAGTGCTCGATGTCCTGCTGCCCAAGCTGTCCTTCATTTCCGTGGGCACGAACGACCTAACCCAGTTCCTATTCGCTGCCGATCGGGCCAACCCGAAGCTGGCGGAACGGTACGACTGGCTTAGCCCGGCAATCTTGCGCTTCATGGCCCGTCTTGCAAAACAGATGGTTGGCAGTCCTGTCCGCATCGGCGTGTGCGGTGAAATGGGCGGACGGCGGCTGGAAGCGCTGGCTCTGATGGGGCTGGGCTACACGCGATTTTCGATTACTCCTGCTGCCGTCGGACCGATAAAGGAACTGGTGCGCAAGGTTTCTCTCCCCGAACTTTCCCAGCAGATGCAGCAGTGGCTGCTGCGACCGCCGACCGACATGCGCGCAGCGATTGGCTCGTGGGCACAGAATAATGGTATCGAGATCGACTGATTTGGTCCTGTTAAATGCGCGATCTGTCTATTTCCTTTAATCGGTTCATCCTGCTATGGTTGACACAAGACCGGCGCGCTTCTTCTAAGCGGTTACAGGGTTCGACAAGTTCGGGAATTTCATGGAAGAACAAGAAGACGTAGCAACGCAACCTGCCGCAGAGCCAACCAAACGGGTGGGTGAGCGGCTTCGCGAAACGCGTCAGGCCAAAGGTCTGGAAATCGACCAGGTCGCGGCCGAAACCCGAATTCCTCTCAGACACCTCGAAAGCATCGAAGCTGGCGATTTCGCAGCTTTGCCATCGCGAACCTATGCGATCGGTTTTACCCGTACTTATGCCCGCCTCCTCGGGCTCGACGAAAAAGAGACGCTCGACCAGGTTCGTGCAGAACTGGCAGAAGGAACGGCCAGCGCGGAGGACAAGCCTACGAAGTTCGAGCCGGGCGACCCGGAGCGTGTGCCAGGTCGCGGGCTGGCCTGGTTCGCAGCGCTTGCCGCAGTGTTGCTGCTGGGCGGAATCTACGCCTTCTATTCAAGCTATTTCGCACCGGGTTTAGGCCCGGCGCCGCTGCAAGACCCCAGTGAACAAGTCGCCCGCACCGAAAGCCCCGAACAAGCTGTCGCCCTTACGCCCCAACCGGCAAGTGGACCAGTCGTGTTCACCAGCGAAATGGACGACACCTGGGTCAAGTTCTACGATGCAGACGGCGAACGCCTCTACGAAGCCCAAATGGCCAAAGGGGATAGCTTCACCATTCCAGAAGATGCGGAAGGCCCGCAGGTCTGGACTGGCCGCCCCTACGCTCTGTCAATTACTGTCGGCGGTCGTAGTGTTCCCAAACTCAGCGAAGAAGATACGGTGGTGAAAGATGTCTCAGTGACACCTGAAGCCTTGTTGGCGCGCAACGACACGCCAACCGGTTCGGCATCTAGCACATCGTCAGAATCCTCAAACTGAACTCGACCGGTAAAGCGGTGGCAGGTATCAACCTTCATCCTCTCGACAGATTTGGGTCGTTACGGCATTTTCACTTAATAAACCTCCACAGGGAGCTTGAACTTTCATGATCGCACGCAGTGCACGCGCCTTTGGGCTCGGAACAATCGGCATGGCTCTGCTTGCCACCTCTATGCCGGCCGTCGCACAGGACAATGATGAAGCGCGTATCCGCAAGCTCGAAGCCGAAGTCCGTGCCTTGCAGCGTAAGGTATTTCCAGGGGGCGACGGGCGCTATTTCGAGCCTGAAATCACTGGGCAGCCCGCTGCCCGTCCGACTACCTCTGCGCCTTCGACAACTGCAGTCACGGACATTCTCGCTCGGCTCGATGCATTGGAAAGCCAGCTGCAACGGCTGACCGCGCAATACGAAGTCGGAACGAATGCCACCCGCTTGCTGGAAGAACGGGTAGAGAAGCTAGAAACGGCCAGTGCGCCAATGGCTGCTGCTCCGCCCGCGGCTAGCACCCCTTCGACTGCGAATTCCTCAGCAGCTGGATCAAGCCCGGATACAGCAGCCACGAGACCCGATCCCGCGCGTGTGGCTGCGGTTCAAGCGATCGCAAAGCCGCAGACGGGGGATGCTGGAGATGACGAGTATTCCTATGGCTTCCGACTTTGGGATGCTGGTTTCTTTCCCGAGGCGCAGCAGCAGCTGACTATGTTCGTCGAGAAATATCCCAGCCATGCGCGCACCAGCTATGGCCGCAACCTTCTTGGCCGGTCGTATCTGGACGACGGCAAACCCAGCGAAGCTGCACCTTGGTTCCTCAAGAATTATCAGGCAGACAAGAATGGCGCTCGTGCTGGCGACAGCCTGCTTTATCTGGCTGAATCGATGATCGCACTCAAAGACACGAAGCGCGCATGCATCGCGCTGTCCGAGTTTGGCGAAACCTATCCGGCTTTGGCGTCCGGACGGCTTCAGGCTGATTACTCGACCGCGCGCAGTAAGATCAAATGCAGCTAGTATGAAAATTGCTCCGGAACTGCTGGACCGGTTCCGGGCCGACCTCTTCGCATTATGGCCCGACCTCCTCGAGGGGTCTGAGAAACTCGGCATCGCCCTATCGGGCGGCGGAGATAGCCTCGCGCTACTTTTGCTCGGCCATACTGCCCTGCCGGGGCGGGTGGAGGCTGCCACGGTAGACCACCAGTTGCGAGCGGAAAGCGGGGCGGAAGCGAAACTTGCTGCCGACTATTGCGCTGAACTTGGCGTGCCCCATGTTACTTTGCGGGTTGAGGTGGAAAAGGGAAACCTACAATCCCGGGCGAGGGCGGCTCGCTATCGAGCTTTGGGCGCTTGGTGCGGAGAACGGGACTTGGCCGGTCTAGCGACGGCGCATCAGCTGGACGACCAGGCGGAGACCTTTCTCATGCGCCTCAATCGGGGCAGTGGACTGGGTGGTTTGGCGTCGATCCGCTCGCGAGCGAAAGTACCGGAGACGACTGTTCCACTCGTTCGGCCGCTACTGGCATGGCGACGGGAGGAACTGGCCCAACTTGTCGACAGCGTCGGCTGGAAGGCCGTACAAGACCCGTCGAACCAGAATACCGACTTCGACCGTATCAAGATGCGCGAAAACCTCGCCCGGTGCGATTGGCTCGACAGGGATGCGCTGGGTCGAAGCGCGAAGCACTTGGCCGAAGCTGACATGATTATTCGGCAGACCATCAAGCGAGAATTCGCCGACAAGGTTACCTTTGACGGAGTGGAGGCCGTTTATCGAGAGGTCGGTTCGGCCGCCAGTCAATCTTTGATTATGGGTGGCGTGATCCGGGCGATTTTCCAGTTATATGGGATCAGAGTGAACCAGCGGGTCGGGTCGGGATTGGCCGACAATCTGATCCGGGGCCTGAAGACCAATATTGCTGGTATTCAAGCGGATGTTCGCGAGAAAGATGGTGAATCCGTCTGGGTGTTTCGCCGTGAAAATGCGCGGCGGGTTTTTTAGCTACTTAAACTGGCGGCCTCGCGGGCAAGGTCCTCCACTTGCGCTTCGTCTACCGCACCGCGGGGTGCGACCCAGCTTCCGCCCACACAGAGTACCGGGTCGAAAGCAAGCCAGTCTCGCGCATTCTCGAGCGTAATCCCGCCGGTCGGACAGAAGCGGCATTGTCCGAATGGCGCTGCGAGTGCCTTTAGCGCGGGAAGCCCCCCTGCCGCCATGGCAGGAAAGAACTTGAATTGGGTAAGGCCGAGATCAAGGCCCCGCATGATGTCCCCGGCATTGGAAATGCCGGGGAGGAAGGGAACACCCTCGCGAATGGCTGCCTTGCCCAAGCTCTCTGTCAGTCCGGGCGAAACGATGAATTCGCTACCCGCATCGATGGCATCGGCCAGTTCCTGCTGGCTGGTGACAGTGCCCGCGCCCACGATCGCGCCATTCACTTGTTTCATGGCGCGGATTGCATCCAGCGCGGCTGGGGTACGCAGAGTTACTTCCAGAACGCGCAGGCCGCCAGCGACCAAGGCTCGGGCTAGAGGCTCCGCTTGATCTACGTCGTCAACCACGATGACTGGGATTACCGGAGCGGTCTGCATGATGTCGCCAATGGTAGTCATTTGTCGAGTATCCCGTGTTCGGATGCATAAGCAGCTGCCGCGCCGAAAAGGCCGGGCTGCGGATGGGTAATGAGCTTGACGGGGATCGAGGCCATCAAACTCTGGAAGCGGCCCTTTGAACGAAAGCGTTCGGCAAAACCTGATTTGAGGAGGGTGTGACGAATACGGTAGCCAAGTCCTCCAGCGATCACCACACCGCCAAAACCGCCCTGAGCGAGGGCAATGTCGCCTGCAACGCTGCCAAGCGACAGGCAGAACCGATCAACTGCGGCCGCCGCCAGGCTGTCGGTGCCCTCCAAGCCGCGCTTCCAGATATCGATGTCGTCCTCTTCGGCAACAGCTTTGCCCTCCATGGCGGCCAGCGTCTCGTAAATATCGGTAATGGCTGGGCCCGATACGACGCGTTCGATTGAAACGCGGGTGTGCCTCTTGCGAAGCCGAGCCAGGATTGCGTCTTCGATACTGTCGAGCGGGGCGAAATCGATGTGACCGCCCTCGGTTGCCGAAACCCGATAAGTTCCGTCGGCCTCCCGATAGAGGTGTGCCACACCAAGGCCAGTACCGGGGCCAAGAACGCTTAGCCGCCCAGTCGGTGCCAGCGGTTCGTCCGGGCCGGTCAGATGAATGAACTCATCCTCACCCACCCGTGCCACGGCATGAGCAACTGCTTCGAAATCATTGACTACGGAATAAGTATCACAGCCGAGTTTCTCACCGATCAGCGCCGGTCGGATGATCCAAGGATTATTGGTGAAGCGGATGACTTCACCGCCGACCGGCCCCGCGATCGCCATCGATACGCGCGGTGGCAGGCTGCCGCCCATCCGCTCGCGGAAATCTTCCCAGGCCGTCTGGAAACTGGCGTGATCCTCGGTGTGAATTGTCTCCGGCTCACCCAGGGTAATGGTGCCGTCATCCGCGATCGTCGCGATTGCGAAGCGCGCATGGGTTCCGCCGATATCGACGCTAACAAGTTCCATTCTTACAGTCCTGCCATTGCCAGCATCGATGATGCGCCCTGTTCCGCGCCATCGGCGTTGTGGCGGAACATGGCAAAAAATTCGCGGCCCATACCGCTATCGGCCTGAGGCTCCTCGGCCGGTTCCCGCGTATCCAGGTCAGCGGTGGTCGACAGAGTTCCGGTCTCCGCGCACAGTCTGACGATATCGCCATCGCGCAGCTTGGAAAGCGGACCGCCCCCCAATGCCTCAGGGGTACAGTGGATTGCAGACGGCACCTTGCCGCTAGCTCCGGACATGCGACCATCGGTAACAAGTGCTACGCGGTACCCCCGATCCTGAAGGACGCCCAGCGCCGGCGTCAGCTTGTGCAGTTCCGGCATGCCATTAGCGCGCGGTCCCTGATAGCGGACGACCACCACCACATCGCGGTCGAGTTCACCTTTCTTGAAGGCCTCGTTCACGCTGCGCTGATCCTGGAAAAGCCGGCAGGGTGCCTCAATCGTCCAGCGTTCGCGTTCGACCGCGGACGATTTGAAGCAGGCTCGACCAAGATTGCCTTCGACAAGACGCATGCCGCCGTCGCTCTGGAAGGGATCCGATGCCGGTCGAAGCATTTCCGTATCGCCGCTGGGACCGGGATCGCGCCATGTCAGCGCATCACCGTCCATCCCGGGCTCCCGGCCGTAGGCTTCGAAGCCGCCATCCCAAACGGTCAGGATATCGCCATGCGCCAGCCCTTCGTCGAGCAGGGTTCCGATGACATATCCCATGCCCCCGGCATCGTGGAAATGGTTCACGTCGCCCGATCCGTTCGGATAGACCCGCGCAACCAGAGGTACTGCCCGCGACAGTTCCGCCAGGTCGGTCCAGTCGAACTTGATGCCAGCTGCCCGGGCCATCGCTGGAATATGGATGGCATGATTGGTCGAGCCGCCGGTGGCAAGAAGACCGATCGCGGCGTTGATGATCGCCTTTTCATCCACCACGCGGGCGAGCGGACGAAAATCGTCGCCGCCCTTGCGCATGGCTGCAAGGCGATGGGTGGCGGCACGGCTGACCTCCTGCCGCAGCTTGGCGCCCGGCGGTACGAAGGCCGCGCCTGGTACGTGAAGGCCCATCATTTCCATCATCATCTGATTGGAATTCGCCGTGCCGTAGAAGGTGCAGGTTCCGGGGGAATGATAGCTGCCCATCTCGCTCGCCAGCAATTCTTCGCGACCGACTTTGCCTTCCGCATAAAGCTGCCGGGTGCGCTGCTTTTCCTTGTTGGAGATGCCCGTGCCCATCGGCCCCGAAGGGACGAAGATCGCAGGCAGATGGCCGAAGCGAAGTGCACCCATCAGAAGGCCGGGCACGATCTTGTCGCAGATACCGAGCAGCGCAACGCCATCATACATGGCATGGCTCAGCGCCACCACGGTGGAAAGCGCGATGGTGTCCCGGCTGAAAAGCGACAACTCCATGCCGTCTTCGCCCTGCGTCACGCCGTCGCACATGGCCGGTGTGCCGCCAGCGACCTGAACGGTGGCACCCACCTCGCGGGCCCAGATCTTCATCCGTTCGGGATAACGATGATAGGGCTGATGCGCCGACAGCATATCGTTATAGGCGGTGACAATGCCTAAGTTGGGGCCGCGTGCGGCCATAATGGCTTTCTGGTCATCCTCCGCACCGGCATAGGCATGGGCAAGGTTGGAGCAGGACATCGTGCCGCGGCTGACCTGGCGTTCGCCTTCGCGATCCATCAAGTCCAGATAGGCGGAACGGCTGGCTTTCGAGTTCTCGATCACGCGCTCGGTTACGCGGCGGATCGTATCGTTGAGCGGTTTAGTCATCGTGCCAGGTTACCCCGTCGCGTTCGGCAAGCGCCACGGCGGCGCTGGGCCCCCATGTTCCTGCGGCATAGATTTTGGGCTGAATGTCATTTTCCGCCCACAGATTGCGAATATGATCAATGAAATCCCACTGGGCCTCCACCTCGTCTCGGCGGACGAAAAGTGTCTGGTCGCCATGAATAAGGTCGAGCAGTAATCGCTCGTAAGCGATCCGGCGTACCACGTCGGAAAAAGCATCGGGCATGGCAATGTCCAGCGGAACCGGACGCAGGCGCAAGCCTTCGCTTCCGAGGCCCGGGACCTTGGCCATCATGGTAAGCTGGATGTTTTCCTTGGGCTGGATCTCGATCACCAACCGGTTGGGTTCGGTCTTCGCTCCTCGCCCTTCAAAGATCGAATGCGGAATACAGCGAAACTGGATAACAATTTCGGTTACACGTTCCGGCATGCGTTTGCCATGGCGGAGGTAGAAGGGAACACCGCGCCAGCGCCAGTTGTCGACATGGGCTTTCAGGGCGACATAAGTTTCGGTGTCGCTTTCCTTGCCCAACTCCTCATCGTAACCGGGCACGGCTTTGCCATCGACCGCTCCCGCGCGATACTGCCCGGTTACCACTTCCTCAGGCTTGGACGGGCGCAAGGCACGCAGAACCTTGACCTTTTCATCACGTACGGCCGTGGCATCGAAGCTGGTCGGGGGTTCCATCGCCACCAAAGCGAGAAGCTGCAGCATGTGGTTCTGGACCATGTCACGCAGCGCGCCGCTGTCGTCATAATAGGCGACCCGCGATTCCAGCCCGACCGTCTCTGCAACGGTAATCTGGACATGCTCGATGTAATTGGAATTCCACACCGGCTCCAGCAGTATGTTGGCAAATCGCAGCGCCAACAGGTTCTGAACCGTCTCCTTGCCCAGATAATGATCGATGCGGAAAATGCGGTCTTCGGTGAAGGCTTGCGCTACTGCGTCGTTGATTTCACGACTGCTTTCCAGATCCGTGCCGAGCGGCTTCTCCAACGCTATGCGTGCGTTGCCTTTGGTCAGCCCGACACGTTTAAGCCCGGAAATCGTGGGCTCGAAAAGGCTGGGCGCAGTAGACAAGAAGATCGCAAGGCCATGGTAATTCCCGACCTCCTTCGCAAGTTCGTCATAACCTTCCGGTGTTGTCGCATCGACAGGAACGTAGCTGATCTGGTTGAGAAAATCGGCCATCGGCCCGCGGCGGTTCTTGGGAAGATACTTCTCCAACGCCTCGCGCGCGAAATCGCGGAATTCCCGGGTGCTCATTTCGGACCGGGCAGTCGCCACTATTCGCAGATCGTTGCCAATCAACCCATCTGCATGAAGCGCGCAAAGAGAAGGCAGCAACATGCGCTGCGACAGATCGCCGGTTGCTCCAAACAGGAGCAGGCGGTCGGCTTCGAATTTCATTTCGGGCATGTACCGTCCATCGGCATCTTTCCTCCCATAGGGTGTCGAGTATCAGCGCCACCCGGGGAGCGCCAGAGGGCCGCATTCCTATTCTTATCAAGTATGGTGCTAGTCTGACGTCACGGTTACCTGCTTGTCCCCGAAATCGGTCATTCCAAAGCTTGTGAGGAAACTTACGTCGGCAGCATCGCGCCCCACGCCGATTTTCACGGTCTGCGCGGGGTCGGCCATTCCGGTAGCATCCACCATCTGCCACGTTCCACCACTATCGGTTTCGGGGTCACTCAGGAAGACTTCTGCAATGGCATGGAAGTCGGGCGGGCTGACCCCTGGTGCGTAGCACGCAACATAGCGGGCCGGTATGGCGCTCGCCCGAGCCAATGCGATCATGACGTGGGCATAATCCCGGCAGATGCCCTGCCGGGCCACAAAGCTGTCGAGCGCGGTGGTCTGCGGGCCGGAAACGCCCGATGTATATGTGAACTTTCGCGCTATCCAGTCCCGGATGGCAGCAATCCGTGCGCCGCCTTGGGTGTCCGAAAACTCCTCCTGTACGAACGTCTGCAGACTGTCGGCCGCGCAATAACGGCTGTCGAAGAGATACTGGACCGCTTCTCCCGGCATGTCGTGCGGGGCAAGCTTTTCCAGAGCGGCGAGATCGGTAAGCTGTCGCTCGATCTGAACTTCGGCCCGATAAGAAGCGGAAAACTCCCCTTCAGCCCTTATCCAGATACGCTCGCCTATATCGTCCTGCGCTGGGACACGTGCGCAATGTTCCGACGGAGAGAGATCAGTGTTGCACGTAAGGATGCGCTGCTCGGGAATATGTGCCGCTTCGAACTGAAGCAGTACATCCGTAATGCTGGGCAGTGAGAACGAAAAACTCGTTTCGATAGTTAGGGTCATTAAGGCTCAACGCTACTGAGCCAATTACGTTTCGGAAAGTAAAAAAATAAGTTTTGCACGAAAAGGGCCCCTAATAAAGAGGCCCTTTCAAGTATTGCTGTATAATATGGGCTTATTTGCCCATCAACCAGCCCCAAAAGTCAAACATAAAAAACCTCCTTAGTGGTAAACACTAGGAGGTTTTCTTTTAAACTAACTTGTTTGTAAAGTGGAATTTATGCCTTGGCGGCGCTGCTTTCTTCTAAGCCGCTGAATTCCATTATCTTTTCAAGGATCATAGGGTATGCTAAAATATAGCCTTGGACATGAGTGCAGCCCATTTCGGTGAGCATTTTGACAGTTTCTGTATCTTCGGCGCCCTCAGCGACAACACCGATTCGGGCCTCTTTTCCCATCTTCACGATGCTGCTGACGATGGCTTTTGCTTTTTCGCTCTTCACCATGTTGGCGACAAACAATCGATCAATCTTCACCTCATCGAACGGAAGTGCGAAAAAGGTTTCGAAGTTGGTCTCACCCACTCCAAAATCGTCGATCGATATCCGCGCACCCATCGATTTCAGCTCATTCAGTACGAGTTCCGCAGTTTGAAGATCTCCGATGCGTGACGTCTCGGTAACTTCCAGAACAAGGAAGCGGGGGTCAAACCCGGTGGAATGCAAGGCATTTCTCATCAGGCTCACCACTTTCATGTCCGAGAGCAAAGTTGCCGAAACATTGATCGAAACGGTGAGCGAACGTCCACGGAAATGCAGCAGGCGACCCGCGGCACACGCCGTGCGGAAAACGAATTCAGTGAGAGCTTCCATTCGTCCGGCTTTTTCGCATTGTGCGATGAAGTTCATCGGGGGAATGAAGCCACGCACGGGGTCCTTCCAGCGCACCAGCGCTTCCACCCCGGTCATGGTGCCGCTTCTTGTATCTATCTTAGGCTGGTAGACGCAAAAGATCTCTCCCGCTTCCATCGCTTCGTCGATTCGAGCTCGCAATGAGAGATCCCACAACTCGTCAAAACGTGAATTGCTTTCTGCAATTTTGATTGGCTGAAGCGCTTCGGAGCTTTCTTCTGCGGCGGCAACTGCCGCAGCCAGCCTGGCTGCAGGATCCCCATCAAGCTTGGCGACACCAAAGCTTATCCCAACGTCGATCGAGGAACCCGAAACATAAATTGGCGCAGCGAACATTGCTCTAAGGCCGTCGAGATGGTCTGCTAGCTGCTCCTCATCGTCCTCGCCTGAATGCCAAGCGATGTGGTGCCCTTCCGAATAAAGTACTCGGTCGGTGTTGGTCGTGCGCAGACGTTCGACAAGCTTGAGAGTGTATTTCGCGCGATCCACCCGAGGTAGCGTTTTGAAAACATGCTCGTAACCGTGAATGCGCGCCACGACGATATGCCCTCTTGCATGAATATCCTGCGCAAGTTCCAATTCGAGGGCACGTAGTTTAGGCAAGCCTGTTTCATCATCAACGAGGGCCAGCCGGTCTTTCCAGCGAGATCGTGAACGCAACAAAACGTATAAAATTAATAGTGCGGCGGGATAGGAAAGCTCGGCTCTAATGCCCCGAACGTTGCCGAGGTAAAGGACGACCGGTAGCGAAATGGCAAGTAGGGCATAAGCCACTCGTCTCTGATTGGTCGAGCGCACCACGAGCAGAACAAAGAGCGTCAGGAGGAAATAAAAAGTCAGAGCCTGAAAGCCGCCTATAAACTTGATCGTTCCCGCCTTAAGCGTTTCGGCTCCGTAGATATCCGGATAACTTTCCGGCACCACGAAATTACCCGGCGCTCGTGTTTGTATTTGAGCAATTCGGGCCTCCCTACCGATCACCACGATCCGGCCAGCCAGTCGCGCGGTAGTCCCTCCGGTCAGGAAATCCGCCATCTCGAGATGGGTGATGTCTTGGGAATCCAGGGCGTAATCGATCCGGAACTCCCCGTTACGGAGATCTTCGATGCCGGCGAGAGATGCTGCGAGTGAGGGAAGGCGTTTGCCCTCGATCTCGTGTGTGAAATCACGGGTCCACGTGTAACCCATCCAATTGGTGGTATCCCGCGAAACGACTCGACGCGCGTCTCCGGCGATAGTGGGTATGGTTCGAATGGCTCGATCACCGGAGGTGACTTTGCGTTCGAGTTGGTCGACCAAAACGACCCGTGGACCCAGCGTGGCGATCGCCTCGGCCAGATCCCTGTCCGCCTGATTTGTTGAGCGGGTGGGGAAAGCGAGGTCGATGTAGACCCGCGCTACATCCTGATCAGCTAGCGCGCGAAGGGCTGCGGCGAGCTCGGTCCGGCCCTCCGGCTGGGCGCTGTGGGTTATGTCGCTGTCGGTGCTGACGAAGACGATGTCGCCCGACGGTTCATGCGTCGCCAGGCGCGATTGGAGAACCCAGCTTAGCTGGTCGATCGGGCTGAGCATGGTCCCGACGAATAGGACGAAAGCGATCAGCGCGCTTACCAGCAAGTCCTTCACGCGCTGCGCAGCCCCTGCGGGGAGGCGCGACATCGGTCGGCGCAGTATCCGGGTTATGCGGTCCAAAGAGCGGACGGTCGTCATCGCGCATCCCTATGAAGCGACTATGCTTAATATTCTTTCTACGAAATTACCGATTCATCTCCGACCCCAGGTAAACCGCGCGAATGAGTAGTTAAGGACTGAGTAGTAAGTGACCTAGGGAAAAGTTCGTGCGTGTCATTGCACCATGCAAAGCCGGAATTGTCAGAAATTGCAATGCCTTCGGGTGTGAAATGAACGGACGGGGCGCAATTCGCGGGCTCCGGAGAAGAGCAGGGCAGTGTCGGATACGTCAAAGTCTCAGGCCGGTGCAGCGAAGAGATCATGGGCGTCGGCATCCTCGACAATGGCGGAGACGATATCGCCTGCCTTGAGCGTGGCGGGCACGTTGCGCAGATAGACGGCACCGTCGATTTCCGGCGCATCGGCCTGGCTGCGGCCGGTGGCGCCGATATCGCCGTCTTCGTCGGGTTCGCCGACCTCGTCGATGATGACCGGAATGGTCTTGCCGATCCGCGCCTGCAGCTTGGCGGCGCTGATCCGCTCGGTCACTTCCATGATCCGGGCATAGCGTTCTTCCTTGATCGCCTCGGGCACGGGATCGGGCAGCGTATTGGCCTGCGCGCCTTCGACCGGCTCGAAGCGGAAGGCGCCGACGCGGTCGAGCTGGGCTTCTTCCAGCCAGTCGAGCAGATATTTGAAATCGTCCTCGGTCTCGCCCGGAAAGCCGACCACGAAGCTGGAGCGGATCGCGATTTCGGCACAGATCTCGCGCCAGCCCTTCAGCCGTTCGAGCACCTTGGCTTCGTTCGCCGGGCGCTTCATCGCGCGCAGCACCTTGGGGCTGGCGTGCTGGAAGGGAATGTCGAGATAGGGCGTGAGCAAACCTTCGGCCATCAGCGGGATCACCGCATCGACATGCGGATAGGGGTAGACATAATGCAACCGCACCCAGGGCGGCACACCGCCGCCGATGTCGAGTTGCCCCAGCTCGCGCGCGAGGTCGGTCATGTGCGCGCGTACTTCCCGGCCCTTCCATTCGCGGCTCTCGTGGCGGGTGTCGACGCCATAGGCGCTGGTGTCTTGGCTGATGACCAGCAGTTCCTTCGTGCCCGCAGCGACCAGCTTTTCCGCCTCGCGCAGCACAGCATCGATCCGGCGGCTGGCCAGCTTGCCGCGCAAATCCGGAATGATGCAGAAGGCGCAGGAGTGATTGCAGCCTTCGGAAATCTTGAGATAGCTGTAATGCCGCGGCGTCAGCTTGATATCCGGCTGCGGTATCAGGTCGATGAACGGACCCTGCGAAGGCGGGGCATGTTCATGCACGGCCTCCACCACCGCTTCGTATTGATGCGCGCCGGTCACGGCCAGCACGCTCGGGTGCGCGGCGCGAATGGCATCCGCCTCGTCGCCCATGCAGCCGGTCACGATCACGCGGCCATTCTCGGCAATCGCCTCGCCGATCGCCTGCAGGCTTTCTTCCTTCGCACTGTCGAGGAAGCCGCAGGTGTTCACCAGCACCACGTCCGCGCCGGCGTAATCGGGGCTCATCGCATAGCCATCGGCGCGCAGGCGCGTGAGGATGCGTTCGCTGTCGACCAGCGCCTTGGGGCAGCCGAGGGAAACCATGCCGACCTTCTTCTGGTCGGGGATGGAGGTGGTGGAGGTGTTCATAGCAATGTCCGTAAATTCGCGCGCGCCCCTACACGAATGGCGCCGCCAAGGC
Source organism: Qipengyuania triglochinis (assembly GCF_054655615.1). Taxonomy (NCBI): domain Bacteria; kingdom Pseudomonadati; phylum Pseudomonadota; class Alphaproteobacteria; order Sphingomonadales; family Erythrobacteraceae; genus Qipengyuania; species Qipengyuania triglochinis. Next base: position 51,117 of record NZ_BAAHND010000004.1, on the reverse strand, counting down.
TAGAAGGCACGGCATGGGACCGGTAAACTGGATTGCGGTTGTGGCCGCATGGTTCGTCGCAGCGCTGCTGGGCGTCGCATTCTATGGCAAGCGGTCGACCCCGCGGCCGCCCTATCTGCTGCATGCGATCGCCGCGCTGCTGATGTTCGCCAGCGCCGCCATGCTGGGCCACATGTTCGCGCGGGTCGGCACCGAAACGCTGCAGATGAAATGGTGGCTCTATTTCATGATGTCCGGCGGACTGGCGCTGACCTTCATCGGTCCGGCAATCTTCATCACTGCAGTGCGCCGCGAGGAACCCATCCGCCGGGCGCTGTCGGACTGGGGTTTCTGGCTGCTGGCCTATCTGGCGATGGGCGGCGTCTTCCTCTGGATGGGGTGAGGCCTCAGGCCCCCTGACGCAGCTCGTCGTCGCGGCGGTGGCCGTCGCCCCTGGTCTCGCCATTGGGGGTGGCAACGATCTCCACGATGATATCGCCCTTTTGCAGGTTCTGACATTCCTCTTCCCAGAACCCGATCGCGCGGCCGTTGCGATAGACGCGCAGGCCCCTGCCGCCAGTGCGCAATTCGCTGATCGCGCAGCCGCATTCTTCTTCCGTCACTTCGCGTTCCACCAGCTGGACGCGGCCCGAAACGCTGGCCAGATCCGCCAGATAATCGGCGATATGTTCGCCCTTCGCGCTGCCCGCCAGCAACAGGCCGGTGAAGCGTACGGGATTGATGACGTTGTTCGCGCCCGCCTGCCGGGCCAGCGATTCGTTATCGGCTGCCCGCACCACCACGCTGATCGGCACTTGCGGGGCCAGCGCACGCACGGTCAGCGTGATCAGGATGGTGGTATCGTCGCGCCCGGCGGAAATCAGCACGTTCTGCGCTTCCGAAATCCGCACCGCCTTCAGCGTCTCGTCCCGCGTGGCATCGGCCGCCATCACGTTGCAGCCCATGGATTCGGCGGCATGCAGCCGCTCCTCGCTCGGGTCGATCACCACGATGGTGCTGGGATCAGTGCCGCGTTCGATCAGTTCGGCCACCGATTCCGAACCGGAGATACCATAGCCGAGCACGATGATATGGTTTTTGAGTTGATCCTGGATGCGGGCCATGCGGAATTTTTCCCAGCTACGCTTGATGAGGAAGTTGTAGGCCGTGCCCACGAAGATGAACAGCACGGCAAAGCGGACCGGCGTCACGATGACCGCTTCGACCAGCCGCGCACGGTCGGATATGGGGGCGATATCGCCAAAGCCCGTGGTGGTGATCGAAATCATGGTGAAATAGATCACGTCGAGAAAGCTGACTTCACCGTCCAGATTGTCGACCAGCCCTTCGCGATCCCACCAGTGGATCATGACCACGACCATGATCAGGAACAGGGCAAGGCCCAGCCTGATGCCCAGATCGCCCCATACGGGAATCTTGGTCGCCCGGCGCAGCGGCTGGAAACGCGGGCCGCGATAGACCCGCGCGCTTCCTCCCCCCGGCTCGATCTTGTCGATTTGCTTGCGCTCGCTCATGCACGGCCTTGGTGCGCGAGGGCAGGCATGCGGTCAAGCATTCTCAATTCCCGTAACGCTGACCCAGCGCCTGCAACGAGGTGTGGTGGGTCAGATCGAGCTGCAGCGGAGTGACCGATACATACCCATCGGCGATGGCTTCCAGATCGGTGCCGTGATCGGGCGTGTGCTCGATCGCCTGCAGGCCGAACCAGTAATAACGGAAACCGCGCGGATCGCGCCCTTCCACCACCGTGCCGCGCGAATAATCGTGAAAGCCCTGCGCCACCGCGCGGATACCCTTGATGTCTTCGGGCGCGCGCGGCGGAAAGTTCACATTGACCAGCGTGCGATCGGGCAGCGGCGTGTCGAGCAGGGGGCCGAGAACCTTCGCGCCCCACGCTTCCGCTGCAGCGAAGGACATGTCGTGGCCCGCATCGTCGCGCCCGATCACTTGGCTCATCGCAATCGACCGGATGCCCGCCAGCGCGCCTTCGATGGCTGCCGATACCGTGCCGGAATAGGTAATGTCGTCGCCCAGATTGGCGCCGCGATTGACGCCCGACAGGATCACATCGGGCGGGCCGTCCATCACCTGGCGCAGGCCCATCGTCACGGAATCGGTCGGTGTGCCGGTAACAGAAAAGCGCCGCTCGCCATGTTTGCGCAGGCGGACGGGGCGGGTCAGGGTGAGGGCATGGCCCATGCCGGACTGTTCCTCGTCCGGGGCGCAGATCCAGATATCGTCCGAGAATTGCCGCGCAATCGCTTCGAGCACTTCGAGGCCGGGGGCGTGCACGCCATCGTCATTGGTGAGGAGGATTTTCATGCGGTTCGCTCTCCGGGGAGTAATTTCATAAGCCGTTCGTGCTGAGCTTGTCGAAGCACCGTACTTCTTTCTTGCGCCAAGCTGGAAGTGAAGGGCGGCCCTTCGACAGGCTCAGGGCAAACGGTATCTCAACTGGGACTTAGAACTTCCACACCGCCCATATAGGGGGCAAGGCATTCAGGCACCGTCACGCTGCCATCCTCGTTCTGGTAATTCTCCATCACCGCCACCAGCGTACGGCCCACGGCGAGGCCGGACCCGTTGAGCGTGTGGACGAAGCGCGTCTTCTTTTCGCCTTCGGGGCGATAGCGCGCATTCATGCGGCGGGCCTGGAATTCGCCTGTGTTCGAGCAGGAAGATATTTCGCGATAGGCCCCCTGGCCGGGCAGCCAGACTTCCAGATCGTAGGTCTTGCGTGCGCCGAAGCCCATATCGCCGACGCACAGCAGCATCTTGCGATAGGGCAGGTTCAGCGCCTGCAATATGCCTTCGGCGCATCCGGTCATGCGCTCATGTTCGGCCTCGCTGTCTTCGGGGCGGCAGACGCTGACCAGCTCGACCTTCTCGAACTGGTGCTGGCGGATGAACCCGCGTGTATCGCGTCCGGCAGAGCCTGCCTCGCTGCGGAAACACAGCGTATGCGCAGTCATGCGGATCGGCTTGGCGAGGTCGGGCAGGATTTCGCCCGCCACCGAATAGGTGAGGGGGACTTCCGAGGTCGGGACGAGCCAGCGATCGTCGGTGGTGCGGAAGCTGTCTTCGGCGAACTTAGGCAGCTTGTCCGTGCCGTACATGGCGTCGTCGTTCACCAGCACCGGCGGGTTACATTCGGTATAGCCGTTCTCGCGGGTCTGCCTGTCCAGCATGAACTGTGCGAGCGCGCGGTGAAGGCGCGCCATGTCGCCGCGCAGGAAGGTGAAGCGCGCACCGGAAATCTTCGCGCCGGTCTCGAACTCCATACCCAGCGCCGGGCCGATATCGGCGTGTTCCTTGGGTTCGAAAGCGAACTCGCGCTTGTCGCCCCAGGTCGCAATCTCGACATTGTCTTCCTCGTCCGCGCCTTCGGGCACGTCTTCGGCAGGGAGATTGGGCAGGCGGGCGAGGAGGTCGTCCAGCTCGGCACCGGCCTGCTGCTCGGCCTCTTCCCACTGCGGCATGCTGGCCTTGATCTCGGCCACTTCGGCCTTCAGCGCCTCGGCCTTGTCCTTGTCACCCTGGCCCATGGCCTGGCCGATCGCCTTGGAGGCCTCGTTGCGGCGGCTCTGCGCTTCCTGAACGCGGGTCTGCGCCTCGCGCTTCTTGGCGTCGAGCGCCACGATACGGTCGGCAACCGGCTCGGCGCCGCGGCGCTTCATGGCGGCATCGAAGGCTTCGGGATTGGTTCTGATATAGGCGATGTCGTGCATGGGCGGGGCTATGCCGATTGTGCCCGCCTATTTCCAGTGCGGAAAAGCTGCGGCACCGATCCTCTGGCGGATCATTGTTGCCCTGACCCGCATCATGGCAGGACCATGGGCCGCAAAACAGAACAAGAAAGTGACAGACACTTGCAGGACAAGCCACTCGTACCGCCGCGGCGCACCCGCTTTATCGACATCCTCAACGCAGGGGTCGGGGCAGGGCGCAAGCTGGGGCTGGTCGACCCTGCCTGCTGGAACCGCGAGACGCTGCTCGAGCAGGTGAGCGAGGAACACGGGCTCGACGATTTCGGCGATGACTGGTTCACCCGCCCGCTCGACGTGCTGCTCGATTCCGCGCGGGTCGAAGCGGGGCTGAATGCCGCGGGCGAGCTGTCGGGGATGAAGACCATCCACCACCTCCTGCGCGACCGGCTCTATGCGCAGATGTGGTTCAAGCGGCATCCGGAAATTCTGGCGCGCCCGATCCGCAAGCCGGTGGTGATCGTGGGGCCGATGCGGTCGGGCACGACGCGTTTGCACCGCCTGCTGGCCTCGGACGATCGCTTCGCCCATCTGCGCAGTTTCGAAACGATCAGTCCGGTACCCCGTCCCGATTTCGAGAAGGTTCTGGCAGGGTCCAGGGAGGATTTCAGGCCGGTTCTGGCGAAAAGGATCCTCAAAGTCGCACGGCTCGCCAACCCGCGCACGCTCTCGATCCATCCGACCGGGCCATACGAACCTGAAGAGGAGCTCGGGCTGATCGCGGCCAGCTTCTACGGGATGAAGTTCGAGGCGCAGTGGCGCGTGCCGACCTTCGCCCGCTGGTGCGAGGAGGAAAGCGCTGTTCCGGCCTATCGCCACATGGCCAATCTGCTGCGCCTGATCGGCTGGTCGCAGCAGGAGAGCTCGCTGCGTCCCTGGGTGCTCAAGACCCCGCAGCATATGCTGGATCTCCCTGCTTTACTTGAAGTTTTTCCCGACGCGCGGCTCATCTTCACCCACCGCGACCCGCAGGCGATCGTCGGCAGCGCGGCCAGCCTCGCTTGGAACCAGACCATCATCTACGCCGACGATGTGGACCCCAAAACCATCGGCCGCGAATGGCTCCGTAAGACCGACCTCATGGTCTCGCGTATGCAAGAAGTTAGACAAATTATCCCCGCGTCTCAGGCGATCGATGTCCACTTCGACGACATGGACCGCGACTGGCCCACGTCCATGAAGCGGGTGTACGATTTCCTGGGCCTCGACATCGATCCGGCGCTCAACGGAATGGAGAAATATCTCGACCGCACCGCTGCTTCCAAACGCACGCCGCACTCCTACTCGCTCGCCGAATTCGGACTCTCTCGGGATGAAGTGCATGAACGCTTCGAATCCTACACCCAAGCTTTCGATGTGACGGCAAAGAGCTCGAGAGGCGAGAGTTCGGCGGTACGTGCCTCGAGCTAAAGCGTCAGCGGCCACTCATTTGGTCGAAACGAAGGAGAGGAACACGGCTCCGGATCAACCGTTATTCGAGCAAAGGAGATTTGAGATGATTGGTAAGATTATAGGTGCCTACGCAGGCGACAAATTGGCAAAGCAGACTGGAAGCGTTGGAGGCGTAGGCGGCGCCGCCCTAGGTGTAATTGCGGCGACTGTCCTTCGTCGCATGAGCCTACCGGCCATGCTCGCAATTGGTGCTGGGGGTTATATGGCGAAAAGACTTCGTGAAAAAGGAACCGTGGGGAAGGCCTGATTTGGCTTACCCCCTCTAAATGGTGGGCGCGGCAAGGATTGAACTTGCGACCCCACCCGTGTGAAGGGTGTGCTCTACCACTGAGCTACGCGCCCGCCCATGACGGCACCGAATGCCGGGCAGGGGCGGGCCTTTACGTTGCGGTCAGCGCTTTTGCAAGCCGTTCAGTCGGCGAATAACATCACCAACTTCGCCCATATGCTGTCCGGCGGGGGCGGGCTGTTAGCATTGGTGGCGGGCGATGCTGGGCATGAGAGGCAGTAGGCTTGTGCGCCCTCCGTGCCGAGTAGGCGCTGGGTATCGGCAAGGATCATGTCTGCCAGTGCCCGGTGATTGCCGGCGAGCGTGGCGAAGACATCCCGGCCTTTGGCGTCCTGCTCGCCGATCAGCAGCTGGCGAAGGATCGTATCCGTAGTGCCAAGCTCGTCCCCCAGATAGACCGGAGACCAGTCGCCATCCGCAAGATTGGCCTGTGCGGCCACCCAAGCGAGCGCTTCCGGCATTCCGCCATATTCGTCGACCAGGCGGAGCTGCCGCGCAGTGCCGCCGTCCCAGACCCGGCCTTGGCCGACCCGGTCGACCTGCTGGAGGTCCATCTTGCGCGAGGTGGCCACCCGGCTGAGGAAGTCGCGATAGCCGTCTTCGATCGTGGCCTGGAGGATCCGATCCACTTCGGGCGTGAAGCCGCCTATGGGATCGGGCTGTCCGGACAGCGGACCGGTGGTTACGCCATCGCTGGTTACGCCCAGGCTTTCCGCTGCATCTTCGAAGGTTGGGATGATCGCGAAGATGCCGATTGAACCGGTGATGCTTTCGGGCTGCGCGAAGATGCGGTCGGCCGGGGTCGAGACCCAGTAGCCCCCGCTCGCTGCGACATTGCCCATCGACACCGCAATCGGAATGTCGCGTGCCTTGTGGCGCAGAATGGCGTTCCGGATCTGCTCGCTCGCAGTGACCGAACCCCCCGGAGAATCCACCCGAACGACCAGACCGGCGAATTCCTTGTCCAGTGCTTCGTCGAGGAGCTCCGCAATGCGTTCACCCCCCGCAGTGCCGGGCCCGGCGCTGCCATCAACGATATTGCCGGCGATCGTCACGACGCCGATTTCCTTGCCATTGCCGGACCATGGGTTGGCTTCGAGCCAAGCGGCGAGATTGGTCGAGGGATAAGCGCCTGGAAGATCGCTCCATTCGTCTTCGCCCACGAGCTCGGCAACGCGTTCGCCGAACTGAGTCCTGGTGCCAATCCTGTCGACCAGCCCAGCCGTCTTGGCGGCGCTTGCCAGATCGCCATTGGCCGCTTCGACCCAGGCGGCAGGATCGCTGACCACCATTTGCAGATCGGCAGCGGGGCGCGCCTTCTTGACGTTGGCCTGCCATTCCTCCCACAAAGCGCCATAGAGCGCCTGCGCATTCTCGCGCGCCGGATCGGACATGCCCGTCTCGATGTAGGGTTCCACCGCACTCTTGTAGGTGCCGACCTTGTAGACCCGCGCGTTGACTTTCAGCTTGTCGAGCAGGCCCTTGTAATAAAGGCGGTTGCCGCCGGGACCTGCGACGACTGCGCCGCCAAGCGGATCGACCCATACTTCGCTGGCGTGGGCTGCCAGGAACACGCCGTCATCGGCATAGGCGGTGGCATAGGTGAGTACCGGCTTGTCGGCCGAGCGCACGCGGTCCATCGCTTCGCCCACTTCGGCGAGATGGACCTGGCCTGCGCCCAGGAAGCTGTCCAGATCGAGTACGACGGCGGTGATGCGTTCATCCGCAGCCGCAGCGTCGAGGGCACGGACAAGATCACGCGCCTGATATTCGCTGGTCGGCACGCTGCCGGAAATCAGCGCGGCGAAAGGATCGATGGGGGCCGCTTCTTCCACGATAAACCCGTCAAGGTTCAGCAGAAGCGCGCCGTCACGCACCTGGGCAGGGCTGGGCCGCGCTGTGAGAACTGCAAACAGCAGCGCGAAAAACAGCAGCATGAAAAGCAGCACCAAGGCGTCCTTGATACCGACCAGCAAACGCCAGACCTTGCCTGCGAAATGCATGAAAATTCTTCCCCTGAAAGTGTCCGGATCAAAGACTAGGGCAGGGTTGGGCGATGCGCCACCGGAATATGCTTGAGGGTGCGATAGGCCTCGATTAAGGGCATGGCTTTAATGACACCATCCGACACCACGCCGTCTGCGGCCCGTTATCCGGCGGGCGCGCTGGCCTTTCCGCACCGTGACCTGCTCGGCATCGGGCAGTTGGAACGGCACGAGATCCTTTTCCTGCTCGACGAGGCGGAACAATGGGTCGATCTGAACCGCCAGAGCGCCAAGCACTCCGACGCCCTTGCCGGCCTCACCATCATCAACGCCTTCTTCGAGAATTCAACGCGGACGCTGCTCAGTTTCGAGATTGCTGGCAAACGGCTCGGTGCGGACGTGGTGAACATGCATGCGGCAACGTCGAGCGTGAAGAAGGGCGAGACGCTGATCGATACGGCGATCACTCTGAATGCGATGCGTGCAGACGCCATCGTGATCCGCCACGGGTCGAGCGGAGCGACCAGGCTGATTGCGGACAAGGTCGATTGTCCTGTCCTCAACGCTGGAGATGGACAGCACGAACATCCGACGCAGGCATTGCTCGATGCACTGGCCTTGCGCCATGCCTTGCGCGAACGCGGGCAGAGCGGTGACGATTTTACAGGCCAGGTCATCGTTATCTGCGGGGACATTTTGCACAGCCGCGTCGCGCGTTCCAATCTGCTGTGCCTGCAAGCACTTGGCGCTACCGTTCGCCTCTGTGCGCCTCCGGCCCTGATGCCGGTTGGTATCGAAGCAATGGGCGCGGAAGTTTATCATGACTTCGACGCTGCGTTGAAAGGCGCCGACGTCGCCATGATGTTACGCCTTCAGACAGAGCGAATGAGCGGGCAGTTCATTCCTTCTGCGCGCGAGTACCATCACCTTTACGGGCTGACGAAAACCAGGCTTGCGCGGGCGAATGAACAAACGCTCGTGATGCATCCCGGTCCGATGAACCGCGGGGTGGAGATCGATAGCGAGGTCGCGGACATGATCGACCGTTCGATCATTACCCAACAGGTGGAGATGGGCGTGGCGATCCGCATGGCCTGCCTCGACATACTGACGCGCCGGGCAAGACAGATCGAAGGTTGGGGAGACGCAGCATGAAACAGGCGGCCCCGATAACAATTGCGAACGGCAGGATCGTCACCACCGACGGTGTGCGTGAAGGCTCCATCGCAATGGAGAACGGCGTTCTGTCCGAAGGCGAAATGGGCGCTGGTCAGACGGTCGACGCGCGCGGGAAGCTGATCGTACCCGGGCTTGTCGATCTGGGTGTTTTCGCCGTGGACAAGCCGGCGTTCCATTTCGGTGGGATCACGCGCGCGGCCCTGATGCCGGACCAATCCCCTGCGCTCGATCTTCCAAGCAGGGTGTCCTATATTTCGAAGAGCGGTAAGCCGGATTTCTGGGTCCATCCGCTGGCCGCTGCGACGCGCGGTCTTGCAGGACAAGAGATAGCCGAATTTGCCTTGATGCGCGAAGCCGGGGCGAAAGGGATCGCTACCGGTCGCCAATGGATTTCCGATAGCGGGACCATGCTGCGCCTGCTGCAATATGCGGCGATGCTGGAAATGCCGGTGATTGCCCATGCGGAAGATGCAGCGCTGGTGGGCCAGGCTGTGGCCACGGCGGGGGAATATGCCACTCGCCGCGGATTGCCCAGCGCGCCGCCACAGGCAGAAGCGATTGCCATTGCGCGCGATCTTGCACTGGCGGACATGGCAGGGGCGCATATTCATTTCCGGCAGGTTACGACCCGCGCCGGCCTTGCGATGATCCGCACGGCCAAGGCGGCAGGGCAGCGTGTGACTGCCGGGGTGACGCCATCGCATTTCATGTTGTCGGACCTGGCGACTGCAGAGTTTCGCACCTTTGCGCGCCTGTCTCCGCCACTACGGCAGGAGGATGACCGGCAAGCGGTGCGCGAAGCGATCGCCGATGGCACGATCGATGTCATATCCAGCGGCCACGATCCACGCGGGCCGGAAGACAAGCGCCTGCCTTTTGCCGATGCCGAACCGGGCATGGCGGGGGCGGAAACATTGCTTGCGATGGTGCTGTCGCTGGTGCGCGACGAACTGATAGATCTGCCGCGGGCATTCGATCTGGTGTCGTTGAACCCTGCGCAGTTGCTGGGCGTCAAGGCCGGGGCCCTGCGCGCCGGGTTCGAAGCAGACGTGGCGATCGTGGATCCGGACAAACCCTGGATCATCCAGAGCGCAAAAATGGCGGCAACCGCCGGGAATACGCCGTTCGACGGGCAGCCAACGCAGGGCCGTGTTATCGGCCTTTGGAAGGGCGGCGTTTCGGTCGACTTATAATTGGCAAAAAGAAAACCCCTTCCGGGCAAGCCGGAAGGGGGCAGTCTTCGGTGGCTCTTGATAGGCCGCAAACTTGGCTTAGCGCGCTGCGACCCTGATTTTACCGTTCGCAATTGCGCCGGGAAGCGGATTGCTCTGGGCGTAAGCGATGCAGCTGCCGCCTTTACCCTTGACGTTCGAGCACAGGGCCCGTGCGCTATCCTTCGCATATCCGACTGCCGCAACGCGGAAGTACAGTTTGCCGTTGACGCGAGCCTTGCTGATCACGCGTTCCGCGTCGGCCAGTTCGGGATACATCTGCTGGAACTTGCTCCAGCCTTCCTCGGCATCATCCATCGAGAAGTAGGAGCCGAGCTGAATGTTGTAATCGCCGCTAGCGAGCGACAGTCGCGGTGCGGAAGCCGCTGCCTTGCGCGGGGCAGGTGCCGGTGTGACCGCCTGGATACGCTCTGGTGCAGCGGGCGCCGCGGCGACGCGGGCGGGCGCAGCTTTAGGCTTAGCTGAGACCGTCTCGGTCTCTACGTCGGCACTTTCGAGAAAGTTGCCATCCAGAGCGAGGCGCTCGATCGGAGCGGTCGGCGCAACCGCGGGCAGTTCTTCGTTCGCTGCCAGAACAGTCGCATCGGGTTCTTCGATCGTTTCCGCCGCCAGCATGTCCACACTGGGGTTGTTCGCCAGCGCGAGCATCTGCGGCTGACCCGGATCGTCGACGATTTCTACATCCAGCAAGCTGGCAATGCGCGCCCGGAAGAGCTCAGGGCGGGCCATGGCCCCCCACTGCGCCATGCGGTCGCCGACCATGTCCGCAGGAACGTCTTCAGCGACCATCAGGCGCGCTTCGCGCCACTGGCCGCTCATCGCATAGGCATAGGCAAGATTCTGGCGAACCTTGGCAGTGTTGTTCCCTGCGCGCAGAGTGTTGGAGAGCACGGTAACGCCGCGCTGCGGCTGTCCGGCAAGTGCGATAGCCAAGCCGAAGTCGGCCGGATCGATAGCGGATTCGTTCTTTTCGAGGGCGTAGATCGCTGCAGCGCGATCGCCCATGCCCGTCAGCGCAAGCGAAAGGCTGACTGCGGTCCGGGGAGACGTGTCGCCAAGGTCGATCGCATCCTGGAAGCTCTGGGCCGCCGAGGAAAAGCGCCCCGCTTCGAGATAGGCATTGCCGAGCAGGGTCCGCACATATGGATCGCGCGGAGTGGCCAGAACCGCTGCTTCAGCGTGGGTGACAGCCTTGTCGCTCTTGCCTTTGGCCAGGGCCACTTCGGCCTTGCCGACCGAACGCGCGGCACTCGGGGCGACATTGCCACTACATCCGGCAAGCGCAGTGCTGACGAGGGCCGTACTGACGGCGAGCCTGATGAAAGTTGCGTTTCTTGTTGTCATCTTACTTTCCCTGAGAAGGCGATCCCACGTCTTTCAAGTCTTCAATTCGGCCGTCGCTGGACCTGTGCGGCCAGCATGGCGATTTCCGGCATTTCGGCCAAAAGGCCGTCGAGAGCATCGGTGACGAGCTGCTGGGCGCTGCTGCCGCGGACGGTGCAGGCCAGGCGGAGCATCAGGTGACGCTCCTGGTCGAGCCGCAGCGTGAACGCTGCTCTTTTGCCCGAAGCCGTCGATTTCGAGCGAGACGGCGAAGGCTTCAACGCGCGAGGAAGTACCACTTCGGGCGCTTCGTCATAGGCGTCATCGTCTTCAGGCTCGGCACTGGCGGCGGGTTTGCCGCCTTCCAGGCGATCAACGATGCGCTCCAGCGATTCGCGTACTTCGTTCTGTCCGCCGCTGCGGTCTCTGTCTTGCAGCGAATTGATCGGCACCACGCGATCCGACGCATCGTCGGTTTCGCCGCCTTCGGCATCAAGACTTTCCCGTTCCTCGATAGGAGGAAGGGCAGGTTTCTTGATAAGGCCCGATTCGGCGAGCGACGCGGAAGCAGGGCTGCGTGGAACCGCGGCCAGGGACTTTGGTTCAGGCTGGCTTGCAGGAGCGTCTTCGCCCATGTCGTTCCAACCAAGGTCTTCGAGGTTTGCGGCAGCGGCTACGCCATCTACCGGGCCCAGCGCTGCGGATTGCGGACGCATGGCGGGTTTGGCCCCACCCTTGCGTGCAAGCAGAGTCGAAGAAAGCGAAGCGAAATTGGCGTCTGACATCCGGCTGGCCTCCGCCCTTCCTAAAGTTGCTCTTACTGGGCGACCCGACGGCCGAAGCCACCGGCGGGACGATAGGCACCAGGCTGCTGCGCGGCGGCCTGCTGGCCAGGTGCGGCGAAGACGGTGCGGCGGAACTGCTTCTCGAGCCGATCGGAAATATACTTCCACAGCGCGGTGACCTCGGCAGCCGAACGGCTTTCAGGGTCGACTTCCATCACCGTGCGGCCATCGATCATCGAGGCCGCGAAATCGGTGCGATGGTGAAGCGTGATCGGTGCGACAGTACCGTGCTGCGACAGCGCGACGGCGGCTTCCGATGTGATCTTCGCCTTGGGCGTTGCCGCATTGACGACGAAGATCAGCGATTTGCCGGCGCGTTCACACAGGTCGACCGTAGCGCCCACCGCACGAAGATCGTGCGGGCTGGGGCGGGTAGGAACGACGATGAGCTCTGCCACGGAGATGACCGACTGAATGGCCATGGTGATGGCTGGCGGCGTATCGATGACGGCGAGCTTGAAGCCCTGCTGGCGAAGGATCGCCAGGTCGGCTGCGAGGCGGGCCACGGTGGTCTGGGCGAAGGCGGGAAGTTCCGCCTCACGCTCGTTCCACCAATCGGCCAGCGAACCCTGCGGGTCGATGTCGATCAGGACGACCGGGCCAGCGCCCGCTCGCTGGGCCTGAACGGCCAGATGTCCGGAGAGCGTGGTTTTACCCGATCCGCCCTTCTGCGATGCCAATGCCAGTACACGCAAGGCTAGGTCCCCCTATAGCGCCTGTATCAATCCTTATGCCGCTGGTGAGCGGCGGTCTCGATTTAGGGGGATCGCAGACTACCCCTAATTTAGGGTTAATGCTGTTTGAGTTTCGGAAGCGCTCTGTTGGCGCCCCTGTGCGGAATTGGCTGGAAACTGTGAATTCAGGCCGAACAGAGGTGGGATATCCGGGATTGTCGGCTACCAATACCCGATGGACGGCAGGGGTACCGATATGGACGATATAAGCGAATCGAAACTGGCAACGCCTGACAACGCCAAGCCGGTCGCCCCCGCCAGCGGCCGGATCGCCAGTCTGGACTTTATTCGCGGTATTGCGGTTCTCGGCATTCTGGCAGCGAATATCTTTGCGATGGGGCAGCCGTTCACCGCTTACATGTACCCGGAAGCCTTCACGACCGGTCACTCGCAGTCGGAAGACTGGATGTGGGCGGCTCAGCTGGTGCTGATCGATGGCAAGATGCGAGGCCTGTTTACCCTCCTTTTCGGCGCCGGCGTTTACCTGTTCATGGAAAAAGCTTGGGCTAAGGGGGCCACGCGCTGGCTTCAGGTCAAACGGCTGCTGTGGCTGGGCCTGTTCGGCCTAATGCATTTTTTCCTGATCTGGCGGGGCGATATTCTCTTCTCCTACGCTGTGGCCGGACTGCTGGCTTTGCTCTTCATCAGGCTCAGCCCTCGCAAGCAGATGATAATCGGCGCCTTGGGGTATATTCTGGGGGGATTGTTCTACGCCATCAGTATGGTGTTCATGCAGATAACTGCCGATGGCCCCGTACCCGACAATGCGGAACTGGCCGAAGTGCAGGAGGATTTTCAATCCGCCGCCGAGACGGATCTGGCGGACGGCCGACTTGAAACCACGATTCGCCAAGACGGGTCCTATTCGGAATTCGTCAGCCACACCGTCAAGGAGCACGGCACCAATCCTCTCGCATCCAGCTGGCTGATTATCTTCGAGACCCTTCCGCTCATGCTGATAGGCATGGCGCTTTATCGTTACGGCCTTTTCGAGGGCAGGCTTGATTACAGAAGGCAGCGGTTTTGGGGGTGGGCTGCGATGTTATCCGGAGGCGTGCTTACAGCGTGGATTGCCATCGCCACTCTGGAGGGAGGCTTCACCTATTATTCGACCTTGGGTGCTTTCCTTGGCACCTCGCATTTCCCGAGGCTGTTTATGACCCTCGGCTACGTCGCTCTGCTCGCGCTTTATGCTCCCAGCGCGGGCAATTGGCTCGGAGATCGTCTGTCCGCGGCGGGACGGGTGGCCTTTACGAATTACCTCGGCACGTCCTTCGTGATGCTATTCGTCTTCGGAAACTGGGGCCTCGATCTGTTCGGGCAGTTTGGTCGGAGCGAGCTTTATTTGGTCGTTATCGCAAGCTGGGTCGTTATGCTGGCCTGGTCCAAACCCTGGCTTGAGCGGTTCCGGTATGGCCCACTCGAATGGCTGTGGCGCTGCCTCACCTACGGTAAACGTTTCACCTTTCGCCGGTAACCTTGCTATTGAGAATTGATCGCATTACATCTGCGTTTGCGAATCAATCGCAAGGGAGCGGCCGATCATGTATGTGTGTATCTGCAATGCCATCCGGGAAAGCGAGTTGCGCCAGGCTGCGCGGCGGTGTCCCGGCGATGCAGAGGCCTGTTACTCTTCCTTGGGCAAGCGCCCGGCATGCGGCTCTTGCCTGGACGAAGCCGATGCGATCCTGTTCGAAGAGCGTGAGCTTTCCTTCAAACCGGACACGGTTGCCGCCTGATCACAGGAGTCCATCACCGGCTCAAATCCGTTGATTTCCCACGCGCTCGAACGCGCCTTGCCTTGCCCGCATCTACGCTCGCGCGCATAATCCCCGAAATTCCATCGCAACGGAGGCGAATGCCATGAAGGGCGATCCCAAGGTCATCGAATTCCTCAACAAGGCGCTCACCAACGAGCTGACGGCGATCAACCAGTACTGGCTTCATTACCGTGTGCTGGAAGACTGGGGCGTGAGCAGGCTTGCCGATTACGAACGGCACGAATCGATCGACGAGATGAAACATGCCGACATTCTGGCTGAACGCATCCTCTTTCTCGGCGGCCTTCCGAACTTCCAGGCGATCCACAAGCTGAAGGTCGGCGAAACGGTAGAGGAAATCCTGCGCGCCGATCTCGCCATGGAAATGGAAGCGATCCCGCTGCTCAAGGAAGCTGCCGAGCATTGCCAGTCGGTGCGCGATTTCCATTCTGGCCAGATTTTCGAGGACATTCTCGCGAGCGAGGAAGAGCATGTCGATTTCCTCGAGACCCAGTTCGACATGATCGAACGCATGGGACTGCAGAACTATGTCCAGCTGAACTCCAAGCCGGCGGGCGAGGGCGAGCAGGGTTAGGTCCGGCTCAGCTCCCAGAACGTGGCGTGACGCCCGCCATGTTTCGTGAGCGTCCCGATACATTTACCGTCGCACCATAACTGTGCCGAGCCTGCTTCGACATTGATGTCGGCGATGGTCAGTGCAGTCGGCAGATCCAAGGCCTCGACTTTAACCGGTCCACCCAAAATCCCCGATGCGGGGAGTAGGGCAATCTCGATACGCTGCATGGCACATCTCCTTTCATGTAGGAAAGGGGGTGGGGCCATGCCGATTAACGCGTGACAACCGTTTTGCGGTCATCTTGTGGCCGGGGCAATCGGGCGCGAAGTGGCTCTATTTCTGCGACGAATCGTCGCTAGCATCATCATCTCTGGGTCCGAACTGGCGTTCCTTCATTCTCTCCAGATTGCGACGCGCTGCCGTGCGCGTTTCGAGGAGGAAGTACGCTAAGCCTGCCATGAGCAGCCCCATGGTAATGACCCAGGTAAGCGCGACCAGCGTTCCAAGCGGGGTGTGCACGAAAGCGCTTATGAACAGCAACAGGATCACGATGCTGATCGTGAACGCAGCTGCAGTACTGAGCATCACGGCGCGCTGCGCCAGGATCCGCCGCGCTTCCAACGCGGGAATTTCGACCAGCTGATCGCCAGCCTCGCCGCGTTCGTCCGCAGCAAGGATGCGTTCGATCTTGTTGGCTACCCACAGCAGACGGTTGGTCATCACATTCATGACCGCGCCGATCCCCGCGAGCAGGAAGGCCGGGGCCAGACTGAGCTGGACGACATGCTGCACGCGAACCGTCGAACTGGTGCGCTCGATCAGTTCGAAGCCGGGCAACACGGTCAGCAGATCAATCACGCCCGCTCCCGCCGCTGAATTTGCCGCCGCCCCCGCGGTTCGAATCGTAAGGGTTCTTCGGGCTCTTCAGCACGACCCGGACGGGAACCGCATCGAAGCCCAGCTTGGCGCGGATGCCGTTCACGAGATAGCGTTCGTAGCTCTTGGGCAGATCGTCGAGCCTCGTGCCGAAGACCACGAAGCGCGGCGGGCGGACACTGGCCTGCGTGATATAACGCAGCTTGATCCGCCTACCGCCGGGTGCGGGCGGCGGATTTGCCGCCAATGCATCGTCGAACCAGCGGTTGAGCGCGGCGGTGGGCACGCGGCGGCTCCACGCCTCGCGCAGCTCGAATGCGGCCGACAGCATGGTGTCGAGGCCCTTGCCGGTCTTGGCCGACACGGCGAACAGCGGCACGCCGCGCACCTGGCTAAGACCCTCGTTCAGCGCTTCGCGAATGCCGTTGAACAGGTAGGATGCGTTTTCCGCGATGTCCCACTTGTTGATGGCCACCATCAGGGCGCGGCCTTCTTCCAGCACCTGGCTGGCGATCTTGAGATCCTGATGCTCAAGCCCCTTGGTCGCATCGAGCAGCAGCACGACGACTTCGGCAAAGTCCACCGCGCGCTTGGCATCGGCGACAGACAGCCGTTCCAGCTTCTCCGTCACCTTGGCGCGTTTGCGCATGCCCGCCGTATCGATCAGGCGGATTTCGCGCTGCTCGTTCGCCTTGGGGTCGAACCATTCCCAATCCACGGCGATCGAATCGCGGGTGATCCCTGCCTCGGGGCCGGTCAGCAGGCGATCTTCGCCCAGCATCCGGTTGATCAGCGTGGACTTGCCCGCATTGGGCCGCCCGACAATGGCCAGCTTCAGCGGGCCGTCGAGGTCTTCCTCGTCCAGTTCGGCCTGGAGTTCCGCAGCCGCTTCGGCAGCTTCCGACTTCGCGCCGATGATCGGCCACAGGCCGGCAAACAGATCGGCAATACCTTCGCCATGTTCGGCGGAGATACCCATCGGTTCGCCCAGGCCAAGGCTGTAGCTTTCAAGAATGCCCGGTTCGGCCGCCCGGCCTTCCGCCTTGTTGCACACCAGCACCACCGGCACATCCTGCCCGCGCAGCCAGCGGCCGATTTCCTCGTCCAGCGGGGTCAGGCCGGCGCGTGCATCGACCACGAACAGGGCAGCGTCGGCCCCTTCGAGGCTGACTTCGGTCTGCTTGCGCATCCGGCCGGGCAGGCTTTCGGGATCGTCGTCTTCCCAGCCTGCGGTATCGACGATGGTGAATTCCAGCCCGGCGATTTCCGCATCGCCCATACGGCGATCGCGCGTGACGCCCGGCTGGTCGTCCACCAGCGCGAGCTTCTTGCCCACGAGCCGGTTGAACAGCGTGGATTTGCCGACATTGGGTCGGCCGATGATGATTACGGTGGGTTTTGCTGTATCTGTCATGATCGTGCCTTGCGGGGAGGTGGGCGATAGCCACGGCTTTGGCAAGGCCGCAGGGCGTTTCCTACAGGATGGAGCACATGGAGCACGGACCTGGAAGAAAAAATGCCGCCGGGCCGAATGCAGGCCCAGGCGGCAGAAATGTGCGATTTTCGAAGGGGCGGACAGTCCATGAAAGCCGCTCTGCCATCAAAAGCCGGATGTAGGAAAGGCCTGTTTCAGTCGGCCTTCGCGAGCGGCGGATTATCGCCGAGATCTTCGTACCATGCCTCGACCGGACCGTTGAGCTTTAGGGTCAGCGGCTTGCCGTTGCGATCGACCGTCTTGCCCGCCTGAACGCGGACCCAGCCTTCGGAGATATTGTATTCCTCGATGTCGGTACGCGTGCGGCCCTTGAAGCGGATGCCCACACCGCGCTGGAGCACGTCGACATCGAAATGCTCGCTATCGGGATGAACCGAAAGCTGCATGGGGGGCGTCTGGGGCTTGTCGTCGGTCTTGGTATCTTCGCTCATGGGGCGCGCCTGTACTGTGCGCGGTGCGCCCCGGCAAGATCATTCGCACCGGGGCGCCTGGCAGAACAGGTCAGATTTCGTCGGGGCCGCGATCGGGTTCGTCATAGTCGGGCTGTACCGGCTCGACCGAAGGCGGCTCCTTCATGGGCGCCTCGTTCGGAGGGGAGCTGGGCGGCATTTCGGGCGGGGCGCCCGGGTTGATGGTATCGGGATCTGGCTGGGTCGCCATGACTGGTCTCCTGAACAGGGTGCCTTAGTCGGGTGGGAGCATGGTGGCAGCGTCGAGCGCCTGTTCGCCTTCGCCATCCTCCCCGCCCTCCATGGCCGGGCGCATGGCCTTCTCGGCCTCGACATCGATTTCGTCTGGCTTGGTTTCGTGGGCGAGCACATCGCCCTCGCGTTGGCCGTCAGCCTCCATTTCGGCTGCGGTCTTCGGCTTCACGTCGGGGTCGATCGTGGGCGGTGTGGCAGGCGGGACCTTGGGGGTTTCATAGTCGCTCATGGGTGCGATCCTTTCCCCATACGAACGGCCTTGAAGGCGGGTGTGTTCCACAATTCGCATACACCCTGTCGCCGCGCTTGCCCTTTTCGCCGCATCCGACTAGAGGCACGCCCCTATATACGCGGCGGACCCCGTCTGCGCGCGGATTCGCTTTCACGGTTTGCGGGCGTGGCGGAATTGGTAGACGCGCTGGTTTTAGGTACCAGTATCGAAAGATGTGGGGGTTCGAGTCCCTTCGCCCGCACCAATTCCGCTCTGTCGTGAACCCTCGCTCAGACAGACAGTAACTTACGAGTTTCGACACCCATGCAGATCAAAGAAACCGCCAACGAAGGCCTCAAGCGCGCCTACGCGATCACCATTCCTGCCAAGGATATCGATGCCCGCATCGATTCGGAGATCAAGAAGATCGCCCCGCAGGTGAAAATGCCCGGCTTCCGCCCCGGCAAGGTGCCTGCCAATCTCGTGCGCAAGATGCATGGCGACCAGCTTCACTCCGACGCCGTCAACGCGATGATCCGCGAATCGGTCGACAAGACCATGCAGGACAACAAGCTGAAGCCGGCGATGCAGCCCAAGGTCGAAATCGGCGAAGGCTATGAGCAGGGCAAGGACGCCACGCTCACCATCGAACTCGAAGTTCTGCCCGAAGTGGAAGCCCCTTCGACCGACGATCTGAAGATCGAACGCCTGACCGTTCCCGTCACCGACGAGGAAGTGATGGAATCGATCGGCAAGCTGGCCGAGAACAACAAGAGCTACAAGGACGCCGCGAAGACCAAGAAGGCCGCCGATGGCGACCAGCTGATCATCGATTTCGTCGGCCGCGTGGACGGCGAGGAATTCGAAGGCGGCAAGGCCGACGACGCAGCGCTGGTTCTGGGTTCGGGCATGTTCATCCCCGGCTTCGAAGAGCAGCTCGTGGGCGTGAAAACCGGCGACGAGAAGACCATCGAGGTAAGCTTCCCCGAAGACTACCAGGCGACGCATCTCGCCGGCAAGAAGGCCGAATTCGACGTCACCGTGAAGCAGGTGAAGGTCGAGGGTGAAACCGCCATCGACGATGATTTCGCCAAGAACTTCGGTCTCGACGGGCTCGACAAGCTCAAGGAACTGATGCGCGGCCAGCTCGAGCAGGAAACTGGCGGCCTTACCCGCACGCAGATGAAGCGCTCGCTGCTCGACCAGCTTGCTGCCGGTCACGACTTCCCCGTGCCGCAGGGCATGGTGGATGCCGAATTCGACCAGATCTGGGCTCAGCTCCAGCAGGAAGCCGCTCGTTCGGAAGATCCCGAAGCTACGCTGAAGGAAATGGAAGACGAGAAGGAAGAATATCGCGACATCGCTGAACGTCGCGTCCGTCTCGGCCTGCTGCTTTCCGAAATCGGCCAGGCGAACAACGTTCAGGTGACCTCGCAGGAAATGAGCATGCTCATCCAGCAGGCTGCCCAGCAATATCGCCAGGAAGACCGTGAACGGTTCATCCAGTACATCCAGCAGGAACCGATGGCTGCCGCCCAGCTGCGTGCTCCGCTTTACGAAGACAAGGTCGTCGACTTCCTGTTCGACAAGGCCGAGATCACCGACCGCGAAGTGACGCGCGAGGAACTCGAAGCCGCCATCGAAGCGGAAGAAGGCGCCGAAGCCGAAGCCAAGCCTGCCAAGAAGAAGGCGCCGGCCAAGAAGAAGGCTCCTGCAAAGAAGGAAGCCGCAGCCGACAAGGCAGACGATGCGAAGGCCGAAAAGAAGCCTGCCGCGAAGAAGGCTCCTGCCAAGAAGGCCGCCGCGAAAAAGTCCGACGACAAGACGGAAGAAAAGAAGCCTGCTGCAAAGAAGGCTCCTGCCAAGAAGAAGGCACCGGCCAAGAAAGCTGCCGACAAGAAGTAAGCGGCTTTCGGTATCAAATCAGGCAAGGGCGGCAGGAGCGATCCTGCCGCCCTTTTACTATATGCCGCTGGGAGATGCGGCACAGCATTCCGGAGTTACAGATAGGCCTGCCAATTCCGGCCTGCCTGTCAGGATGTACGGTCCGACTTGCGCATGATCGTGGGGTTGTCCGGGCTGAGGCTGGGCAGGCCTTCGTCCTCGCCCAGATGGATGTGCCACTTGCGCTCTTCGATCATGCGGATGAGCGGGCCGGCAACTACGCCGTGCACGATGATCGAGACGAGGATCGTAAAGCTGGCGATCGCCCACAGCTGGTCGAACTGGAAGAATTTCCCGTGGTTCTGGCCATAGGCAAGGTAGTAGATCGAACCCATGCCCCGCACGCCCAGGAAGGCGACGGCGAGCTTGCCGGGGAAGGGCAGGTTGCAGACCGATTCCGATAACAGGCCGGCCAGCGGGCGGATGATGAAGATCAGCGCGATACCGATGGCGGCACCCCGCCAGGTCAGCGCGCCCAAGACGCCGCTGGCAAGCATCGCCCCAAAGCCGAACAGCACGACCACCAGCACGATCTGTTCGATCTGGTCGATGAAGTGGTGGCTCAGCTTGTGATACCGGCTGCGGTTTTCGCGCTGGCGCGCCGTGACCGCGCCAACGAACACTGCAAGAAAGCCATATCCTTCGGCGAGCTCTGCCAGCCCGTAGGCCAGCAGCAGCGTGCCCAGCACAACCAGGCCTTCGCTCGTGGAATACTTGGGCTGATCAGCGCTTTCGCTTTCCTCGTCGATTTCCTCGATGGGGGAATCCGCCTCGCGCTCGAACACGTACCACGCGCCCGCGCGGCCGACGGCCCAACCAACCGCAATGCCCGCCGCGATCCGCCAAACGAGATCGAGTGCCGCCCATTCCAGCGTCCACATGCCCAGCGAACTCATCCCGATCGCCGCGATGGCGAGATAGGTGAAGGGGAAGGCCAGCCCGTCGTTTAGGCCGGCTTCGACGGTCAGCGAAAAGCGTACGTCATGGCGTTTGTTCTCGCCGGGCGGGCCGACCTGCACGCTGCGCGCCAGCACCGGATCGGTCGGGGCGAGGGCTGCGCCCAGGAGGAGCGCGCTGGCCGGGGCGAGGCCCACCCACCACCAGCCCATCAGGGCGACGGCGGCAATGGTCAGGGGCATGGCGATCACCAGCAGCGGCCAGATCTGCCGCCAGTTGCGCCAGCTGACCGGCCGGTCGATCGCGATACCCGCCGCCATGAGCGAGGCGATGACGATGAATTCGGTGAGATATTCCAGCGCAACCGCGTCGAACCCGTCCATGGTCGGATTGATGTGCGGCAGGCCGAGCGGCAGCGAAAAGAGCAGGAAGCCGACGCCGACGTAGAGGATCGGCAGCGAGAGCCAGAAGCGTGCCAGCACGCGCTCGAGCGTCACTGCGAGAGTGAGCCCGAGCCCGAAGATGACGAACATCAATATGCGGGAGTCGAGTTCCATTCCGGGCTACTTGCCTGACCGTGGGGCAGGCTGCCACCGCTTGAAGTCCGGCTCTGCCAGCTGCGCGCTGCGAACGGCCTCGTAGGCTGCGCCCAGCTGGAGCACTTCGAAGTCCTTCCATTTGCCCCCGAAGAAGCTGAGACCGACGGGAAGATCCTCTACCGCGCCCATCGGCACGGTCAGATGCGGATAGCCCGCGACGGCGGCGGGCGTGCCGAAGCCGATGCTGCCGTTGAAATTGTCGCCATTGACGAGATCGCTGACCCATGCCGGTCCGCGGGTAGGGGCCACGAAGAAGGCGACCTTGTTGTCAGCCATCAGCTTGTCGAGTGTTTCTTCTCCTGCAATTCGCAGTGCCGTGGCGCGGGCCGTGGCATAGGCTTCGGCATCGGTCGTGCTTTCGGCCAGGGTGAACAGATCCTGCCCGAACCAGCGCATTTCCTCCTGCGGATAGGCTTCGTTGAAAGCGATGAGGTCGGCCAGCGAGCGTGGCATGTCGTTGCCGGGGAGGCTGGCGAGATATTTCCCCATTTCCTCGCGCAATTCATACATCAGCACGGTGAAGCTGGCGCCGTAGACTTCCTCGTCGATCTCGAACTCGATTTCGACCAGCTCCGCCCCTGCAGCTTGCAGATCGGCGAGCGCAGCGCCGAAGACATCGCGCACGTCCTGCCGATCCCCCTGCTGGCCGCGCATCACCCCGATGCGTACGCCGGAAAGCGAGAAGTTGGACAGGCCGGTGTGATAGTCGGCGCGGCGCGGCACACCCACGGTGGCGCTGTCGGCAGCATCCTCTCCCGCGATCGCGGATAGGAGAAGCGCGGCATCGGCAACGCTGTTCGCCATCGGGCCGGCGGTATCCTGTGTGCTGGAGATGGGCACGACATGGGTACGGCTGACGAGACCGACGCTGGGCTTGAAGCCGACCACGCCGTTGATGCTGGCCGGACAGGTGATCGACCCATTGGTCTCGGTCCCGATTGCTGCCCAGGCAAACCCGGCGGCAACCGCAGCCCCGCTGCCAGAAGACGAACCGCAGCTGTTGCGGTCGATTGCGTGGGGGTTGCGGGTCAGGCCGCCCACCGCGCTCCACCCGCTGGTGGAATCATTATCGCGGATGTTGGCCCATTCGGACAGGTTCGTCTTGCCCAGCACCACACCCCCGGCAGCGCGCAAATTTGCGATCAGCGGGGCATCGCGGCCTGTGCGGTTTTCGGCCAAGGCAAGGCTGCCCGCCGTGGTGGGCAATTCACGTGTTTCGATATTGTCCTTGATGAGCACTGTCCGGCCATCGAGCATCAGGTCCCGCGCGTCAGCTTCCGCAGCTTGCGCCGCAGCATCGGGGTTCACTGAAATGACGGCATTCAATTGCGGGCCCGCATCGTCCAGTGCGGCAATTCGGTCGAGATAGGCTTCGGCATTATCCTCCGCCTGCTGAGCCACGAGGGGTGTGGAAGCGAGCAGGAGGGCGAGCGGTGACATACGCAGGATCATGAAACCACCGTGACACCGCGCCCGGGTATTGCAAGCGTGGTTTACAAGCTTCCGCTTATCGACATCTGGAAGCTTGGCCCGATGCGCCTGTCCCGCATCTCGCTGAAGGCGATCAGCCCGTCCGGCCGCGGTGTGTCGTAGACGGTGCGGTAGAACCGGTCCCGCGCGCCCAGCACGTTGCCGATGCTACCCTCGACCGTCAGGCCGAACACATCCTTATGTTCCACGAACAAATTTGCGAAGGTGGGGCCTTCCCATTCCCGCCCGAACTCATAGCGCCGGGAATAGGGCGCCTTCCCCTCGGAATAGAGGCTTGCGCCCCAGGCCCAGTCGCTTTGCGGAATGTCATAGCGGAAATCCACGTCGACCAGGTCGATCGTGTCTCCCGAGAACGGGCGTTTTTCACCCGTGAACGGATCGATCACATCCATGTCCCGGCTGCGCAGGCGCACATCGAAGCGCGCCCCGTTCCACCCGAGGGGATCGGTCCGCACAGTCGCATCGAGCCCGAGATGGAGGCGCTGCGCCGATCCGATATTCCCGCGCGCCTCGCCATCGCCGGGAAGCGGAAACCAGTCGATGAAATCCTCGAACCAGGCCTGCCGCACATCGAACTGAAGCGACAGCCATTCGCCGAAATTCCTGTTGGCCTGCAGCTCGATATTCCAGCTCTGATAAGGGACGAGCTGGTTGTTGCCGCCGTTCTGATTGTCATCGCCCAGCGAAACGCTGGCCAGAAAATCGCCAAACGAAAGCTGGCTGACCCTGCGCGCGAAGGTCAGCGAGACATCGAAATCGTCTTCCGGCTTCCAGGTCGCGGCGAAGGAACCCTTCGGGCGCTTGAAGGAACGGGCATTGGCCGCCACGCCCGACTGCTCGATTTCCGAAAACTCCAGGGCCCCGATGAATTGGAGCGAAATGGCAGGTGAAAGCGGCTTCGACCACGACAGGCTGGTTTCATAGCGGTCTTCTTCCACGCCGCCTGTGCCGGAAGGAAAGTCGAGCTCCTGAAAAGCGCCATCCTCGTCCAGCCTGAACAATGACGAACGGCGGTCGAGGCGGTTGAAAGCGGCTTCGCCCGCAACTTGCCAGTCGGACGACAGCATCGTCCAATTGTATTCGAACCGGCCGATCCGCTCCCCCGATTCATTGATCTGCATGAAGCGCGAGCCCACGGCGGGTCGGTTGTCCGAGAAACTGTCGACAAGGGTGCTGGAGTAATTGTCGCGCTCGAACCGCTCCAACCCGATCAGTTTCAGGCTACCGGGCCCGAAGGGAAACTCGACATCGCCCCCGATTTCATATTCCGGTCCGTCCTCGCGAATTCTGGCATCGCGCTGGCGAAGGGGGCCGAGCACGGGTGTGCCGGTCTCGATCTCATCGCGGTTATAGAAATCTTCGCCGTAGCTCAGATTGAGATTGGCCGTGGAGGCCGGCCCCAAGGCATAAGTGAAGTTCGTGGCGAGCTTCGGATTATCGAACGCGCCGGAAAACCGGGAGTATTGTTCTTCGGCCAGGCTGGCATCAGGGGCGTAGACCAGAGTTTCGCCATCCGCGCCGAAGCGATTGTTCTCGTTCGAAAGCGACAGCGTGTAGTCTAGCGCGCCGCTGCTGCCTGTGAGCGAGGCTTCACCGCCATACCATTGAGGATCGGTGTTATACGGGCGGAAGCCCAGATCCCACCGGAACTGCGCAGATGCCCCGCGGCGGACGCAAACGACATTCGCCACCAACCCCGTGAGGCCGGGAATATCGAGCGTGTTGCCGTCCACCAGTTCGATCCGCACGACATCGGCCGCGGGGATACGGCGAAGCTGGTCCTGGACCGAATCCGATTTGCTGGAAAACCGCTTTCCGTTGACGAGGACATTCTGGTCCGCCTGGCCAAGGCCGCGCTGCCCCTGATTGCCGCCGGAAATCGAAAATCCCGGTATCCGGCTGACCATGTCAAGCGCGTTGCGCGGCGCGTATTCGGTGAAGAAGGCGGGTTCGAAAGTGCGCGTCGTCTGCGATGCTTCTGCCGGCACTTGTTCTAGGACCGAGGCGTCGGTCTGCACCTGCGCAGCAAGCGGCGTGATCGAACCGAAGCTCGCCACAAGCGCAATCAAACTGGCAGACATTTTTGGCAAGAAACCACCTCTCACAATTCGAACTTCCGCTAAGGCCGGAGCCCGGGAACCCAACCACCCGTCGATGAACGACGATTTTGCCACGACGAGCGAACCCCTACATGCCGTGTCGCGGCAGAAGCACCGGGGGCGCATATCGCAGTTGGACTGCGACAGTGCCTTAGCTCCGCCACGCATTAGAAAATCCTCACGTCCTTAACGCTTCGCTTACCGCCCGGCCCTAAGGAGATCGGCAACGGGCGCAGCAGCTACGCAGGCTTGGGATGTGGCAGCGATAGCTTCGGTCGGTGAATTCTACAACGGGTCACGGCATCAAGTGCCGATCGCGTGATCCTGCTTCCACATACAGCGAGTTTTTGCACAGTGTCCTATAGCAGCAATGACGCAGTCAGCCCGTCCAGCACATTCGGCTCGCGGGCCCGCTCGATCGCCAACCAGATGAACGGGCTGTTCGCAGCCTGCGCTGCAGGGGTGCTGATCCTCTGCTTCGTCGCGACGCTCGGTTTTCAGATCATTCAAGCCCATGCCGTCGACCTGGACGAAATCGGTGAAGGCGTACTTCTTTCTACCAGCCTCAGCGCGGACGTTCATGCGTCGCAGCGAAGCCTTGGCGCATTCCTCGACGAAGGATATGATCCCGAAGACCTATCTGCATCCATCGCCCTGGTGGACAAGGCGATAGCGACCCATGCTCGGCTGGAAGGGGCTTATGAAAGCACCGACCAGGAAGCACTGGCACGGGTGGCCGCCATCGGCGACCATCTGGCGGACATGAAAGCCGGGCTCGACGCGCTTTACACCACGCCGAACGACGAAATTTTCGCAAGCGTGGTTCCTATCTTCAAGCACGGCTATTCCATTGGCGATCTGGCCAGCTTTCTCCGCGATCGAGGCGAGAGCGAACTGATGGCTTTGACCATCGCCAACGACAAGGAAGTGCAGCTTTATGCGGTGCTGATGATCGCTCTCGGCGCGCTGTCTTTGTTGACCCTGTACCTCGGCCGCCGGATGACGACTCGCCGCGTGGTCGCCCCGATCCGCAATATCGGCGAAACCAGTGCTCTGCTCGCCGCAGGGGCGAGCGACCTGGAAATTCCCGAGCTCGACCGGCAGGACGAAATCGGCGAAATGGCGCGCGCGCTGGAAAGCCTGCGGATAATGCAGGAAGATGCACGCAAGGCTGCAAACGACGAGCTTGAAAACCAGGTCGCGTCCTCCGCAGAGCGCGACAAGCGGGTGTCGATGCTGCAGAATCTCGCCGATGCGTTCGAGCATATGGTGGGCGAAGTGGCACAAGACGTCGCCGCGGCCAGCGGGCAGCTCAAGGATGCGGCGCTCACCATGTCCGAAAATGCGGAACAGTCCTCGCGGCGCGTCGTCAATGCGACAGAGCTTCTCGCCAAGACAAGCCAGGGGGTGACGGGCGCGGCCGCAGCCAGCGATGAATTCGTGATGTCGATCGGCGAGATCAGCCGTCAGGCCGCTTCGAGCGCAGAACGCGCCGGCCTCGCCAATGAGGCGGCAGGCGATGCGGATCGCACAATCGGCGATCTCGACCAGATGGCTTCGCATGTGGGCCAGGTGGTGGAAATGATCGGTCAGATCGCGCAGCGCACCAATCTGCTCGCGCTCAACGCCAGCATCGAAGCCGCCCGCGGCGGAGAAGCAGGCCGCGGGTTTGCCGTAGTAGCCAGCGAGGTGAAGGAACTGGCCGCGCAGACGGCGCGCGCGACCGAAGAAGTGGACGCGCAAATCAAGCTCATCCAGTCCTCTTCGACGGCGAGCGCGGGCGCCTTGCGCAAGATCACCCAGGAAGTGGGCCAGCTGGGCGTTACCTCGACCTCTATCGCTGCCGCAGTGGATCAGCAGGCCGTGGCCGGGCAGGATCTCGCCCAGAGCATCGATGCCGCTGCGCGCAGTGCCGAAATGGTCAGCAGCGACATGGAGGAAGTCAGCCGCATGACGCTGGCCACCGGCGCCGCGGCGAGCCAGGTGCTTAGCGGCTGTACCTCGCTCGAAGACCGCGCGGAGGTCCTTCGCACCCAGGTCGCCGAATTCCTCGAACACGTGCGCGCTGCGTAATCGAAGCGTGCTGCTTGCCATCCTGTCCGGACCGCGCCGGGCAGGAACGGCGCGGCAGTGTGAGGAGAGCGGGGGAAAGTCACCTTTGAGCGCGACTGCCCCCTTGAACATCGGGGCTCGCATGGCGACATAGGCGTCCGAAATTCAGACGGAAGGATACTCATGATCGACCTCTTCGGCAGCGACGCGCACGGCAGTCAGGGCCAGTTTGACCGCGACCCCATCACGGGCGCGCTGGTGCCCACCGTGGTCGAGCAGTCGAGCCGCGGCGAACGGGCGTTCGATATCTTCAGCCGCCTGCTCCGCGAACGGATTGTGTTCGTGACCGGCCAAGTGGAAGACAATATGGCCTCGCTGATCGTGGCGCAGCTGCTCTTCCTCGAAAGCGAAAATCCTTCCAAGCCGATCAGCATGTACATCAATTCGCCGGGCGGGGTGGTGACGGCCGGCATGGCGATCCACGATACCATGCAGTACATCAAGCCGCGGGTATCGACGGTATGCATCGGTCAGGCTGCCTCTATGGGCAGCTTCCTGTTGGCCGCAGGCGAACCGGGCATGCGTATCGCGCTGCCCAATGCCCGCATCATGGTGCACCAGCCTTCGGGCGGCGCACGCGGCATGGCATCGGACATCGAAATCCAGGCCCGCGAGATCCTGCGGATCCGCAAGCGCATGAACGATCTTTACGTCCAGTATACCGGTAAAAGCCTCGACGAGATCGAGAAGGCGATGGACCGCGATACCTTCCTCGAGGCCGAGGAAGCGATGAAGTTCGGCATCGTCGACAAGGTGTTCGAGGCGCGCCCCGAAAACGAAGGCGAGCCGGAACCCATGAAGGACGAGGACAAGGGTTCTGGCGGCGCACCCGAATAAGCGCCGCACTCCGCCGGTAGCCGCCGGCGAAAGGATGCACATGCGTCCTTCGGGTGAACGCAGCCCTGTGCCTTCAGCTTATGGCAAAGGGTTTGCGTTACCTATGATATTGACCCAAGCCCGCACTGGCCTAGAGTCGGCGAATCCCCTGATTATTGCAGGTGGTGCGGGTAGAGCAGGAAATGACCAAGTTGACCGGAACCGATAGCAAATCCACGCTGTACTGCAGTTTCTGCGGTAAGTCGCAACACGAAGTCCGCAAGCTTATTGCCGGGCCAACCGTGTTCATCTGCGATGAATGCGTCGAATTGTGCAACGACATCATCCGCGAAGAAACCAAGGCCGGCATCTCGGGTAAGAAGGACGGCGACGTTCCGACCCCGAAGGAAATCTTTGAGACGCTGAACGATTACGTGATCGGCCAGGACCGCGCGAAGCGTGTGCTCTCGGTCGCGGTGCACAACCATTACAAGCGTCTGAAGCACGGCGGCAAGTCGGGCGATGTGGAGCTGGCGAAGTCGAACATCCTGCTTGTCGGCCCGACCGGCTGCGGCAAGACGCTGCTGGCCCAGACGCTGGCGCGCACTTTCGACGTGCCGTTCACCATGGCCGATGCCACCACGCTGACCGAAGCCGGTTACGTGGGTGAAGACGTGGAGAACATCATCCTCAAGCTGCTGCAGGCGTCCGACTATAACGTCGAGAAGGCGCAGCACGGCATCGTCTATATCGACGAAATCGACAAGATTACCCGCAAGGCGGAAAATCCCTCCATCACGCGCGATGTATCGGGCGAAGGCGTTCAGCAGGCGCTGCTCAAGCTGATGGAAGGCACCACGGCCTCGGTCCCGCCTCAGGGCGGGCGCAAGCATCCGCAGCAGGAATTCCTGCAGGTCGACACCACGAACATCCTGTTCATCTGTGGCGGCGCTTTCGCGGGTCTTGAAAAGATCATCGCCGACCGCTTGCAGAAGCGTTCGATCGGCTTCGGCGCGCATGTCGCCGATCCGGACAAGCGCCGGGTGGGCGAACTGCTCGAAAAGGGCGAGCCGGAAGATCTCCTCAAATTCGGCCTGATCCCAGAATTTGTTGGCCGTCTGCCGGTGATCGCAACGCTGCGCGATCTCGACACCGAAGCGCTCATCACGATCCTGACCGAACCGAAGAACGCGCTGTGCAAGCAGTATGCGCGTCTGTTCGAGCTGGAAAATGTGGAGCTGACCTTCAAGCAGGACGCGCTTCAGAAGATCGCCGAGAAGGCAATCGCCCGCAAGACGGGTGCCCGCGGCCTGCGCTCGATCGTGGAAGGCATCCTGCTCGACACGATGTTCGACCTGCCCGACATGGACGGCGTCACCGAAATCGTGATCGATGCTGATGTGGTAGAAGGCAAGAAGGACCCGATCCAGGTCCACGGCGCGAAGGAAGAAGCGGCCTAGCTCTTCCTCGCGCGTACAAGAATACAAACGCCGTGTGATCAAAGGGTCGCACGGCGTTTCTTGTAATTTAGCGGTTCAGTGCTCCGCATAACGCATCAACTGGCTGACTGTGACGACGTCGTAGCCGCGTTCCTGTAAGCCAGTCAGGACTAGCGGCAGGGCATCGCGCGCGGTCTGATTGTGACGATACATTGGGTGCATCAAGATAATCGAACCTGGTTTGACACGGGCCACGATGTCGGCAGCGAAGGCTTCCGGGTCTCCGTCGAAATCCTCCGGGCGATCCTCTACGTTCCAGGTGACGGTCGTTAGTCCAGCGCGCTCGACTTCGATTGGCAGGCCGATAAGCCGTTTACCGAAGGGCGGCCGAAACCAGAGCGTTTGCGATCCGGCTTTTTCCAGGCGATCCTGGGCCTCCTGCACTTCTTTTCTATAAAAAGACTGCGATCTTAAAAGGTTGCGCTTGTGACTGAACGTATGATTCCCGAGTTCATGCCCGGCGGCGAGAAGCCTTTCGGCCGTGCCGGGAAATCGGTCCATGCGGTCGCCGATCAGGAAGAAGGTAGCCTTTACCCCATGGCTCTCAAGGATCGGGAGGAGAGCGTCCACGCCCTCGGGCGTTGGGCCATCGTCGAAGCTCAGTGCGACGACCTTGCTGTCGGTGTCGACCCGGCAAATCACCTCGCCGACAAGCTGAAAGCACTTCGCCTTCGAAACCTGATGAATGCCTATTGCAGCTGCCAGCACGAGCACTGAGGCGAAAACCATCCACTTGCGCAAGGTTACTTTCTCCCCGAGATCGGCGAAAGCAGTGCTATGAAGGCCCAGCTGTCCTTCTCGTGAATGGGAGGATCGGATTCAGCATCCCGCAACGCATGGCGCACGCGACATCTCCACCTGGATCGTCGTGTGCCCGATCCGGTGGTGGTGCTCCAGTTCCTCAGCAATTTCGCGCAGGAAGGCGTCGCCCGGATGGCCGCCGGGCATGACCAGATGGGCGGTCAGCGCAGTCTCGGTCGTGGACATGGGCCAGATGTGGAGATCGTGAATCTCGGTGACGCCGTCCAGCCCGGCTAGATAGCCGCGCACCCCGCTTTCGGAGACACCCTTGGGCACCGCCAGCAGGCTCATCTCGACGCTGTCTTTCAATAGCCCCCAAGTGCCCCATGCAATCACCGCCACGATCACTAGGCTCACCACCGGATCGATCCACAGCGCGCCCGTCATCAGGATCGCGAAGCCAGCGATTACCACGCCCAGGCTGACAAGCGCATCCGCTGCCATGTGAAGGAAGGCGCCGCGGACGTTGATGTCGTGCTGGCGCCCGCGCATGAACATCATCGCGGTGCCGGCGTTGATGGCAATGCCGATGCCCGCAACGATGACCATAGTCATGCCCTGAACCGGGGCCGGTTCGGCCATGCGGTTGAAGGTTTCGAAGGCGATCGCGCCGATGGCCACCAGCAGCAATCCGGCATTCGCCAGCGCGGCGAGGATGGTCGAGCTCTTGTAGCCATAGGTGAAGCGCGAGGTGGCAGGCTTCTTCGCCGCCACGCTGGCTCCCCAGGCCAGCAGCAGTGCCAGCACGTCCGAAAGATTGTGCCCGGCATCGGCGATCAGCGCCATGGAGCCCGAGAGCCAGCCATAGGTGGCTTCGAGAATGACGAAGCCGGTGTTGAGAATGATGCCGATCAGGAACGCGCGACCGAAGTCTGCGGGCGCATGGGCATGGCCGCCACTGGGGGCATGTGCGTGATCGTGGCTGTGCCCGATACCCATTATGCGTTTTCCCCTAGGTTGCGAAGCTTGGCCTGAACTACGGCAAAGACAGGTCGGCGTTCAAGGAAATTCCGCGTTAAATCAGCTTGATACGATATCACGCCACTGATGGTCATGCGTAAGCCAATGATAAGGCAGCCGGGAATTGGTAAATATCCGGTGGCTATTCGTAGACGCAGGCATCCAGCCCATCGCGGCGGACCTGTCCGATCCTTGCGGAGATAGTGTTGCCGTGGCCGCGCAGCCACCCGCCCGGATTCTTGACCGATCTTTCCTTGGGCAAGGGCAGGGCGGCCGACATGCGCGCCGATTCCAGCGGGGTAAGCGATGCCGCGCTCTTGCCGAAATAGCGTTCCGCCCCGGCCTCTACGCCATAGGTGCCGATCCCCGTTTCGGCGACGTTGAGATAGACTTCCATGATGCGCCGCTTGCCCCAGATCTTCTCGATCAGCAGCGTGAAATAGGCTTCCAGCCCTTTGCGGAAATATCCGCCACCCTGCCACAGGAAGACGTTCTTCGCGGTCTGCTGGCTGATGGTAGAGCCGCCACGAATACGCCCGCCCTTGGCGTTGCTTTCCATCGCTTTCTCGATCGCCTCACGGTCGAAGCCGTCATGCGTGCAGAACTTGCCATCCTCGGCAGCGATCACGGCGCGAACCATATTGCGGTCGATATCGGCCAGAGGCTCCCAATCCTTGGTGATGCCATGTTCGTCCATCACCATGGTCGCCGTAACGGGCACGGGCACGAATTTGAACAGGACGACCAGCACCAGGCTGAGCGCCAGCAGGCCAAACGCCAGTTTCACAATCCAGAAAAGCAATCGTTTCATGGTCCTGCGGTTAATCAGCCAAACTCGCGCACGCAACTCCTACAAATCGGCGGACACGATTGGGCGTTTCTTCGTTGTCATTCGAAACCGATAGGAAATGCATGATGAAGAATAGCGGCAACACCATTCTCGTGACCGGCGGCGGCAGCGGCATCGGGCGTGAATATGCACAGCGTTGGCATGATGCCGGCAACACCGTGATCGTGGCGGGCCGGACAGCGTCCGATCTGGAGGAAACGGCGAAGGGGCGCGAGAATATCCATTTTCGCCAGCTCGATGTCTCGGATCCGGGCCAGGTGGCGAGCTTTGCCGCGAAACTGATCGAGGATTTTCCCGCGCTTAACGTGCTCATGAACAATGCCGGGATCATGCCTTACGAGGATATTACCGAGGCGCGCGATCTGTCCGACGCAAAGAAAGTCATCTCGATCAATCTCATGGGCCCGATCTGCCTGACCAATGCCCTGATCGATCATCTGCGGCAGGCTGACGATGCAGTGCTTATCAACGTCACTTCGGGGCTTGCCTTCGTGCCCATGCCGAAGGCGGCGACCTATTCGGCCACTAAGGCGGCGATCCATTCCTACACTGTCTCGCTGCGCAAATTGCTCGCCGGTCAGGTCGAAGTGATCGAACTGGCCCCGCCGGGCGTCCAGACCGAACTGACCCCCGGGCAATCCCACCGGGAAGGCTATATGCCGCTCGACGATTTCATCACTGAGAGCATGGCGCAATTCGCGCAGGACCCGACGCCCGAAGAAGTGCTCGTCGACAATGTGAAGCCGCTCCGCCACGCCGAAAAGGATGGCAGCTTCGATCAGAAGCTGGACATGATCGCCTCGCGTTAGAGATGTGAGTGGCGCCAGCGCCGCGGGTGCGGGCGCCACCATGGCCGATAGACATGACGCCTGCGCCGGTGTCCCGGATATCCTCGAATAAGACCACGAAACGGGAAACCGGCCTCAGCCGCGCGCGCCGAAATCCTTACGGGCCTGTTCGATCCGCTCGATATTGCGTTCTGCCCAGTGCCAAACGCCGCAGAACGCCTCGCCCAGATCGTGACCCAGATCGGTCAGCGCATATTCCACCCGGGGCGGTACTTCGGCAAAGACCGTGCGCGATACCAGGCCTTCACGTTCCATCTGGCGCAGCGTCTGGGTCAGCATCTTCTGGCTGATACCCGGCACTTCGCGCGATAGCTGGCTGAACCGCTTTGCGCCGCGATCCTCCAGCGCTTCAATCAGCAGGAATGTCCATTTATCCGCTACGCGCGCAATGGTTTCATTGACCAGCAAATCGATTTTTTCGTCGTCCGAATAGCTCGTAACCGGCGCATTCGCCATTTCTTACTCCTGGGTAAGTACAGCACTTTCGAGTGCCTTCTTTCTAAAGGATAGTATTGGATTATCTCGCTGTCTGTCCACACACCAAAACGGAAAGACATCATGAAAATCAGTGGCAACACCATTCTTATTACCGGCGGCGGCAGCGGCATCGGGCGCGAGCTGGCGCATCGCTGGCACGATCTCGGCAACACCGTGATCGTGGCCGGGCGGACCGAAAGCGCGCTTGCAGAAACGGCGGCGGGTCATGCCAATATCCATCCCATGGTGCTCGATGTGGCCGATACGGCAGACATCGCGCGCTTTGCCGAGGCGGTATTGGCGGCGCACCCGGCGCTCAACGTGCTGGTCAACAATGCCGGGATCATGCGGTTCGAGGATATTACCGGCGCGCGTGATCTTGACGACGCGGAGACGACGATCGCCATCAATCTGCTCGGCCCGATCAGGTTGACCGACGCCCTGATCGACCATCTGAAGGCGCAGGACGATGCTGCAATCGTCAACGTGACTTCCGGCCTCGCTTTCGTGCCCATGCCCCGCACGGCGACCTATTCGGCAACCAAGGCGGCGATGCATAGCTATACCGTCTCGCTCCGCGCCAAGCTGGAAGGACAGGTGGAAATCATCGAGATTGCGCCGCCTGCCGTGCAGACCGAACTGACACCCGGTCAGTCCATGCGTGAAGGTTACATGCCGCTGGACCAGTTTATCGACGAGACGATGCAGAGCTTCGAGTGGGAAGAAACACCGGCGGAGGTTCTTACCGACAACGTGCTCTTCCTGCGCAATGCGGAAGCGGAAGGCCGGTTCGCCGAAGCGCTGGAGATGACCAAGCAGTTCTGAGCAAACACGTAGCCTAACGAGAAAGGGGTGCATCCCGTGAAGGATGCACCCCTTTTCGTGTCATTAGCGGATTTCGCCTCAGGCGACGCCGGGAAGAAGCTTTTCTCCGGCGATGGCCTTCATCGCCTTCTGCAGCTTCTCGAACGCGCGCACTTCGATCTGGCGAATGCGTTCGCGGCTGACGCTGTAGACCTGGCTCAGCTCTTCGAGCGTCTGCGGGTTTTCCGTCAGGCGGCGTTCGGTGAGGATGTGCTGTTCACGCTCGTTCAAGGCGTCCATCGCCTCCAGGAGCATGTCGTGGCGCACTTCCTTTTCCTCGGCATCGGCAACGGTTTCATCCTGCAGCGGACGGTCGTCGGTCAGCCAGTCCATCCATTCGCCCGAACCTTCTTCGCCGTTGCGCATCGGCACGTTGAGCGAACCGTCACCGCCCATCATCATCCGGCGGTTCATATTGACCACTTCCTGCTCGGGCACGCCGAGATCGGTTGCGATCTTGTTCACATCGTCCGGATGAAGATCGGTGTCTTCATAGGCATCAAGGTTCTTCTTCATCCGGCGAAGGTTGAAGAACAGCTTCTTCTGTGCGGCGGTGGTACCCATCTTCACGAGCGACCAGCTGCGCAGGATGTATTCCTGGATGCTCGCCTTGATCCACCACATGGCATAGGTGGCCAGACGGAAGCCGCGATCGGCTTCGAATTTCTTGACGCCCTGCATCAGACCGACATTGCCTTCGGAAATGAGATCCGAAACGGGCAGGCCGTAGCCGCGATAGCCCATGGCGATCTTCGCCACGAGACGCAGGTGCGAGGTCACCAGCTGCGCCGCAGCTTCGCTGTCCTCATGTTCCTCATAGCGCTTCGCGAGCATGTATTCCTGCTCTTGCGTCAGCACGGGGAACTTCTTGATTTCGGAAAGATAGCGGTTGAGGCTCTGCTCACCACCAAGCGCCGGAACGCTCAAACTTCTGGAACTACTCACTTTAACCCTGACCTTTCTACCGTCGACCTCTCTCGCCGGACCCCTGATGGGCATCCGGTCATTCGGGCCACTGATTCACTAATAGCAGGACGTAGCCGGAATTGCACTCGCGTTTCATCGATTTCAACGAGCGATTTCATCGATGAGTTCCCGCATATCGACAGGCAGTTCGGCGCAGAAATCCAAGCTTTCGCCGCTGATAGGATGTTTGAATCCGAGGCGAGCTGCGTGGAGCGCCTGGCGGGCGAATTGCAGCTGCTGAAGCGTCGCGCGGAGCGGCTTGGGAGTACGTCCATAGACAGGGTCTCCCAATAGCGGATGACCGATTGACGCACAGTGAACGCGGACCTGATGCGTGCGCCCCGTTTCCAGCCGGCATTCGATCAGCGCGGCATGGTCGAGGCGGCGGACCGTCTCGAAATGGGTAACCGCATGTTTGCCGCGGCTGCTGTCGTCCGGCAGCACGGCCATCTTCTTGCGGTCCTTGTCCGACCGGCCGAGCCGACCAGACACCGTTCCCGCGGGCGGATTAGGATGGCCCGCACACACGGCCAGATAGCGGCGGGTGATCGAATGGTCGGCAAACTGTTTCGCCAGCCCCTCATGCGCCGCATCGCTCTTGGCGACGACCAACAGGCCCGACGTATCCTTGTCGATCCGGTGGACGATGCCGGGCCGGGCCACACCGTTGATGCCTGAAAGCTGCCCCTTGCAATGATGGAGCAGCGCGTTGACGAGGGTGCCGTCCGGATTGCCTGCCGCGGGATGGACCACCATGCCCGCGGGCTTGTTTACCACCAGCAGATGCTCGTCCTCGAACACCACCTCGAGCGGAATGTCCTGCGCGACCGTCTCCAGCGGTTCGGGCGGGGGCAGGGTGATGCGATACTCCTCGCCCCCGGAAAGCTTGGCCGAACCGGATTTTGCGGGAGAGCCGCCGATCGACACCATTCCGCCGGCAATCAGCCCCTTCACCCGCTCGCGCGAAAGCCCCGTCGCCTCGGCCAGCGCCTTGTCGAGGCGGCCGGGGGCGTCGAGAGTTCCGGTGAGGATTTCGGAGGCGGACATGCTAGGGCCATGCTCGATGAAGCTGGAAGTCTCAACCGCCATTCTCGATGCCATGCTCTCCGAAGCCGCGCGCGCGCACCTGCGCGAATGTTGCGGCATATTGCTGGGCGAGGGCGATACCATCACCGCCATCGTGCCCGCGGCCAATGTCCATGCAAGCCCCGAAAGCCATTTCGAAATCGACCCGCAGGCGCTGGTCGACGCCCACCGCAATGCGCGCGGCGGCGGGCCGCAAGTTCTGGGCTATTACCATTCCCACCCCAATGGCCTTGCCCGCCCGTCCGCGACCGACGAGGCCATGGCGACCGGACAGCGGCTCATCTGGGCGATAATCGCGGCAGGCCGCGTCACCTTCTGGCGCGAAGGGGATGCGCGATTCGCAGCGCTTCCCTATGAAGCCTGCCCTCGCTAGAAGACCGTATAAATCGCGTTTCGACTGGAATTCCATGAACGACCAAGAATCGATCGATCTTGCAGCAATGCTTTGCTCGCGCCTGTGCCACGATATGCTCAGCCCGGTGGGCGCCCTCAACAACGGGCTCGAATTGCTGGCCATGGAAGACGATCCCGAGATGCGCAAAAGCGTGATCGCGCTGCTTGAACAAAGCGCCAGGACATCCACCAACAAGCTCAAGTTCTTCCGCCTCGCTTTCGGGGCTGCCGGCGGTTTCGGCGACCGGGTCGATGTGGGCGAACCCAAGGCGCTGATCGAGGCGCTGGTGTCCGACCGTGACAAGGTCGAGATCAACTGGGCGGTCGAGGCGGCCAATCTGGCCAAGCCCGCGGTCAAGGTGCTGCTGAACTTTGCCCAGATCGCGAATGATGCGCTGGTGCGCGGCGGCTCGCTCGATATCGGGGCCGAGGTGCGCGGCGGCAATTGCGAGATCGTGGTCCGCGCCACCGGCACCAAGATCGCCTTCGACGATACGATCGGCAAGGCGCTCGACGGCTCGCTCGACCGGTCGGAGCTTTCCAGCCGCACGGCGGCGGCCCACATGATCCATCTGCTCGCCGCGCAATCGGGTGGCGGCGTACAATATGCCCGCACCGACGAAACGCTGGTGCTGGGCGCCATCCTTCCCGAAGCGGAAGGACTGATCGGATGAAGTCAGATTTCGGCAAACTGGGCGAAGGCCTGCCCGTCAGCAAGGACGAGCTGGTCGACCGCGAGGTGCTCTCGCCCAACCACGACGAGCGTGGCGCGCCCATCTCGATGCTGGTGATCCATTACACCGAAATGCAGGACAAGGGCTTCGCCATCGAACGCCTCTGCGATCCCGAAGCTAAGGTGTCCGCCCATTACCTGATCGGCGAACACGGCGAGGTCGTGCGGCTGGTGCCCGAAGAAAAGCGCGCCTGGCACGCAGGGCTTTCATATTGGCGCGGCCACAAGGATGTGAACGCGGTGAGCGTCGGCATCGAGCTCGATCATCCGGGCCACAAATATGGCTATCGCGAATTCAACGATGCGCAGTTCGAAGCGCTGGTCCCGCTCGTCGCGCGGATCGTGAAGCGTTACGACATCCCGCGCGCCAACGTGGTCGGCCATTCGGACGTCGCGCCCGCCCGCAAGATCGATCCGGGCGAACTGTTTCCATGGGACCGGCTGGCCGAATACGGCCTCTGCCTCCCGCGCCCCACCAAGCTGGAGCGCGGCGATCCCTTCGACAACGACGCCTCCTTCTACCTCGCGCTCGAACGCTATGGCTATGACATCACCGATGGGCACAAGGCGGTAGAAGCCTTCCAGCGCCGCTGGCGCCCGGAAAAGATCAACGGCGAAATCGACGGCGAAGTACGCGCGATTTTATTCCAGCTGCTGCTCGACCGCGACCGGGGGCATACGCGATAGGGTAGAAACGTCGGCTAATGGGTGGGTTGCCGACCGTCATCTTGAGTTCTGAGTACCACCACAGCGATCACTAGAGTTCCTCGCTCAACACCCGAGCGGGGGCAGGATGTTCACGCTCGACCTCGTTTAGAAAACCTTCGAGCGTATCGATATGCGAGCTTCGGACCGAGCGAAGGATATCGTCGACAGCAGTTTCTCCGATCCGATCGTGAAGCGCCCAGAGCGCCGTGGGGCCCCTGTCGTAAAGGAGGCCCTGCCGGTCGCCCCCCGGGCCGTCGATTTGTCGAAGCGAGCTTGGGATTGCTACCGAACGGTTGGCGGAAGACGCGCGTCGCTGGCGAAGCCAGTCATCTCCCCATATCTGACCCCCTCGCCGCATGGCTAGATACTCGCTGACTGACTCCGACAAGAATTCGTCCGGCGTTCCTGACCTCCCGGAAGACCACCACAAATGAGCGACCTCATGATTTAGCGCATCGAGCTGGACGATGGGATCGGACTGATCCATCGCGATGAAATCGCCATTGGTCGAATAAGACTGGTTGGCCTGCTTGAGTGCGACTTCCCCATTCGGAAGAAGCAGGGTGATCGATTTGTCCGATCCGTCCGGTGCGCCGAAGAGGTCCTGATAGTAGGCGTAAGTGCCTTCGACGGTGCCGAATATCTGAGGCGCACGCGGCTCGGGAACTGCGCTGTAGAGTGCTACGGAGAGTGATCCGAATTGTCGTCGCTCTATGGTCCAGCTGTTGGATGCGGCGAAGGTAATCCGTCCAAGGACGGGCGCGCCGGGCGCAAGATGCCATCTGTTTGGACCGATCTGAGTGGTGGTCCCCGGACCGATAGCGTCGAACCCTTCCGGAAGAACCAGATCGACTGTCGAGCAGACAAGCGGTTCAGCGAGCCAAATTGGATACCAGACGGATTCGAAAGTCAGTTCGGTCCAGTCCGTTGAGACGGCTCCCCTGCCAAGTTCGATATCATCGTTAGTCAGCCGTCCGCGGTATTGCAGGTCGATTTCAAGCTTTTCTCCGGCGTTGAAGGGCTCGGCGGGTGTCAGAGTGATGCGGCGGGTTCGAGGCAAGGGCTGCCCCGCGATTTCGATGTCATCTTCCACCGCCATTTTGACTGGCTTGCCAGTCGCTGCAAAGCGTTCGAGATGCATCGCTTTATTGAGCAGCAATTCAACTGACGCGGTCTCGGCATCGGCGACGAGGACCATTTTCCCCCTGACCGACAGCTCACCGGATGCCGGTGAAAAACTCGCATCGAGGTCGTAGATGTTGGGAAAGTCACCATCGCTATCGCAAGATGCGCCTGCTGGGGTCGACAGCAAACTGCCAACGATCATCGCGCTCGCAGCAGAAAAAATTCGGACGAATGGAGCCAATTTTTCGTACTTCCCGAATTGCGACGAGCCACGGGTCTCAGATTGTCCAATTCCGGCGAACGACACAAGGCCTTCGAACCGCGAACGGTGTTCTCGTTTATAGCCCGACCACTGTTAACCCGTTTTGGTCAGGAGCCGTCCTGCGTTCATCCGCTACGCAAATAGCCGGGAAAGTCTGCAATTGGATGCGAAGTGGTCATTACCCACGTGCGTGAACTCCCCACATGATTGATCGCCACGAACGCTTTTTGATGAACCTCTGGTAGAGTAGGACAACAGCCAGTGCCGATAGCAAAACACCCATGATTGCGATGAAGTCGAACCAGATGCTGGCGACGCCGAGTACTAGGATGATGGCCATCCAAAGCATGAACCACCGCAGCCACGCCGCTTTAGCAATCACGCGCCGACCTTCAGTATCTACCATTTCGATCTCCCGATGGACCTTGCTTGGCCGGGTAATTTCATCTCCGCAATCGCGTCGTTAGCTGACAGGCCGCTTATATGAGGTGGGAAGCCGACAAACAATCTCCGGGAATCTCACCCCCTATGGGCAGGGCCTCTGCTATCTGAATATGCCAATGCCAAACGAAGCAATGCCCAAATGGGTGCGAGTATCGCCGTAGCGATCAAGCACCACGCGAAGTCAGGCTGATATAGTTGAAGGGTCGCGATCGTGCCGCCGAATATCCTCGGTAGCGGCCAGATCACAAACCATGCCAGTGCAAGCATCGCGAACAATGGGAGCCAAAGGCTGAGCTTCCCGCTCATGCTCTCGGTTTTGGCGACCAAGGATGATCTTCTCCTCCAGGAGACGATTGCAAACAGCAGAAACAAAGGTGGCAGGATTACAATCGAGAGATAGGCAATTTTTGGCCCCCATCGAGAACCATCATCGTCATGGGGCTCGCCCAAGGCTCGCGCTTGAACACCACCGATAAGATACCAGATATCGGCAAAACCCAAACCGCCATTGGCGTTCACCAAGACCACGACACCCTTCTTTTCGGCGGGCTTGATGGAGATGAGCGCTTCAGCTCCGGGAACCAGTCCTGTGTGGTAGACAGATCCGCTCTCATTATCGATCGACCACCCGAGTCCATAGGAGGGTGAGGCAGGACCACAGGCTGTCATCATCTTGGCCTTGGTACTGGCCAAAACGACATCGTCTTCATCATTAAGCCACATGGCAAGATAGCGTCCCATGTCTTCAGCGCTCGCCACGATCCCGCCAGCCGGTGCGTTGATCGAGTACCCCTCATCGCCATCATAAGCGCGGACACTGCCAAACCAAGGGCGATGCCCGGTCACCATATCAGCAGGGTAAGATTCGATGAGCACCGAGCTATTTCTCATACCGATAGGTTTGAAGATCCGTCGGTCGATGTAGTCTGCGTATCTTTGGCCGCTTGCCTGCTCGATCACCGCTCCCAAAATCTGATAGTTCGCGTTGGAATATTCCCAGACAACACCTGGCGCGTTTACAGGGCCAACTTGCCCAAGCTGCTCCGCATATTTGCCAAGTCCAAGCTGCGAAGCTTCGGCATCACCCATTCGGCTGTTACCTTGGACGGTCGAGTACCCGCTGGTATGATTGAGAAGCTGGCGCACCGTCACACCACGCGCCGAACTGTCGGAAAAACCGGGCAAGTGCTGCGAAACACGGTCTTCCAGCGTCAGCTTTTCGGCTTCTACCAGTTGCATAATGGCAAGCGCTGTAAAGCTCTTGGTGACCGAACCGATTGGGAAAGCCGTATTCGAGGTCACGCTCTCAGCGCTTCCTTGGATCCGCTCGCCAAACCCCTCCGCGGTGATCTCTCCGTTTTCCACTTGCGCATAGGCCAGACCCGGCGCCGCACTTCGTGATAGCTCGCCCTCTATGAAAGCATCTGTCTGCGAGCTTGCCGCACTCGCTGAACCGATCGAGGCCAGAAGCGCTAGAACTGCTAGCTTCCATCCCCTTTTCATGCTCGATGCCCCTCCGAGTTGAAGTCAGTCGTTTGCGAAGAGAAACATCTCAGGCAAACGGGTTAGGTTTCAGCCCAATTACACGCAACTTCCCCCTGCAGTGCAAGCCCGACGCTTGATGTCTGCAATCGGGTCGTTTGCAGACGGCCTCTTTTTATCCTGTTACAGAATTAGCGGTCGGTCCGGTTGGTATGCAGTATTCGCGACCGGAAAAGTCGGCGATTGGGGTGGATTTCTGCCGTCAGACTGCAAGGCCAGTCCAACTGCCATCTGTTAAATCGGGCTGATCGCCTGCGAATGCTGGATCGAAGCCCGGCTGCCACGGAAAGACCCCCGCACGGTCCGGCCAAATGAGCTGCAGGCAGGGGAAATTATCACCGCGGTAAAACCACCGACTCCAACCAAGATGCTCGGCGTAGAAGTCTTTTGAAACAGGAAGGAGCACAGCCTGATAGTCCCCGAATATACCCGAGAGCTGTGTGGCTGGTTTCGGAAGATTGGCCTTGCGAATGTCGCGGTAAAGATCCCATAAAATCTCATGGGATACCTGCTTTGGCAATGAGAACACAATGATTTCTGGATGGCCTAGGCTATGGAAGAGACCGGTTGAGTAGGTGAAATCAGGTTCTTGTTTTTCTGGATCAAAAACGCGTGTGCTGAACCAACCATGCTCACGGATTTGTGCAAGGAAGTCGCGATCGGCAGAGTCAAGTTCAGTTTCGTGAAGCTCGAGCGCTGTTTTCATATCTGGGGATCTGAACGCAAACACCGCGTTTCGCAATGACTGGAATGGGTCGTTAGCTGCCATCCCCCAAAACTCCCACTGCCTGTTCAGGAATTCGATCAATATTTTGCGTGTCGGAGGCATTTGGCGATGGGTTCATTACCCAGCCGACAAGTCGCATCCCAGGGCGTTGCAGTGTACAACCTGCTGCTGTCGCATTGAGGATGGAAACCGGTCTGTCGCGTAAGCGAAGGTAGGCAGTTTCGCCCTGCCAATAGATAAGCGTGTCTTCCTGCATGTCTTCTGGAGATGGAATGGGCCTGGACATGTCAAACACGCGGGCGCCGGTATCCCTTGCGAGTTCGGACAGCGCTGCTCGATCCATCCCTGTTATGTCGAACGTGAAAACCGGGGCCAACCGGGCTGCCAAGCGGGTGACTGAGGGGAGATATTTCCGGGTACCGTCGGAAGCCGGTCACGGCAGTCGTCGAGCTTTTCGAAACCTATCCGACTGTCGGCTTTCGAACAGGCGGCAAGGGCCAGAACCGCTCCACCAAGAACAAACCATGGCATAATCCGGTAATCGCGCATCGAACCCCTCTGCATGGCGGGAAAACAAGCTGAGACAGGGGACCGTAGCGCTTATCAGCACAAGCGCAAATAACGCGGCTGGCGCTTGCGGCTTGAGCGCACCTCCATCCCTCAGCGCCTTAAGAAGGTGTGTGAGGGCTCTCCCGTGCTCTGACCGACCGGCCGTTTAGTGCTTTCGTACACGGGACCATCTAGCTTATCTGGCGTGATCGGCGCCGCGCCGGAAAACGTGCTGCTGAACGGAGGCAGCGAGTAGCGAGGAGCGCGCGTTGACAGGACGGCCATTATGCGTGGCGATGGAGATAATGTGATGGTCTGGTTCATGTACCACAAGGAAACCCGCGACTACGCGCCGGATTCCGGACCGATCGGGCTTTCCAACGTCGAGGCTGATGCGAGGCTGGAGTACGCCGATCCCGATGCGGTTCATTGGCGCGCCAAGAAGGATAATGTCGTCACGCGCGAGCAGGGCTATCCGCTGAAGCCGGAGACCCTCCCCAAACGATATCTGTGGGCCTCGGACGATCTCGACGAGTTCCTGCCCGGCTTCATGGTTTCACCGCGCTTTCGCGACCTGGTCCAGCAGTTCGAGCCGGGCGTGCATCAGTTCGTGCCGGTCGAAATCTGCCGGACACCCGACGGTCCGGCTGTGGCGACCTATTACTGGTTCATCATCTGCCAACGGGTCGACAGCATCGATCGCGAGCATACGACCTTTGTTTGGAAGGCTCCGGCGGATGAGCCGGATGAAGGCTACTGGGTCGACAGCGAGTTCGATCCTAAGACCTCGAAGATGATCCGTTACCCGGATAGCAAGCTAGTCTTCAACAACCGGCAGGTGGGTCATCATCATATCTGGCACGACCCGCATTTGCTGACGTTTGCAAACGGGCTTTGCTCGGATGCCTTCGCGCAAGCGGCGCTTGGGCAGAGCTTTGCCGGGTTCGATGCTGTGCCTCGCGAATCCGTCGGTGCCGCAGCGGGAGGTCCGGCTCATGGCTGATTTCCCGAAGACGTTGCCGGGAGGGCCAAGGGCCGTAATATCAAATTAAACCCCGAAGACCTTCATGCTCAGCCATCGGCGGTTTTAAAGGTGCTGTCACTGAACCCCGTCAGACGGTTTCCATCTGACTAGGTCGCAACCCATTTAGCCCGGCAGCCTGAATAGCTTCCCACATCGCTTCCGACATGAGGCGCATTCCACTGCCAGAACGCGCCTCTCGCCACATGTGAGCATCACCAAGTTTGGAAGAATCAAGCCGCGTCTTGGGCGGAAGTTTTGGATCAACGTGCGGCGGTA
Organism: Qipengyuania triglochinis; assembly: GCF_054655615.1. Classification (NCBI taxonomy): domain Bacteria; kingdom Pseudomonadati; phylum Pseudomonadota; class Alphaproteobacteria; order Sphingomonadales; family Erythrobacteraceae; genus Qipengyuania; species Qipengyuania triglochinis. Next base: position 6,599 of record NZ_BAAHND010000004.1, on the reverse strand, counting down.
AGTCCCACCCCATCTCTCGCATATCTCTCGCTGGGCTGAATGTACCCATAGGATTCAGCGCCATATTGCTCTTTGTCGGGTGAATGGTGTTCCGGCGATTGCAGATATAGAACCAATATCGCATCTCGATTGGCTGGTCCTGACGATCAATATATTCAACCGGAAAGAACTGATGCGTATTCGGCTCGATTGATTCGATTACCTGCTTTGCGCGTTCCGACACATTCATCGTCGGCATACCGTCGAAATCGGGTGGCGGATTGTCGGCAGGTTCGTCCCACCGCACCACCTTGGGAAGCGCGCCGCCATAAAGCGGCATACCGGATTTCGGGCCGCTGGTATTTGGAAGACCGTCGTCGAAATTGTTGTCCAGCGTGGGCGGGGTAGGAAAAACATCCTCGCCCCAATCCACCCTCGGATAATGACCGCCGACCGGCTCTGCATCGACTGTGTAAACTTTCATGACCCGCACCCCCAAGCAATCAACCGCAGAAAAGGGTTGAGGCAGCCGACGACAAAACCGGCTGCACAATCGTATTGTTTGATCCGTCGTTGCAACTCATCAGACGGTCTCGATCTCTTTGGGCTGCATGCCGGTCAGGCCAGCAATCTGCATGGCCTGCCACATCGCTTCCGACATGAGGCGTGCGCCTTCGGCGCGTGGTTCACACCACATGTGTTCTGAACCGATTTTCGAACTGTCGATTACGATTTTTCCTGGTGACTTGGTGTCGACATGGGGTGGAATTTCGAGTTTCCGGCGAACTGCGTCGATCGGTGGAATGTATTCCCCCCACTTATTCAGCAGCATATTGCTTTTCGTCGGGTGAATGGTGTCCCGCCGATTGCAGATATAGAACCAGTATCGAGTCTCGATCGGCTGGTCCTGCCGGTCGATATATTCGACCGGGAAAAACTGATGCACGCCCGGCTCGACGGACTCGATCACCCGCTTGGCGCGTTCCGACACATTCATCGTCGGCATATTGTCGAAATCAGGCGGGGGATTGTCGGCCGCTTCGTCCCAGCGCACCACCTTAGGAAGCGCACCTCCATAAACGCGTACACCGCCTTTCTGGCCATTGGCATTCGGCAGGCCATCGTCGAAATTGTCGTCCAGCATAGGCGGCGTCGGAAAAACATCCTCTCCCCAATCCACCCTTGGATAATGACCACCGACGGGCTTTGTACCTACTGTGTAAACTTTCATGACCCGCATCCCAAGCAATCAACCACAGTAAAGGGCTGAGGCAGCCGAAGGCAAAACCGGCTGCACAATCATACTGTGCGCTCATTGTTATCGCCGCCGGCAATGTCGGTGGGCGATACGAGCGTGTGAGGGAATATAGCTGGGGGTGTTTAATGAGTGCTTTCCTACACGGGACCGTCTTGCTTAGCTGGCGTGATGGGCGCTGCGCTTAAAAGCGTGGCGGCGTTAGGGCCGGTCGGGGACCTGGAGCGATCATATCTGGCGGGAAGTGGAAGTTGACAGCGCAAACACCAAAATCCGCAACAGGCGGCTGTTTATCAAACATAAAGCCGGTAGGCAGAGTTTTTGCAAATACCCCTGTTGATGTAACGCAGGGCGGGTTTTGCTTGGCGAGGAGGGCCAAGGCTTCTATCGCTTGGCGTGCCAGGGGGCCGGGCAGCCGCGTGACTTCGTGTCGCGAGGAAAGTCCGGGCTCCACGAAACAAGGGTGGCGGGTAACGCCCGCCGTGGGCAACCATAGGGAAAGTGCCACAGAGAGCATACCGCCGATGGCCCGTTCGCGGGATCAGGCAAGGGTGAAAGGGTGCGGTAAGAGCGCACCGGGGCTTCGGCAACGCGGCCCGCATGGTAAACCCCACCCGGAGCAAGGCCGAATAGGGGTGGCGCGCTCTCGCAAGAGGGCAGGGGTGTTTCGCCCCTCGTGCAAACGGCGACCACCCGGGTTGGCTGCTCGAGCCATGGAGCAATCCATGGCCCAGACGAATGGCTGCCGCCGTGCGGCTGGTGTCCCTCTGCTTGCATTGGGCATACCGCGTGCGGAACAGAACCCGGCTTACAGGCCCCCTGGCATTTCGCTGCATATCGGCCCGCATGGCGGAACCGGTTCGCCGCTCTGGCGGTTGAGCGCGGCATGAACCAGCATCTTCACCGCAGCGCGATCCAGCGGCTTGCGATCGTCCTTGCCGTCATCGTCCAGATCGGCGCGACCTTCCTGCCACAGCTTGGGCTGGGCGAATCCATCGGCGATCGCTCGGACAGCGTGCGAACGCTGATCACGCCGGCGGGCTGGGCTTTTGCGATCTGGGGGCCGCTGTTCTTCGGCAGCGCGGTCTATGCGATCTGGCAGGCGTTCCCGGCGCAGCGGGACAATGTGCTGCTGGACAAAATCGGCTGGGCGTCCGTGGTGGCGCTCGCGCTGCAGGGTGTGTGGGCGGTCTATACCCAGTTCGCGAACCTGACCTTCGTCAGCGCGATCATCATCTTGGTGTCGCTGGGCGCGCTGCTGCAGATCCTGCGCGCGCTGGTCCACTTCGAACGGCCGTTCTCACGTGCCGAGCGGATCATCGTGGCGGTGACGTTCAGCGCGTTGGCGGCATGGCTGACTGCCGCCAGCATCGTGAATATCGCCGCCTCGCTGGTCTATCACGGGGTCGGGGGCGGCAGCGCCCACCCCATGATCGCAGCAGGCGTGGTTCTGGTGGGGGGCGTGATTGCTAGCCTTGCCGTCCTGCGCAGCCGGGGCAACCCCTGGTACGCGCTGGTCTTTGGCTGGGCGCTGCTGGCGATCTTCCTGCGCGGCGGACAGTCGCACCAGGCGATCGCCATCGCTGCCGCTCTATCCGGCCTGTTGGTGCTGATCGCGGCAGCTATCGGATTGGGTAAGCGGCGGAACCGCTATCACTGGTTCGGCTGACCGATTTCCTCGCTGATCACCTTGGGAAGGCTGGGCGGAGGGTTGGTTGCCGGTACCGGCGGCGACCCTTCGATCTCCAGCCCTTCGAAGGGCCGGCACGCTTCGTTCATCTCGTCCGAGTGCAGATGGACTTTCAGCATCGGATTGGACTCGCTCCAGTCGGTACGCGGATCGTCACGCACGACGCACAGCGCCCGCCAGGCAAGGGGAAGCTCCTGCAACTGCTCGGTGCTGGGGAGGCCTTCGATCAGGACCTCGTGGCCCGAATAGGTGCCTTTCGCATAGCCGACGAACTTGGTTTCGCTCCCCCGGATATGTATCTGTCCGCTCTTCTCGCTGACCTCGGTGACGGTATCCAGCTTGACCGAAAAGGCCAGCCAGCTGGCGATCGCGAGCATGAGGACCAGAGCAGTCATGGTGACGATCACGGTCCATTTCGCGATCGGATTATCCAGTCCTTCGGATTCGTCGAGACTCATCGCAGTGTCTTTCACATGATGCGGTTGCTCGTGCCTGAATGCACGAGCGGTGAAATCAGGCACGCCCGATACTCAGATATTCAAAGCCGAGCCCGCGCATGTCCTCTGGACGATAGATATTACGCAGATCGATCAGGATAGGAGCGTTGGCGAGACCCTTGATGCGGTCGAAATCAAGGGCGCGAAAAGCGTCCCACTCGGTGACGATCGCGACAGCGTCCGCTCCCTCAATCGCGACGTAAGGATCGTCGACCATGGTCACCTCCGGCATGAGCGGCTTGGCCAGTTCCATGCCTTCGGGATCGTAGGCTGCAACCTCGACGCCTGCATCGGTGAGTGTCTGTGCCACGGCAATGGCGGGCGAATCGCGCATGTCGTCAGTGTTGGGTTTGAAAGTCAGACCAAGCATTGCGACCTTCTTGCCCCGCGCTTGCTCAATGCCTCCAATGGCGTCGAGCACCTTGCGCCCCATCGCTCGTTTGCGAGCGTCGTTGACCTTGACCACGGCCTCAACGATGCGGGTTGGGCTGTCGTAATCTTCCGCCGTCTTTAGGAGGGCCAGAGTGTCTTTGGGAAAACATGATCCCCCGTAGCCTGGACCAGCATGAAGGAACTTCGGTCCAATGCGATTGTCCATACCGATGCCGCGGGAAACGTCTTGCACATCGGCGCCGACTTTTTCGCAAAGATCCGCCATCTCATTGATGAAGGTGATCTTGGTAGCCAGAAACGCATTGGCCGCATATTTGATCAGTTCACTGGTCCGACGACCGGTAAACAGGATCGGGGACTCATTGAGAAACAGCGGGCGATAGATTTCGCGCATGACGTCCCGCCCGAATTCGTCTTCCGCTCCGATCACAATACGGTCCGGGTGCTTGAAGTCGCCTATTGCTGCGCCTTCCCGCAGGAACTCAGGATTTGACACAACAGAGATACGGTGGCTGGTGCCACTGTCTTTGAGAATCCGTTCTACTTCATCGCCTGTGCCGACCGGAACGGTGGATTTGGTCACCACAACCGCATCATTGGCCAGATTAGCCCCGATCTCTTCGGCTACAGCATATACGAAAGAGAGATCGGCATGCCCATCACCGCGGCGGCTAGGCGTTCCAACAGCGATGAAGATCGCGTCCGCACCGCGGATGCCTTCGACAAGGCTGGTGGTAAAGCTGAGGCGTCCGGCCTGAACGTTTGTACCTACCAACTCTGCGAGGCCCGGTTCATAGATTGGCATGATGCCATCATGAAGGCGATCGATCTTGGATTGGTCCTTGTCGATGCAGACAACTTCGTGCCCGAAATCGGCAAAGCAGGCGCCCGAGACCAAGCCAACGTAACCCGAGCCGACCATCGCGATCTTCATAATCAGTCCACCTTTTCGATATTGATCGTGCCATCTTCACTGGCAACCGACTGTATAATGCGACGTCGGTCGCCTTCCAGCATTAGCGCGGTAAGGCGCCCGGTGCGGAATGCTCCAGTATCGATACCGACCCGGTGTTCAGTGTCTTCCACTTCCTCAAAAATCGTATGGCCGTGGATCACGACATGGCTGAATGGCTCAGGATGCTTGAGAAAGCGATCACGGATCCAGCGGAGATCAGATTGTTTCTGCTCTTCGACAGGATGCTTCGGATTAAGGCCTGCATGCACCAGCACATAGTCACCAACGATAATCAGATCTTCGAAGCTCTCCACAAACTCCCGGTCAGCCATAGGCACCTGCCGGTTTATGGCCTCCTTCATCTGCGAAAGATCCATCCGCCGATAGTCATCCAGACTGATGCCATAACTCAAAACAGTCTCGCGTCCCCCGTGTTTCAGGAAATGGCGGAGTACTTCTCGATCTTTGAAGCTGTCGAGAAACATTTCCTCATGATTACCCGACACGTACCGGACATTACGTTCCTCACCCCATTTGCGCGCGAGCGCGATCACTCCGGCACTATCCGGTCCGCGATCCATAAGATCGCCTAATAATACAATGGTTGTCTTCGCGCTGGGGCGGGTCGCATCGTCCGCATCGATCGCCGCCTTCAACTCTTTGAAAAGGTCAAGCCGGCCATGAATGTCGCCGATGACGTACCAACGCTCGCCTTCTGGAACGCGTGCAACCCGGCGAGCGGAAGGACCACTGGAAAAGATGCGACGAATGGAATCGAACATGACGATGATTTTGCAGAGGAGAGGAGAAGCGAGCGCTTAGAGTAGCGCAGCAAAACCAGCAAGAGAGGAACCGGGGCATCAACGAACCGCAGTTGCACAATAGACACGCTTTTTGATACCAAAGGGTTTCATTCAAGAGCGGTTCTTGCGTATTTTTGGCAATTGAGGCACGATTATTGCGATTTCGACCGAGGAGCCGGTATTAAAATATGGACCCGTCGAAAGCGCAGGTGGGACGAAGCACCCTAACGAACCAATAGGAGTTCGAGAATGCTAACGTCCTTTCACGGCAAATTTGCCGTCTCTCTTGCTGCAATGGTGACGAGCCTTGCGGTACCATCGATGGCCCATGCGCAGGAAACTGCAGATGATAACGGTGTTACTGTTTCCGCCAATGTGGCGCTGACGACCGACTACCGCTTTCGCGGCGTGTCTTTGTCTGGGGGAGACCCTGCCATTCAAGGCGGTGTCGATGTCGCCCATGAAAGCGGTTTTTATGTCGGTACATGGGCATCGTCCATCGACGGCGGCGACAGCTACGGTGAGATGGAATTCGACATCTACGGTGGCTGGTCGGGCGATGTATCGGAGGGCGTCGCTCTCGACGTAGGTGTGCTGTATTACGTCTATCCCACTGAAGAACTGGGCCTCGATACGGATTATTGGGAGCCTTATGCTTCGGTCGGCTTCAACCTCGGGGGTGCCGAAGCCACTGTCGGCGCGGCCTATGCTTTCGAGCAGGATTCGTTAGGCGGCGATGACAACCTCTATATCTATACCGATCTTGGCTATTCATTGCCTTCCACGCCGGTGTCGCTCTCTGCGCACCTCGGCTATACTGATGGAGTTCTCGCGCCGCCGATTCTGGCTGGGGCAACCGATGAAACAGGTCTCGATTGGTCAATCGGGGCAAGCGTATCACATGGGATACTGGAAGTGGGTATCGCCTACATCGGAGTTGAAGGTCCGTCCATCGACGGTCTGACCGATGACGCGATCGTAGGTACGATTTCCGCAAGCTTCTGACGTTTAGATTAATTGAGCGGGG
>NZ_BAAHND010000003.1:0-310294 GCF_054655615.1 Qipengyuania triglochinis | reverse complement strand
ACTCTACTGTGCGTTCTGAACGGAGCTGAATAGGTAGAGGCGCCCGGTCCTTGCTGAACACCTAACGGCTCCAGGAAGAACTCTTCCAAATACAACCCTACTCGGTCACCGCCAGCAAGCACGCCCGAAGCGTACCAACCACCGTCTCAATCTGCTCCCGACCCGTCGAACTCAACTTTAAACCGATAAAGGAGAGGTGAAGCATTTCACCGATGCCCCTCGCACACATTCCTCGGGATCGAAGCTGTTTTTCATAGGGCAGGAAAAACTCGCAAAGTTTCCGGGTAGCCTCTTGGTGAATGTCTGCGATGCGTTCGCGCATCGTCGTGTCTATCTCGAGTTCGAGTTCATCGGCGTGGGGCATCGTTTGCATGGATTCCCAAGACCTGATGACCAGCCTATCAAGAAGGATCGTTATCCGGTCCTCGCGATCGACGACGCCGTCAGTAGCTTCGGCGATCTCGCTCCATCTCGACCAGAAATGATAGCGGATAACGCCATGTAATAGTTCTTCTCTGTTCGGGAAGATATTGTAAACCGTCTGCCGCGACACTCCGGCCGCTTGTGCAATATCATTCATCGTAGCGCGCCGAATGCCGTAGCGACTGATTACTTCATAGCCAGCTTGCGCTATCCTGCATGCTCGTTCTTCCATGGCATTGTTTTTGACAAATGATGCAAAAATGTCAATTTACAATTGTATTTAAATTGTCAAAAGGCCGATCCACATGAACCGCGGGTGAAACCGTGCGGTGTCCCGCGAGGATTTTAGATGAAGCTTTTTCGAACACTCTTACTGCTGACACTCGGAGCCATCATTGCCGCCTGTTCGTCTTCCGAGGCTCCGCCGCAGGATCAGCCGATCCCCGTGAGGACGGTGACCGTGGGAAAAACTAATCTCGATAACGTGATTGAGCTGCCCGGGCGGGTCGAGCCAGTGCGCGTGGCTGAAGTCAGGGCGCGCGTCACGGGTATCGTTCAGGACCGTATGTATGAAGAGGGCACGGATGTCGGCAAAGGCCAGGCGCTTTTTCGCATCGATCCGGCGGAACTTCGGGCGAGCTACGCACAGACGCAGGCCAGCCTGGAGAGGGCACGTGCTACAGCTGCCAACGCGAACGCAGTTTTGAAGCGGTATAGGCCCTTGCTAGAGGAAAATGCGATCAGCGGTCAGGAGTTCGACGCTGCTCAGGCTGCCGCGCGGGAGGCCAATGCGAACGTGGCCCAGATCGAAGCTCAGCTCCGCGCTTCGTCGCTCCAGCTAGGGTATACGACCGTGCGTGCCCCAATTTCCGGCCGTGCCGGTCGAGCCGCTGTGACCGAGGGTGCGCTCGTTTCGCAGCCTGAAGGAACACTGATGACGCGAATCGAGCAGATCTCGCCGATCTATGTTTCCTTTGCCCAGTCCGCCACGGACGTTCTGAAGCTTCGCCGGGCCATTGCCAATGGCGAGCTCGACCTGTCCCCCAGCGATGCGGTCGAAGTTCGCCTCCTGTTTGCAGACGGGACCGAGTATGACTTGCCGGGGGTAATCGAGTTTCTCGATTTCAGCGTGGATGAGTCCACCGGCACCGTTCAGCTACGCGCCGAGTTTCCCAATCCCGACGGGCTTCTGCTCTCGGGTGAGTTCGTCAATGCGCGCATCTATGCAGGCAAAGTCAGCAATGTCGTTGCCATCCCGCAGCGTGCTGTGACCGTAACCGAAGGTGGCGGCAGCGTCATGGTTGTCGACAAGGAAGGGAAGGCGGCAGTCCGTCCGATCAAGCTTGGCCAACTGATGGGCGATGACTGGGTCGTTGAAAGTGGTCTCAACCCAGGCGATCAGGTTATCGTATCGAACCTTCAGAAACTTCAACCCGGAATGCCGGTCAAGGTGGCGAATGCCACAACCGGTCGTTCCGGCTCCGCGACGCCTGCAAAGCCTGAAGCGAAGGCCAACTAACAATGGCGCGCTTCTTTATCGATCGCCCCATCTTTGCATGGGTGATCTCGCTGGGCATTCTGCTGTCGGGGTTCATCGCTCTCAGGGCATTGCCCATCGAACAGTATCCCGAAGTTGCTCCGCCATCACTGGCGATCAATGTCGTTTACCCTGGTGCTGATGCCGAAACACTCGAGCAGAACGTGACTCAGGTGATCGAGCAGCAGTTGAACGGGGTCGAGGGTTTTCTCTATATGTCCTCGTCCAGTCGTTCGAACGGTTCGGCAGCAATCACGCTGACCTTCGAAGCCGGCACCGACATCGATATTGCGCAGACCGAAGTGCAGAACCGGTTGAGCACGGTCGAGGCGCGCCTGCCCGAAGAAGTGCGGCGCCAAGGTATCACGGTGCGGCAGGCGAACGCAGGCTTCCTGCTTATCGTCGCCCTTACGTCCAAGTCGGGCAATCTGGACACTACCGACCTTGGTAACATCGCATCGACCCAAGTGGTCGATGAATTGCGCCGCGTCGCTGGCGTTGGCGATGTCACCCTTTTCGGTTCGGAATATGCGATGCGCATCTGGCTCGATCCGGAAAGGCTCGCGTCCTACAACCTTTCGCCCAGCGCCGTCGTTGCTGCGATCCGGGAACAGAATGCCCAGACGGCCGGTGGCTCGATCGGCGCGCTCCCGCTCCAGGAGGGGCAGGAAATCACCGCGACGATTACGACCGAGAACCGTTTCGCAACGGAAGACGAATTCCGCCGCATCATTCTTCGTACGGATGAAGGTGGTGCAAGTGTGCGCCTGGGAGATGTGGCGCGCGTTGAAATCGGCGCACAAAGCTATGCTACGTCGACCACGCTGAACGGCCAGCCCATGGCAGGCATGGCGATCCAGCTTGCGACCGGTGCCAATGCCTTGTCCACAGCTGAGGGCGTGAAAGAACGCATGGCGGAGATTGGGGCGGGCCTGCCACAGGATGTGGCTTGGTCGGTTCCTTACGACACAACTCCCTTCGTCGAAATTTCAGTCGAGGAGGTGGTTAAGACGCTCATCGAGGCGATGGTTCTCGTCTTCCTCGTAATGTTTCTTTTCCTTCAGAACTGGCGCGCCACACTTATTCCTACTCTGGTGGTCCCAATCGCGCTCGCAGGCGCCTGTCTCGGCCTTTGGCTGTTCGGCTTTTCGATCAACGTGCTTTCCCTGTTCGGCATGGTGCTGGCGATCGGCATTCTGGTTGATGACGCAATTGTGGTCATCGAGAATGTGGAGCGCATCATGCGTGAAGAGGGCCTTGGTCCGCTACAGGCGACGCGCAAAGCCATGGACCAGATCACAGGAGCGATCATCGGCATCACGCTGGTCCTGATTGCCGTATTTATTCCCATGGCATTTTTCCCTGGGTCCACTGGCGGCATCTATCGGCAGTTTTCCGTAACCCTCTCCATTTCGATCTTCTTCTCCGCCGTCCTTGCGCTATCGTTGACGCCGGCGCTGTGTGCGACTTTCCTTCGCAAGGAAGATATTCAGGGCCACGGCGACGAGACGCCTGCCGAAAGTGAGACCGACGAGCCGTTACCCGATGGCTGGCGCGGGGTGGTAGAGAAAGCCCGCCGTTCGACGGGGCGCTTCTTTGGTCGCTTCAACCGATGGTTCGGCAAGATGACCGATCGCTACGGGAAGACCAACGAGCGGATCTTGAACCGACCGATGCGTGGCTTCGCAGTTTTCCTCCTGCTTGCCGGACTCACCGGATTGCTTTTCTTCCGGCTTCCCGGCGGCTTCCTGCCCACGGAAGACCAAGGCTATGTCATCACCGTTGTCCAATCTCCTGCGGGCTCTACCCGCGAAAGGCTGAACGAGGCGCTGGCTCCGGTCGAAGAATTCTGGGCCTCGCAAGAAGAGGTTGAAGATCGTGTGGTTGTGAGAGGCTTCAGCTTCTTCGGCCAAGGGCAAAATCACGCCATCATCTTCACCCCTCTGGAAGACTGGGGCGAGCGTAGCGGAGATGCGAGTTCGGCTGAAGGTCTGGTGGGCCGTGCCATGGGTATGTTCATGGGGCTCGACAACGCCTTGGCTTTCGCGATCCAGCCTCCGGCAATTCAGTCACTCGGTCAGGCCAGCGGTTTCACGATGAAACTTCAGGACCGTGCCGGTCTTGGCCGCGACGCCCTCACCGCAGCACGTGACCAGCTTCTGGGCATGGCATCGCAAAGTTCGACCTTGGCCAATATTCGGCCAGAGGATGAGGCACCGGCGCCGCAGCTTCACGTGGAAGTGGACCGCGTCAATGCACGTGCGATGGGCCTTTCGATGAACGATGTGAGCAACGCGCTGTCGATCAATTTCGGTTCGGCTTACGCGAATGATTTCAACCGGCAGGGTCGTGTCCTTCAGGTTCTCGTTCAAGCTGATGCGCCCCATCGAATGACGCCTGAGGATGTGCTTTCGCTCCGTATTCCCAATGCGGAAGGCGCGCTGGTACCGTTCAGTGCTTTTGCTACGGCCGAATGGACTGCGGGCCCGCCAGCGGTAGCCCGTTACAACGGATACCCAGCAATGACGCTGTCGGGCACTGCGGCGCCTGGCGCCTCATCGGGGGCAGCCATCGCAGAGATGGAGCAACTTGCCAGCCAGTTGCCGGAAGGCATCGGGTTCGAATGGACCGGCATCAGCTATGAAGAAAAGCAGGCTGGCGGTCAGATCGGTCTGCTGCTTGGCCTTTCGGTCGTAATTGTCTTTCTTGTGCTTGCCGCGCTCTACGAAAGTTGGGTCGTGCCCCTTTCGGTTCTGCTGATCGTGCCGATGGGTGTTCTGGGTGCGGTGGTGTTCACCATGCTGCGCGGATTGTCGGCGGATATCTACTTCAACGTAGGCCTCATCACGATTATCGGACTTGCCGCCAAAAACGCGATCCTGATCGTCGAATTCGCTATTGAGGAAGAGGCAGAGGGCAAGAGCCCGCTTGAGGCGGTGAAGGCAGCAGCACGGTTGCGGTTGCGTCCGATCGTCATGACCTCGCTTGCGTTTATTCTGGGTATGGTTCCGCTGGTTTTCTCTTCCGGCGCTGGTGCTGCAAGCCGCATCGCGGTCGGAACAGGTGTCATGGGCGGGATGATCGCGGCTACGGCAATCGGCATCTTCATCATTCCGCTGCTCTACCTGCTGGTGCGAACCAGACTGGGAGGACGCAAACCCAAACCGGCGGGCCATCTCGAAGGAGGAACGGAATGAGGCGCTTGCTAACAGCCAGCCTGTCGGCTCTGGCTCTCTCGGGTTGCGTCAACATGGCACCGGATCATGAGCGTCCCGCTCTCTCCACGCCACTTGCCTACGACGCTGATTACCGGCCGGACGGAACCGTGGTCGCCAGCACGCTGACCTATGCGGAATGGTTTGCCGATCAGAGACTGGTCGCGCTTATCGATACGGCTGTTGCGAACAACCGCGACCTTGTGGCGGCGACAGCCCGGATCGAACAAGCTCGCGCGCAATATCGCATCGAGGACAGCCGCCGATTGCCGACCCCGGTCGCAAGCGCATCTGCTACCCGATCCCGCACGCCTCTCGGTACGGTGCAACCGGGCGCTGAAGGCGCAATAACCACGGATCGGCTCAATGTGGGTGTCGGCGTATCTTCCTTCGAACTGGATTTCTGGGGACGGGTTGCCAACCTCTCCGAAGCAGCGCGGGCGCAGTATCTGGCGGTCGAAGCAAACCAACGAGCCTTCTACCTTTCTCTTATTGCAGACACGGCATCGACCTATTTCGAATTGCTGGAGACCGAAGCGCAGATCCAGCTGGCTGAGGCCACACTGGAGAGCCGACGGGAAGGTCTGCGCATTGCTCAGCGGCGCCTTGATGCAGGCGTGACATCCGCGCTGCCTTTCCGGCAGGCGGAAACGCTGCTGACTACGGCTCAGCAACAGCTGGCGTCCGAGCGTCTCGCTCAGGCAAGGTTGCGCAACCAGCTGGCAGTCCTGATTGGCGGGACGATCCCCGCCAACTTGCCTCAGTCCTTGCCAATGACTGCGCAGAACAGGGGGATGGCGCTGGACCCTGGGACGCCGTCAGATCTTCTGCTCGTGCGCCCCGATATACAGGCTGCGGAGGAACAGCTCCGCGCCGCGCGTGCGAACATCGGCGCCGCCCGTGCGGCATTCTTCCCCACGATTTCGCTGACCGGTAACGCGGGTCTGGCGTCGAGCGATCTGGGCGGCCTATTCGGGTCGGATGGTTTCTCATGGTCGTTCGGCCCGTCAGTAACGCTGCCGATTTTCGATTGGGGTGCTCGCGAGGCGAGCTTGGACCTTGCCGAAGCGCGCGAGGTCGAACAGGTCGCGATATACGAAAAGACGGTCCAGACCGCATTCCGGGAAGTGTCGGACGGCTTAGCCGGAAGACGCTGGCTGGCCGAGCAGGTTGCGGCCCTGGAGAACGGCGTCGCAGCGCAGGAAAAGCTCGCCCGTCTTGCGCGCCTGCGTTACCGCGAAGGCGTGGCGGATTATCTCGAAGTGCTTGATGCGGAACGCAATCTGTTTTCAGCCCAGCAGCAACTGCTCACCACGCGACGGGCCTATCTGCAGAACGGAACGACACTGTTCGTCGCTCTTGGAGGCGGGATCGGTACGGTCCGATAGGCTTCTGCCTCTCGTGCTAGGGCTGCTAGATGTCTGTGATCAGATCCCGGCATACCATTGGTAGCCCGAGCGATCTTCCCAATAGCCGCCCTTTCCGCCGCCAACCTCATCGAGGCTTTCGACCAGTTCGATGCCGGTCAGATATTTCGCGTGCTTGTAGCCTAGTTGGCGTTCCAGCCTCAGCCGGACGGGGGCGCCATTGCGTTCGGGCAGCGGCTCTCCATTAAGCTGATGCGCAAGAATGGTCTGGGGATGGAAAGCATCGTCGAGATCGCAGCTTTCATAGTAATCGCCGCCGTTCAAATTGTCGGCACAGCGGAAGATAACAAAGCGGGCTTCCGGTCGGACTTTCGCAGCTTCCAGTATCGTCGAGAGCTGGGGGCCGGTCCATTCACCGATAGCGCTCCATCCCTCCACGCAATCATGGCGCGTGATTTGTGTGCGCTGCGGCAGGCCGCGGATATTTTCCATCGAGAGCTCGAGCGGGTGCTCGACAAGTCCTGATACGCTAATGGTCCAGTTGGCAAAGCCATCTTCCATGGCCGCGCGATAAGCTGCGGTGTCGACGCTTTGGGTGCCGTTGCCGCGAAAGAAGGGCGAGATTGCCTCGCGGCCATATTCGGGAGCCATGGAAATGCGCCCGCCGCCAAGTGTCCGGTGCAAACCACGATGCCAGTCCTGCGCTCGGTCGACGATCTTGCCAAACCATGCGCTGTCGCCGACTGCATCGCAGCCCGCGACGACAGTGGCCCCCAGGGCTACCAGAAAGTTACGCCTGCGCATTGCGGCCTCCGCTGGTTTGCATGCGTCCGCCGAATATCATGCCGCGGAGCTGCGTGATCGGGCCTGCAAGCAGCACCAGAAGCACATGAACGATGAAAAAGGCTGCGAGAGCGAAGGCGCTCAGAAAGTGGATCGACCGCGCGCTTTGCCTGCCGCCGAAAATTTCGCTCAGCCACGGCCAGGCCGCCTCCATCCCAGGGCTCATCGCCATGCCTGTGAAGATCATGGTTGGGAGCAGGACGAAGATCACCAAAGCATAGGCGAGTTTCTGCAGGACGTTGTATTTGCCGGTGCCGTGGTCGAAATTGAGCCGGAGGTGCGCTTTCACATCGCGACAGATGCTTTGCGGGCGCCATTCTACAGCGCGAAGCACCAGATCGCGCCAGATGTGGCCGTTGATGAGGGCGATTATCATGAAGGCCAGCAGACCAAAGGCAAAGACGATCGCGAAGACGACGTGCCAGTCACGCGCTGCGGCGAGGCTGTAATAACTTGGAATTGTGATCCAGCCGGGGAAATCGGGCAGCGATAGCCAGGCTTCCGACGGCAGAAAGCCCTTATCACCCCAGTACAGGCGCGGGTGTGCGTTCGAGATATTGAGCCCGCTCATGAATAGCACGATAAGGCACAAGGCGTTCACCCAATGCCATAAGCGTGTGGAGAGGGCGTGGCGCTTCTTCAATGATGATCCCCTTTGGACGGCCGGTCTATATCGCAGTCGATTAAGCCAGCGCAACGAGAAGCCGAATTCCCGGGTCCGCTGTCGATCACATAAGGCGAGCGCCATCGGGAGCATCGCCCGGCGAGGCAAGCACGATGCGCCCCTCTTCGTCGAGAAAGCCCAGAACCAGCACTTCGGACATGATCGGCCCGATCTGGCGCGCTGGAAAATTGACCACCGCCATCACTTTCCGGCCAATCAGCCCATCCGGGTCATAAAGGTCAGTGATCTGGGCTGAGCTTTTCTTTATCCCTATCTCGCCGCCGAAATCGACCCGCATCTTGATCGCGGGTTTGCGCGCTTCGGGAAAGGGTTCTGCTTCGATAATCGTGCCGGAGCGAATATCGATCTTCAGGAAGTCGTCGAAGTCTATCTGTTCCATGCTGGTTGCATAAGAAAGCATGGCTGGGCTGTCCAATCCGCAAACTCAGCTTGAAGCGAATAGCGCGCAGGCATACGGGCGATTCAATGCTTTCCTCGGCCTATCCTGTTCGCGCGCTATTGATCGCGATTTTCGTCCTCATGGCGGGCAGCGGCTTTCTGTCCACGCTGATTGCGATCAGGCTGGAACTGGCGGGCGCTTCGGCAGGCGTCATCGGCCTTGTCGGCACAAGCTATTTCGGTGGCCTCATGCTGGGGGCGCTCCGCGTACAGAAACTTATCGAAAGGACGGGCCATATCCGCGCTTTTGCCGCTTTCGTGACGATCTACTCTGCCAGCAGCCTGACCTATGCGATTTTCGATTCCGCAGGCATCTGGACGGTTCTGCGTTTTATCGACGGGCTTGCCATGGCGGGGGTCTTCGTGTGCCTCGAAAGCTGGCTCAATCAGCAGGCAAGCCCGAAGAACCGCAGCGCCATGCTCGCCGCCTACATGATCGCGCTTTATTGCGGTCAGGCGGCTGGACAGTTCCTGCTCAATTTGGGTGACGAAGCGCCGGATCTGCCCTTCATGCTGTCGGCAATCCTGCTTTCGATCGCTCTCCTTCCAGTCCTCCTCACGCGAATGGATCAGCCGGTCATCGAAACGGTGGCGCCGTTTTCCCTGCGTCGTCTTTACAAGGTGTCGCCTCTCGGCATCGTGGGTACGCTGGTGACGGGAGCAATATTGGGGGCATTTTATGCGCTGGGCGCGGTTTACATCCAGCGGATCGGAATGGGTTTGTCGCAGGTTGCCCTGTTCACCTCATGCGTCATCGCTGGCGGCGTGGCGCTCCAATATCCGCTCGGGCTTTTGTCTGATCGCTTCGATCGACGGCTTGTAGTCATTGCCAGCTTCTTTGCGACATTCGCCGTCTCGCTCCCGATCTTTCTGATGGATCTAGCACCGGTAGCGGTGATCGGCCTCGGCAGCCTGTTCGGCGGATTTGCTTTTGCGCTATACCCGCTATGCGTGGCGCATTCGAACGACCATCTATCCGAAGAGGAGCGGATCGGAGCAAGCAGCGGTCTGGTCCTGACCTATTCGGCGGGTGCGGTGGCCGGGCCTATGCTGGGTTCCATCGGCATGGGTGCACTGGGGCCGGGCGGTCTCTTCGCCGTGACGGGCGCCTTGGCGATACTCGGCGGCATGTTCGGTATCTGGCGCAGCTTCGCCCGTGCGTCGGTTCCGGCAGAGGACCAGCAGGCGTTCCAAAGCCTTCCGCGCACAACGGCCATGGCCGCTATCTTCGAAGCAGCGGACGAGCAGCAGTCCGATAGCTGATGCTGCGCCTTGACTTGAAGGACGGGTGCAGGCTCTTGGCAAATGACCAAACAAGCGAGATCAAAGAGTGACGACTTCTCATCATCTTCCGCCACGGCACCGCAGCTGGCTGTTCGCCCCAGGCGATAGCGAGAAGAAAATGACGAAGGCTACGGAAGGCGAAGCCGACATCGTCATTTTCGATCTCGAAGACGCGGTAGCGGAAGAAGAGAAGGCATCGGCTCGCGAGGCGATTGCGGTGTTTCTCGAAGCGCGCGACGAGGAGGAAAAGGCGAGGCTATGGGTTCGCGTCAATCCGCTCGACGGGCCGCATACCGCAGATGATCTGGCGGCCGTCATGCATGCCCGCCCGGGGGGCATCATGCTCCCTAAATCGAGAGGTCGGCATGATGTAGAGGAACTTGACCGGCTTCTCACTCCGCTCGAAATGGAACTCGGCATCTCTCCCGGATCGACTCCGGTCATTGTCCTGGTCACCGAGACCGCTGCCGCGATGTTTACCACCGGCGATTACGCCGATGCGCCGCGCCTCGTAGCGATGACATGGGGGGCGGAGGATCTGGCGGATTCTATCGGGGCCATGTCCAACCGGCTGGAAGATGGCAAATACTCCTTTACTTACGAACTGGCCCGCAGCCTGACCCTGCTTGGTGCGGCTGCAGCCAATGTGCCTGCCATCGAAACGATCGACGGCGATTTCCGCAATCTGGAAGGTCTGAAGGCGCGCGCGGAAAAGGTCCGCCGTGACGGCTATCGCGGGATGCTCGCGATCCACCCGGCACAGGTGCCGGTGATCAACGAAGCTTTCAGCCCGGGCGAGGATGAAATCGCCGAAGCGCGCGAGATCGTGGCGCTGTTCGACGCAAATCCACAAGCCGGGACCATCGGCCATAATGGCAAGATGCTGGACCGCCCGCACCTCAGCCGGGCGCGGCAGCTTCTGGCACAAGTGGATGGTTAGGCGCTGAGCCTGTCCACCTCGGCGAGAACGCGCTCGCTCCATTCGGGGCGGCAGATGAGCAGATCCGGCATGTAGGTATCCTGCTGGTTATAGATCAGCGGGCTGCCATCGATGCGGCTGGCATGCAGTCCGTTCGCCAGCGCGACCGCCACGGGGGCAGCGCTGTCCCATTCATACTGTCCGCCGGTATGCAGATAGATTTCCGCCTCGCCCCTGACCACGGCCATTGCCTTGGCTCCGGCCGAGCCCATCGGGACGAGTTCTGCGCCGATCGTATCGGCCACCGCCACGGCTTCGCTGGCAGGCCGCGTGCGGCTTACCAGCATGCGCGGCTTTTGCGCGGCAGGCGGTAGCGCGCGGGGTGTATCGCTGCGCAGCACTTCCCCCAGGCCGGGCAGAGCCACCGCGCCTGTCACGGGTTTGCCGTTCACGCACAGGGCCACATGCACTGCCCAGTCGTCTCGTTCTTCGCCGTATTCCCGCGTCCCGTCCACGGGATCGACGATCCACACCCGCTCTTTCGAGAGCCTTTCGTCCGTGTCCTTGCTTTCTTCGGACAGCAGCCCGTCATCGGGGCGCTGGGCGCGGATTGCGTGGCAGAGGAACTGATTGGCCGTCTGGTCGCCCGCCTTGCCGAGACGTTTGCCTTCGAACATCCCGCTCGCGCGGACTTCGAGCAGTATCCGGCCAGCGACATGAGCGAGATGGGCGGCGAGTTCGGCATCGGTCATTGGGTTCTCGCAGTTGCAAACGCAAAGGGGGTTCGCATGACAGACCTGCGCCGCCTTGCGAACCCCCGAGGTGTTTAGAAATTCTGCGGTCAGGCGACGGCAGGTTTTCTCGCGAAGATGCCGAAGCCGGCGATGATCGCATAGCAGATGATCGGCAGGATCAGCGCGAATGCGAGGCTGCCGCTCGTATCCGCCAAGACGCCGAACAGCAGCGGGACAACCGCACCGCCGAAAATCGCGACGTTGATGATGCCCGATCCGTCTGCCGCACGCGGCCCCAGCTTTTCGCAGGCGAGCGAGAAGATGGTTGGGAACATGATCGAGTTCATCAGACCGACTGCAAGCAAGCTGTACGCAGCGAGTTCGCCGCTGGTCAGAGCGCTTATGATGATAAGGAGAATCGATCCGGTCGCGTTGAAGGCAAGGATTTTGCCCGGCGAGAAGATGCGCAGGAAGTACGAACCAATGAAGCGGCCAACCATGGCTCCGCCCCAGTAAAGCCCTATCATCCATCCGATCACGCTTTCCGGCTGGCCCAGAACCCGGTCCTGCGCAAGGTAGTTGATGATGATCGAACCGATGGAAACTTCGGCACCGACGTAGACGAAGATGCACAGCGCGCCATATCCGAAGCGGCTACGCTTCAGCAGGTCGAACCCGGCGAGACCGGAAGAAGCTTCATGCTTTTCGCCCTGAAGGCGGTTGCGGAAGAGCCATACGGCGAGTGCAACAAGGGCAATGAGGCAGGCGACACCGAGATAACCCTGCCAGATCGCTTCGCTTTCGGCTTGCCGGTAAGCGGTAAGTTCTGCACCGGAAAGCTGGTCAGCACTGACATTGGCAAGGCTGCCGAGAATGACGATCGAGCCGACGATCGGGAAGATCGTCGTGCCCAGCGAGTTGAAGGCCTGGGCGAAGGTCAGGCGGCTGTGCGCGGTCCGTTGCGGACCGAGCAGGGAGATCAGCGGATTGGCAACGACCTGGACGATGACAACGCCGCTCGCCAGGACGAACAGTGCGAACAGGAAGATAGCGTAAGTCGCCGTCTGGCTGGCGGGAATGAACAGCAGGCAGCCAACCATCATGGTCAGCAGGCCCGCCACTGCGCCGCGCATGTAACCCAGCCGCTTGACCAGTTTCGCTCCGGGAATGCCGACCACGAGATAGGCCGTGAAGAAGCAGAACTGCACCAGCATGGCCTGCGTGTAGTTGAGCGTGAACAGTTCCTTCAGCTTCGGAATGATCACGTCGTTTAGCGAAGTGATGCCGCCGAAGATGAAGAACAGACCGAACACGAAGTAATTCAGGCCGGGCGCATGAATGCCCGTATCGTCGGCGTCGATGGGCGCCGGGTCGGTGCTCGACGCGACATCTGGTGCGAGTGCCATTTCAGTATTCCTCCCAAGTGCCGACGAACTTCACGAACCGGCGTTGATCTTGCATCGCGCTATGTGCCAGCCTTTTCGGACAGCACAAAGCGAATACGATTTCGTGACTTCAGAACGAGCAGGCCGTTCCTTCGGCAACGTCTTCGCGTACCACGCTGGCGATGCGGAAGGTGACTTCGGCTTCGGTTTCGAACCGGATGCGGTTGCCAAGGCCGGGCGCGCACTGCTCGGTGATCAGCATTTCGCGCCAGCCCTTGCCATGCGCCACCGCGAAGGGCTGGGTCAGATCGACGAGAGCATCCTCGCCCACGCGCAGCTTAATCGGAGCCGTAGGGCGCGTGACGACTTCATAGGTGATGCGATAGGCACCGCCGGTATCGGGCGTCTGCGAAAGGCCGAAGCGCGAATTTGCACGCATCGTGACCTCACGTGCATCTTCTTGCGCATTACGGTCGTAACCGCTGACCAGAACGCCGGAATCGGTGAGATCACCGCGCATCTGGGCGAGGTATTCGCCAACGCCTTCGACATTCGGTTTGACGGCAAATGCGACCACGCCATCGGCCAGGCGGCCGGATTCGAACAGGGCGCGCGAGGGCCCTTCGAGCAGCGGGGCGCAGTTTTCGTCGAGCTTGGCGGTAGGTGAGGTATCGGTCAGAGCGCGGCCGTATCCGACCGGGAAAAGCGCGCCCTTGGGGCTGTTGAGCGGTCCTGCATCGCAGGTGGCCGGCCAGCTGAAACCGAGCTTGCCGGTGGCCGGTACGGCGCCGGTCAACACATCGGCAACGCCGGCGCCTTCGCTACCCGGCAGCCACGACGCGACGAAAGCATCGGCAACGTTCATTTCGCGGTTCACCCACATCGGGCGGCCCGAGAGGAAGACGGCGACCGTGGGCACGCCCTCGGCCTTGAATTTACTCAGCAGCGTCAGCCCTTCTTCGTCGGTGAAGCCGAGGTGCTTGCGGTCGCCCGCGAACTCCGCATAGGGCTCTTCGCCGAACACGACCACGGCTACATCCGGCTTGGCCGAATAGGTGCCATCGGGCGACAGCGTGGCCTTGCCGCCGCTTTCCTTCGTTGCGGTTTCCAGGCCCTTCCAGATCGAGGTTGCGCCCGGAAAATAGCTGTTGTCGAGATCACCGCCGCCCTGCCAGGTCAGCGTCCAGCCCCCGGCGGCCTGCGCGATATCGTCCGCCGCGCTGCCGGCGACGAGGATGTTCGCGCCGGCTTTAAGTGGCAGCACGCCAGTGTTCTTCAGCAGCACCTGCGATTTCGCGACCGCTTCACGCGCGATGGCGCGGTGTTCGGGTGAACCGAGGAGATCGTACTGGCCGGCATTGGGGCGGCCCGAGGGCTGAACGAATTCGTCAAGCAGACCGGCGCGGTATTTCACGCGTAGGATTCGGGTCACGGCTTCGTCGAGGCGGGCCATGGGGATCGTGCCGTCGTTTACCTGCCTCACGGTTGTTTCAAGCAGACCTTTCCAGTCATCCGGCACCATGTAGATGTCGAGGCCGGCGAGCAGTGATTGCGGACAGTCGGTGTTGGTGCAGCCGGCGACCTGCCCGTGGCCGTTCCAGTCACCCACGACGAGTCCATCGAAGCCCAGTTCGTTGCGCAGCACGCCGGTCAGCAGCGTTTCATTGCCGTGCATCTTGCGGCCGTTGATCGAGTTGAAGCTGGCCATGACCGTTTCCACACCGGCGCCGATGGCAGCGGGGTAGGGGGCAGCGTGGATCTTCTTCAGCTTCTCGATATCGCCGGTTACTTCGCCCTGGTCGACACCCTGATCGGTCCCGCCGTCACCGAAGAAGTGCTTGGCAGTGGCAATGACATGCCCGGCGCCCAGCCGGTTGGGATCACCCTTACGCCCCTGCAGGCCTTCGACCAGCGCAGCGCCCAGCGGCGCGACGATCTTCGGATCCTCGGAATAGCTTTCATAGGTGCGGCCCCAGCGATCATCCTGCGCGACGGCGATCGTGGGCGAGAAGTTCCAGTCGATTCCGGTGACTTCGATCTCGGTGGCAGTGGCTTCGCCGACGCGTCGTATCAGATCGGCGTCGCGTGTTGCGCCAAGGCCAATATTGTGCGGGAAGATCGTGGCCCGCATCACATTGGTGTGGCCATGCACGGCATCGGTGCCCCACATGGTCGGGATGACGGGCTCACCGTTGGGCTGCTGGGCGATCGAGGCGAGATACATCTCGTCGGCAAGCTTCAGCCATTCGCTGGCTTCGGCATATTCATCGCCATAGGGGCCGCCGTTGCCGCCATTGAGATAGCTGCCGAAACGGTAGCGGCGCATGTCTTCGGCAGTGAAGCTGTTAATCTGCGGCTGGATCAGCTGGGCGACCTTGCGCTCCACGCTCATGCGGGCGATCAGATCGGCGACGCGGGCATCTTCAGCAGCACGTGCAGTGCTGGCGGCAGGCGTTTCCATATCGCCTGGAACAGTGGTGCACCCGGCAAGTGTCACCGCGGCGGCCGTGGCCATCCAAAACGCTTTCATAACGATCATCCCTCTCCGCGCTCTCTTAATTGAGAACGTTATCAAGAGCGAGAGTTGGCACGCTGTGCGCGTGAAATCAAGCGGCTACTTTGTCTTTACGAGTGTAAGCAGAAGCGCGGTGCCTAGAGCGACGAGGGCGGCCAGCGTGAAGAACAGGGCGCTAAAGCCGAAGACCGGGACGAGGGCAAGGGTAAGCCAGGGCATGATCAGGCTGGGCACAGTATTGGTCAGGTTGAAGATGCCCAGATCCCGCCCTCGCATGGATGGTTTGGGCAGGACGCGCAGCGTCTGGCTGGTATGCAGGGCCAGAAACACGCTGGTCGATAGGCCGAACACGACATACCCGGCGATGGCACTGCCGAGATTGTCGGAAATGGCCATCAGCAGCAGCCCGACCGCGCCAATCGCAGAACCCAGCGCCAGAGGAAGGATCGGTCGTTCGCGGCGATCGGACCAGCGCCCGGCCACCAGAGCCAGTGGTACGGAGAGCGCGAGCACAATCGAGAACACCCGCGCGGTCTCGCTATCCGTGAATGTTGGATCAATGCTGGTGAACCAGATCAGCAGATAGGCAAAGAGGGCGGCTTCGGCGATCTGAACCAGCAAGCGGACCAACCACATCCGGGCTGCCGCGCTGCGTTTGGCGTGCCTGATCCGTTCTTCGGGGCTGGCGTCGTCGAGCATGAGATGCGGCATCGGGCGGGGGCGCCCGAACAGAAGGACGGGTAGCACCATCGCTGCCACCAGCCCCGCCACCAGCACCAGGCGTTGGTCCGGTCCGGCCAGGCCGGGGAGGGTCACGAATGCGCCGGAAGCGGCCCCGAGCGCGGGCGCGAAGGCCAGCAAACCGCCAAGAAAGCCCTTCTGGCTATCCGGCACCGAATCTCCCGCCCATGCGCCGAGCGGCCCCAGCATCATGTTGAGCGCCAGCTGCCAGACCACGATCAATCCGAGCAGATCCAGCGGACCGCTGGTTGCGCGCACGCAGATCAGCAGCGTGCAGGAAAGCACCAGACCGGTTGCTATCCAAGGCCGGCGGGTGCCGGTGAGATCGCTCAGCCAGCCGAAGGCGATATTGCCGACGCTGGCGGCGATCGCTCCGGCGAAGGCGATATAGGCGAGCAGGTCGATCCTTGCATCGCCAGCCAGTTCGGTGGCGCGCAGCGGGAGCAAAAGTGTGAGGAAGGGAACGTAGGAAACCGCACCGCCTGCAACGGCTAGGGCATAGAGCCACATGAAGCGCAGCGACTGGCGTTCCCCGCTGGCTACCTCGGCATCAGCCATGCTTTGGTGCGTGGCTCGTCGATTCCCGAACAATCAATTCTCCCGGAACGATGGTCGGCCCGTCTTCCGGTTTCGCAGTGTGCTTCTCGATGAGCAATTCCACGACGCGAGATATGGTTGCCGCAATGGGCTGGTCGACAGCGGTCAGCGCCGGCTGGGTAAAGCGAACGATCGGCGAATTGTCGAAGCTGACCAGCGACAGGTCCTCCGGCACTCGCAGGCCGCGTTTGCGGGCGGTGGCCAGCGCTGCAAGCGTCATCTGGTCACTACTGGCGATTATCGCGGTCGGCGGTTTGGCAAGCGACAGCAATTTCTCCGTCGCCGCAGTGCCGCTGTCGAAGCCGAAGTCTCCACGTTCGCATAGGCCCTCGCAAGGCAGGTTCGCGCGTTTCATGGCCGCTTCCCATCCCACGATACGGCGATTTGCGAGGCTGAACTCTTCCGGCCCGGCGATAAAGCCGATGCGCTTGTGGCCCAATTCGACCAGGTGATCGGTGGCCAGCCCCGCATTGAAGGTATCACCCATCGTAATGGCGATACCGGGCCCGTCCTGCGTCGAGCCGATCCTGGCAAACGGAATGCCGCGCTGCGCAAGCAGTCCGGTGATCAGGTCGTTTTCCGAATGGGGAGGGGTGAGGATCACCCCATCGGGCTGCAAGGCGGCGATGGCCGCCCCCAGTTCGCGTTCGACATGGTCGTTATGCGTATCGACCAGCTCGATCATCATCCGGTACCCATGCTCGGCACAGGTCAGCATCCCGCCCAGCAGCATCTGGTCGATCCAGTCGCGCCCTTCGCGCGCGCGCCAGTCGGCAATCGTGCGGTCGCGATCATTGATGGCCAGGATGATGTAGGACTTGGAACCGCTCATGCGCTGGGCGGCAATACTGGGAACGTAACCGAGCTTGTCGATGCTTGCCTGCACGCGCTCCTTCATAATGGGGCGCACGTTCGGTTCGTTATTGATGACGCGGCTGACGGTCTGCAGGGAAACCCCCGCATCGGCCGCGACATGTTTTATTGTCACCGACTGGCGTCGCCGACCCATTCTGGCATTCCCCTCTTCTTGTCACCGCTACCGCAGCGAAACCGTCTTCACCAGCCCATTGAAGCGGCCTCGGTCCGGATTCTAGTCACTTTATTTCTTCCGCCCGGAGAGAGATGGCTCACCGATATGACGCAATGGCCTGTGATTGGACGAGGTTTTGAAAGTCTGGGCTTGGGAAAGCCGCCGTAGCCGAAGGTTTCAGAATGGCGCAGGCAACGCATAAGTAATCTTCGCTGCGGATATCGTTTCCGCCCCCGAAAGGTAGGCCTTAATAAGCGGGCCGTTGGTTTGGGAGAAGGTGATGAGCGTTGCAGAAACACCGTGCGGCCAATCAATAGCGCGGACGGAGGACATTCTGGCCCAGTCAATCTTTGCCAGCGCTTCGTCCGCATCGCACGGCTTCTCTTTCGCTCCCGTCCAATCCCCGCACGCTATATTGAATGCGCGCTGGGGGCCTTTGTCAAAAGCTTCGGTCAGCTCGATAAATTGTCGTAAGCGACGCTCGTGCTCGGGTGGCGAACTAATACCGGCATAACGCTCGCTGGGAAGTAATGCGCACACAGCATCGGTTGTCACTTCATTCAGGACAGCAATTTGCGGAAGACCGTTTACGCTGAATAGTCGCTTTGGGTCATCAGCGCTGCGTTCACTGAGCGGTCTGCTTTTTACGCCGTCAGGCAAATCGAACGCTACAACAATCCTGCGCGCCGTACACAGGCGGCCACTGTCCGCGCGGCCCCGTTCGTGAAAGGTGATATAGCCAAGAGATGGATCGGCCATTTCTCCGTGCGGCCCACGACCGGTGTCTGGCAATTCGACGCCGATGATATCGCCATGAGGAAACTCTGCCAAAAGCAAATCCTCTAGTTGATCGGACGACATCGCCTCGGCGTCATCTCGGGAAAGTATGACGTCAGAGCTTTGAGGTGTGGCTATTGCCATCATGAGAAAGACGAGCACGGGACGATCTCCTTATTCTCGAAATCTCACACGTTCCTAGACTACTAACTATTCCAACATTAGCAAAACATCCGAACGGATGTTTCGAACATGTATGGCGACATCTCTAAGGACCACTGCAGGGTGGTCTCCAAAAAGACTCCCAGATTCTCGCGAAGCGCTATCGCGTGCATCAAGGATCGATCGGTAAGTCAGCCTTTTCGAGTAGGGCAATCCAACCGTCCTGTTCATGCCGCTTCGGCCTGTTTGGCACCGCAGTAGCGTTTTACAAAAGCGTGGTGCTCGGGCAGGCCTGCCACCGTACGGGCAACATTGCTGCGCAATGTGCCAAGGAAGCGCTCCAGTTCTTCGCTGCTCATCTTGGTGGCGACGGGGTGATAGGTTTCGGGCATCAGCCCCTGGCCCATCATCACCTGCACCCAGCTGTTTTCCGCGAACAGTTCCTCGTTCTTGCGGAACACGCGGCCAGTCTCGCGGAAGAGTTCGATCTTCTGCGTCAGGCTGTCGGGAATTTCCATGGCGGCGCACTGGCGCCAGAAGGGCGAATCCCGCCGCTGGGTGACCTTGTAGTGCAGGATCAGGAAATCCCGGATCTGGTCCATGTCGGTCAGCTGCTGATCGTTGAATTCGTCGATATCGCGCTGGCTTACCCGCTCGCCCGAAGGCAGCATCCGGATCAGCCGCAGGACGGCGCGCTGGATCAGGTGGATGCTGGTGGATTCCAGCGGCTCCATGAACCCGCTCGACAGGCCCACGGCCACGCAATTGCGATGCCATTGCTTGCGCCGCGCGCCGGTGGTGAAGCGCAGGCGGTTGGGGGTGGAGCAGGTGGCGCCTTCGACGGTCGAGAGCAGCCGCGCCTCGGCCTCGTCGTCCGACATGTAGCGGCTGCAATAGACGATGCCGTTGCCCTGCCGGTGCTGCAGCGGGATGCGCCACTGCCAGCCTGCCTCATGCGCGATGGCGCGGGTGAAGGGCACCGGATCGCGAACGCTTTCGGTCTGCACCGCGATGGCGCGATCGTTGGGCAGATAGTGGCTCCAGTCGTCAAATCCGACATGCAGCGCGCCTTCGATCAGCAGCGCGCGGAAACCGGTGCAATCGAGGAAGAGATCGCCTTCGATCCGCTCCCCATTTTCCAGCGTCAGGGCCGCGATATCGCCGCTCTCGCTGTCGAGCTCGACCGCGGCGATCTTGCCCTCGCGGCGCGTGGCACCGAAGCTTTCCGCCTTGCGGCGCAGAAAGCGGGCATAGGCCGTCGCATCGAGCTGGTAGGCATAGTTGATGCGGTTGTCGGGCAGAATGGCAAACTTGCCGGCATGCGCGGCGGCAAGCTCCAGGCAGTAATCGTCATAGCTGTGCTCGTGCCCCTGTGTCAGCCCGTGCATCCAGAAATGCTGGAAACCGGCGGACCAGTGATCCTTGCCGGTCGCGCCGAAGGAATGGAAATAGCTTTCGCCGTCGGTTTCCCAGTTCTCGAACTCGATGCCCAGCTTGAAGGTCGCATTGGTCTCGCGCATGAACTCGGCTTCGTCGATGCCGGTCAGCTGGTTGTATTTGACCAGCGGCGGAATGGTGCTTTCGCCGACGCCCACCGTGCCGATCGCATCCGATTCCACCAGCGTCAGCTCGATCGTGTCGCCCATGGTTCGCGCCAGGGCGGCGGCGGCCATCCAGCCCGATGTGCCGCCACCGGCGATGACGATGCGGCGGGGTGTGGTTGCGGTTCTCATTGGTTGAGGGCTCTCAGCAGGAATGATCGGATGCGGCTGGCGCCCTCGGGGGTGAGGGGATCGAGGATGCCGCGCGCACCTACCGGGATGTGATCGGTGACATTCGGGCCGTGTTCGAACACGTAATGGTCGAACATCTGCTTCCAGATTGCCCGGTCTTGCGGGGGCAGATCGCGAATGGCGAGGATGGCGTGGTTAAGCGCGTCCTGCGGCTGGCCCAGCCATTTCGGCGTCTCGCGCCACCAGTAGTTCACCAGCACGTTGAACGGGGCCAATCCCTCCACATGGTGCCACCACATGGACGGGATGAAGACCGCATCGCCCGGTTCCAGCTCGGTGGTGAGGGCGGTTTCCAGCGCGGCTTCGAAGCGGGGATGGGCGGTGAAATCCGGCTGGTGGAAATCGACCATGCTCACCGCGCGTCCGGCGGGAGTGTTGTCGACCGGGCCGAGATAGAGGTTCTCGAACTGCTCGGGCGGAAACAGGGTGAAGCGGCGGCGGCCAACGGCGCAGCAGGCGAGATTGTCGGGAAAATCGTTATGCGCGGCTATTCTGGTGCGGTTGCCGATCCAGATGCTCTCGCGCGGCTTGTACTGGGCCACCGGGCTGGGGTTGGCCTCGGTCAAGCCATTGAAATTTCTATTCATATCGACCGACGGGACATAGGCGGTAGGGGGATTGTCCTCGCCCTCGTACCGGTCGAAGCCGCCGAAGATGTCGGCCAGCTTGCCGGTCCCCTCGCGGAAGTTAATCTGCATGTCGTCGGCATAGAACATGCGCCCGCCATGGCCCGGCGGGCCGAGAGCCACGGTGAAGGGCATGGCCCGCGCATGGTCCAGCAGGTGCTCCCGCGCCTTGGCTGCAGATTCGAGCCCTGCGCGCACCAGCGGCCAGTCCGCCACCAGGCCCCGCACCACGAACGGCTCCCGTGCCCCCTCCAGCAGCTCCGCCAATTCCTCAAAATCCGGCGCCTCGCGCTCCTCGATATGGGTGAGCTTGGAAAAGATAAGAGGGGAGGCGTCAGCCATTGCTCAGCGCTGCATCCTTGCGTTCGATCAAAGCGGAGAAGTGCGACAGCGAAGCCACGGCCATGAACACCGGCAGCAGGAAGCCGTGTTTGTGCAGGTCAGCCAGCGCATCACCATCGAGCTGCTGAAGCTTGTCCTCTTTGATGATATGGAAGCCGACCAAGGACTGTTTGGACCCGTTTGAAAGCGGAACCTCGAGCGTGAAGGCTTCCAAAAGCTCGTAGCGTTCCAACGCTTCGATAAAGGCGGCAGTCCCCTGATATCCTACGTGGAGCTCGCCGAGCTGGCCGGCTATTTGTTCGAGGTATGGGGTGGAGCCGCCGTCCTCGTCGAAGACACGCATGCCTTCTCCGGAACTGGAAATGCGGGGATGATCCATGTCGACATGGACTTGCCCCTCGCTCCCTTCTTCGCTCGGGGCTCCGATCAGAAAAGGTTGAATGGCCAGCGTAAGCGGCCGATACCGCCCCTCCCATTTGCCTGCGTTCAGAAACAGGTTCTCGCCATTCTCGAAGCCGAAGAGCGCCAATGGCACGAAAGTATCGCCTTCCTGCGTGCGGCGGAACACGATGGGGAATTCACTTTGCACACGACGGAATTCCTCGGGAATAATCATCGTAGCCATCACGCCGTCGCCCAATTCTGCTTTGGGTTCGGTGTGGATACGGAGGTCTCGGTGATTTTCTGGTGTCAAAGTCTGGTGGTTTGCCATTTAAGCGAATTCTCCCTCCCGCGGATCGGCGGGGTGTGTTGATCTCAGTGCATCGAGGTAGGTACGGTTTTTCGGCATGGCAGCGGTGAGCGCCCGCGCCTTTTCCCGCACTGCCGCTAATTGCGCTTGAACAGGTTCAAGGTCCTCGCTGGACCCGCTCAGCGGTTCGGCGAAACCCATTCCGTAGAGCACATACTGCTGGCTGGCAGCAGAGAACATCTCGTCTACTTGGGGAAAGTCCCATTGGGTTGGGGGATGATCGCGCCAGAGCTGAAGCTGACGCCCAAGCGAAGGCGGTATGCTCGCGGGATCTCGGTGTGCCTTCCAATAGGGTTCGGAGCGCTGGCTCAGCACATAATGCAGCTTGAGGAAATCGACGACCCGTTCCCAGCGGTAGTGAAAGAGCTTGTTGAACCGTTCCGAGTAAGCCGGAAGAGCTTCACGGGTGACAGGAAAGCTGCCTGCGAGTGCTTTGAGAGAAAGCTCTACTAGTACGATTGCAGAGGCTTCGAGAGGCTCGATAAACCCGGCGGACAAGCCTATGGCAACGCAATTCCCCCGCCAGAAGCGTTCCCGATGTCCAGTGCGAAAGCTGATCTTGCGCGGAACAATCGCCTCGGGTTCTTGCCAGGGAAGATTTATAGCTACGTAGTCTTTCAGCGTCCTCTCGGCTTCTGCGTCTTCCGTAAACTGCGACGAGTAAATGCATCCGATCCCTCGCCGCGTCGGGAGAGCAATATCCCACAGCCAGCCAGACTTGTGGGCCGTGCCAATCGTTTGCGAGGCGATTGGACTGTCCGGCTGGGTTTCGACCTGAACGGCCAACGCGCTGTCATTAAACAGTACGTCCGATCGGTCGATCCATGCAGTGCCATAATGCTCGCCAATCAAGCATGCGGCCATGCCCGTACAGTCCAGAAAGAAATCGCCGCTGAGTTGTCCACCCCTCCGCAGAATTACACCAGCGATGCGGTCAGGACCTTCGGACAGGATATCGATCACTTGATCGCGTATATGCGTGACGCCAAGGCGGTTTACCGCATGTCGGGACAAAAGTCTGGCGAATTTGCCAGCATCGAAGTGATATCCATAATTCAAGGCAGCAGCGTAATCGGGCATGGAACGCTGTCGCGGAGCCAGATTTTGCATGCATACAGCGGCCTGCGGAGATGCCAGTTCTGCAAAAGATCGACCGTCAGTCTGCTTCCAGGCTGTAATGAGGGGCCTAACATCCCCCAGGATGGGCGGCGTGAAGGGATGGAGATAACTGTCTTCTGACCCCCCCGTGCGCCAGCCGTCGAAACGGGAACCCTGCTTGAAACTGGCATCGCATTCGAAGAGAAATTGACTTTCGGGAATGCCGATGATGCGCAGCGTCTCACGCATGGTCGGCCAACTTCCTTCGCCCACTCCGATGGTCGGAATATCGGGTGCTTCGACCAATGTGATCTGAAGTTCTGGACGGCGGGCTGCCAGATAGGCGGCCGAGAGCCACCCTGCGGTGCCCCCGCCAACTATAACCACCTTTTCGAAATCTATCGCCATGTCAGTTCGACATTCCATACAGGCTTGGCAGCAAGTGACCAAGAAAAGGGCCACACTGCGGTTCTGCAGCGTGGCCCATTCTGTGGCTAGTGCAAGGAACGGTAAAGTATGAACCGCTCCATGCCGCCGATCACCAGCTGAAGCGTACGCCCGCCGCGTATCGGGCATAGCCCGGCGCAGCGAAGTGGACAGCCTGATCCGCCCTCCGGTGGCCGCGGCGGTCCGCATTGGTTACGTTGATGCCTTCCGCGAAGATCGAGAGGCCATTATCGAACTCATAGCTTGCACTCACGTCGAACTGACCATAATCTTCCACGAAGAATGGATCGTTGCCAAAGCCATCCAGGAATTCGTCGCGCCAGTTATAGGCGACACGAGCTTGGAAACCGTAGTTCTCGTAGTAAACAACTGCATTGGCGCTGTCCGATACCCCGTTGATTGCATACTGCGGCTCCGGATCAAAACCCTCCCGAAGCAAATCGTACTCGAGGTTACTATTAACGACGGTGTAGTTCAGGATGGCACCAAAGCCCGTGTCCCAGAAGCTATGCTGTATCGCAAACTCGAAACCATCGACCGTTGCGGGCTCTTCGAGGTTTACCGGACTGCTCAGATTGAAGCTGAGGAGTGGGTCACCCGCTTGCCCAATGATGCCAAGGGGGCTGCCGTTCGCATCGTATTGAACGGCGTTCGGGTAATTGGTTGCCGCATAATTCAGGATTTGCGCGAAACTGGCGTCGGACCCCAGTGCGGCGACAGCTTCATTGAAGATTGCGCCATCGCTGGGATCGGGCAGATCAAACGGCGTGTCCCTACGATTGCGATTTCCAATGAAGTCGGAAACTCGCTTGTTGAAATAACCAACGGAAATGTAGCTGGACGGTCCATAGTACCATTCAGCGGATAGATCGATGTTCTTCGATTTGTACGGCAAGAGGAATGGGTTGCCGCCACCACCTGTGCTGCCGCCGTCCGGCCGTGCTGGGAAGTTGAGGTTGAAGCCCGCTTCTAGGTCGCCATAACTTGGACGTGTAATAGTGTGACTGTAGGAAGCGCGGAGGACGACGTCTTCGATTGGCGACATGTCGAAATCGATCGCAGGTAGCCAATTGTCGTAGGAATTTCTGTCCGTACGGAATTGGCGCCCAACTTCGAACAGCGTCATTTCATTAAAAGACAGCAAGGATGTCCCGGAGTAGGTCGGGGTCAAGGCAGAGCTTACAAGATCCGTGACTTCATAGCGCAGGCCGAGAAGCAGATGTGCATCGTCAGCCAGGATGTCGAAAGTATGCGATGACTGGATGTACGGAGCGATCGTCTTTTCCCGCAAACGACGGTCGGTCGTCAATTCCGCGATGCAACCTTCACCCGACCAATCGCCGACTATGGAATTCGAACAGATGCCGAAGCGGCTTTCGAGGTCATTGATCAGTCGCACTGTATCGATGGCGAAGTAGCGACTAATGATCGCTGGATCCTGTGATCCTTCCATGCCCGCGAGATCGGCAGGCAAATCGCGTTCAGTATAGATGTCGTCCGCTGGATCGTAGCGCTCGAAAATATCTGGGTCGGGATTTGCATCAATGCCACCCCAGGTTTCATTCTGCAAATTGCCATACGCGGTGCGAACCTTGTTATCGGTATAAGTAACACCGAAATCCAGTGCATCGATGAGACCGGTGTCGAAGTCATATCCGCCGGAGAGACGGAATTCTTGAATTCGATCTTTCATGTAACCAGTGCGGAACGCGTTACCTGAGGCAACAATATTGGAAGCCTGAATCTCTGAACCAGGATACATGGCCACCGAGACAACCGGCATGTCGGAAGTGAAGTCGACGGTCTGTTGCTGTACACCAAAAATCGCACTTCCGACGGCGACACTGCTTCCGAAAGGCGACGTGGGCTTAGATTCCGCGGTCGAATGGTGCACGTCCAGTTCCCACCTGAAACCGCTCGGATGGTTCCATTTCAGGTTGCCGCCAATGGAATGATTGACATTGCGGTTGGCCTCAACGGCCCCCGTAATGGCCAGATCTTTACCTTCGCCGGCACTGAAGTTTTCGCCGTAAAAATTTGGCCCTGCGACTGGTCCGTCTGTCCAACTGCTGAAAGTGTTACCGTGGTTGAACCAGACACCGATGCTATTCGTTTGCGCGTCGAGCGTATATTGAGAGTAGGTGTAGTCGATGGACGCCTCGAACTGGTCCGAAGGGGCCCACTGTAGAACGGCCTGGCCGTTGATCCGTTCACGCTGGAAGTTCGCAAAATCGTAAGCTGCGTTTTGCGGAACCTGATAGATGTCGTCTGCGCCGGGGCGGTTCTCCACACGGCCGCTGTCCGCCGGGGGAAGTGCACCCCAGGCGTCGGTGTTGCTTCCAAGGATACCTTCGCGCCATTCGCCCACGGAAAATTGCGCCCAGCTGCCTTCGCGCTTCTGGTAAGCGCCATTGATTAGGATGCCCAACGTGTCGTCGGC
Source organism: Qipengyuania triglochinis (assembly GCF_054655615.1). Lineage (NCBI taxonomy): Bacteria > Pseudomonadati > Pseudomonadota > Alphaproteobacteria > Sphingomonadales > Erythrobacteraceae > Qipengyuania > Qipengyuania triglochinis. The sequence continues at coordinate 284,145 of NZ_BAAHND010000003.1, read as the reverse complement.
GAACGTCTTGCTGATGATGCCCGAAACTTCGGGTGTGATTTTGGTGTCGTCGAATGTGTGATCGAGAACTCCCTTGACACCGATGCTGCCCTGGAAACCGGAACGATCGAGTGGTTTGGGTGTGCGAATGTTGATGACCGAACCGATGCCCCCGGTCGGCAGGGTCGCACGACCTGATTTGTATACCTCAATTGAGGCTACAGCTTCCGATGCGAGGTTAGCGAAGTCGAAGCTGCGCGTAGCGGGCGGAGCGGTGCCGGCAAGGCTCGACGCGGGCATCTGGCGACCGTTCAGAAGGACGAGATTGAATTCGGGGCCAAAGCCGCGAACCGTTACATACTGACCTTCGCCATTGTTGCGATCGATCGAAACGCCGGTGATACGCTGAATGGATTCGGCTAGATTGGTATCGGGGAATTTGCCGATGTCTTCGGCGGAAATTGCGTCGACAACGCCTTGCGCGCCGCGCTTGATGTTCATCGAGTTTTCCAGCGAAGCCCGGATCCCGGTAACGACGATAACATCTTCATCCGGAGTGGTGACTTCCTGCGCGCTCTGGTCTGCGGGAATGTCTGTCTGCGCCATCGCAGAAGTAGAGCCAAAACCCAGTGCCATGACCGAGGCACCTGCGAGATATTTGGCGAACGTGCGCTTACGTTCAAAAGCCATCAGTGATTCTCCTCCCAACACAAGGTTCTGGCTAACCCAGAACCCCTTTTGTGAACGTTCACCTAATTGATAACGTTCATTTGGTCAACGCAGCTGAAACAGGATCGAAACAAACCTCCCGCGCTGTGGCATTTCTGCTTACGCCAGCTCTTAAGAAGTATTCACTTAAGCCATATTAAAGAGCTTGCGGATTGCCCTTACTCGGCTTGGCGGTTAGCTCAGCGTCCAGCATGTTCGATCCGGTATCATTTCGCAGTGCGCTTGGCTCCTTCGCCACTGGCGTAACTATCGTCACTGCCCGAGACAAAGCGGGTGCACCCGTAGGGTTGACGGCCAACAGTTTTAATTCGGTGAGCCTCGACCCGCCGATGGTGCTCTGGAGCCTTGCGCTTCAATCCAGCAGCTTGCCGGTCTTTCGCGACGCGACAAGTTGGGCGGTTCATGTCCTCGCTGCGGATCAGCAGGGCATGTCCGATCGCTTCGCCACCCCCGGAGTAGATAAATTTGCCGGGCTGGACCTTGCCGACGGTCCCGAAGGAGCGCCACTTATCGAGGGCTGTGCAGCGCGCTTCGGCTGCCAAGCGCAGTTCGAATATGAAGGTGGGGATCATGCCATTTTTCTGGGCGAAGTGACCGACTTCGATCGCCGCGAGGCTGAGCCACTTATTTATCATGGAGGACGGTATGGGCGGATTATGCGAACGCCTTCCGGGGCAAATCTCGAGCGGGAAGGGCTGGCTCATGCTGAAGATGGCGATCTCATCCTGACTGAACGCGGCAGCGAACTGCTCGAAGCACTACAGGCACTAGCCAAGCGCTAGACTTGGGCTGCTCTGCCCGATACCGGTTGCGAAGAGCAACTTTGGGAGAGCCGCACCATGAAAACCCGCATCACCGAAATGTTCGGTATCCAGCATCCAATCATTCAAGGCGGCATGCACTATGTTGGTTTCGCGGAAATGGCCGCGGCCGTAAGTAATGCGGGCGGGCTCGGCATCATAACTGGACTGACGCAGGGGGCGCCTGAAAAACTGGCCGATGAAATTGCTCGCTGCAAAGACATGACCGACAAGCCATTCGGTGTGAATTTGACTTTTCTGCCGACGGTCAATGCGCCGGATTATTCGGGGCTCGTGCGCACCATCATCGAGGGTGGGGTGAAGATCGTCGAAACGGCAGGCAATAATCCTGCGCAGGTCTTACCCTTTTTCAAGGATGCCGGGGTCAAGGTGATCCACAAGTGCACCAGTGTCCGGCATAGCCTCAAAGCCCAATCGATCGGATGTGACGCGGTTTCAGTGGATGGGTTCGAGTGCGGCGGACATCCAGGTGAGGACGACATCCCTAATATGATCCTTCTGCCGCGCGCTGCGGATGAATTAGAAATTCCATACGTCGCGAGCGGAGGCATGGCGGACGGCCGGAGCCTGGTCGCGGCACTCGCTATGGGGGCGGACGGGATGAACATGGGAACACGCTTCATTGCCACCAAGGAGGCGCCGGTCCATGCGAATGTGAAGCAGGCGATCGTTGCGGCCAGCGAACTCGATACCCGCTTGGTCATGCGTCCGTTGCGCAATACCGAGCGTGTCATGATGAACGACGCAGTCGAAGAGTTGCTTGAGATCGAGAAGCAAAAAGGCGCGGATCTCAAGTTCGAGGACATTATCGAACAGGTCGCAGGGGTTTATCCGCGCATCATGACCGAGGGGGACATGGATGCGGGCGCCTGGTCGTGCGGTATGGTAGCGGGCCTTATTGATGACATTCCAACCTGCAAGGAGTTGATCGATCGTATCATGGCTCAGGCCGAGGAAATCATCACGAAACGCCTTTCTGCGTTTCAGACTGGCTAGGGACGCGCAGGATGGAATATGTTAATCTCGGACCTAGTGGCCTCAAGGTTTCCCGTCTCTGCCTTGGATGCATGAGCTATGGCGACACGAGTAAAGGATGGCACGGCGACTGGGTGCTAAGCGAGAATGAAAGCCGCCCGTTTATCCGCGAAGCCGTTGAAGCGGGGATCAACTTCTTCGACACTGCGAACATGTACTCCAAAGGCGCTTCCGAAGAAGTCATTGGCCGGCTGTTGCCCGAGTTCGCTCATCGCGACGAGATCGTCGTTGCGACGAAAGCCTATCTGCCGTGGCGCAATACGCCGAATGCCGGCGGCCTTTCTCGAAAAAGCCTGTTTCAGGCCATCGACGATAGCCTAGTACGACTGGACATGGATTACGTCGACGTGTTCCAAATCCATCGCTGGGACGACAGCACCCCGATCGACGAGACGATGGAGGCTTTGCACGAGATCGTAAAGGCGGGAAAGGCTCGCTACATCGGTGCCTCCTCCATGGCCGCATGGCAGTTTGCAAAGGCGCAGGAAATCGCCCGCAGGCGGGGGTGGACTGCCTTCATCTCTATGCAAAACCACGTGAACTTGCTCTATCGCGAAGAGGAGCGCGAGATGATCCCGCTGTGCCAGGATCAAGGAATTAGCCTGATCCCATGGTCGCCGCTCGCTCGTGGACGGCTCGCGCGGGCCTGGGACGAAAGCACCATCCGAAGCGAGACCGATGGGTTTGGGAAAACACTTTACACTCAGAATGTGGAGGCTGATCGCGAAGTGATCGAAGCCGTCGGTGCGATCGCTGCAGAGCGAAACGTTTCCCGCGCGACAGTGGCTTTGGGATGGCACTTCACAAAGGGAATGACTGCGCCGATCATCGGTGCAACGAAGCGTGGGCACATCGCCGCTGCGGTTGAAGCAGTGACACTCAGGCTGACGGAAAAGGAAGTGGAAAGGCTCGAAAAACCCTACCGTCCGAAGATGCCTGTTGGCGTGGTTTCTACCTCGCCCGACTTTGGGAATGTAACGCTCAAATCAACGTGATTGCTTAAGTTACAACTGAGCGTTCGCGGTCACAAACTAGTCACATCAATGCGCCATTCCTGCCACGGAATAGAGGGGCAATTAACGTGTGCGTGGGCGTGATGAATATTCTGATGACCGCTGAAGAAGCAGGAATGTATGACTCCTTCGACAACGGTGAGACACGTTATGTATTCGATCACCTCACCGCTAGCGGGCCACACCGACTTATCGAGGGGCCCGTCTGCGCATTTGTCGATTGGGTTCTGGACGAACTTTCCGGGCTTGAGATGTGTCGCCGGCTGAGAGCCGACCCCCGGACAAGCGATGCGCATATAACAATGGTGCTCGAAAGCTGCGACGCAGAAGACAAGCGCCGTGCATTGGCCGCAGGGGCTGACGACTATGTTGTAGGGCCGGTTGATCGGACAGCGGTTCTCGATCGTGTACTTGCACTCGGTACGGGCCGCGTCGCGCAGGCCAGCGCTCGACCTTTCGTGCTCGGCGATCTCGAAATCGACCTTCCGGCGCTCCAGGCTCGATGGAGACAACAGCCCATTCCTCTTCGCCCGAATGAATTCCGGCTGCTGCGCTTCTTCGCTGAAAACGCAGATCGCGTGTTAGGTCGGACCGAGTTGATCGATGGTCTTGGAAAGCAGGATCCACCCATCGACGAGAGAACCGTCGACGTCTGGATCGGCCGTTTGCGCCGCGCGCTACGTGAAGTCGGCGCGGGAGAGCCTATCCGCACCGTCCGCTCCCTTGGATACGTCTACGATAGTCACTAAAGCCTGCGGCTCGCATCTAATCTTCTTAGCTCTACGCTTCGCCTTCGCGGGTTTCAGCTGAGGTATCACGAGCATCCCTAAATCTAGAGCAGTGACCCATTCCCACATAAAACGGGGCCGCTTATGAAGCGACCCCGTGTTAAGGCTACCCTTGCAGGAGGTTAGAATTTGAGAGAAGCGCCGATGCTGAAGCTCTGACCGACATCGTAGCTGTTTATATCGATGCGGCGCTCGCCATTGGTCTGGAACTCTTCGTGGTCCTGACCTGTAAGATTGCGCGCCTCGAACTTTAGCTCGACCTCGTTGCCGCCCAGGTTGACCCCTTGTCGCGCTACGAAATCAAGAGACAAGCCCGGCTCTTCAATAATATCGGGCAACGGCCCGGCACCACGGCTGCTCACGCGTTCGCTGGCGTATTTTAGAAGCAGCGTAAACTGGCTGAGGCGATCCAGATCATCGAGGCCCAGTTGCAAGTTTACGAGATGATCGGATTGGCCCGTCAATGAAACCCCGTCATCAAAGAAGTTGCTTGCCGGCTGGTCTGCGAATGGGAAGACGCGTGCGATGTCTGCCGCTCCGACTTCGATCTTGGACTGGGTGTAAGTGTAGTTTGCAACAGCAACAAGTTGCTGGCTGTCGAACCACCCACCCAAGTTCGCTAGATCGAAATTGTATTGCATCTCGGCTTCACCGCCATACAGCTCAGCCTTTGGCGCATTGGCAAAGCCACTGATGATGTCATTGTCCGAAAAGCTCGTGAACACTTCGATTGGGTTTTCGATTTCCTTATAGAAACCTGCCACGCTAGCCCGACCGCCACCACCGGTGTAGTATTCAAGCCGAGCTTCGTAATTGGTAAGTCGGCTGTCAACAAGTCGCGGGTTCCCATTGAACTGACGGTTCGTTTCGGGGTCGAAATAGGTCTGGTATACAAGTTCACGGAATTGAGGGCGCGCGATCGTTTTCGAAGCGCTGGCCCGGAACTGCAGATTATCGGTCAGTTCCCACGTCAGCGTACCTCCGGGCAGCCAGTAATCATTTTCGAGAAGCGTACCGCTGGTGGAGTTGATCGGTTGCGCAAAGACTTGGACCGCATCCACCGACTGGACCGCGTCTTCGTAGCGAACGCCGACATCCAGCGAGAGCCGATCAAGTGGCCGCACGTTAATTTTCCCATAGCCAGCATGGATGCGCAGCGCGGCATCAAAAGCTGGGTCGGATTGCGTAGTCTCGAATATGTTGAGTTCGTAGGGGGAGAGGCCCCCCGCAAGCTGTGCTTCACGATCAAAGCCGAAATCGATCAGGGCATCGCCCAGCAGATTATCGGGACGCAACGCGCCAAAAGCATCTGGAAAGGTCGAGGATGCCCGAATGTCGAATTCGCGTCGGGTGGAAAACCGATCGGTATCAGTGTAGGCATAACCGACTGTCGCATTCAGCCAGTCGGTAATTTCATAACCGAGATCGATACCCCCATACCACAAGTCTTCGCTAAGGTCGGAAAAGCTGACGATCGCACCGCCGCGCTGTGGATCGAGCGTGTTAAGGTAGGTATCGCCAAAGGGGTCGTTCGCATTGTTTGTGCGGACGTATTCAAAGGTCCATTCGAATGGCGCTTCGCGTTGCGTCTGCGCGTAGCCGCCTCGTAAATCGACCGAAAGTTTTCCGAATTCCAGCTCTCCGACAAATTGGCTGTTGAGCAGTTGGCGCTCGAACCACGCTGTGTTCTGGATGAATTCATCGTCCCCATCCTGAAAATCCGTCCCTTGTTCGAGCGAGGCTCGCTTCAAGGTGTCCCGAATGAACAGGTTGGTGAACCGAAATTTGTGTTCGCCAACCTCAAGACCGAAGCCCAGCATGCCATTGAAAAGCATGCGGTTATCCGTAGCGAGTTCACGAAAATCAGTGTCGAGTTCCAGCTCTTCGTTCACCGCCGTCTGTTTGGTGATGAAACGATTGCGCCACTTGTTGCTAAGTGAAGCAGTGGCGATGATCCCGAAGCGTCCATCGGAGAAGACATCGAATGCCGTACCTGCAGTCAAACCAGCTGAGAAATTGGCCGGAAGATCGCCGATCTTCTGGACGAGATAGAGGTTGGGATCGTTGATATCGTGCAGGATTGCACGCGTATCGACATCTTCATCGTTTATGCGGGCGCCGCTATCGAAAAAGCCTTGCAACGAGCCGTAATTTTCAACGGTACGCCGTCCCTGATCAAAACCTGTCCAATCGTAATCGCCACCATAATAGGAGTACCCGGGGCTAAAGGTAGTTTCAGTATCTCCGGAAAGAGAGCCGCTTACGGTGAGAAAGCTTTCGGTGGGAATGGCGCGGGTGGTAAGATTGATGACGCCGCCACCGAATTCGCCCGGGAAGTTCGCCGAATAGGTCTTCTGGACCAGGCTCGATGCTACGACGCTAGTCGGGAAAATGTCCAATGGGACAACTCGAGATAGGGGTTGGGGCGAGGGAAGAGGCAGGCCATTCAGCAAGGCGAGCGAATAGCGATCGCCTAAGCCACGAACATAGACGAGCCCGTTACCCTGCTGCGAAAGACCGGTCGTACGACCGAGCGCGCCAGCGATATCGCCTTCGCCGGTACGAGCAATGGTGGCTGTGTCTAGGACGGTGACAACTTGAGGCGATGCGCGGGTAATATCGCGGTTGCGGCGACCAGTTACTACGATCGTCCCACCAGGAATGGAAATATCCGGTGTTGCCTGATCGCGATCTGCGATCTCACCAGGAACACTGTCGTTCGCAGGGTCTACTTCCTGTGCCGGCGCCTCGTCAGGAACTTCCTCCTCCGTCGGAGGCGGACCTTCTGCACCCGTGCTCTGCGCAAGCGCTGCGGCTGGAAAGGTCAGGGCGGTGGAGAGCAGGAGCAGTGCGGAAAGCTGCTTGCCGGATGACATGTGAACGACCCCCTCAGATCAGGTCAAAAGCGTGGGAAATGTTGAAAGTCCGGGGACGCGTATTCGCCGCGTCCCCGGAAACAGTATTTGGGATCAATTGTAGACGGGAAGGCTCGTGCAAGCCGACACGCTGTCATCGAAGGAAATAGTGCTGGAATTGCAGGTCCAGCCATTCACCCAGTCACGATTTTCGTCGTAAACTGCACCGATTTGAGCAGGATTCTCGAAGAAATCGCTCCAGGTGGTCACGTCAAAAACAGGCACGCCGTTTTCGTTGCTGCCGTTGAGGAACAGTGCCTGCAGCGTGTTGGTGAAATTCGAATTGTTGTTCGATCCATCGTCGAAGACGCTCTCGATTTCGGCAGCAGTAGCCCCCGAACTGTCGCGGAAAGGTGTAGAGCAATCCATTACGAAACTATCAAAGGTAACCGGACCTGCTTCATCGATTGATCCATCGGCAGCCCGGAAAAGCTCTTCCTGGCCATCGATACGAAGGCATGCCGTATCCTGGTTCGAAACCAGAACCGAGTTTGCAATCGAATAGTCAGCAAAACCGCGGACCCGGATAGCCTGATCGATTGCGTTCTGGTGAACGAATGTAGCGTTCGAGATGCGGGTCTGCTGGCGCGGAGTGCTGTCATTGAATGCGTTATCGCTATCAGCTTCGATAATCGTGTCACCGGCGCCGGGGCGCTGCACTACCAGTACGTATTGCATGTTCGCCTTAACACCGGTGTCGGTATCCAGCCCGTCGTCTTCTGCGCCAACGACGATGAGGTTTTTCACATTAACGAAACCACCGAAGAATTCGACGCCATCGTCCGAGCTGTTGAAGCTCATGATGTGGTCAAGTTCAGTGCCGGTGCCAGTACCGCCAGTCGTCAGTGATTGGAGTTCGCTATCGCCCGAAAGGACGAAGCCCGAATAACGGATCTGGACATAGGACATGCTGCCGGAGCTATCGTCGGCAGTTGCGCCTCCAAAGATTGCGGGCTGTGCGGCGCCCTCGACCTGGCGCTGACAGTTCACGCTACCCGGCGTTGCGCCTGAAGCGATGCAATCCGTTACAGGGGCACGGCCCGAGAGGACGACGCCGCCCCATTGGCCCGAAGAACTGTCCGTATTGAGACCCTGGACGTTATCGCGGCTGGTGAAGATGATTGGGCGCTCGGCAGTGCCGTTGGCCTCGATGGTGTTGCCACGGTTGACATTGAGGAAGCTCGAGCCCGACGCATAAACGATAACGCCAGGTTCGATGGTCAATTCGACATCGGTATCGCTAACGCCATCACTGTCATCTGCCGCAGGGCCCCCGTCCGTACCGACGTCGACACGGCCATTCATGCGATAAAGGAGGCCTTCGATATAAGGGAGGGTGGAGCTGGCAGTGAAGCGTTCAGGCATGGTGCAGACACGGTACTCGCCAGTTGGACCTGAAATCGTTCCATCGTCCGTAAGACCTACAGGATCGCTAATAGTTGGGCAGCCCGCAGCCGGCGTCACCTTCGGACTGGATGGGGGCGTCGGCGTCGGCGTCGGCGTTCCGCCGCCGTTGCCAGGGTTGATGATTACATCGCCGCCGGTGCCGGGCGAAACGATCTCGTCGGCGCCGCAACCCGCGAGAGCCAGTGCGGAAGTGCCAATGATAAGCGAGCGGTGGAGTGTCTTCACGGGTTCGGTCCCCTCAAAAAACCGGATGAGTCGAAATTCGAAGTGCGAATTCGTTGATCGCGACTCGTCAGCTAGTGATGCCGTGTGACAGTTTGTGTCGCTTCGTGACCGTTATGTTGCAGTTTCCACACCCAAATCGGCCATGCGCCGACATTGCAGAATTATGACACTGTTACAGTTTTGTTGCAGGATGGCTCTGGTATGAGCATGAATGAGCTTCGAAGTTTGGGAGAATGAAAATGTCTATCACAGCTGCAGCAGCGCTCCTCATGATCGCAGAAGGCCCGGTAATGGTAGTCTCCGCGCCAGCAACCGATTACGACATCGGATACAAGGAGCTCGTCGTTGGTGAAAACCATGCGGCCATCAATACAATCGAAGAATGCGATGAAATACCATCCACCGATCCTGCCCGGCAGATAAATCTGGCAGTGGCGTTGGCGCGGGTAGGAGAGTATGGAGCAGCGCGAGAGCGGTTCGAGGCGGCGGCCCGAAATGCAGATCGCTATGAACTCGAAACTGCGACTGGCGATTGGATCGACTCTCGCGTGTTGGCGCGGCGCGGACTTGCCATGCTTGATGTCGGGAAATTCGGTTCGATGGAAACTCTTGCTGTGCGGTAACCGATAAACAGCTTAGCTTTTCGAGCTTACTCCGCCTTGGCCCGCCCTCTATTACGAGGTTGCGGGCCAATTTCTTTTGGGGATGCGATAACATAGTATATTCAGGTTTTTGTCACCCCGTTGTCATGTAGGATGTTCAGTGGGGCCGTACGGAGGGTGTACGAAATGATTCGCGCACACGGGGCGCTGCAGACCTTGGTTGTCTGCTTGGCGCTCACTGCTTTCCCAGCGAAAGCGGATGTCATGGAGATTAATTCGGATGGTTCGCGCTGGATAGCCGGCGGGCAGCCTTTGAATGCCGCTGCATCAACTGCTCACGCAGATTACATGGCGGCGCTTGTAGAGGTCCCTGCCGAAGTTGTCTTTCCAGACAATATTGTCGGCGATCCGACGCGCCATGCAGCCGGCGTGCCGGACATATATCGAGTTAAGGTGGCTGAACTTGCCGCCCGTTTCGATTTGTCTCCATCTTTGATAGAGGCAATGGTTTGGCAGGAAAGCCGCTGGAGGCATGATGCACGTTCTCCTGCAGGGGCCCGGGGGCTCGCTCAACTCATGCCCGGAACTGCACGTGATCTGGGCGTCGATCCGGGTGATCCATTCGCAAATCTTGAGGGCGGTGCACGCTACCTCCGGCAGCAACTCGACCGCTTCGATGGCGATCTCGAGAAAGCGCTTGCCGCTTACAATGCCGGGCCGGGGCGGGTTGAACGCGCTAACGGTATCCCCCGCATTCGCGAAACCCAGCTTTATGTGGCCTCCATCATGGGCCGCCTTGCAGACCACTCACGGGAGTAGAAGTTTGAAATCGTTTTTCGCCAAGCTAGCGGTAATTGCCGCCCTTATTAGTCCATCCACGGCTATGGCCCAGGCCATCCAGCAAGACCCTGCTGGATCCGGGCCAATAGTAAATGCACTTGGCTGGCTGCAGGGCACTTTGCTTGGCAACGTCGCGACTGCTGTGGCGGTGATGGCTGTCGCTGCCGTGGGGTTCATGATGCTCACGGGCAGGCTTAACTGGCGTTTTGGAGCAACGGTTATCATTGGCGTCTTCATCCTGTTCGGCGCAGCTTCGATTGTCGCCGGGATTCAGGGCGTAGCGGCATAGATGACTACGCTGGTCCGCCACCCCGTCCATAGAGCGCTTACGCGGCCGCAGATGTTTGCGGGAGTGACGTTCAATTATTTCATCATCAACGGGGTGGTGACGACCGAGATATTTCTTATCACCGGCAGTTTCTGGGCGCTGTTCGCCGCGCTGGTTATGCACGGGATCGGTTATTTCGCCTGCCTGCGCGAGCCGCGCATTTTCGACCTCTGGATGACCAAGGTTTCGAAGTGCCCGCGGGTCAAGAACTACAAGCGCTGGGGGTGCAATTCTTATGCCGCGTAAGACCAAATGGCTCGGCCCCGCTGCATGGAGCGAAAAGGAAGCCCGGGCGGGCGATCGACTGCCCTATTCGCGCTTGGTCGACGAGCATACGGTATTGATGCGCGACGGCAGCCTGATGACCGCGATCCAGGTTCCAGGCTTGCTGTTCGAAACCGAAGATAGCGAAGCCCTTAATGCCCACGCTGCCACTCGGGAGGTCATGCTTCGCAGCACGCTCGATGCGCGCTTCGTGATGTATCACCACGTTATTCGGCGCCGTGTGGCCGTCGAATTGGATGCCGAGTTCCCAGATCCGATCAGTCGTCACATCGACGCCCGCTGGAAGGAGCGTCTTGGATCAGGGCAGCTGTTCGTCAACGACCAGTTCATAACCTTGATACGCCGTCCGGCTCGCGGCAAGGCCGGTCTCGTCGAGCGTATCTCGAAAAAGACGAAGGGTCGCAAGGAACGCTTAGAAGCCGATCCAAAGGATCTGCGTAGCCTGCGCGCGGCTTCGCAAGGCTTGGTTGCGTCGCTCACCTCGTATGGGGCGAGCGTATTGGGTGATTATGTAGGGCCGCAGGGTAATGTGAATTCCGAGATGCTGGAATTGCTTTCGGCGCTATATAACGGTGAAATGCGGCCAGTTCGCAGGCCGTCCGACGATGTGGATCTCGGCATGCTCCTCCCATATCGCCGCGTGAGCTTCGGCTTGGATGCAATCGAGATGCGCGGTTCGGGATCACCTGATTTCGGTGCGATGTTGGGCCTGAAGGACTATCCTGAAGCGACAAGCCCCGGTCTGCTTGACGGCCTTCTGCGTCTGCCTTTCGAGATGGTAGTTTCGGAAAGCTATGCTCCCGCTGAACGACAGACTGCCCGTGAACGCATGGATCTTGCGATCCGTCGCCTCAAGAGCGCTGACGAAGAAGCGGCTGCCGAGCGTGCCGATATGATGGCGGCACGGGACGCCCTTGGGAATGGCGCTGTCGGTTTCGGTGACCATCACCTTAACGTAATGGTGAAGGAAAGCAGCCTTGCTAGGCTGGATGACGCGACCGCGGCCTGCGCCGCCGCTATCGCCGATACCGGTGCAATCGCGGTTCGCGAGGACACCAATCTCGAGCCGGCGTTCTGGGGGCAATTCCCCGGAAACGAAGGCTATCTTGTTCGTCGCGCGCTGATTTCCTCAGCCAACATGGCGAGCTTCGGTTCACTGCACGGGTTTGCTTTAGGACAAGCGCAGGGAAATCACTGGGGCAAAGCCGTCACCCTTTTGGAAACTACCAGCGCAACCCCATTCTTCTTCAATTTCCATCATGGTGACCTGGGTAACTTCTCGGTCATTGGCCCGTCCGGCTCGGGTAAGACGGTAGTGATGAACTTCCTCGCGGCTCAAGCTCAGAAATTCAGCCCTCGGACGATTTTGTTCGACAAAGATCGCGGAGCGGAGCTTTTTGTCCGCGGCATCGGAGGCCGCTATGACAGCATCCGGGCAGGCGAACCGACCGGCTTCAATCCGATGGCGCTGCCCGACACGGCCAGCAACAAGGCCTTTCTGCGCGACTGGCTTTCGGTCCTATTGAAGGCCCAGGGACCAGAAGAGGAAGCGACCATCGCGGCAGCTGTCGATGCCGCCTATGCCAATGATCCATCGCTCCGCCGCCTCCGACATTTCAAAGAGTTGCTTTCGGGCACTCGCCGGCCGCAGCCAGGCGACCTTGCCGACCGGCTTGGCGCGTGGATCGGAGAGGGCGAGAATGCCTGGTTGTTCGACAATGCAGACGATCAACTGGACCTGACCTCCCGCGTCCTCGGCTTCGACATGACTGCGCTGCTTGAGAACCCGAAGCTGCGCACGCCGACGATGATGTATCTATTCCATCGGATCGAGGAACGTCTCGACGGCAAACCCACGATGATCCTCATTGACGAAGGATGGAAAGCGCTGGACGATGAAATCTTCGCTGCGCGTATCCGCGATTGGTTGAAAACGCTTCGTAAGCGCAATGCCCTGGTTGGTTTCGCAACCCAATCGGCACGCGATGCACTGGAAAGCCGAATTTCCACCGCATTGGTCGAACAGACTGCCACCATGGTTTTCATGCCTAACAGTCGCGCAAGGCCGGAAGATTATTGTGACGGGTTCGGTCTGACCAGCCACGAACTGGCGCTGATCCGAACACTACCTGCGCATAGTCGATGCTTTCTCGTGCGCCAGCCCGATGCGAGTGTGGTGGTGCGGCTCGACCTCTCCGGCGCGCCTGAAGTTCTCACACTGCTGTCCGGGCGCGAAAGTTCGGTTCGCCGTCTCGATTTGCTGCGCCATGCTATGGGGGACGCGCCTGCGGATTGGTATCCGGCGCTTACAGGTACAGCCTGGCCGGGCGGTCGCGACGATGCGCGCGGTGAGGAAATTCAAGTCGGGCTGGCCGCAGAATGACCAGCCAGGCCTGTCAGCAAGCAGCCCAAGAGGTTGGCAATGGTGTCGCAGCCGCCCTGCGCGGTGTGGACTGCGTTGCGGGTGAAGCAAGCGCGCAGGCCTTCGGCAAGCTTTTCGCGCCGGGCGGCGCGCTGGGCACTACGCTGACGATTGTCCTTACGCTCTACATCGCCATCTTCGGTTTTCTGCTTCTAACGGGGCGTACCAACATCGGGGTCCGCGCATTGGTCCCCAGAATGATGACCTTGGGACTGGTCCTGACGTTCGCAACCAGCTGGGTCGCTTACCAGAGCGTGGTCTGGAACCTGGCTATCGGCACCCCCGATTATCTGGCTGGTATCCTTACCGGCACGCAGGGCTCAGCCACCGATGTGTTCGCCCAGAAAATCGATGTGGTGTTCCTGGCAATCCAAGAAGCCAGCGGTAGTCAAAGCGATTTCTCCGCCTTTTCACCCCAAGGGATGATGTGGTTGGGTGCCATGCTGTTCATGCTCGGCACTGTAGGTCTTCTGGTTACCACGAAAATTGCGCTTGGTATCTTGGTCGCGCTCGGGCCAGTGTTCGTTGTTTTGGCGCTTTTCAACGGCACCCGCGGCCTTTTCACCGGCTGGCTTAAAGGGGTGGTGATGTGCGGGCTAGCTCCACTCTTCGCCGTCTTGGGCGGTTCCATAATGCTGGAGCTTTCAGTTCCTGTTCTTGGAGCTCTGACAGCAAATCCGGGCACAGTTCCTGCCCAGGCGGGTATGGCATTTTTCATGATCGGGGCAGTTCATGTCGCGCTGATGTTTATGGTGTTCAAGGTTGCGGGCGCAATGGTTTCGGGCTGGAGCGTGTTCGGACTCGTCCCATCCGCGGAAAAAGGCGATGCGTCGTTTTCCGCTTCGCCCACACACCCGATCGCGGCTTATCAACCTCTCGCTCAGGCGCAGGCTGCGACACGCGCAAGCGATCAGGCACGCCGCATCGATGTGTCGGCCGTTGCAACTGGAGCGGCTGCCAACGACAGCGGCGGTATTTCTTCGTCGCGCACGACTAGGGTTTACGCCACAGCGTCAGCAAGTGCTAAAGACACTGCAAGCAGCAATGGCCCAAGCCGAACCTCTGGGATCGGGAGCCGTTTCAAGGCCGCCCCTCCAAGCAATCTTGGTTCTACGGAGAAAAGCTCATGAAAAGCGTAGCGTTTGCCGCGCTGTCTCTCTCGCTGGTCGCGACGCCGGCACTGGCCGACTCTCGACTGAAGCAGGTCATGTACGATGAAATGGAAGTTTTTACGCTTCCTGGCCGGGTGAACGTGCAAGCGAGCATCGTTTTCGGTGATGATGAGACAATCGAGAACGTTGCGATCGGCAACTCGCAAACTTGGCAGGTAACACCCAACAAGCGCGCTAACATTCTCTTTGTAAAACCATTGGAAGCGCGGGCTGCCACCAATCTGACGGTGGTCACCAGCAAGCGGACCTATTTGTTCGATCTGGTTGCCAGCCCGAATGCAAAGCCGGTTTATGTCCTGCGGTTCGATTATCCTGTCGACCCTGCTGAAGAAGCTCGGAAGGCTGAGCTTGCTGAAGCAGCCGAGCCGGAGACTCCGGCTGATCCCTTTTCATCCGTGGATCCTGCTGATCTCAATTTTGCTTGGAACGGCGATGGAGCTCCCGGTCTTTTGCCAGAACGGGCCTTCGATGATGGCGAAGCTACCTTCCTGACGTGGCCTGCCGGACGCGACGTGCCTGCCATTCTCGTCACAAATTCAAAGGGTGACGAAGGTCCCGTCAATTATACCGTACGCGGTGACACCATTGTTATCGACGGTGTTCCGCGTACCATCGTACTTCGGTCCGGAGAGGAGAGTGCCATGCTGGTCAATGCCGGACCGGAACGCGCCTCCGCGTCGCAGAACACCGGCAGCAATTTTGCTCAGAGGGGTAACTGACAATGCGCTTAGCCAACCGCATCCCGCAATCGACCACTGTCGCAAACGATACCGATCCGCGTGACGGCAGCGATGCAGAGATCATCGACCTAGCCCAGCGTAATGCATTTCCCGCCGTTGCACGGCCAGGCGGAAAGAGCGATGCCATGGGCATGGTGGCTGGCATTGCCATAGTTGCTGGTCTTGGGGCGATTACGCTGTGGAGTATGAATTCAGCTCGCCTGCCTGATCAGGAGGGCGTCGGCGGACAGCAGCAAACGTTAGCACCTCCACCAGTGCAAGCCGTCGCAACTCCTCCGGTAAAGGTCGACCCTCCGACGGCAGCTCAGCAAACAGCCATGCGAGATCCGGCGCCTTCACCCGTTTATGCCGCACCGCCTCAGCCGCAGACCCAGCCGATGGGTAATCCCTATAACAGCCCGACCGTGGTCTTCGATGCGGGAGCTAACAACGCAGCGGTTGGATCTATGCAGTCTGTCGAAGCAGCGGAAGGTGCCGCAGCCGCAGCTCCTGCCGGCTCGGCAAGTGATTTTGCGAGCCGG
The DNA here is from genome assembly GCF_054655615.1 of Qipengyuania triglochinis. Taxonomy (NCBI): domain Bacteria; kingdom Pseudomonadati; phylum Pseudomonadota; class Alphaproteobacteria; order Sphingomonadales; family Erythrobacteraceae; genus Qipengyuania; species Qipengyuania triglochinis. Next base: position 268,323 of record NZ_BAAHND010000003.1, on the reverse strand, counting down.
GTTGGCGGTGTGGGCGGCGCTCCGGCGCAGGCAAAAGCCATGACCAATCCTTCCACCACGGTGACACAGGGCACACTTATTCCTGCAATTCTTGAGACGGCCATCGATACCAACGTACCAGGGTATGTTCGTGCCGTGGTGAGCCAAGATGTCCGGAGCTTCGATGGCACGAAGACGCTAGTGCCGCGCTCGAGCCGTCTGATCGGTCAGTACCAGTCGGGTATGCAGAACGGCCAGAAGCGCGCGTATGTCATCTGGACGCGGTTGATCCGTCCAGATGGCGCATCGGTCAATCTCGCCTCACCAGCCATCGGGTTCGACGGCACTACCGGTCTCGAAGGAAAGGTTACCGGAGGCGGTTTCTTCAAGCGCTTCGGTTCGGCAATGTTGCTGTCTGTTGTTGGCGGTCTCGGTTCGCTGGCGACGGGGGGGGCAGGCGGAGTTGTCCTCGGCGGCGCAAGCTCTTCGGCTGCCGCTTCGGCGGCCGAACAGGACGGAAAACGCGGCCCAACTGTTCGTGTCCGTCAAGGTGAACCGATTCGCATCTTCACCGCTCGTGATCTCGATTTTAGCAGGGTGAGTTGATCTCGGAATGAGCGCCGATATCCATCCTTTCCATCCGGATGATTTCCCGGACGAAGATGCGCCGAATGTAGACCTGCATGGTGAGCGCAGTGTCTATCTGGATGCGTATCTCAAACCGTTTGCCGAATGGCTGGAGCGGGACACGGTCACCGAAATACTGGTGAATCGACCTGGCGAGGTCTGGATCGAAGATGCAGCGGCGGGGGGCATGCAGAAAGTCCCTCGGCCCGATATCGATGATCGTCTCATCCAGAGGTTGGCCGAGCAAGTTGCCCGCGTGAGCCATCAAGGGATCAATCGCGAACACCCACTGCTGGGCGCAACGCTGCCAGATGGGGCGCGTGTCCAATTTTGTGGCCCTCCAGCCGCCCGTAAGCACTGGGCAATGGCAATTCGCCGTCATCGCCAGCTCGATTTGCCTCTCGATGCCTATGATACCGGGCCGCTCAGCCCCCCAAGCCTCGGCGAAATGCCCGATCCCCAAGCTCATCCGGTAGTATTCCTGCGGGAGGCCATCAGGCAGCGGCGCACCATTCTTGTCTCGGGCGGAACGAGCACCGGCAAAACAACTTTCCTTAACGCCATGCTCGGAGAGATACCCAAGCGTGAACGTGTGGTGCTGGTCGAAGACACCCCAGAACTGAAGCTGCCCGGCGAGAACGGTGTGGGTCTCGTGGCCGTCAAGGGAGAGCTCGGCGAGGCCAAGGTCACGGCCAACGAACTGCTTCAGGCTGCCCTGCGCCTTAGGCCCGACCGGATCGTGCTCGGCGAATTGCGCGGAGCAGAAAGCGTAAGCTTTTTGCGAGCAATCAATACAGGGCACCCTGGCAGCTTCTCGACTATCCATGCCAATTCTCTGCGCGGCGCGCTCGAACAGCTGTCTCTCATGGTCATGCAGACCGGAATCGGCCTCACACGTTCGGATACAATCGCTTATGCAGCGAGTGTGATTGATGTTGTGGTGCAGTTAAGCCGGGATGCGAATGGCAAGCGGGGTATCGCGCATATTGCCGAAAGCGCCGAACTCCTGAACCAAGGTTTCTGAGCCCTCAATCTGCGGTCATTGCGACGCGAAGGGAGAGAAATTGACGTTGTCGTCGAAAATCTCGACCTGCTCAGCTCGCTTAAGTTTACCCACTACCAAATAAGTCACAGGTGTGAGAAGCGCTTCCCATAACGTTTTGATGAGCCATTGCGATAGGATGACCTGCCACAAAAGTTCCACAGGCCAGCCTGCCAGCCCCCAAAAAGCTAGCGGATAAAAAATCAGGCTGTCCAAACCTTGTCCGACGACGGTCGATCCGATTGTCCGCATCCATAGATGCTTCCCTGAAGTCCATATTTTCATTTTGGCGAGCACGAAACTGTTGGCAAATTCGCCAACCCAGAACGCGACCATCGACGCTAGGACTATGCGCCAGCTGTTTCCAAACACGAATTCATAGGCATCCTGCCCCGGCCAGCCTTCCGACGGGGGAAGCAGGACAACGATCCAAGCCATGAATGCCATGAACAGAAGGGCAGCAAATCCAGTCCAGATGACGCGTCGGGCGCGGGCATAGCCGTAAACCTCGGTGAGCACGTCGCCAATGATATAGCTGATCGGAAAGAACAGCACGCCGGCCCCGAAAGACCAATGGCCGAAGCCGGGTACATCGATGTAGCTTGGCTTGGACGCGCCGATTAAGTTGGAAAGCAGGAGAATGGTGACGAAGGCCGCCATGACCAAATCATAGAAACGGAAAGACGTCCGTCCCTGGCGGGGCATGATCACTCGATTTTCCATACCTAAGCGAATATCGCCGATTGGCGCATGGCGAAAGCCACGTTATGGCGATCGAACAGCGCGCCCGTAGCTCATCTGGATAGAGCGCGAGACTTCTAATCTTGAGGCAGCAGGTTCGAGTCCTGCCGGGCGCGCCATTTCCGTTCAATGATGTGAAAATGCACGCGGTCGTGAATTTTTTTTCTCATCTAACATTAGTGGCAACGTCGGACTGAACGCAGTCCGACGCGACTTTACCAAGCCTACAATCGAGTAAGCTTACACCCCGTTAAGCCTCGATTACTAGTTAGAGCGACCTTCAGACAATAGGCTTTGCAGAAGCTCTCGCTCAGCTTGATCCGGGTCCACCGACACTTCCGGGTCAGTGTCGAAAATCATCGTTGCACGGTTGCCCATGGTATATTGCGGCCATTGTGGCAGAGCAGGTGTGTTGGGATTACCTGTCTTGGCAAAGGCAATCCACGCATCCGACATGAGATCGGCCATACGTTGCTGGTCTGGTCCGGTGCCGGTGTACGAAACCGAACGCGCTACATTATCGAACACGAATGCGATATCCAGGGCGTGCGGGGACTTGAGCCTGCCGCCTTCCACCGGTGTCTCCCAGTCGAGCCGGTACATGTAGACCGGTGCCTGGTTCTGGGCGCTTTTGCGTTCGGCTTGCCGCAGGGCCGTGCCGCGATAGTTCTGGAACGTGGCCGTCTGGAAGAATATCTCGCTCGCATCGGCATCCGGATAGGCCGCCCGCATTCCCGTAATGATCTGATCCACGTCGGCGTCGCCCACCACGCCTTCGATCTTCGCAGGCAGGTCCTCCCACGTCAGCGAGAAATTGCCGGGATCGGCGAGGCCTGCCTGCAGGCGCATTTCGGTACGGTTTGTCCCCACCAGCAGCGGGATGTCGGCAGAGACAGGCGTCGCGTCGGGCGAAAAAGGCTGCCGCGTCAGCGAACTGCCGTCGACGACCGGACGGAAATAGGCTGCCCGCGTACGCGATTTCATCAGCACCTTGACGTATTCTTCCATCGGGAGCTCGGCGAGACCTTCCACGTCCCCCGGTTCGAGCCCGGCCGTTTCGAAGATATTCTTCGTCAAAGCCGTCGCCAGCCGCGGCTCGAAGCCGGCCAGGGACATCGAGCCGGACTGCGCGATGGCGCGGTCGAACAGGCCGTCCGCAGCTTCCATGGCCATGAGGGTGGATACCTTCGCGGCCCCACCCGACTCGCCGAAGATCGTCACATTGTCGGGATCGCCGCCGATCGCCGCCGCATTGTCGCGCACCCACTCGAGCGCCTTGATCGCATCGAGACTGCCGAGATTGCCCGCATGGGCATATTTCGGGTCGTCGGAGACGCCTTGGAGATAGAGATAGCCGAACCCGTTGAGACGATGGTTGATGGTCACCACAACCACGTCGCCGCGTTGCGCCAGTCGCGTACCGTCATAGCCGTGGCTCGAGCCCGATCCGGTGACGTAACCGCCACCATGCAGCCAGACCATTATCGGACGCTTCTTCCCGTCATTGGTGCCGCGGGTCCAGACATTGAGGAACAGGCAGTCCTCGCTCTGCGGCAGGTCATTCGCCCATGACGCAAAAACCGGGACGTCACCGCTTGGCCGCTGCGGACAGTCAGGACCGAATTCTGTTGCGTCATAGGCCGCGCGCCACGGTTCGGGATCGGCGGCTTCCTGAAAACGCATCCCCTCGGTCGAAGCGCCGTAACGCACGCCGCGGAAAATTTTCACATCGCCTGCTTCGCTGGTAGTACCGCGCACGGGACCAAGGCTGGTCGAAAGGACCGGGCTGCTGCTGCCGACATTTTGTGCCGAGCTGGCATCGACTGCGCTCGTAGTCGAGCATCCGGCAAGTGACATGCCTACCGCTGCCGAAATTACATACCCAAAATTCCAGATCTTGCCGGCCTTCGTCGCCATCTCGATATCCTCTTCCCAGTGAAATCGGGCGTTTTCGCCCTGAATGTCTGCGCCTTTGTCTGGCGAACCATACCCTAAGCGAGAATTTACCGACAGTCACGATTGTTTTATTTTGCCGCGCGGGTTACGCTGCCTGCGGATTTGGCAAAAGCCTTACCAATTTTGGGAGAGTATCGAATGGCAACGTTGTTTTCGCCGAGTCGGCGGGGCTTCTTGGGCACGGCAATGGCAGGAGGTTTTTTCGCCATGACGAGCCCGTTGTCGGCCGCCGAGATTTTTCCGGTAGTCGAAACGACCAATGGACGCCTACGCGGGATGATGGCGGGCGGTATCGCCAAGTTCCTGGGGGTCCGCTACGGCGCGCCCACATCGGGGGCGAACCGTTTCATGCCGCCCCAGCCAGTCGAGAAATGGGCCGGGATCCGCAGCGCCCTGCAATATTCCGACAGCGCGCCGCAGGTGCCGGGCGACCGGCGTCACGACTATGCCGATCTCATCATGTTCGAGAACCAGCCTGCTGGCCCGGGCGAGGACAATCTTGCGCTTAATTTGTGGTCCCCCACGCTTTCCAGCACTGCCAAGAAGCCGGTGATCGTCGTGTTGCACGGCGGCGGCTTCTATGGCGGGTCGGGCAACGGGATCGGCATGGACGGGGAAGCGATGGCTCGCTTTTCGGACAGCGTGGTGATCTCGGTCACCCATCGCCTCGGGGCGCTGGGCTTTCTTCATCTCGCCGAATCCGGGGGCGATCGGTTCGCCTCATCAGGCACCGTCGGAATGCAGGATATTGTTGCAGCGCTGGAATGGGTGCGCGACAATGTCGAAGCTTTTGGCGGTGATCCTTCACGCGTGCTCGTCTACGGCCAATCTGGTGGCGGCGCGAAAACCAGCACGCTGATGGCGATGCCGAGTGGCAGGGGCCTGTTCCACCGCGCCGGAGTGATGAGCGGTTCCGCCCTGCGCATGATGCCCGAGGAAATGGCCAATGCGAATACCGCGCGGCTCCTCAAGGCGCTCGACATCGCGCCCGGCGATATTGATGCGCTGCAAGCGGTGCCGTGGACGACACTGCTCGCAACACAGGCCAAGCTCGAAGCCGCCGCGCGCGCCAAGGGAGAGGCGCCCACATCCTTCGCGCCGGTCGTCGATGGCAATGTCCTGCCGCGCCATCCCTTCGCTCCCGATGCACCCGATGTGAGCCGCGATGTCCCGCTGATCGTCTCGACCGCCTTGGACGAGCGCTCCTACCGGATGGGCAATTTCGACATGACCGAAGCCGAATTGCTGGAGTTTGCACGTGGACGCGCGGGCGACAGGGCCAAAGAGGTGGTCGACCTCTATCGCGACGAGAGTCCAGAGGAAAAGCCCTTCCTTCTCGCAGCCCGGATGGATAGTGATATCTGGTTCCGGAAGGGTGCTTTCGCGCAGGCCGAACTGAAGGCCAAGCAGGGCGGTGCGCCGGTTTGGTCCTACCTGTGGACCTGGCCCAGCCCCGCCTATGGCGGACGCTATGGCGCGGTGCACGGCATCGATGTCGCCCCCAGTCTCCACAGCGTGCGTGGTGGGCTCAATGGGCCGAGCGCCGACAGCCTTGCCATGGCCGACCGAATAGCCGGCAGCTGGGCCGCCTTCGCGGCGAGCGGCGATCCCAATAACAAATACCTGCCGGACTGGCCTGCCTACGACAGCAAAACCCGGGCGACGATAATCATGTCGCAGGACCCGCATGTCGAGAACGACCCACGTTCGCAATTCCGTGACATCTGGGCCGGAATCGACGTGTCGCGTGGCGACGAGAGCTGAGTTCGCTCACGACCCAAAGATAAAATTGAAGAGGGCAAAAGCCCCAAACCGCAAAAAGCGGATATTAGTCAGGAGAGAGATTATGCGTACTATCCGCTGGATGGCCTTGTCAGGCGTCAGCCTCGGGATGCTTGCTGCGCCGCTACAGGCACAGGAAGTTCCATCTTCGCAGAGCGACGGTGAGTCCGAGCTTGAAGATAGCGAGGCGAGCATACCCAAAGAGACGATCGTCGTCACCGGATCGCGCATTCTCCGCCGCGACTACACTGCGGAAAGTCCTATCACCACGATCGACGATGAGTTTATCGAAAACGCCGGCCCTGCAACACTCGAACAATCGCTTAACGCACTGCCGCAGTTCCAGGCCACGCAAGGCTCGCAGACCAACGCAGTCACTGGCGGCGGTGGTGGCAGAGCAAATGCGAACTTACGGGGACTGGGTGCGGAGCGCACGCTGATCCTGTTCGATGGACGCAGGCTCCAGCCTTCGGACACGTCGGGCGCGATCGACCTCAACACGCTTCCCTCCGCACTTGTTTCTTCGGTCGAGGTAATTACGGGCGGCGCATCCGCGGTTTACGGGTCGGATGCTATCGCAGGCGTGGTAAACTTCAAGTTCAACAATCGCTTTCGAGGCGTCGAATTGCAAGGCGACGTGGGGATTTCCGAACTGGGCGATGCGGAAACCTACAGTGCTTCGGCAACCTATGGCGGCAGCTTTGCCGATGATCGCGCGCGGGTCTTTCTGTCCGGCTCTTATCTGGAAAGGGATACTGCATCGCAGTTCGCGCGGCCCTTCTTCGACAATGTAGATGGCACGTCTTCACCTACCAGTGGCCTTATCATCCAGTCGGGCAGGAACCCGTTTGGCTTCGGGCGCCCGGCGAACGTCGCGGCGTTTCGCAATCTGTTCGGCGACACCTACGGCACCGATATCCCCGGAGTGTCGAGCAGCTATCTGGTCAATTCGGACGGCACGATCATCGGCCGCGACGGCGCGCTGAATTTGCGTGACACCGAAACGACCGGATACCTGGTCGCCGATGGCGTAGTCCGCCAGAATTCGCTCTACGATTCCACCGTACAGCTTCCCATCGAACGCTACACCGCCTTCGCCCGCGGCGAGTATGATATTACCGATACGGTCACGGCGTATGCGCAGGTCAATTACGCGACTTATACGGCACGGCAGAAGTCGGCGTCCGGTGTACTGCAATCGGTCGTCGATCCGATCCAGATCCCTGCAAGCAACCCGTTCATTACGCCGGACCTACGGACCCTGCTAAACGCACGGCCCGTACCCTCGGCGCCATTTTCATATTACTTTACCGGCACGCGTATCGGTCGGCTTGAAGTGGAGGAGGATTACGACGTCTATCAGGCCCTCCTCGGGCTTGAAGGATCGATCGGCGCGTCGCTCAATTTTGATGTCTACGCAACGCACGGCAGGACGACGAACGATTCGATGACATTTAACCAGATCAGTCGGTCGCGCTTCAATGCCGTCGTATCCGCGGCCGACGGCGGTGCGAGCCTGTGCGCAGGCGGCTACGACCCATTCGGGTTCGCGCCCACATCGCAGGAATGTTCCGATTACCTGACGCTCGACACCATGGATCGCGCGGAGTTCGAACAGACCGTCGTACAGGGCAACCTCACCGGCACCCTATTCGACCTTCCTGCAGGCCCACTTGGTTTTGCAGTCGGGGCAGAATATCGCCGCAACGAATATCGAGCAACGATCGACCCGCTCAAGAGCCCGACACCCACCGGGACGCCCGGTATCACCAACGCACCCGAAGTGCTGGGCACATCAGGGGCGTTCTCTTCCGGTGGGGACGTGTCGGTTGCCGAAATCTACGGCGAACTCCTGATCCCGGTGTTCACCGGATTCGAACTCGATCTGGCCTATCGTTACTCCGATTACGATACTATCGGCGGGGTAAGCACCTACAAGGCCGGAGCCAATTGGACTCCAGTGACCGGCTTCACGCTGCGCGGCGGTTATTCACGCGCAATACGCGCCCCCAGCCTCGGCAATCTATATTCGCCGCGCGAAGGCGCGATCGGCATCATCGGGCGTGCGGCAACCGGGGGCGGCGATCCGTGCGACGTGACGGGGGCCGCTCGTAATGGTCAGGTTGATGGTGTCGATCCCGCGCAAGTTCGTGCGCTGTGCATCGCCCAGGGCGTTCCGGAATCACTGATCGACGGCTATACCTATTCGGGCAGCGCCAATGCAGCATTCCGCATTGGCAATCCGGACCTTCAGGAAGAGACCGCCAATAGCTACACGATCGGAGCGGTTTTCCAGCCCGACTTTATGTTCGATGTCTTGTCGGACTTCTCCGCATCGGTCGACTATTACAATATCAGCGTTGACGACGCGATCGGCTACCTCACCAGCCCGATCGCACTCAATCAGTGCTACAACTTCACCGGGCAGAATCCGGATTATGATCCGCAAAATGTCAATTGTCAGTTGATCGAACGCGACGCTTCGGGCCTGCTTGCCGAAATCGAGGAACCGCTTTTCAACCTCGCGAGCTATCAAGCTTCGGGCATCGATTTTCAACTGGACGCCGCGCTCGATATTGGCGGCATCGGGCGGCTCTTCCTGAACAGCGCGGTGACGTACGTGATCGACTACAAGATCCAGTCCACTTCCAGTGACCCCGTCCTCGACTACGCTGGCACCGTGGGTAATGCTCAGATCGACGGTTTTTCTTCGACGCATCCTGCATGGAAACACGTCACCACCCTGGGGCTCGGGGGCGATACCGGATCTCTGTCGCTCCGCTGGCGCTACATTGGGGAACAGGACAATTCGGCGAACGTCACCAATCCTGACAGCATTGCGGAAGGCGTGCCAGCGGTAAGCTATTTCGACCTGATCGGCCGATTGATGGTTGATGACGGTTTTGAATTCCGGGCCGGGATCAACAACATGTTCGACAAGCAACCCCCGGAATTCGGAGGAAGCTCGGTCACGCCGACCTCGACCTATGATGTGATCGGGAGGCGGTTCTTCATCGGTGCGACCGCGCGTTTTTAACATATCGACGCCGCTGGCGTGCGAGGTGATAAAAAGCACCCCAACCGGGAACTTGTTCGGCGCTTCTATCGGTCTTAGGGTATTGAACCGAAATGACTGATAAAGCGCCGACTACACCTCCTGAAATGGGCATGAGCGACCAGAAGCGGCCCAGCAGGGTTCGCCGGACGCAGGCAGAGCGCACCTCGTCTTCGCGGCGCCGCGCGATAGACGCAGCTATCGTAAATCTTGCGGAGGAGGGATATGCGGCGACCACTGTGATGCGCGTTGCTCAGCGTGCCGGGATCAGCCGGGGCGGCATCCTGCATCACTTCTCCGGCAAGGCCGAACTGATGGAGGCAGTCGGATACCGTGCCGTGGAGAGGTTGCAGGAGAAGCGCGGCGAAGCGCTTCGTGGTACCAAACGCGGGGTCGAACGGTTTCACGCGCTCACTAACGCATCATGGGAGACGATCCGCGAGCCGGAATCGATCGCCCTGCTCGAAATGCTGATCGGATCGCGCGGCGACCCACTTTTGGCCGAGATCATGCCGCGCTTCCTGCAACAGCTCGATCAGATCCACCTCGCGAAGACGAAGGACATCGCGAAGGATGCAGGGATCGAAAACGACGACATGCTCAACACGATGAACAAGCTGCACATGGCGGCGATGCGGGGCCTGTTGTTGGAATCGATTTTCGCAGGGTCTTCAGAGACGATCACGGAATCGGTCAAGCTGCTCGGATGGTACAAGGAAAAACTGACCGAGCGCCTGATTGCGGAAAACACCGAGAACTAGTTCGGCAGTTTATCCGGGCGCTGCTTCGAAGCGCATCAGGTCGATGATCGGGTCGACATTTTCGAGCCTGTCCATATTGTCGCACAGCTCGATCAGCCGGGCGCACTCCGCTTTGCCGAGTACCGGCTCGACCAGTTCACGCGCCTTGGTCTGGACTTCGTTCTTGCCCATGGGGTGCGTCGGGAATCCGGGCACGTAGGCGACGTAGCGCGACTTCGTGCTGCCATCGGCCATGGTGATCGTCACGCGCGCACTCTCGGTGCGGTCCTCGCCTTCACCCTTTTCCTGCGATGGGTCCGCCACCACCTCGACCTTCTCCGCGAACGCCTTGGCCGCTTTGTCATTAGTCATTCGATCAAGCGATTGCGCGTCGACGAAATCGAGCCGCCCGTCGTGCATGATGATCGCAGCGAGATAAGGGATGTTGAGCGCGGGCATATTGGATCTGCGGAACGTCTCTGCCGCCCCTGGCATCTCGACGCGGATTGCGGCGATATTTCTCGCGTCCACTTCCTTTTCCAGCTCCAGCAGCGCGCGCACCGCAGGCTGGGTCGGGCCGCCCACGGGATAGCGCTTGAGGGCCGCGTGCGAGAGTTCGAATTCCTCGCCCAACCCCTCGATCAACTGCGAAGGGTCTGAACCCTCCCCGATCAGCGCGGGCCAGCGAAACCAGCTTTTTTCGGTGTCGAAGCTGTCGGGCACGCCGGTAAAGCCCAGCCCGGCCATCACTGCCGCCTGCATCCCGTTGCGCGCGGGCATTCCGGCGAAGACAAATGCCTTTTCGGCGTGCCGCACGTCGAGCATCCATTGCCACGAGCCGGAGGCCTGTTGTGCGCAATAGGCGAGCATGTGATTGCATTGCGACGGGTCGAGCCCGAGCAACGCTGCGCTGGCGGCTGCGGTGCCGAAGACCGGGCCGACCCCGTGATTGGCAAGCCCCGCGAGCCACAGGTTGCGCGTCCCGATCGCCTTGGGAATACGGCCCGCCATCTCGTATCCGGCGACGACTGCATTCACCAGATCGTGCCCACTGCGCGCATTGGCACGGGCCAGCTCCATCCCTGCACTGACGATGGACGGGCCCGGCTGGACATAGGCGGAAGGGATGAAGTCGTTTATTTCCGCCGCATGCGCGGTCATCGCGTTGGCGAAGACGGCGTCGATCGGGCTGGCGGTCGAGCGCGAGGCGAAGATCGGGCTGCCACCGCCGCCGCTCATCGCCAACGCATATGTCGTGCCGAGCCGCGAGGCTTCGAGCGGGTGGCACGCAATAATCGCGGCGAGCGTATCTAGGATGTGGAGCCGTGCCCGATCGCGAATGGCGGCTGGTACCGCAGCGGTGCCGGCGCCCGCCAGATAGGCCGTCAGGTCGGGCATCACCTCGACGAAGCCGGGATCGCCGGGCGCAGGAGGCTCTACGGCTGCATCGCTCTGAATTGCGCCGCTTCCCTCAGCGCTCAGCCGCGTACCGGCAAGGAGTGCCATCATGCCCGCACCCGCCATCGCTCCGCGCCGGGACAGCGCCAGCCTATCAACCATCACTCTCTCCCTTTATGTTCTGCCCCCGAGCCTACACCGCGAAGCGGAAAAAACAAACGCGCTTGTTTGTAAGTTGATCTCTGAAGCGAAGCGGTGCATCCTGCGACCAGAATAAGTGCACCTCGGCAGCAAGATCGGGAGTGTGACGGACATTGGGAGAGACTGATGAAAAGCCGCATAATCGGGGCCGTGCTGAGCGTGGCCCTTTTCGGGTTCGGTGCACCTGCAAGCGCCAATCCAGCGACAGATGACGCCGAGAGCTTCTATGCCGATAGCGACAAGTGGCTGTGCCTTCCGGGGCGCGAGGATACTTGCGATCAGGATTTGGCGACCACCGTGGTGGCAGCAAACGGCACTATGACGCTCGAGCAATTCGATCCGCCCGCCGATGTTCCAGTGGACTGCTTCTACATCTATCCCACGATCTCGCTCGACCAGAGCGTCAATGCCGACTGGAACGAGGGTCCCGAGGAAGGACGCGTAATTCAGCAGCAGCTCGCCCGCTTTGCCGACGTCTGCCGGGTCTACGCACCCAAGTACCGCCAGATTACTATGCTAGGCGCTTCGGGCCAGCTTCCCCGTACCGAGGTCATTGCCGCGTTCCGCACAGCCTACGGCGATGTCACGGAAGCGTGGAAATACTACCTAGAAAACTACAACCAGGGGCGCGGCGTCATCCTGATCGGTCACTCGCAGGGATCGCGCATGATGAACCAGCTCATCAAGACTGAGATCGACGGCAAGCCCGCGCAGGACCGGATCGTGGCTGCTTACCTCAACGGCACCAGCGTGCTTGTCCCCGAAGGCAAGGTAGTCGGCGGCGATTTCAAGTCGATGCCTCTCTGCACCAGCGCCAGCGAAACCGGCTGCATCGTCGCATATCGCAGCTTCCGCGACACGATCGGCCCGGTGAACGATTACGCCGCTACCTCGCGCGACGGCATGACGATCGCCTGCGTCAACCCGGCGGCCCCGGGCGGAGGCGAGGCGCCCTTGCATTCCTACCTGACGACCGACGCGTTGATGGGTGGTCCGGTCCCCCAGTGGACCACCGACGGCAGGAAGGTAGAGACACCCTTCGCATCGGTACCCGGCCTCCTGACCGGCGAATGCGTGTCGAACGAGAAGGGCCAATATCTGACCATCCGCATCAAGGCCGATGCCGACGATCCGCGAAGCGACGATATCACGGGCGATATTTATACCGAAGGCAAGCTCAATCCGGACATGGGCCTGCACCTGATCGACATCAATCTGGTTATGGGCAACCTGCTCGATCTAGCCCGAGAACAAAGCGCAATTTGGTTGGCAGACCGATAAGGCAAAACGGGGGCCTCTGCCGCGGGTAAGTAGCCACAACTACGCTAATTATGCGCGCCTGAAACCAGAATGGCTTTTGGCGCTCCAAGGCGAAAAATTCGAAGCCAGAGCCTATATCTGCGCCGACGGCTCTTCCTAAGGAATACAAATCGCAATACCCAACAGGATAAAATACGGATTGCTTGAACGCCGGCGCCAAGACGACGGTCAGCTTCGATCTGGTGTTTATGGGCATGCTAGAGGGGCAGAGAACTTGAGCATCTCATTGACCTCTTCCGCTAACATGAGATTGCTCAGCGGATTATCCAATGACTTCAATGAGGGTATTTGGCTGGTCATCGTCTTTGATTAATTATCGTCACGCGAAATTGGGCCAACTCCGAAAGTTCCAGTTATACGATTGCAACCACACTAGAGATCATTAGCTTGCCAAATATTCGGGCGAGGTCGGCTCCTTGCTGCTTCCCCCTACCGATATTATTCGTTAGGCCGTCAAGGTGCCTAGATTGATTTTCCGACTTTCGGTAATTACAATTTCTCTCCTCGTCATGGCTTGCGGAGAAGCTGAGCCCGAGCCTGAACGAGAGGCAATTCCGGTTGTGGCCGAGGAGATACGTGTTCTCCCGGAAGAGCTAGAGGTTGAGGCGATTGGATCTGCTCGCGCCGCTACGTCGGCGGAAGTCTATGCAGAAACAGATGGTCGCGTTACCAGCGTGCTCTTCAGTGCGGGCGATTTTGTCAGGAAAGGGCAACCCCTTATTCGGTTAGATGCCCGGCAGGAAAGGCTCGCGGTCGAGGCGGCGCAGGTAGATGTGCGCGAAGCCGACCAACTTCTTGGTCGGTATCGACGAATCGAGGATACCGGGGCGATCTCCGAAAGCCAGATTGAGGCAGGCGAAACCGCTCTGGCATCGGCCCGCGTTGCATTGGAGCAGGCACAAACTGCCTTGTCCGATCGCGTGGTGCGCGCGCCGTTCAGCGGTCATATCGGCCTTACAGAGATCGACCCCGGCGATCGTGTGAACGATACGACGCCGATCACCCAGATCGACCAGCGCAGTACCCTCTACGTCGATTTCCCCGCTCCCGAGGCTGTTTTCAATTCGCTTCGCCCCGGACAGGCGGTTCAGGTTACGCCTTTTTCAGACCCCTCTCTTACCATTGACGCGCGGGTAGTCGCGACTGACAGCCGCGTTTCGCAAGACAGCCGCGATTTCATCGTGCGCACTGCGGTCAGCAACGACAACGACCGGTTACGGCCGGGCATGAGTTTCCGGGTTATTTTTAGCCGCGCTGGAGAGTCCCGGCCCGTCGTGCCCGAGCAGGCGATCGTCTGGGGTGGAGAAGGCTCTCATCTTTTCGTGCTCCGTGAAGGCAAAGCAGTCCGCATACCGGTAACCATTACCTCCCGCCGTGATGGAGGTGTGTTTGTCGACGGCGCGCTTCGGCGTACAGACCGAGTGATCGTCGAGGGCGTCCAGAAGGTCCGCGACGGGCAGGATATCCGCATCGTTCGGAACAGCGGAACAAGCGAACAGCCGGTCCGCGTTCGCGAGAACCGAAGGGCGGCCTCTCCTTCCGCAACCGATGAAGAATAAGTTCGATCTGCCCATGCTGGCGGTCAAGCGGCCGCTATTGATCGGCGTGCTCAATTTGCTGGTCGTGATTGCTGGCATCGCGGCCTTGCTTGGCGTGGAAGTACGCGAACTGCCCAATGTCGATCGGCCCATCGTATCGGTTACTGCGAGCCTGCCGGGTGCCGCCCCAGAGACGATGGATTCCGAAGTGACCAGTCTGCTGGAAGACGCGGTTGCCCGTGTTTCCGGCGTTCGCCAGATCAGCTCTTCCAGCGAGGAGAACAATTCGCGCATTCGTGTCGAATTTAATCCCGGTATCGACCTCGATACGGCCGCATCCGATGTGCGCGAGGCGGTAAGCCGAGTAATTCGCGATCTGCCTGATCGGGTCGAGCAGGTAACCGTGGTCAAAGCAGATCAGGATGCGCAGCCAATCATGACACTGGCAGTGCAATCGACCGAATACGACCAGGCCGAGCTTACCCGTATCGTAGAGAATGACATCGTGCCCGAATTGCTGGCCGCTGAAGGCGTGGCCAGCATTGAGCAGTTCGGAACCCGCGCCCGGCAGATGCGCGTATCGGTCGATCCCGCGCGGCTAAACCGTTTCGGCCTGACGCTGACCGATGTCGCCGACGCACTGGAAAACGCGCCTTACGACGTTCCGGTCGGCTCGTTCCGTTCCGATGCGCAGGAACTGGTGGTGCGGGCCGAAGCAAGCGCGACGAGCCCTGCATTGATCGAGAACGTGGTCATTTCCGGTACCACCCGTATCGGCGACGCGGCGCAGGCCGATTTCGCGCCCGCCAATGCAACCAACTTTGTGCGCCTTGACGGCCGGCCCATCGTGGGGCTGGGTGTCGTGCGGCAAGCAAGTTCGAACACGATCGAGATTTCGGACAGCATCCGCGAGGGCGTGGACCGGTTGAACGAGCGGTTCTCCAATCTTTCCGTCGACGTCGTGTCCGACGATGCAGAATTCATCCGCATCTCCGTGCGCGAAGTGCTAATCACGCTCGGCTTCACCATTCTTGTCGTGATCGGCACGATGCTGGTCTTCTTTCGAGCATGGCGACCGACCGTGGTGCCGAGCGCGACCATTCCAGTCGCGCTGGTTGGCGTGGTCGCTGGCATCTGGCTGATGGGCTTTTCGATCAACTTGCTCACTCTACTGGCCCTGGTGCTGGCGACCGGCCTGATCGTGGACGATGCCATCGTCGTGCTCGAAAATGCGCAGCGCTTGCAGAACAAGGGCCTTGGCCGACGCGCGGCGGCCGTGCTCGGTACGCGGCAGGTCTTCTTCGCGGTCGTCGCAACCACGGCGGTGCTGGTGTCGGTGTTCGTACCGATCAGTTTCCTGCCTTCGGAAGCGGGCCGGTTGTTTCGTGAATTCGGCTTCGTCCTCGCCGTTGCCGTCATCATCTCGAGCTTCGTAGCCCTTTCGCTCGTCCCCGCGCTCGCCGCAAGGTTCGACCTGACGAGTGCGAAAGAGGATCATGAAGATGCGAAGCGCGGGCGACTGTCGCGCTGGGGCCTCAAGGCGAACGGGTGGTACGCAAGCGCCCTAACGCGCTGCCTCGATCGGCCGAAGTTGGTGGGTGTCGTGTCCGTCGCCATCGCAATGGCTGCAGGACTGCTTTATTCGCAGCTCGATAACGAACTCGTGCCCGATGAGGATCGCGGCGTTATCACTGTCGATGCGACCGGGCCGGATGGGGTCGGCATCGATTTTATGGATGGCGAGCTCGACGAGGTGGAGCAAGTGCTTCAGCCATATCTTCACAGTGGTGAGATCGAGAGCACGTTCTCGATCGTCGGCCGTTTCGATCCCAACCGCGTCCGCGTGACTGCGCAGTTGGCTGATTGGGGCGACCGCGAAAGGAACCAGACCGAGATAGTGGACGACTTGAACGAGCCGCTGCAGGAAATCCCTGGTTCACGCACAAATGCCCGCGGGCGTGGGACGTTGAGCTTCGGCGGAGGCGGAAATGGTATCGAGGTCGCACTTACGGGTGCCGAATATGACACGATCTACAAATCGGCGCAGGCGCTTGCGACTGCAATCGATACGCAGTCCAATATCCTGTCGAATGCCGAAATCTCTTACCAGCCCACTCAGCCGCAACTATCAGTACAGATCGACCGGCAGCGCGCAGCCGATCTAGGCGTGGATTTGGACGACCTTTCGCAGACGTTACGGGTAATGATAGGTGGAGACGATTTGGTCGACCTGAATGTCGGCGATCAGGCGGTGCCGATCTTCCTTACGGCACAGGCAGTGACTGTCACTAATCCCTCCGACCTTCGCAACCTTTACGTCCGCGGTACTGTGGGCGGGCAGGACACGCTCGTTCCGCTCTCCAGCGTCGCGCAAATCGAAGAGCAAGGCATCGCCGCCGAACTCGACCGGACCGAACAACGCCGCGCGATCGAAGTAAGCGCGAATATCGAAGCGGGCACGCCGCTGCGGGATGCGGTGGACGAGATGGAACGTCTTTCACAGGAAGCGGTGGGGCCCGGTATCGACATGTTGTTGCAAGGAGAAGCTGAAAGCCTGGAAGAGACATCGAACGATCTTCTGCTGACCTATGCCTTCGCGCTGGTGATCGTGTTCCTCGTGCTGGTGGCGCAGTTCGAAAGCCCGACAAGCGCACTTGTCGTGTTGCTCACGGTCCCTTTTGCCCTCGCAGCGGCGATGTTCTCGCTGTATCTTTCGGGCGTATCGCTCAACATCTATTCGCAGATCGGCCTCGTCATGCTGATTGGCCTGATGGCGAAGAATGGTATTCTTATCGTGGAATTCGCCGACCAATTACGCCAGCAGGGCCGCAGCGTGCGCGAAGCGGTAGAGGAAGCCGCCGCCATTCGCCTTCGACCGATCGCGATGACCCTGATTTCTACAGTGCTGGGTGCCTTGCCGCTTATCTTAGCGAGCGGGGCCGGCTCGGAAGCTCGCCAGTCGATCGGCTGGGTGATTTTCGGGGGCCTCGGTATTGCAGGCGTCTTCACCCTTTTCCTTACGCCGGTCATCTACCTCGGCATAGCGCGCTTTGGCAAACCGCGCACCGTCGATCTGGAGCGGCTGCGCGCCGAGATCCATGATGTGGATGAAGACATGACGATGGCCCCAGCATGAGACGGCTATCAGCAATGGCGGGCGCCGCGTTGCTGCTGACCGCCTGTGCGGGCGCCGAGCCCGAAGTGATGATTCCGCTCGTCGAGGTGCCGCCAGTCTATGCAACCGGCCTCCCGCCATCGGGCATCGACCGCGAATGGTGGCTCGGATATAACGACCCGGTACTCGACACGCTCATCCGGCAAGGGTTGGCCGCCAATCTCGACGTCGACGCGGCCGCGGACCGGCTCGGCTCTGCCGCCGCGCTGCTACGGGCGGAAAAGTCCGACTTCGTCCCATCAATCAGCGGAACAACCGAGGTTGGCGCGTCGCTGTCAAACGACGGCGCGGTTACCGCAGCGGCGGGGCTTTTCGGGTTATTTAATCCTGACATCAACGGGCGGCTTGCAGCTGAGGAGCGCGCAGCAGCGGCGGATTATGCAGAAGCCGAATATCTGCTTGCCGATCAACGGCGCCTGTTAGCGGCGGCAGTCGCCAGCCAATATATCGAATATCGCCGCACCGGTGCACAACTCGAATTGCTGGAGCAATCGACCGATTTGCAGGAGCAGACTCTCCGGATCGTTACTTTGCGTTTCGAGGCGGGGCTCGCGGCCAATTTGGACGTAAGGCGCGCCGCGGCGGACCTTGCGCAGACGCAGGCGCGCCGCGGTCTGATCGAAATTGCGCGCAACGAGGCGCAAAACGCTCTAGCAATCCTGCTGGCAGAGCCGCCCGGTGCTTTTTCCGTTCCCTCCCGGAATGATGCAAGAATACCGGACTACGGACTCGGCCCGCCCGCCGGTATTCCGGCCGACCTACTACGGCGGCGGACAGACATGCTGGCGGCGGAGGCGCGGCTGGCACAAGCGGCGGCCAATATCGGTATCGAGCGCGCGGATCTGCAGCCCTCGCTCACCATTCCCGGCACACTCGGCATCGGCGATGGAACGTTGGGGGGGCTTTTCGGAGACTTTCTGATCGGGATTGGCGCGGCGCTCGATTTGCCTCTGTTCGACGGAGGACGGCGCCGTGCCGAAGTTGCTGCCGCCGAATTTGAGGCGCAGGCCCGGCTCGCGGAATATAACGCGGCATTTCTAAACGCGCTGGGTGAAGTAGAAAATGCACTGGTGGCGATCGAAGCATACCGCCAGCGCAGCGACGCGCTGTCCGAGGCAATCGAAGAAAGCGAAACCGCACTTTCACAGTCCAACGCACTTTATCGGGAAGGCCTTGCGTCGCTGTTCGATGTGCTGGATGCGCAGCGGCAATTGATTTCAAGCAGGCAGTCTCTCATCGATAGCGAAGCTGCTCTCGCCAACTCCTACACCGCCTTCCATGCCGGTATCGGCTCCGATTGATTTCGCCGGAGAGGAGCGTTTGGGGCTAGTCCGGCGGCGTGATTGCAACCATGTAGAGTTCGCGGCGATTCACATTAGATTTTATCGATAACGGCTATCGAACTCGGACGGTGGTGGTTTTTTTGGGGGCCTTAATTAATCCAACGGATCATGCCACAATTAGTCCGACGACTTCTGAGAGGATTGCGGTTGGCATGGCTTCGATGACGGGCGCACCGAAACCGTTATAAAATGGCGCGGTATTTTGGCCACCTGAGGCACCAATGCCGATATAAAGTGGGCAGCAATCTACCTTACTCTGTTCCTTCAGATCGCAGCCTCATCAACGAATCGAAAAGATCTTCGTCCGAGCTCGAGCATACGCCGAGAACGACGGCTTCATCGCACCCAGCGGCGGCAACGTATGCATGCCCCATCGAAGAGTCGAGGTAGATACTCTCGCCCGCCTTCAAGGTCACCGGGTCATAAAACTCCGAGTGAACTTCGATGGCACCTTCGATCACGTAAATGAATTCTTCTCCATTGTGCGTGACCAGCTCGCCGAATTCCTTTGCACTTTGCGCTCTTATCCGGGTGATGATCGGAATCATCCGCTTCTGCCGTAAGTCGGTGCAAAGGTAATGATAATCGTAGTTATCGGTCGTGACCTGTACCGCACTTTCGATCGTGCCGATTGAGCGTCTGCCAGTCACTATCGCGGCTGAACCCTCATCCTCCTCCGCGAACAGATCAGACATTCTTAGATCCAAGCGATCGCTGACTTGCTGAAGCTTATCGTAAGTTAGCGTCAGGCGTCCGTGCTCGACCTTCGAGAGGGTCGAAACCGGAATACCGCACTTGTCGCTCATCTGTTTTAGCGTCCAGCCGTTCCGGGTTCGGATGCCCCGGATAACGTCGGCGAGAGTGGGGCGCTTCTTGGTGACCTGCATCGGGAGTCGATCTCTTCATTTGACAATTTTCCAATCAGGATCATTATGTCCCGAAGAGGATTGCGATTGTTCTAATGTAAAACGGCTCGGCGGCGCTCGCAAGAGTTGCGATGATCGAAGAAGGGGAAGCAAATGTTGAAGAAGCTCGCGATGATCCTGGCGCTGTTGAGCCTGACGCCGCTGCTGGCTCAATCTCCTCAGCAGCTTTCACCGAGTCAAACCAATGGGGGTGAGCCGCGCAAAGCAGCCGAACAGCCGGCGGCGCAGCTTACCTCGCAGGATGTGAACGCGTGGCTCGATGGCCTCATGCCCTACGCGCTGGCTTCCGGTGACATACCAGGCGCCGTGGTGACCGTGGTCAAAGACGGCAAAGTGTTGGCGAACAAGGGCTATGGCTATGCCGACATCGCCAACCGAAAACCGGTGGACCCCGACACCACTCTTTTTCGCATTGGTTCGATCTCCAAGCTCTTCACCTGGACCGCGGTTATGCAGCAGGTCGAGGCGGGGCGGCTGGATCTCGATGCTGACGTCAACGAATATCTCGATTTCGAAGTCCCTCCCTATAACGGACAGCCCATAACGCTGCGCCAGATCATGACCCACACTGCCGGTTTCGAGGAATCGGTGCGCCACTTGATCTCCAGCGATCCTGATGATCTCCTCACGCTAGACGACTATGTGCGCGAGGCGCTGCCTACACGTGTTTTCGCCCCCGGCACGACTCCGGCTTATTCCAATTATGCAACCGCACTGGCTGGCTACATCGTCCAACGGGTCAGCGGCACACCATACCATTCCTACATCGAGCGAGAGATCCTGCGCCCTCTCGATATGCGTTATACTTCTACCCGTCAGCCACTGCCAGACAGGCTCAAAGCCTATGCCTCGGGCGGATACCAGAAAACCTACGGGGCTTCCGAGCCTTTTGAAATTGTCATCCCGGAACCCGCCGGAAGTGTCTCCGCTAGCGGAGCCGACATGGCAAAGTTCATGATTGCGCAGTTGGATGATGGTGGCCCGCTGCTCAAACCTGAAACGGCGAGGCAAATGCAGGATTTCAAGGCGCCCGGTCTTGGCCCTCTGAATACCATGGCGCTGGGCTTCTACGAACAAACCATTAATGGCCGGCGAAGTGTTAGCCATGGCGGAGATACCGACTTCTTCCACAGTGACTTATGGATATTCCCCGGCAGCGATATCGGCATGTTCATCTCCATGAACAGCGCGGGTAAGGAAGCGGCCGCATACGGGCTGCGCGGGACGATCATGCATGAGTTCGCCAACCGCTATTTCCCGCGGGACCCCGACACTGCCGAGGTCACATCGATCGACCCAGAGAACGCCCTTGAACATGCAAAGTTGCTTGCTGGCACTTACGTATCCAGCCGTGGCTTTTTCAACAGTTGGCTGTCAGTGCTCGGGCTGCTCGACTCGAACAAGATCGTGGTGGGCCCTGACGGTAAAATCAGTATGCCCGGACTAGACCTAGTGTCTGCCGGAACGCGTGACTGGGTCGAAGTCGAACCATTCGTTTGGCGGGATTCCAACTCCGGAGAGCGCATTGCGGCCGAAGTGAAAGATGGAAAAGTCGTCCGCGTTAGCATGGATGTCGTTTCTCCGTTCATGGTCCTTAGGCCGGCTCCCGCCGCAACCAATCCCGCCTGGTTGCTGCCGGCTCTTTTAATCGCGCTCGCCATCGTAACAGTCGCGGCGCTCGCCTGGCCGATCCGCGCGATCGTGCGGCGCAAATATGGTGCGCAATTCGTGCTGACCGGACGAGGCCTACTCGCCTATCGCACTGCGCGAATATTCTGCTGGATGATACTCGTGGTGCTGGCAGGATGGGTACTTCTCATCCAGTCATTCATGGCAGACAGTGGAGCGCTGGGTGGCGATCTGGACTTTCTGCTGAACCTGCTGCGCACATTTACGCCAATTGCTTCTTTCGGACTTCTCGTGGCTGCAGTCTGGCACCTTGTGCTTTGCTTCCGGGCACATCGTCGATGGACGATGAAGCTAGGGGCATTCTTATTGGTGTTTGCTGGGCTCATCCTGTCGTGGGTCACAATCGCCCACCACCTCTACGGCTACAGCATGGCTTACTGATGAGTTCGCTTAGCCGACGCAGCCTTACCCTTAAGGTCGAGGAGTTCGCCTACAAGAAGCCGTTCCGTATTTCGGGCCATGTCTTCGAAAAGACAGCTGTACTCGTTGCCTCGGTTAGGGAGAGAGATAGCGAGGGACGGGGCGAAGGGGCTGGGGCGTATTACCTCGGAGATGATGTCGAGAATATGCTCCGGCAGGCAGAGAACGCACGCAGCGCCGTGGAAACCGGCGCTACGCGGGTTGAACTTCAGACACTCATGCCTCCCGGGGGCGCGAGGAATGCCATTGACTGCGCCTTATGGGATCTGGAGGCTAAGCTTTCGGGTGAGCCTGTCTGGCGGCTCGCGGGGCTGTCCGAGCCTCGACCCCTTCTTTCCACGTTGACCATAGGCGCAGACGAGCCGGAAGAAATGGCGAAAACTGCGCTGGCTCTCGATTCGGCCGCGCCGATCAAGGTCAAGCTGACCGGAGATATGGAAAAGGATATCGCGCGCCTGAAGGGGATCAGGCAGGTGCGACCTGACTCGTGGCTCGGGGTGGACGCCAACCAGGGTTACGAAATTGACGACCTTCCGCAACTTTCGGCTGCGCTCGAAGCCATAGACGTAAAGTTGCTTGAGCAGCCGCTTCGGCGCGGCCGCGAGGCTGAACTCGACAGCTTTACTGGCCCAATCCCGATCGCGGCTGACGAGAGCGCTCTGACGCTCGCGGACACTGAATCACTTCCGGGGCGCTTCAGTGTTGTGAACATCAAGCTCGACAAGTGCGGCGGACTCACGGAGGGACTCGCCATAGCCCGCAGGGCAAAGGCGCTGGGTCTTGATGTCATGGTCGGCAACATGATGGGGACGAGCCTGTCGATGGCGCCATCCTACCTTGTGGGCCAGCTGTGCCAGATCGTGGATCTGGATGGCCCGACTTTCCTGAAGAAAGATCGCGAACCCTCGGTGGAATATCGGAACGGACACATCGCCTGTTCTGCGCAGATTTGGGGTCATCCCGCGGCACAATCTCATTTAGGTTGACAATTCTCTATTCAGGACAACAATGTCTTATTGAGAAATTCCGGGTCTTTGGCTCGATGGCGACACGAGGGGCCCAATAGGGGCGGAGGGAAATCACGATGAGATATTTGCAGTTCGGCAGTAGCATGATGGTCATCGCGATCTTGGCTTCGACCGCCAGCGCGCAAGCTCAGGAGTCTCGCGTGTCGGAGCCGGGCACTATTGCCCGAGAGCCCACGGTGATTGTGGTTACCGCACAAAAGCGGGAGCAGACGCTAGCGGAAATCCCGCAGTCGATTTCTGTTCTCGGCGGAAAGCAGTTGGAAGAGCAGCAGGCAACGAGCTTCGTGGACTATGCTGCGCAAGTTCCCGGTCTCAGCCTTCAGCAATCCAACCCGGGTCAGACCCGCATAATCCTTCGCGGCGTGAACACCGGGGGAGCAAGCCCGACTGCCGCGATCTATGTTGATGAGACGCCCTTTAGCCCTAGTACCGGGCAAGCCAACGGTGCAGTGCTGGCGGGCGATATCGACACGTTCGATATTGAGCGGCTCGAAGTTTTGCGGGGACCTCAGGGTACTCTCTACGGGGCCAACTCGCTTGGTGGTCTCATCAAGTTTGTCACCGTGAAGCCGAAACTCGGCGAATATGAGGCTCGTGTCCGCGCCGGGGTGGAGCTAACCGAAGGCGGCGATCCGGGCTATAGCGGTAATGTCGTCGCCAATGTCCCTGTGGGAGATACTTTGGCGGTGCGCGCCAGCGGTTACTACCGCAAGTCCGGCGGCTTCATCGACACGATCGGAATTGATCGCGAGAACGCCAACGATTTCGATAGTTACGGGGGAAGGGCATCGCTACTTTTCGAGCCGATCCAAGACTTCTCGATCCGGCTGACTGCGCTCGCGCAAAATATCCGGGCGAATTCGCAGGCGAGCTTCGATGTCGATCCGCTCACTCATGACCCGATTAAAACAGATCCGGCGACGGGCGCACCGCTGGACGGGCGCCTTGTCCGTACGGAATATTTTCCAGAGAAGAACGATGTCGATTACCGCGTTTATAGCGCAACCGTCGATTGGGATTTCGGCCCCGCCTCTCTTACCTCTGTCACCAGCTATGGTACGCTTGACCAGAGCGAGGCCTACGACGTCACCTATCAATTGCCGGGAATTGCCGACGCTGTGTTCGGCGGGCTCTATCCTGATGCCGGGCCGCTCGGCGTAGTGTTCCCCGCCTCGGCTTCTCAGAAGAAGTTCACGCAGGAACTGCGCCTGGATTCCGCTGTGAGTGATCGGTTCGAATGGCTGGTTGGGGGGTATTACACCAAGGAAACGGGCCTCCTCCTCCAAGCGTACACGCCATTCCCCTTGAACGAACCGCAACCCCTCGATCCAACGCTCGAGCTCGCGCCGGGCATCGTCTTCGATGATTTCCTGACTGCGACGCTTGATTCCGAATATGAGGAATATGCCGCCTTCGGCAGCGTCACTTTCTTTCTGTCGGACCGCTTCGATATTACTGCAGGGGGCCGCTATAGCCATAACGAGCAAGAGACCTCGCAGATACTGGACGGCTCGCTGCTGGTTTTGTCAGGTGCGACGCCCGACGAAGTGCCGGAAATTGTCGAAGGTAACTCGTCAGAGAATGTGTTTACCTGGTCGGTCGCGCCGCGGTTCGAAATTTCAGATCTTACGACCTTTTATGCTCGAGTTGCCAAGGGATACCGTCCCGGTGGGCCGAACGTGGTGCCACCCGGTGCGGGCTCGAGCTTCCCCACTCAGTTCGATGCCGACACGCTGATCAGCTACGAAGCAGGCGTGAGAGCGGAGACGCCGGGGCAGGAGTTTTCCATCGACGCTTCGGTCTACTATCTGGACTGGCGAGATATCCAGGTGCTGGTCACCTACAACACCGATATCGGCCCGGTGGGGGCAGATGGCAATGGCGAGACGGCGACCAGCAAGGGAGCCGAAATCACCGCGACACTGCGGCCAACGCGTGGATTGGACCTTGTCGCGAGCATGGCTTATAGCGACGCCAAGCTCGATGAGGACCTGCCGGATGGGAATGGCGGGTTTGCTGGCGATCGACTGCCGTATGCGCCGGAATGGACGGCGAATTTCGCCGCCGACTATGAATGGTCTCTCGGGGGCGAAACGACAGCTTTTGTCGGTGGTAATGTCAGGCTTGTCAGCGATCAGGCCGGCAACTTCGATGCCAATTATCAAGAGGCCTTCGGTCGTCGCCTAAAACTCGACGGGTACGCTTCGGCTGATCTCCGCGCGGGAGTGCGGCTGGAGCGTTTCAGCATCAACGCTTACATGCGCAACGTCACCAACTCTCGCGGCCTAACGGGCCTGGGCGATTTCCTTCTGCGGCCCGGCACCACGCTATCCGCTGCCCCCATACGGCCGCGCACATACGGTGTCACGGTCGGCGCCGAATTCTGATCGGCAGGCAGAGATGAACCTACCGATCCAGCGCAAGGTATGCGCCACGGTTCTGCCAACACCCTATCTGCTTTTTCTCGGAGATATTACCGAGAAGGGCTTTGCCAAGACTGCCTTCGGTCTGGTCGATTGGGCGCCCGATCTCTGTGTCGGGGAAATGGTGATCGAAGGCGCCGCGGTGAGCGTGGGGTTGGAGCAGATGACACCCCAGCAGGCCATCCGAAAGGGGGCGAAGTCGGTGGTTATTGGGGTTGCCAATCAGGGCGGTATCATCCCTGAAAGCTGGTGCCATTCTCTGGCGCAAGCACTGGAAGCCGGGCTCGATATCGTGAGCGGTCTGCACACTCCCCTCGGCTCGATACCTGTCCTCGCGGAAACCGCGGAGAGGACAGGTCGCCGCCTCATCGATATCCGCCGCCCTCCAAACGACCTTCCGGTCGGGACGGGACGCAAAAGATCCGGTAAACGATTGCTTACGGTCGGGACAGACTGTGCGCTTGGCAAAAAATATTCGGCTCTCGCGTTAGCACGCGCCTTTGATGAAAGGGGGCTAGATGTCGATTTTCGCGCAACGGGCCAGACGGGCATCATGATTTCGGGAAGTGGGATCCCAATGGATGCCGTAGTCTCTGACTTTGAATCCGGCGCGGCTGAGGTTCTTTCTCCCGATGCAGCTCCTGATCACTGGGACGTTATCGAAGGACAAGGTTCTCTTTTCAATCCCGCCTATGCTGCCGTTTCGCTCGGCCTGCTTCATGGCAGTCAGCCCGACGTCTTCGTAGTGTGTCACGACCCGACACGAAAAACGATCATAGGGCTGGACGGCTATCAACTGCCCAGCGTCGAGGAGGTTATCGATCTCACAATCCGCCTCGGTTCGCTCACTAACCCTGCTATACGGTGCGGCGGCATAAGCTTGAATACGTCCAGCCTTCCGGAAGAGGAGGCTGCGGAAGTTCTCGCTACAGAATCGCAGCGGCTACACGGAATGCCGGTGGCTGACCCAATGCGTGGCGGACGGCCCTTCGAACGCCTGCTCGATTGCTGCCTCGCATGAGGGGCGAGAGCGAAGCGGGCGGAGTGACGTTCTTTCAGCGTTACCTCCTGCCTGCTTTCGCTCTGAAAGGGGTCATCATCGGTGGTGGCTATGCAACCGGTCGCGAGTTGGTTGAGTATTTTCTGAGTCTAGGGCCTTTGGGAGCTTTTCTTGCCATGGCGCTGGCAACGGGGGTCTGGACGATCGTTTCAGCGTTGACGTTCGCTTTCGCGCAGCAGACCCGATCCTACGATTACCGCGCATTCATCTCGCAACTGTTGGGTCGCGGCGCGATCGTCTTCGAGATTTGCTTTCTGCTTTTTTCGATCCTGCTGCTCGCGGTGTTCGGTGCCGCCGCGGGCGAGGTTGGAGCGAGCCTTGTTGGCGCTCCGACACTTGTGGGCACGCTTGTCCTCGCTGCTGCGATCGCGCTAGTTGCCGGCCTCGGAGAGCGGGCCGTCGAACTGATGTTTAAGTATGTCTCGGTCTTCCTATACCTTGTTTATGCGGCTTTCCTGGTTCTCGCTCTCAGCCGGGTCGGGGGGCAGATGGACAAAGCGTTCGCGGATGCCGGTATCGAATTCGGCTGGCCAGTAAGCGGATTGACCTACGGTATTTACAATATCGTCGCAGCGATCATGATACTGCCGGTTCTGCGGCACCTGGCGTCCCGACGTCAGGCGTTTGTAGCAGGCATGATAGCGGGGCCGATGGCAATGCTTCCCGCGCTGGCCTTCCTCGTCGCGATGATCGGGTTCTATCCCGCAATACTGGGCGAGACGCTGCCGTCGGACTACGTTCTCCAGCGCCTCGGCAGCCCTGTCTTTCGCTTCGTCTTCCAGATGATGGTATTCGGCGCGTTGCTGGAAAGCGGCGTGGGCGTGATCCACGCGCTGAATGAGCGGGCAGTCGCCTGGCGACAAAATTCTGACCCGCAACGGCCTGTGTCCCCGTGGTTCCGCCCCGGTTTGACCATCTCCGTCCTCGCCGGCTGCATGTTCGTCGCCAACTCGATTGGCCTCGTGGAGCTGATCGCTTCAGGCTACCGAATTATGGCGGGCGTCTTCCTGTTCACTTTCATCCTGCCGCTGCTGACAATCGGAGCTTACAGGCTCTGGTCAGCGCGTGCCTTTCGGACACAGGCATCGGGAAAACACCATGCATAGGACGATCCAATACGCCGTAGCTCTGATCCTTTTTGCTTTCGCACACAATGTGCAGGCCGCACCGCCAGACGGTTTCGAACAGCGCGTCGAAAGTCTTCGCGAAGCATCCGGCGCACCTGGGATCGCGATTACAATCGTCGAACAAGGCGAGACCACTCTGGCGCGTGGCTGGGGCGTCCGCGAATTGGGCGAAGAGGGACCGGTTGATGCCCATACGATCTTTGCAACGGGTTCGACCGGCAAAGCCTTTACCGTCGCCGCCCTCGCCACACTGGTCGATGAACACAAGCTCTCGTGGGACGACAAGGTGATCGACCATATGCCATGGTTTCGGATGAACGACCCATGGGTGACTGCGGAGATGACCGTACGCGACCTGTTGGTCCACCGTAGCGGACTGGGGCTGGGCGCAGGCGACCTGCTATTCGTTCCGCGCTCCAACCTATCGCGAAAGGACACGGTCGAGCGCCTTCGATATATCGAACCAGCGACGAGTTTCCGTTCGTCCTACGCCTACGATAACATTCTCTACATCGTCGCCGGGCAATTGATCGAGGAGATGACCGGCGAGACCTGGGAGCAATACGTTTTCGACCGGGTGCTGCGGGCCGGTGGCATGGTCGATTCCAAATCGGACTACGATAGCCGATATGCCGTCGAAAACCGTGCCAGACCGCACGCACGCACGACGGGGTTACTGCGCGGGCTCGGACCGAACGTTGTCCTAAATGAGCGGGACGAGCTGGGTCGCAATGCTATGCCTGCCGGGGGGCTGGCGATGAGCGCGACGGACATGGCGCAGTGGCTAAAGATTCAGCTCGCCCAAGGCGCAATGCTGGGTGGTGGCAGGCTGTTCAGCGAAGCCGCCGCGAAGGAAATGTGGACGCCGGTCACGCCCATGCCGAACGAAGACTGGCCGGGCGATCTGGCTCCGGCCAATCCGAACTACACCGCCTATGCCCTCGGTTGGCAGGTGCAGGATTATCGCGGCGCGCGGCTGATCTGGCACGGCGGCGGCGTGTTCGGCGCGATCACGCTCGTCGCGCTACTGCCCAATCAGGATGTCGGCATCGCGATCATGATCAATTCCGAAGAGGCTGCGTTGCGGCGCGGGCTCTTTTACGAACTGCTGGACCACTACCTCGGTCTTCCGGCCAACGACTGGCCTGCCAAGTGGGACGCCTTCGTCGCGGAGCGGCTCGAAGTGGGCAGGGCGTTCCTAGCGCAAAGGGAGGAGAAGCCCGCCAATGTCGGCCCCTCGCTTCCGGTCGCGCGCTACGTCGGCACCTATCGCGACCCGTGGTACGGCGATGTTGTGGTAAGCGAGCGTGATGGGGGGCTGTGGATCAACTTCACCACCAATCCCCGCATGGAGGGGCCGCTGGTCCATTACCAATACGACACCTTCAAGACCGAACTGACCGATTCCTCGCTTGAAAATGCGCTGGTGACCTTCGGGCTCGACGCCAATGGCAACATCGAGCGGGTGGCGATGGAAGCAGCCTCGCCCCTTGCAGACTTCAGCTACGACTATCGCGATCTCGACCTTCGCCCCGTCAAGGAGAAGCAGGAATGACAAAGCGCACACTCATCTTGGCCCTATCGGCGACCTCACTTACCGCATGCGCCACCGTGCCTGCGGATGAGGCCGACCTTATGGAGGTCCATCGCAACCTGCTGGTGCTCGATACGCACCTCGACACTGCGCTCAATTTCGGGCGTGAGGGGTGGGATTTCTCCGAAGCGCATACCGAGCAGAACGACATCGCGCAGGTCGATCTCGGGCGGATGGGAGAAGGCTACCTCGATGGCGGGTTCTTCGTCATCTATACCGAACAGGGCCCGCTGACGGCGAAGGGCTATGCCGACGCGCTCGCCCATGCGCGAACCCGGTCGGATCTGATCGACAGCGAGCTGGCGAAGTTTCCCGACATTATCCGCCCGGCAACCACCGTCGCCGAAGCAGAAAAACTGGCGGCAGCGGGCAGTTTGATCGGCTTCAAGTCGATCGAGAACAGCTATCCGCTGGGCAATGATCTGGGCTTGCTGAAGGAGTTCTATGATCGCGGCGTCCGCATGGCGGGGCCGGTTCATACCGGGACCAACCAGTTCGGCGATTCCTCGACTGACGTAGCAAAGTGGAACGGGTTGAGCCCGCTCGGCCGCGAGTGGGTGAAGGAGATGAACCGGCTTGGCATGGTCATTGACGGCAGCCACGCATCGGACGCGGTGTTCGACCAGATGCTCGAACTCTCCGCCGCGCCGATCATATTGTCGCACACCTCGCCGCGCTGGGCCTACGACCACCCGCGCAATCTCGACGATACGCGCATCCGCAAACTTGCCGAGAAGGACGGGGCGATCTGCATGTCGACCATCTTCATGAGCGAGCTCGACCTGAGCGGTGAACGCGGCGAACTGTTCGACCAGTACGAGAATATCGCCAGCATGTCGCCGGCCCAGCAGCGCGACCTGATCGCCGAGTGGCGCGAACTCGATAGGACGCAGCCGCTGTGGGACATCGACCTCGACCGATACATGGAAGCGTTGCTGCACATGATCGAGGTCGCCGGTGTCGATCACGTCTGCTTCGGCAGTGATTGGGACGGTGGCGGCGGCATCGAGGGCCTGATGGAGATCTCCTCTTTGCCCGTGGTAACCGGGCGCTTGCTCGCCGCCGGATATTCACCTGCAGATATCGAGAAGATGACGAGCGGCAATGTGCTGCGTATCATGCGCGAAGTTGAAGCGGAGGCCCACCGACGCGATTGATGAGGGCATGATGACAAAGAGCGCGACCCTCGACCGATTTGAGAAAAAGATCTTGCGAGTGCTGCAGGAAGACGGATCTCTTTCCAATACCGCGATTGCGGAAAAGGTCGGGCTGTCCACCTCACCCTGCTGGCGGCGGATCGACCGGCTGGAACGCGAAGGCTTTATTAAAAAACGGGTTGCACTCGTCGATCGCAAGAAAGTGGGGCTGAATGCCCAGATTTTTGCCCAGGTAAAGCTCAACGCGCATGGTCGCGCCAATCTGGACGAATTTTCGAAGGCCATCCAAGCATTTCCCGAAGTGCTCGAATGTCATGTGTTGATGGGGCCGGTGGACTTCCTTCTGAGAGTAGTGGCACCCGATATCGAGGCATACGAACGGTTCTTCTTTAATCGGCTGTCGCGCCTGCCGGGTGTTCAAGAGGTCAACTCGACAATCGCGCTGTCGGAAATCAAATGGACAACCTGTCTGCCGGTCGATTGATCGACCGGGTGAATAAACCGCAAAAGCCGACCATTCGGGTCAATTCTACCGGTTCCGCTGAACTTCCAACCGGTATTAGAACGAAAAATCCGTCTGCACTCGACCACAAGTGGCTCCGAAACAACGGAGATCCACGATGCAAAATTCCCGCCTTGATCCAGAATGTCCGCCCGAAGCAGTTCATGTCGTAACGGACGAGGCGAGCGGCCTCGACGGGGTCATCGTGTTGCATTCATCTCGTCTCGGCCCCGCCGCCGGCGGGTGCCGGCTTTGGCATTATGATGACAGGGGCGCGATGATGAGTGATGGTCTGCGGCTCGCTGAAGGAATGGCCTACAAAAATGCAATGGCGGACCTTCCCTTGGGTGGTGGCAAATCCGTCATCAATGTGCCCAGAGGCGATTTCGACCGCAAGCGACTGTTCGAGGCATTTGGCCGCAAGGTTGCAGAGTTGAAGGGGCAGTATGTCGCTGCCGAGGACGTGGGTACGAGCGTTGCGGACATGGAAGAGGTACGAAGCCAAACGGACTACGTGGCTGGCTTGACGCCGAAAGGAGGCAAGGCTGGCGGCGATCCTTCCCCATGGACCGCACTGGGCGTTTTCCGCTCTATGCAAACAGCGGTGCGCCATAAGCTTCGCACCGAGCTGACCGGCCTGACGGTGGCGGTGCAAGGCTTGGGTCATGTGGGCTCTTCGCTTTGCGGCCTTCTCCACGACTCCGGTGTCCGATTGATTGTAACCGAGGTCCGGAGCGATGTGGCGGCGAGTGTCGCCTGTCGATATGGAGCCGAGATCGTGCGCCCGTCCGAAATTCTCTCTACGCGGTGCGATGTTTTCTCACCCTGCGCGCTGGGAGCAGTGGTGACCGAGGAGAACGTCGAGAAGCTCCGGGCAGCCGTCGTTTGTGGTGCCGCTAACAACATACTGGCGACCTCGGAAGCGGGCGACATGCTGGCCGAGCGTGATATTCTGTATGCGCCAGACTACGTGGTGAATGCAGGGGGAATTATCAACGTGTGCGCCGAATATCTCGGCTGGGAAGTCGCCGAAGTCGAAGAACGCGTAGAGGTAAGCGGTGAGCGACTCGCGAGGGTATTCGAAGAAGCCGAAGTGTCCGGCCTTCCTCCGCACCGTGCTGCCTGCTGCTTGGCTCGGGCAAAGCTCTCTCATGGCAGGAGATGAGGAACGTGGCGCCGCCTCGCCTCAGCAAATCACGATGATCTGGATATACCGGCTCCGAATGCCATACTTGAGCCTTCGGTCTCATCGATGAGGGGTTAGATCACGGCTTGTTGGCGGCGGGTGCTTTGAACGAACCCTATTTTCCGAAAAAGCTCACTTCAGTCGCTTTGGTTCTTGTTGCGCTTTCCACTCCATCAGGGGCAATATCCCGGAGCGTCTCAAGAGATCGACGCAGCATGGGCGGAAGCTCTTGTGGCCCATGATAAGCGTTTCTGTATGCGAGACTTCTAAACAGCGGTTACTCTTATGCAGAAGACACCAGCCCGCGACGAAAAACCGGGTTGGCTCGTACGATAGACCGGGGTGCAAAATCTCGGGTTTAAGAAGGTGATCCTGCTTGTCGCGAAAAGCGAAGTGAATACCTTTTCCTAATCAGCCTTCGCGTAGTAATTGGAAATGGACCGTGATGTCGGATCGCTCCACCGGAGGAAGCCATAATTCCGTAATTGCATGCATGTATCTCTGCGATTGGCAATCGGTTAGGTAAGCGATAATCCGCGCCAACACACCGTTGCCGGCCGTGGCGAGCCGCTCGCCAACTAAATGGTCGAGGTTGCCTTTCGCGAATAAAAGCGCGTTGACCTCCAGGGGTTAGACGCGTCGTTGAGGCATCGCGGCGGCCTCCGTCAGAATGTAGCCGTATCCTGCCACGCTATCGATCCGCACACAGGGGCATCGAGCGTGGCGATGTCGTGATAGAACTGGCATGTCGAGCTCTCGGTTTCAGTGCCAGTTGCTTGGCTTTAGGAGGCGAGGGCAGCCGTCGTAGGGCCGCTAAGCAGCCGCATAAGCCTGTCCTGTCGTGCTATCTTTGCCACTGTCTCAAACTGTCAGGAGGGTTTCTCTGCGCGTTCGATACAGGAAACGAAACCAGAAACATGGTGACGATACTATACCATTCGGCCCAATCCAAGTGACACACGATTGTTAGTCTCGTCGTTTGCTGGGCGCGGATGTCGATATTCAGGAAGTCTCAATCATGCAAAACCAATGGTACTAGCGGACGTGATCCGGACGATCCGCAACCAGAAACGAAGGGCCCTTACTTCGTCGAAAGTCCCTCACCTTGTCGATGCCCGCGAATATATCCGATAGCGCAGGACTATTGTGCTTTACCTGACCGATCCTATTCTGCGGCATGCCGGTGCCGACAGTCGGTTTGCACGCCGTGAGGCTTATCTTTCTTGGATATTGTGTTAATAGTGCGGAATTGAGCCGATACTGATAGTAAATTGGGCAAGGATCCGACCCGGCTATCGAAGCGGGCCTACGGAACGAAGCCAAGATGCTCGAACGTGTGGTGCATCAATTGCGCCATGGGCATGGCTGCTGCGCGAACGTTTCAGCGTGGCAGATATGCCGGGTGCGTCTCCTTCTCACTGGTTCAGAGTTAAGCTGCCAGACGATCCTGTAATTCGCAATTGGGCAGAACGGGGTGCTACGCATTTCGCGATTTAGTAGCCTTCTAGTCTAGCAGGCGAATAACATCCCGACGTTTCAGAAGCTTAGTTCATTTGGTGCTCCGCTTGGCGCTATCGCCGACATAGAGCGAGCAATGACCGGGCGCGAATGTCATGTACGTAGTAACCATCACCAGAAATACCGCCGGAGCTTGCTAGCGTTCAAGTTGGGAGCGCCCTCCCTGTATGGTACAACATAACATTGACTTCGCAACTTTGGGCGGTAGTAGGGCGCTCCCCACGATACACTATCTCGTCCCTTTTCTCTTTCCTTCGAGAGCTTCCGATGACCAAATGTTTTCTCGCCAGTTCGGCTCTTTCTTCGCTGACGCTCTTGGTTGCGCCGACGCAAGTTGCTGCACAGCCCAAAGCGAACGGCGATGCGAAATATCCCAATGCACAGGGTAACGAGGTTGCAATTATCGTTACTGGCGTACGTCAGGCCTATCGTGGCGACTTTGCCCTTACGGAAATTCCTCAGTCGATCGACACGATCTCTGCCGAGACACTCCAAGAAAATTCTCTGGTGCGTCTAAACGATGCGCTCGACCTGAACGCTTCGATCGCACGGCAGAACACGCTTGGCGGCCTTTGGGATTCCTTTGCGATCCGGGGGTTCGCGGGTGATGAAAACATTCCGACTGGGTATCTCGTCAATGGCTTCAATGGCGGGCGCGGCTTTGGCGGTGAGCGCGATACCGCAGGGATCGAACGGATCGAAGTGCTGAAAGGCCCGGCAGCTGCGCTGCTTGGTCGGGGCGAGCCGGGGGGCACGGTTAATCTCGTCACCAAGCAAGCGGTGGTCGGCGATACATTCGGTACGTTCGGTCTGCAATTTGGCAGCTTCGAACGGCTGCGCTCCGAAGCCGACGTCAATCTTGCCGTCACCGATGGGGTGAGCGCCCGCATCATAGCCTATGCCGAGGATGGCGATACCTTCCGGGATACGGTTAAGGAATATCGTTGGGGTTTCCTGCCCTCGATCGGTTTCGCGCTGGGGCCTGATACCCGCCTTACGTATGATCTCGAAAAGACGCGCGTTGAAGTCCCATTCGACCGCGGAATAGTCGTGCTGGACGGCGATTTCGACACTGTGCCACGGGATCGCTATTTGGGTGAGCCTGGCGATGGCGACCATGTCGCGCGTGCCGAAGGGCATCAGCTCCGCCTGCAGCACGAGTTCAGCGATCGGTGGAGCATGCTGCTAGGCGCGAATATTCGCGACACGCTGCTGACTGGCACATCTTCCGATCCCGAACTTGCGGGATCGCGCCAGCCGATCTTCACCGATGGCCGGTCGCTTTCGCGCCAGCGTCGTTCCCGCCTGTATGATTCTCAGCAGCAGGTCTTTCGCGGCGAGATCACCGGCGAGTTTGAAACGGGCGGCCTGCGCCACCGCATTCTCATCGGGGCCGACCATGACGAGTTTGAGAATTATCAGGATTTCCGGCGTGTCCGCCCGCCATCACTAGGTAGCAATCCGAGCGAGGAGTCCGCCTACATAATCGATATTCTCGATCCGGTTTATGGTCGCTTTCCGCTGCCCACGCCTTTGCCGAACAATGATCGGCTGGACCTGCAGAAATCAACCGGCATTTTCATCCAGGATCAGGTGGAACTAAGTGATCGCCTGCAGATCCGTATCGGCGCGCGGTATGACGACTATACCCTGCGGACCGAGAATTACCTCACCGATGTGACCAGCGAGCGCAAGGATGACCGGATCAGTCCCCAGTTCGGGCTTGTCTATGAACTGGCGGCAGCCGTCACCCTCTATGCCGCCTATGGCGAGGGCTTCCGCGCGAATATCGGTACCGACGTCACGGGTCGCATCTTCGATCCGGAAATCAGCAAGTCGATGGAATTGGGGGCCAAGCTTACAATGCTGGATGGCGCGCTCAACGGTACACTTGCCCTATACCAGTTGGAAAAGAGCAACGTCCTTGCCAGCGACATTAACAACCCCGGCTTTTCGGTCGCTATCGGCGAAGCGCGCAGCCGCGGGGTTGAACTGGATGTGGACGGCCGCCTGCCGGGCGGCGTCGATGTGTTGCTTAGCTATGCCTATGTCGATGCAGAATCGCGTTCCAGCGTGCTCGACCCGAATTTCTCCTTCGTGATCGAGCCAGGCGATCCACTGATCAATATTCCCGACCACACCTTCAACGCCCAAGCTTCCAAGACTTTCAAGCTGGCCGGCCGCGACGCGAAACTGGGCGGCGGCGTGCAATATGTCAGCGATCGGCTGGGCGCGACCGGCACCGATTTCTTCCTGCCCGATCATACTTTGGTTCGACTATTCGGGGAGGTCGAGTTGCTGAACAATGTCACC
The DNA here is from genome assembly GCF_054655615.1 of Qipengyuania triglochinis. Classification (NCBI taxonomy): domain Bacteria; kingdom Pseudomonadati; phylum Pseudomonadota; class Alphaproteobacteria; order Sphingomonadales; family Erythrobacteraceae; genus Qipengyuania; species Qipengyuania triglochinis. Next base: position 232,483 of record NZ_BAAHND010000003.1, on the reverse strand, counting down.
CTCTACGGCACGATAGCGAACGTATTCAACGAAGATTGGTATGCCAACAGCTACTCCCAGCTGTGGGTCCAGCCGGGCGCACCGCGCACCGCAACCGTTGGCTTCCGGGCGGGGTTCTGATGATGCTGAAACATGATCTGACGCCTGTCATCGCAATTGCCGACGTGCATCACAGCTATGGCGCGAACGCTGTGCTGCGCGGGCTCAATCTAACCGTGCGCCGGGGCGAAATATACGCGCTGCTTGGCGGCAACGGGGCGGGCAAGTCGACCACGCTTTCAGCGCTCTTAGGCTTCTTGGCTCCCGAACGAGGGACGGTGCGGGTATGCGGTATCGACCCTGTGGCCGATCCTCGCGGCGCGCGCGCGACAATGGCCTATGTGCCGGAGAACGTCTCGCTTTACGAACATCTCACTGCGCGTGAGAATATCGGATATTTCCTTGCTCTGGCCGGGGTGACACGCGGTAAGGAGGCTATCGACAGCGGCCTAACTGCTGTGGGCCTCGCACCGAAGGCGTGTGACAAGAGGCTCTCTGGTTATTCCAAGGGCATGCGCCAGAAAGTTGCAATTGCCCTTGCGTTGGCAAGAGACGTGCCGGTTTTGCTATTGGACGAGCCGACCTCAGGGCTTGATCCGCGCGCCGTGCTCGAATTCAACCAGTTGCTAGATGCTGCGCGCGAACGCGAGGTCGCGGTCCTGATGGTTACGCACGACATTGTGAGCGCAGTCGACATCGCCGACCGGATCGGTTTTCTGGGCGATGGCCGCATCGAGGAAGAGCGCGAAGCCAATTCCACAGGCCCACGGTTCGATCTCAACGCTCTCCATGCGCGCTATGCTCGTTCAGGTGAACCGGTATGAGTGCTGCGACCCTGATCGCGCGCGAAGAGTGGCGAGTGCTCGCGCGCAACCGCGCAGGGCTGATCGCCACCGCGCTGCTCGTATTGCTAATTATTGTGGCCAGTTTCACCAGCCTGGAACGGCGTAATGCGATCGAAGCAGATCGCGAGCGCTATCAGGCCAGCGTCGATGAGACTTTCGATGCGCAGCCCGATCGCCATCCGCACCGAATGGTCCATTACGGCCAATTCGTATTCCGCCCGATTTCTCCGTTGGCGTTCTTCGATCCAGGCGTGGACAGTTTCACAGGGAACACAATCTTCCTCGAAGGGCATCGTCAGAACAGCGCCAATTTCGCCGAGGCACGCCAATCATCGTTGCTCATGCGCTTCGGCCAGCTGACTCCAGCCTTCGTGCTGCAGACTCTGGCGCCGCTGCTGCTGATCTTCCTGACTTTCGCCAGCGTCGCACGTGAAAAAGAGCGTGCCACGCTCAAGCTGATGCTGGCCCAAGGAGTGGGTGGACGCAGCCTGATCGCTGGAAAACTTCTTGGACACGGAGCCATCGCGCTCGTGGTAGGCCTACCGGCGTTCGCTGTATTGAGCGTTTTCGCGGCCACTGGCGCGGCCGGTTGGGGGAGCGTGGGCCTGATGGTGCTGGGCTATGCCGCCTGGCTCTTGCTTTGGGCGGTGCTCGGCGTGGTTGTTTCAGCGCTGACAGCACGCCCGCGCGATGCGCTGGCTATCCTCATCGGCCTCTGGATGGTGACGGTGATCCTGCTTCCGCGCGCATTGCCCGAAGCAGCCTCGGCGCAGAGCGAACTTGCGACCAAGATCGAAACCGAAATCGCGCTACACCGCGACCTGCTCGAAATCGGGGACAGCCACGATCCTGAAGATCCCTACTTCAACGATTTCAAGGAAGAGGTTCTAGCCGAATATGGGGTCGACACCGTTGAGGAGCTGCCAGTTCAGTATGCCGGCCTCGTCAGCATCGAGGGTGAGCGTTTGACGACACAAATTTACGCTGATGCCGCTGAACGGCAAATTGCGCGCCAGACTCATCAAAACGCTTTCGTCCACGCATTCTCCGTCGTTAGCCCACTTATCGCTATTCGGCAGCTGTCGATGGCGTTCGCAGGCAGCGATCTGGCGGCGCATCACGACTTTCTGAATCAGGCCGAGCGCTTTCGCTACGATTTCGTCCAGCGGCTGAACCGAATGCAGGCCGAGCTGCTGCCCGGCATAGGGGGCGAAGATCCGCGTATCTCGGCCGCCTACTGGCAAGAGATTCCCCGCTTTGCTTACCAGCCAGTAGATCCCTTGGAGCGTTCTCAGGCCATTGCTTGGCCCTTCGCTGTCTTGCTCGCATGGCTTGTTGCACTTAGCGCGCTGGCAGCATTCGCCGCGCGTCGCATTGGGAGGACTGCACGATGAGCACGTCTTCAATCTGGCTAGCCGAAACGCGGCTGCTGTTGCGTTCCGGCCGCAATCTTCTCGCACTGCTATTGCTGCTGGTGTTGGCAAGTGCCGCGCTATGGGCCGGGATTTCCGAAATCGAGCACCAGCGCGCCACTATCGACCGGGTAGAGCGCGAGCAGGTTCGTGATCTAGCTGCGGTCGAACAGGCGAATGCTGGCCCCGAGGGGGATGCGGGCTACAACGCCTATTACGGCTTCATGCTGACGCAGGATCCGCCGCCGCCGTTATCTTTCGCGGCAATCGGTCAGCGCGATCTACAGCCTTATGTTTTGCGAGTACGCGCGCTTGGGCTGCAAGCGCAGCTCTATGATTCAGAAACGTACAATCCCGAACTGGCGCTTCCGGGCGTATTCGATTGGGCGTTCGTACTCATCTATCTCCTGCCGCTGGTCGTGATCGCCCTCGGTCATGATCTGGTAACCGGCGAACGCGAGAACGGGCGGCTACGGTTGCTGCTTTCCCTGCCAAGGGGCGGGCTGTGGCGCCGCCGGGTGAGTCTGCGTTATGGCGCGGTGCTCGCCGCGCTCGGCTTGCCTTTAATTGTCGGTGGAGTGATCATGGCCGCGCCTGCTTCGGGCATCGCAGCCATGCTTCTGACAGCCGCGCTCTATTGCGCGTTCTGGTTCGGTCTGGCGATGCTAATCGGAGCAAGCCTGCGTACGTCCGCCACTGCAGCGGCGGCAATGATCGGGTGCTGGATTGTACTCACGCTTGTCATACCGACCCTGGCCAATGCCGCTATTGCGCGCACGGTCCCGGTTGCCAAAGGAATTGACCTCACTCTGGCACAGCGCGAGGTCGTCCATAAAGGCTGGGATATTCCCAAAGCCGAAACGTTCGAACGATTCTTCGTCAACCATCCCGAATGGCGCGGCAAAGAGGAATTTGAAGGTCGCTTTCACTGGAAATGGTATTACGCGATGCATCAGGTAGGTGATGAAGCGGTTGCTGCTGACGTCGCCGCCTATCGCGCGAGTCTTGCACGACGCGAAGACCTGACGGATGCGCTCGGCTTCGTCTTACCCGGCGTTGGAACGATGAATGTTCTCCACCGGCTCGCCGATACCGATATCCGCGGCCAGCTTGCCTATCAGGACAGCATCGCGGCCTTCCACGACAGACTTCGCAGCTTCTACTACCCGTACATGTTCGATGAACGCGCGTTCACCAACGCCGACTTCGCGCAAATCCCACGATACGAAGCCAGAAGCGCAACGGGCACTCTAACGATAAGCTCGCTAATTTCTCTCGGCATATTGGCAATGCTAGCAATAGGTTTCGGCGCGCTGCGTGTCTCTGGCGTGAACGGGGCACACTTGCCGCGGGGCACTTAATAGCGTGGGATTATGAGCCAAAGTTGCGGGAGCGGCTAATCGCGGGAAAGGCGGAGAATTTTTCGCAACAGGTGGCGTAGCAGACCTCTCATATTCTTGATTTTCAGAATATCGACAAAGATGCCCACAACTTGCGTAAGCAATTGGTCGTCGACCGAACCCTGAGTTTCTAGTTTAGCGGTTTGCTTCGACATTGGCCCAACTTACAAAGCGCTACTTGAAATGGAGGGAGTTTACGGGAGGCCTATTTGGAAGGTGGTAGGATTTACGCCAGTAAGTTCCAGCGATCCACCATGGCCACGCGCAATTTGTCTTGCGAGCGATAGGCCAATTCCGGAGCCTTGGCATTTGGTCGTGTGGAACGGCCGAAAGATTATGCCTATACTTTCCGGCGCAATGCCGACCCCTTCGTCGGTGACGGTTATTGTGAGCTTATTGCTCTTGCGCGCTATTGACAGAGCGACGCGAGGCTTCTGGGTCTTGATCGTCGCTTCGGCAGCATTATTGAGCAGGGCCCAAACAGCTTGGTGCATCTGGTCGCGATCCATCCTCCATTCGCCAGTGTCGTCTACCTCAAGCTTGAGAGATGCGGCGGGCCACCGCCGCGCAAAAAGTTGCGCTAGGTCATGCGCGAATTGGTCGAGTGAAGTCGGAGCGAGTATTGGTTCAGGTAGTCGGGCGAGCGCCCGGTAATCGCTTGCGAAGCGCTGCAAGCCTTCAGCGCGGCGCGCAAGGGGGCCCAAGATTTCGACCAGCAACGCAGTATCCACCGGCTCCTGCGCCGCCGCCGTTTGCGCACTCTCTGCCAGTGAAACGATTGGTGAGAGACCGTTGAGCAATTCATGTCCAAGTACCTCAATCAAATCCGAACTGGCACGCGCCTCTGCAGCCAGTTCCTCGCGCTCGACATCGATCAGCGCGGCAACTGTCACGCCAGATGAAGTTTCCACCCGGTCGATTCGCCAAAGCCGCCCCTCATGGCGGAGCGTCGTAGTCGCAGGATCGAGGAGGGGAGGAGGCACTGGGACAATGCGGTCGTCGGCTCCAAAAGCTGCGCGTGCAGAGCGGTTGAGTACCCGTGCCGTATCACGATCGATCGCCAACAGCGGGGTCGGCGCAGCATCGAGCAGCAGGCGATGGACCGCAACTTCGTTATCTTCCGTTTCGCTCTCTCCTTCCGGCTTGAGAGATGGGGCCAACGCGGAATTCCACCACGCGAGTGCAAGTGCCCATATCCCTGCGAGTCCTGCACCGGTTAACAGGCCCCAGCGTCCGGTGCCCCACGCGAAGACCGCGACGGATGCGCAGGCGAACAGGCCGATGCCAAGCCCGACCGCGCGCCATCCTCGCCGATGGTACAGCATCATAGCCCGTGGCGCTCCATCCGCCGATAAAGCGCGCCTCGGCTAAGCCCCAGAGCCTTCGCCGCATGACTGACGTTGTGATGATGCTCAGCCAGTGCGGCTACGATCATCGCCTTTTCGGTGCGGTTTAGATCGAAGCTGGGAGTATCCTGTTCAGTGGGGCGGTTGGCTGCAAGTGGTTGGGCGATGGACAGGGAGCTGGTATCGATCGTCTCATCATCGGTCAGCAAAACAGCACACTCAATCTCGGCCGCCAGGCCGCGAACCTGGTCGGGCCAGTCGGCTTCGCGCAGGGCAGCTTCGGCCGCTTCGGTCAGGCGCGATGAGGTGCGCCCAAAGCGAGCCGCTGCATCGGAAACGAAATGGCGCGCAAGGATCGGAATATCCGCGCGGCGCTCTGTAAGAGAGGGTACGGCAATTTCGATTGTACCGAGCCGCCTGCGGAGCGCAGGGTATAGCGCTTCGAGCCGGTCGGAGATCGTGATAGGCCGGACATTATCGGAGAGTTTCATGGCGAGCCGGTCCTGCGCGAGCTCGTCGAGACGCTCGGGATAGCGCAGAATCACGCTCCCCTCTGCATCCTCAATTCCTTCAAGTGCGCCCTCTTCGCGCAGATCGATCTGCAGCGGCTTTCTGTTGGCATCGGCAGAGGCTGCATGGACGGCCATTGCCGCCAGCTTTCTCCCCGCCCCCGACGGCCCAGTGATCGCGACCCCGGCCATTGTTGGACCGACCCGACGTATCAGTCGGCGTAATTCCTCGATGCGTTGGCTCTTGCCAAGAATGCGGGCCGGTGCGATGCTGCGGTTGGTAACCTGTGTGCTTGCGCTCGCTGCGAGCGGTTGGCGACCCACCGCAGCTTCAACCTTGCTAATCAGGTCGGCGTTGTTCCAAGGCTTGACCGCAAAATCTCGCGCGCCCGACTGCATAGCTTTCACTGCCATGCGAACGCCACCATGCGCAGTCAACACCACGACGCAGGCTCCAGGGTCATCTGACACGATCCGGTGGAGGCAGGCAAGCCCCTCTTCGCCGTCGCTCTTGCCGGGGGTAAAATTGAGATCGAGGACTATACCATCGAACTGCGTTCGGGCGAGTTTAGAGAATGCGTCCTCCGGTTCGTGCGCCACAGTCAGACTGTGTCCTGCCATGCGGAAAGCGATCTCCATCGCGCTGGCGACTTCAGGTCGATCATCGATCAGGAGAATCGCCAAGCCGAGCTTTTTGCTTGACGCTTCGCTCTGCTGTCCATTTGCGGACACAGTGTCCGGCAATGGACGGTTAAATGCAGAAACACTTCGGGGATTACTAGTGATCATAGATACTTAGGTCTTTTGATCCTGTTCGGCGATACTGAGCACATGATGACGCACAGAGCCGAACAGTCCAGCAGTTTGTCTTCGCCCGCACGCGGTGCCGCGATGGACCGAAAGGTCGAGAAACCGAAAGTCCCGTTATGGCGCGACAAACGTTTGCTGATTACCATGGCAGTTGGGGCGATCGCAGTTGCCGGATGGCGCGCGATTCCCCCCAGCGGATCGACCGACGTCGATGGGGACAATCTTCAGACTGGCGAAGTCATCCGCGCCGCTTTCGCCGATTACCTTCCCGTGCGTGCCAGCGTCGTTCCCGCAACGACCACATTGGTCGGCGTGATGAGTGGAGGCCAAGTCGAAGAATTGTACGTGCAGGACGGCACGCTGGTTACCAAGGGGCAAGCGCTCGCCACGCTGGCAAATCCTGATCTCGAACTCACCGTGCTTAGCCAGGAAGCGCAGATCGCCAGCCAGCTCGGTGGTGTTGCGGCCGAAAACCTAGGCATCCAGCGTTCGCGGGTTGAGCGCGCGAGCCAGGTGGCCGCTGCCGAATACGACCTGGTCCGCGCGCGCCGCGATCTCGATATTCGCAAGCAATTGCACGAGAAGGGCTTCGTTTCCGACGCTGGAGTAAAGAGTTACCAGGAAGAGGTAGACTACCAGGCCCGGCGCCTCTCGCAGTTGCGCCATGGCAGCGCCGTCGAAGCCGGGATCACCGCGACTCAGGGTCAGATGCTCGACGCGACCAAGACACGATTGCGCAGCAATCTCGCCGCGGTGCGCGGCAGCCTCGATGCGCTGACAATCCGGGCACCGACGGCGGGCCGTCTCACCAACTTTCCGCTCCAACCGGGACAAACGCTCGCCCCTGGAGATCCGGCCGGGCAGGTAGATAGCGAAGGCGCGTGGAAGCTGGAGGCGCAAGTAGACGAATTTTATCTTGGTCGGGTCGAGGTGGGGCAGAAGGCCCGCACCTCGTCAGGCGCGGGTTTGACCGTGTCGAAGGTCCTGCCGACAGTCGGTGAAGGACGGTTCCGCATCGAACTGACTTTCAACACATCACCAAAACGATATCTCAATCGCGGGCAGAATCTCGACGTGCGGATCACGCTTGGAGCCGCAACTTCTGCAGTGATCGCGCCTGTCGGAGGATGGCTTACCGATGGCGGATCGTCGGTTTTCGTTATCGGTCCAGATGGCGACGTAGCGCATCGTGCAAGTGTAGAAATCGGGCGCCGCAATCCGCGCCAAGTCGAAATCCTGTCTGGCCTCGAGCCAGGGCAGCGCATCGTCATCAGCAACCTTGCGAGGGTGCAGGGCGATACAATCAACATTCGCTGAAAAGAGGGGTAAACTTCGTGATCAAGCTCGACAATATCGAACGCCGTTACATTTCCGACGAGGTCGAAACGACGGCCTTGGTCGATGTGAACCTCAATGTGGCCGAAGGCGATTTTCTCGCCATCATGGGACCATCGGGTTGCGGTAAGTCTACCCTGTTAAACACGCTAGGAACGATCGATCGGCCGACATCAGGTAATTACTGGTTCGGCAATATCGATCTCGCCACGCTTGCCGAAAAGAAGCTGGCCAAGTTTCGCGCGGCGCAGCTGGGCTTCGTGTTTCAGAGTTTCAATCTTATCGATGAGTTGACCATTCAGGAGAACATCGCGCTGGGTCTCGCCTATCGCAAGGATGTTTCGGGCAACAAGGCGGATAGGGTTGCATCTGCGATGGATACGGTCGGCATAGCCCATCGTGCACGGCATTTTCCACACCAGCTTTCCGGGGGCCAGCAGCAGCGAGCGGCCATCGCCCGTGCAATTGTGGGCCAGCCCAAATTGATTCTCGCAGATGAACCAACCGGCAATCTCGATAGCGCTAATGGCGAGCAAGTGATGGACATCCTCACCGCGCTCAACGAAAGTGGCGCGACCATCGTGATGGTGACCCACTCGCCCAGCCACGCCGACATGGCGAAGCGCCGGATCGACATGCTCGATGGTCGCATTGTCGCCAGCGCCATGCGCGCGATTTGAGGAGGACATACGGATGAACCGTTTCGCCCTCTTGTCGCTCTATCGCTCGCTTACCCGGCATAAGCTCTACGCCGCGCTCAATATTGGCGGGCTGGCGTTAGGTATCGCCGTCTTTGTTGTGCTCGGCCTCTACGTCCGCTTCGAGACGAGTTACGAAACGTGGCTTCACCACTACGATGAGGTCTACGCCATCCAGTCCGAATGGAAGGACCAATCGAGCCCTTTTGCGGGTCGCTACACCGAGACCATGGGCGGACTGCTCGATCAGCTGCAAGAGGACTTCCCCGAGCTCGTCGGGACCCGGATAATGGGCGGTGAAGGCGGCGGGATCGTGCAGCTCGGCAATGCTGCGATCATCGATGATGTCGCCATGGTCGACAAATCATTCTTCGATGTGTTCGAGCTCCCGATTGTGGCGGGAGAAGGTGCTGAGGCATTGGAAGAACCGGACTCCACGGTGATCAGCGAGAGTGCGGCCAAACGCTATTTCGGACAGAGCGATCCGATCGGCCAGACCATGATCGTTTCCCTGTGGGAGCCTAAGCCCTACCGCGTAGCCGGCGTTTTCAAGGATCTGCCCGACAATACCGATTTCAAGCTAGCCATCCTCCTCCCCCTTCCGGCCAACATCGCGGATATCAATTCGAACTGGTATCACTGGGGCAGCACCAGTCTGCAAACCTATCTGCGTGTCTCCGATCCTGCCGATGCCGCAAGATACGATGCGGCGATGCCCGCCTTTGTCGATCAGCGGGGGCGCGCCGACCTCGGCGAGAATGCGTCAGACGTCGCGGGCCTGAGCCTGTTGCCCTTGGCCGATAATCATCTCGAACCCCAGGGCAATTCGGCATCGAGCGCCAAGATGACGCTGGTGACCTTAAGTCTCGTCGGTACCTTCGCACTGCTGATCGCTCTCATCAACTACGTCAATCTGGCTACCGCACGCGCTGCGCTGCGCGCACGTGAGGTCGCCATGCGCAAGGTGTTAGGGGCTGATCGCCGCGCAGTGATGCGGCAGTTCCTGGCGGAGGCGATGCTGACCGTGGCGATCGCGGCCTTGCTGGGCTTGATCCTTGCCGAGCTCGGCCTACCGCTTATCAACGCGGCGGGCGGATTGTCGCTCTTCATACCCTATTCCGAAGTCATTCCCGCGCTCGTCGTCCTCACGGTTGCCGCGGGTTTCTTCGCCGGCATCTACCCTGCACTGGTCTTGTCGCGTTATCGCCCGGCAGCGGTCCTCGCCTCATCCCGCTCACCCGGCGGCGGTCGCGCCGGGACGCGTGTGCGTGAAGCGCTGGTCGTGCTACAGTTCGGCCTCGCCATCGCGTTTCTCATTGCGACCGGTGTCTTGGTGGCGCAGACGCAGCACGCCCGAACTGCTGATATCGGTTTCCAGCGGGACGGCTTAATGACCGTTACGTCGCTGCGCGACAGCCTAGTTGAACCTAGCCAGCAACGCGCCTTCGTAGAGCAGGTCCACGCGCTGCCCCAAGTGCGGAGCATCGGGGTAGCGAATACCGTCGTAGGGGGTAGTGGAAGCCGAAACGCAGACAACGTGAACGTACCGGGAGTCCCTGGCGAGGGCCCATCGCTGATGTGGGAAGTGCTCGGCCCAGGTTTCCTTGACGTTTATCGCCCCCGGCTTATCGCAGGCCGACTCTTCGACCAAAGGGTTGCCGACGACAGCAGCAATCGCGATCAAGCGAAGGGTAGCAATGTGCTCATCAACGTGCAGGCAGTAAGCGCGCTCGGCTTCGCCGATCCGCGCGAGGCTGTCGGCAAAACTGTGGGCGGCGAGCGCCCACGCACTATCGTGGGCGTGATCGGGGGCCTTAATTTCTTTGGTCCGCGGGAGCCTGTGTCGCCCACCTATTACTACTACTATTCGGACCCGACACGTACAGGTAACAATGTCGCCTCGATACGCTTCACCGGCGATCCGCGCGAATTGCGCGATAGGCTGGAAACGATCTGGCATGGGCTTATGCCGCAAGTTCCCTTCGGCGCGGAAACGGCAGACGAACGCCTAACGCAATTTTATGAGGATGACGAACGTGCCACCCGCCTGTTCGCTCTTGGCGCCGGCTTAGCTGTCTTGATCGGCATTGTTGGCCTGTGGGGCCTCGCCTCTTTCAACACCGCGCGGCGGGTGAAGGAGATCGGCATTCGCAAGTCGCTCGGCGCTTCATCGACCGATATCGTCAAGCTGCTCGTAGGCCAGTTCATGCGGCCCGTGCTGATTGCCAACTTGATCGCATGGCCGCTGGCCTATTTGGCCATGCGCACATGGCTTGCAGGCTTTAACGACCGGATCGCGCTTTCCCCTGTATTTTTCATTGGTGCCAGTATGGTTGCTATTGCCATCGCCGTTTCGACAGTGCTCGGTCAGTCCTTGCGCGCAAGTCGGACAACACCTGCATGGGCCTTGCGTCATGATTAAAGGCCTGTCGATGAAGGGTGCCGCGCTTGCCTGTTGGGCGCTAGCGTTCTCGGCGCCTGCCTACGCAGACACGCTTCGGGAAGCGATTGCATCAGCTTATGCCACCAATCCTACGCTGGCAGAGGCGCAGGCGCGGCAGGAGGCGCTGAAGGAAGCGCCGGAGCAGGCTCGAGCCGAAGGGCGGCCGGCGCTCTTTGCAACGGCCGATAGCGGCTATGACGATGCCGGTGGGGACATCTCCGGCAGCGCGAATTTACACGCCGACTTGCCGATCTGGACCGGAGGGCGCGTTTCCTCTTCCGTTCGTGCAGCATCGGCCGATGTTGCGGCAGGAGAGCAAGACCTGCGTGACAGCGAAGCAGTTATGCTGCAGCGGGTAGTGACGGCTTATGCGGATCTCCTGTTTGCACAGGAAGCGGTCGAGGTTGCGCGTATCGGGATCGAGCGGCTCGACCAGCAGGTGGGCGAGGCGCAGTCTCGCTTTGATCTTGGCGAGGCCACCCGCACCGATGTCGCGCAACTCGAAGCGCAGCGTTCGAGCGTCATCGCCAACCTTGCCGATGCAGAGGCTGAATCGGCGAGTGCAAAGGCAACCTATTTGGCAGTGGTAGGTCGGGATCCACGGACGCTGGACAACGTTACTCTCCTTCCGTCTCTACTTCCGGCTGATCTGTCAACCGCGCGTGCGTATGCCGAGATTTCCAATCCCCGCCTGCTGGAGCGACTTAGGATTGCCGAAGCTTCTGCAGCGCGGATCGACCGCGCCCGCGCCGAGGGCTCGCCGAGCGTAGGACTCTCAGGAGCTTATGGCGGTGCAGTGCGTGAAACGAGTGGTGACCTTAGAGGCTACAACGACATTGCCTCGGTCGGGATTACCCTGCGGATTCCGTTGGTGAGTGGTAGCCTGGTAGCCTCTCAAATACGAGAAGCCGAAGCGACCTTTAGGGCGGATCGCTATGCCATCCTCGTCGTAGCGCGCGAAACGATCCGCTCAGTCGACACTGCCTGGGCGGACCTACAGGCTGCGACGCGACGCGAACGGGCAAACGAGGAAGGACTGATTGCCGCAAAATTGACGCTCGATGGGGTGCGGGCAGAATATGAATACGGACTTCGCTCGACGCTCGATATTCTTCTTTCCGAACAGAGCTATCGCTCTGCCCAACTCGCTTTGGCTCGCGCGCGCAGTGATGTTCTGATTGCGCAGGCTGCGCTGCTTAAAGCCTCGGGTCTTCTCAATCGGAAGGCTTATCTGGACTAATCGAACAAATCGTCGATGAGTATAGGGTTGCAAGGCTCTGATACCGTGCTTGAACGGGCGTTTTGACGGTGTCACCACCGAGGCGTCGAATGAAAGAAGCAATGTCGTGAAGGTATCCGCTAACGAAAAGACAGTTCTATGGCATCACCATCGTAGATGATCGTCCTAGTCGGTTCCTTAGAGAATACTGCCAGATCGCTGCTGCCATTGTGTACAACCACGCCTATCTTGCGCCGGGTGTGCATGCCGGGATAGCTGCCTGTTCGCTGACCAATGGTCAGAGTTTGCTTAGCCTCGCTCCAAGCCATTGGGATGTGGGTGAATTCGCTATCTTTGTAGCCCATGTCGGTTCCTTCATCTTCGTAGAGTGTGAAGGTGCCGTCGGCTCCTGAGAAGACGTGCACAGTAAGGTCGCCTCCCGTATCCTGCGCCGTCGATTGAACGACTGGGCCGCTGGGCACGATGGATCCGGCGCGAACGTAGAGAGGCATGCGCTCACGCGGGGCGGCAGCGGTTATCGTTTGCCCTCCGGTCAGGCGCTGGCCAGTGTTCGCATCGATCCAATCTGCTCCGGCAGGAAGATAGACTTCACGCTCGCGCGCTTCGAATTGGGTGACGGGTGCCACCAGCAGTGCGGGACCAAACAGGTACTGGTCGTCGATTTTCCAACTCGCGCGATCGCTCTCGAAATCCATGACCAGCGGCCGCATCATCGTCGCGTCGTCGTAATGCGTGCTCGCGGCGACGGTATAGATATAGGGCATGAGCGCGTAGCGCAGCCGGTGATAGTATGTGAGGCTTTCCATCATCGCAGGATCCTGCGCCGCAATGATGGGTGTCTCGCGCTGCGGATATTCGCCATGACTGCGAAACAGCGGGGTGAAGGCGCCGAACTGGAACCAGCGCGTATACAACTCGCGCCATTCCGGAAGGTGTTCGGGGTCTTCCTGGCTGTAGCGATTTTCCAGCGAGAAACCGCCGATGTCGTGCGTCCAATGCGGCACACCTGCGAGGCTAAGGTTGAGGCCGGCGCTGATCTGGTCGCGCAGGTCGTCCCACCGGGCTGCCACGTCACCCGACCACAGTGCAGCCGACGCGCGCTGCACGCCGCCGAAACCGCTGCGGGTGAGAATGAAGGGACGCTTATCCGGCTGCGCCTCACGCAATCCATTCGCCACACCTTCGGCATGGGGGAGGGGATAGGAATTGAAGATCGCCGTGCCCGGTACGCCGGTGGCAGGGCTGGTCATCTGATACTTGCGTTCCTCGACGGAGAGATTGGAATGCCAGTCCGGCTCTGTTGCATCCATCCACCACGCATCGAAGCCCATCGGTATCAATGTTTCGCGCATCTGCCGCCAGTAAATCTCGCGCGCTTCCTGTGCGTAGGGATCGTAGAAGGTGTTGGGATAGCCTTGACCCACCCAATCGAGCTGACCCGCCTCGAGCGGCCGTTCATAGAGGTACCCGCCCGCTGCCAGCTCCTTGGCGTGCGCGGTGCTGGGATAGAACTTCGGCCAGACCGAAATCATGATCCGTGCATCCTGGTCGTGCACCTCGCGCACCATGCCCGCGGGATCTGGGAAGCGGGCGGGATCGAAGCAATGGCAACCCCAGCTGTCTTCAGGCCAGTAGAACCAGTCCTGCACGATGTTATCGATAGGTATCTCGGCATCGCGATAAGCGCTCACGACATCCAGCAATTCAGCCTGCGTATTGTAGCGCTGGCGCGACTGCCAGAAGCCGAACGCCCATTTGGGCATCATTGGTGCGTTGCCGGTCAGTCGGCGGTACCCTGCGATCGCATCGTCCATCGTGGGCGCAGGAACGACATAGTAGTCGATGGCCTTTCCCGCTTCGCTCGCGAAGCTGACCGAGTGGCGGTCGGCGTCTGGCAGAGGGTCCGCATGCTCGAGTGCGATGTAGCCCTGGTTGGGTTCCCAGTCGATCTGCAGCGTGACTGGTTCGCCAGCTTGGAGGTCGAGTTCGAAATTATGGTACCAGGGATTCCAGTTCTGCCGCCAGCGTGACAGCACTTCTTCGCCATCGGCCGACACGCTGACATAGCTGGAGGAATAGAGCCGGAATTTGTGCGTGCCGCTGATTTCAGGCGTGAACGTGCCGGTCCAAACGACGCGCTGCTCTTGCACCGAATTGCCCGCCGTATTCTGGCCCGTGGTGGCTGCTTCCACTGCAGCGGTAGCTTCAGCTGGCCAGCGGGATTGGTCGCGAATATATTGATAATCAATTGTATCCTCGGCTCGCGAGATAACCATTCGGTCGCCAAGATAGTAATCAGCCTGCCAATCGAGCGAGAGCTTCTCATAAGGCTCGGGATCCCCGACCCGGGTAATCGAATTATTGTCCCACAGCAGCCCGTAACCGCGGGTGGAAACGAGGTAAGGCACGGCAATCGACATATTGTGCTGGGTCAGCTCCACGTCTTCGCCGTTATAGTTCATCTGCCGGTTCTGGTGCTGGCCAAGGCCGTACAAGCCTTCGTCCGTGGAGCGATTGAACTGGACCCGGGTGGCGAACCATTCCTGCCCTTCCAGCTCGACGGGGGTGATGGTGCGGGCCGATGCATTCTCGTCGAGCAGCAATTCGCCCTCGCGGCCGTAAACCGCCAGTCGCCCGTCCGACATTTGCACCATCGCAGTACCGCCGGTTGATACAAGGCTGGCCCAGCCGTCCGATGAAGCGAACTGCGGATCACCGTCGGCATCGGCGATGACCATCAGGCTTTCGGCAGCATCGCCTACTTCTTCGGCCACTGTCACGCGAAAGCTGCCATCGGCGAAAGCGAGCACGCGTACCTGCTCACCCGCATCGGTCGTCACCAGCATTCCGTGATCGACCTGCTCCACCTCGCCTGCCAGGGCCGAAGTGGAAAGCGCCAACATGCTGGCGGTCGCGGCGATTGCAATTCTCATCGGTAAGTTCCCATTTCCACACGGAGCCACACGGGCTGTTTTCCGAAATTGAATCCGTAATCCACCTGGTCGCCGTTCCAGCGACGGCGCATCACCCATCGGCCATCGACGAAGCTGCCTTCCTGGGCCTCGATAATCTGCGCCTGCTCTCCCGTAGCGGGATTAGCCAGCGCCAGGCGCACACGCACATTCCTTCCTGTGATCAGGAAAATGTCGTCGGCCAGTTGCGCGATCATGGTCCCGCCGGTGGGCACGTCTTTCAGCGGATGATCCTGCTGGTCTTCGAACGACCATTCATCCTCGCCGAACATCCAGCGGCCGTAATACGCGCCGATTTGCCATCGGCCCATCGTATGAAACTGGTCGCTTGCGTCCGGCCCACGGGCAGTGCCCCAGGTGGGGTGGTTCATTGCGACGCGGGCCCAGTCGCGCGCTGCGGGAGCCAGCAAGCGATAAGGCGCAGCGAAGGCTTCCAGCGTTTCCTCGTCCAGTTCGGGCGCGCCGAGAGGATGATTGACGTAGCCGGTGGCATCCATCCCGAACGGGCTGAACATGACACCGCCCTTGCCGAGAGTCGGCCAGATGAACCGTGCGTAGGCACTCGCATTCCCGATCTCAGGGACCAGCAGGGGCCAGTCGCCCTCACCATAGTGATCGAGATACCGGATGACCGACGCAGCATCGCGGTTGTAGATGTCGGGTCCGTAGGCATCCACGCTGGGGGCGGCGATCCGCCAGATCGGCAGCGCGTTCCAGTTGGGTCCACCGGATGGCCCGACATCGCCGCCCACATCTGTAAACGCATCGCCTAGTGCAGCATTCACCATTACTGGCAGGTCCCATTCGGCCAGGCCAGCTTGCGCCACGTGTTCGACATAGCGAGCCATGTGCCAGCTCGTGAAAAACTGCTCGGCGCGCGGGCCGAAAGCGTCCTTCCAGCTTTGCCGCGCTATGCCCAGTCCATCGGCGAGCTCTTTCGGGATCGGCTCGGCAAAAGCCTGCGCTGGTCCATCGGCATGATCGCGGGCGAGACGATAGCTGCCGGTCTCGTTCTCGACCTGAACCATAATCACTGTGTGCTGCGGATCGATTTGCGCCAGTCGCCGCATGAGCTGCGCGAAGGCACGACCATCGGCCTGCCGCGTAGCTTCGGCATGAGGCGAAAGCGCGTAATGCGCGCTGCCATCGGGATTGCGCATTCGAGGGAAACGCACTCCGTCGCGCTTCACCCAGGCAGGCGCGTAAGCGGGGGTGGTGTTCTTGAAGGCGCCATACCACAGCAGCACCAGCCGCTTGTCGTGCAAACGCGCCTGCTGCAGCAGCGTATCGAGGAAAGAGACATCGTATTGCCCTTCTACCGGCTCGATCTGTTCCCACGCGACGGGCATCAGCAATGTGTTCGCGTATAGCCGGTCCATCATCGGCCAAACTTGTTCCAGCACGGCTGGATAGTTGGAGGAATTATTCGCTTGAACAGCCAGCGCCAGATAAGGCTCACCATCGACGATCAAAGCGGTGTGAGCGCTACCCCGCTCGAAATGCGGAACCCGCGATGCAGCCGGCATGACAAACGCACACGTCAGGACGACGCCGGCTAAGACCGCAAATAATCGCAACATCCCCTCCCGTGTTTGCGCTACCATTGCAAAGTTGAGCAGCATTGCAAGGGTTTCGGTGGCGCCCGACAAGGTAGGTACTTTATGGTAACGGTGTAAAACCTATGACCGAAACCGCCGAAAGCTGGACTTCGATTTGTTTTTCTTGTGGTGGGCTACATTCCGCGAACTGTACCAATGCAAAATTACGTCGTTAAAGCTGTCAAACTCTCTGCTTTCGTGAACCGAACCGCTGCGCAAGCATAGTGCAGTAGATGACGGTATTTCACACGTACGATCCGGCTGAGGGGCATCGATTGCCGCACGACCCCTTGAACGCTATTGTTGCGCCGCGGCCTATCGGATGGATTTCGACCATGAGCGCTAATGGGGCAAGGAACCTCGCTCCTTACAGTTTCTTCAATCTGATCAATTACAGCCCCCCGCTCATTGCCTTCGCTTCGTCCGGGTGGAAAGACTCCGTGGCCAATGTTAAGGAAACCGGCGAGTTCGTTTGGAACCTGGCGACGATGGCTCAGGCAGAGCAAATGAACGTCACTTCAGCGAGTGTGGATGGCGATGTCGACGAGTTCGATCTTGCCGGGCTCGCCACATTACCATCGGCGATGGTGAAACCCGATCGAGTTGCTGGCAGCCCGGTCCATTTCGAATGCCGGCTAAGCCAGCTCATCCGTCTGGAGAACAAGGAAGGCATCGAACTCGACCAGTGGCTGGTCATAGGAGAAACCGTCTGCATTCATATCGACGTGGCGATGCTTGAGGACGGGATCTATCAAACCGCGCGCCCACACCCGATAACTCGCGGTGGCGGCCCGGCCGACTATTTCGAGATATCGGAAGACCAGCTGTTCAAGATGAGGCGTCCTGGTTGATCAGGTCGGGTCTTGGCGAAGTCCATGCTACACTGCCGCACCCGCGCCCGATCTCGGTCGGCATTGAAAATTTGGGCAGAAGTTCTATACTTAAAAGTATGGAAAAGGTTGCAACACGAGGTCGCCCACGCGAATTCGATACAGACGAGGCGCTTGGCCATGCGCTGCGCCTGTTCTGGCAGAAGGGCTATGAAGGCACCTCCCTAAGCGACCTGACCGAGGCGATGGGGATTACCCGCCCGAGCCTGTATGCCGCTTTCGGCAATAAAGAGAATCTCTTCATCCTGGCGCTCGACCTCTACGAGAAAGACAAGCTCGCTTATATTGGCGAGGCGATCGCAGCGCCCACGGCGCGGGCGGTTGCCGAAACGCTGTTACTTGGCGCCGTAGATGTGGCCACGGGTGGGGAATGCCGAGGTTGTATGGGCGTAATTGCTTCGGTCGGGTGCCAGAGCATTGAGCCTTCCATTCGTGACGATGTGAATGCGCGTGCCGAGTCTGCAAAACAACTAATCGTCGACCGGATGCAACGCGCCATCGATGCCGGTGAATTTGTCGTACCGACCGATGCCACGGCGATAACGCGCTACCTTCTTGCCTTGATGCAGGGCATGTCCGTTCAAGCGCAATCGGGGGCGAGCAGACAAGACCTTCTGCAAGTTACTGAATCTGCATTGCTTTCTTGGCCGTCGCGCTGATCTCTCACTGAGATTCGCTAAAAAATACCTAGCGGTACATAAATTCCTCTTGACCTGAACGTCAGATTACATACTTATCGGTACAGATAGTCACGCAGCGATACTTCGTTGTGCGGCGGCTGGTTGCCGC
Organism: Qipengyuania triglochinis; assembly: GCF_054655615.1. Lineage (NCBI taxonomy): Bacteria > Pseudomonadati > Pseudomonadota > Alphaproteobacteria > Sphingomonadales > Erythrobacteraceae > Qipengyuania > Qipengyuania triglochinis. Next base: position 214,157 of record NZ_BAAHND010000003.1, on the reverse strand, counting down.
AAGTCTCCAGCTCATCCGAATTACGAGCGTTTTGCTTCGAAAGCCCTTGCTTTTGGAGACGGGGACGCTTGTCCGATAAGGTCAGGTATATTTCATGTTCGACACACCGTTCGATCGCCAAGCGGATCAAGTCGCTGAAGAGCGCCGCGCCCAGCACATTGCCGAAATTCTGGACGGTTCTGACCCGGAAGAAGGTGTTCGTCTTGCTGACCGACCTCTCATGCCTCGACGGAAGCGACTTTGGCTCGGCATAGCCTTAGTGGCCGCCGTTTTGGCTGCCTGGTGGCTGATGGGCAGCAAGCCTGAAGCTACCGCGGCCGCAGGACCGCCGGTCGTAACTGCCGCGCATCCGCTGCAAAGAGAAATCACCGAATGGGATGAGTTCGTCGGCCGTTTCGAGGCTAGTCGCAGCGTTGAAGTTCGCCCCCAAGTATCCGGCGAGATCACACGGGTGCATTTCACCGATGGTCAATTCGTACAACAAGGCGCCCCCCTGTTTACCATCGATTCGCGCACATATCGCGCAGCGCTGGCTGAAGCGCGGGCAGAAGTTGCGCGCGCCGAAAGCGCGCTTGCCTTATCTAAAGACAATCTGGCGCGCGCACAGCGGCTTGTTAGCGAAGATGCGATTGCTGGTACCGAAATCGATCGCCTGGAAGCAGAGGTGCGAAACGATGCGGCAGTCTTAACCGCCGCAAAGGCCCGGGTGTCCGCGCGTGCCCTCGACGTTGGTTTCACCACAGTTCGCGCGCCGATTTCCGGCCGCATATCCGACCGCCGCATCGATGCAGGCAATCTCGTATCCGGCGGCGGCGGAAGCAGCGCTACGCTGCTCACCACAATCAACGCCGTCGATCCGGTCTATTTCGAATTTACCGGCTCGGAAGCGCTGTTCCTGAAAGCGCGCCGCGAAGGACTGGAGAAGGGCACCCCGGTTGAAATACGCCTGCAGGACGAAACCGAGTACCGCTGGCACGGCGCACTGGATTTTACCGATAACGGGCTCGACAGTCAGTCGGGTACTATCCGGGCGCGGGCTGTTGTCCAAAATGGCGATGGCTTCCTCGCGCCGGGTCTCTTCGGCCGGATGCGGCTGGCGACCGGGGGTAAACACCAGGCTTTGCTGATACCCGACACCGCTATCGTCACAGACCAGACACGCAAGCTGGTGTTGGTGGTCGAGAAAGACGGAACGGTGGCTAGTCGGCCAGTCGAACTCGGGCCGATCGTAGGGCAACTCCGCGTGATCGAGAGAGGTATCAAGCCCTCGGACCGCGTCATTATCAAGGGCACTCAAATGGCGATGCCTGGCCAGAAGGTCACCGCTCAGAATGGGCGGATCGAAGTGGCCGCGCCCGCCGGCGACAAAGCAAGGGAAGGGCCCGCCGCGATCCCTGCCTCATCCGCCAGCCTCGCTAGCTGATCCGCGCACGCGGCACCCCACACGCCCTTATTCACGCCCGGAGTGCGTCCATGTCAATTTCCCGCTTTTTTATCGATCGACCGATCTTCGCCAGTGTCCTGGCGGTCCTAGTGACTCTCGTTGGCGCGATTTCGTACTTCTTCCTGCCGATCAGCCAGTATCCAGACATTGTCCCTCCGACTGTAACCGTTACCGCGGTCTATCCCGGCGCATCTGCCGAGACGGTGGCCGACACCGTGGCCAACCCGATCGAGCAGGAGATCAATGGCGTCGACGGCATGCTGTATCAGTCGAGCGAGTCAACCGGCGACGGGCGCATGACCATAACCGTAACGTTCGCGCCCGGTACTGATCTCGATGAGGCTCAGGTTCTGGTCCAGAACCGCGTCGCGATTGCCGAGGCTCGCCTGCCAGAAGAAGTTCAACGATTGGGCATCGTCACCCGCAAGACGACGCCCGACTTCCTGATGGTTGTAAACCTGATCTCGCCAGACGGCTCGCTCGATCGCGAATACATTTCCAACTATGCGCAAACCCGGATCAAGGACCGAGTGGCACGACTTGACGGCGTTGGTGACGTCCAGATGTTCGGCCAGCGCGAACTGGCAATGCGGGTCTGGATCGATCCGGGACGGGCTGCGACGCTGGGCCTTACGGGAAGCGATGTCGTCCGGGCCCTGCGAGCGCAGAACGTACAGGTCGCGGCAGGCACGCTCGGCCAGCAACCAAGCCCAGAATCTGCCTTTCAGCTAAATGTCGAGACACAGGGCAGGTTTACCAGTCCTGCCCAGTTTGCCGACGTCGTAATCCGTACCGACGAACAAGGACGGCAGATCAGGGTCGGTGACGTTGCGCGGGTTGAAATCGGCGCGACCGACTACGCCACATCTGCCTATCTTAATAACATGGACTCAGTGATCCTGCCGGTATTCCAGAAGCCCGGCTCCAACGCTCTCGACGCGGCGGAGGGGGTCAAGGCAACGATGGAAGAACTCTCTGCCGATTTTCCGCAGGGGCTCGAATACCGCATCGTCTACAACCCAACCGAATTCATTGCCGAAAGCATCGATGCAGTGCTGCACACATTGCTCGAAGCAGTGGTGCTGGTGGTGCTGGTGATCATCGTGTTCCTGCAGAAGGCGCGCGCCTCCATTATCCCCGTGCTTGCCATTCCGATCTCGCTTGTTGGAACCTTCGCCGTCCTTGCGATGCTTGGTTATTCGCTCAACAATCTTTCGCTTTTCGGGCTGGTCTTGGCGATCGGCATCGTTGTCGACGACGCTATCGTGGTGGTCGAAAACGTCGAACGCAATATCGAGGCAGGTTATACTCCGCTGGAAGCTGCGCGGCGCTCGATGGATGAGGTCGGCGGCGCCTTGGTGGCGATCGTGCTGGTCCTGTGTGCTGTATTCGTGCCCACGCTCTTCATGAACGGTCTGTCGGGAGAGTTCTACAAGCAGTTTGCCGTCACCATTTCCGCGGCGACGATTATTTCGCTGTTCGTGTCACTAACCCTCTCGCCGGCGTTGTCCGCGATGTTGCTCAAGCCGCATGAACACTTGCCGGATGACGCGCCTCGTTGGCGCAGAGCGATTGAGGGAGCAGGCGAGAAATTTAATGCTGGCTTTGAGCGATTCAGCGATTGGTATGCGCGCCTGACAGCGCGATTGGTAGCGATGCCGCGGCGCATGATGGTTGCCTATGCGATGTTGATCGGGCTCACCGGTCTCACGCTAGCCGCAACACCGACAGGCTTCGTGCCGCAACAGGATCAGGGATATTTCGTGTCGGTGATTCAGCTTCCGCCCGGGTCGGCGACCACGCGAACCGATGCTGTCATGAAGAAGGTTGCCGAGCGCGTGCTGCCGATCGAAGGCATCACCGGTACGGTCATGCTCTCCGGTTTTGACGGAACGACGCAGACTCAGTCCGCCAGCTCTGCTGCAGCCTACTGGGTACTCGACGAATTTGAAAACAGGCAGGGCAATGGCCGCTCGATCGACGAACTGATTGCGAAGGCCCAGGCTGCAACTGCGGACATAAACGAAGCACGGCTGATGATCGTAAAACCCCCTGTCATCCAGGGTATCGGCTCAGCCGGCGGCTTTCGCATGATGCTGAAGGACAACTCCGGGCAAGGCTATCGCCAAATGCAGGATGTCGCGAATGCGGTGATCGCTCAAGCGAATCAACAAGAGGGACTGGCCGGTGTCTATACCTTCTTCGATACGGGTACGCCGCGCGTAAAAACCGACATCGATCGCGACAAGGCGCAGATGCTCGGCGTGGCTCCAAGCGACATCTTCGATACGTTGTCGGTCTATCTCGGAAGCGCCTTCATCAACGATTTCAACCTGCTCGGTCGGACCTACCGCGTAACTGCCCAAGCAGATGCCAGCTATCGCGATGATGTAAGCGACATCGGAAATCTGCATGTCCGTTCGGGCAGCGGGGCAATGGTGCCACTGGGATCCCTCGCGACTATTTCCGATACTACCGGCCCTTACCGCGTGAGCCGCTACAACCTTGCTCCAGCTGTCGCGATTGATGGCGACACTGCTCCGACGAGTTCCACCGGTCAGTCGCTTATAACAATGGAAAAGGTTGCGGCAGAAACTGTGCCGCAAGGTTATTCGACCGAGTGGACCGGCATAGCGTTCCAGCAGGCAAGCACTGGCAACACTGCCATCTACGTTTTCGGGCTGGCGGTGTTGCTCGTCTTCCTCGTGCTGGCAGCTCAGTACGAAAGCCTGATCATGCCGCTGGCGATCATTCTTATTGTGCCGATGTGTCTGCTTGCGGCGATGGTCGGGGTCAATCTCATGGGCATGGACAACAACGTCCTCACTCAGATTGGTCTCGTCGTTCTGATCGCGCTGTCAGCTAAGAACGCAATTTTGATCGTTGAATTCGCTCGTCAGGGCGAGGCTCTGCACGCCCTCTCCGCGGTCGACGCTGCAATCGAGGCAGCACGCACCCGCCTGCGCCCGATTCTGATGACCAGCTTCGCTTTCATCCTTGGCTCGGTGCCTCTCGTCATCGCGACGGGCGCGGGCGCCGAATTGCGACAAGCGCTCGGCACTGCAGTGTGCTTCGGCATGCTCGGCGTGACCGGCTTCGGACTGATCTTCACTCCCACCTTCTACGTCGTCTGTCGTGCCTTGGGTGACCGGTTCGCTGGTTTGCGCGGGCGCGGTCGTCGCGACGAAGCGGGCCATTCCATGCTGCCTGCCGAATAGGACTATCACCGATGACATTCCGTAATCTTCTGCTCCCCGCCGTTTTCGCGCTTGCCTTAGCCGGCTGCGCGGCGGGGCCGGATCGCATCGCCTCCGTCCCAAACCCCGATGTGGATACGGGCCCCTTCCTTTCTGCAGAGCTGGGCGCGGTATCGGCCGCGCCGCTCCCGGAAGGCTGGTGGCACTTGTATCGCGATCCTGTCCTGGACGGATTGATTGCCGATGCGCTTGCCGCAAATACCGATATCCGGCAGTCGGTTGCACGGATCGACCGGGCCCGCGCAGCTTTGCGTGGCGCGCGATCGGACCGTCTGCCCCAAACGGGTCTGAATGCCGCTGCAGGTTATGGCCGCACGCCTGAAGACCAGACCTTACCAGGCCAGGATCGCGATGGCGGCCAGTTTTCGGTCGGCGCAGACATTGCTTATGAAATCGACCTTTTCGGTAGAGTGAGCAGCGGAATTGCCGCAGGCCGCAGCGATGTCGCAGCGGCGCGGGCCGATGCAGATACGGTAAGGGTAATAATAGTCGCCGATACGACCCTAGCCTATGCCGACGCGGCCAGCGCCGCTCAGCGGTTACGGGTGGCGAAATCGATCGTCGAGCTTCTGGATGACAGTCTTCGGCTTACCCAGCTACGGCACGATGCCGGTTATACCGATGGTCTCGCGGTCGCTCGGATCGAGACTTTGCTGGAACAACGGTCGGCGGCGATCCCCTCGATCGAGGCTCAGCGCCGGGCAGCACTATTCGCGCTGGCAACGCTCACAGGTCGTGCGCCAGCAGAATTGCTTGCCGATATCGGTAAGCGCGACGTTCCGCTTGAGATCACTGCGCCACTTCCTGTGGGCGACGGAGCTCAGCTGTTGGCTCGACGTCCCGATGTTCGCGCGGCAGAACAGCGCGCGTTAGCCGATAGCGCGAGGATCGGGGTTGCCCGCGCCGATCTTTATCCCCGCATTACCCTAGGCGCATCCATCGGATCGAACGCTGGAAATCTGGGCGATCTGTTTTCGGGAGGTCCGCTAGGCTTCCTGCTCGGACCGTTGATCGACTGGACCTTCCCAAATCGGGAGCCGATCTTTGCGCAGATCGATGCCGCTGAGGCAGATGCAAGGGGCTCGTTGGCAGCCTTCGACGGAACAGTGCTCGCGGCGCTTCAGGAAGCGGAAACAGCACTGTCGAATTATGCGCGGTCGCTCGAACGGCGGCGTATCCTAGTGACTGCCGTCCAATCCGCCGAGCGCGCCGCCCGCATCGTTCGCGCTCAAAACCGAGAGGGGCTGGTTAACTCCCTCGACACTCTCGATGCCGAGCGGACGCTTGCCGAAGCGAGGGCTGAGCTTGCCGATCAAGATGCCGCAGTTTCCCAAGACCAGATTTCAGTGTTTCGCGCTCTGGGCGGAGGATGGCAGGTCAGTTTCGAAGGCGAAGATGAAGAAGGATAGAGATCGCTGGTGGCAGTCTCACCGTGACGCCTTCGCCTCCGGATTGATCGGCTTTGCGATTACATCGGCCGTATTGCTGTGGCCAATGCTCGCTTCACCGTGAATCGTCATCAGTTGGAACTTGGAGGTTTCAGGCTGTCGGGAGGTATCGATCTTTCGCAGTTTGCTGTGTTTGCCATCGCTGTTCAATCTTGTACCGATCACCCTCCTGCCTTTGCAAACGAGGACGTAGGTTGCTTCTTGATTTGCTGCCTTGGTAATTCCAATGCCGACACTCCTGACCCTCTTCGTAAACGCGCTTCCATCACATGCACGGCAGGTGCTCGTGCGTGCCGATCCGGGCATGTTGAGAACCGCGCGCGCTGCGCGTGCCATGTTTGCATTTCTACTGACCATGGTTGTGACTTTCTCGATCGATCGCGTGTTCGGGGTTCCGGTAACGGCGTTTCTGATCGCGTTCCCCGTCACGGTCTTCTGCTGCGCGGCAATCAGCGATGACCAAACTCGTGCGCGGGTGGGGAAAATTGCGGCTCTGTCGCTTTCAGCGGGCGCGATGTTCACACTTTCCGCGCTGCTTCACACAAGCTGGCTTAATCATGTAGTCTTCGTGTTGGTCATCGGCATTGCGGCTTACGCGCGCCAATTCGGAGGAGCTTGGATTCCGGTCGGCTTGGCAGCGAACGTCAGCTATTTCTTCGGTGCCTTCCTGAAGCCCGACACCGCAATGCTTCATTGGCAGTGGGGTGGAGTGCTCATAGGTGCGGTCTCCGCGCTCATCGTGCATCAGTTGGTCGTTCCGCACAGGCCATGGCGCCGAATGCGCTGGGCGGTCAGTTCGATCCGGATGCGTATGAGCGAGATGTTAGCTACTTCCGCTCATGTGGCTGGAGGAGACAACGTTGCTCGCTTGAAACGGGACCTGGCCCGAGTAGCTCAAGCGGTTACCGTTGCCGAAAATGAACTGGAGAACCTATCGGGAGGACGGCTGGCCCATCGGCCGCTGGCCGAGGCTCTTCTGGCCATTCTGGTGATTGCCGAGCGTTTTTCGCTTCAGGTTCGAGGCAATCCGGAAATGGTTGGAGCTAAGGAGCGGGAACAACTTCAGAAGCTTTCCGATGCCTTGACGGATTACTCGCCCTTGCAGAACCAAGGCACTTTCGGATCGATCGGCTCGTCGGTCGATGATCTGGAGAGGGCATTGCAGATGCCGCCTGATCTCGACGCGGCCCGATCATGGAGCTTGCCACCTTCACCGCCGATAAAACCTCACGTTCGGCCCGGAGTTCAGTCTGCGGCGGCCGCGGGACTGGCGATACTGGGTGGTGTGATGCTTTCACCAGATCGCTGGTACTGGGCTGTCATCACCACTTTCGTGATGTTTACGGGTACGTTTTCGCGCGGGCAGGCTTTGGCCAAGTCATTGCAACGCACCTTCGGGACCCTGGCCGGTATTCTTGTCGCGATGGGCATCGTGTGGCTGTTGCACGGAAACGTCTATCTCGCGGTAGCCTTGATGCCGTTCGCCATCTTCTGTGTTTTTTACGCTTTCATTCAGTCCTACACTTGGATGGCGTTTTTCATAACGGTTCTTGTCGCTCTGCTGTTTTCGGCTACCGGTCGCTTCACCGATGCCTTGATGCTGCTCAGACTCGAAGAAACGGCGATCGGTGCCGCCTCCGGGATTATCGTCGCCTCGTTCGTGCTGCCCAAAAGCACCGATGCCCACGCGCGTGAGCAATTGAACGACCTTCTCGATGCTACCCATAAGGTCTTGGCCGCATTCAAGCTTGGGGATCCACTGGATCGTTTGCGTCTCACAGCAGCATTGCATGATTTCGAGACCAAGCTTGCAAATATGAGGGAAGCAATCCAGCCGTTGCGTATTTTTCCGGGCGCGCGCGCAAGTGGCCAAAGGGACAAGATCACGCACCAACTCGTGCTCACCAGCTATTGGGTGCATGAAATCGCGCTTGCAGTACGTCAGCTGGATCGCACCGCTTCAAAAAGCCTTCAACCGTCCGCTGTCGGCGCAGTCGCAGAGTTGGAAAGAGCGATAGTCCGGCTGCGTACTCCTGGTCATAACGAAACGTCTCCGGAACTAGACGACGCACCGCGCCCATTGCCACACGAAACCGAGAATCCTGAGGAGGCGATCACTGTCGCGTGTCGTGGTGCTGCCGGCTCACTGACGGGGGCGGCGCGTCTCATAACTGACCGCAGGATGCAGAGCCGCGCTTTCCGCTTTTGAAGATGCGAAGGACCCCTGCGCAACTGGCGCAATCTCAATCTTTATACGGAAATGTATCTTTTCTGCAGCGCTGTGAAAGCTGGCCAGCGCCTATTTTCGTTTGGCGAGCAGCAATAGGCTGTTAGGGGCGCTCCATGCTTACCATCGACGGTGTCACAGTGCGGCTTGGCGGCCGAGCCATTCTCGAGCATGCCAGCGCGACTGTGCCGGTGGGTGCGCGTGTAGGCCTGATTGGGCGCAATGGCGCGGGCAAATCCACACTAATGAAGGCCTTGATAGGCGAGATCGAACCTGATGCTGGCGAAATCTCCAAGCCGTCGCGCGCCCGCATTGGTTATATTGCGCAGGAGGCGCCCAGCGGCACAATGACGCCGGAAGAGGTTGTGCTGGCCGCAGCGACTGAGCGCGCTGAACTATTGGCCGAACTCGAGACGTGCACCGACATGGACCGGATGGGCGATGTGCATGACCGCCTGCTGGCTATCGATGCCTACAGTGCGCCAGCGCGCGCGGCAAAGATCCTCAATGGTCTCGGCTTCGACGAAGAGATGCAGCAACGACCGGTAGACAGCTTCTCCGGTGGTTGGAAGATGCGCATTGCGCTGGGTGCGCTGCTGTTTTCGGAGCCGGATATTCTGTTGCTGGATGAGCCCTCCAACCACCTCGATCTTGAAGCGACGCTGTGGCTGGAGAACTTTCTAAAATCCTATCCGGCCACGCTGGTGGTAATCAGCCATGAGCGTGACCTTTTGAACAAGGTGGTCGATCACATCCTGCACCTGCAGGGCGGCCAGTTAACGCTCTATACTGGCGGGTACGATGCGTTCGAAAAACAGCGCGCAGAACGTGCGGCACAATTGGCAGCGGCCAACGCTTCCCAAGACGCCCAGCGAGCCAAGCTGCAGGATTATGTCGCCCGCAACAGCGCCCGTGCTTCCACCGCCAAGCAAGCCCAGTCACGGGCAAAGATGCTGGCGCGAATGCAGCCGATCGCAGCGCTGATGGAAGACCCGAGCCTGAGCTTCGATTTTCCCGATCCGGAAGAATTGCGGTCGCCGATGATAACGCTTGAGAAGGCGGCAGTCGGGTATGGCGAGGCGCCACCGATATTACGGCGCCTGAACTTCCGTATCGAAGCCGACGATCGGATCGCACTGCTAGGTCGAAATGGTAACGGCAAGACCACCATGGCGCGCCTTCTGGCTGCGCAGCTGGACCCGGCGGAAGGCGAGGTAAATGCTCCCGGCCGGATGAAAGTGGGCTATTTCACGCAGTATCAGGTTGAAGAGCTGGCGGGTGAAGACACCCCGCTGGACCTGATGAACCGCGCAATGGAAGGGGCCGCCCAAGGCGCGGTGCGGGCACAACTAGGACGGTTCGGCTTTTCCGGTCCCCGAGCCCAAACACGAGTGGACAAGCTTTCCGGAGGGGAGCGCGCAAGGCTGGCCCTGGCCCTGATCACACGCGATGCGCCTCACCTGCTGATCCTGGACGAGCCCACCAACCATCTGGATGTCGATGCGCGTGAGGCACTGATCCAGGCGCTTAATGCCTATTCCGGTGCCGTTATTCTTATCAGCCATGATCGCCATATGGTCGAACTGACGGCAGATCGCCTTTTCCTGGTCGATGACGGTACTGCGCGCGAATATGCGGGGAGTATGCAGGACTACATCGATTTCGTCCTGGGCCGTAATCAGCCCAAGAAGGACAAAGATAACACGCGCACCGGTGCCGCAGGCTCCCGTCCAGCGCGCGGGGCAAACTCTGCGGGCAAGGTGCGGTTCGCGAAATCGGAATTGGATAAGGCAGAAAAAGCAGTGGCGCGCCTGAGCGGCGAAGTCGAGAAGCTGGATCGATTGATCCTCGAACACAGCACTGTCGACGCTGGTCAGACTGGCGACAAGATCCAAGACCTCTTGAGGCTGCGTGCTGAAGCTGCAGACCGTCTTGCGGAGGCGGAAGAAGCTTGGCTGGTAGCCGGATCCGCGCTGGAGGCAATCGAGAATGGCTAACTTAGTTTAGGCATAAACGATCATGGGCCGGGACAATAATCGAATTGGAAAGACGGAATTTATGACCACCAACCGCGAAATCGGCAGGCGTGAAAATCCGACTGATGACGATGGTCCAGACGCTGGCCAGAGCCCGCCGTCGCGAGGAAAGATGTGGCGCCATCTTGGTCCGGGCATCGTTGTCGCTGCCACCGGGGTTGGCGCGGGCGATCTCGTTGCCACGTTGATCGCGGGTTCACGCTTCGGATATGCACTGCTTTGGGCTGCCGTACTTGGTTGCATCGTCAAGATCGCACTTTCCGAAGGTTCCGCACGCTACCATCTATCCACCGGCTCGACCATTCTGGCTGGCTGGCGCTCACTCGGGCGTTGGACCAGCTGGTACTTCGGCATCTACGTTATCATCTGGGGCTTCATCTACGGCGCTACTGCGATGAGCGCGACCGCCCTGCCTCTCACGGCGCTGTTCCCGGGGCTGTCGCTGCGCAGCTGGGCGATGATCGCAGGGGTGTTCGGTTTCATATTCGTCTGGTTCAACCGGTACGAGACCTTCGAAACGGTCATGAAGTTTCTGGTCGGCACGATGTTCGTGATCATGGTCGGCCTCGCGATCCTCGTGGCGCCAAGCCTGCCCGATCTGGCGCGCGGCATGACCTTTATGTTGCCGGAAGGCTCATTGTTCTACACGCTGGGTCTCATCGGCGGAGTGGGCGGGACGATCACGACCGCTGCCTATGGCTATTGGACGCAGGCGAAGGGATGGCGCGGTACGCCGTGGCTGCCGATGATGCGCGTCGACAATTCGGTCGCCTATGTAGTGACCGGCACTTTTGTCATAGCCATGATGATCGTTGGCGCCGAACTGCTATACTCCGCCGGTATCGCGCTGGAAGATAGCGATCGGGGCCTGCTTGGTTTGTCCGATGTGCTGGAAGAGCGGTTCGGAGCGACGATTGCGATCCTTTTCCTGGTCGGCTTCGCGGCAACCTCTGTCTCTTCGCTGCTAGGCGTGTGGCAAGGGATGAGCCTGTTCTTCTCCGATTGGTGGTATCAATTGAAGGAGAAGGGTGAGGGCGGTCATGAGGGCAGCAATGCCTACCGCTTTTATCTCGCCTGGCTTACATTTCCGCCAATGGTCCTGTTGTTCGCGGATCGCCCGTTCCTGCTGGTCATTGTCTATGGCGCATTCGGCGCGCTGTTCATGCCGTTCCTCGCTATCACGCTGCTGTTGCTGAATAACTCGGCACGCCTGCCTGCCGAGGCCCGGAACGGTGTCATCGCCAACGTTACATTGGCAGGATCGGCAATTCTGTTCATTGTGCTCGCCGTGCAGCAGGTGATCCGGCTGGTGGGGTAGAGGCCGCACCAGCAGAACCTTTGCAGGGTTAGCATCTTTAAAACTGAGCTGTCGGATCTCTAAGCCCAAGGAATGCTCTTGCTCCGGTGTTCCTCAGCAGTATCCGCTCGACCAAGACGATCAGCGCCAGGCTCAGGCCGAACAACGGCACTACGAATGCCAAGGCAACGGTAAGTCCCACGAGCAGCCAGCTGTGGCGCAGTACGCCCTTTGGCGCGGGCGCGCCCAGGCGTCCTTCCGGTCGCCGCCGCCACCACATCACCACGCCTGAAACCGATAGAGCGACGAGGGCTATTAGGATCGCCAGCGCGAAGAGCTGGTTGGCGACGCCGAACAGGGCGCCTTCGTGCCATGCGATGCCATAGCCGACTACACGGTCGACCCAATGGCGCTGGGCGAAGTCGACACGGCCGACGACCGATCCCGTCGCACCGTCGATTTCGACATTGGTGCGCTGAGGGCGATTGGGTGTGTTCGACACCACTTTCCATGGCGCGTCGGTTTGCGCAGGCGGGGTGATCTCGACCGGCGCGGGCAGCGAGAAACGGGTGGCAGAGGGTACCACGCGATCCAGCTGGAGCGCCGGGGCCGAGATTGTATCAGGACCGCCAGCCATTGTTGCGCCTATGCCCGCATGCCCTGCATGTTCGCCCATCACCGCGCGCGCCTGGCGATCGAGCGCGGCGCGTTCCTGCCGCTCGACATCTGATCCGCGCGACCAGTCGACTGGGCCATCGATCTGTCCGGTGACCTCGCGCACAGTGCCAAAGTAGTTGCCCCAGCTCTTGGCCCAGGGCAGACCGGTGAAGATCAGCACGGCAGCGAACAGAGCGACCCAGATGCCGGTGACGGCGTGCAGATCCTTCCACCAGTTGCGCCCCGTTTGGCTCAATCGCGGATAAAGAACGCCGCCCAGCCCTTTTGCATCGCGCGGCCACCACAGGAAAAGGCCGGTAAGCAGCATGATGATCGTCCAGCTTGCCGCGAGTTCGACCAGCGTCGAGCCCCATCGGCCCACGGTAAGTTCGCCATGCAGGCGGAAGATGACGCGCATGAAGCGGTCCTGCTCGCCCACGGTCTTGAGCACCTCGCCGGTGTCGGGATGGAGATAGACGCGCGTCTCGTCCGCGCCCACGCCCACCACGATGCGCTGCGCATCGTCGGCTTCTTCGCGCAGGATGAAGCGGTGCAGGACTGAACCGGGGACCGCGCCCTCCGCCCTGTCCACCAGCACAGAGGGGGCGAGCGGCGTATTCGTGACTTCGAGGCTGTCGTAAGGCCGGTCGATCCAGCTCTCCACCTGCGGCTTGAACAGGTAGATCGCGCCCGTCACCGATAGCCAGAGGACGAAGGGCACGGTCAGAAGCCCGGCATAGAAATGCCACCGCCACACCGAGCGGTACCAGCGTTCCTGCCGGGCGGTGGGGGTGCCGGTTGCGGCGGTGGCATTGCTCATCAGAAGCCTCCGTTCCAGCGCAGGCCGATCACGAAGGTGCGGCCCGGATAGGGGTGGAACACGAAGGCCTTCTCATCGAACACATTGTCGACGCCCAGATCGAGGTCGAAACCGTCGAAATGCACGGTCGATTTCAGATCGACGAAGGTGAAGGGCGACACGCAGTAATAGGTGTCGCAGCGCGAGCTGGCGTTGTTCTCCAGATTGCGCTCCGGCGTGTTCTGGTAGCGCAGATTGGCCGCCAGATCGAGCAGCGGCGAAACCGTATAACGCAGCGACGCATTGGCCCGCCATTCAGGCACACGCGGGAAGCGATTGCCCTCAAGCTCCGGATTGAGCGGATTGTCCGAAATCTTCGCGTCGATCCACGAAACGTTGGCGTCCAGTGACAGGCCCTCGATGAACATGTCCTCGACCGCCACGATCGCATCCACGCCCCATGTCTCGACCTCGCCGATATTCGTTATCAGCGACTGGCTGACCGGCACGGAAGGATCTTCGGCGCCGGGCACGAGGATCGTCTGGCTGAACAACGTATCGTCCACCGCCTGGCGGAAACCGCTGAGCGTGAGTTTTACGTTGTCGAAACGCCGCGATGCGGTGAGCTGGAGGTCGAAGCCATGTTCCGGAGCGAGGTTGGGATCGAACCCGTCCAGATCGATTTCGCCGACATTCGGGCCGTAGCTGATGAGGCCGGCCTGATAGAGCTCGCCAATCGTGGGAAAGCGGGTGGCCCATGCGGCAGAAGCAACGATCTCCGTCGCCTCGTCCGGCCGCAGGGTAAGTGCCGCCTTTGGCGACCAGGCATCTTCGGTGCGTGATGCATAATCCACCCTGGTCGGCCCATCCTGCAGGAAGCCGCCGCGTGCGCGCCAGTTCTCATAGCGCAGACCAAGCGTGGCTTCGAGCATCGGCGCAAGAGTGATCGCATCCTCGATGAACACGCCTGCAAGCCGGGTCTGCCCGCCCGAGGCGTTGCGGATCGCGCTTGGATCGCCGGTACGCCAGTCGGATACGGCGCCCGTCTCGCTTGCGCCGAAATAGCCCGCGTAGGATGCGCCCAAGGCGACATGATGCGCGCCGAAGTCACGCTCGGCAGACGCCTCGAGATTCGTCCAGTGAGCATCCTCATCGGTAACGATGCCGCTGTCTGGAATGATGCCGGTCGTTACATCGACACCGTTCGACTGGCGGGAACGCTCGTCGAGCAGTTCGAAGCGGCTTGCCGATAGGTCGACATCCCAGCCTGCGACATTGCCTGCAAGGCCAAGCCCGGCGAGCAGTTCGGTGCTCTGCGTTCGTCCACGGGTGACACCGGAAATGCCGACGAAGGTCGGTTCTCCGGCATCGTTGCGCAGGAAGCTCTTGGGATCGTCGGTCGTTTCGTTGTCGATCAGCAGCGCTGCGAGGCCGCGCAGCTCCCAGCCGCCACCCAGATCGTAATTGCCGCGCAGGCGGAACTGATCCTCGACGCTGTCGACCGTGCTATCCTGCGCCGCGATCCGCAGTGGGAAGCCCAGTTCATTGTCCACAATCGCCTGATCGGCAAACGGCGTGCCGGGCGAAACCGTGCGCCATTGCTGCGGCTGGCCTTCGTTCTCGAAGTGACGATAGGCGAGCGAAACGCCCCCGCGCGATCCGATCGCAACATCGGCCTGGCCGTTCACGGCAAAGCCGTAAAGGTCTTCGTCCGTGTCGTAGTACTTGTAGTTCTGGTGGAAGCCTTGTGCGCCTAGCGAGATAGCATTGCTCTCGACCGGCGCGGTTTCGAGCCGCAGCGTGCCGCCCAGCGAATTGCCAGCATAGCGTGCGGATGTCGGGCCATAGATGATTTCAGCCCGGGCGATGTCGGTCGGCGAAAGCACTGCCCACTTCGGTGCGGTTGCGAAGCTTGCGCCAAGGAAATCGGAAATCAGGAAACCGTCCACTGTCACCAGCGCACGCGGCGTTTGCGTGGTGTGCATGTTGCGGAAGGAAAGGGTCGCGTTGGCGTCGCCGATATAGCGCTTCCTGACGATCAGGTTCGGCGCATAGCGGATCACATCCTCGGCGTTGACGGTGTTGATCGCGCCGATCTGGTCGGCATCGATCGCCACACCCAGCGCGGGCGTATCGAGCGAACGCATCTCGCGGCTTTCGAGCGTGCCGGTCACCACGATCGGGCTGTTATCGTCGGCAGCCTCCGCAGCTGCGTCATGAGTATTGGCCAAGGCGGGAGAAGATAGCAAAACGAGTGCCGACGCGCCGTACCGCGCGCGGCTTTTGAATTTCGATGTCATTAATTGTCCTGACAAAAGCATAGGGCCGCAAAAGCGCGGCAAATCGAGCGTAGAGTGTCAGGCGGTGAGCGGCGGTCCCGTCGAAGGCGGGGGCGGTGCGGCAAGACCGCGACCAGGCGCGATGGCCAAAGTAATGCCGGCCAAGACCTCGGGCGCATCGGGCAGCAAAGGTTCGATGAACGGTTGATCGGGGAGCGTGGCTGAAGCGCTTAATGCAGCGAAATCGCAGACTACGCTGGCAAGGGCCGAATGCGTGTCGTGCTTTTCTTCGTCATCGGATGCCATGCCGGCATGATCGGCAGGCGCCCCGTGCGACGAAGCTTGCGGTGCAGCGTGCTGTCCATGCCCGCCATGCCTGCTGTGTTCATCTTGCGCGGCATCGGAATTTCGACCGGTTTGGGCAAAACGGGCAAGTTCCGGCGATGCAGTAGGGCATGGAACAAAGGTGGGATCCCCATCCTCCGAAGCACCGATCATCCACCCGTGCGGCACTGCCATCTGCACAAGGGTAACCAAGGCAGCAAGTGGCAATAACAGCCGGGAAAAGGACCTTCCGGGTAGCACGCTTGGCCCATTACCTTCGCTACTTTATAGAGGGAAGCGCTTCTCGACGAACGGAATAAAGTCTAGCTGTGGCAAGCTATCATCCAAGAACGTGTTCCGTCCGGTTTAATGGTGAAGAGGAAAATCGGGAACGGCAATTTTTACAGACGTTTAATAGGGTTCATCGATCGCAGTTTCTGGTTTTCTGCTGCTACTGGATCGCGCGGCCATCGTTTTCATGGTTGCGATGAAATTTCGATGCGACTGGCGTAGGTCTTCGTGAGCTGTACGCAGCCTTTCGACTCTTTCGAGAAATGAAGTGCCGGCCTGCTCTGCGCTGCACGTGAGCCTTACGATCTCGGCACGGTGAAGAAGAAAGGAATTTTCGTCGCCACCCCGAAGGAGTTCTCTGCCGAGCAAGGCCTCTGCCTGTCGGTAGTTTGCGATCCAGAGATCAGTTTCACTCAGCCAGAGAGCGATCTGCTGTTGTGATGAACGGGTGACGATAGCCTGCAGCTTCTCGGACTGTGAGAGAGAGGATGTTTTCTGATGGGCGATCGCGGAAGAACTGGCTGTGGCCAGCGTAACGCAGGTCGCGATGGCCAAGGTTCTTACCTTCATTTCAGTCCTCAGCCCATTCGATATGTCAGGTAAGGGGGCGACCTGACAAGCAGGCCGCCCCTCCGTATTTAGCCTAGAAGGCAAAAGTGACCGAACCGTAATAGCTCTGATAGGACACCTCATCACGCCAGACCGTGCTTTCGGCGGCGACTGAGAAGCCGACATTGCCAGCCTGATAGCCGAGGCCGCCACTTACTTCGGCCCAATTGTGATCGCTTGATGGCAGCGCGAAACCGACATTCGGTCCGACGCCGCCCACAAAGTTTGCGCCGAACAGGGCCGGACGGTCCGCGAAGTCGTGGACATAGCTGGCGTTCACGAAGGGCCTGAACCCACCTTTCCCGGCAAGGTTGATCCCGGCGCGTGCCTGATAGCTGTCATAACTTGGCAGCTCGTAAGACAGGGCAGGGCCTCCACCCTGTTCCGCCACACGACCGAAGTCGATCCGGGCAGCCCGGAAGGCGATGCGAGGCGTGATATCGAACGCGCCTGCGCTGAGAACCTTGCCGACGCCAGCCTCGGAAGAGAACACAAAGGCTGTGTCATTTCCGACGATGTCGAATTCGCTCGATCCGGCCGCTACGCTGCGCCGAGTTTCCGTTGCATAGGCACCGGCATTAATCTGGGCATCGAGACGGATACCGCCGATCGTGGTCACGCCATAGAGCGAACCCTGATACAACTCAGCGTCTGCGGTGTGTGTGGGCACCACCGTATTGCCTTCCATATCGATATAAGTGAGGGCAATGCCGATCGCGCCATTCTCGATCGCCTTTTCCAGACCGCCGCCGATGTAGAAGCCATCGAACTTGCTTTGGCCCTGCGGCGTTGCAGTAGGCATTCCGGACGCTTCGCCATCGACGTAACCGCCGGCCAGATAACCGCTATAGTCCTCTGCGAGTCCGGTCTGCTCCTGACCCAGATAGGCTCGCTCTGCCGCTGGCACATTACCGCTGTCCAGCGAAGTTGCGCGGGCCACCTGATTTGGTTGACCTATCACGGCAACACCGCCGCCCATGTCGTTATTGGCGCCCAGTTGCACCAGTCTGTCGCGGATCAAGCGATTGCCGACATTGACCGCCGCGAGTCCCATGGCGCCACGGAGCGATTGTTCGCGCGGGGCGAAGCTCTCGAGCGCATCGCGGATGGATGCCGTGTCCTGAAGGTCGAGCGGTCCGAAGAGATCATCGTACTGGTCATATTGCGAACGGTTTCGATCGAGAAGCGCAGCGAAAGCGGACTGAACCGGCGAGCTGGTGTCGATAACCGAACGATAGGATCCAGCCTCGATGGAGATCGTGACTGATTGCGGGCCATAAGTGAATTCCGGCCGCAGAATGGCGCTGACGTCCGGCGAAGCAAACGTCCCTTCGTAGCCACCTTCTGCAGTGAAGATCGTGTAGGTATCGCCCGAGCGCAGGATAGAGCCCTCGACAGGGTTCAGCAGTACGGTGCCGCCGATACTGGCAACCCCGTTGAGCGCGTTTCCTTCATCGTCGAACTCGGTGGCAGCGACCGAAATGAGGTCCGACTGTCCCATGCCGTCGAAATCGACGCTGTAGACGCCGCCGGATGTCAGGATGACGTTGCCTTCGAAGGTCAGCGTGCCAATGGTCCCCATCGTGCCGGGGGCAACGATACCCATCATGTTCGTGAAGTAAGGCGTCTGTACGGTTCCGTTGCCGGTCAGCGCGCCGGTGAACAGCAGATAGTCACCATTGCTGGCCAAAGTGCCGTCGACATTCATCATGCCGGCCATCTGCGTGATGTCCACCAGGCTGGTCAGCATTCCGTCGGCGGTGATGTCGAGCGCAGCTTCGGCACCGGCGATCATGAACTTGTCGATCGTGACGTCGGTATCGAGCGTGGTGGTTCCGGCATTCGCGAGGGTGACGTCGAAGTAGCGCGCGTTCACACGCTCGCTATCGGCGGTCTCGGGCGAATAGGCCACATTGTCGGGTACAAAGCCGCTGCCGCCGGGAAGGCCGTTGGCGAAAGTGGCTTCAGGCAGGGCAGCGATATCCTCGGCTGCAGCGACTGTAGCGTTCCTTTCGGCCGTCGAGCGGGAGAGATCGAGCAGGCGTTCCGGGATCACGGTTCCGATGGAGTTCGAGGTGAATTCGGGATCGGTATCAGACCCGCCGGGCACGAGGATATTGCCATCGTAATCGACGATATCGCCTGTCGCCAGATCGAGGCAGAAGTTGCCATCGCATACCTGGCCGAATTTCGGCTCGGTGCCTTCGAGGCCGGCCCCCGGACTATCGGGCACGCCGTTTGCGAAGTCCCCGTTCTGATCGATGATCATGTAATTCGGGTCGAGCGCCAGTTGCCAGTGATCCGCATCGCTCCAATTGCCGTCGCCTGCCAGGGTCTGGGCATAACGATAAGGGTTGTTGGCGACGATCCAGTCCCAGTGAAGATAGAGCGGCTGGTACAGGCTGTTGGTGCCATAGGATGAATCGGGCTGGGCGGCAAAGAAACGCGATCCACCCGAAAGGACGCCGATCACCAGCTCGGTCATGGACGACTGGAGAATGAGAGGGCCACCCGAATCCCCTCCTGCAGTGCTCCCTTCCACATCGCGGGCGCCATCGCGGAAGAGGTTGAAATCGAAGGGATTGGTCCCGTTCGGATCGTCGAAATCGGTCTGGTAAAGATTTTGAGGCAAGCCATAATCGCCCGGGCCGAACAGCCATTCGTTCCGATCATTCAGCGAAGCGAGCGCACCGAGCACGTTTTCGGCGGCGCGCCGACGGAAATCGGTGCCCTGGAATGACCCGCTTTCGCCATAGCCGCTGCGACCATAGCCAACGACGCGGACATCATATCCGGTGCCCGATACGCTATCGATCGAGGCTGGCGTGGCCAGGGGCGAGAACAGCATCGCCCATGTGGGCACATCGCTTGCCGGAGTGTCGAGCGCAGCGAGAGCCACGTCGCTCTCGAGGAAGCCCCGTGCTTCAGGCCGCGCGAGCGAGTCCGGATCGAACAGGATCTGCTCGATGTTGTAGACATAGTCTTCCGGCACTGAGGAATAGCCCGATCTGATCCAGGATCTGAGGCCATCGAGCGCGTCGGCCTGGAAGGCGAAAGCTGCGGGAATATTCCCCACTGCGGCACCAAAACCATCTTCTCCAGCGTCATTAACGCAGTGAGCCGCAAACAGGACGGTGCGCGGATTGATCAACGTGCCGGTGCAAACAAAACCATCCGCGCGGTAGAACTGGCCAACGCCAGTGACATCGACTGCGTCATCGAAAATCGAACCTGGTTCGTCAGGGTTGAGAGTATGCCCTTCGCCGGGCCCTTCCACCACGACTTGCGGCGTGTCTACGACAAAATCGGGGGTCCGCGCAGCCGCTGCGGTGGTCACCACGCCAGCATCGGTCAGCGGAGTGTTAAGGTATGAAGAAGACAGTCGCACGTCGGAATTAACCGGACCAACCGAGAGATCCAGACCGTGTGCGGCACCTGTTTCGCTGATCGCAACCGACGAAACGTTCGGTGCATCGGTGCTTTCTGCATGGACCGCAGCCGAGGCCATCAGGGATGCGGTTGCGGTAGTGGTGTAGAGAGCAAGGCGCTGAAAGGATGAGCGTCGAGCGAGGTGACCTGATGGCATTCGTTATCCTTCACGGTTTCGTTTGGTGAAGGTCGAAGATGAACACATGTTCAGGACGGAATCAATATTTCATAATCGCAATAGTCATTTATTCTTAATCGAATATAAACTGTGATGAATTTGATACAAACATACGCACCATCTTCAGGCGGGGCTACGTCGGTCACTATCTTTGCAACGCGTCCCGCAAATCGCCAAGCCACGCAGTGTAGGGCTTCCAGGCGTTCTGGCCCGAACGATTGATCGGGCGCCGTACCTGTTCCGAGCTTGCGGTGCGTACGGCGCGGTCGGTCCGGTGAAAATCGAGGCAGGCGCTTTCGAAGGGCAGGCCGATGTGATCGAGCATGCGGCGGGTCTGGCCCTCCAGATCGTCGAGCACGTCCTCGTGATGAACCCTTAGAACCTTGCCCGGCAGTACCTTGTCCCAATGATCCATGAGACGGGTATAGTCATGGTAATAGCGGCCGATTTCGGTGAGGCCGTAGGTGAAGTCCTGACCCTCGGCGAAGAGCTGTTTGAAGCCCGAGAAGCAGCAATCCATCGGATCGCGCCGCGCATCGATGATCGTCGCATTCGGCAAGATGAGATGGATCAGCCCGATATGGCGAAAATTGTTCGGCATCTTGTCGATGAAGAACGGCGCCCCCTGCCGGTGGATGCGGGTATCGTCCAGAAAGGCGGTCCCGAATTCGGTGAACCGTTCTGCCGGAATATCGTGGAGGATATCGGGATAGCGGCTCTGGCCTACCTTCCGGCCGCGTAACCGGTGCGCCAGCGCCAGGATATTCGGCAGTTCGAGCGTGCCGTCGATCTGCGAATGGCTGGCCAGTATCTGTTCCAGAAGAGTCGAGCCCGCGCGGGGCAGGCCGACGATAAAGATGGGATCACGCGCGCCATTACCGGCGCCCGCTTTGTCATCGAACAGGGCAGGGGTACAGGCAGCCTGCTGGGCGGCGAGTTCTGCCGTCATCTTGTCGGCGCTGTAACCGGTCTGCTGCCGTTTGAGCGTATTGCCCAGCTCGTAAAACCGGAATGAGTCCTCGTATGCCTTGCGATCTTCATATGCCTTGCCCAGCGCGAAGGCGAGGTGGACGCGGTCCATAAATGCAATATCCGACCGGTCGGCCTGCGCGCGCATTGCAGCGACTTCGTCATCGGTGAAACGATAGGTCTTGAGGTTGGCCAGCGCATAGTAGGCGTCCCCATGGCCGGGCCGGGCAGCGATGGCCTTGCGATAGGAAGCGACCGCCTCGTCCTGCTGCCCCACCGTCTTCAGTGCGTGCCCCCGCGAGGTGAGCGTCGCCGGATCATCGGGAAGCCGATTCAGAACCTCCTCGAACAGGGTGAAGGCCCGGTCATAATCGCCGGTCTGCATGCTCTCGATCGCGAGGTGCGACTGGAACAGCGGGCTTTCGGGATCGCGGCGATAGAGCGCTTCGGCTTCTTCGCGGGCGCGGGTGAATTTCTGGCGCTTACGCAGCACGTCGATGTAATCGAGGCGGAGCTGAATATTCTCCGGCTCGAAAGTTACCGCGCTTTCCAGCAGAAATTCGGCATCGTCGAGAATGCCCAGCCTGAGACCGATCTGCGCGAGCAGCCGCATGCCTTCCACGTGATTGGGATGGCGACGGAGGAAATGCCGGCAGATCTCTTCTGCACGCAGCGGGCGGCCTTCGTGCAAGTGATGCGTAACGGCGAGCAGTTCGCGCGGCAGATCGGCGATGCGCTGTTCCTGCAAGCGCGCCGCGCGGGCTTCGGCGGTGCGTCCGGCGGCTTCGAGCAGATCGGCCTGCGCTCGCCAGCTTGCGGCAAGGGCGGGGTTGAAACGTACAGCGCGTGCGTAGGCTTCGATCGCCTTCGCGGTATCGCCGCCGTCTCGCGCGAGGTGGCCGGCTTCCTGCCAGGCGCGGCCATATTCGGGAACGGCAGCGTGAAGCCTGTCCAGCTGGTGCGCCGCGGCGTCGAAATTGCGGAGATAGCGGTTCGCGACTGCCGCGATGTACAGCGCTTCGGCATCTTCGGGCGTGTTCGTCAGAAGGCTGGTCGCCAGGTCAAGCCCGCGCTCGAACTGCTGCGCCTGCAGGGCGGCTTGCGCTTCTTTCAGAGCTTCTTCGCGCGAAACCACTGCGTCCCCTTTGGTAGTATAAATGCAAACGGCGGAGGGGAGCTTGAAGCTCCGCCCCCGCCGTCAGTCAACAGTCTACTGAATCAGTAGCTGAAAGTTGCCTTTGCGCCCACGGTCAGCGGACGGTTGGTAACGATCCGAGCGCGATCGTAGTAGAAATCGCCCGCGATCTCTGCGCGCGTATCGAACAGGTTGGCGCCGTAAACCTCGAAGGTCCACTGATCGTAGGACACGCCGGCCGACAGATCGACGATGGTGTAGCTGTCGAGTTCGATTCGGTTGATCGCGATGATATCCGTGAACTTCGATGCCGAATGCGACACCGAAGGCTGCACGAACGCACCGAGGCTGTCGCTCAGATCCCATTCGTAGCGGACCCGCAGATTGCCCTGGAAGGACGGGGCGTAAGCCAAGTCCGAACCGGCCTGTACGTCGTCGGTAGGGGTGAGAACCTCGGTGATTTCCGTGTCGAGGAACGACACGGCACCCGAGACCGTCAGGCCGGCCAGATCGTAAGGCGCCAGCGTGAAATCGGCTTCGAAGCCCTTGATCTCTGCATTCGCCGCATTGTCCGAGAAGAACAGATTGGTGATGCTGGGATCGAAGATTGTCGTCTGCAGATTGCTGATGTCGACATAGAACAGGCTGCCGTTGATCCGCAGCTGGCGGTCAAACAATTCGGTCTTGGCGCCGACTTCGTAGTTTTGCACTTCATCCGATTGCAGTTCGAACGGTACGGTGAAGCCACCGGGGCCCTGTGCGCCGCCCGGACGGTTGAGCAGGCCGGGCCGAAAGCCTTCCGAATAGGTCGCATAGAACAGCAGGTCTTCGGTGGGCGTGTAATTCACGGTGCCCTTGAAGATGAAGCCGTCGGTCTTGGCCTTGTCGGGAGCGCGCACGGCGTTGAACACCTGCTGCGCCTGGGCAGCGGTCAGGCCGGCGGCCTGGATGTCTTCCAGCGTGTCGTTCACGTCGAAAGTCTGACGCAGGCTGGCATCGCACGAGCCGATGAAGGTGTACTGGCCGTCGCCATCATAAAGATCCGACAGATTGGTGCCGAAGGCATTCGCGTCTTCAGCCGCGCCTGCGTTGCAGAACGAGCTGTTGGCCGTGCCTTCGAAATCGACGGCTACGTTGTAGTAGCGGGCGCCGCCGGTGATCGACAGCACATCGGGGACGATGTCGAAGGTGGCTTCGCCGAAGATGCCGAACTGTTCGTCGGTGCGCTTCACGTCGTTGCGGAAGATCACGCCATAAGGGAACGGTCCTGCATCGGACTGATAGGCACCCGGGAACGGGAAATTCGGTGCGAAACCGCCGAATGGTTCGGCCAGTTCGCTGCCCGGATAGGTGTAGTCGTTGCGTTCTTTCAGCTCGAGGTCGGAATAGAAGCCGCCTGCGGTGACGCGGAAACGGTTTTCTTCAGGCGTGCTGAAGCGCAGTTCCTGCGTGAAGACCGACAGTTCGCTGTTCGAACCGACATAGAGATTGGGTGCCTGGCACGTGCCGCTGGGGGCCGCATCGCCGGGATAGCTGACCGATCCATCGCAGATGTAATAGGGCAGGTACTGACCCGCGAAGAGATAGTCCGAATAGTCGACGCGCTGCTCGGTCTCACGCTCGGTGTAGGCACCGTTGTAGATCACGTCGAGCATGCCGAGACGGCCTTCGACGGTCCATGCGGTGTTGGAGAAATCGTCTTCCAGGCGATCGTCTTCGAAGCGCTGGATTTCCAGATTGTCGAGGTCGAGTTCCGGATCGGCGAAGAACACGCCGTCGCTTTCCAGGCTCTGGCGGCTGTGCGCCAGCGTAACCTGCCAATCGGGCGAGACTTCATACAGCGCCGATACGCGGAAGCCCGAATACTGCGTGTCGTTGAAATCTTCTTCGACCAGCGCGGCATTGTTGGCCTCGATGAAGGTGACGTCAGAAAGATCGGCATCGGCCTGGAAACCGGCGCGGTTGGGCGCCACGGGAACGCCGTTGTCACGCACCGTGCCGGCGGGGCGGAAACGGGCGCTTTCGCGGGCCGTGCGGGTGCCGGCGACATTGTCGATATAGCCGCCCTGATCGTCGAGATAGACGACGCCGCGCAGCGCGAGGCTGTCGGTGACCGGCACGTTCAGCATGGCTTCCGCATTGTAGCTGGCTTCGCCGCCCTTGGTGAAGGACGTTCCCATGGTGACCTTGGCATCGAAGCCGGACAGGTCGGGCTTGTTGGTGATCAGGCGGACCACACCGGCCTGCGAGCTGGCACCGAACAGCGTACCCTGCGGGCCGGAGAGGACTTCGATCCGTTCAAGGTCGGCGGCATAGACGTCGAGGTTACGGCCGGGCTGGGCCAGCGGCTGTTCGTCGAGATAGAGCGACACGTTCGGCGCCAGGCCTGCAACACCTGCGGTGGTCAGGTTCGGCGTGGTCGAGGCGAGACCGCGAATGTAGATCGTGCTCTGACCCGGGCTGCCGCCACCGGCGGTAACCGTGGGCAGCTGCTTGAGATAATCGTCGAAGGTCGAGATGTTCAGCTGGTCGAGCTGTTCTTCGCCGAGAGCCTGAACGGAAACCGGCACGTCCTGCAGATCTTCGCTGCGGCGCTGCGCCGTTACGACGATGGTCTGGACGCCGCCAGTGCGCGGCTTTTTCGCAGCGGGCTGCGTGGTCTGGGCCGTGCCGGTGGTTTGAGCCTGGGCCTGGGCAGGCGCAGGCGAAAGAAGAGCGATAGCCAGTGCGCCAGCGGACGTACTGCTTACAAATTTGCTAAGAATGGTTAGCCCCCATCAATCGGACATAAGGCCGCACAACCGGCACGACGATGTCGGCCAGTGAACGGCGGTGAGAATGTGAAGTGGGCGCGACCTAATAAGGCTGATCGCTCCCGGCCACCCCGCAGTCCCGATTTTCCGGGAAAGCGAAAAGTGCTGTCACATTTCTGCAACAGCACAGATTTCGCCCGTTCCCCGAAAGAACGGCGCTAGTCGTCGACCGTGGACATTCCTGCCAAAGTAGTGGGAACGCCCTGACTTTTTCGGATCAGATCGAACCAGATCGCCTTGATGATCGAAATGCACATCAGCGCCACCACGAAGGAAAAGGGCAAGGCGCCGATAATCATTGTGATGCGGATCGCCTCGATCCCGCCCAGCACCAGCATGCTGCCCACGATCAGCGCAAGCGCCGCGCCCCAGAACAGGATGTGACGGCGACGTTCGCCCTCGGTTTCACCTGCGCCGTTGATGGTGTTGATGATCAGGATCGCGCTGTCGGCAGAGGTGACGAGATAGGTCATCAGCAGCAGCACGATCAGGCCGGACACCACCATGGCGAAGCCCGGATCGAGCAGCACCGCCAGCGTTGCGTAAAGCTGGTCCGCCATGGGAGCGTTCACGATCGTTCCTGCCGCGCTACCATCCAGTTCCAGCGCAATCGCCGTTCCGCCCAGCAGCGTCATCCACACGAAGCAGACGAGCGAGGGGACGAGCACCACGCCGAGGATATATTCGCGGATCGTGCGGCCGCGCGAGATGCGCGCGATGAACATGCCCACGAAGGGCGCGAAAGCGATCCACCATGCCCAGTAGAACACCGACCAGTCCCGCTGCCAGGTCACCAGTTCTTCACCGAACGGGCCGCTGTTATGGAAGATGGTCAGCGAAAGCGGGATTAGATGGGCGACATAATCGACCAGCCCGCTGCTGAACAGTTCGAGCGCATAAAGGCTGGAGCCGACCACCACGAAGAGCAGCAGCAGCAGGAAGGAAAGGCCAAGATTGATGTTCGAGAGCCATTTGATGCCCTTGCCGACACCTGACAGGGCGCTGATTGTGGACGCACCGACGAGCACGGTAAGGGCCACCACGATGGCGGCAACCGAAGATGATCCATCCGCATCGAGCAGCCAGTCACCCACGCCGACGCGCGCAAGGCCGACCACGAATTGTTCGACGCCCAGGCCCATGGTCACGGCAACGCCAAGAATTGTCGCCACGACTGCCACGACATCGAAGAGATGGCCGACCGGGCCGGACATGGTGCGCCCGAAAAGCGGCGCGAGTGCCGAGCGGATGGTGAGCGGCAGGCCCCGGCGATAGGCGACATAGCCGATCGCAAGCCCGACCAGAGCATAAGTGCCCCAAGCCGCAAATCCCCAGTGAAGGAAGGTGTAGAGATAGGCCGAATGCACTGCCTCGGCAGTTTGCGCCCCGGCTTCGCCCGTGATGATTTCCGGATTGTTCGAGAAATGCGCCAGCGGTTCGCCGGTTGAATAGGTCAGCATGCCGATCCCGATCCCGGCGCCGAACAGCATGGAGAACCATGACAGGCGGGAAAATTCGGGCCCCTCGTCGGCAGTGCCGATGCGCAGGCGGCCGACCTTGGGTATCACGGCCAGCACGGCGCATGTCGTCATCAACGCGGCCACCAGATAGACATACCAGCCGGTGAAAGACGCGATGATGGTCGAATTGGCGGCGGTCAGCGTTTCGTTCGCCTGCACCGGGAAGAAGATCGCCCACAGGATGATCAGGCTGACGATGATCTTGGCAGGTATGGTCACCTGCCGGCTGAAGCCATCGTAAAAGCCCCGGCTGGCGGTGCTGATTGGCAGGTCGGTCAGGGGCGGGGCAATACCCCTCTTGGTCTCGGAAGACATTGTTTTCTCTCTATTGTGGAGATCCGCAGGTTCGACGACCAGCGGGTGGGAACGCCGCCAACATACGGATTTCGGTCACAATATCAAATTGGCGCCCCGCAGAAGCGCCCGCAGCGCCTGGTATCGGCCCTCAAACCGGTGCTGCAACGGTCTCATGGCCGCGCCGATCATTCGTGGCGCAGCGCGTCGATGGGGTCGAGCTTGCTGGCCTGATGGGCCGGATAATAGCCGAAGATCATGCCCATGGCGGCGCTGAACAGGAAGCTGATGATGTTCACCGTCGGATCGAACAGGAACGGCAGGTCGATCGCGCTGGCCAGCGTTATGGACAGGCCGAATGCCAGCAATATGCCGATTAGGCCGCCAAAGCAGCACAGCACCACCGCTTCGGTCAGGAATTGCAGCCGCACTTCCTTGGCCAGCGCCCCGATGGCCAGCCGGATGCCGATTTCGCGCGTGCGTTCGGTCACGCTGACCAGCATGATGTTCATGATGCCGATGCCGCCGACCAGCAGGCTGATCGCGGCGATCACCGTGACCACGGCGGTCATGGTCCCGGTGACATTGTTCACCGTCTCGTTGATGTCGGCCGTGTCGATGATGTTGAAATCGTTCGCCTCGCCTTCCTGGATCACGCGGCGTTCGCGCAGCAGGTCGATCAGCTGCTGCTGGATCGAAGCGCTGGTGTAGGAATCGTCATATTTCACCACGAAGAACTGGATGTTGGTCCCGCCGGTGAAGCGCCGCTGCACGGTCTTGAGCGGCATGAACACGACATCGTCGGCATCCTGCCCGCCGCCCACCGCGTTCGAGCGTTCGTCGATCACCCCCACGACCAGGCAGGACACATTGCCCACCCGCATGGTTTCGCCCAGCACTTCGCCCTCGACGAAAATCTCGTCGACCACTTTGGGGCCGAGGATGCACACGCTTTCGCCGCGATCGCTTTCCTGTTCGGAGAAACCGCGGCCGTCCACCACCTTGATCGACTGGGCGGAGAAGAAGGCCGCATCGCCGCCCTGAACGGTGGTGGACCAGTCCTGCCCGTTGTGAAACGCCACGGCAGGCATTTGCGAGGATCCGGCGGCATTGATCACGCCGGGGATCTGGCGTTCGACGGCAAGCACGTCCATGTCGTCGAACGGGGCGGGCTGGCGATCGTCCACGCCATCGGGAAACACGATGAAAACATTGGAACCCAGCCCCGCGATGTCTTCCTGCACATTGGCGGTCAGGCCTCTGCCCAGCGTCACCATGGTGATGACCGCCGCAACGCCGATGATGATGCCCAGCGTGGTCAGGAAACTGCGCAGTAGGTGCCGCCTGATCTCGCGCAGCGCGAGCAGGAAGGTGGCGCCGAACATACGCAGCCTCATAGCGCCACCTCGCGCCGCTTGCCTTCCTCGATCCGCTGGACCAGCCCGTCACGGAAATGGACGATGGTCCGCGCGAATTCGGCCATCTCTTCCTCATGGGTGACCATCAGCACGGTGATCCCGCTCTTGCTGAGATCGCGGAGCAGTTCCATGATTTCTATCGAACGTTCGGTGTCCAGATTGCCGGTCGGTTCGTCGGCCAGCAGCACGTCAGGATCGGATACCAGCGCGCGGGCGATGGCCACGCGCTGTTGCTGGCCGCCGGACAGTTCGGCGGGCGTGTGCTTGGCCCAGGGCAGCAGGCCGACCTTGTCCAGCGATCGTTCCGCCGCCTCGCGCCGCGCCTTCTTGGGTTCGCCGCGATAGAGCAGAGGAAGCTCAACATTCTCCAGGGCGGTGGTGCGCGCCAGCAGGTTGAAGCCTTGGAACACGAAGCCGAGATAGCGGCGGCGCAGCAGGCTGCGCTGATCGCGGCTCAGCGACTGGACCTCCACGCCGCGGAACCGGAAGGTCCCGCTGGTCGGCGTGTCGAGACAGCCGAGGATGTTCATCGTGGTCGACTTGCCCGAACCCGATGGCCCCATGATCGCTACGAAGTCACCGCGATCGATCGCCAGATTGACGCCTTTCAGCGCCTGGAACGCCGCCGGGCCGGTGCCGAAGGTCTTGGTGATGCCTTCAAGCTGGATAAGCGACGCTTCGCTCACCTTCGCCTCAATTCCCGCCAGCGCCGATGCCGGTCACCACTTTCATGCCGGCCTTGAGCTTTTCGGATGTCACCACGGTCAGGCGGCCATCGCTTTGCCCGGTGACCACGTCGATCTTCTCCAGATCGCCGGTGTCGGAGACAATGTAGACCGACTGGCGGCTGCCCACGCCGATGCTGGCTTCGCTCTTCTGGTCTAGACCGAGTTCGGGATTGCCGAAGATGCCGCCGCTTTCGCCTTCCTCCTCGGGCTCGAACCGCAGCGCGGCATTGGGCACCAGCAGGCGCTGGCCGGTGCTGGCGGTGGCGATGGTGGCAGTCGCGGTCATGCCCGGGCGCAGCAGGCCTTCGGGATTGTCGACGATCAGCCGCGCTTCATAGCTCACCACCTGCTGCGATTGCTGCGCCATCTGCTGTTCGGATTGCGCGATATTGTTCGAGGCAAGATCCACCCGTTCGACCCGTGCGGGGAAGCGGCGGCCGGGATAGGCATCCACGGTAAATGCGGCGGTCTGCCCGGCTTTCACCTCGCCCACATCCGCCTCGTCCAGATTGACGCGCAGCTGCATGGTGGCGAGATTTTCCGCCAGCACGAACAAAGTGGGGGTGTTGAAGCTGGCGGCCACGGTCTGGCCAGGTTCCACCTGCCGGGCCAGCACCACGCCCGAAACCGGCGCGCGGATCACGGCGCGGTTGGACTGGGTCTGCGCGGTGGAAAGCTGGGCCTGCACGGCGGCGACATTGGCCTTGGCCGAAGCGATCGCGGCCTGCCCGCGGCGCACGGCGGCGACGGCCTGTTCCATCTCGGCATCCGATGGCACGCGCCCGCCCGACAGCCGCTCCACCTCGCGCAGGCGTTCGAGCTGGGCGCGGTCGGCATCGAGCGTCGCCTGTGCCTGCGCCACCTGAGCGCGGGCGGCGTTGAGATTGGCGCGGTTCTGGACGATCTGGTCCTGGATCACATCGGTATTGATGACAGCGAGCACCTGCCCGCGCGAAACCTGATCGTTCACATCGACCAGCACCCGGTCGATCCGGCCCGATACTTCCGAGCCGACCTCTACCTGATTGGTCGGGCGCAGATTGCCGGTGGCCGTGACCGCCAGATCGAGCGAGCGGTTGACCACATCGCTGGTGATATAGTTCGGTTTGGGATCCTCGCCCGCACAGCGCGAGATCGCGAACAGCAGCAGCAGGGCGACGATCACGCCCGCCCAGACGCGCTTGCGCTTGTACCATTTCTTCGGCTTGCCGGTCTCGAGGTAGCTTTCGATATCCTCGCCGGTGGCGGTATCGCTCTCGCTCATTGCGCTGTCCTGTCGTCCTGCCCGGCTGCCGCGCCGGGAATGGGGAGGTTGTAATCCGTTTCGCTCCAGCCGCCGCCCAAGGCCTGCGTCAGGCGGACGAAGGCGGTTGCCCGGTCGGCCCGGGCGCTGACGAGCTGGTTGCGCGCGGAGAGCAGCTGGCTTTCGACCACCAGCAGCGTCTGGAAATCGGTCAGGCCCGCCTCATACTGGCTGCGGGCGAGGAAGGCGGAGTTTTCCGCCGCGTCCACCGCTTCCTCGCTGATCGCCACGCGTTCGGCCGCGGTGCGCTGGTCGGTGGCGGAGCTTTCCACCTCCTCAAGCGCGCGCAGGATCGCTTGTTCGTAAGCGGCGAGGCTGGCGCGGGTGATCGCTTCGGCATTGTCCACCCGCGCGGCGGTGCGGCCGCCGTCGAAAATGAGCTGGGTCAGCCCGGCGAACAGATTGCCGGTGACGAGGTCGAAAATGTCGGACAGCGGCGAACCGCCGGCCCCGATGCTGCCCGTCAGGCGCAGCGCAGGGAGCAGGTCTGCCCGCGCCACGCCGATGCGGGACGAACTGGCGATCACATCGGCCTCGGCCGCGCGCACATCGGGGCGGCGGCTGAGCACCTGTGCGGGGGCAGCGAAGCCGTCGAGCTGCGGGGGTACCGGCACCGGCTCGGGCTCACTGGCGCGGAAGGCGGCAAGCACGCGGCCCGGCGGTTCGCCGATCAGCGTGGAGATGGCATTGGCCGTGGCCACGAGATTGCTTTCGAGCAGCGGTATGCTGGCCGCCGTCTGCGCCCGCTGCGTGCGCGCCTGTTCGACATCGAGGCTGGAGACGAGCCCCGCCTGATTGCGCCAGCGCGCCAGTTGCAGATTGTCGTCCTGAAAGGCGAGCGAGGAGCGCGCGATGGTAAGCTGTTCGGAAAAAGCGCGCGCCGCAATCGCCTGGCTGGCGACCTGGCCCACGATCAGCCGCTGGATATCCGCCAGCGAATAGCCCGCTGCCAAGAGGTCCGCCCGGCTGGCCGCGACATTGCCGGAAATCTGGCCGAACAGATCGACTTCCCATGCCGCATCGGCGCCCACGGTGAATTGCAGATCGTCATCGGCAAAATCGCCGACATCGCGCCGCGCCCCTGCAGAGCCGTTGATGGTGGGGAAATAGCCCGCCCGTGCGCCGCGCAATCCCGCGCGCGCCTGATCCAGCCGGGCGATGCCGATCGCCAGATCGCGGTTTTCGGCGATGGCGCGTTCGACCAGACCGGTCAGCAGCGGATCATCGAGCAATGTCCAGTACCGCGCCAGATCGGGCGAGGTGGTGCCGATGTCGGCTTCCGCCCAAGCGGCGGGAACGGTAATCGCCGGTTCGGGCACCGCCGGGCGCAAGCTGGCGCAGGCCGACAGCCCGATCGCCGCCGCCATCGGCAATGCAGCACGGCCCAGCGCGCAGAATCGTCCCTCAAGAATGAACAAGTACCCCCCACTTGATCCCATTTGTTCAGACAAAGCCCGATTGATGGTTAATTGCAAGTCTGGCTGCCTATATTTTTCGGAACTGTCAGAAATTCATCGGATTTACTTGAATTTGCAAAGCGCCGCAGCGCCCTATTCAAATCCCCTCCAGTGAAACCGCCACGCCGCCCTGATCGGCGCTGCGATAGGCCGCTTCGATCAGGCGGATATCGCGCAGGCCCATTTCGCCCGGCGTTGCATGCGGCTGGCCCGCGCGCGCGGCTTCGCTGAAGGCATCCACCTGGCCCGCAAACTGGGTGTAGGGCGCGCCGGTCGACACCTGCACCTCGCGCCCGCCCTGTTCGTGCCACAGCGCATTGTCGTAATAGGTAGTCGCCGGGCTCATCCGCAGCGAGGACTTGCTGCCGATATAGGTCTGCTTGGAGTGATAGGGGGAATAGCAATAGGAGCTTGAGCCCGAGACCACCGCGCCGCTGCGCATGATGATCCGCCACTCCACGCCGCCCTCGACCTCGCGGAAGCGCGCATCGTCTTTCGGATAGGCATAGACGGCCGACATGCTGACCGGCGCATCGCCTTCCAGCATCATCAGCGATGTGTTGATGCCGTAAATGCCGATGTCATACATCGAGCCGCCGCCCGCCAGCTGCTTTTCCAGCCGCCAGCGATGCGGCGCCCAGTTTTCGGGATCGGCCTGGAAACCGTGCTCTGCGCGCACATGGCGCATGGTGCCGATTTCGCCGCCGGTGATCATGGAAAGCGCGGCCCGGTTGGTCGGTTCGAAATGGACGCGGTAGCCCACGCCCAGCGCCTTGCCCGCCTTGCGCGCGGCGGCGATCATCGCTTCGCATTCGGCGCTGGTCGAAGCCATCGGCTTTTCGCACAACACATGCTTGCCCGCTTCCAGCGCGCGAATGGTATATTCCGCATGCAGCCCCACCGGCAGCGCGATCTGCACGCAGTCGATGTCGGGATTGTCGATAATGCTGTCGTAATCGTCATAGCTGTAAGTGTGCTCGACACCGTAGGTATCGGCCAGCCGGGCCAGCTTTTCCGGATTGCCCGAAACCAGCGCGGTCAGGCGCGACCGGTTGGCATCGCCGAAAGCGGGCATCAACTGGCCCACGGCGAAACTGCCCAGGCCCACCACGGCCCAGCCCATCCGCTGTTCGGGGGGAAGGGGGAGGGTGGGATTGCCCATCATCGGCTGTCCTTGCGCCTCTTGCGCCAGCGCGCGCCCGGCCATGGCAGCGGTCAGCGCGCCTCCGCTTGCGATCAGTAAGTCCCGGCGGTTCATTGCCATGCTTTTCCTCCCTCGTGTCCTGCCAGCCTTCATGGACCGGCCCCGTTGGGTGCAACGATAGCTTCCCCTTCGCAAAATGATAGCGCTATCACGTGGCGAAAAGGAACCTAATCCGTAAGCAATCGCTTCGGCACTATGTCCGATACATACCAAAAGCTCGATCAATCCTTCGTCGGCGGAAGCTGGCGCAAGGCAAGCGGCGATGCGATCGCCAACATCTGCCCGTGGGACGAAACCACCATCTTCGAAGTGGCCTCCACCACCGAAGACGATGTCGATGAAGCCTGCAAGGCGGCGCAAAAGGCGCAGCGCGAATGGGGCGCCATGCCGCCCGCCGCGCGCGCCGCGAAGATGCACGCGATTGCCGACATTCTGGAAGCCCGCAAGGACGAGATCGCCGGCTGGATCGTGCGCGAGGCCGGGGGCACCAAGCTGAAGGCCGCGCTGGAACTGATGCTGGTGACGCAGGTCGCCCGCTCCGAAGCGGCAACATTGCCCTATATGGTCAAGGGCGCGATCATGCCGGAAGATATTCCGGGCAAGGAATCGCGCGCCTATCGCCAGCCTGCCGGGGTCATCGCGCTGATCAGCCCGTGGAATTTCCCGCTGCAATTAACCGCGCGCACGCTGTTCCCCGCATTGGCGCTGGGCAATGGCGTGGTGATCAAGCCTGCCAGCGACACGATCGTTACCGGCGGCACGATCTTTGCCGCCATTTGCGAGGAAGCGGGCCTGCCCGAAGGGCTGGTTTCGGTGCTGCCGGGTTCCGGTTCCACCATTGGCGATGCGTTGATCCGCCATCCGATCCCTTCTGTCGTCAGCTTCACCGGCTCCACCCCTGTGGGCCGCGGCGTGGGCAAGGCCGCGCTGGACGGGGACCGGATCAAATCGGTCGAGCTGGAACTGGGCGGCAACAGCCCGATTGTGGTGCTGGACGATGCCGATCTGGACCGCGCGGTGGAAGCCAGCGTCTGGGGCAAGTTCATGCACCAGGGCCAGATCTGCATGATCGCCAACCGCATTATCGTGGAAGACGCGATTTACGACGAATTCGTCGAGAAGTTCGTGGAGCGGGTGAAGCAATTGCCGGTCGGCAAGCGCGAAGATCCCAAGTGCTTCATCGGCCCGATCGTCAACCGCGACCAGTTCGACGGCATTTCCGACATGATCGCCAAGGCGAAGGAAGAAGGCGCGACCTGCGCGCTGGGCGGCGAGCCTGACGGGTTGGTCATGCCGCCGCATGTCTTCACCGATGTCGGCGAAGACAGCTGCCTCGTCGCCAATGAGATATTCGGCCCCATCGCGCCGATCCAGCGCGCGCGGGATGAAGACCATGCGCTGGAACTGGCCAATGCCACCGAGATGGGCCTGTCGAGCGCGGTGTTCAGCCGCGATGAAGGCCGCGCGCTCGCCTTCGCCAAACAGGTGCAGGCAGGCATGACGCATATCAACGACCAGACGGTGAACGACAGCCCCTTTGCCCCCTTCGGCGGGGTCAAGAATTCTGGCATCGGCCGCTTCAACGGCGAATGGGCGATCGACGCCTTCACCAGCACACACTGGATCAGCATCCAGCACGAACGCCGCCAATATCCGTTCAGCGCGGACGATGTGTAAGGGGACGGGACATGGGATTTCTCAAAGACGGCAAATGGTATGACGAATGGGATTACAATGACGAGGACAGCGGCAAGTTCGAACGCACCGAAAGCCCTTTCCGCAACTGGATAACCCCCGACGGGTCCGCCGGGCCGACCGGGGAGGGCGGGTTTGCCGCCGAACTGGGGCGCTATCGCCTGTATGTCAGCCTGGCCTGCCCGTGGGCGCACCGTGCCACCGTGGCGCGGCGGCTGAAGGGGCTGGAAGGCATGATCGAACTGGTGGTGGTCCACTGGCTAATGAAGGAAGGCGGCTGGTCTTTCCGCGATGGCGAATGCGTCACGCCCGATCCGCTGCTGGATGCCGATAATCTGCACGAGGTCTATACCGCGGCGAAACCCGATTTCAGCGGCCATGTCACCGTGCCGGTGCTGTGGGATATCAAGCAAGGCACCATCGTGAACAACGAAAGCGCCGATATCCTGCGCATGCTAGGCAGTGCCTTCGACAATGTCGGGGCCACAGAGCTGGACCTTTACCCCGAAGCGCACCGTGACGAGATCGATGCGCTGAACGAGGAGGTTTATCACGCGGTCAATAACGGCGTGTACAAGGCGGGCTTCGCGACATCGCAATCCGCCTATGACGAGGCGATCGGGCCTCTGTTCGACACGCTCGACAAGCTGGAGCAACGGCTCGAAGGGCAGGACTGGCTGGTTGGCGGACAGCTGACCGAGGCGGATATCCGCCTGTGGACCACGCTGATCCGGTTCGACCACGTCTATCACACGCATTTCAAATGCAACCGCCGCCGAATTGCCGATTACCCCAATCTGGCAGCGCTGACGCGGCGGCTGTATGAACTGGATGGCGTGGACGAGACAGTGAATTTCGAGCACATCCGGCATCACTATTACGAAAGCCACGAGCATATAAATCCCAATGGCATCGTGCCGCCAGGGCCGCGCCCCGAAGTGCCGGGCCTCGAAGACACAGGGGTGACGGCATGACTTCACGCGCCCTTCGCTCAGTCCACCGCGCCTATCGTGACGATATCGCCGATCTGACCACGCGCAGGCCGCTGCCCGGGCCAAGCCTGCCGCAGATCGATCCGTTCCTCTTTCTCAATCACCATGGCCCGCAAAGCTATCCGCCGGGCAACAACGGCCTGCCCTTCGGCCCGCATCCGCATCGCGGGTTCGAGACGGTGACTTTCATGGTGGAAGGGAGCCTCGCGCATCAGGACAGCAGCGGCGCGCAGAGCGTGGTGGCCGATGGCGGGGTGCAGTGGATGACGGCGGGATCGGGCATCGTCCATTCCGAACTTTCGCCCGACAGCTTCAAACGCGATGGCGGGCCGCTGGAAATCTTGC
Organism: Qipengyuania triglochinis; assembly: GCF_054655615.1. NCBI lineage: Bacteria > Pseudomonadati > Pseudomonadota > Alphaproteobacteria > Sphingomonadales > Erythrobacteraceae > Qipengyuania > Qipengyuania triglochinis. The sequence continues at coordinate 178,009 of NZ_BAAHND010000003.1, read as the reverse complement.
AGCTATGGGTCAATCTGCCCGCAAGGCTCAAATTCACCGATCCCGATTACATCGAAGTCCCGGCGGCGAAGATTCCTTCGCTTTCACTGGCGGATGGCGTCGAGCTTCGACCCGTCTCGGGCTTCGAGGATGCCCCCGTTTCCTCGCTGACCGGCGTTGCGCTGGCAACCGTCCATATGCGGCCGGGCAGCAGCGCCAGCCTGCCGGCACCCGCTGGCCGCAATATCCTGTTCTACTCCGTCCAGGGATCGGTCCGCATCGGCAATGACAGAGTGCCCGAACATTGCCTCGCCCGCTTCGACGATGGTGACGAAATCGAGGTGACGGCACCCGATGGCGCACTCATCCTGTTCGGCCATGCCGATCCGATCGGAGAGCCGGTGGTGGCGCATGGTCCGTTCGTGATGAATAGCCAGGAAGAGATTCGCGACGCGTTCGAAGCTTATCGCCGCGGTGAATTCGCCTAACCGGGCTTGATCGGCCTGGGACCGGGCCGATCAAGAGGGTGTTCGGGCCCAATTTCGGAACAGTGATGTTGTATCGCGAAGGCCTTGCGCTAAACGCACGGCATGACGAAGGCAGACCTGCAGAGCATACTCGACGACAAGACCAAGCCGGTCGGATCGCTTGGCCGTCTTGAGAAACTGGCCGTCCAGGCCGCCTCGGTGCTGGGCCATGAACTGACCGAACAAGCCGCTGCAACCCTTACGATTTTCGCCGGAGATCACGGTATTGCCGCCAATGGCGTCTCGGCTTTCCCGCAGGAAGTCACCGGCCAGATGGTCGCCAATTTCCTCGCCGGCGGCGCTGCCGCAAACGCCATCGCGAACACTCTGGGCATCCCCGTAACCGTGGTGGATTGCGGCATCGCAACGCCTCCTTCGGGCCACTCCGCCTTGGTAAATATGCGGCTCGGCGAAGGCACTGCGGACAGTGTAAAAGGGCCGGCCATGACCTCCGATTGCGCGCGCCGCGCTGTCGATCAGGGGCGCCGCTATGGCGTTGATCTGGCAGGAAAAATCGCCTGTTTTGGTGAGATGGGTATTGCCAATACCTCCGCCGCAACGCTGGTGGTCCACAAGCTCAGCGGCCTCGAAATCGCAAAGCTGGTAGGCCGCGGGACAGGCCTCGACGATGCCGCCCTCTCGCACAAACAAGACGTGCTCGAACGCGCCGCCAGGCGCACCGGAGCGCTCGCTTCGCTGGAAGTTCTGGCAGAGGTCGGCGGCTTCGAAATCGGCACCATGGCCGGCGCCATGATCGGCGCCGCGGAGGCAGGAAAGCTGGTGGTCGTAGACGGCTTCATCGCCACCTCCTCCGCCGCATTGGCACGGGCAATCGAACCGGCATGCGCAAAGGCTTTCGTCTATGCGCACCGCTCCGCAGAACAGGGGCACCGGGCCCTTCTCGAATGGCTGGATGCGGATCCCCTGCTGGATTTCGACATGCGTCTGGGAGAAGGCACCGGAGCCCTCCTGGCCGTCCCCATCATCCGCGCCGCCCTCTCGCTTTTCTCGATGGCCAGCTTCTCGCAGGCAGGCGTCTCCAGCGCTGAAACCGTAGCGTCATGACAAGACCGCTGGCCGCTTTCCTGGCCGCCTGGATGTTCCTCACCCGCATCCCGGTGCGTACGAAAACTCTTGGAAAAAGCGACTTCGAAGCCGCTCCCGCCTTCTATCCGCTCGTCGGCATCCTGATCGGCGCAATCGGGGCGATCGGCTTCGCGCTGGGATCGGGGATCGGCGGCGGGATTATCGGCGCGATCTTCGCCACTGCCGCCACCTTGCTTGCCACCGGCGCCTTTCACGAAGACGGGCTGGCGGATCTCTTCGACGGATTGGGCGCCTCGGCGCCAGAGCGGATGATGGAAATCATGCGCGACAGCCGGCTGGGCACATTCGGGGCCGCGGCATTGTTCGTCGCCCTGAGCCTGAAGGTCGCCGCCCTTTCTTCAATCCTCCCCTGGAGCGCGCTGGCCGCATTACCCGTCGCGCACGGGCTTTCGCGTCTGTCGGCAGTGGTTGTGATCGCCACCAGCAACTACGCGCGACCCGAAGGCATAGCCAATCCCGTGGCTGGCGGAATAGCGCGCGACGGGTTGGTCGTTGCCTGGCTTACCGGGCTGATTGCTTTGCTAATCTTCGGTCTCTTCGTTGGCATCGCTGCAGCTGTCAGCGCTGTAGTCGGCCTATGCGTAGGCCATGGGGCAACGCGCCTGCTGTTCGAGCGCAAGCTGGGCGGATACACGGGCGACTGCCTTGGTGCCGTTCAGCAAGTATCTGAAATAGGCTTCTATCTCGGCCTGCTCGCATGGCTCTGATCCTGCTGCGCCACGGAGAGCCGGAGGTGTCGCGTGGCGTATGCTATGGACAGTCAGACATCACTGCCCACATCCCGCGTCAGGACGAGCTCGAGCAGCTTCTCAGCCGTCTGAACCGGCCCGTTGCCCGATTGCATACCAGTCCGCTGCGCCGATGCCGGGAGCTCGCGGAAGAGCTGGCACCCATGCTGGGTCTCGAAGTTCAGGCCGATCCGAGGCTCTGCGAAATCGACTTCGGGCGATGGGAAATGAAACGCTGGGACGATATTCCCCGCGCAGAGATCGATCTGTGGGCCGAAGATATCGAGGGCGCTCGTCCCCACGGCGGCGAATGTGTTGCCCAGTTGGTGCAACGCGTAAGTATCTATCTTACTGCGATTGCGAACGATCAGGGCGACGTCCTGGCCGTAAGTCACCTCGGAGTGGCACGAGCTATGGCTGCCGCCTTGGGACATGCCGATCCATACGAGCTGAAGCTGGACTTCGGCGATTTTCTCACCTTCGAAACGGACCAGATGACATGAGCGAAACCGGGCAGGGCGAACACAAGGCGCAGATGAAGAAACTGCAGGCCGAGCAGGCCAAGCGACGTCGCGAACTTAAAGATCCGCAGCGCGGCGTCGTTCTGGTCCACACGGGCGATGGGAAAGGCAAGTCTAGCTCTGCTTTCGGGGTCATGGCCCGCGCTTTGGGCTGGGGCCAGAAAGTCGCAGTGGTCCAGTTCATCAAGGGCAAGTGGAAGACCGGCGAAAAGCAGTTCTTCGCTCGCTTCCCTGATCTGGTGGACTGGCACGTAATGGGCGATGGCTTCACATGGGACACGCAGGATCGCGACCGCGACATCGAAGCTGCCGAAAAGGCACTCGCCAAAGCCGACGAACTGATTGGCGGCGGCGATTATGATCTGGTCCTGCTCGACGAGATCAACATCGCCCTGAGGTACGATTATCTCACACCGGAGGCCGTGATTGATGTGCTGGAGCGCCGTGGAAACACGCGCGTCATCCTGACAGGTCGCGATGCGAAGCCCGAGCTGATCGAATATGCCGATACGGTTAGCGAGATGCGCGAAATCAAGCACGCCTTCCATGCCGGAATCCGGGCGCAGCAGGGGCTCGACTTCTGACCGGGCAGGATTGACAGCGGCCATCTCTCCGCCCATTGGCGCCGGCAGACGGTGCCTCAGGTGCAAAACGCCTGAAGCTAAGAGGGAAGTCGGTGAGCCCGGTTGGGCAAATCCGACGCTGTGCCCGCAACTGTAAGCCGGGAGCCCCGGACCACTTATGCCACTGGATTGCCCATCAAAAGGCGTTTCCGGGAAGGCGGTTCGAAGGCGATGATCGGCAAGTCAGGAAACCTGCCGTCGCGTCGTTCGTCCGGGGCCGGGTCTAGCCCAATGGGACAGGAAAGTTATTTTCCGAAGTAACGGCAGCTAGGCCGGTTACCGGCGCTGCGACCATGATTGTCGCAGTGTGGCCATCTGTCGATTAACCTGGCGGGCGCCGGAGCCCCTGCCGGGTATGGCTTTGGATTTCTTGATGAAACCCGCATTTTATACGTCTTCCGCAGCGGCTGTACTTGCCCTGTGTTCAACCGGCGCTTTCGCGCAATCGACCGACTTACCTGCAGCAACCGATACCGATGGCGAGATCATCGTGGTGACAGCCAATCGCACCGGTCGTGAGATCAGCCAGGTCGGTGAATCGGTAACCGTGATTGGCGAAACAGAAATCGTGAACCGCCAGCCCAGCGAAGTTCTCGACCTGCTACGTACGGTTCCCGGTGTCACCTTCAACCGCAATGGCGGCCTCGGGACGAGTACCAGCGTTTCCATCCGCGGTGCGGATAGCGACCAGACCGTGGTTCTGATCGACGGCATCAAGCTCAACGATCCGGCTTCACCGGGCGGGGGTTTCAACTTCGGTACTCTCCTGACCGGCAACATCTCCCGGGTTGAAATTGTGCGCGGCTCCCAAAGCGTGCTTTACGGAAGTCAGGCGATCGGCGGTGTGATCAATCTGATTACGCGTGAACCCAGCGACGACCTTGGCGTCTTTCTGAGCGGGGAATACGGGGAGCGCGATACGGCGGAACTGGTCGGCAATGTGGCCGGTCGCTTCGGACCCGTAGGTGCCAGCGTCGGCGCGACCTATCTGCGGACGGACGGCATTTCTGCCTTCAGCGAAGCGCGGGGCGGCAAGGAGAAGGACGGTTTCGAAAGCCTTGGCGTCAACGGCAAGCTCGACATTGCCTTGGCGGATAACGTCTCGGTCGATTTGCGCGCATTTTATGCAGACGGCGAGACGGACATCGACGGTTTTGGGGCCGATGGTTTCGAGGATACGCAAGAGGTGTCCTATCGCAACGACTTCGTCGGATATGCCGGTATCAAGGCTGATCTGCTCGACGGGCGAATGCGCAACCGATTGGGTTTCGCCTATACCAATATCGACCGTCGCAATTTCGATTTTGGCAGCGACAGCGAGACTTTCGATGCGAATGGCGAAAACCGTCGCTACGAATATCAGGGCGTTTTCGACGCAACCACCTTCGCCGAACTCGTATTCGGTGCCGAGCGCGAAGAGTCCGAATTCCGCAGTTCAAGCTATGGCGGCACGCCGGAAAAGGCCGATGTATGGCTCAACAGCGCCTATGGCCAGCTCAACCTCACCCCATTCAGCGGCCTCTCGCTGACGGGGGGCCTTCGCTACGACGATCACGAGACCTATGGCGACGAAACGACCTTCGCCGCCAGTGGTGCATATTCGCCTAATGCGGGCGCAACGGTGCTGCGGGCAAGCTATGGCGAAGGGTTCAAGGCCCCATCGCTTTACCAGCTATACAGCGTTTACGGGAACACGGCGCTTATGCCGGAGACGTCCGAGAGCTGGGACGTCGGACTCACCCATCGCTTTCTCGGCGGTCGGGCCCAGGTCGGCGCGACCTATTTCGAACGCGATTCAAAGAATCTGATCGGGTTCGTGTCGACCGACACCGATCCTTACGGCTTCTACGACAATACGGAACTCGCCTCCGCCCATGGCTGGGAGCTTGGCGTAGCCATGCGCCCGGTCGATGGCTTCGATGTTGCGTTGAATTACACTACGATCGATGCAGTCGATGAGACGACCGGCAATTTCCTTCCCCGACGGGCCAAGGACAAGGCCAGTGTAGTGGTGGATTACAGACTGGAAAGCGGCATCGGGATCGGTGCGACCGTCCTGATGGTCGGCGACAGCTTCGATAATGCCAGCAACAGCCGCGAACTCGATGGGTATGTCGTGACCGATGTTCGCGCGAGCTACGGTCTTACTGACAACCTTGAAGTTTTCGGACGCATCGAGAACCTCTTCGATACCGAGTATGAAACCGTGTTCCGGTACGGCCAGCCTGGACGTGCAGCATTCGGCGGCGTGCGTTACCGGCTCTGATGATCCGGCTGGCGATCCTCGCGGCGTTGGCAAGCCTTTTCCTCGCAGCCTGTGCGCAGGCTCCGGGGCCAAGGGCTGACTCTGACGCGCCGCGGCGGATCGTCAGCCTCGATTACTGTGCGGACCAATATGTGCTGAAGTTCGCTGATCGGGGTGACATACTCGCTCTGTCGCCCGATGCCGAAAAGAGCTTCTCCTACATGCGGGCGGAAGCCGGGGGCATTCGGACAGTTCGCCCGCGCACGGCAGATGTCCTTGCACTTCAACCCGATCTGGTGGTGCGAACCTATGGCGGGGGGCATGACATCGCCAACTTCCTGGAGAAGCCCGGAGTTCCGGTGATCCAGATCGGCTTTCCGCAGACGCTGGACGAAGTTCGCAGCGAAGTCTTGCGTGTCGGGACCGCGCTTGGAAAACCCGAAAAAGCTGAAGGATTGGTGGCCGAAATGGATAGCCGGCTCCGGGCGATATCGGCACGAAAACACCCACGAAGGAGTGCGCTCTATATGACACCAGCGGGCGTCACGACCGGAGAAGGAAGCTTGGTGCACGAACTGTTCGTGGCTGCGGGGGTGGATAATTTCCAGGGTCGGCCCGGCTGGAATCCGCTTCCGCTGGAGCGGCTCGCTTACGAGAAGCCGGATCTGATTGCCGCATCATTCTTCGAGGGAGGGACGAACCACGTCGACAACTGGAGCGCTGCGCGTCATCCGGTGGCCCAAACCCAGTTGAGGGATTTGCCCGTGGTGCCGCTGGAAGGGGCGTGGACTGCATGCGGCGGGTGGTTCGTGGTTGATGCCGTGGAGGCCCTGGCTGCAGCGGCGGAGGAACCGTCGTGAACCGGGTTGTGGCCATGCTCGGCGCTACACTGATAGCGGCCTTATTGCTTTCGGTGACGCTGGGGTCGGTATCCTTGCCAATCGACCGTTTGCTGGCTGCGCTCGCCTTCCAGGGCAGCGAAGGGGATAGGTTGGTCGTCTGGCAAATCCGTCTCCCCCGCGCGCTGGCTGCGGCCATGGTAGGTGCAGCGCTCGGCATGAGCGGTGCCGCGCTTCAGGGCCTCCTTCGCAATCCGCTCGCAGAACCGGGAATTCTCGGGGTCTCCGCAACGGCCGCCCTATTCGCGACTTTCGTGCTCTATTTTGGTTTCGCCGCCTTTGGGCCATTGGTTTTGCCACTGGCGGCGGTCGCCGGTGCACTGCTTGCGACATTGGTCGTCGCTCTGGCGGCGATCCGGACTCGCTCGGTCGTCACACTGATCCTGATCGGCGTTGGCCTGTCGAGTTTTTCTGCTGCGATCATGGCGCTCTTGATGAACCTTGCCCCCAATCCCTTTAGCCTCGCCGATATGGTGAACTGGATGTTGGGAACGGTCGACAATCGCAGTTTCGCTGATCTGGCATTTGCCTCTCCTTTCATGATCGCAGGTGCTGTCGTGCTGTTGCTCTCGCGGCGCGGTTTGTCGGCATTGGCGCTGGGCGACGAGGCAGCCGAAGGGCTGGGGCTCGATCTGCGCCGCCAGCGGCTGGCGGTCATCATCGGGGCAGGGCTCGCCACCGGCGCGGCGGTCTCACTTGCCGGAGCGATTGGCTTTGTCGGTATCGTGGCGCCGCATCTCGTGCGGCCATTCCTGCGATATGATCCGGCACGTCTGCTCATACCTTCCGCCTTGCTCGGCGCATTTATCCTGGTCGTGGCCGATATCGGCGTGCGCGTTCTGCCGACCGACAGCGAACTAAAGCTGGGTGTTGTTGCGTCGCTGTTGGGGGCGCCGGTATTCATCTGGATCGCGGCACGGAGGAGGCTGGCATGACTCTGCTCGATGCCCGGAACCTGAGCTATGCCGTCGACGGCAAGCAGCTTGTGGCAGATGCCAGTTTTTCGCTGAAAGCAGGCACGCTGACGGCGCTGATCGGCCCGAACGGCTCTGGCAAGACGTCTCTTCTGCGCCTCGCGCTTGGCTTGATGCCCAGCGATACCGGCAGCGCTTCTCTCGGCGGGGGCGCAGTCATGGACCTGTCACCTCTGGAACGGGCTCGCCGGGTGGCGTATCTTCCTCAGACCCGCCCCTTGGTCTGGCCGCAACCGGTCGAGGACATCGTTGCCCTGGGCCGCTTTGCCTATGGCGCAGCGCTGGGCCGCCTTTCGCCGGAAGATGAAGGGGCAGTGGCCCGCGCAATCGCCGCCTGCCAGCTGGAGGGTTTCGAGCAACGGGCTGCCGATACTCTGTCCGGAGGCGAATTGGCCCGCGTTCACCTCGCCCGCGCGCTTGCTTCGGAGACACCGCTGGTGGTTGCCGACGAGCCGATCGCCGCTCTCGATCCCCGGCACCAGCATCAAACCATGGGTTTGTTTGCCGAAATGGCTCGCGAAGGTCGCGGCGTGCTTACGGTGATCCACGATCTGGACCTCGCGATGCGCTATGCGGACCGCGTTATATGGATGCATGAGGGTCGGATCGTTGCGGATGGTACGCCTCAGGAGACCTGCACCCCCGAAATGTTGCATAAGGTGTTCGGCATTGCTTCACGCGTCACGCAGCAGAGCGAAGGGCTGCGTCTCGATATCGAAGGGCCAGCGTAATTCCGCGATGGGCGCACGGGCGATCATGCTTCAGGGTACGGGTTCGGACGTCGGCAAGTCGCTTCTCGTCGCTGCCCTGTGCCGCATTGCACATCGCCGAGGGATAAGGGTCGCGCCCTTCAAGCCACAGAACATGTCGAACAACGCGGCCGCCTGTTCGGATGGCGGAGAAATCGGGCGGGCCCAGGCGCTGCAGGCACGTGCAGCTGGGCTCGAACCCTCGACTGACATGAACCCTGTGCTGCTGAAGCCCGAAGGTGATCGGCGCGCACAGGTCGTCGTCAACGGCACTGCGCTGCGAAGCGAGGAGGCAGCGCAGTACATGGCCAAGCGTGGAAGCCTGCTTGCTCCCGTTCTGGCAGCGTTCGAGCGTCTGCGCGATACGTATGATCTGGTGATCGTCGAGGGCGCGGGGAGTCCTGCCGAAGTCAATCTGCGGGAAGGCGACATCGCCAACATGGGGTTTGCGCGCGCCGCCGATGTCCCGGTGGTGCTGGTTGGAGACATTGACCGTGGCGGGGTCATCGCCTCCATCATCGGGACGAAGGCCGTTATCGAACCGCAGGATGCTGCGATGATTGCGGGCTTCGCAATAAACCGGTTCCGCGGGGATCTCTCGCTATTCGACGAAGGCATCCGCTTCATCGAGAAAAGGACCGGTTGGCGCTCTTTTGGCGTTGTTCCATGGCTTCCATCGGCTTCGAGACTTCCGGCGGAAGATGCCGTGGTGCTCGATCGGCGTCTGCCAAAAGGGAAGGGAATTGTAATCGTCGTTCCGATGCTCTCACGGATCAGCAATTTCGACGATCTCGATCCCTTGCGAGCGGAAGAAGACGTCGACCTCCGCTTCATTCCTCCCGGGCAACCCATTCCCCGCAAGTGCGACGCGATCATACTCACCGGTACCAAGTCCACTTTGGCGGATCTCGCCATGCTTCGCGGCGAAGGGTGGGATCACGATATTATCGCTGCATTCCGTACCGGGGCGCATATCGTGGGCCTGTGCGGCGGGTTTCAGCTATTGGGCGCTCGGGTCGAGGATCCAGACGGGCGTGACGGATTGAAGGGGGCTGCTTGCGCCCTCGGTCTGTTCGATATGACAACGGTTATGTCTGGCGAGAAAACCGTTCGTCCTATACAAGGAAAAACGCTTGCAGATGGCGAGCCCGTGACTGGCTACGAAATTCATTCGGGTCGATCCACCGGTACTGCTCTCGATGCGCCTTTCTGCCAATTTGATGATGGTACCAATGATGGTGCTGTGGGCGCGGGTGGGCGGCTAATAGGGACTTATCTGCACGGATTGTTCGCTAGCGATACCTTTCGGACCCGCTGGCTGAGTAACATTCGCAGCGGCAGGACCAGTTCGCTGAACTACGAACAGGATGTGGAACGGGCGCTCGATCAGCTTGCGGATGGAGTGGAAACGGCACTCGATATAAAAGCGTTGTTCGAACTGGCGCGATGACTGCCGCTTGGATCATGCTGGGCGGGCTGGTTCTTGAGGCGTTTTGCGGCTGGCCCGATAGGCTGGATAAACGCATCGGCCATCCGGTGCGGTGGTTCGGCTGGCTCGTGACGCGGGCCGAACGGTTATTGAACCGGGAAAATAGCGGGAGGGCCGTTCGCATCCTTCTTGGCGGCATGGCGGCACTCTTCATGATTTCTATCGCGGCATCGGCAGGACTAGCCATCGAAGTTCTAGCGCCTTCGGGAGTGGTGGGCTTGCTAATCCAGTCAGTGGTCGCTGCCAGTCTAATCGCGAGCCGATCGCTGAACGATCATGTGGCCGCTGTTGCGCAGGCGTTTGCACGTAATGGGTTACCGGGCGCCCGATCGTCGCTGAGCAAGATCGTAGGCCGCGAAACGCATTCGCTGAATGAGCAAGCGATGGCGCGCGCGGCTATAGAAAGCCTGGCGGAGAACACGTCTGACGGTGTAACGGCGCCTTTGTTCTGGGGCGCACTGTTCGGACTGCGTGGGCTGTTCGCGTATAAAGCAATCAACACGCTCGATTCCATGATTGGGCATCGCAATGCGAAATACGAGGCATTCGGCAAGATAGCCGCTCGGATTGACGATATTGCCAGTTTCGTTCCTGCGCGCCTGACGGGTTTCTTGTTCGGTCTTGTAAGCGGGTCAGCGCGATCATTCAGAGTCATGGTTCGCGATGCATCGTCCCATCGCTCTATCAATGCTGGCTGGCCGGAAGCCGCGATGGCTGGTGCACTGGACATCCGGCTTTCCGGTCCCCGATGTTATGGCAACGGTCTCAGAGAAGAGCCTTGGTTGAATGCCGATGGGCGCGAAGCGTTCATGCATGATCTGGCAAAAGCGCTCTCAATCTATCGGCGCGCAGTCATCGCAATTGGCCTTACACTCTTCGCGGTGGGCGGGATTGTTTCGTTGTGAATGACGACAAACTCTTCACAGGTCACGGTGGGCGCATCGATGTGTTGGCGCGCGCGTTTCCACATGGGCCGAAACCTTGGCTCGACCTTTCGACGGGTATCAATCCTTGGCCCTACTTTGTGCCAACTTTGGCGCCAGAAGCGTGGACACGATTGCCGACAGAAGAAGCACGGAAAGCATGTGAAGGTGCCATGGCGAACGCGTTTGGATGCGCTCCCGAGGCTTGCCGGGCTGTCGGTGGGACAGAGATTGTCATCCGACAACTGCCAGCCATTCTCAGATCGCGTTCCGTGGCCGTTCGGTCTCCAAGCTATGCCGATCACAGACACAGCTGGCATGCTGCGGGAGTGGAAGTGCGGGAATTGGACGATCCGCTCGAAGTGGTCGAAGATGTCGATACCGTCGTTCTTGTGAATCCGAATAATCCCGATGGACATTGCTGGTCAGTTGGCGAGATGGAAGAAGCACGGCGAAGGCTTACTAGACGTGGCGGGTGGCTGATAGTCGATGAAGCCTATGCCGAACTCGATCCCGAGGCCAGCATGGCTCCAGCAGCAGGTCGCGCAGGGCTGATCGTTTTGCGGTCTTTCGGCAAGTTCTTCGGTCTCGCGGGAGTACGGCTTGGCGCATTTCTAGCGCCGCCGGCGGTCCTCGACGAGCTTGGAGAAAAAGTCGGCGGTTGGGACGTGTCGGGACCTGCGCTTGCAGTAGGACAGGCGGCTTACGCAGACGAAACATGGCAGAAAAAAACGCGAGGCCGTTTGGCCGATGCTTCGCTTGCGCTGCAGCATGTTCTCTCTGGCGCGGGCCTTGAAGACGCGGGTGGAACCGATCTTTTTCGCTACGTCAAAACTAAAGATGCGGCTGCAGTCTGGCGAGGTCTAGCGGAGAACGGCGTTGCCGTGCGTCGGTTCGAAAACTGCAATCAGGCTCTGCGTATCGGACTTCCTCCCGACCCTCAATCGCTATCCAGATTGGCTAAGGCACTGGCCGTTTAAGGCTAAGTGGCAGTCCCGCCACAACCAATTCCACCGTGTCGCAAACCTCCGCCAAGCGCTGGTTGAGCCACCCCTGTTGATCCCTAAAGCGGCGCCCGAGCGGGTGCTCAGGGACGATGCCCGATCCAACCTCGTTACTCACCAGAAGCACCTCGGCTCTTGTGTTCTTGAGACTGTCGATCAGGTCATCGGTGGCAGAGTTCGCGTCCCGATCGCCAAGCATGAGGTTCGACAGCCAGATCGTGCAGCAGTCTACGACCACCGTGCCTTCCTGTTGGTTCTGAATTGTTTCAGGCAATTCGAGAGGCGCTTCGACAGTGATCCAGCGTGCATCGCGTTCTGCCCGATGGAGCGTGATCCGGTCTTCCATCTCGGTATCGTAGGCCTGGGCCGTCGCGACGAATATGTGCGGCGCGGGTTGCGCCTCTGCCAAGGTCAGCGCCCGGCGGCTTTTCCCCGACCGTGCGCCGCCGAGAAGCAGGGTCAAATTGTCCGTCATATGGCCTCGTCCTGTAACTGTTCTCATAACAGCATCGTATGGACAGAGGCACAGCGCACCGGGTTCGTGCCGTCAAGTTGCGATAGGGCTGTTTAGTACAGAGGTTATCGAACACCCAAAGGAAAAAAGGCGGGGCATCTGCTGCCCCGCCTTCCAGATCACTTAGGTTCGGTCCAACTCGCTTAGCTTAAAGTTGGTAGGTCCCATCGACACGGGTGAGGGTGCCGCTTGCGTCGTCTTTCAGCGCTGCCGGAAGCAGGCTTTCGGGGAGATCCTGGTAACAAACCGGACGAAGGAACCGATCGATCGCCAGCGTACCCACTGATGTGCTGCGGCCATCCGAAGTTGCCGGGTAAGGACCGCCATGGACCATGGCATGGGTGACGTCGACGCCGGTCGGCCAAGCGTTGGCCAGAATGCGACCTGCGCGCTGCTCCAGGACTGGCAGCAGTTTTGCCGCCTCCTTATGGTCGGCTTCGTTCAGGTGAAGAGTCGCGGTTAGCTGACCTTCCAGACTTTCGAGAATGGCAGAAACTTCGGAAAGATCGCTGCAACGCACGATGATCGAACTCGGGCCGAAAACTTCTTCCTCGAAGCCGGCATTCTTGCGGAAGGCAGAGGCCGAAACGGTATAGACCTGCGCACGACCGCAGGCACTCGATCCTTCTTCGCCAACACCGACCGGCTCGGCGCCGTCGAGCGCTCCAAGCGTATTGATACCGTTGCGATAGGCGTCGCTGATCCCCTGGGTCAGCATGGTCTGGGCAGGAACCGAGCTCAGGGCTTCACGCGCCTTTGCGATGAAGCGATCGGTTGCCTCGCCTTCAACCGTCAGCACGATGCCGGGGTTGGTGCAGAATTGGCCCGCCCCCATCGACAGCGATCCGACGTAGGCTTCCGCCAAGGCATCGGGCGCTTCTGCGAGTTTGTTTGGCATGAGAACGACCGGGTTGATGCTGCTCATCTCGGCAAAGACGGGGATGGGCACCTCGCGATTTGCAGCATGTTCCATCAGCGCCAGCCCGCCACCGCGCGAACCTGTAAAGCCGACTGCTGCGATCCGCGAGTCCTTCACGAGAGCTTCGCCGAGTTCGAAATCGGTACCGGACAGAAGCGAGAAGACCCCTTCTGGCAAACCGCTTTCCTTGACGGCTTCGGCAATTGCGCCGCCCACCAGTTCGGAAGTTCCGGGGTGTGCGGGGTGCCCCTTGACCACGACGCAGCAGCCCGCGGCAAAGGCAGAGGCAGTGTCTCCCCCTGCAACCGAGAAGGCGAGGGGAAAGTTGCTGGCGCCGAATACAGCGACCGGGCCCAACGGAATCTTGCGCATGCGCAGATCGGGCTTGGGCGGAGTACGGTCAGGGTTGGCATGATCGATCCTCAGACCTTGCCACGCGCCGTTCTCCACCTCGTCGGCGAACAGCCGCAACTGACCGACCGTGCGGCCGCGTTCGCCGTTTAGGCGCGCTTCGGGCAGGCCGCTTTCCGCCATGGCACGCTGGGTGAGCGTGTCGCCAAGCGCGTCAATCTTGTCAGCTGCCAGGCGCAGGAAGGTAGCACGCTTGTCGAGCGCCAGGCTGCCGAATACCTTCTGCGCTTCTGCAGCGGCGGCGCAAGCATCGGCAACGTCGGATTTTGATGCTTCGGCGAATTCGGGATCGAGCTTGTCTCCGCTGGCCGCCTCTACGGCCGAGAAAGTGCGATCGCCGTTGCGCCATTCGCCCGCGATGTAGTTTTTGCCTGTCAGCATGGCCATTCTCTCCTGGATCCAAATTTGTCTTCGTGAAAAGGCGACTTGCAAAGCCGCAAATTTCCGTGAAAGGTAGCGCTAACATATACACACGATTGTGCAACAGCACAGCATGGGAGGGAATTTTGGAGAGAGCGCAGACAGGTGCCAATATGGCGCTGATTTCCGCAATTGTGGCAGTTGCCACCTTGGGCGGGTTTCTATTCGGATTCGATAGCGGTGTTATCAATGGGACGGTCGATGGTCTGAGGATCGCGTTCGACTCGGATGAAGTCGGCACCGGCTTCAACGTGGCCTCCATGCTGCTGGGCTGCGCGGTCGGCGCTTTCGTCGCTGGCAGGCTTTCGGATATTCTCGGGCGCAAGCGCACACTGCTCATCGCAGCTGCGTTCTTCATCATCAGCGCTTACGGTTCGGGTATTGCCGGATCGTCCGGAGAGTTCGTCATCTACCGCATCATCGGGGGGCTTGCGGTAGGGGCTGCCAGCGTCTTGGCGCCAGCCTACATCAGCGAAGTGACTCCTGCTGCTATGCGCGGACGGCTTTCGAGTCTGCAGCAGGTCATGATCATCGTCGGCCTTACTGCGGCGTTTCTCTCGAACTATCTGCTGGCTGAGTTCGCTGGTTCTTCGACCGACCAGTTCTGGCTCGGTTTCGAAGCGTGGCGCTGGATGTTCTGGATGGAACTGATACCGGCAACGATCTTCCTGCTGGCATTATTCTTCATCCCCGAAAGCCCGCGCTACCTCGTCACCCGGGGTGATCGCGACAAGGCTCATTCGGTGCTTTACCGACTGTTTGGCCACGAAACGGCGAACCGCAAGGTCGGTGAAATCGAGACCTCGGTCTCCAACGATCATGCGCCGAGGCTGTCCGATTTGCTCGACCGCAACACACGCAAGGTTCGCCGGATCGTGTGGGTCGGCATTGGACTGGCGGTCTTCCAGCAACTCGTCGGTATCAATGTGGTGTTCTACTACGGTGCGGTCTTGTGGCAGGCCGTCGGGTTCAGCGAATCCGATGCCCTCAAGATCAATATCCTGAGTGGCGCCATCTCGATCGCAGCTGTCCTGCTGGCGATTGCCCTGATTGACCGGCTTGGCCGCAAACCGCTGTTGTTGATCGGTTCCATCGGTATGGCGGTGACGCTCGCGATCATGTCTTTCGCGTTCATGAGCGGATCGCTTGTCGATGGCAAATTGCAGCTATCGGATGGTGCGGGCTTGGCAGCACTGGTCGCCGCGAACATCTATGTCGCCTTTTTTAACTTCAGCTGGGGCCCTGTCATGTGGGTCATGCTGGGCGAAATGTTCCCCAACCAGATCCGTGGGTCGGGTCTTGCGGTCAGCGGCTTTGCCCAATGGGTCGCCAATTTCGGCATCACCATGACCTTCCCGATCATGCTGGCGAGTATTGGCCTAACCGGTGCCTATGGCTTCTATGCGATAAGCGCTGCGGTCTCGGTAGTCTTCGTCTGGCTGATGGTCCGCGAGACTAAGGGCCTCGAACTGGAGCAGATGGAGGGCTAGCGGCCCTTGCGCTTTCACAACGGCCTGTGCCTGACTCTGGTTCGCGTCTTCCCGTGATGATACCGTTCGTCATATGAAGCAGAGCGGCCAGAGCAGGTCAGGCGGTTCCCGCAAGCGGCGCGTGGTTGTGCTGGGCGGGGGTACTGCTGGCTGGATGACTGCTGCGGGTCTCGTGCGGCTGCTCCCCGATGCCGTAGATGTGCAATTAGTCGAGAGCGAAGATATCGGGATCGTCGGTGTTGGTGAGGCTACGCTGCCACATATTCGGGGGTTCATCGAAACGCTCGGTATCGACGAGGCGGCCTTCATGGAGGCTACTCACGCGACTTATAAACTCGGCATCGATTTTCGGGATTTCGGCCGGATCGGCACCAGTTACATTCACCCCTTCGGTTCTTTCGGCGAAGAATTGAATAGTGTCGCGTTTCATCACTACTGGCTCGAATTGCACAGGCACGGGCAGGCCGGTCAGCTTGGCGACTATTCTCTGGCCGTTGCCGCTGCATTGGCGAACAAGTTTCGCCCACCGGCAGCCGACGAAAGCCTCGCTTCGACCTATGGTTACGCCTATCAATTCGATGCTACGCTCTTCGGCCCCTTCATGCGCAATTTTGCAACCGAAGCGGGTGTGACACGGCACGAAGCGAAGGTGGTCGCAGTTCAGCGCAACACTGCAAACGGAGATGTGGCGGCCCTCGAACTGGATGATGGGCGTCTAATAGAAGGCGATCTGTTCGTCGACTGCTCGGGCTTTCGTTCTCTTCTGCTGGGAGAGGAACTGGGGGAGCAGTGGGAAGATTGGAGCCATTGGCTTCCATGCGACCGCGCAGCAGCCATGCCGTGTACGCATTCGAGCGAAGACATTTCTCCCTATACCACGGCCACAGCCATGCCTTCAGGGTGGCGATGGCAGATCCCGCTGCAGCATCGCATGGGTAATGGTTATGTTTTCTCCAGTGCGCATGTGAGTGAAGATAGAGCGTGCGAGGCAATCATTGGCCACGTGGACGGCAAGCCATTAGCCGATCCACGGATTCTGCGCTTTCGCCCGGGAAGAAGGCGCAGGTCGTGGTCCCGTAATGTTATCGGGGTAGGGCTTGCGAGTGGGTTTCTCGAACCTCTCGAATCCACTTCCATTTACCTGGCGCAAATGGCGATAACCTATCTGATCGAACTCTTTCCCCAGGCCGACGCTATCGACGCGAGTGACAGAGACGAATTCAATCGTCTCGTAGATATGGAATACGACCGGATCCGCGATTTCCTAATCCTGCACTACCATGCGACGACCCGCGCTGATTCCGAATTCTGGAATGACATGCGAACGATGCGGGTACCCGACACTCTCGCCGACAAACTAAAGTTGTGGCGCAGGACCGGCCGGGTCGCAAAATACTCCGAGGGCCTGTTTTTCGAACCGAGTTGGGTTGCGGTGTATATCGGCCAAGGCCTGATGCCGGAGCAGCATGACCCCCGACCGGCTGCACTCGATCGGACGAAACTGACCCGCGCTGTGGACCGTCTGGGGCAGGCGGTGCGTGCCGAGGTACAGGGCATGCCGCGCCATCGCGATTTCCTGCGCTCCGATGCCTCGCGACTAGCCCCTGCGGTATGAGTGTCCCGCGCGAACCCCCAAGCCGCATCGTTGTGGTCGGTGCGGGTCCGCTTGGATTACTTGCCGCAATCGGATTGAAGCGCGCCTCGCCCGCCTCAGAGCTGGTCGTTGCGGGTGAAATGCCGGGCGTCGGCTCATTTGCCGACTGGTCCCATACCGCGATGCCTTTCACTACTTCCCTTCACGAAAGGCTGGGGATCGCAGAAAGCGAAATCGTCCAGAAAGCAGGCGGCAGTTACCGTTTGCTGACGCGTTTCATGGGGTGGGATGAACTCGGTTCAAATGGTGTCTTCTGCTACGGTGATAGCCTTCCCGCCGAAGTGAAAATAGCGTTCGCTCGCGACTGTGGCTCTGGCAATGCGGGACCAGCATTGCCCGTGCGATTTCCTTATCTGGCCGAGCGCCTTTGCGCTGCCAGCCGGTTCGCCTCGCCCCCGCCCGATCGGGTCACGCCGTTGAGCCACATTCCCTATGCACTCCGCTGGGATCCACATGCCTATCATCAACTCTTGGTGGCGAAAGCCCGCGATGTAGGAGTATGCTTTGCCCCAGGTCCGATTAAGGCGACAGACTGGAGTAAGGCAGGTTCGCTCGACGCGATTAAGATTGATAGGGCAGGCCGCTTAGAGGCGGATTTCTTCGTGGATTGCAGCGGGCCTGATGCGGTTCTTTTGTCTGCCCATCCTGATTTTGCCGCAATCGACTGGTCGGCTACGCTGCCGACCCGCACGATATACATCGCACGACCGAACCAGCATGTCATCGCGCTGGAAGACCGTATCGCGCTGCTGGATCTGGGGTGGCAGACACAAGTGGCAGGAAGGCAAGGCCTTTGTACTGTCATTGGTGTCGGTGAGGGCATTCCCCGCCAACTGGTGCTTTCTGCACTTGGTGCATCTTTGGAAGCAGGTGTCGATCTTTCGCCCGGCCGCGCGACCCAGCCTTGGCTCGGCAATGTGATCGCGCTTGGCGATGCGGGGGCGCGTTTCGAGCCGCTTGGTCCCTGGCACGCCGATCTCGCTCACCGCCAACTCGACCTGCTGCTGGAACTGCTACCAGGACGCATAATCGAACCGCTTGAACGGGAAGAATACAATCGTCGGGCCGGTCTTATGATCGATAATGTGCACGATATCCTGGCTCTGCATTATGCCGGTACTCGGGCGCGCAAGGTTTTTGGAGATCGCCCTCCGCACGCCAATATCACCAATCTAATCGATCAGTTCACGCGTCGCGGCCGCACGCCATTCCGAGAAGAATTTCCGCTCTCTTCGCAGGAACAATTTTCGTTACTTACCGCGCTTGGTTTCGCTCCGGGCGTTCCACTCTCGGCCGCCTCAATTGACTCTCGTCACGAGGAGAAAGCAATGACCGAATTCGACGCGACGGTCGCTAAGGCTCTGGCGTTTGCGCCGCCATATGAAAAATGGCTAGCTTCCGTTACGCGGGCTTATCCAGTGCGCGGCGGATGATCGACCTCAACTGCCCAAACAGGCTGGGGGAAGGCGGGCCCAGTATGCCCTTGGCATGATCGGGCAGATGCTTCCCGGGATCGCCGTGGCTTTCGAAGACATAGAAATCGAGAATGGTTTTCCAAAAGGCACGTTGATCTGGAGGTAGGTGGCGGAAGGCGAGCATGGCATGAAGTAATCCGCCATATGGACTTCCGACCCCCTCAGGTTGGGATGGTTTCCACCAGTAATTAACCAATATGCTCACCGGATCGAGCGACTGCACCCCATGCCACCAGCCATAAGGAATGTAGATCGCATCACCGGGTGCCAGAGTCGCCTGCCGTGCATCCTGCCATGCGCTTGCGAATAGCGGGAAGCGTTCAAGGTCTGGGGACTCTAGATCGACCATGCTGACAGGCGTTCCGGCGGGTGTCAGCTCGAAGGGCCCGGGATAGAGATCGCCGGTACGCTCTGGAGAGAAAAGTGTGAAGGAACGGCATCCTGCAACACAGCAGGCGACGTTTTCCTTGGCGTCGTAGTGGGGTGCTACTTTTATACGGTTTCCGATCCAGATACGCGGGTAGATATCGCTTAAAATACTCAGGCCATTCTCGCGTGAGAAATGGGGGATCAGGCTGGCAATATCCTCCGACTGCACCGCCATCGCGGGCGGATCGTCCATGTCGCTTGCTTTAAGTAAATCGCTCAGGAAGCGGGAAAGGTGTCCCTTGGCCGTCACGAAGTTCAGTCCCATTAGATCATCCGTGTAGAAGAAGCGCCCCTTTGCCCCAGGAGGTGCAGCAATAGCACTGACCGCGCGAGACGAATTCTGCCTCGTCAAATATCGGATGATTTCTGTGTCACCGCGCCTTGCAGCTTCCACGGCGGGCCAGTGGGTGATCAGGCCTCGAAACACCACCGGCTCGCCATTCGTGCGAACCTGTTCCAGACCTTCTGTATCGAGCGGACCCTCAAATTCACGAATTGCGGCAGGAGCGGGAAGGTCCATCATGTAGGTGCAATTCTGCCTGCAGTGATAGCGCCGCCCCGCTGCCGTAGAAAAACGTCCTGCGTGGGCATTTGCGCGACGGTACCCGCGATCGCGTTTCGGATATGTTGCAAGCGATCAAGCGTCTCGGGCCCGTCGAGTAACCGCGCGGCCGGGTGATAGCGATCCGGTTCGATACCTTGTCCCAGCATGACTGCCATCCAGCTTTCCTCGGTAAATAGCTCGTTGTCTTCACGAAAAATGCGGCCCGAACTCCGAAACATGGCAATTTTTTCCGCCAACCCATCGGGTGCCTCCAGATTTCGGCAATAGCGCCAGAACTCGGAGTCATCGCGTTCGGTCGCCTTATAATGCAGGATCAGGAAGTCGCGGATATCCCGGTACTCTTTTTCGGTTTCGGCGTTGAAGCGGGCAATTTCGAGAGCGGAAAAATCTTTGTCCGGAAAAAGCGCCATCAAGCGTGCTATGCCGGACTGAACTAGATGGATCGAAGTGGATTCCAGGGGTTCGAGGAAGCCAGCGGCTAGGCCGAGCGCCACTACGTTCTTCTCCCATGAGCGCGCCCTGCGACCAGCCTTAAAGCTCAGATGTATGGGATCGGCCAGCGGTTCTCCATCAAGGTTATCTAGAAGCGTTTCCGTCGCAATATCGCGCTCCATATGGCCAGAAGAAAAGACGTGGCCATTACCGATGCGGTGCTGCAACGGAATGCGCCATTGCCAGCCAGCGGGTCTCGCCGTGGAGCGAGTCAGCGGCTCGTTACGACCGCCTAGTTTGCAAGGCACGGCAACGGCGCTGTCGCAAGCAAGCCTGCTTGACCAGTCGAGGAATGGGACCTTGAGGGTCTGACCGAGCAGAAGCGAGCGAAAGCCGGAGCAATCAATGAACAAATCACCTTCGATTTGCTTCCCATCGACCAGCGTTAGTCCGGTCACGAACCCCGTTTCGGGGTGTTGCCGGATATCGGCGACTTGGCCCTCAACGCGTGCTACCCCTCTAGCCTCGGCAATCTTTCGCAGAAATCGGGCATAGCGGTCTGCATCGAACTGGAAGGCATAAGCGAGCCGGGAGAGAGGTGAGCGTGGCATGTCGGGGCGCGGCCAATCGAACCGCCCGTCCTTCGCAGCCATCGCGGCGATTGAATAGCTGTCGATGGTCTCAGATGCGCCCTGTTCCTTTCCGCGCAACCAAAAATGCCTGAACTCGATACCAAGCATATCGATGCCGAACGAACCGAACGGATGAATGTACGAATGCCCTTCGCGGAGCCAATCGACGAATTCGATACCAAGCTTGTAGGTTGCGTGGGTTTCTCGCAAGAACTCCATCTCGTCGATGCCCAGAAGCCGGTTGAAACTGACTATCTGCGGGATGGTCGCTTCACCAACCCCGACGGTCCCTATCGCCTCGCTTTCGACCAGTTTTACCGAGAAATCGGGTATGCCGCCCATCGCTTTAGATAGTGCAGCGGCCACCATCCAACCCGCCGTGCCGCCGCCCAGAATGACAACTTTGGAGATTGGTTCTAGCATCAAGCCTCATAATCCGGCTGTTTGATTTGCATATCCTGCCGGTGATGCCAGCCACCAGACTGACGAAGGAAATCCTCGTGCGTGGGCAGCCTATCTGCCGTTTCGCTATAGGCCTGTCTCATCTGTACCATTGCGGAAGCGATCTTTTCGGCATCCAGTGTATCGGCGATTGGATCGTAAGTGTCCGGCCAAACATTCTGGCCCAGCATAACGGCGATCCAGCTATCCGCGGCAAACAATTCCGCATTCTCGCGGAAAACCCTCCCGTGAAGCTTCCAGAGATCCATTTTCCGAGAAAGGCTGTCAGGTATCGGCATATGCCGCACATAGCGCCAGAACTCGGTATCCTCCCTGTGGGTCGCCTTGTAATGAAGAATGATAAAGTCGCGGATGTCTTCATACAATTCGGCCATCCCGCGATTGTACTCATAACGTTCTATCGGACTGATAGGATTGTCGGGAAAAAGCGCAAACAGCCGGGCGATGCCATTCTGGATCAGATGTATGCTCGTCGATTCCAGGGGTTCAACGAACCCTGCGGAGAGGCCAAGTGACACGACGTTTCTGTTCCAGGCCTTACGCCGCATTCCGCTTCGGAAGGCTAATTTACGCGGCTCTTGGAGCGCTTCACCTTCCAAGTTCGCGAGAAGAACGTCCAGTGCGGTCTGTTCTTCCATATAAGCGCTTGAAAAGACGTGGCCATTCCCTGTGCGATGCTGGAGCGGAATGCGCCACTGCCAGCCCGCACCGTGAGCTATCGATCGCGTAAATGGTGGAGGGGATCCATTATCATTGGAGGGAAGGGCAAGTGCCCGATCCATGGGAAGCCACTTGCTCCAGTCATCATAGCCCGTCTCCAGCGTTTCTTCGATCAGTAGGCCCCGGAAGCCGGAGCAATCGATAAACAGTTCCCCTTCGATGCGATGGCCGTTTTCGAGCACTACTGCCGTAACGTTCCCTTCCTCGCTATCCTGTTCGACATGCGCGATCCGGCCTTCGGTGCGCGTCACACCGCGATCCTCTGCAAACCGTCTCAAGAAGGCAGCATAGAGCCCGGCATCGAAATGGTAAGCATAGGCAATCTGGTTCACGAGGGATTTTGCAGTAGGGGAGGGGCGACCGAACCTTTGCCTGAGCGCCGCGACGGTGCTCATCGAATAGTCACCAATTTTCCCTTCATTACCGCTCAGCGTTTTTTCTCGCAGGAACAATTGATGGAACGGAATGCCATGGAATGGCTGGCCGTAGCTGCCAAAGGGATGAAAATAGCTGTCGCCGACCTGGCCCCAGTTCACGAATTCGATCCCGAGTTTGTAGGTTCCCCGGGTTTCCCTGAGAAATTCGTCCTCTCGTATACCAAGCATTGCATTGAATTTGGCCAAAGGGGGAATGGTCGCCTCACCCACACCGACTGTGCCGATGGCATCGGACTCAACCAATTCGATGCTTCGTTGTCCATCGTCGAAAAAGCGCGACAGGGCAGCTGCTGCCATCCATCCGGCAGTCCCACCGCCCACTATGACGACGCGCTTGATGCGTCCTCCACCGCCGGTACCGATACCATTGTCTGACGCCATCCTGCCCATTCCCCTCCGTCTTTCGGGGAATATGACAATTTTCTTTATTACGGCAAGCCCGGTCCCTTGCCATCTTGCCGACGTCGCTTTAGGAATGGCGTGAAGCAAGGGAAAGCTGCCTTTAAATTGGTAGCGGTAACATGGGAGGGGCTGAATGGCCGAGGCTACATCTAGCCGGACTGCGTCTGCATTTGGGCAGGACGTTTTTTTCAAATCAGTTTTGCGTGCAAGTGCTTCGGCGCTTGTGGTGGCTGGCGCCACTGTAGCGCCTGTCGCCTATGCGCAGGACAGTCAGCAAACGACGGAAGTCGAGGGCGCTGGCGAACAGCAGGTTGGTGCGGACCCCACTCTGGTGTCGGACGACGTCATCGTGGTAACCGGCATTCGCCAGTCGCTCGCGAATTCGCAGGATATCAAGCGTGACGCCGATACTATCGTCGATGCAATCACGGCAGAAGACATCGGCGCTTTGCCTGATCGATCCGTCACCGAAGCTCTGCAGCGCGTGCCCGGTATCGCGATCAATCGCTTCGCCGGCTCGAACGATCCGGACCATTTCTCGGTAGAAGGTTCAGGCGTGGTCATTCGTGGCCTGAATTTCGTCCGCTCTGAGTTCAACGGTCGTACGGCATTCGCAGCCGGCGTCGGCGGGCAGGCCCTCAACTTTGCCGATGTCCCCTCCGAGCTTTTAGGTTCGGTAATTGTGAATAAGAATGCTACCGCAGAGATGATCGAAGGCGGTCTGGCAGGAACGGTAAATCTCAACACGCGCAAGCCGTTCGATCGTGACGGTTTCCATATCGGATTCAGCGCAGAAGCAAACTACAGCGACTTCGTCGATAAATGGTCGCCGACGGGCTCTGTTCTGGTAAGTAATACTTGGGATACCGATGCGGGGCGCTTTGGTGTGCTGGTAAGCGGCTCTTTCTCGCAGGTGAAAAGCAGAGCCGACGGAATCCAGGTTGCCAATTATCAGACGCGTGATGGAATGCTTGTCGGCCTGGCCAATGAGTCGGACCGCTTCATTTGTCGCACTCGCCTGCCTACGGGGACCGACACCATGGCATTGCCTCCTCCTGGGTCAGCCTGTGGCGACCTGGGCGCGGACGGTGCTGACGGGTTTGCCGATTATGCGGATTACCGCGTTGCTCCAGTAGGCGCACAGTTCCGGACGCAGGAGTTTGACCGAAAGCGCGATGGCTTTGCTGTCTCTGCGCAGTGGGAGAGTCTGGACGAGCGTACCCTATTCACGGCCGAATATATTCGTTCGCATACAACCAACGATTGGGGCGAATACACCTACGAGGTTGCCCCCGATCTTTCGGAATATTCAACTTTCCCCATCGGCTGCCAGCAGAATTCGAATGGTCCGCCGATTGTAGATAGCAATAATGCGGTCAATCCGGATGATGAGGTTCCCCCGCGAGCTCAGTGTCCAGTCGGTGAATTCACCGACTACGTCTACGATGAGAATGGGCTGTTCCAGTCAGGCTATATCGTTGATGTTAGCGACGGCTGGCGCGGTGACCCCGCTCTTTCTCCGTTCGTCCCGATTGGCGGATCTCAATATACCTTGGCACGCCGACAGGTTGAGGAAGAAACCCTTAACCAGGATTTCAGCCTTAATCTTCAGCACCAGCTGACGGAACGCGCCCATCTTTCTCTCGACGCGCAATATGCAAAATCGCACAGGGAAAATCTGGACTTCAGCGTTTTCGGATCGAATTTTGCCGACAACGAACTCGATGTGTCGGGCGATTACCCGGTCGGCATCGTGCATAAGCCTCAATTCCTCGGATATACATGGTCTACGCCCGGAGACGCTCTGGCGAACTCCAGCGAAGAGGAATATTTTAACGATCCTCGGTTCCAGTTCTGGCGTTCGGCGATGGATCACGCCGAGGACAGCGAGGGCGAGCAATTCGCATTCCAAGCTGATCTAGATTACGAAATCGGTGATGACGCCTTCATCCGGCGCGCCAAGTTCGGGGCTCGTTTTCAGGACCGTGATCAGACTGTTCGCTACTCGCAATACAACTGGGGTATGCTGAGCGAAGTGTGGTCCGGCGACAGGCCGGTGAATTTCGGCGATACGGCTGAAGACGGCAATCAAGAGCGGTACGAGTTTCCGGACTTCTTCCGTGGCGAAGTCCCCGGTCCCCCGGGCGCTTTTTACTACAGCGGGGATTTGACCGGCGACTATCAGGATACGGTCGATTACCTTTTGACAATACAGGACCGTGCTCGCGAACTGGGCGCTTCGCCATCATGGAATCCACTGGCCCAAAGGCCTGGGGCAATTTCTGGATCGCCTTTCCTGCCATCCGAAGTCCAGACGGTAAGCCAGGCCGATAGCGCTCTTTATGCAATGCTCAGCTTCGGCAGTGACGATCTGTTTGGTGACATTCGCTTTTCGGGTAATGCGGGCGTCCGCTACGTTCACACATCGGTTCGTTCGGCCAGTTCGCGTGGCCCCGGCTCCGCGGCTTCCCTGAATATCGCCGATCCCTATGATGTTCGCTGTGCACTTAGATCGCGGCCAGACGCACTCGGGGGCGGAGAAGTTCGCCCGGGCGGGATCTGTAATCTGAGCGAGGGCGAGTACAATGCATTGCAATCTTTTGCTGATGGCAGCTTCCAGTACACTTCGATCACCAACGAATATGACTATTTCCTTCCGAGTGTGAACCTGAAGTTCGGTCTGACCGATGACATTATTTTCCGGTTAGCTGGCTCGAAAGTCCTTACCCGGCCGGAAAACAGCTATATTCGGAATTACTTTACCTCGAGCATCGACACCTCCGGAAATCTCACCGGTACCGCCGGCGATCCCACATTGCTTCCGGCTACTGCGTGGCAATTCGACGCCACGCTCGAGTGGTACTTCGCGCGTGTGGGTTCGCTGACCCTCAACGGGTTCTACAAATCGATCGATAATTTCTTCTTCCAGTCGGTCAGGCCCGAGACGATCAGCAATGCAAGCGGTGAGACGCGCGACGTGCTTGTCCGTGGTCCGGCAAATTTCGATGGCACCGGGAAGATCAAGGGCTTCGAAGTCGCCTATCAGCAGACATTCGATTTCCTGCCTGAGCCACTCGATGGTTTCGGTGTGCAGGCTAACTACACCTATATCGACAGCACCGGCTTGCCGAACACGTTCCTTAACGGTGGGGAGGTGCCTGATCCGTCGACCATTCCACCCGGCAATTTGCCGCTGGAGCAGTTGTCGAAGCATAATTATAACGTAGCTGGCTTCTACGAAAAGGGACCGATCTCTCTCAGAGCTGCCTACAATTGGCGATCGCGCTTCTTGTTGACAGCTTCTGACGTGATCTTTCCCTATTATTCGATCTTTAATGAGCCGACGGGGCAGCTGGACGCTTCCGTATTCTTCAATGTTAGCGACAACATCAAGATCGGCGCGCAGGGCGTGAACCTGCTGAACGAAGTGACGAAAACGACCCAGGCATACACGGGCAATCCGTCCGACCTGGCGCCGCGCTCCTTCTTCATGAACGACCGACGGTTCTCCTTCATCATTCGCGGCAATTTCTAGGGGCCACGAAGTGCAGAAAAATAGCCGCGTCACCTTAATGGTGGCGCGGCTTTTTTACGTCACTGTCTTTGAAGCTATAGTCTACGCAGCGCCTACGACCCTACGTAGAATTAGAATGCGGACGAAGCATATCTGCCCGCCGGTTCCGGCAGGCAGGTTTATGTGCGATTTGGGCTCCCGTTAAAAGTTGAGCTGCTCGGCGATTGCGGTTCTGAGCGGCTTGGCCTCGTAGTCTGAGCTGTATGGTGTGCCCCGTACCTGAAGACCGTCAGGCCGTTCTGCTGGCTCGAAATACTGCAACCAGTTGAAGGTGTCGGTCATGCCCCATGCGAGGATATCGTCGAGGTGATCGCCATATTCGAGCATGACATCGAAATAGCGCCGCGCGAACTCGGCGACCTTTTGATCGCGCTCCGCAATATTGGCCGGCAGCGCCTTGTCCTTCACGTCGAACTCGGTGATCAGCAGTCTCAGGCCCATCCCGGTCACTTCGTCGAGGAAACGCCGCCATTCCCGCTCAATGTAAGGACCGACTTCGGTTGCCGGATCGATGGAGAACATCTCGATGTGTGACTGGATACCCAGAGCATCTACCGGAACGCCGCGCTTCACCATACCTTCGAGCAGCCGTAGGACATCGTCGCAATGCTTGCGATGGTCCGGCTCCCAGCTCATGTAATCGTTATAGACCAGCTGGGCATCAGGCAGTTCGTCGCGAGCAGTATGGAATGCCAGGTCGATGACCGCTTCGGGGCTACCCATGGCACGGCTGAGGCTTGTTTCTATCGGTGCATTGCGATCATGATCGATTGCCTCGTTGACGACATCGTAGCTGGTAATCTGCCCACGGTAGCGCCGCGCAACCGTCCTGATATGATCGACAAGCAACCTCTCTGCCTCGGCAGAGGGATTGGCGCCAAAATCATAGGTATTGAGCCAGTCGGGAAACCACTGCGGCCGGTGCCAGAGCAGCGTGTGGCCGCGAAGCTCCATGTCGTTTTGCTTCGCCCAAGCCGCGATGGAATCCATTCGTGAGAAATCATAAGTGTCCCGCGTCGGACGGACGGTTTGCCATTTCATCTCGTTTTCGGGTACCACCAGCCCGCATTCGGCCTTGATGAGTTCCATGTAACGCGGGTTCTGGATCGATCCCTGGTCGGTACGCCCCGGTGTCGAGGCCACCGCGCTACCGAACCTGCGGCCGTTCCTGCGGGCAAGCGTATCTAGACTAGGCTTCGGGTAGGGGGAGCCACCGCCCGTGGCATCAGACGAGAGAACCGAACTCCCCCCATAATTCGAAGCGCATCCTACAAGAGGAATGGCAGCAAGACCGGTCAGTGCTTCGCGGCGGGAAAGGCGTAAATCCCGTGCCATCAGACGATCTCCACAAGGATTGAATCGAGGTTTACGGAGCTATTGCCCGCCGAAAGTTTAACTGGGCCCGGTTCGTTCACTTCATTGAAGTCTCTGTTCCAGAAGGCCAGCTGGCTTGGTGACAGGGTGAAAGCGATAGTGCGTTGCTCACCCGGCTTCAAAGTCAGGCGTTCGAACCCCTTCAACTCCAGCACCGGTCTAGTGACGGAAACATCGCTCCGCGTGATATACAGTTGAACGACCTCGTCACCGGCGAGGGAGCCGGTATTTCGTATATCCACTGCGACTTCTATCGTCTCATCTGCCCGGTACGTTTTCTTCGAAGTGCGCGGCGCTGAAATGGCGAATTGGGTATAACTCAGGCCGTGACCAAACGGGAACAGAGGGTCCTTATTGTCGAACAGGTAGCCGCGCCGTGCGCTGGGCTTGTGGTTGTAAAAGAAGGGTATCTGTCCTTCATTGCGCACCACCGTGACCGGCAGCTTGGCGCCTGGATTGACCGTTCCCAGAAGAGTTTCGGCCACGGCCAGTCCGCCCTCCTGCCCCGGGTACCAGCACTCCAAGACGGCATCGGCCTTCTCGACCACATTGGGCCAGCTCGGCGGCCTGCCATTATAGGCGGCAACGATCAAAGGCTTGCCCAGCGCTGCCAACGCATCGACCAGCGCATTCTGTTCGCCCACAATATCGATATCGGTGCGATCACCCAGATGATTTTTTGCAAAGCCTTCACGGCTGGTTTGTTCGGTATCGCCGATTGCGAGAATGATCGTATCCGCAGTCCTGGCAAGCTCGACAGCCTCCTCGATGAGGCTGAGATTCTTTTCGCGATCCGCCAGTTCGATCAGGTCCTGTGAGCGATCTTCGCTGGTGGTTATGAATACCCCTTGTGCGGTTACGAAGTCAGCTTCGGGCGCAATCTCACGCAGCCCTTCAATAAGACTGATGGTCTGTTTCGGCACGCTGGAATAACCGCCAAGGCGTGCGATCGCATGGTTGGGGCCGATCACTGCGACACGGCCCATCGTGTTGCGGTTCAGCGGCAGGGTCTCATTGCGGTTTGTGAGCAAGCACAGCGATTTGCGCGCGGCCTCTAGGGCCAGAGCCCGTGCTTCCCCATTGCCCGTGATCTGCTCCGACCGCTCCCAATCGCCATAAGGATCTTCGAACAGGCCGGCGCGAAATTTGAGCGTCAGCATGCGTGCGCATGCGATGTCGACCAGCTCTATTGGCACGCGTCCGTCGCGCACCGCTTGCGTGAGGGTAGCATAGGCCATGCCTTCGGGAAGCTCGCTATCGACGCCAGCTTCCAGCGACTGACGGGCGGCACCCTCCAGACTATCGGCTACCTTGTGCAGGGTTTCGAGCTCATGGACGCCGCCGTAATCGCTTACGATCACGCCATCGAAACCCCATTCGCCGCGAAGAACGTCGCCAAGCAGCCAGATGTTCGCGTGGCTGGGAACGCCGTCGATCTCGTTATAGCTCGGCATAACGGCGCCGACCGAAGTGCGGCGAACTATTTCGCGAAAAGGAGGGAAGAAATATTCGCGGAGCTCGCGCTCGGCTACCTGAGCGGGCGACACGTTGTTCCCGGCCTCGGGCTGGCCGTGACCCGTCATGTGCTTGAGCGTGGCGAACACCTTGCCGTCGCGAAGCTTTTCGAACTTACCGGGCCCCTGCAGGCCCTCTACCGCAGCAACCCCCATTTCTCCGACGAGATAGGGGTCTTCGCCCCATGTCTCTTCGATCCTGCCCCATCTCGGATCACGGACGATATCGACGACCGGAGAAAGGACCAGCGGCACGCCGCGGGAGCGGACTTCGCGCGCAATGACCGACTGTACCCGGCGCATCAGATCAAGGTCGAACGATCCGGCAAGACCAATTGCCTGGGGGAACATGGTGGCTTCTGTGGCCATGTATCCGTGCAGCGATTCCTCATGCAGAAGTACTGGAATGCCGAGCCGGGTTTCCTCCACGGCCCACCGCTGGAGCGCGTTGATGAACTCGACCGTCTGACGGGGTGTCCGCCACCGGGCCGCCGTCCCGCCTGCCGCTCCGGAAATGCCGGGTACGCCGCGCTTGTCGCTTGGGCGTGTTACATGCCCGATGCCATCGGGAAAGGCCGCGCTTGCCTTTGCAGGGTTGAACGCCAGATCATCGATCATGTCCCCCTTGGCAGCCCAAGCCGTGCGGATCTGAGCGATCTTCTCTTCCAAAGTCATGCGCGCCATGAGGTCGGCGACGCGGACGGAGATCGGTGCGGACGGGTCTTTGTAGTGGGCTGCGCGCTGGGCGAAAGCCGCAGGCGCCTGCATGAAGGCGAGAGCCGAAAGGCTCCCGCCAGCAAGCAGTTTCAAGGCACCTCTGCGGTGCATGCTCATGGTCGAACCGTCAGAGTTACTTCTTTCAGGTCCTCGGAATTCGGACCCACCATGATGGTGAAATCACCCGGTTCGACCACGCGTTCCATATCCCTGTCCCACATCATGAAGGCGCGGGGTTCGATGGCGATATCGACCTGCCGCGTTTCGCCGGACTGGAGCGTGATACGCTGGAAACCGACCAGTTCCTTGACCGGGCGCGTCACCGAGCTGATGTCGTCCCTCAGGTAGACCTGCACCACCTCGTCACCCGTCATGTCGCCGGTGTTGCTAACCGGAACTCGAACGGTGACGCCCTCTCCTGCCGCAATGCTCTTGGCGGACAATACCGGGGCTCCGATATCGAAGCTGGTATAAGAGAGGCCATAGCCGAAGGGATACAGCGGCGTTACCTCATCGAAGAGATAACCGCGCCGCGCGCTTGGCTTGTAGTTATAGAAGTTGGGCAGCTGGCCCACATTGCGGGCAGTCGTTACGGGCATCTTGCCGCCCGGGTTGATACGACCGAAAAGCGCATCGGCAATTGCCGTGCCCTGCTGTTCCCCGGCATACCAGGTTTCGAGGATGGCGTCGGCCTGCTCGGCAACTTCGGTATAGCTTGGCGGACGGCCATTCACGAGCACAGCGACAACAGGCTTGCCCAGGGCTTTCATCGCCTGGAAAAGTTCGTCCTGCTCGCCCACAAGGTCGAGACTGGTACGGTCGCCGAGGTGGCCGGGGGCCCAGCCCTCACGGCTCGTCTTTTCGGTGTCACCGATGAAAAGGAGGATGGTGTCTGCATCCTTCGCGACTTCCACGGCTTCAGCAATACGGCGCCGGTTTTCCTCCGGATCGCCGAGCTCAACCTCGTCATCCCACCAGTCGTCATCACCCTTGGTGATCTCTACCCCGAGGGAATGAACGATATTTGCGCGGTCGCCGACAAGTGCACGAATACCCTCCAGCGGAGTAACGCTGGCACGCGGTTCGCCGTAGTAGCCGCCAAGCCGCGCGACATCGGCATTCGGGCCGATCACAGCAATGGTCGGCTTCGTCGCCCCAGCATCGGGAAGGGAAAGCGGCAGCAGGCCGTCATTCTTTAGAAGAACCAGCGATTGCGCTGCCGCCTTGCGAGCGAGAGCGACGCCTTCCGGCCCATTCGACTGCTGAGCCAAGGCAAGATCGGGCCATGGATTATCGAAGAGACCTGCGTTGAACTTCATCGTCAGGAAGCGGCGCACGGCGGTGTCCAACTGTTCCATCGACACCTTGCCCTCGCGCACGCTGGTAGCCAGATTTTCGAAACCGTCGCCTTCCGGCAGATCGACATCGACGCCGGAGGTGAGGGCGAGTTCGCCGGCCGCCTTGTAGTCGGGCACGATCTTGTGCAGCCGCGCCATGTCCTCGATTGCGTAGTAATCGCTGACGACAGCGCCCTGATAGCCCCACTCGCCGCGCAGCACGTCATTGAGCAGCCAGCTGTTGGAATGTGACGGAATGCCGTCGATTTCGTTATAGCTTGCCATCACGGCATCGATTGCCGTGCGGGTGACGACCTGCTCGAACGGCGGGAAGAACATCTCGCGCAGCGTGCGCTCGCTGATTTGTGCCGGGCCTACATTGGTGCCGCTTTCCGGCTGTCCGTGACCGGTCATATGCTTGAGCGTCGCCATGACCTGGCCATCGCGCAGTTTGCGATCCGTGCCGATGCCGGTCAGGCCTTCGACAGAAGCCACGCCCATTTCGCCGACCAGATAGGGATCTTCGCCGAACGTTTCCTCGATCCGGCCCCAGCGCGGATCGCGCGCGACGTCTACCACCGGGGAGAGGACGAGATGGACGCCGCGCGCGCGGACCTCGCCTGCAATGAGATCGTTTATCTCACGGATGAGATCGGGATTCCATGTGCTGGCGAGGCCAATCGATTGGGGAAAGGCAGTGGCATCCTTGGCGGCGAAGCCGTGGAGCGATTCTTCGTGGAAGAGAACCGGAATGCCCAGGCGGGTTTCTTCCATTGCCCACTTCTGCGCGTCGATTACATACTGGATGCTGTCTTCGATATTTCTGCGCGGTACTTCGCGCGGGCTGGATGGGCCGAGCCGGTCAGACGGACGGGCAATCTGCCCGATACCATTGGGAAAGCGGCGTGAAGCCTTCGAGGGATCGAAGTCGTCGCCCTGGCCCTGAATTTCGCCCTTGCTGTCCCAGATCGTGATGATCTGCGCGACCTTTTCATCAAGCGTCATCCGCGCGAGAAGATCTTCGACCCGCTGGGCGACCGGCAGGCTGCTATCCCAGTAAGGTGCATCCTTCATCGCTCTTTCGACAGCGACTTCCTGAGCCATCGCGGGTGTAACTGAAGTAAGCTGGAGCGCTGCCAGGCAGACGCCCATGGCGAGCGCAGTTCGCTTGATTCGACGCATGATCTTGTCCCTCTCCCGTGGGGCGACTTGACTGCCGCCGCCGTTGTGGTAGCGCTACCATGATGAGAGGGAGAAGGCTTGTCAACTGGCTTCAACGCCTGTTTATGGCGATGGCGGTATGCACCGCAGGGACGGCGCCCGCACATGCCGAAGACGGATATGATCTGTGGCTGCGCTATGTGCCCCTGCAAGGCGGGGCGCTGGTAGATCTGCAGGCGAATTCGCCGGTTGCTGCGCTGGCAAATGGCACGACGTCGAGCGCGACTCTCGATATCGCGATGGACGAGCTGTCGCGCGGGTTTGCCGGTCTTCAGGGAGTAAGGGGTCAGCAACCGAAGCCAGGTTCGGTAACGGTTCTGCTCGATTGCGGTGAGGATGTCGGTGACGGACTGCGGGGATATCGTCTGGAATCGGAACTGGACGCCGGGCGGAGCACCTTCGTTGTCGCCGCCGAAGATCACCTCGGGTGCCTTTATGGAAGTTTCGCGCTGCTCCGTGAATTGAGCACTGGCAAGCGACTTTCCGAAATCGCGATCGCAGAAGCTCCGGCGATGCCGATGCGCATGCTCAACCATTGGGACAACCCCGACGGCCACGTGGAGCGCGGCTATGCCGGACGCTCGATCTTCGACTGGTGGCACCTGCCCGAACGCCTCGACCAGCGGATGATCGACTATGCCCGAGCAAACGCGTCGCTTGGCATAAACGGCGTGGTGGTCAACAACGTAAACGCGAAATCCTTCATGCTGGAGCCGCGCTATATCGTTAAGCTCGCGCGGCTTGCCGATGCGTGGCGCCCCTACGGTATTCGCATCTTCCTG
This sequence comes from Qipengyuania triglochinis, assembly GCF_054655615.1. NCBI lineage: Bacteria > Pseudomonadati > Pseudomonadota > Alphaproteobacteria > Sphingomonadales > Erythrobacteraceae > Qipengyuania > Qipengyuania triglochinis. Next base: position 144,760 of record NZ_BAAHND010000003.1, on the reverse strand, counting down.
TCGGCTCGGTTCAGCGCGCCGCGTGATATCGGCGGTCTCGGAACGGCAGATCCGCTCGACCCGGCGGTCCGTGCATGGTGGCAAGCGAAGGCGGACGAGATCTATGCCGCCGTGCCGGATTTCGGTGGTTTTCTGGTCAAGGCGAATAGCGAAGGGCAACCGGGGCCTCAGGACTACGGGCGCACCCATGCCGATGGCGCGAACATGCTCGCAACGGCGCTGGGGAAGCGGGGCACGTTGGTCTGGCGCGCCTTTGTCTATTCTGCCGAAGACGAGAACGATCGCGCCAAGCAGGCCTATGAGGAATTCGTCCCGCTCGACGGTCAGTTCGCGGACAATGTGATCGTGCAGGTCAAGAACGGCCCGGTCGATTTTCAACCGCGCGAGCCCTTCCATCCGATGTTCGGCGCGATGCCGGAAACCAAGCTGATGCTCGAAGCACAGATCACGAAGGAATATCTCGGTTTCGCAAGCCATCTCGCCTTCCTTGCACCCATGTGGAAGGAAGTGCTGGATGCCGATACCGGCCGCGGCGGAACGGTTGCGCAGATCATCGCGCCGGTGGGCATCGCCGGGGTCGCCAATACCGGATCGGACCGAAACTGGAGCGGTTCGGATTTCGACCAGGCCAACTGGTATGCGTTCGGCCGCCTGGCCTGGGATCCAGACCTGTCGAGCGAAGAAATAGCGAGCGAATGGGCAGCCCAGACATTCACCCGCGATCCTGGCGCGCTAGACACCATTACCGCAATGATGCTGGAAAGCCGCGAGGCGGTGGTGAGCTATATGACCCCGCTCGGTCTTGCGCATCAGATGGACACCGGCCACCATTACGGGCCGGGCCCGTGGGTTTGCGATTTGGCGAGGCCGGAATGGAACCCTTGCTATTACCACCGGGCGGACCGTTCGGGCATCGGTTTCGACCGGACCGAGAGCGGATCGGATGCCTTGTCCCAATATGCACCAACGGTTGCAGCGCAGTGGGCAGATCCCAAGGAAATCGATCCGAAATATCTCCTCTGGTTCCACCATGTCGCCTGGGACGATGTCCTGCCGAGCGGTCGCACGATTTGGCAGGAACTGGTCCACGAATACGATCGCGGGGTGGCGACTGTCGATGACATGGCCCGGAAATGGGCAGGTCTGCGCGGAAAGATAGATGCCGAACGCTATCGCGCTGTGGCAGAAAACCTCAAAATCCAGCAGGCCGAAGCGCGCTGGTGGCGCGATGCGTCCATTGCTTACTGGCAATCGGTCAACGGACTGCCGATGCCCGCCGGGTCTCCTCCTCCAGCCGAAACACTGGAAGCTTACAAGGCCCGCCAATTTCCCGAAGCGCCCGGGCAGTGATGGCCCTTGCCGATCTTGCAAGCATGGCTTTATGGCTCTGCGCATGACCGGAACCGAAGGGACAGCCGCCAGCAGGCGGAAGCGCAGCGCACGCCGCAACAACACCGCACCGACCATCGCCGACGTTGCCCGCGAAGCGCAGTGTTCGCCGATGACGGTCAGCCGGGTCATCAATGGTGAGGAAAATGTGCGCGATCACACGCGCGAAACCGTCCTCGCTGCCGTGAAGAAACTCAATTACGTGCCCAACCGCGCGGCGCGCTCTCTTGCCGGGGGATCGCAGCTCAGGATTGCACTGCTGTTCGATAATCCGTCTGCATCTTACCTCAGCGAATTTCTGATGGGGGCGCTGGAAGAAGCCAGCCGCCGCGACATCTATCTGGTCGTGCAAAGCCAAGAAGCGGTCGCCCACAGCAGCGAACTGGTCCGGGGCCTGATCGAAGGCGGCATCAGCGGTTTCATCCTGCCACCCCCGCTGTGCGACGATCAGCGCGTACTCGATCTGATCGAGGAGGCGGGAGCAACCGCAGTCGCCGTGGGGCCGGGCAAGGCCCGCGGGTCCTATGGATCGGTCCTGATCGATGAATATCAGGCCGCCTATGACATGACCCGCCATATCATTGGCCTGGGCCATGAACGCATCGGCTTCATCATCGGCAACCCCGAACAGATCGCCAGCGGCAGCCGCCTGAAGGGCTATCGCGAAGCGATGGAAGCGTCGGGACTGACCGTCGACGACAACCTGATCGCGCAGGGGCAGTTTACCTACCGGTCCGGCATGGTCGCTGCTGAAAAGTTGCTGAGCGCGGATCATCGCCCCACCGCGATCTTCGCCTCCAACGACGATATGGCCGCCGCGACCGTGGCCATGGCGCATCGTCGCCATCTTGACGTGCCCAACGATATCACCGTTTGCGGCTTCGACGATACCGAGCTGGCCCGTTCGATCTGGCCGGAACTCACCACGATCCGGCAGCCGATCCGGGAAATGACCGCGCAGGCGGTGGTTCTGATTTCGCAAGCCCATAACAAGTCGAGTCGGTCGCTGCGCGGGAAGAGCGAGGAGATCCTCTTCCCCTACGAACTCATCCGCCGCAATTCCGATGCGGGGCCCAGCCTTGCGTCATCCTTCAATCCAAAGGGCGAGAAGCCATGACAGAGCGCAGTGGCGCCAAACTGAGATCGCGTGACTGGTTCGACAACCATGAACGCATGGACATGACCGCCCTCTATCTTGAGCGGTTCATGAATTACGGCGTCACTCCGGAAGAACTGCGCAGCGGCAAGCCGATCATCGGCATCGCGCAAAGCGGCAGCGATCTTTCGCCTTGCAACCGCATTCACCTGGAACTGGCCAAGCGCACGCGCGACGGCATCCGCGATGCAGGCGGCATTCCTATCGAATTTCCTGTCCACCCCATTTTCGAAAATTGCCGCCGCCCAACCGCTGCGCTCGACCGAAACCTGCTTTATCTCGGGCTGGTCGAACTGCTCAACGGCTATCCGATCGATGGCGTGGTGCTCACCACCGGCTGCGACAAGACTACGCCGAGCCAGATCATGGCGGCATCGACGGTCGATATTCCCGCCATCGTGCTCAGCGGCGGGCCGATGCTCGACGGCTGGCACGACGGCGAACTGGTCGGCAGCGGCACGGTGATCTGGCGCAGCCGCCGCAAACTGGCAGCGGGCGAGATCGACGAGGAAGAGTTCCTCAATCGCGCAACCTCCAGCGCGCCGAGCGCGGGGCATTGCAATTCGATGGGCACTGCCAGCACCATGAACGCGGTGGCCGAAACGCTCGGTCTCAGCCTGACCGGCTGCGCCGCGATCCCCGCGCCCTATCGCGAACGCGGGCAAGTTGCCTATCGCACCGGGCGGCGGATCGTGGAAATGGTGCATGAGGATTTGAAGCCCTCTGACATTCTGACGCACGATGCCTTCCTCAACGCGGTCGCCGCAGTCAGCGTGCTGGGCGGATCGTCCAATGCGCAGCCGCATATCCAGGCGATGGCAGCGCATGCGGGCGTGCGGCTGGAGCCGAGCGTGTGGCAGGATCATGGCTACGATCTGCCGCTACTGCTCAACATGCAGCCGGCGGGCGAATATCTAGGTGAACGCTTCCACCGCGCAGGCGGGGTGCCCGCCGTGCTGTGGGAATTGCTGGAAGCGGGCGTGCTCAAAGGCGATGTGCGCACCTGTACGGGCGCCACGATGGCGGAAAACCTCACGGGCCGCGAGACGAAGGATCGCGAGATGATCCGCCCCTTCGCGAATCCGCTGATGGAGAAGGCGGGCTTTCTCGTCCTGTCGGGCAATCTGTTCGATTTCGGCATCCTCAAGACCTCGGTCATCTCGGACGAATTCCGCGCCCGCTATCTCTCGCGCCCCAGCCACGAAGGCGTGTTCGAAGCGCGCGCTATCGTGTTCGACGGGTCGGACGATTACCATCACCGGATCAACGACCCCGATCTCAACATCGACGAGGATTGCATCTTGGTCATACGGGGATCGGGCGTGATCGGCTGGCCGGGAAGCGCAGAGGTGGTGAACATGCAGCCGCCTGACGCGCTGATTCGTGCGGGCACGCAATGGCTGCCGACGCTCGGCGACGGTCGCCAGTCGGGCACCAGTGACAGCCCCTCGATCCTCAATATCTCGCCGGAAAGCGCGGTCGGCGGCGGGCTCGCCTGGCTGCGCACCGGGGACATCATCCGCGTCGATCTCAACGAAGGCACCTGCCACGCCGATGTTGAAGATGCGGAGATCGAACGACGGTTGGCCGAGGAGAGCATTCTGGAAACGCCCGCGCACAATACGCCGTGGGAAGAGCTTTTCCGTGAAAAGACCGGCCAGCTTGGTGAAGGCGGCGTGATGGATTTTGCGCTGAAATATCGCGCCACATCGAGGAAGCTGCCGCGCCATAACCACTGATTATCTGGGGCGGGCCGGGGCTTCGCGCTCAGCCTGCTTCGATCCGCATCGCCACCGAAACGGCACAGCCTTTAGGTGCGCTGGGCACGGAGCCGCTGGCGCGGTTCAGCGCGTCGGGCGGGTGGTTCACCGGCTCGAGGCAGAGTTCGTTTGATCGGTCCGGCGAAAAGATATGCAGGAAGGGGGCGCCCGATGCGGCGACGGTGATGGTCCCCTGATCGTCTGCGATGGTGGCGCGGCCTTTCCAGCCAGTGAAGCAGTGATCGACCAGAGTTTCGGGCAGCGCGCTGCCCTTCGACCATTCGGCCATTGCGTCTGCCGCGTGCACATTTCCATCGGGCAAAAATTCCGCATCTATGCCCAGCATCTCTTCGGCGTCGAAGCAAACCTGTGTGGTCGCAGACCGGCGGAAGTAAGGGTGCAGGCCAAGCCCCAACGGGGCGTCTTCGGTGGCGCGGTTTTCGACCTGCAGCATGATGGTGCAGCCGTCCTCGTCCAACATGATGTGCTGCCGGACAAGATAGGGCCACGGCCATTCGCCGCCCCCGCCATAGGCATGCTCAAGGACAGCAGAGCCGCTATCCTGACGGGCGATGGTCCATGAACTTGTCCAACCAAATCCGTGCAGCGGATGCCGCTGTGGCGCCAAGTTGGGGCCGATCCGCACCTGCCGGTCGCCGAAAGCGAAACGGCCCTCGGCGATGCGATTGCAATAGGGCACGAGCGGGAAACAGGCAGACGCCAGCACCTCATTGGATTGCGAGGGCATTTCACGCAGGATCGGCAGGCGGTCGCGGAAAAGACCTGCAAGACAGCCGCCGGTTTGCGGGCGAATAATGGCCTCCCACGCACCCGCCTTCAGGGTAATGTCAGCCATCGACGGCCTCTATTCCTTGCATGCCATCATCGTCGCAGCCCGATCCGGCCAAAGGCTCATTCTGTGATGGCGAGTTCGAAGCCGGGTATTGCATCCCCATTGCCGTCATAGAGGTTCACCACCGGCGCATCGGCCCAGGCATAGCGTACCTTCGTCACCGGGGCATCGGGGGCGACCGGGATGACCATGCGATCACCCGTCAGTTCCGGCTGGACGAAGCGGCAACTTTCCTGCGTCTCGCCGCATAGCTCCACGCCGAGCACCGCCGCGCCGCCGTAAGAAACGAGTTTGCCGCCGATACCGCTGAACTGAACGATGACGCGGTTGCCCTGGCGTGTCGCGCTTTCAGGCGTCGGCATGTCTCGGCCCATGAAGGCGGCTGCAAGGCGGCGGCCCAGCACATTTTTGTTCGCCGGGTGGATGTCGCTCGGCTCGCCGAGGTCGATTGCTGTTACGAGCGCAGCATTGCGATCACGTTTTACCGCGTCGAGCTGTTCCTGCCGCAAGTCGGCCCAGCTTGAGGGCCCCGGCTGTGACTGTCGCTGGCCGAAATTGGCGAGCTGGACGACGAGCATTCTGGCCTGCTCGCCGAACTGGGCGCGCCAGCCAGAGAACAGCCCTTCAAGGCGCTTGTCGTAATCGGCCTGACCGGCATCGGATTCGCCCTGATACCAGGCCACCGCTGCCAACCGCATCGGGCCGAGCGGGGCGATCATGGCGTTGTGCATCACGCCCGCACCGGCATTGGCATCCCAGGGTGCGCGCGGTGGCACGTCCTGAAAAGGCGCGACGGAATATTCCCAGTCTTCGCCAAGCGGGACGGCTTCGCCGCCATTGCCGGGGGTGAAGAACAAGCGATCGGGTCCGCCGAAGAATCCGCCCATGTCCCAGGCATTGTTGGCGGCAATCAGGATTTCGTTTGCGCCGGCGTTCAGGACTTCGCCGGGCACGCGATAGGTGCGCTCGACACCCCAGCCGAAGGTGTAGCCGACCGGCTGGCCATTGACGAAAGTGAGGTCGAGATCGTCGATTGCGCCGATGGAAAGTTGCCCGCCCTTCGCGGCCTGTTCCTCGGTTAGCGTCAGCGTCTGGCGCAGCCACACATTGGCGCGCGGTTCGGTGTCGAGTCCGGTGCCCGTCCACTCGTTCCAGAAGGAAAAGGCCGGGATCGGCGACCAGTCGAGCACCGAACTGTCACGCCACGGTTCGCGGCCACCGTCCTGCTCGCGCCACCAGTTCATCCAGCGGGGCGCGAAGCTTTGCGTGGCGCGGTACGGATCGGCTTCATAGGCACGGAGTAGGGCGAGCGTGTCTTCGCCGTAGAGGTTGGAGACGGCTTCGGGTGAAAGCCAGGCGCGGGCCGCACTGCCGCCCCAGTTCGAGTGGATGAGGCCGACGGGGACTTCAGGCCGCTCGGCGCGCAGGGTCTTGGCCATGTAGAAACAGGCGGCCGAAAAATCCGCGACGGTTTCCTTGTCGGCGGCATTCCAAGCGACGGGGGAGGCGAAGCTGTTCTGCGGCACGGCGGCCGTGCGTTGCTGCACTTTCAGCAGGCGAATGCCGTCATCCGCCGCGCGGTTGAGTTGGTTGCCCGCATCGAGCGCGCGCGTGACGGGCAGTTCCATGTTCGACTGGCCCGAACACAGGATCACATCGCCGATCAGGATATTCTTCAGCTGGGTTGCGCCGGTCGGGTCGGTCAGGGTGAGCGTGGCGGGACTGGCGCTGGCTGCGCGGGCGGGCAGGGTGACGGTGAAGGCACCTTCCGCATCGGCGCGGGCGCTGGCGCGGGTTTCGCCCATTACCGCAGTGACCGTGGAGCCAGCCTCGGCAGTCCCGGCAATCACGATCGGCTGCCCCTGCTGGAGGACCATGCCATCGCCATAAGCGGGGCCCGGTATGGGCGCGGCGCTGGCGGCGGCAGCGGCGAGCGAGGCGAAGGCGGTGCCGAGGAGGAGGTACTTCATCCCAGCTTCGCCCGCGTCTGCGCGAACCCGGCGACGGGTGCGGCGAAGGCGAACAGGCTGCCCGCTTCGGGATAGCGCTCCATATCGGCAGGCGTCATGTTCTTCGTCGCGCTGGTGACATAGGCAGTGCGGAAATCGGACCCGCCGAAGGCCATCTTGGTCACATCGCGCGCGGGGATATCGATCGTGGTGTCGAGCTTGCCGTCAGGGCTGAAGCGGGCGACCTTGCTGCCCAGATAGACGCCGGTCCACACATAGCCTTCCGCATCGACCACCGGGCCGTCGGGATAGGCATCGGGAAACAGGGCGCCCGTATCGGCGAAAGGCCGCGCTTCGCCCACGCCGCGCGGCGACAGATCGGCGACCATGATCTTCTGATCGCTGGTATTGGTGAAATAGATCCGGTCCCCGGCGGCATTCACCGCAGGGCCGTTGGTGATGGTGATGCCCGAAGGCCCCGCCGCGCGGATATCGCCGCGGTCGAACACATAGAACCGGCCCGAGGCGCTGTTTTCCCCGTCATCCATCGATCCGAACCACACGCGGCCCCACGGGTCGGTGCAGGCATCGTTGAGCCGGTTGGTCGCCGGTTCGCCCGGCACGCTGCCCAGCTTTTCGAACGAGGCGGTTTCGGGATCGAACAGGTAGAGGCCATCCTTCAACCCGCACAGCAATTTGCCGCCTTCCGCCGGGATCGCCCAGCCGATCTGTTCGGGCGCCTTGGCATAGGAATTGCTGCCGTTTGTGGGATCGAAATGCCACAGCCGGTGCCGCTTGATATCCACGAACCACACCACCTGGCGTTCGGCATCCCACAGGACGCCTTCGCCCAGCTTCGTTTCTGCGGGAAGTACTGCCTTTACATCGGCCATCAGCGCCATCCTCCATCAACCCAGTAATTATGCGCGGTGCAATAGCGCGCGTCGTCCGAAGCCAGGAACATGATCATGGCCGCAATGTCGACCGGCTGCAGCCGCCCGTCGAGGCACTGCGCAGCCACGATTTCGGCTTCGCCTTCGGGCGTATACCATTTCATCTGCCGCGGCGTCTGGACATTGCCGGGGATCACCGTGTTCACCCGGATATTGTCGCGGCCCAATTCGCGCGCCAGGCTGCGCGTCAGCCCTTCGATCGCGGCCTTGGCAGTCTGGTAGATCGTGAGATCGGGCAGGCCGAGATGCCAGCTGATCGAACCCATGTTGACGATCGACCCGCCGCCGTTTTTCTTCAGGTGCGGCACGACTGCTTTCGCGGCGAAGAACTGGTGCTTGAGGTTCACCGCCATGCTCTGGTCCCAATAGTCCGAGCTTACCTCTTCGACCGAATGCCGGTCATCGTTGGCGGCATTGTTCACCAGCACATCGCACCCGCCCAGATGGGCGACGATGCCGTCGATCTTGGCGGCATAGCCATCGCAATCGGTAATGTCGCACTGCACGAAATGCGGTGCGATCTCGGCATCGGGGGACAGGCGTTCGACCAGTTCGCGGCCGGGTTCTTCGAGGATATCGAGGAAGGCCACCGCCGCACCCTGGCGCACGAAGCCTTCCACGATCCCTTTACCGATCCCCGATGCCCCACCGCTGACGATGACTTTTCGCCCGCGAAGACTCGGATAGACGGCGCCAAGCGCTGCGTTGCGGGGCTCTTCATTCATGTACTTACGATCCTCGTCCCAAGCGGAAGCGTGCTGTTCTCGATGCACGCGGCGCTCTTAAATTTTGTCGATTAGTCCGCGTCCGGCCAGATTGGTGGCGAAGGCCGCAATGCCCATTTCCCAAGGCGCGGCATCGCGCGATGTGGTGACTGTGTTCTGCAGCGTGCCGATCCGGTCGGATTTGATCGTGACCTTGTCGCCGATCTTATGCGTGAAGCCGGCGCCTTCTTCATCGCGATCCTGCGTCGGCGCGAACAGCGTGCCGCAGAACAGAACGAAGCCGTCGGGATAATGATGTTCGGACAGGCACTGGGCCACCAGGTCCAGCGGATCGCGGCTGATCTGGCCCATGATATTGGTGCCTTCGAGGCGATAGCCATCGGGTCCTTCGATGGTAAGATCGACATTGGCCGACCGCACATCGTCAACGGAGAAATGGTCGTCGAACAGGCGGATGAAGGGGCCAAGCGAGCAGCTGGCGGTATTGTCCTTCGCCTTGGACAGCAGCAGTGCAGACCGGCCTTCGAAATCGCGCAAATTCACGTCATTGCCCAGCGCGGCGCCGACCACTTCGCCATGCGCATCGCAGGCAAGCACCACTTCGGGTTCGGGATTGTTCCAGCTGGAATCGGAGCGCACGCCGATTTCGGCGCCATGGCCCACCGATGACAGCACTGGCGATTTGGAAAAGATTTCCGCATCGGGGCCGATGGCCACTTCCAGATATTGCGACCACATGCCTTCTTCGATCAGCGCGGCCTTCAATTGCATGGCCTCATCGCTGCCGGGCACGACAGAGCGGATGCCCGATCCAACCTTCCCTTCGAGCTGGGCGCGGATTTCGGAAGCCGCCGCCGCATCGCCGCGCGCCTGTTCTTCGATCACGCGTTCGATGGCGGACAGGGCGAAGGTAACGCCAGCGGCCTTGATGCATTGCAGATCGATGGGGGAAAGCAGGCTCCACCCTTCGGGCAGGCCATCGGTCACGGGGCCGATCAGCTTACCGCCATCGAAGGCACGCCGCGCGATGGCACCGGAAACGGACGCAACGCGGTTGGTCAGATCGTAAAGATTGCCCTGTTCGATCAGGATGACGCAGGGGCCATCGGGTGACTGGGCCCGCCCCAGAAAACGCCCGCGCTCGTAATCGGCTGGCAGGCTGTCGGAAATATTGTCGGCCATATTCTGGCTCTTGCCCTCCCTTGTGATAGCGCTACCATAAGCACGAGACCGCGAGGGAACAAGCCCCATCGCGGTCAATGGAGGGAGAGAGATGAAGTTTATTAGCAAAACCGCTTTGCTCGGCTGTGCGGCGGCCCTGTTGCCCGCTGGCGCGGCAGTGCAGGTGCAGGCAAAATCCACCGCCAGTTTCGATTATATGGAATATAAGGCGGTGAACGAAGCGCCCGCTGCCCCGGAAGGCAGCTATCGCAATCCGGTGATCCCGGGCTTCCATCCCGATCCGTCGATCGTGCGGGTCGGCGATGATTTCTATGCCGTCACATCCACGTTCAGCTGGTTTCCCGGCCTGCCGATTCTCCACAGCACCGATCTGGTGAACTGGACGCTGATCGGCAATGCGATCGACCGCCCGGGCCAGATGGATTTCAGCGGGCTGGGGACCAATCGCGGGCTGTTCGCCCCGGCCATTTCCCATCACGATGGCGAGTTCTGGATCGTGAACACCTGCATCGAATGCGGGGACAATTTCGTGATAACCGCCGATGATCCGGCAGGCCCGTGGAGCGATCCGACCTGGCTCGATTTCGGCGGGATCGATCCCTCGCTCTATTTTGCCGACGATGGCACGGCGTGGATCGTCTATAACGATGCCCCGCCGACAGAGCCGCGTTATGAAGGCCACCGCGCCTTGTGGCTGCAGCAATTCGATCTTGATACGATGCAGGTGCTGCCCGAACGCACGCTGCTGGTCGATGGCGGGGTCGATCCGTCGACCAATCCGATCTGGGCGGAAGGGCCGCATATCTATCATGTCGATGGCTGGTATTACCTGCTGACTGCGGAAGGCGGCACGGCGGACCAGCATTCGCAGACCATCTATCGCTCGCGCGATCTGAAGGGGCCTTACGAGCCCGGCGATTTCAACCCGATCCTGACCCAGCGCGATATGCCGGCTGACCGGCCCGACCGGGTGGAGGCGACCGGCCATGCCGATATCGTGCAGCTGGACGATGGCAGCTGGTGGGGCGTCTTCCTCGCCACGCGGCCCTTCGAAGGCCAATCGACGCTGCTGGGGCGTGAAACCTTCCTGCTGCCGCTGGAATGGAAGGACGGCTGGCCGCGCTTCCTCGACCGGGGCGAAGCCGTGCCTATGGTGGCGAAGCGGCCCAATCTGCCAGTGGGCAAGGGCACCCACTGGTCGCAGTGGCGCGAGGATTTCAGCGCGCCGCTATCCGATGAATGGATCGGCATTCGCAACCCGACAGCGGAACAGTCGCTGATGGTCGGCGATGGCAGCCTGCACATGATTTCCGGCAGTGATGCCGCGGGCAGCTTGGGCAAGCCCGCTTTCACGGGCCGCCGGATGCGCCATCCTTCCGCTGATTTCACTACCAGCGTGGATTTCGATCCCGGTTCTTCCAATGATTTCGCGGGACTGCTCGCCTTCATGGACGAAAGCCATTTCCTCGCCTTCGGGCAGGAAGGGGACAGGCTGGTCGTGCGCCTGCGGACCGATGGCGATCAATCGGACGAGGGGGAACTGGTGGCCCAGCAGGCGCTGGGCACGGATGGCCCGATCGAACTGAAGCTCGCCATCAGGGAAGGCGATGCGCAGGCCTGGTGGCGCGCGAAGGGAGCTTCGCAATGGCAGGCCGTCGGCGGCGAAATCGACGTTGAACCGCTCGCCTCGGTCCATGCCGGGCTGTTCACCGGCGTTGTCGTCGGCCCCTATGCCTATTCGAAACGCTAAGGGCTGATCGAACGGTGCGGGCTGGACCGCGCGTGAAGGGGTGCCCGGCGGTAATGCCGGGCACCTTTTTCTTGGGTAATCAGTCTTCCGGCTTCAGGCCGATGGCTTCGAGCATACCGGGCAGCCATTGCCCTTTCTGGTGATCGTAAAAGGGGAAGGTGTTGGTATAGGCCCAGACGCACATGCCGATGCCGGTCGGGGCGAAGGCATCGTGGATCGTGCGGTGATAGGTCACCCGGTCTTCCAGCGGGATATGCCGGTCGAACGCGCCGGTCTCGCCCATGAAGGGCGTCTTGCCGGTGCGCGCCTTGTATGCCTTGATCGCCGCGACATCGCGTTTCAGCATCGCCTCGTCCTCGGCGGTGGGGAAGGTGCGGCCCACCGGCGGAATGTCCGGACCGGCCCATTCCGCACCCTGGTGGGTGTAGGCGAAGGGTTCGTAATAATGGAAGGTCGGGTGGATGTTGGGATCTTCGGGCAGGGGCAGCGTCTCGAGCGATTTGATCCCGCTCCAGTTCTCGCCGCCGATGATTACCGCCCGCGTGGGGTGAAGCTTGCGTATTTCCGCCAGCCCCGGGGCCAGCGTCTGCAGCAGGTTCGAATGGTCGAACTTATTGTGCGGCTCGTTTTCCAGCTCGAACCACAAAGTGTCTTCGGGATAGCCTTCGAACCGCTCGGCGATCTGTTTCCATACGCCGCCGTGCCATTGCGCCACTTCCAGCGGGCGCTCGTAGATCGGATCGAAGTGGTGGCTGTTGAGGATCACGTTGAGATCGGCGGCCAGCGCCCAGTCGACTATCTCCTGCACCCGGTCCATCCAGGCCGCGTCCACCGTATAGGGCGGCTCGCTCAGCGACTTGTTGTGCCAGCGCACCGGGATGCGAATGGTGTCGAAGCCGGCAGCGGCAATCCGCTCCATGTCTTCCTTGGTTACCGTGGCGCCGCCCCAGGCTCCTTCGGTCTCAGGCTCCAGCGTGTTGCCCAGATTGACGCAGGTGCCGACGGGCAGCGGATCCTGCTCAACCGGCGCGGACGGAGTTTGCGCAATGGACTGCGTCGCCAGCGAAGTGGCGCACAGGATCATCGATGATCGCAGCAAAAATCGTTTCATGTTTCTCTCTCCCACAGTGTCTTGGCCGCTCCCGCTTTTTCGGGAGAGAAACCCTCTTGATCGGGCGCATCGGCTCCGATCAAGAGGGTGTTCGGTCCATTATCCGCAACGCAAAACGGTCTCCGCATCGCTGCCCAGCCGCACTTCGCCGATGGCGTAATCGGTCTTTCCTTGCGTTTCCAACACGAAAGGCTGCGTCAAATTGGTCACGTCCGCGCCCTGTTCCTTGAGGCATTTGAGCGGGATACCATAGCGCACATATTCGCCGGTAACGGGCATATCAAGATCGATGAAACCCTCGCTATCGGGCCCGATCGCGCCGAGCCGCGCACTGTCGGGCGCATCCCAAACCTTCAATGTTACCAGCAACATAACGTCGGCATTCGTCTCGCGATCTATGTTCACCGGCTCGAAATTGCGGAGCTGGACGGTGGACATTCCGGAGTCGATCGCAAAGCGCCGCGCCCCTTCCTGCACCAGGTAATTGTCAGCCGTGACCGTCGCCCGGCCCGAGAGAACTTCGGCCGGCACATTGGTAATGCGGATCTGGTCCCCATCGTCCCCGCCGCCCACAAGCAGCGACCACCGTGCCGCCGGCGCCCCCGCACTGAACCACAAACGGCTGTCTCCCGCCAGTTCGGTGGTGTCGAGCTCGGGTAAATTGGCCCAATCTGAAGGCTGGCTGGCATAGGTCAGACCATAACCGTAATCGTAGAGCACGCCGTCATCGATCTGTGTGGTGCGCGGCCAGGCAGCGGGCAGCTTGCCGGTAAAGTCGAAGCGCGGTTTTCCATCGTTTTCCGCGACGAGAACGTCGGCCACGCCGCCGCCTTCGCTACCGGGAAGCCATGCCACCACGAAAGCATCGGCATCGTTGAGGGCAGGGTTCACATAGAGCGGGCGTCCGGTGATCATCAGCGCAACCACCGGAATTCCCTGCGCTTTCAGCTTGCGCATCGTCTCGAAGGGCGCGGTCAGTTCCGGGTCGAGCGCGAGTGCTTCGCGGTCCCCCTGAAACTCCGCATAAGGCGTTTCGCCGAAGACGACCACGGCCGCATCGGGACGCGTCTCGAAAGTGCCATCGGGTGACAGTTCCGCGCTGCCCCCTGCTGCTTGAACAGCCTGATCCAGACCGCTCCAGATGGATGTGGCGCCCGGGAAATGGCTGTTGTTTACCCCAGTACCCTGCCAACTCAGAGTCCAGCCACCCGACTGACGGGCGATATCGTCGGCCCCATCGCCAGCTACCAGCAAGCGGCCGCCGGGCTTGAGCGGCAAGACGCCCTGGTTCTTGAGCAGGACGAGGCTCTTGCGCACAGCTTCACGGGCAATGGCGCGATGCTCGGGCGAGCCCAGTTCCTCGTAATCGCCCGAATAGGGGCGATCGGACGGCTTGCCTGCTTCGAACAGGCCGACACGGCCCTTCACCCGGAGAATTCGCGCCACCGCATCATCGATCCGGGACATCGGTATGGTACCGGCCTTGGCGCGCGCCAGCAGATCTTCATAGATCGGCTTCCACGTATCAGGTGCCATATACATGTCGATACCGGCCATCAGGGCCTGCGGGCAGCTTTCGTTGCTGCACCCTTCGACCTGCCCATGCGCGTTCCAGTCGGACACCACGAACCCGCCGAAATCCATCCGATCCTTCAGTACACCTGTCACCAGCGACCGGTTGCCCGTCATCTTTTTGCCCTGCCAGCTGGAGAAGCTGACCATCACGGTGGAGACACCCTCTGCGATGGCGGGGCCATAAGGCTTGCCATGAATATCGCGCAATTCTTCTTCGCTGATCGAACTATCGCCCTGATCGACGCCGCCATCGGTCCCGCCGTCGGCGAGAAAATGCTTGGTCGAGGCGATAACATAAGGCCCTGCCAGCAGATCGTCATTGGACGGCGGCCCCTGCAATCCGCGGACCATCGCGCCCACATAGGAAGCCACGAGATCGGGATCGGAGGAATAGCCTTCATAGGCGCGGCCCCAACGGAAATCCTGCGGTACTGCCACGGTGGGGGCAAAGGTCCATTCCTGCCCCGTCACGCGAATTTCCTTCGCGGTAGCTGCGCCGATCTTCTGGATGAGATCCGCATCGCGCATGGCGCCAAGGCCGATATTGTGCGGAAAAATTGTCGCCCCGATGATGTTGGAGTGTCCGTGAACGGCATCGGTCCCCCAGATCAGCGGAATTCCGACGCCGCCATCGCTCTTGTCGACGGAAGCAAGATAGAAGTCATCAGCCGCCGCCAGCCATTCCGGGGCCGGGGCCAGATCGTTGCCGCCGGGGCCGCTGTTCCCCCCGACCAGGATCGATCCGAGATTGTATTCGCGGACGTCTTCCGGAGTGACGCAGCAAAGATCCGCCTGAACGAGCTGGCCGATCTTCTCCTCCAGCGTCATCTTGGAGAGTAGGGCCGTAATACGCGCTTCGTCATCGGGCTGAACCGAAACGGGGTACTCATACGCAGGCCAGATTTCGGGATGGGCAAGGCCGGCGCCGGGGATGGCCGGGCTAGCGGCGCCGGCTGCATCGGCCCGGGGATCGCTCGCGACCGAATAGGTCGAGCACCCCGCAAGGAGCGCGCTGGCGCCGAAAAGCGCGACGATACCGACGGATTTCACGGACATTATTCCTCCCCTTGGACAGCCTGCCTATTGGCTCGGCCAGGCGCACCGACATGTGAGCGCTATCATCACGCTATAAAACGGCGGTTATGCTGTCAATTGCGGTAAAGCTGGCAAGGTCTTCGATCTACCAAACCAGAAAGCAAAGGCTCGCGGAAAACGCGTGATATGATAGCGGTATCAACAGGCGCTTGCGAGACTCGACTTACCCTCTTGCGACAGTCTCGATTGCTTCTGCAGTTACGGGATAGCCGAGGTCGTCGTCGATACACAGCCACTGCCTTCCATCGCGCTTCTCGGTGAAAGGGGTGATGGTGCGAACCTCAAAACGCTCGGCATGCTCCTTTGCCGCAACAAAGCTGTCGAACTGCGCGAGCCGTTCGAGGTTGCGGCGCGTAGGGAAGATGATCTTGATTTGACCCTTCTCCGCTGCATCAAGCGCGCCTTGGGCGCTGGTCCAGAAGAGATGTGTATTTTCGGCAAGATCGGCTTCGATTTCAACTGCGCCGGTCCCCAGATCGGCGATGTAAAATCGGGTGTCGAACAGGCGGGTCAGCCGCTCGTTTTTCGGGAACCACCGGGCGAATGGGGTTAACTGATCCAGGTCCAGCTCCCAAGCGAAATGATCCAGTACGGTTGCCAGATCACCGGTCTGAAGCAGAAAGGCGCGAGCCTTACGGGCTTTTTCTGCGTCGATCTCTCCGGAAAGGCCAATGGCTAGCCCAGTTTCCTCAAGAGTTTCGCGCAAGACTGCGATCTGATGCGCCGCCTCCTCCGGATCCAGCGGGCCGCCGATCATTGCGCCGAGATCATAGTCACTTGGATCGACCCGCCCCCCGGGGAACACGGCCATACCACCAGCGAAGACCATCTCGCGTGATCGGATGGTCATCAGGATCTCCGGCGGACCTCTGCCGGGGGAGTCCCGGAATACGATTACCGTGGCAGCGGGTATTCCGTCTGAGGGATCGGTCTGCAAATTCGTCATCGCGGCGCAGTCTGGCGGCAACAAGCTGGAATGCCAAGCGATGAAGAAATTCCGGTACTGTCGGAATTCCTTACATGTCGGAAAATTGCTGCGTAGCCGTTAACCACTAAGTCGTCGGGTTTCTGCGGGAAGCAGGGGTGCTGGCATAGGCCCTGCATGGGAATGTGCGTCCCTATAGTCTTCTAGAGGCGCGCATTCTGGTCTTGCGATGCCTCCCCGATAAAAAAACCCGCCCGGTGGTCCCCCGGGCGGGTTTTATTTTTCGCAATCGGAAGAAAGGTCAGCCCTCGGTCTTGGCCACCTGTTTTTCATCCATCAGCTGCTTCAATTCACCAGCTTCGAACATTTCCATCATGATGTCGCTTCCGCCGAGGAACTCGCCTTTGACGTATAGCTGAGGAATGGTCGGCCAGTCGGAATAGGCCTTGATGCCTTGACGGATTTCCATGTCCTGCAGCACGTCGACGCTTTCGTAAGCGACACCGCAGTGGTCGAGAATGGCCACGGCGCGGCTGGAAAAACCGCATTGTGGGAAGAGCGGCGTGCCCTTCATGAAGAGCACAACGTCGTTTTCCTTGACGATGTCGGAGATGCGCGAATTTACGTCGGACATGTGAGCCCTGCCTTTGGTATTGCTGAATTTGTCAGGGAATCAGTTGGGGGCTTCGGTAGTCAGTTGCAAGGCGTGGAGTTCCCCGCCCATGCGATCACCCAGCGCGTCGTATACCAGCTTGTGCTGGGCAACCCGGGTCTTTCCCGTAAATTGTGGGGCCGTGACCTTGGCTGCCCAATGATCGTTATCGCCCGCAAGATCGCGCATCTCGACCGTGGCGCCCGGAAGCGCGGCTTCGATCAGCGCCACGATGTCTTCTGCTGGCATCGGCATAGGATTACCTCTGGTCGCTCATGAACTGGCGGCGCGCTTCGATGGCACAGTCGTCCAGCTTGGCGCGAATGTCCGCTTCGCTCACGTCGCAATCGGCGGCCGTAAGATCCCCGAGAAGCTTGCGGACCACGTCTTCGTCACCCGCTTCTTCGAAATCTGCCTGCACGACCGCCTTCTTGTAAGCATCGGTTTCTTCTTCCGTGAGGCCCATCTTCTCGGCAGCCCATTCGCCCAAAAGCCGGTTGCGGCGCGCGGCGATCTTGAATTCGTTTTCCTGATCGAAAGCGAATTTGGTTTCCTCTCCGCGTTCGCGATCCTTGAAGTCGGTCATGTCATTTCCCTTGAAGAAGTTGCCATCCGAATAGGGACGCAAGGCGCGAGCGGCAAGGAGGTAGGCGCGATTATTCCATCGTCACCACGAGCTTTCCGATCGCGCCGCGGTTCTCCAGCTTGGTGATTGCCTCGTGCGCTCGTTCGATCGGGTAGGTCTCGCTGACCAGGGGACTGATCTTCCCGGCCTTCCAAAGATCGAACAGTTCGGCGATGTTGGCATTGTTCCGTTCGGGTTCTCGCGCGGTGAATGCGCCCCAGAACACACCGCGGATGTCGCAGCTTTTCAGAAGAGTGAGGTTGAGGGGCATTTTGGCAATGCCTGCCGGAAAGCCGACCACCAGGAAGCGGCCTTCCCACGCGATTGATCGTAAAGCGGGTTCGGAATAGTCGCCGCCCACAATGTCGTAGACGATATCCGCGCCATCCGAGCCGACGGCTTCCTTGAAGTCATTCGCCAGCTTTTTCGAGGTGTCTTTGTCGAAAGGCGCGCGGGGATAGATCACCACCTCGTCGGCCCCCGCATTTCGTGCAACCTCGGCTTTCTCTTCGGTCGAAACGGCGGCAACGACGCGGCAGCCGTAAGCCTTTGCGAGCTCCACTGCGGAAAGGCCAACACCGCCTGCCGCGCCCAATACGAGGACGGTTTCCCCCTCCTTGATATCGCCCCGATCTTTGAGACCGTGGATCGTGGTTCCGTAGGTCATCAGGAGGGCGGAAGCCTGGACCAGGTCTATGCCCTCGGGGACCTTAAACAGTTTTGCAGAAGGTGTAGTGACCTTTTCCTGCAACCCGCCATTGCCCAGCCCGCAGATTACGCGATCGCCGACCGCGAAATTTTCCACACCCTCGCCAAGCTCTTCGATCGTGCCCGAGATTTCGCTTCCCGGAGCGAAGGGACGGGGCGGCTTGAACTGATACATGTCGCGGATGATCAGTGTGTCGGGAAAATTGATGGCGCAGGCGGCAACCTTAATAAGCACTTCACCCTTGCCTGGGGTGGGAGCTTCGACCTCCTCGACAACAAGAGTGTCGGGACCGCCGGTTTCCTTCGACAGGACTGCTTTCATGCGTATTCTCTCCGGTTTTTTCGTGGCGCGTCTAGCCAAGGTAGTCTGGCTGCACGCTCTGTTTCGTGTTTTTCTATTTCGGCATCCCGCTCCAGCGTCAGGCCAATTTCATCAAGGCCGTTGGTCAGGCAATGCTTGCGAAAAGGATCGATCTCGAATGCAAATCGATCCTGGAAGGGGGTGGTGACAACCTGATTTTCGAGGTCGATGGTCAACGGATATTCGCGTGCGACTTCGAGTAACCGATCGACCTGTTCCTGCGGCAATTCGACTGCGAGGATACCGTTTTTGAAGGCATTGCCGGAAAATATGTCTGAAAAGCTTGGGGCTATGACTGCGGTAAGGCCCATGTCCAGCATAGCCCAGGCAGCATGCTCTCGGCTGGACCCGCAGCCGAAATTGTCACCCGCTATAAGGATCGGGGCATTTGCGAAATCCTTGACATCGAAGGGATTGCCGGGTGACTGGCGGATCGTTTCGAACGCGCCCCGGCCAAGCCCTTCTCGGCTGACCGTTTTGAGCCAGTGCGCCGGAATGATGACATCGGTATCGACGTTCTTCAGGCCCAGCGGAATGGCGCGGCCGTGGATTGTCGATACGTGTTTCATCAATCTGTCTCCGGGTTTTCGCCTGAGGGGATTGGTCCCGGCTGGTGCGGCTTGTTCTTCTTTTCGCGGCGCTTGTTCGCATAGAGAAGCGCTGCTGCGATAGCGGCGGAACCGATGGCGCCAGCGATGGCGGCCTTGCCTTTGGGGAGTTTGGTCATGCGCCCCTCATGGTATGTGGTTTGGGTGAGGGCAAGGGGTCATGTGCCCATCAGTTTTCGAACATCGGTGAGGCGCCCGGTCACCGCTGCTGCTGCGGCCATCGCCGGGCTCAGCAGGTGAGTACGCGCGCCCGGGCCCTGCCTTCCCACGAAATTGCGGTTCGACGTGGAGGCGCAGCGCTCGCCCGGCGGAACCTTGTCGGGGTTCATTGCAAGGCAGGCAGAACAGCCCGGTTCGCGCCATTCGAAACCGGCATCGGTGAATATGCGATCAAGCCCTTCCTGTTCGGCTTGGCGCTTCACCAGTCCGGATCCCGGCACCACGATGGCCCAGCGCACATTCGCGGCTTTGGCCCGACCTTTGAGAACCTCCGCAGCTGCGCGAAGATCTTCGATCCTGCTGTTGGTGCATGAGCCGATGAAGATATTCTCGACCGGGACGGTCTCGAGCGGAGTTCCTGGTTCGAGCCCCATATAATCTAAGCTTTTGAGGGCAGCTTCCTTCTTGGCGGGATCGGCAAAACTGTCGGGGAAGGGGACGGTGCCGCCAATAGCCACCACGTCTTCGGGACTCGTTCCCCAGCTTACGGTGGGTTCGATATCAGAGGCATCGATCACCACGCTCTTGTCGAATGCAGCGCCCTCATCGGTAGTGAGCGACCGCCACCAGTCGACAGCCTTCTCCCAAGCGTCTCCTGTCGGCGAGTAGGGACGGCCTTTGAGATAGGCGAACACGGTATCATCGGGGGCAATCAGGCCGGCGCGCGCTCCGCCTTCGATGCTCATATTGCAGACGGTCAGGCGGCCTTCCACGCCCATCTTCTCGAAAACTTCGCCGCGATATTCGATTACATGGCCCGTCCCGCCAGCGGTACCGATAATGCCTATGACGTGGAGAATAAGGTCCTTTGCGCTCACACCCGGACCAAGCGCGCCATCGACCCGCACTTCCATCGTCTTGCTTCGCCGCAGCAGAAGCGTTTGTGTGGCCAGGACATGTTCGACCTCGCTAGTGCCGATCCCGAATGCGAGTGCGCCGATTCCGCCATGCGCGGCAGTGTGGCTGTCGCCACATACGATGGTTGATCCGGGCAAGGAAAAGCCCTGTTCGGGCCCCACAACGTGAACGATGCCTTGTTCAGGCGCGACAGCATCGATGTAATCGATACCGAAAGACGGTGCATTACGCTCCAGCGCGGCGAGCTGGGCCGCGCTCTGTTTGTCCTCAATGGGAAGACGCTTACCGGCGGTGTCCAGGCGGGCGGTGGTGGGCAGGTTGTGATCTGGCACGGCTAGCGTAAGGTCGGGGCGACGGACCTTCCGGCCTGCAAGGCGGAGCGCTTCGAAGGCTTGTGGACTGGTCACCTCGTGCACGAGATGCCGGTCTATGTAGATCAGGCAGGTGCCATCGTCATGCCGCTCCACGACATGGGCATCCCAGATTTTTTCGTAAAGTGTCCGTGGTTTGGTCGCCATGACAACCTTGTGGTCCCGGATTGCTCCGGGGGCAAAAAGGCAAATCCAGAGTCTTCCAAACTTAACCTTTCTGTGCTTTACTTACATTCATGTCAGCAAAGCCATTCAGCTTCCCGATCAAAGTCCTTCCCGGCGATATCGATTTCATGGGGCACGTGAACAATGCGCGCTACCTAAATTGGGTGCAGGACACGGTTCTGGCGCATTGGCAGAAGCTGGCGCCTGCAGAGGAAGTGGCGAGCAAGGCTTGGGTCGCTCTCAAGCATGAGATCACTTATCGCAAACCCGCCTTTCTCGATGACGAGGTTATCGCGGAAACGGTGCTGGAAAAGATCAAGGGCGCGCGCAGTTTCTACAACACAGTGATTCGCCGTGGCGAAGACGTGCTGGCTGAGGTTAAAAGCATGTGGTGCTGCCTTGATGCCGACAGTCACCGTCCCGCGCGCATCAGCGCCGATGTGGCGGAGAAGTATTTTGGTATCTGTCGCAAGAGCGGTGTCGCCACCGACTAAGTCTTTTGCGCTGGGCAGCCGTACATCCTATATAGGCGGCATGCGAGATACAGATCAGGTCGCGAGGATGCCGTTATCGGTCCGTCGCCAGGCGGTGACTGGTCTGGCTTTGGCTTTTGCCATCGTTGTCGGTTGGGCGTGCCTACACGCGTATGCCATGTTCTTTTTCGAGTTGCGCTGGGCGACCATTCCACTCGCTCTCGCGATAGTATTAATACAATGCTGGCTTTCCGTGGGGCTGTTCATTGTCAGCCACGATGCGATGCATGGTTCACTCGTTCCCCGTGGCGGTCGGATAAATGACATTATCGGGGGCCTTCTCCTTTTCATCTATGCCGGTTTTTCGTGGCGACGAATGCGAGACGCGCATTTCGCCCATCATCGGGCGCCGGGAAGTGCGGACGATCCCGATTTCAGCGCGGATCATCCTTCGCATTTCTGGCCCTGGTATGCCGAATTTTTGAAGCGCTATTTCGGTTGGCAGTCGGTGGTTTTCGTCTTCACCGTAGTGCTTACTTACTGGCTGGCATTTGGCGTGCCAGTGGAAAAGATCGTGCTGCTCTACGGCGTTCCGGCGATCGCTTCATCAATGCAGTTGTTCTATTTCGGCACCTTCCGTCCCCACCGACATCGTGACGATCGTTTTGCTGATCATCATAATGCGAGGTCCGACAAGTTCGGGACCATGGCGTCTCTCGCCACCTGCTTCCATTTCGGCTATCATCACGAACATCACCTCGCACCTCATGTGCCGTGGTGGCAATTGCCGGCAGCACGCCGGTGGGTATCCAGCGACCAACAAGTGACAGCATGACCGTTCCAGCCATCCTTCTCACCGTTTTCCTTTCCCTTGTCGGAATGGAGATATTTGCTTGGTGGGCGCACAAATATGTCATGCATGGCTGGGGCTGGGGGTGGCACAGGGATCACCACGAACCGCACGATAACACGTTCGAGAAGAACGATCTTTACGCAGTAACCTTCGGCACGATTGTCTTCGCGATGTTCGCCATCGGTTATGTCTGGTCGGATCTGCTGTGGTGGATAGCCTTCGGTATCACCTGCTATGGGCTCATCTATACTTTCGTCCACGACGGCCTGGTGCATCAGCGTTATTTCCGGTGGGTGCCGAAGAGCGGCTATGCCAAGCGTTTGGTTCAGGCCCACAAACTTCACCACGCGACCATCGGCAGAGAGGGTGGCGTCAGCTTCGGCTTTGTTTTTGCTCAGGAACCCGCCAAGTTGAAAGCAGAACTGCGACGTCAGCGTGAGGCAGGAGAGGCAGTGGTGCGCGAAAGCGCCGGGGCTTGAAGTCCACTCTCAATGGCTTCTGACGTCAGGAGCTTATCCATGAACTCTCCGGTGATGGCCCTGCGCTCATTCATTTCTGGTGGCGATCCAGCTTCCTGCGATTACTAAAATCGCTACAGAAATTAGATACCAGGGATGGCCAAGCGTGAAATAGGTGAAGATCGCACCGGTTGCCATAGCGCCTATGGCGATGGTTTTCGATGACCGGCTGATCGCGCGCCGATCGCGCCAGTCCTTCACCTGCGGCCCCCAATGCGGGTGATCGAGGATCTTCTGCTCCAGTTCGGGGCTTGAACGGGCGAAGAAGTAAACCGCCAGAAGCAAGAACGGTACTGTCGGCATGATGGGCAAGATGGCCCCGATCGCGCCAAGGCCCACCGCAATATAGCCTAATATGCGGTACACATGACGCATCTTATTTTGTCGCGATGCGCGAGGCGTGTTCCTGGACCAGTGCAATCATGTTCGGAACCCCTTGGGTACGATTGCTCGAAAGCTGGTTCTTCAGGTCGAAGGGGGCGAGCGCGTGATGAATGTCCATCGCTGCAACTTCCCGAGCCGGCTTGTCTTGTACAGCGGAGATAACCAGAGCGACGATGCCTTTTGTTATGGCGGCGTTGCTGTCGGCAAGAAAGTGGAGCTCATCGGCCTCGACGGTCGGATAGACCCAGACACTTGCGGAACATCCGCGTACCAGTGTGGCGTCAGTCTTGAGCGCATCCGGCATGGGATCCAGTTCGCGCCCGAGCTCGATCAGCAAGCGATAGCGTTCATCGCCTTCGAGAAATTCATATTCTTCCTGGATATCGTCGAGACTTCTCACGGACACTCCGTCGTTCTGTTTATATCGAAATTTCGATCTCGTGGTGCGGCGGGGCGCTAAGGCAAAAATCCGCCAGATGCCAGTTGATCGATTTCGTTACGATACGTTCAGGACGAACGGGAAGCGGATTGGTTCACAGGTCGACCCCGCTGGCGATTGCTTCCAACTTTTTAATCCGCTCCTTCAAGTCGGCCAGCTCGATCCGGGCTGCGCCAATTGTGGATCCTTCTTCCGAACGGGGAGGCGAATGGCCCTCCAGTTCGCGGCGCTTGAGCTCAAGCCATCCCTGCCACCCTCGCAGCAAAGCTGCTGCCACGATGACTAGGCCAGTAAGACTCGCCGCTGCAATTGTGATTGTCGGCTCGAACATTTCCCCATGTCCTCCTTGAACCAGTGTCTATCCCTACCGCTTCAATCGGCCCGCTTGTCGCGCAGAGCTTCGATTTCGGCGGAAATTCTTTTTGTTTCCTGGGCGCTCGGCGAATTCCCATCCGTGGCAATCCGTTCGAGCACCTTGATGCGTTCGCGTAATTCTTCGATTTCCTGCTGGGCGACGTCGTCGCGGACTTCAGGAGCATGATCTTGCACGTCCTCTGCTGGTCGTGGCTTGCGCATCTGGACAATTCCCCAGACCACGATGGCCACTAGAGCTACGAGTGCCCAACCGCTCACGCTCTTTTCTCCTCAGCTGTGTCCAAGAGACGCAGTTCGTCTATCTGTGAAGCAAGCACGTCGTTCCTTTCGGTGGCGATGCGTTCCAACACGCGAACACGCTCCTCCATCTTGTAATAGTCGCCCTTGGAAAAACGCAGCTGTTCGGCTTTCGCTTCCTCTTTTCGCGCTTCAAGCTCAAGCTTGCGAGCTTCATGTTCCTGCACGCGCTGATTTACGATGTAGGCGAATGGCAGCACCATCATGATGATCGCGAGGATAAAGCCGAATATGAGAAGGAGGTCCGGATCCATCAGTTCGCCTCCCGCTTGGCGCGGAGAGATTCGATCTCACTGGTAAGTTGGTATCCGCTGTCCGTGACGATCCGTTCGACATTGCCGAGCCGATCCTTGAGCGAACCCAGTTCTGCGCGCAATTCGGCGTTTTCCTGCGTGAGTAGCTTGACGCGTTCGATCGCTTGATCGTTTTTCGGGTAGATTGCCTTGCCCCAGCTGTTCTCGAGCGGATAGCCATTCTTGATCCGCAACCATGTGGTGAAGACCCAGCCGGCAACCCCAGCAATTCCGATCATCGCTACGACTTCCGATGTGATTTCGATAGGCATCACGACTTCTCCGATGTCCGCGCGTTCACAGGAACGCCGGTGTGAGATGAATCGTGGCGTAGCGCTTCAATCTCTTCGCTTAGCGAATAGCCACGATCGGTAACGATCTTCTCCAGCACCACCATGCGATCCTGCATGGTGTCGAGTTTGTCGTTCAGTTCGCGGTTCTCAGCGCGCAAGCGCTTGGTTTCCGCGGTATCAGCCGGTTCGGTCATCCCGCCCCATTCGTTCTCGAGAGAATAGCCGTGCTTGGCCCTGATCCAGTTGTTGATCAGCCATCCACCGGTACTGACGGCGATAATGGCGATGATGAAAGAGGGGTCTCCGAAATCCATTACGCACGCTCCCCTTGCTTGACATCCAGAGGAACGCCGCTGCCCTTGTCCTCAACTTCGCGCTGATCGCGCAGGGCCTCGATCTGGGTGGCCACATCATAACCGCGGTCAGTTACGATCCGCTCGAGAACCTGCACCCGCTGCTCCAGTTCCACGATGCGGCTGACATGCTGTGCGGTATGTTCAGCGGTTTGAGCGGCGGTCGCTTCGATACGCTTTTCTTCCAAGGCGCGCTGGTTCTTGGACCACACGATGAAAGCTACCATCAGGAAAGGCGCCAGCGGGATCAGATATGCCCAGTCAAACACGGTATTCCCCCTTTAATAAGTTGCTTTACCGAAGCCGTTCGATTTCGGCATTCAGGCGTGGGTTGCTGCTGACGTAAAATGTTTCCACGTCGGCCAGGCGGCGATCGACGTCCTTCATCTTCGCGCGAATTTCGCGGGCCGTGCGCTTGGGGCTCTGGCGAACACGCTGCCAATAGCGCTGCTCGTCAGGCTCCGAGTAGAGATGGGCAGGCTTCTTGTTGAGCAGGATGCCAGCCAGGAAGTAGAACGGGATCGTCGATCCGCCGGTCATGAAGGTCAGGCCGAGAAACCCGAGCCGAACCCAGAAGGCGTCGACACCGGTATAGTCCGCGATGCCCGAGCATACGCCCATCAGCTTCGCATTCTGCTTGTCACGATAGAGGGTGGTGCGGGGGCTGTTCACTGGTGAACTCCTTTTTTCTCGGCGATCAGCTGCTCTAGTTCGCGCAGCTGCTGGTTATCCTGTTCGCTGTCATGGATCAGGCGGGCGGGGCGGAAGTCGGGATTGTCGGAAGCGACAAGGCGCTCCACCGTATCCATGCGCTCATCCAGCCTTTTGGCGAGGTTGTAGAGCTCTTCGAGCAAGGCCTCGTCGTCGGTCGTGATCGTGGCGGATGTCTTCCACTTGGTTATGTAATGAAGGACGATCCACGGCAGGGCGATGAATATCGCTACGACGGCAAATACTTCTTCCATGGATCAGCCCTCCTTCTCGGCGCTGTCTGTCTTGCCGAGCGCCTTCTTCATCTGTGCCAGTTCGTCATCGATCGCATCGGCGCCTTCCAGCGCGGCGATCTCGTCGGACAAGCTTGGTTTTGCCGAACCGTCCGAAATGCTCAGCGCATCCGCACGCCCTTCGGCATAGTCGACGCGTCGCTCAAGCTGGTCGAACCGGCTCAAGGCATCGTCCACACGCTCTTCCGTCATCAGACTGCGCAGCTTCACGCGGTTTTCCGCGCTTTCCAAGCGTGCCGCGATTGCGGTCTGCCGACTGCGAGCCTCGCGCAAGCGGTTCTGCAGCTTGGTGATGTCCTGCTCGTAAGCGCGCAGCGCATCATCAAGAACTGCGATTTCCTGCTTGAGCTGGTCAGCCATATCGACTGCCTTCTTCTTCTCTACCAAAGCCGCGCGGGCGAGGTCTTCACGATCCTTCGAGAGCGCGAGCTGGGCCTTCTCGCCCCAATCGGCCTGCAGCTTGTCCAGCTTCACCGTATGGCGATGCATTTCTTTCTGGTCGGCGATGGTGCGCGCGGCGCTGGCGCGAACTTCGACAAGGGTTTCCTCCATTTCGAGGATGATCATGCGGATCATCTTCTGGGGATCATCCGCCTTATCGAGCATATCGTTGAAATTGGCCGCGATGATATCGCGGGTACGGCTGAATATTCCCATTAAAGGTGCTCCACTGGAGAAAAAGTCTGTGCCCCGGTTGCGGGGTTTGTCTTGGGTCGGAGTAGGCGAACGGCGGAGCCGTTCAACTTCGCTATCGAGACGAGACAAGGTTACCCGTTCGGGGCGGGCCGAAGCGCCGTTTTGCCGAGACGTGTGCTCGGACTCTTCGGGGACGAGGCGCTCCGGCCCAAGGGGGTGCTTGTGATTGGTCACGCTATTTCCATCTGCTGGATCGATGCCACCATCGGCATCGGGGTGGCGACTGTGATCTGCGAACTCAAAGCGACGAATGCAGTCATCATAGCCACGCTTGCAAGGGCGGCTTTGCCGAGGGTCGTGCTGAAGAACTTGCGATCGTACATGGTGTCCTCCCTGGACGTGAATTTGTGTTACCCCCTATTCAGCAACGACCGTGCCAAAGTCGTGTAGGCGCGGAAAACCTCCAATTTTATGGCCTCGCTCCACATCGGGGTTGGCGGCTATTGCCAAGCCTTGGGGAAATTTCCTATGTCTTGGCTATGGAGCGTGAAAACCAGTTCATCGGGCAGTCCGGTGCCTTTCTCGACGCAGTTGAGCGGGCGAGTAGAGCCGCGCCTATGCGCAGGCCCGTCCTCGTTATCGGTGAGAGGGGTACCGGGAAGGAGTTGATCGCCGAGCGCCTCCACCGCCTGTCCACGCGTTGGGGCGAGCCATTGGTAACGATGAATTGCGCCGCACTGCCGGAAACCCTGATCGAAGCCGAATTGTTCGGACACGAAGCTGGGGCGTTCACAGGCGCAACCAAACAGCGTGTGGGACGGTTCGAGGAGGCCGACAAGGGAACCCTCTTTCTTGACGAATTGGGCACACTTTCCATGGGCGCCCAGGAGCGTCTTTTGCGAGCTGTCGAATACGGAGAGGTTACGCGGATCGGATCTTCCCGCCCAGTCAGAGTGGACGTACGGATCGTTGCCGCCACCAATGAAGATCTTCCGGACAAGGCGAGGCGGGGTGAATTTCGGTCCGACCTTCTCGATCGCCTCAGTTTTGAGGTAATCACTTTGCCGCCTCTGCGCGTGCGCGAAGGAGACATCGAAGTACTGGCGGATTATTTCGGCAGACGGATGGGGGCCGAACTCGGATGGGAAGCTTGGCCAGGCTTCGCCGATCATGTGGCGGAGCAGCTGGAGAAGCACCTCTGGCCCGGTAATGTGCGTGAATTGCGAAATGTAGTAGAGCGCGCGGTATATAGGTGGGACGATTGGTCAAATCCGATCGGGCATGTCGTTTTCGATCCATTCGACAGCCCATGGAAGCCCGCACCGATGCCTCCGGCAGCAGCTGCCGGCAGGGACCAAGCGGCTTCGGAGGTGATCGATGATGGACTTCAGCTGGATGAGATCGACGATCTGAGGGCTGCTGTCGATTCCCATGAAAAGGCGATTCTCGAGCATGCGCTGGGCAAGCATAGGTGGAATCAGCGCCAGACTGCGAAGGCACTCGGATTGAGCTATGATCAGTTGCGCCATGCAATAAAGAAGCACGGCCTTACAGATTCCGACTGATGTTGCGAATTATCGGCAGTAAGTGTGGTCAAAGAGTGATCGAAGGTGCTGTCGAGCGAACCATAGGCGCTTCCTGACCTTAGCCCTTGCCTTTCCGCGAACTCGCGACTATCTCCCCTTCATCCCGACATTGTCGCAACACTGTGGGGCTGGCGCCGCGAGGGGCCGGCACGATACGCTGTTGCTGCAACGTCATTCGAAGCTGGAGTGTGAATGGCTGATATCGACCGCCTGAACGAAGTCATCGAACCCGAAGCGAAAGCGCTGGGCTTCGACCTCGTGCGTGTGAAGATGATGGCATCCGAAGCTGGCGACGGTGGGCAAGCCCTCCAGATAATGGCTGAAGATCCGGCAACCGGACAGCTTGTGATCGAACAATGTGCTGCGCTTTCTCGCCGCGTGTCAGATAAGCTGGATCAGCTGGAAGAGCAGGGCGAAGTGGTTGTGCCCGGCGCCTATCACCTCGAAGTGTCCAGCCCGGGCATCGACCGTCCGCTGACCCGGGCGAAGGATTTTGCCAACTGGTCCGGGCACGAAGCGAAGATTTCGCTGGTCGAGAAGGTTCACGGTCAGCGCACGCTCAAAGGTGACCTCAAGGGTATCGATGGCGACATGGTCACGATCGAGGATCACAAGGCGGGAGAAGTTTCCTTCCCCCGCAATCTTATACATTCGGCAAAGCTCGTCTTGACCGACGCGCTGATCGCCGCCACCCAGCCGCTCGACACGAGCGGTGCCGACGACATCGAAGAAGAAAAGGCAGACGACTGATGGCCAGTGCCATTTCCGCCAACAAGGCAGAACTCCTTGCAATCGCGAACGCGGTCGCATCGGAAAAGATGATCGACAAGTCCATCGTCATCGAGGCGATGGAAGAGGCGATCCAGAAGTCCGCCCGCAACCGCTACGGCGCGGAGAACGATATTCGCGCCAAGCTGGACCCGCAGACCGGCGATCTTCGCCTGTGGCGCGTCGTCGAGGTTGTCGAGGAAGTGGAAGACTACTTCAAGCAGGTCGATCTCAAGGCGGCCCAGAAGCTGGAAGCAGATGCCAAGATCGGTGACTTCATCGTGGATCCGCTGCCTCCGGTGGATCTTGGGCGCATCGACGCTCAGTCTGCCAAGCAGGTTATCTTCCAGAAGGTCCGCGACGCGGAGCGTGAGCGTCAGTTCAACGAATTCCAGGATCGTGCGGGCGAAGTCATTACCGGCGTGATCAAGTCGGTCGAATTCGGCCATGTGATCGTCAATCTCGGCCGCGCCGAGGGCGTTATTCGCCGTGATCAGCAGATTCCGCGTGAAGCCGCCCGTGTGGGCGAGCGTGTCCGCGCGCTGATCACCAAGGTGGAGCGTAATAATCGCGGCCCGCAGATTTATCTCAGCCGTGCGCATCCCGACTTCATGAAGAAGCTGTTCGCGCAGGAAGTGCCCGAAATCTACGATGGCATCATCGAGATCAAGGCTGCTGCCCGCGATCCTGGCAGTCGCGCCAAGATCGGCGTGATCAGCCATGACAGCAGCATCGACCCGGTCGGCGCCTGCGTCGGTATGAAGGGTAGCCGCGTTCAGGCCGTCGTGCAGGAACTGCAGGGCGAAAAGATCGACATCATCCCCTGGTCGGAAGATGGCGCGACATTCATCGTCAACGCGCTTCAGCCCGCCACTGTCAGCCGTGTGGTGCTTGACGAAGAAGATGGCCGTATCGAAGTGGTTGTCCCTGACGATCAGCTTTCGCTTGCCATTGGCCGCCGCGGCCAGAACGTCCGTCTCGCCAGCCAGCTGACGGGCAACCAGATCGACATCATGACCGAGGAAGAAGCCTCGGAGAAGCGCAGCAAGGAATTTGCCGAGCGCTCCAAGATGTTCGAAGAGGAACTGGACGTCGACGAAACGCTGTCGCAGTTGCTCGTGGCGGAAGGGTTCGCCGAATTGGAAGAAGTCGCTTTTGTCGAGCTCGACGAGCTTGCGGCGATCGAGGGCTTCGACGAAGAGCTGGCCGAAGAACTTCAGAACCGTGCCAAGGAAGCGCTCGACCGTCAGGAAGAGACGTCGCGTACCGAGCGCCGCGAGCTGGGTGTGGAAGACGATCTGGCCGAGCTGCCGCATATGACCGAAGCCATGCTGGTCACGCTCGGCAAGGCCGGTCTCAAGACGCTCGACGATGTGGCCGATCTTGCCACCGACGAGCTGATCGCCAAGAAACGCGAAGCACCGCGTCGCCGGAATAATACCGATGGCCCGCCGATGCGCCGCGATCGTCCGCAGCGTGAAGCTGACAAGGGCGGTGTGCTTGGTGAGTACGGCCTGACCGAAGAGCAGGGCAACGAGATCATCATGGCTGCCCGTGCCCACTGGTTCGACGACGAAGAGGAAGCTCCGGCTGCTGCCGAGACGACCGATACGCAGGAGGCCGCCGATGCGGACTCCACCCAATGAGAGCCTGACGTCCGACATCGCTGAGACTGGCAAGGCCCGGAAAGCTTCCGGGCCCCAGAAGTCCTGCCCGGAGCGCCGGTGCATCCTGACCGGTGAGACGGAATCTCGGGATGCCTTGGTGCGTCTTGCTGCATCCCCATCCGGCCTCGTCCTTCCCGATGTGCAGGAAAAAGCACCGGGGCGGGGCGCGTGGGTCTGTTCCTCACGCACTGCGATCGAGGAAGCGCGAGCGAACGGAAAGCTCAAGGGAGCATTGGCTCGCGCCTTCAAGACGGGCGATCTCGAGATACCCGAGGAACTGCCCCAGAAGATCGAAGATGCGCTCAAACGCGTCTTTCTTGACCGCCTGGGTCTCGAAATGCGCGTCGGAGCTCTTATCTTGGGGACGCAGCGCATTGCCGAGACTGCCCGTTCTGGTGGTATCTCGGCGCTTTTCCATGCCAGCGACGCCAGCGAGGACGGGCGCAAGAAGCTCGATCAGGCGTGGCGCGTCGGCCGCGAGACGGAAGGCAGCGGGGAGCGGGGGTGGGCCCTGCCTCTGGACCGCGACGCTCTGTCTGTGGCATTGGGCCGCGACAATGTCGTCCATTTCGGACTGGCGAACGATGCCGCGGCCGCTCGGGTAACCAAGCCCTTGACGCGGCTGATGCATTATCTGGGACAGGAAATTCCCGACGAATCCGGGCGTGCGAATTCGCGCGCCGCAACCGATACGAACGATTGAACGAAGAGAAACGAGCAAGAATGAGCGACGACGACAAGAAACCGGCCCGTAAACCGCTTACCCTCAAGGGCGCGCAACCGGGCGAGGTCAAACAGACCTTCAGCCATGGCCGCACCAACAAGGTGGCGGTCGAGGTCAAGCGCCGCCGCAAGCTCGTGAAACCGGGCGAAGCGGCTCCGGCCCCGACGCCCGCCGAGGCTGCGCCCGCACCTGCTCCGGCGCCCGCACCCGAGCCGACTCCGGCGCCGGCCCCTGCGGCGAAGAAGCCTGCGCCCAAGAAGGCACCTCCTTCCAACGAGACGCCGCAGGAGCGCGTCGCTCGCCTGCAGCGCGAGGCTGAAGAAGATCGCCTGCGTCAGGCCGAAGAAGCTCGCAAGCGCGAAGAAGAGAACGCTCGCAAGGCTGCCGAGGACGAAAAGAAGCGCGCCGAGGAAAACCGCAAGGCTGAAGAAGAAGCGGCGAAGAAGGCCGCCGAAGACGCTGCCAAAGCGCCTGAAAAAGCCGAAGAAGCTGCCCCGACGGAAGCAGCTCCCGAAGAAAGTGAGCCTGTTGCGGAAGCTCAGAGTGAAGATGCCTCTGCGCCTGCACCGCGTCGGTTCACTCCGGTCAAGCGTCCGGAAATCAAGAAGCCTGAACGCGCGAAGAAGAAAGAAGAGAAGCCTGCTCGCGGCGCCACCGCGGAAACACCGGACAAGCGCCGGTCGGGCAAGCTTTCCGTCAAGAAGGCTCTCAACGAAGACGAAGGCCGGCGTGCGCGCAGCCTCGCCGCGCTCAAGCGTGCGCGTGAGAAAGAGCGCCGCATGCAAGGTGGCGGCTCCAACAAGCCGCGCGAAAAGCAGGTCCGAGATGTTGTCGTCCCTGAGGCGATTACGGTCGGCGAACTGGCCAAGCGCATGGGCGAGAAGGGGGCTGACCTAGTCAAGGAACTCTTCAATCTCGACATGATGGTGACCGTCAACCAGACGATCGATCAGGACACTGCCGAATTGCTCGTCGAACAGTTCGGCCACAACATCGAGAAGGTATCCGAGGCCGACGTCGATATCGCCGCCGATACGGATGTCGATCCGGAAGAAACGCTCAAGCCGCGTCCGCCGGTCGTGACCATCATGGGTCACGTCGATCACGGCAAGACCTCGCTCTTGGACGCCCTTCGCGGTGCCAATGTCGTGAAAGGCGAAGCGGGCGGCATCACCCAGCACATCGGCAGCTATCAGGTTAAGACGAAGAACGGCGACAGGGTCACCTTCCTCGATACACCTGGCCACGCCGCATTCACCCAAATGCGTCAGCGCGGTGCCAACATCACCGATATCGTGGTGCTTGTGGTCGCTGCCGACGACGGGATCATGCCGCAGACGATCGAGGCCATCAATCATACCAAGGCCGCTGGCGTCCCCATGATCGTTGCGATCAACAAGATGGACAAGCCGGAAGCCAATCCGGACAACATCCGTACCCGTCTGCTCGAACACGAAGTCATCGTGGAATCGATGTCGGGCGATGTGCAGGACGTCGAAATCTCCGCCAAGGCGAAGACCGGTCTGGACGATCTGCTCGACAAGATCGCGCTTCAGGCAGAATTGCTCGAGCTGAAGGCCAATCCCGATCGCCTCGCGGAAGCAACCGTCATCGAAGCGCAGCTCGACAAGGGCCGCGGTCCTGTGGCGACCGTGCTCGTAACGCGTGGTACGCTTGAGCGGGGCAACACCTTCGTGGTGGGTACCGAGAGTGGCCGCGTCCGTGCGATCGTCGATGACCAGGGCAAGCAGATCAAGAAGGCCGGACCTTCGATGCCGGTCGAGGTCCTAGGCCTCGGCGGCGTGCCGAGTGCTGGTGACGTTCTGACCGTTGTCGAAAACGAGCAGCGCGCTCGCGAAGTGGCCGAATATCGTCAGGAAAAGGCGACCGAGAAGCGCACCGCGCTTGCTCCGACCAGCTTCGACACGATGTTCAACAAGCTTGCCGCCAATGTCATCGAATTCCCGGTACTGGTGAAAGCCGATGTACAGGGTTCGGTCGAAGCGATCACCTCGGCTCTGCACAACCTCTCGAACGACGAGATCAAGGTCCGCGTCCTGCATGCAGGCGTGGGTGCGATCACCGAAAGCGACGTCCAGCTGGCTTCGGCTTCGAAGGCACCGATCATCGGCTTCAACGTCCGTCCCAACGCCAAGGCCCGTGAACTGGTCAAGCGCGACGGAGTGGAGATGAAGTATTACGACGTCATCTATCACCTGACCGAGGAAATCGCGAAGGAGATGGCGGGCGAGCTGGGTCCGGAGCGGATCGAGCATGTCGTTGGTCGTGCCGCGATCAAGGAAGTGTTCCGTTCGGGCAAGAAGGACAAGGCCGCCGGTCTGCTGGTCGAAGAAGGTGTCATCCGCAAGGGGCTTCACGCACGCCTCACGCGCGAAGACGTCATCGTCTCTGCCACGACTATCGCCTCACTACGCCGCTTCAAGGACGATGTGGACGAAGTCCGCGCCGGTCTCGAATGTGGTGTCGTGCTTGCCGACACGAACGACATCAAGCCGGGCGACCAGCTTGAAGTCTTCGAGGTCGAGGAGCGTGAACGCACACTTTAATGCGCGTGAACGCACACTTTAATGCATCGCCGCGTCGCCCTACTCGGATCCATCAATGTCGGTGGTAACCGGCTGAAGATGGCCGAGCTGGTGGCGGCGTTGGAAAAGCGGGATTTCGTGAATGTCGAAACGGTCGTTGCCAGCGGCAACGTCCTGTTCGATCACCCGGAGCCTTCAAGTGAAGGCGTCGCGGATTTGATCGCCAAGGCGGTCGAAAGCGAATTCGGCATTGCTACCTTCGCCGTCGTACGGACGCGCGCCGAGCTGGAATTGGCGCTAGAGGAGAACCCCTTTGCCGGGGATGGCGAGGACAAATTGGTTCACGTCCATTTTCTGACGGGGCAGCCCAGCAGGCAACAGTTCGATACCTTGGGCGATGATTTGAAAGGCTCTGGCGACGAAAAGGTCTCTGCCGGAACCCGTGCCTTGCACATCGATTACGTTTCCCGCGTTGGCAGATCCAAATTGACAGGACCTTCCATCGAGCGGAGGCTCGGCTGCAAAGGTACGGGCCGGAATATCCGGTCTTTGACACGCATAATAGAGAAGTTTCCCTGATGGCTCGCAATCAGTCCACTCCCGAACAACAATCGGTCCGCGTCCTCAAGGTGGGCGAGCGGGTCCGGCATATTCTTTCCGAATTGCTCGCGCGCGGCGAGGCGCATGACGATGTCCTTCGCGCGTCCAACATCTCGGTGACCGAAGTGCGCATGACGCCCGACCTGAGGAATGCAAAGGCTTACGTGAAGCCCTTGCTGGGTCAGGACGAAGAAGCTGTGCTGAAAGCGCTGCGTACGAACACTGCCTTCTTTCAGAAAGAAGTTGCCAAGCGTCTGGGCCTGAAATTCGCGCCGAAGCTGTCGTTCCAGGCAGATGAGAGCTTCGACGAAGCAGACCGGATCGAGGAGTTGCTAAGCGACCCCAAGGTGGTCCGCGATCTCGATGACGAGGCCGAATGATCGCTTGAAGGCGACTGCGAGATTGCAGGCTTCCACGCACCTACGCCGTCGTGCCGTGGATTGCCTAGGTGCCATGCTCCTCGCGCCGATGGAAATGAGGTAGGCGTTCGCTATGGCCAAGCTCTATTTCTACTACGCCAGCATGAATGCCGGGAAGAGCACGACCTTGCTCCAGACCGCGTTTAACTATGGCGAGCGCGGAATGAAGGTGTCACTGTGGACAGCTGCTCTCGACGATCGGGCGGGTTTTGGAGCCATCTCCAGCCGCATCGGCCTGTCGAGCGATGCTCACCGTTTCGAGAACGATACCGATATCGAGGCTCATGTTCTCGCTGAACATGGCGAAGCGCCAGTCGCCTGCGTACTGATCGACGAGGCGCAATTCCTGACCAAGACCCAGGTATGGCAGCTCGCTCGGCTAAGCGACGAAGCCAATATCCCGGTGCTTTGCTATGGCTTGCGAACCGATTTCCAGGGTCAACTCTTCCCGGGTTCGGCTGCGCTTCTGGGCATTGCGGACAAGCTAGTGGAAATGAAGGCGGTGTGCGATTGCGGCCGCAAGGCGACGATGAATCTGCGCGTCGACGAAAGCGGCAAGGCTGTGCGCGAAGGCGCCCAGACCGAAATCGGCGGAAATGACCGCTACGTGGCGCTATGTCGCAAGCACTTCGTCGAGCGAACTGGCGCAGATCATTTTTCGGGGTCGCAGGCACGCTAAGGGGTGCGCCGCAGACTTAGCGTATCTACATAGCTTCGATGCTTGATACCCTTACCCTAGCGGCGATCCTGATCCCCTGTCTGATTGTGGCCATCGTGTTTCATGAAGTGGCGCATGGCTGGGTCGCGCTCATGCTGGGCGACCCTACCGCGAAGGAAAAGCGGCGCCTGTCGCTCAATCCGATCCGCCATGTCGATCCGATCGGCACACTGCTCGTGCCGGGAGCGCTGGCGCTGATGGGCGGCCCCGTATTCGGCTGGGCAAAACCGGTGCCTGTGAACCAGAACCGGCTCGATAATCCGCGCTACGGCATGATGGCAGTGGCAGCTGCCGGACCTGGCACGAACATCCTGCTCGCTTTCGTCGGTGCGATCATCTTCGGAATATTCGCAGGTTTCGCCGCGAATTGGGGCATCGCTTTGCCGGAGTGGTCGCTGACTCTCTTCGGGGCGTTCGTCCTCATCAACGCGTTTCTGGCGCTCTTCAACATGCTTCCGATCCCGCCTTTCGACGGGTCGCATATCGTTGGCGGCCTGATGCCCCGGCGCTGGGCGCATCACTGGCAGAAATTACAGGCGATGGGCATGCTACTGCTGGTTGTTTTGATTGCGGCGACCTGGGCTTTTCCCGACACACGCTGGATCGAGAACACGCTGTTTCCGCCCGTGGAGTGGCTGACCGGCATTTTCTATTCGGTCGCAGACGGCGTTGCGCGCGTCATCGCATGAGTGAGCGCACGAAACCCGCACCCCATGGGTGGCTGTTGCTCGATAAGCCGCGCGGCCTTGGCTCTACACAGGCCGTGGGGCTGGTAAAGCGCGTTCTTAGGCAGGGCGGATATCGGAAAACGAAAGTGGGCCATGGCGGCACGCTGGACCCGTTGGCCGAAGGGGTGCTTCCGATCGCCTTGGGTGAAGCAACGAAGCTTGCCGGGCGGATGCTCGATGCCAGCAAGATCTACGATTTTACCATCCGCTTTGGCGAGCAGACCGACACGCTCGACACCGAGGGGGAGGTCGTGGTGACTTCGGACCTCATTCCGGTGCCCGAAGACGTCGCGGCCATCCTTCCCGGTTTCACCGGAGCGATCCAGCAAGCGCCGCCCGCATATTCCGCAATCAAGATCGACGGCAAGCGCGCTTATGACCGTGCGCGGGCTGGCGAAGAGGTGGAGATGAAGCTGCGTGATACGACGATCCATTCGCTCGACGTTCTCGACAGCAAAGCAAGCGCCGTAACGCTGCGCGCCCATGTCTCGAAGGGAACGTACATCCGCTCCCTTGCACGGGACATCGCGACCGCCCTTGGAAGCGTCGGACACGTCACCTACTTGAGACGTATAAAGGCTGGCCCTTTCACGCAGCAACAAGCGATTTCGCTGGACTCGGCGGAGGAAATCGCTAAGGGCGCGCCTCTTGAACACCTTCTCTTGCCGCTAGAGGCAGGACTGGACGACATCCCGGTCCTTCACCTCGATCCCGACAGCGCGCAGGCGGTCCGCCAGGGCCGGGTATTGTCGGAACTGCCCCAACCCGACGGGCTTCATATGGCTAAACTTGGACAAGTTCCGGTGGCGCTGATGGAACTTGAGGGAGGCTCGGCCAAGGTCGTGCGGGGTTTCAACCTACCGGATGTCGCGGAGTAGAATGCATGTCGGTTACTGCCGAAAAGAAACAGGAAATCATCAAGGACAACGCCCAGAACGAAGGCGATACCGGTTCGCCGGAAGTCCAGGTTGCAATCCTTACCGAGCGTATTCGCAACCTCACCGATCACTTCAAGGCCAACCACAAGGACAACCACTCGCGTCGTGGTCTCCTTATGATGGTCAACAAGCGTCGCAACCTGCTCGCCTACCTCAAGAAGGTAGATGTCGAGCGGTATAACGCTTTGATCCAGAAGCTGGGTCTTCGTAAGTAAGAGTTTTCGGGAAGGGCGGCTCAAACGGGCCGCCCTTTTCGCATTGGCTACCTTCGCAATTCGGCGCAGGGGCAAACCAGAGGCAAGATAAAGCGCCTCGAACCGGACCGGGACGGATTGCCCGGCACAGTAGGCCCCGCACCGCAATAAGGCCGTGCGGGTCATCAAGGAAAATACATGTTCGACAAGAAAACCGTATCGATTGAGTGGGGCGGAAAGACCCTCACCCTCGAAACCGGACAGATCGCCCGTCAGGCTGACGGCGCCGTTCTGGCTACTTATGGCGAAACCGTGGTGCTCTGCGCCGTGACCGCCGCCAAGAGTGTACGCGAAGGGCAGGACTTCTTCCCGCTGACCGTTCACTATCAGGAAAAATTCTCCGCTGCGGGCCGTATCCCGGGTGGCTTCTTCAAGCGCGAAGGCCGCGCTACAGAGAAGGAAACGCTGACTTCCCGTCTGATTGACCGCCCCGTGCGTCCGCTCTTCCCGGAAGGCTTCTACAACGAAATCAACGTTATCGCGCAGGTCCTGTCTTATGACGGCGAGACCGAGCCCGATATCGTCGCCATGATTGCCGCTTCGGCCGCGCTGACGATCTCTGGTGTGCCCTTCATGGGCCCGATCGGTGCTGCACGCGTCGGCTTCAAGAACGGCGAATACGTCCTCAACCCGAGCCTGGAAGATGCACTCGGCGAAGACGGTCGCCTCGACCTCGTCGTCGCTGCGACGCAGGACGCGGTGATGATGGTCGAATCCGAAGCCAAGGAACTGACCGAGGAAGAAATGCTCGGCGCCGTCATGTTCGCGCATGATGAAAGCCGCAAGGTCATCGGCGCGATCATCGATCTCGCCGAACAGGCTGCCAAGGATCCATGGGAAATGGACACCTCGGACGATACCTCGGCGATCAAGGAAAAACTTCGCGGCATCGTCGGTGACGACATCGCTGCTGCTTACAAGCTGACCGACAAGTCGGCCCGTTCGGATGCGCTCAACGATGCGCGCGCCAAGGCCAAGGAAGCCTTCGCTGACGAAGAGCCGCAGACTCAGATGGTCGCAAACAAGGCGGTCAAGAAGCTGGAAGCGGAAATCGTTCGCGGCGCCATCCTCAAGGACGGCCAGCGTATCGACGGCCGCAAGCTTGATCAGGTTCGCCCGATCGAAGCGATGGTTGGCCTGCTGCCCCGTACGCATGGTTCGGCGCTGTTCACGCGTGGTGAAACGCAGGCTATCTGCACCACCACGCTTGGCACCAAGGATGCCGAGCAGATGATCGACGGTCTCGAAGGCCTGTCGTACAATCACTTCATGCTGCACTACAATTTCCCGCCCTATTCGGTCGGTGAAGTGGGTCGCTTCGGTTTCACCAGCCGCCGCGAAACCGGTCACGGCAAGCTCGCATGGCGCGCACTGCACCCGGTTCTGCCTGCGCATGAAGATTTCCCCTATACCATCCGCATCCTGTCCGACATCACCGAGTCCAACGGTTCGTCCTCGATGGCGACCGTGTGCGGTGGCTGTCTCTCGATGATGGATGCCGGCGTTCCGATCGAACGCCCGGTATCGGGCATCGCCATGGGCCTCATCCTCGAAGGCGACGACTTCGCCGTTCTGTCGGACATCCTGGGTGACGAAGATCACCTCGGAGACATGGACTTCAAGGTCGCCGGTTCGGAGAAGGGCATCACCTCGCTTCAGATGGACATCAAGGTTGCCGGCATCACGCAGGAAATCATGAAGACCGCTCTGGAGCAGGCCAAGGCCGGTCGCGCACACATCCTGGGCGAAATGACCAAGGCGCTTTCGGGTGCTCGCGGTGAAGTGTCCAAGCACGCTCCGCGTATCGAAACCATGCAGATCGACAAGTCGAAGATCCGTGACGTTATTGGTACGGGCGGCAAGGTGATCCGCGAGATCGTTGCTGAAACCGGTGCAAAGGTCGACATCGACGACGAGGGCGTGATCAAGATCAGCTCCTCGAACGCCGATGAGATCGAAGCCGCCAAGAAGTGGATCGAAGGCATCGTCGAAGAGGCGGAAGTCGGCAAGATCTACAACGGCAAGGTCGTCAACATCGTCGATTTCGGTGCTTTCGTGAACTTCATGGGCGGCAAGGACGGTCTCGTCCACGTCAGCGAAATGAAGAACGAGCGCGTTGAAAAGCCGACCGACGTCGTGTCGGAAGGCCAGGAAGTCAAGGTCAAGGTCCTCGAGATCGACAATCGCGGCAAGGTCCGTCTGTCGATGCGAGTGGTCGACCAAGAAACCGGCGAAGAGCTGGAAGACACGCGCCCACCGCGCGAACCGCGTGAACCGCGCGGTGATCGTGGCCCGCGTGGCGGCGGCGGTGGCCGTGGCGGAGATCGCCGTGGCGGTGGCCGTGGCCCGCGTGGCGGCGGTCGTGACCGCGGTGACAAGGGCGGTGACAACGGGGGCGGTGAAGCCCACGTGCCGGACTTCCTGAAGGACTGACCCTTCTGACTTAGACAACGGAAAGGCCGCGGAGAGAAATCTTCGCGGCCTTTTCCATGATTACGTCGTAGAACTCAGCTCATCTCAAGGATCGGCTTGAAGACCTTGCCATCGTGCAGGTCCTGCACAGCCTCATTGATCTTATTGAAGGGGTAGCGCTTAACCAATTTGTCGAACGGAAAGAGCCCGCGCTGGTACAGGCGGACCAGTTCGGGAATGAACTGCTTCACCTTTGCGTCACCTTCCACACAGCCGACGATCTTGCGGCCGCTGAGGATCTGGTCGTTCGCGTCGAAAGCATACTCGGTACCTGACGGCGGTGCGCCCACGACAACCAAAGTGCCCCTCTTCGCTAGTGATTCAAGCGCTGCACGCGCGGCCTTGTCGTTGCCGCTGCATTCGATCGAGTAATCCATGCCGGCCTCAATGATGCCTCGCACTTCTTCTGCTACATTGATGCCTTCTCCCGCTGTGATCGTATGCGTTGCACCGAATTCCTTTGCCAGCTCGAGCCGGTCATCATTCGTATCGACTGCGATAATCGTGCCGCATCCGGCCACCTTAGCGCCCATGACAGCTGCCATACCCACGCTACCTACGCCTGATACCAGCAAATTTGAACCTGCAGGCGGCTGCGCCGTACGCATCACTGCCCCTGCACCTGTCTGAATGCCGCAGCCAAGGGGGCCGAGCAGGGAAATATCCACGTCGCTCTCGATTTTCACGACATTGCGCTCATGCGCGATCGAGTGCGTCGCGAAGCTCGATTGCTGGAAGAAAGCAGCGTTCGGACCGTCATCGAATACGGGTGCGTCTTCTCCCTGACGCTTGTTCATGAAGTTAAGCGCTTCGAAATCGTTGCAATAGGCCGGATCCCCTTCCTGACACGGACGGCAGCGACCGCATGACCCGTATGACAAAACCACATTGTCGCCTTCGGCCAATCCGTTCACATGGTCTCCTACTTTGAGGATCGTTCCGGCACCTTCATGACCCAGCACGACCGGATAGTTTGTCGGTAGATTACCTGCCTGGACGGAGAGATCGGTGTGACAAACCCCTGTCGCGATCAGTTTTATCAGAACCTCGTGTGGTCCTGGATCGGCAATTGCCCTTTCTTCTATAGCGTAATCCGCTCCAGCTTCTGAAATGACGGCGACACGGGCTTTTGTGGGCATGAGATTCTCCATAAGTCTTGCTCTTGGAAATGACCGAGGGCCCTGCCTCGTTCCGCTATTAGACGTTGCTCGCGTGCCGACCGGTGCTAGGGAGCGTGAATGCTTCCCCGCGAAACCATAGCCACCGCCGATATACCCGGAGGGGAAACTCTTACGCTCGTCAGTCACGGCCGTGACTTCATCATCATGCTCGCCCGGAACGAGCTGATGGGCACGCGCATGCAATTCAGCGAAGAGCAGTTGGCCGAGTTGACGCTGGAAGAAGTGGGAAAGAAAAGCCCGCGAGTGTTGATCGGCGGTTACGGAATGGGCTTTACCTTCCGCAAGGCTCTGGAAAAGACCGGCGAGGGCGCGGAAGTAGTAGTCGCAGAAGTTGTGCCTGAAATTCTTGAATGGGCAAAAGGGCCGCTGGCCCATCTGACCGGCGACACGCTCAAAGACCCGCGTGGCGAAGTAGTCTTGTGCGATGTGGCAGCCCTGATCGACGATGCCAATGACGGTACATGCGCCAAGTGGGATGCAATCCTGCTCGACGTGGACAATGGACCTGACGGTATCGTGCGCGATGGAAACGAACGACTCTATTCGCGCACGGGTCTTGCCAAGGCGCGTGACGCCCTCAATTCGAACGGGGTGCTTTCTGTCTGGTCCGCCGCACCGGACCATAAGTTCCGCACGCGGCTTAAAGAAGCAGGCTTCGACGTTGAGGAGCGCAGGGTGCGGGCGCGGCCCAACAATAAAGGGCCGCACCACACGATCTGGTTCGCAAGAAAGCCTTAGCGCTGGAACATTGGGCCCGCTGGATTGCCCATGTAATCCCGCTTGCCCAGCGGAACGCCCTTCATCCGCAAAAGTCCGTAAAAGGTGGTCGCGTGGAACTGGAAATTTGGCATATTGAAGCCAAGCAGAAAACGCTCTCCCGGAAGGGAAAAACGAGTCTCGCCGCCTAGCACGAAGTCTATATTTTTCGCGGCGAGCGCCTTGATTTCGTCCGGCTTGCATTCATCCATGCGTTTCTGAGCTGAAGCAACCATGGCGCGCATCGCGTCCCAGTCTGTAGGAATGTCCGTAAAGTCGGGCGTGAATGCGCCGTCGGGAAGCTGGTCGAGTGCATAGGCACTATGCATCCAGCAAGAGCGTATGTGCCAAGGGAGTGGCCACATGTCTTCGGCCAATCTGGCTTCATACATTTCGGCGTCCGAGCAGCCACCGTTTCCTGCAAAGGCTTCACCCTTGTCGATCAGGCCGGGCAAAGCGTCCAGTAGTTGGCGGATGGTCGGTACGAAGGCGGCGTAGAGATCGAAAGCCAAGATATCCTCCGGTCAATAAAAAGGGCCCGCCGGAATTGCTCCGACGGGCCCACGAATATGTTCCTAGCGAACCCTCGGTCCGCCGAAAGGCAGCGGCGGAGGGGGGCGGCGGGCACCGCGAGGCAGCTGTGCCTGATACGCCCTGCCGCAATGTTCGACGCAATAGGGGAAGCCGGGGTTTACCGCTTCACCGCAGAAATGGAAATCGGGCTCGCCCGGGTGGCCCATCGGCCAGCGGCAGACCTTGTCGGAAAGATCAAGCAGGCTGGTCTTGTCTGCGATCGAAGGGTCGGGCTTTGCCGGAACGAGGCGCCTGGGCGGGGCCGGCGGGATAGGGGGCTGCTGATCGCCCGGACCCTGACGCAAGAAGCCGCCCGGACCGACGGAAACGATCTTGGGAAGGTCCGAATTCTTGTTGGGCATCGGCTGAGAAGGGATTGCCGCATCCGCTCTTGGTGCCGGCTGCGCGGTCGGTTGAGCGGGGGCAGCTGCTGGCGCAGGCGTTGGTGCGGGGGGCGCAGCAGGGCGAGGTGCGGCCTTTTTTACAGCGGGCTTCGCCGCTGGCTTGGGCTTGGGCGCTGGTTTTTTCTTTTCCGCTGCTTTTACCGGCGATGGGCGCGATTTGAGGCCAAGACGATGCGCCTTGCCGATTACGGCATTACGGCTGACACCGCCCAATTCCTCGGCGATCTGGCTGGCAGTTGAACCGCCTTCCCACATCTTTTTCAGCGTCGCGATCCGTTCGTCGGTCCAGCTCATGCGAATCCTGTATCCTTCATGTCTCCGCCACGGCTGTCTTGCCAGCGGAAGTGCTTGGCCCTAGGCGCAGGGCCATGGCCGATCAAGTCCAACCCTCTCCCGCCGTAAATCCCGACCGTGGTCAGTCCAGCGAGGATGCCTCTTTCACCGAAATCACGGGCAAGGGGAGGGGCAGTTTCCCGAAACGCGGAGAACCGGTGATCACCGGGATCAACCGCGTGGGGTTATGGAGCCTCTATATTAAGGAGGTTCGCCGGTTTCTCAAGGTCCAGACGCAGACGATCTGGGCTCCAGCCGTAACGACACTGCTTTTTCTGGTAATCTTTACCGTAGCATTGGGCCGTTCGGACCGGGAAATCCTCGGCGTGAATTTCGCAACTTTCGTTGCACCGGGGCTGATCGTGATGGGCATGATGCAAAATGCCTTCGCCAACTCCAGCTTTTCACTCCTTTCCGGCAAGATTCAAGGGACCATCATCGATTTGCTCATGCCGCCGCTTTCGACCGGCGAACTGATGACGGGCATCGTGGCTGCCGCAGTTACGCGAGCCGTAGCTGTCGGGTTTGCAGTGGCTCTCGCCATGGCTTTCTATCCTGGAGTAAGCCTGGCGACGGCCCATCCCTGGGCAGTGGTCTGGTTCGGCCTGATGGGAGCGGTAATGTTGGCGCTTATGGGGCTTCTTGCTTCGATCTGGGCTGAAAAGTTCGATCACAATGCCGCAGTGACGAACTTCGTGATTGCGCCGCTGAGCCTCCTTTCGGGCACTTTCTATGTAATCGATAATCTGGCGCCGCTTTTTCAGACGATCAGCCGTTTCAACCCATTCTTCTATGTGATCAGCGGCTTCCGCTTCGGCTTCCTGGGGCAAAGTGATATCGGCGACACCAATCAGGCCGTCATTCATAGCGCTGTCGGCCTGGGCCTCTTTAATCTGGTCTTCGCCTTCGTGGTCTACCGCATCCTTGCTTCGGGCTGGAAAATCCGCAGCTGAGAGATGCTTCAAATTGGCGTC
This sequence comes from Qipengyuania triglochinis, assembly GCF_054655615.1. Taxonomy (NCBI): domain Bacteria; kingdom Pseudomonadati; phylum Pseudomonadota; class Alphaproteobacteria; order Sphingomonadales; family Erythrobacteraceae; genus Qipengyuania; species Qipengyuania triglochinis. Next base: position 100,211 of record NZ_BAAHND010000003.1, on the reverse strand, counting down.
TGGGTTAGCTAATTCTGCGCATACACCTGGAACGGGGCCGTAGCTCAGTTGGGAGAGCGCGTCGTTCGCAATGACGAGGTCAGCGGTTCGATCCCGCTCGGCTCCACCAGGCGGTTCAGTTCTTCAATCGATCCTCGATCGCCTCACGCAGTTCCTTAACTCGGGCGGCATTGTAACCAAGGTCCGACACACCCACCCGGCTTACCGATCGCAAGTCTATCTGACCATCTGCGACACGCGCCACCACGTCGTCCTTGAACCCGAAAGCGAATGTCTCGGCCACGCCCTCGACAGAGTTGCTGCCTGCTACCCGGTGCACATCCTGCAATCCGATTGCGCCCATCGCCGCGACGATAGCGTCCAGAGCTTCATCGTCGTTGGCTTGGCCAAGGACGATCGGGCGCAGTTCGGGATATTCTTCTGCAATGATGTCGGCGTGATTCTTGACCTTCAGGGCACTATCATCTGAATTTGCCCACATCTCGATCCTGCCGAGTGGGGTGCCATAATCGTTTACCGGATTGGCGCCCGCCTGCGAACGCATTGCCATGGTCTGATCGGAAAACGCCGGCGGGTCCCGCAGATCGGTTGCGACATCGTGGATCGGCGGGGCGGACTCTGCCTGGGACTTCATTGACAGAAGTCCAACAAAAAGCAGGGCAGGGATGGCAAACGCCAATGCAGCCTTCCACCAAGGTCCTCGTGGTGTCTTGAAAAATGCCAGCAGAAAGGCGACCGCCGCTACCAGGGCGGCGATTGCAATCAAGATTATTCCAGCGTCACGGATCATGAACCCCAGGCCCGTACGCCAATCAATCAGTCCGAATTTCGGGCCGAAGACCGCTAGCCCGAACCACGCAAGCACGGCGAGTGAAAGCCAGAGTGCATATTTGGGGAGGCGACGGCGCCACTCGCGGCGTTCAATTACGGGTGTTGAGTTAGAGTGGGCCTCTTCGTTTGGCTTGGTCACCCGGTCCGACTGATCTTTGTCTTGCATCACCCTCTACCCCTATATGACGAAACACCCTGATCAGGCACCCACAGGCCGTCAGGAGCAGCACCGCTCTGCCAGAAAACGTCGATTGGTATGCCTCCTCGAGGATACCAGTAGCCACCGATGCGCAGCCATTTCGGCTTCATTTCTTCGAACAGGCGTTGGCCGATCCCGACCGTCACGTCCTCATGGAACCCGCAATGATTGCGGAAAGATCCAAGGAATAGCTTCAGGCTTTTCGATTCAACTATGGTCGCATCGGGTGCGTAATCGAGCACGAGATGTGCAAAATCAGGTTGGCCAGTGACCGGGCACAATGAAGTGAATTCGGGCGCCGCGAACCTCACCATGTAGAGTTGTCCGGTTCGTGGGTTCGAAACATAGTCCAGTTCCGCGTCTTCGGGGGACGCAGGAAGGGGGCTATTCTCTCCGAGAAATTTGGGTGTCACTGTGTCGCTCATGCAGCGCATCTGCCGCGAATGTCGGTTTGGCGCAAGGCGGGGCTTGGAAGCGCGGGCTTCAGTGCCTATTCAGCGGCCCGATCAAATCAGGCAACCACGCCCATGTTTACCCGCAAATACCTTCCATTCATCGCGCTTACACTCGCTGCGCCGTCTCCGCTGCTCGCGCAGAGTGTGCAGGATTTCCAGCTGCCGCCAAATCCGACGCCTACGCCGACTCCGCGCGTTCAAGGACCCGTCGATACCGAGGGCGATGCGGTGCCAGTACGCCCACGGGTCATCGTCACCCCGACCCCCACTCCCGCTCCAGTCCCCACACCGCGGCAAACAGCCCCGGTTCAGCCTATAATCGAGCAGCCGGCTCCGAGCCCATCGCCGTCGGTGCGCCCTGCACCGACACGAGTTGTACCAGCTGATCGCCAGCCTCGTGCCACGCAGGACCAGCCACGCACCTCGCCCACACCGCAAGAACGCTCGCCGATTGATCCGGCTGAAAACGGGCCGGTCGTGCCAGCATCCCAGGCTGAGCCTCCATCCGCTGACACGACAGCAGCGCCTGCACCGATCCAAGCCGACCCGATCGTTCCTGCGTCGGAGCCCGACCTCGGAAGTGAAAATTCGAACTGGATCTGGCCTGCCGTGGGAGGAAGCGTCCTGGCGCTGCTTGGCCTTGGCTACGCCTTTTCGCGACGGCGCCGGAGCGCGCCTCCACCGATGATAGAGCGGCCTATGGTTAGTTCGGGCGGCCCCATCGCGGTAACCGATATCCATATCCGCACAGATGCTATCAAACTTACGCGTTCGGTAATGAACGCTACGCTTCACTACCGCGTATCGCTGATCAACAAGGCTACCCGAGCACTGTCGAACGTCACGATCGGGGCTGATATGGTTTCTGCGCATGGCGGCGTGCCGATGGAGCAGCAGGTTGCCAGCGCTAACCAACCGCTGGAGAAGCGTCACCAGTTCGACCGCATCGCGCCGGGCCAGAATGTCCGGTATGAAGGCCAGATAACGATCCCGCTTTCGCAGGTGCGCGCTATCCGTCAGAACAACGCCGCGCTGTTCGTGCCCCTTCTGCGCCTGCGCGTCGATAGGGCAACCGCCGAGCCGTTGGTTAAAACCTTTGTAGTAGGTCTTGGTGTGCCCGGCGGTGGAAGGGTGATGCCCTTCCGTATCGATGAAGGGCCTCGCAGTTACGAACCGATTTCCGCTCGCGCCCTAGACTAAGGAAGGCCGACATCATCGACAGTCCTCAAAGCGCACGCTAGCGTGCCGGACATGGACAAACTTGTTTCTACCGAATGGCTTGCCGCGCGGATGAGTTCCGATGACATCGTGATCCTCGATGCCACTCAGCATCTCCCCGATGCGGGCCGTGATGCACGCGCTGAATTCGAGGATGGGCACATTCCGGGTGCGCGCTTTCTCGATCTGGCGAGCTTCGTGGACGAAGAATCCGATGTCCCCAAAGCCGTGCCGAGCGCCGAACAGTTCGCCGAGCGCATGGGTGATCTGGGTATCGCACCGGGAAGCCGGATAATTCTCTACGATGACAGCGCGATCCGCAGTTCGGCGCGTGCCTGGTTTATCCTCGATAGGTACGGGGAAGACAATCTTGCGGTTCTAGATGGCGGTCTGGCTAAATGGCGGGCTGAAGGCCGTGAATTATCCCAACGTCATGTAGAAAACGCGCCGCGCCACCGTACCGAACCGGAGCCGACGCGCGAGATCAGGACCAAGGAGGAAATCCGCGAGAACCTTGAGGACGCGCAGTGGCAGGTGGTCGATGCGCGCGATACGGCTCGGTTCGAAGGCGAGGAAGGTAGCGGATCGGAAGGGCATATCCCGGGTGCACGCAATGTACCCTTCGTTCGCCTGCTGAATGACGATGGTACCTACAAGGACCGGAATGCCATTCGTACCGAATTCGAGCGCGCTGGTGTTGATCTTGAGCGGCCAGTGGTTACCACTTGTAACAGTGGTATGACCGCAGCGGTCTTGCTGTTCGGATTGGAATTGACGGGCAAGGAGGACGTTGAGCTCTATGACGGCAGCTGGATGGAATGGGGCAGCGATCCCGAATTGCCAAAGGAAAGCGGTGAGTGAGACTTGCCACCTCTCTTGCTGAATACGGCCACAGCCAATTGCGTCTGAACCGCAGGATGACCGGAGCATAAATGAGTTCTCATAAGGGCGATGCGATAGGTAAGGGTACCAAGCTGGTTACCGGCGGGCGTTCCGGCGCCTTCGGAGAGCATGTCGTCAACCCCCCTGTCTGGCGTGCCAGTACGCATCTCTACTCCGACTGCGGTGCTCTGCGTGAAGGCGTCAAAAGCAATGCGGATGGCCACTTCTTCTACGGAAGGCGGGGCGCGCCCACGCAATGGGCCTTGGCTGAGGCGCTGACGGAGCTTGAGCCGGGCGCCGATGGAACCGTGCTCTATCCAAGCGGACTGGCTGCGCTCGTTGGAGCGCTTATGGCAGTTTTGCGCGCGGGCGATGTACTTCTGGTGCAGGACAATGCCTATGATCCAACCCGCAACACGGCAATGGGATTGCTAAAGCGCTACGGAGTAGAGCATCGCTTTTTCGACCCGCTCGATTTAGACACCTACGCCACTGCCTTCTGCGAAAAGACCAAGGCCGTCATGCTCGAAAATCCGGGCAGCCTGACAATGGAAATCTGCGATGTTCCGGCGCTTGCACAAGTGGCTCGCGAAAAGAGCGCCGTAACGTTGATCGACAACACATGGGCAACCTCGATAGGGTTTGCCGCGTTGGAGCACGGCTGCGATATCTCGATCACGGCATTGACCAAGCACGTCGGAGGCCACTCCGACGTGATGATGGGTGCTGCCAGCGCAGGCGAAAAATGGCACCGCCGCTTGCGTCAGACTGCGCAGCAACTCGGGCATGTTGTATCGCCTGACGATGCCGCACTCGCTCTGCGTGGGCTACGGACGATGGGCGTACGGTTGAAACAGGAAAGCGAAAGCGCGCTTGCAATTGCACGCTGGCTGAGCGGGCGCGACGAAGTGGCGCATGTGTTGTGCCCGATGCTCCCCGACGCGCCGGGCTACGATCTGTGGCAGCGTGACTTCACTGGAGGGTGCGGCCTTTTCAGCTTTGTCCTGCGTGGGCGGGACGATGCGGCTCGCTGCCGCCTGATCGACGCATTGGATCTGTTCGGCATAGGCTACAGTTGGGGCGGCTTCGAAAGCCTTGCGCTTCCCTTCGACGTTGAACCGATCCGCAAGAAGATGTCTTGGCCTAAAGAGGGCTGGGGGGTTGAGGATCGCTGCGGTATACGCTTATCCATCGGGCTCGAAGATACGGACGATCTGATCGCCGATCTGGAGCAGGCCTTCGCGGTCATGAATCAGGGATAGATACGGGACTTACGTGCAAGGCGATACACCCCCCACTGCCACTCCTACCCAAGACGCAGCTCCGGTAGAGCAAGCCTGGAGCCTGGCCGAAAATGCGCCGGATCAAGGCGGTGTCGCCGCCGCCGAGGGGTTCAAGGAAGCGGTCGGCAGTCAGAATGAAACGGTCGGTTCCGTCTTGGATGGTCTCGATGCGGTGGCACTCAGCATGGGCGACATGCGGATCTCTCTGCTCGACGTGCTGCTAGTCGCTGCGATCGTGGCTGGTGTGCTGTTCTTTGCCTGGTTCTTCAGCAAGCTTGCACGTCGCGGGGTACGCCGTTTCACCAAGCTGGACGAAACGCAGCAACTGCTGGCCGAAAAGATACTCACCATCGTCGTGTGGGCGGCCGCATTTTTCCTCGGCATCGATTTGCTCGGTATCGATCTTACCGCGCTGGCAGTGTTCTCTGGCGCATTCGGCCTTGCGATCGGTTTCGGCCTTCAGAAAACCTTCGGTAATCTGATCGCCGGGATCATCTTGTTGATGGACAAGTCGATCAAGCCAGGCGATGTCATTGCAGTGGCGGACATGGCTGGTAACGAAACTTTCGGCCAGATCCGCAAGATCGGTGTCCGCGCCGTATCCGTTACGACCCGTGACCAGCGCGAATATCTCATTCCGAACGAAAATCTGATGATCAATCAGGTGGAGAACTGGTCCTATTCCAGCAAGAACGTGCGGATGCAGGTGCCGGTGGGGGTAAGTTACGAAGCCGACATGAATCTGGCCGAAAAGCTGATGCTCGAAGCCGCAGCCAATTGCGACCGAATACTGAAGGCTCCTCCGCCCACGGTCTGGATGAGCGAATATGGAGACAATTCAGTCAATTTCATCATCCACTGCTGGATCCAAGACCCTGAAGATGGTGTGGGCAATGTTCGGAGTGCCGTGCTGAAGAAACTGTGGTGGCTTTTCAAGGAGAATGGGGTGGAGATCCCATTCCCACAGCGCGACATCCACATCCGCTCCAGCGATCAGCTGGATCGGTGGTTCGCCGCGCGTAATGGTGAATTGCCTGCAAAAGATTAGGTTGGAGCATCTACAGCGGGGATTTCAAAATCTCCGCTACCTTGGGGCACACGCATTCTGATTGGCGAAGTTCCGCTCGCTCGCACATCTTCCAGTCATGGCAAAAGCTGGAACCATCTATCTCGTCGGCGCAGGACCGGGCGATACCGACCTTCTCACCGTGCGCGCAGCGCGGCTGATCGAGAGCGCTCGTGTCATCGTCCACGACGGCCTCGTCGATCGGTCGATTCTTGATCTTGCACCGCGTGGTGCGGAACTGATTTCGGTCGCGAAGCGACGTTCGAAGCACACGATGCCGCAGGAAGAGGTCAATCAATTGCTGATCTCCATTGCAAGAAGCGGGCAGGATGTCTTGCGTCTGAAGGGCGGCGATCCCTTCGTCTTCGGACGCGGCGGTGAAGAGGCGGAAGCTGCACGTGCCGCGGGCGTATCGGTAGAGATCGTACCCGGTATCAGTGCGGCCAATGGTGCGGCAGCGGCGGCGCAGATCGCGCTTACGCACCGCGATGCTTCGTCGATCGTCAGCTTCGTGGCCGGGCAATGCAAGGGGCTGGCGGATCAGGATTGGGCGGGGCTGGCCGGAAAGGGCCGCACGCTGGTGATCTACATGGGCGTGAAGACTGCGCCTTTGATCGCCGAAAAGCTCATGGCCGATGGCCTTTCGCCCGAAATGCCAGTTGCGGTCATCGAAAATGGTGCACGGCCAACTATGCGCGTCCTGAGGGCGTCGTTGGCCGGCTTGCCCGATCTGGTGGAGCGCGAAAATGTGATCAGCCCTTCACTTATCGTAATTGGCGAAGTGACTGCACGTGACGATGCGCTGGCGGCTCTCGCGCAGGAGGCGGCGATATGAGAATACTCACCGGAAATGATTTGAAGACCGGCTTCGTCACCTGGTGGACGGGCAGCGACTGGTCGTTGCATGTAGAAGATGCCGTCGATGTCACCGGCAAGGAAGACGAAATCGCAAGCCGCGAGGAAGCCGCTCGCCGCGTTAACGTGCCCTATGCCATCGATGCCGAATTGCACGAGGGCAGCCCGCGCCCTGCGCATATCAAGGACCGCGTCCGCGCTCTCGGGCCTACCGTGCGGCAGGACCTCACCCTCAAACCGGCCGATCCCGATATCGGCAACTGGGTTATCTGATGTATCTTTACGACCAATATGACCAGACGATGGTCGATGCCCGCGTGGAGGAATTCCGCGACCAGGCGCAACGCCGCCTCGACGGAAAGCTGACCGAAGACCAGTTCAAGCCGCTGCGGCTGATGAACGGGCTCTATCTCCAGCTGCACGCTTATATGCTGCGGGTTGCGATACCTTATGGCACGCTCAACAGCCGGCAGATGCATGCGTTGGCGGATATCGCGGACAAGTATGATCGCGGGTATGGGCATTTCACCACGCGGCAGAACATCCAGTACAACTGGATCAAGCTGGAGGATGCGGCGGATATCCTGGCCGATCTGGCGAAGGTCGAGATGCATGCGATCCAGACCAGCGGGAATTGCATCCGCAATATCAGTTCGGATCACTTCGCTGGCGCTGCCGCGGACGAGGTTGTCGACCCGCGGCCCTATGCCGAATTGCTTCGTCAGTGGTCGAGTTTCCACCCTGAATTCAGTTACTTGCCGCGCAAGTTCAAGATTGCGGTGATTGCCAGCGACAGCGATCGGGCGGCGATGCGGCTGCATGACATCGGGATCCAGATCGTGGAGCGCGATGGCGAGCTAGGCGCCAAGTTCTATGTCGGCGGCGGCATGGGACGCACCCCGATGGTGGCGCCCTGCATCAAGGAATTTGTCCCGCTGGATCAGCTGGTTACATACACCGAAGCCTGTCTGCGCGTGTACAATCTACAAGGCCGGCGCGACAATAAGTACAAGGCCCGCATCAAGATCCTGGTCCATGAAATGGGCGCCGAGGCCTATGCCGAGGCGGTTGAAAAAGTGTACGGAAAACTGGCCGAACACCCTCTTGATCGGGTGGTCGAAGAGTTGGAACGCATCCGGACGTTCTTCGAGGACCCCCTGTTCGAGGAAGATGCGAGCGAAACGATCGATCGCACCGATCCGGACTTCGCACTGTGGGTCGATCGCAACACTGTGGCGCATAAGGCACCCGGTTATGTGTCGGCCGTCATCAGCCTGAAGCCCGTCGGCGGCATCCCCGGCGATGCCACGTCGGAGCAGATGCGCCTGATGGCCGACCTGGCGAAGGATTACAGTTTCGACGAGCTGCGCGTGATGCACACGCAAAACATCGTCCTGCCGCATGTCCGCAAGGCCGATCTCCATGCGCTGTGGACCGCGCTGGACGGAGCCGGGCTGGGCAGCCCCAATCTCGATACGGTGGAAGATATCATCGCCTGCCCGGGGCTCGATTATTGCAGCCTGGCCAATGCGCGGTCGATCCCGGTGGCGCAGCAGATATCCGAGCGCTTCGCCGCCAACGGCAAGACCGAGGCGCTGGGCCAGCTGAAGCTGAAAATCTCCGGTTGCATCAATGCCTGCGGGCATCATCACGCCGGCCACATCGGCATCCTGGGCGTCGACCGCAAAGGGGTGGAGAATTACCAGCTCCTTCTCGGCGGGAGCGAGGCCGAAGATGTCAGCCTGGCCAAAATCACCGGCCCCGGCTTCGACGAGGCGGGCATTGTCGACGCGGTGGAAACCGCCGCCGATGTCTATCTACGCGAACGCCAGGACGGAGAGCGCTTCCTCGATACCTATCGCCGCATCGGCATGAACCCTTTCAAGGAGGCGCTCTATGGCTGACCTGTCTTCCGAAACCGACCGCCTCATCCGCTATCGTGACGATCAGCCGGTCGATCACGGCGCGGTGACCGTGGATGCTTTCCTCGACCAGTCCAACGCTTCCGCCGTCCGGATCGAACCGGGCGACGATGCGCGCGAGCTTATCCCTCATCTGGAACGGCTTTCGCTGGTGGAGGTGAACTTCCCCGCATTCGGCGATGGCCGCGGCTATTCCTCTGCCCAGATCCTGCGCGAAGCCGGGTATGATGGCGAGCTGCGCGCCGTGGGCGATGTGCTGGTGGACCAGGTGGCCTATATGCGCCGCTGCGGCTTCGATGCGTTCGAGCCGGACAGCGCGCTCGACGAAGGCGATCTGAAAGCCGCGCTCGATCGCTGGCCCGAAGTGTACCAGAAGGCTGCCGACGGTCGCACGACGATCTGGAGCAAGAGGCACGCGTGAACCAGCTGCGCGCCATCGACCGGCTCGACACGGCCCCCCGCTTTTCGGAGCATGATGCGATTCGCCTGAATCGCATGTTCTGCGGCAGCGAGACCGAAGAGTGGCTGAGCGCGGTCCTGCGGGACGGGCTGGCCGGCGATGCGGCGATCGTGTCCAGCTTCGGCGCCGAAAGTGCCGCGCTGCTGCATCTGGTTTCGCGGATCGATCCGAGCGTGCCCGTGCTGTTCCTCGACACCGGCAAGCATTTTCCCGAAACGCTGGCCTATCGGGACGAGCTGGCGGACCGCTTCGGCCTCAACCTCGTCAATCTGTATCCCGATCTCGACGATCTGAAGACGCGCGATGAGACCGGGCTGCGCTGGTCCTACGATCCCGATGGCTGCTGCGAATTGCGCAAGGTGCGTCCGCTGGCCAAGGCGCTGGCGACCTATGATGCCAGCCTGACCGGTCGCAAGGCGTTCCAGTCATCGACCCGCGCCAATTTGCCGCGAATAGAGATCGACACGTCGGACGAGCAGGGCCGGTTGAAGATCAACCCGCTGATCGATTGGGATGCGGACCGTATCGCCGCCTATTTCGAAGAACACGACCTGCCCCGTCATCCGCTGGTGGAACGCGGTTTTCCCTCTATCGGCTGTTCGCCCTGCACAAGGCCGGTGGGCGAGGGTGAAGACCCGCGCGCCGGACGCTGGGCCGGCTGGGACAAGGTGGAATGCGGCATTCACAAACCGGGCGAAGAACCCTTCCTCTAAAAGGCTAGAGCCAGCCTTCGCGTTCGTACCAGCGCGCCGTGGCGCCAAGCCCGGCCGGGCCGTCGAGCCGCGGGGTCCAGACATTTTCCGGGACGCGGCGGGCAGGGCGGGCCACCCAGTCGGGATGGACCATATAGCCCACGCGATCGGGCGTGAGCTTGGCCTTGTCCCGCCGCAGCAATTGATCGGCGCGGGCGGCGAGGCCAAGGACCGCACCGGGGAGATGCGGGGCAAAGACGCGGCGGCCCATCGCCTGGCCGATCAGCCGCGCCAGTTCACCATGTTCATAGCCGCCCTGCCGCCCGTCATCGGGTTCCAGCGTGGCGCCGGACGCGATACCTGCGGGGGCCAGAGCCAGCAGGCATTCGGCCAGATCGTCGACATGGATGATCGAGGTATGGCCTTCGGGCGGCACCGGCACGACGCCGTATTTGGCAGTGCGGAAAAGTTCGAACATGTCGATATCGCGCGGGCCATAGACGGCCGGGGGCCGCACGATGGTAAAATCCATGCCCGAGGTTTCGACATAGCCTTCGGCGCTCGCCTTGGAGGCGCCGTATTGTGACAGCGACGGCTCACGCGCCGAGAGCGAGGAGGTGAAGACGAAGCGCGACACGCCCGCCTTGCGCGCCGCATCGAGCAGATTGCGCGTGCCGACGACATTGGCTTGTTCGAACTCACGCGGATCGGGCGTATTGGTCAGGCCCGCCACATGCACCAAGCTGTCCGCGCCATCGCACAGCTTTTCGAGCGAGGCGGGATCATCTAGGCTGCCAGCAATCCAGAACACGCCGTCGCGATCTTCCTGCGGCCGCCGGGTTAGTGCGCGAACGGCAATACCCTGCCGCGCAGCCGCATCGAGCACCGCCTGACCGACGAAGCCGGTCGCCCCGGTCAGCGCAACGATCATGCCTTCACCATGTGATCGCGGTGAACCACAGCCGCGCGCGGTGAATAGCCGAGCTTTGCCGCCTGTTCTTCCTCGCGCAGGCCGAGGATCGATTGGCATTCGGCAGCAGTATATTCGACCAGACCCTGTCCCAGACGCTCACCCTTGGCCCCGAAGATCGCCACCAGATCGCCGCGCCGGAAATCCCCTTCGATTTCGGTCAGCCCTGCGGCCAGCAGGCTGGCGCCTTTCGCCAAAGCTTCGGTACAACCGGCATCGACTGTCAGCACGCCTGCGGGGGCAAGACGGCCAGAGAGCCAAGCCTTGCGCGCGCTTTCATCGCCCTGCGGCAGGAAGATCGTGCCGCGACCGGCGAATAGCGCCTTGTTGATCGGGGCGTTGTGCGTGCCATTGATGATCGCGAGCGCAATTCCGGCCCGCTCCGCAATGCGGGCGGCCTGCAGCTTTGCCAGCATGCCGCCAGAACCCATGCCAGATACTGAATCGCCGGTGGCCATGGCGATGACTTCAGGAGTCACACCTTCGACCGTGGGGATGAAGCTGGCTTCGGGATCGGCAGGGTCGCGATCGTACAGCCCGTCGACATCGGACAAGAGCAGCACGGCCTGTGCCTGCGCGGCCTGCGCTACGCGGGCGGACAGGCGGTCATTGTCACCGAAGCGGATTTCCTCCGTCGCCACGCTGTCGTTCTCGTTGATGACGGGGATCGCCCCGGCCTCGATCAGCCGTTCGAGCGTGGCGGAGGCATTGAGATAGCGGCGGCGATCTTCCAGATCATCCAGCGTGACCAGCATCTGCGCTGCTGTCAGCCCGTGATCGGCCAGCCTTTCGGACCATAGCCGCGCCAGTTCGACCTGGCCCACGGATGCCGCCGCCTGCGCATCGGCAAGGCTGGCGCGTCCGCCCTTGGGCAGGGCCAGCTTTGCCGCACCCAGCGCAATTGCGCCCGATGACACCACGATAACCTGCGTGCCGTTCTTCGCCAGCCCGGCAATCTCTTCGACCAGAGTGGCCAGCCATTCGGCCCGCGCCTGCCCGCGTTCGATCAGCAGGGCCGAACCGACCTTGATGACGATGCGCTTCGCCTGCGCGAGATCGGATAGGCTGGCGATGCCCATGGGCGTCAGATGGGCGACCAGTCGGGCTCGTCGGCCTCGTCCTCGACCTCTTCGGCCTGCGTTTCGGTGGAGGTGCGATCGGGCAGGTAGGACAAAACGCCGTCGAGCAGTTCTTCCATGCCTTCGCCGGTCGCGCCGGAGATGTTGAACACCTTGTCGGCACCGGCGGCCAGCAATTCGTCGGCAAAGGCCTTGCCCAGTTCGGCATCGGCAAGGTCGAGCTTGTTCAGCGCGACCAGTTGCGGCTTGTCGGCCAGCCCTTCGCCATATGCGTCCAGCTCGGCATTGACGGTGTTATAGGCTTCGGCCGGATCCTGGCCTGCAATGTCGATCAAATGGATCAGCACGCGGCAGCGCTCGATATGGCCCAGGAACCGGTCACCGATACCGGCACCGTCCGCCGCGCCTTCGATCAGGCCGGGAATATCCGCCAGCACGAATTCGCGGCCCTTGTGCCGCACGACGCCCAGCTTGGGGATCAGCGTGGTGAAGGCGTAATCGCCGACCTTGGCCTTGGTGTTGGTGACCTGGTTGATCAGCGTGCTCTTGCCCGCATTGGGCAGGCCCAGCAGGCCGACATCGGCGAGCAGCTTCAGCCGCAGCCAGACCCACATTTCCTCGCCCGGCATGCCGGGCTGGTGCTGGCGAGGGGCGCGATTGGTGGAGCTTTTGTAGCTCGCATTGCCGCGGCCGCCGATGCCGCCTTCGAGGAAGACGATTTCCTGGCCCACTTCGGTGAAATCGGCCAGCACCTCTTCCTTGTCTTCCGACAGGATCTGCGTGCCCACCGGCACGTCGATGATGAGATCGTTCGCGCCTGCGCCGGTGCGGTCCTTGCCCATGCCGTGGGAGCCGCGCGGTGCCTTGAAATGCTGGGCATAGCGGAAGTCGATCAGCGTGTTGAGGCCCTGCACGGCGCGGAAGATGATATCGCCGCCCTTGCCGCCATTGCCGCCGTCGGGGCCGCCATATTCGATATACTTCTCGCGCCGGAAGCTGACCGCACCCGGGCCGCCCCCGCCGGATTTCAGATAGATCTTGGCTTGGTCGAGAAAATGCATGGTCCAGCCCCTAATCGCTTTTGCCGCCCTTGGCGAGCGCCGTGGTGCGTGGCGCGCGCATCCGGGCTGCATGCATGGTGAGATATTGACAAATTCACGCTCTGTTCTACTTCTGTTCCTGCAACTTGAAGGGGCTGATTCGATGCAGGATTTCGCTTACGAGCCGGTTTACGATGGTGCCGGTTGCCAGCTGACGGTCACGATCCTGGCCGATCGCGACACGGTGCGGGGCGAAATGCGCGCCGATGCCGAAGGCGCGGGCTTCCGCGTGCTGGAATGCTGCGGCCTCGATGAATTCGGCAGCGGGTCGAGCGGGGCGCTGGGCGATCTGGTGCTGGTCGATTGCACGGCAATGGACGCGCAGGCCATGGCGCTGCTTTCGCGGCTGGATGTGCGCGCGGCCAAGTCAGGCGCGCAGCTGGTCGTCTCCACCATCATGGACTCGCTCGACGTGGTGTTCGGCTGTTTCACAATCTCGCCGGCGCAGATCCTGGTCGATCCGGGCCGCGCCGACCGGGTGATCGCGATCGGGCGCGTGCTGGCCAGCGTGCCGAACCTGCGCCTGCGCGAACTGTCGGAAACCGACCGGCTGATGCTGCTGCGCCTGACCGAACAGGTCGGCCGCGTGGCGCAGCGGGTGGAAGGGCTCTCGGCGCAGGTCTTCGCGGGCCGCACGGCGGACGGGGGCGCCTTCCGCTTCGAATCGCCTAGGCAGACGTTCCGCGGCGAAAGCGATGAACCGGGCACCAGAGCGCGCGATATGGCGCCCCAGTTGCCGCCCGCCGAAACGATCCGCAAGCTGATCCACCACCGGCAGCTGCGCAGCAATTTCTTCGATGCGGAACTCTTCGCCGATCCGGCGTGGGACATCCTGCTCGACCTCGCCGCCGCGCGGGCCGAACGCCAGCAGGTCAGCGTCAGTTCGCTGTGTATCGCAGCGGGCGTTCCCGCCACCACGGCACTGCGCTGGATCGGCCAGATGGTCGAAGCCGACCTGCTGCTCCGCATTCCCGATCCGCATGACCGTAGGCGTGCCCATATCGCGCTGGCGGACAGGACAGCGGACAGCATGGCCCGCTATTTCGCGGCGATCGGGTTTGTTACTGCGGGTGAGGCTGTCGCGGCCTAGGCTTTGCGGCGCAGGATCACGGCGATCCCGTCACCCGGCGGGTCGGCGGGCAGGGCAATGCGCTGCGCATCGGCCCGGGCGCGCACCAGAATCGCTTCGGGAATGGCGGGATCGTGTAGCACCGCATCCGCTTTGCCCAGCAGGCGTGCCTGGCGCAGGGTCAGATCGTCGGGATCATCGCTCGCCAACACGAATTCATGCAATTCCATGCCGCCAGTGGTCGCGGGACTGGCAAGCCATTCCCCGACGCCGGCAGTTTCGCGGCTCTCGAGCGGATCGAGCGCGCCCCCTTCCGCCAGCGCATCGTCGAGCGCCCTGCGCCGTGTCGAAGCTTCGGGGAATTTGCGCCGAATAGCCTCGCGTGCATCGGATAGCGCCTGCGCCAGCCCGCCGAGCGACTGGGGCAGAAGGCGCTCGAGCCGCAGGCGCAGATGCTTGGCCAGCCCCGCCGAAGCACCGCCAGTGCTCACGGCCACCAGCACAGGATCACGGTCGAGCACGCTGGGCAGGGTGAAATCGCACAGCTCTGGTTGGTCGGCGACATTCACCAGCAACCCGGCGCGCTTCAGCCGCAAATGCGCGGCAGCCGCCGCCTTCGGGTCGTCCAGCGCCACGAAGGCGAGCCGCGCGTAATGAGCCTCGGTTTCCGGGCAAGGAATGCCTCCCGCCCGCACGACAAGCCGCGCTTTTGCATCGGCCATTTCGCCGTCGCCGACCACGACGACACGCTCACCCCCGATCCGGTGGAAGAGGGGAAGCGAATGCATCAGCCTTCGAGCCAGTCGGGCACGCGTTCGGCGTCCATGATCGAATCCGCTCCGATCCGCTCTGCCACCACGGCATAGCGGTCATCGTCCACCAGCACTTCGGCCACGAAACCGCGCGAATTGTAGCTCGACGCCATGGTGGCGCCATAGGCCCCGGCGGTGCGGAATACGGCGAGATCGCCGGCAACAAGTTCATCGCATTCGCGGTCCATCGCGAAAGTATCGCCGGTTTCGCAGATCGGCCCCACGATATGCGCCACGGTCGTTGCGCCGCTGGGCTCCACCGCTTCGAAATCGTGCCAAGCGCCGTACATGGCAGGGCGGGCAAGATCGTTCATAGCGGCATCGACCACGACGAACGGCCGCTCGATCCCGCGCTTCACCCGGATGACCCGCGTCAGCAAGACACCCGCATTGCCCGCGATCACCCGGCCCGGTTCGAACATCAGCTGCACGTCCCAGTCGCGGGTAACGCGCGCAACCATGGCGCCGTATTCCGCCGGGGCGGGTAGTTCTTCGCCAGCCTTGTAAGGAACGCCCAAGCCTCCTCCAAGATCGGCATGGCTGACCTTGCAGCCGCCATCGCGGAGTTCCGCGATAAGCGCGCCGACTTTCCCGAAGGCTGTTTCCAGCGGTTCCAGATCGGCAAGCTGGCTGCCGATGTGAACGGCGATGCCGCGCATGTCGAGACCGTCTTCCTTCGACAGCGCAGTGTAGATTTCCACCGCCCGGTCGAGCGGGACGCCGAACTTGTTCTCACGCTTGCCGGTTGAGATTTTCTCATGCGTGCGCGCATCGACATCGGGGTTCACCCGCAAGGCACAGGCGGCCTTCATCCCCAGCCGCCGGGCGATGGCAGCGAGCTCGTAGCCTTCTTCCTCGCTCTCGACATTGAACTGGCCGATGCCCGCTTCGAGGCCTTCCTGCAGTTCGGCGTGGGTTTTCCCGACGCCGGAGAACACGATGTCTTCCGCCTTCATCCCGGCAGCCAGCGCGCGGCGCAGTTCCCCGCCCGACACCACGTCGGCACCGTAGCCTTCATTGGCGAGTACATGCAGAACGGAGAGGTTAGGGTTCGCCTTTACCGCAAAGGCGATATGCGGGTTTTTCAGCTCTGCCAAAGCATCGCGAAAGACGCGCGCATGGCGCACCAGCGTGGCGCGCGAATAGACATAGACCGGCGTGCCGACATCTTCGGCAATCGCGGAAAGCGGGACATTCTCGGCGTAAAGTGCGCCGTTACGAAGCTGGAAATGGTCCATGCCGGCGCCTCTGCCCAATCCCGAGCGGTGTGTCTAACAATGTGTGCTTGTGAGGGTGCAATTCATTCGGGCGGAAGGTCGAAAGGATCGTCTTCCCGTTCTTCGGAACGGGTCCGCAATTCAACCGAACGGTCCGGTGCAGCCTGCGGGTCGAGGGCCAGCAGATCCTGCGAATCCGGCTGCACTTCCGCGCCATAGGGTGTGGGGGGCAAGGTCTCACCCGCCAGCGGCTTCAGATCCGTTTTCTGTCCGCAGGCCCCCAGCAGGGCGGCCAGGCCGAGAATGGCGATTGTACGCATAGAGATCAGAATTCCTCCAGCCGCTTGCGGGCTTCTTTCGCCTGTTCCCTTACACGGATGGGTGCCGTGCCGCCATAGGAAGCGCGGGCAGCCACGGAGGCATCGACCGACAGGGCATCGAAAACCCGTTCGTCGATCCGTTCGTCGATGGCTTTCAGATCCTCGATCGCAAGGCTGTCCAGAGCGACCCCCTTCTCGTCGGCCAGCTTTACGGCTGCGCCGGTGATATGATGCGCCTCGCGAAAGGGAACGTCGGCCTGGCGCACGAGCCAGTCGGCAAGATCGGTGGCTGTCGCATGTCCAGCCTCGGCCGCCTTGCGCATCCGGTCGGTGTTGAAGCCGCTGTCGGCGACCATGCCGGCCATGGCGGCAAGGCTGAGATCGAGCAGGCCTGCCGCTTCGAACACGGGCGGCTTGTCGTCCTGCATGTCCTTCGAATAGGCCAGCGGCAAGCCCTTCATGGTCACCATCAGGCTGGTGGCGCAGCCAATCACGCGGCCCGCGTGACCGCGCACGAGTTCGGCGGCATCGGGATTGCGTTTCTGCGGCATGATCGAACTGCCGGTAGAAAGCGTGTCGGGCAGCTTCACGAAGCCGAAGGGCTGGCTGGCCCAGATGATGAATTCTTCCGCCAGACGGCTGAGGTGCAGCGAACATTGGCTGGCCGCCACCAAGTAATCGAGCGCGAAATCCCGGTCCGACACGGCGTCAAGGCTGTTGCGCGTCGGGCGGGCAAAGCCGAGCGCCTGCGCGGTCATGTCGCGATCGAGATCGAAGCCGGTGCCTGCCAGCGCCGCAGAGCCCAGCGGGCATTCGTCCATCCGCGCCAGCGCATCGGAGAAGCGCGAGCGATCGCGGACCAGCATCTCGAAATAGGCGAGCAGGTGATGGCCGAGTGTGACCGGCTGCGCGGTCTGCAAATGGGTGAAGCCGGGCATGATGCTGTCGGCATGTTCCTCGGCACGCTGGACCAGTCCGCCGAGAACCGCGTCGATCCCGGCAATGGCGCGCTGCATCGCCGTGCGGACCCACATGCGGAAATCGGTTGCCACCTGGTCGTTGCGGCTACGGGCAGTGTGCAAGCGACCCGCCGCCGGGCCGACGATTTCGGTAAGCCGCGATTCAACCGTCATATGGATGTCCTCGAGATCCCAGTCTTCGGGCACCCCGTCGGTTTCATATTCGGCGGCAACCTGCTGCAGTCCGTCATCGATCGTCTTGGCATCGGCTTCGCTCACGATGCCCTGCTTCGCCAGCATGGCGACATGCGCGCGGCTGCCCGCGATATCTTCCCGCCACAGCGCCTTATCGAAAGGGATTGAGGCGTTGATTTCACGCATGATCGCGCTAGGCCCTTCGGCGAACCTTCCGCCCCACATGCTGTTGGAGCCCTTATTGTCCCGCTTGTTGCTCACGTTCGTCTGTATCCTCGGTCTGGCTGTTGCCGGCTGCGATAGGAGCGCGCCCGAGCAGGCGCAAGAAAGCGGTGCTTCAAATGCGGCAACCGGGGAAATCGACACCTCCACTGCAGGCACGCTGATGCCGGTGATGAATGTGCAGGACCCGGATGGCCGCGATCTCAATCTCGGGGCGCTGCAGGGGCAGCCCGTGCTGCTCAACCTGTGGGCCACGTGGTGCGCGCCCTGCGTCAAGGAAATGCCCCTGCTCGATGACTTGGCGGCTGACTATGGCGACAATTTGCGAGTGGTCACGGTCAGCCAGGATATGGGCAGCGCAGACAAGGTTGCCGCTTTCTTCAAGGAGGGTGGCTATGAGCATCTCGAGCCGTGGCTCGATCCAGAGGCCGGGCTTGGATATGCTCTTGGTGACACGGTGCTGCCGACCACGGTTCTCTACGATGCAAGCGGACAGGAAGTCTGGCGTGTGCGGGGGGATTACGACTGGGGAAGCGAGGAAGCTCGCGCGACTATCGATCAGGCTTTAGCGGGTTAGAGCGGCCGTTTGGCTGTTCTCACCGACTGCGTAGAATAAGCTGGTGCGCCGCGCGCATCATGTGATGCACAGCTTTCATCGCGGTTTGGACAATTTCGCGCTATAGGCTCCAGCCATGTTCGAAAATGCCGACGCGCTTCTGCTAGCTCGCATACAGTTCGCCTTTACGGTGAGTTTCCATTTTATTTTCCCGGCGTTTTCGATCGGGCTGGCGAGCTATCTCGCAGTGCTGGAAGCGCTGTGGCTGAAAACCGGCAAGCAACTTTACCAGGATCTGTTCAAATATTGGCTGAAGATTTTCGCCATCGCCTTTGCGATGGGCGTCGTTTCCGGCATCGTGATGAGCTACCAGTTCGGCACCAACTGGTCGGTATTTTCCGACAAGACGGGCCCGATCCTGGGGCCACTCATGGCATATGAAGTGCTGACCGCCTTCTTCCTCGAGGCTGGGTTCCTCGGGGTCATGCTGTTCGGAATGAACCGGGTGGGCAAGGGCCTGCACTTCTTCGCCACTTTCATGGTGGCGCTGGGTACCTTCATTTCCGCATTCTGGATACTGTCGGTCAACAGCTGGATGCAGACGCCGGTCGGCTGGAGCGTGAGTGACGCGGGCCAACTTCTGCCCGAAGCGAGCTGGTTCGACATCGTCTTCAATCCCAGCTTCCCGTTCCGGCTGGTGCATACGGTGATCGCTGCTTACCTCACGACCGCTCTGGTCGTGGGCGGGGTGGGCGCGTGGCACCTGCTCAAGGATCGCACCAACCAGCATGCGCGCAAGATGTTCTCGATGGCCATGTGGATGGCTGCCCTGGTCGCGCCGATACAGATCTTCGCGGGCGACATGCACGGGCTGAATACGCTGGAACATCAACCGGCCAAGGTCATGGCGATGGAAGGGCATTATGAAAGCCACCCGGATGGCGCGCCGCTCTATCTGTTTGGCATTCCCAACGACAAGGAGCAGCGGCTGGATTATGCGGTGGGCATTCCCAAGCTTTCCAGCCTTATCCTGAAGCATGAGCTCGACGCTCCGCTGGCAGGTTTGGACACGATTGCCGATGAAGATCAGCCGCCGGTATTTCCCGTGTTCTGGGCTTTCCGCATCATGGTCGGCATCGGTTTTCTGATGCTGGGCCTTGGCGCGTGGAGCCTGTTCGCGCGGTTGCGGAAAAAGCTTTACGACTGGAGCTGGCTCCACCGCGCCGCTGTGATCATGGGGCCATCCGGCTTCGTGGCGGTGATCGCGGGGTGGATAACCACCGAAGTGGGCCGGCAGCCCTGGACCGTTTATGGCGTGTTGCGCACGGCGGACAGCGCCAGCCCGCTCGACGCGCCGGCCGTGGCAACCTCGCTCATCGCCTTCGTGGTGGTTTATTTTGCCGTCTTCGGCGTGGGCACCTGGTACATCCTCCGCCTGATGAGCCATCCGCCGCACCTTGGTGAGAAGGGCGTCAAGCGCACGGAGAAGGGCCCGGTCCGTACTGCGGGTATTACCCCGGGACCGACCCAGAACCCGGGCTCTGACCCGGACGTGCTGCCCGATAGCCAGGAGGAAGCGACCGATGGGAATTGATTTCGACCTCACGGTCATCTGGGCCTTCATCATCGCCTTCGCCGTCTTCGCCTATGTGGTGATGGACGGGTTCGATCTCGGCATCGGCATTCTCTTCCCGACCTTCAAACCGGGGCAGGAGCGGGATCAGGCGATGAACTCCATCGCTCCCGTCTGGGATGGCAACGAAACCTGGCTGGTGCTTGGCGGCGGAGGGCTGTTTGCGGCCTTTCCGTTAGCTTATGCGGTGATCCTGCCCGCAACCTATCCGCTCATCATCGCCATGCTGCTCGGGCTGGTCTTCCGGGGTGTGGCCTTCGAATTCCGTTGGCGCGACAAGGCACATGAGAAATTCTGGGACATCAGCTTCACCGCGGGCAGCTTCCTTGCGGCCATGTCGCAGGGCATGATCCTTGGCGCGATGCTGCAGGGGATCGAGGTGCAGGACCGCGCTTATGCGGGCAGCTGGTGGGACTGGCTGACACCCTATACGCTGCTGACCGGCGTGGGCACCGTAGCAGGCTATGCCCTGCTGGGTGCAACCTGGCTGATCTGGAAGCTGGAAGGCGACGCGCAGCACCATGCCCGTGGACTCGCCAAGAAAGCGTTCCTGGCGACACTCGCCCTGATGGGGGCCGTCAGTGCCTACAACCTCGTTCTCAACCCCGAATATTCCGACCGCTGGCTGACCGCGCCCGAGATTTACATCACCGCATGGGTGCCGATCGTGACCGCCGTGATTGCGCTTTCGCTGCTGGGGGCGCTCCGCAAGGAGCGGCACAGCAAGCCGTTCTGGCTATCCATCGCGCTGTTCTTCCTTGGCATGGCCGGTCTTGGTCTGACCATCTGGCCCAATGTCATCCCGCCGGGCGTGACGATCTGGGACGCTGCCGCACCGGAGAAAAGCCAGATATTCATGCTGATCGGCGTGGCAATCACGATGCCGCTCATCCTTGCCTACACCGCCTGGGCCTATTGGGTCTTCCGCGGCAAGGTGGGTACGGAAGGCTACCACTGATGAAGTTCGACCCGCTCTCCGGCGCTGAAGACGCGGAGAAAGCCCCGCTTTGGCGCCGGGTGGGGTGGATGGTGATGATCTGGATTGCCAGCGTCGCCGTTCTCGGCGCGGTGGCCTACGGGCTCAGGCTGTGGCTGAAATGAAGACCCGAAGCGTTGAACTGGTGGGCGATGACGGGCTCGAACCGCCGACCCTCTCGGTGTAAACGAGATGCTCTACCAACTGAGCTAATCGCCCCGACCAGCATCGGGTGAAGCGCCACATAGCGTGCGTGACGCATAAATCAATTCCCGCTAGTGCGCTTTATGATGACAAGCACGAATTCGACCAGCCTTACCGTCCTTGCCACCGGCGGCACAATCGCGGGAATCGCCGGTTCTGCGATAGCCAAAGAGTATCGCGCGGGTGAAATCGGGATCGAAGATTATCTCGAAAAAGTCGGTGGTCTGGGGCTGGGCGCCGACCTTTCAGGCCGTCAGATCGCCAATATCGATTCGGCCGACATGGGGCCTACGGTCTGGAATCCGCTCCATGCGGCGATCATGGAATCGATGGCTGACGATAACTGCCGCGGCATCATCGTTACGCATGGCACCGATACGCTGGAAGAAACTGCCTTCTTGCTCGACCTGACATTACCGGCGGACAAACCGGTAGTCGTAGTGGGCGCGATGCGGCCTGCCGATGCGGTCGGCTACGATGGCCTGAGGAACTTCGCCAGTGCAGTGCGGGTTGCCAGCGACCCGGATGCTGCGGGGCGCGGTGTACTCGTAGTGATGGGGGACCGGGTGTTTGCCGCGCGCGATGTGCGCAAGGTTCGCACGCGCGGCACGGAAGCCTTCCGTGGCTTTCCGCGCGAATCGATCGGTCTCGTCACGCCTGCCAGTCTGGAATGGTTCGGTGCGCCATGGCGGAAGGGCAGGGGGCCGGCATTCGCGTGGCGCGACCACCTTCCCGAAGTCGTGATTGTCTACGCCTATGCCGGACTCGATGAATCGGTCGTGAGGCGCCAAATTGGCGAGGCGACCAAGGGCATCGTCGTTGCCGGACTGGGAGAGGGCAATATGCCGGACCCGGTTCGCCAGGCTCTGCTTGCCCAGGCTCGCAATGGCCTGCCCGTAGTCCGGGCTAGCCGAACCGACGAAGGTCTTGTCGACCGTGAGCCGGAAGATGAGGAAAACGGCTTCATCGCAGCGCGTGCCCTGAACCCCCAGAAAGCGCGCGTACTTCTGCAATTGCTTCTGGCGTACGGGATCACCGACCCCGCCGCCATCCAGCAAAAGTTCGACCGTCGTTAGGTCAGCCCTGGGGCGTGACCAGATATTTCTGGCCGGTTTTCATCTCGCGATAGTCTAGGATGGCATCCTTGGTCAGCATCGCCTCAAGATCGACCTTCGCCTTGTAACTGCTGGCAAAGGTGGTGGTGAGGTTGTCCAGCACGCGCTTACGCATCCGCGCCATCGTTTCCTGACCCGCCTGCTGGAGGAAGGGGAACAGGAGCCAGCCGGACAAGGTCCAGCCAAAACCGTATGACGGCGTCAGCGTGGTCGGGCTGACATCCAGGCGGCCGTAAATGAACATGCGTTTCGCCTGGTTCGAACCGTAGCGCGAATATTCCTTCATGTTCGCCACTGCGACCTGCTCCATGGCCTTGAAGCAACTGTCGACCATCTTGCCGCCACCGATCGGATCGAAGCCGAAGAAAGCGCCCGTATCTTCGATCGCATCGCGAAGTTTCTTCATGAAATCATCGCCCGACGAGTTCACGACATGAGTCGCATCCTGCGATTTCAGCAGGTCGGCCTGATCATCCTTGCGCACGATATTCACGAGGCCAAGCCCGTCTTCGATGCAGATACGGTTGAGCATCTGGCCAAGGTTCGATGCGCCGACCGTGTGGAGGATGGCGCTTTGTCCTTCCATCTTCGTATTCTCCGCGAAGCCGAGGGCGGTCATCGGGTTTACGAAGCTCGATGCGCCCGCTTCGGCGCTGTGATCGCCCAGCGGGAGACACATGTTCGCATCGGCAATGGCATACTGGCTGAACGCGTTGCCCGGGACACAGGAAACCCGCTGGCCCATCAGCGCCTTCGCAGTGTCGCTATCGCCCGTGGCGACAACGGTGCCGGCACCTTCATTACCTGCAGGAAGCTTCTTGCCGTGCCGCGATTTCTGGCCGGAATTGAACGGTTCGGGCATCTTGGCGACAACCTTGCCCGGCGAATATTCGGCGTTCTCGAAATCGGCAGCGCCGGTCAGAATAGCCAGGTCGGAAGGGTTTATCGGCGCCGCTTCCATCTTGACCAGAACCTGATTGCCTTTCGGCTCGGGGAAGGTGACCTCCTCGATCGCGAGAGTGAGCGTGCCGTCGCTTTCAAGCGTGGTGAAAAGCTGCTTGCCAGTAGTCATCCTGTTCCCTTTCGGTGCGTTATTGAAACCTGTTTGGTCGTCTCGCTACGCCTCGAAAGGAGAGTTGGCTAGGGTGCCGTTACGTCAGGCATCGTCCGGATAGGTCGCCTCAATGAAGTAGAGGCCGTGGGGTGGCGCATTGAGCCCCAGCGCCTGCCGATCGCGAGCCTCCAGCGCCTCTGCCATCTGCTCTTCGCGCCAGCGGCCCATGCCGACCAGCGCAAGACAGCCCACCATCGAGCGTACCTGATGATGAAGAAAACTTCGCGCCGCTGCGTGGATGCGCACTTCGTCACCCACGCGCTCGACATCGAGCCGGTCGAGCGTCTTGACGGGGCTTTGCGCCTGACACTGGACCGAACGGAAGGTGGTGAAATCATGCAGGCCGACCAGTGCCTTCGCAGCACGGTCCATGGCATCGTGATCCAGATCTTGCGGTACTTGCCAGAGACGGTTGCGCTCCAGCGTCAGCGGTGCGCGGCGATTGGCGATGCGATAGACATAACTGCGGCCCGTGCACGAAAACCGGGCGTGCCAATCATCGGCGACCACTTCACAGTGGGTTACCGCAATCGGGTCGGGCCGGACTTGCGCATTCAAAGCCTCCATCAGCCTGAAAGGTGCGATATCCTTTTCAACATCCATGTGGCTGCGCATGGCGAGTGCATGGACACCGGTATCGGTGCGGCCTGCACTATGAAGGCGCACTTCTTCTCCGGTGACGCGAAAAGCTGCATCTTCGAGCGACTGCTGAACACTGGGCCCATTGTCCTGACGTTGCAGGCCAAAGAAAGGTGT
The DNA here is from genome assembly GCF_054655615.1 of Qipengyuania triglochinis. Classification (NCBI taxonomy): domain Bacteria; kingdom Pseudomonadati; phylum Pseudomonadota; class Alphaproteobacteria; order Sphingomonadales; family Erythrobacteraceae; genus Qipengyuania; species Qipengyuania triglochinis. The sequence continues at coordinate 76,051 of NZ_BAAHND010000003.1, read as the reverse complement.
GCCGTCGAATTCTATGGTGAGCGCGAAGCGGGTCACGCCAGCACGGCGCCCTTCGAAACCGAATTGCCGCGCAGGAAATCGGCGCGATCCATTGCCGGCTTGCCCGCGCGTTGAAGACGGGTGGGGCGGATGGCTCCATCGCCACAGGCTAGGGCAAGATCATCGTCCAGCACCGCGCCGGGCTCGTCCGATCCGTCCGCCAGTTCGGCGCGCAATATTTTGACCCGAACGCCGTCCATGTCGAACCATGCGCCGGGAAAGGGCGAAAGGCCGTGAATGTGCTGCAGTACCTCTGCGGCAGGCTTCGCCCAGTCGATCCGCGCCTCGGACTTGTCGATTTTCTTGGCGTAACTCGCTACATCGTCATCCTGTTCGACCGCGTGCAGGGCATCGATGTCAATAAGCGTGCCAACCATCAACTGTGCACCCAATTCAGCCAGTTCCTCGGTCAGTTCGCCGGTCGTCTTGTCCTCTACCTGTGTGCGCACAGTGGCCAGCATCGGCCCAGTGTCGAGGCCTGCTTCCATCTGCATGATCGTGACACCCGTGACCTCGTCACCAGCCATGATCGAGCGGTGGATCGGTGCGGCTCCGCGCCAGTCGGGCAGCAACGAGGCGTGAACGTTGAGGCAACCATGCTTGGGTGCATCGAGGATAGCTTGCGGGAGAATGAGTCCATAGGCAGCGACCACGCCGACATCGGCGCCCAGCGCGGCGAAGGCTTCCTGCTCTTCTGTCGATTTCAGCGAAGTAGGATGGCGAACCTCGATCCCGAGCCGGTCAGCCAGTTGGTGCACGGGCGTCTTGGTCAGTTCCTTGCCACGGCGACCACCGGGGCGCGGCGGCTGGGTGTAAACGCACACTACGTCATGCGCGGCATGAACCAGCGCCTCTAGCGTCGGCACGGCAAATTCCGGCGATCCCATGAAGATAATGCGCATGAAGTCCCTGTCTGGTCTTTCTCTGTTCCATCAAGGCCCCTATCTGTGCGGTCATGGCATCGCAAGAGATCGAGACGCTGGCGGCCGCGCTGGCCCGCCTTCCCGGGCTTGGCCCGCGCAGCGCGCGGCGTGCCGTGCTATGGCTGGTGAAGCGCCGGGAAAGCGCTTTGCCCGCGCTACTGGAAGCGCTGGCAACCGTGGGCGAAGCTTTGGTCGAATGCGATGTCTGCGGCAATGTCGATACCACCAATCCTTGCGGAATCTGCGCCGACCCGCGCCGCGATGGCAAGGGACTGTGCGTGGTGGAAGATGTGGCGGACCTGTGGGCGCTGGATCGCGCCAAGCTGTTTACCGGCAAATACCATGTCCTTGGCGGCAAGCTCTCGGCACTCGATGGCATCCGGCCCGAAGATCTGAACATCGCCAGCCTTCTCTCCCGCGTCGAAGAGGGCGGGGTGGACGAAGTGGTTCTGGCGATGAATGCCACGCTGGAGGGACAGACCACCGCGCATTATCTGGCTGAGCGGCTGGACGAATACCCGGTCCGCATAACTCAGCTCGCACATGGCCTGCCGGTAGGCGGAGAGCTGGACTATCTGGATGAGGGAACGCTGGCGCAAGCTTTGAGGGCGAGACGTCCTCTTGGCTAGGCGATCACTCTGACCGGTCCAAGTGGATTGAAAATCGCGCATTTCGCGCTTATTTGACCTGTCATGGCTATCCGTGAAATTCTTGAAGTGCCGGACCCCCGGCTCAAAGTCGTGTCCGAACCGGTTACCGAGTTCGACGACGAACTCCGCACGCTCGTCTCCGATATGTTCGAAACCATGTATGATGCGCCCGGCATCGGCTTGGCTGCGATTCAGGTCGGTGTGCCCAAGCGCGTGCTGGTGATCGACCTTCAGCCTGAGGACGAAGATGCAGAGGGCGAAGTCTGCAATCACGGCGGCCATGAACACGTGCACTATCCCACCCGGAAAGAGCCGCGCGTCTTCATCAATCCCGAGATACTCGATCCGGCCGAAGAACTCGCCACCTATCAGGAAGGCTGTCTTTCGGTCCCCGATATCTTTGCAGATGTCGACCGGCCCGCAACCTGCCGTGTCCGCTATCAGGATCTGGAAGGCGAAACGCACGAAGAAGATCTGAACGGTCTGATGGCTACCTGCATCCAGCATGAGATGGATCATCTGGAAGGCATTCTCTTCATCGACCATTTATCGCGCCTAAAGCGCGGAATGGCGCTGAAGAAACTGAAGAAGCTGCGCGAGGCGGCTTAATACTTTCGAGAAGTACCGGAATTCGAAGAGGCGATCCGCGCGAAGCTGGTCGCCTTTTTCGTCGGACAATTTGATCGTGTGGTGTTGGTCCACGCGAACGCGCTCAGGCGAATAGGGCTATCAAATATCGAAGCCACGCACTCTCATGGGGAAACCGTTGGAAACGGGGCTGGTGTTCCTTATGTGTTCCCCATAGGTTGGAATGATGGATCCGACTCTAATCGCTATCATTTGCCTCATCCTGGGCCTCGGCCTGGGTTATTTTCTCGGCCATCGCTTCGGCTCGGCCCCTGCCAAGGATTGGCAGGCGCGCCATGGTGAGCGCGATGCCGAGGCGAGGGAACTGGATGATAAATTCCGCCGCGCCATTGTCGATCTGGAAAATGCGACTGTCCGGGCCCAGCGTGCCGATGCGCTCGATGCTGAACTGCGCGAAACACGGCGCATCCATGAAGAGGGTATGGAAGCCCTTCGTCGTGAGAAGGCAGCGCAGGGTGCAGAGCTTGCCACGCTGAAGGAGAAGACCGCCAATTTCGACGAGCAGAAACGTCTCTTGATCGAGGCGCGGGAAGAACTGCTGAGAGAATTTCAAAACACCGGCTCTGCCGTTTTGACCAAGGCGCAGGATGCCTTCCTCGAACGCGCGAACGAGCGGCTGGGGCATTCGGAGAAAACCAGCGAGGAAAAGCTGCGCGCCTTGCTCGATCCGGTCGGCAAGCGGCTGGAAGCTTACGAGAAACAGGTCGCCGCGCTGGAAGAAAAGCGCACCGATGCCTTTGGCCGGCTGCACCAGCAAATTACCGAGATGCAGCGCGGGCAGGAAGAGGTCCGGCGCGAGGCACAGCGGCTGGGTAACAGCCTGACCAATGCCCCTAAGGCGCGCGGGCGCTGGGGCGAACGCGCGCTGCAGAATGTGCTCGAACAATGCGGGCTGTCCGAACATACCGATTTCATCCTCGAACATTCCATCGAAACGGACGAGGGGCGCCTGCGTCCTGATGCCATCGTCAATGTCCCGGGGCAGAAGAAGCTCGTCATCGATGCCAAGGTCTCGCTCAATGCCTATCAGGAAGCCTTCGAGGCGGAGGATGATCAGGAGCGCAAGCGGCATCTCGATTTGCATGCCAAGTCGATGCGCAACCATGTCCAGACGCTTGGCAGCAAGGGGTATCAGAGCCAGTTCGATGACGCGCCGGACTATGTCGTCATGTTTGTACCGGGCGAACATTTCGTGGCGGCCGCGCTCGAACATGATCCCGAATTGTGGGATTTCGCCTTCCGCAACAAGGTGCTGTTGGCCACCCCGACCAACCTTGTCGCGATCGCGCGCACGGTCGCGCAGGTCTGGCGCCAGGACAAAATGGCCGACGAGGCACGGGAAATTGGCGCAATGGGTGCCGAACTCTACGATCGCCTGCGCGCCGCGTCCGAGCATCTCAAACGCGTCGGCGGCGGGCTGGAAAGCGCCGTGAACAATTACAACAAATTCGTCGGCAGTTTCGAGCGCAACGTCCTGTCCTCTGGTCGACGAATGGCCGATAAGGGCATTGAGATCGGGAAAGCCGAAATTCCCGAAGTGCCGCTCGTCGAAGCTGGCCCACGCTACAGCAGCGAAGACGCGGCCCAAATTAAGGACGATCATTAGCGCATCAGAGCGATCCGCCTTTGATTAGTCATTTTTAAAGAAAATTGCGGTATCGTTTACCCTTAATAATGACGGCAATCCTGGGTCGCGGCTGGATAGGGGGTCCGGAACAGACCGATGGAACTACGCAGAGAACCTCGATATTCCATCTCTACGTTGGGGCGATACCGGCGTGGCACAGGGATCCGTTTCGATATATCAATCAAGGACTTGTCCGAATACGGATGCCAGTTCTACGATATCGTCGGGCGATTGGAGGTAGGGGACGCAATCACGCTGCGCATCGGAAAGATTGGCCCATTGCATGCCAAGGTGCGATGGATCGAAAAGCGTCAGGCAGGGGTGGAATTCGACCAGCCGCTTTACCCTGCGGTCCTCGAACACATCATCGCTGAAGGTGGCACAGACGAACTTCGCACTTTCGGTTAATCCGAAAGGCTGGTCTCTCAAAAAACTACTTATCCAAACCTAGCCCAGACAGCACTTCATAGCCCAGCACCGCAGCAGCCACTGAAGCGTTCAAGCTGTCGGCACGGCCCATCATCGGCATCGTCACCCTCAGATCGCAAGCCATCTCATATTCTTCAGGCAGACCGCGGCTCTCATTACCAACCATTACAAAGCAAGGCGCCGCATAGGGCGCGCCGCGATATGGCTGAGCTTCGCGTAAACTCGCCGCCACCAATTGCCCTGATCCCTGTCGCAGCCACTGTTCGAACTCAGCCCATTCGGTCTGTGCGATTGCCTGGGTGAATACGGCACCCATACTCGCTCTCACCGCTTCCACGCTGAACGGATCGGCGCAATCGTCGATCAGGATTAGTCCGCCTGCACCGATCGCATCACCGGTGCGGAGCATAGTGCCCAGATTGCCCGGATCGCGCAGGGCTTGCGCAACGAGCCAGATATTTGAGGCGTCCCGCTTCAGCGAGCTGAGAGACGTGTCGAACTCTGCAAAAACCCCGGTAACAGCTTGCGGGTTGTCCTTGCCAGTGATCTTGGACAGGATGTCCGGCGAGGTTTCGATCACTTCGCCCCCGTTCGCATCGACAGCATCTTCAAGCGCCGTAAGCAGGGGATGAGGATCGCGCCTATCGGCCAGAACCAATATCTCCGGGATGTGCCCGCACTCGCGCGCATCCGTAAGCAAACGCAGCCCCTCCGCGAGGAACTTCTTCTCACGCTTGCGATGCTTCTTTTCGCGCAGAGCGCGCAGCGCTTTCACGGTTGGATTTGAATAGCCGGTGATTATCCGGCGGTCCGCCGACATTCTCAGGGCTCCCCGAAACCGTCCTCGACCATCGCGGAAAGATCCGCCAACACCGCATCCGCACTGTGGCCGTCTACGATGATTTCGATCGTGTCACCCTTGGCGGCGCCTAGCATCATCAAGCCAAGTATGGACCCTCCGGCAGCTTCATTGTCACCTTTCGCCACGCGCACGCTGCAACTGTCGGGAAGTTCGGCTACGGCGCCGACGAATTTCGCGCTTGCCCGGGCGTGCAGCCCTCGCTGGTTGACAACCTCGACCTTTTTCCTGACTTCGCTCAACTTGCTTTCCGCGCGCTATCGAGGTCTTGGCCGAGGAATTCGCTTGCCACGGTAATGTAATTTCGCCCGGCCGTTTGCGCCGCGTGTACAGCATCCACCACATTCATACTCTTGCGGGCGCCAGCGAGGCGGATGAGCATCGGCAGGTTGATTCCAGCGATGACCTCGATCCGTCCCGTATCCAGCAGCGAGATCGCCAGATTGGACGGTGTTCCCCCGAAAAGGTCGGTCAGGATGATCGCACCCTCTCCGGTGTCGACACTGGCGATGGCATCGGCGATGTCCTTTCGCCGCTGCTCCATGTCGTCATTGGGGCCTATACAGATGGTGGCCACGGATTCCTGCTTACCGACGACATGCTCCATCGCATCGATGAAGTGTTCGGCTAGTTTGCCGTGGGTGACGAGGATCATGCCGATCATGCGGTTATCGATATCCGTTTCGTGTATCGAAATTGTAGACTTTGCGTATTAACCATTGCTTGGGCTAGCTGCGCTCGAACGGATCGGCGGGCCGGCTTTCCAGGTTGCGATGCACAACCGTGGGCGAAAATCCGGCCTCACGCAAGACTTGCGCGGCGGCTTCCGCACTGAATACTGAACGGTGTCTCCCTCCGGTACAGCCGAAGCCGATGTTCAAATAGCTCCGATCCTGTGCTGCATACCGCGGGAGCAGTTCGAGTAGTGTATTGCAGATGCTGGCAAACGCAGGGTCGAATGCGGGATCGCTGCGGATGTGGTCGGCCACCGGTTTGTCGAGGCCAGTCAGGTCTCGCAATTCGCCGATCCAGTGAGGGTTGTCGAGAAACCGCATGTCGAACAGCAGATCAGCAAGTGGCGGCATACCCCGGGCGAAGCCGAAGCTTGTCACCGTAATCGTCATCCCCTGAACATCTTTCTCGCCGAAGCGTTCACGGATGACCTGCTGGAGTTGGTTGGTCGAATATTCGCTCGTATCGATTAGGACTTCGGCCCAATTTCGCAACGGTTCGAGGAGGCTCCGTTCGTCCCTAATGCCTTCCGCAACCTGCCGTTCACGAGCCATTGGGTGAGGGCGCCGGGTTTCATTATAGCGGCGCTGTAGTTCTCCATCGGAACTGTCGATGAAGAGCGTCGTCAGATTGACCCCATCTCGTGCTCCCAGTCCCTCGCATTCGCGGATGATGTCTTGCGGAGCAAAACCGCGGGTCCTGGAATCGAGACCTATGGCGATGGGCATCTGCGATTCACCATAGGTATCGAGCAGGTTTGCTAAGAGCCGCAGGGGGAAATTATCCAGCGTTTCCCAACCGAGATCCTCCAGGACCTGAAGTGCAGTCGATTTCCCCGCACCCGACATTCCGGTGACCAGAAGGATTTGCTGGGTCGCGCCGGTCTTGTTCACTGCTCGACTTCGTCGAAAGAGTTGAGAGTTTCTGGCAGCGGGAGCCCGTGCTTGCCGAGCGCGAATTCCGCACGCAAAGCCTGCGTCGCATCGCCGGGGCGAAACAGGAGGACCGGAACCGCTGTTCCACCGAGATTAGTGGTGGCGAGTTCCATAGGGTAGCGCGGAGCAAGGGTAGTAAGCTGCAGCACCAGCGAAACGGGTGCCTCGCTTGGCGTAAATTCAACCAGTCCGACATTGCGAACTTCCAGTAGACCGCGTGTAGTCTTTGGCGGGCAGGCGAGGGGAAAGCCGTCTTCATCATCGATGATGAGTCCATCGTCACCGATCAGCGTGGCGCCGCGATCAATCAGGGCAAGAGCCAGCGAGGATTTACCGGCGCCCGGCTCACCCGCAATCAGCAGCCCACGACCATCGATAGAGACGGCCGTAACGTTAGGGAGTTTAGTCTTCATTTGGCCAAGGCCGGGAGGTTCAGGACGAAGCATGCGCCGTTCTTGGCATCGGCGCGGTTCTCAACATGAAGTGTTCCCTCGTGCGCTTCGGCAATTGTCCGACCGATCGCGAGACCAAGCCCGGAATGGTTGCCGAAATCCTCGCTTTCAGGGCGATCCGAATGAAAACGTTGGAACACTTTTTCTCGCTTCTCCTCCGGGATGCCCGGGCCTTCGTCGCACACTGTTAGGATAACGCGCCCTTCGCGCCGGTTTAGGCTTGCGTCAATAGAGCCACCCACAGGCGAGAATGAAACGGCGTTGTCGAGCAAATTCTCCATGATGCGTTCCAGCCGAATCCCGACGCCGTTGACGACCAGTCCGCTTTCGGCGGCGGACACGTTGACTATGCGCCCCTCGTTTTCGCCGCGCTCTTCACGGCTGGCGGCAACATTGCGCAGCAATTCCGCCATGTCCACCCGCTCGAATTCCGTACGCGACATTTCAGCATCTATACGGCTAGCATCTGAAATCTCCGTTACCAGCCGGTCGATGCGGCGTACGTCATGTACCGCAATATCGAGCAGTTGGCGCCGCAGTTCGGGATCCTCGACCTTTCCCAGCGATTCGGTTGCGCTGCGAAGGCTCGCTAGCGGGTTCTTAATTTCGTGCGCCACGTCGGCAGCAAAACTTTCAACCGCGTCTATCCGGTGTCGCAGGGCGGCGGTCATATCTGATACGGCCCTGGCCAGCATGCCGATCTCGTCCCGCCGGTCGGGGAGGCGGGGAACCTCTACTTGGCGATCACGACCTTGGCGCACGCGCACGGCGGCCTGCACCAGTTCGCGCAAAGGCCGCACGATTGTTTGTGCGAGAAAGAAACTCAGCAAAGTTGAAACGAGCAGGAACAGCAACACGATCATGGCTACCGTGGTGCGCGCTTCGCGGACGCTCTGTGTGATATCGACAGGGTTGCGCGTAATCAGCAAGGTATCGCCATCGAGCCCAACTGGCGCTGCGGCGTTGATGACATGGGTGCCATCTGGCGCATCGCGCAACACGATCTGCGTCAGGCTTTCCTCGCGGGCACGAACCAGTTCTGGCCATGCTTCAACGCTGTCGGAGGCGGGTTCGCGATAGTCGGGCAGGGCGGGGGCGCCAACCACGCGATCGAACCAACGATCCGTGCGCAGAGCAAAATCGGTCTGGTCTACATCCGCCGGGTCGGGAAGCTCGAAGCTTGGGGGCGCGAGCTGGAAGCTGTCGGATTCCAGATTGCCTTCAGGCCCATAGACCCTGATGCGGAGCCTCTGCTCTTTACCGATCTGGATCAGCAGGGCTTCTTGACGCTGTGGTGTAGCGCCCGCGAGAGCCTCAGCCGTGATTTGGGCCTCGACCAATGCCAGTTTGAACCGCTCGTCGAGGAGTTGGGTTCGGTAACTGTCAAGATAAAGGACACCACCGCCCAGCAGGACGAGCGGCAATACATTCACAAATAGAATACGGCTGGTGAGCGTCAATCGCCGCGACCAGCGCAGCTTGTCCAGCCTTGGATCGCCCCGAAGGACGCTTTTCCGTTCAGCCATCGCTGAAGCTATAGCCCGCGCCGTATAAAGTTTCGATGGCGGAGAATTCGTCATCAACGCTGCGAAACTTGCGGCGCATGCGCTTGATATGGCTGTCTACCGTGCGATCATCGACAAAGACGTCGTCTGGATAGGCAGCATCCATCAATTGATTGCGGCTCTTTATTACACCTGGATGCGCGGCGAGCGCCTCGAGCAACAGAAATTCCGTCACGGTGAGCGAGACGGGTTTCTCGTCCCAAGTTACGTGATGGCGCGCAGGATCCATCCGCAGCCGGCCGCGCTCAATGATTTCCGCGGGCTCTTCACCCGGGTCGACAGGCATAGGCCGCCGGGCGTCGGAACGCCGCAGGATAGTGCGGATACGGGCAAGCAAAAGGCGCAGACTGAACGGTTTGGCGATATAGTCGTCCGCGCCCATCTGAAGGCCGGCCTCTTCATCCTGCTCGTCATCCTTGCTGGTGAGGAAAATCACCGGCAGGGGAGATTGCTCACGCAGTCGCCGAAGCAGTTCCATTCCGTCCATCTTGGGCATCTTGATATCGAAAATGGCAAGGTCTGGCGGATTTCCCAGCAATGCGGAGAGCGCAGCCTCACCGTCCGAGTATACGCGGGTTGCGAATCCTTCCGCCTGTAGCGCGATCGATACGGTGGTGAGAATATTGCGATCGTCGTCGACCAGCGCGATGACCGTGCGATCGTCTTCCTGAGGGGGCGTACCCTGTCCGGCTCCATTTTGCATAATTGCAGCGGTTAACGCAGTTGCAGGGGCAAGACAACGCGCTCCATTCAATCGCCAGCGAATTCTATCGGATGCGATTTGACGTTCGCATGATCGGCGCGTAATGGCAGCGGCAAGAGCGGCGCATTCGTATGCGCCGACGAGTCCCGTTACGTTACCGCCTCTTTTGCGCCGGAGAATTCAGTGACCACCGAGCTTTCCCACTCGCTTGCCGCGCAGGGCATCGAGACCGCCGCCAACATCCACCCCAACCTGACCTCGGAGCAATTGGCTGCCTCCGCGCTCGAGCGGGGCGAGGGGCGCCGTGCCAAGCATGGGCCGCTGGTAGTGGAGACGGGGAAACACACGGGGCGCAGCGCCAAGGACAAGTTTATCGTCCGCAACGCCGAAACAGAGGACACGGTGTGGTGGGACAATAATGCATCGATGAAGCCCGAACATTTTGCGGCGCTGAAGAAAGACTTCATGAAAGCGGTTGCCGAGAAGAGCGATCTTTTCGTGGCGGACCTCTTTGGCGGCTCGCAACCGGAATACCGAGTGAATGTGCGCGTCATCAACGAACTTGCGTGGCATAACCAGTTCATCCGGACCTTGCTGGTCCGCCCGACGGCACAGGAACTTGCCAGCTTCACGCCGGAATATACGATCATCGATCTCCCCAGCTTCACTGCCGATCCGGAACGTCACGGCTGCCGCAGCGAGACCGTGATTGCAGTGAATCTCGAAGAGAAACTGATCCTTATTGGCGGTACCAAATATGCCGGTGAGATGAAGAAGAGCGTTTTCGGTGTTCTCAACTACCTTTTGCCGCCCAAGGGCGTGATGCCTATGCATTGCTCGGCGAATATTGGTCCCGACGGCAAGAGCGCGGTGTTCTTCGGCCTATCTGGCACCGGTAAAACCACACTGTCCGCAGATGCTAGCCGAACGCTGATCGGTGATGACGAACATGGCTGGTCCGACACGGCGGTCTTCAATTTCGAGGGCGGTTGTTACGCCAAGATGATCCGTCTGAACCCGGAAGCCGAACCGGAAATTTATGCCACTACCAAGATGGAAGGCACTGTTCTCGAAAACGTGGTGATGGACGAGAACGGCGAAATTGATCTCGACGACAACAGCCTCGCGGAGAATACGCGCGGTGCCTATCCGCTCTCGTCGATCCCGAATACGTCCGACAAGAACATGGGGCCGCCCCCGAGTAATGTTATCATGCTTACCGCAGATGCTTTTGGGGTTCTGCCCCCGATTGCGCGTCTGACGCCGGATCAGGCAATGTATCATTTTCTGTCCGGCTACACTGCCAAGGTCGCCGGGACGGAAATCGGAGTCACCGAGCCAGAGGCGACTTTCTCGACCTGCTTTGGGGCACCTTTCATGCCGCGCCACCCAAGTGTGTACGGAAACCTGCTGAAAAAACGCATTGCAGAAGGCGGGGCCCAATGTTGGCTGGTCAATACCGGCTGGACTGGCGGGAAATACGGAACTGGAAGCCGGATGCCGATCAAGGCGACCCGTGCGCTCCTCAATGCCGCTCTCGACGGTTCGCTTAATGACGCGGAGTTCCGCAAGGATCCTAATTTCGGGTTTGAAGTTCCAGTGAGCGTGCCCGGCGTCGATAGCGAAATCCTTGACCCGCGTTCCACTTGGGACGACAAGGAAGAATACGATCGCACAGCGACGAAGCTGGTTCACCTGTTTGTAGATAATTTCGAACCGTTTGCCGCCCACGTCGACCAAGGTGTGCGCGACGCGGCCCCTGCAGCCGCCTGACCTGATAGCCTGCTTGCGGGCACACAGTTGGAGAGGAGACCCCCGGCCATACTTAGGTGTGGACCGGGGGTTTTAATTTCGGCATCGCGCATAGAAGGTGGTTTCTGCCCCCGACGCCAACTCGTCTTGCTAGCTTCAGCTTGCGGCAAGATTTAAAAAGGCACATCTTCCCTCGATGCTGTTTCGCAAGACACTACCTTCTCTGCTGTTTGCGCTCGCAGTGCCTTCTGCGGCTACGGCACAGGAGCCATCGACGAGTCTCGCGGAGGCACCATATTCTGGGCCGACTGTCTACACTGCCGATATAGTCGCTCGTTATCCGCATGACGAACAAGCGTTCACACAGGGACTAGTGTGGCACGATGGCGCTTTGTTCGAAAGTACGGGGCAGGAAGGTCGGTCGGTCGTGCGCAGGGTCGATCTCGCCACAGGTAAGGCGCTTGCCGAAAGCGCGATCCCGAGCGAACAATTCGGTGAAGGCTTGGCTCTGTGGAAGAACGAGTTTGTCAGTCTTACTTGGCGTAACGGCGCGATCCACCGCTGGAATGCCGATACACTTGAACATGTTTCCACGTATTCGGACTATCCGCTGGAAGGCTGGGGCCTTACATCCTCTCCTGAAGGCCTGATCCATTCCGACGGCAGCGCTCTTTTGCGTATACTCGATCCCGAAACCTATGCAGTGCGTAGAAGTGTAGAGGTCACGCTCAATGGACGCCCGCTGAGGCGGCTTAATGAGTTGGAGATGATCGATGGTCTGGTGTTTGCCAATGTTTGGATGTCACCGTTCATCGTCGCTATCGATCCTGCTGATGGCGTGGTGAGGAAGCTCATCGATCTTCGGTCAGTCGTGCAGGCTATACCTAATTCAGAGGGCGACGCTGTCTTGAACGGCATCGCCTGGGATCCGGCGAACCGCAGACTGTTTGTAACGGGCAAACTCTGGCCAACGCTGTTCGAGATCAGTCTGGTCGAAACCGAAAGTGAGGTTCGGTAAACTTCAACTGCTCGGGGCCACAGCCTCTTCGTCATTCATGAGAGTGGATTCGAAGGTAGTCGAGTTCGTCGGGGTCCACGCGACGCCTTCTTCTGCGCTCTTTAGCGCCTCCAGTGTATCGCGTGCTAATTCACCGAGTGATCCGATATGGGGGCTTGAAGCTACGGGCATTAAGGTCTGGCGCGCCAGCGCGATCTTTCCCTCGCCAGCAAGCATTATCCCGGCATTGACCGCGAGACTTTGATCGAAAGGCGATAGCTCCGAAGCTCGTTCGAGTGCTGCCCTGGCCTGTTCGGTTGGGGGGGGCCGCGAGCCACAAAGCTGCGATAATAGAAGATAAGAGGAAGCGGGTGATCATTCTCGATTTTATTGAGTGCCGAGAAAGGCCTCATGGCTTCTCTGTAGCCGGCCTCTCCATCATCGGCCTCCGCAGCTTTTCGAAATAAAGCGAACCCCTTCTGGACATAGGCATTGGGACGCGATGGATCGATGGCAATCGCGGCATTGGCAGCGGCTATCGCTGCGTCATCATTCCCCGCGTCGAATTCAGCCTCGGCAAGTGCGGCAAGGACTCCTGGATCGGCGGGATATCTCTCAGCTACGTCTCGCGCTTCGCTGACGAGTTCCAGCGCTTGTTCGCGATTGACGCCCCGCTGCGATCTCATGCGCACTTCCATCATTTCTGCTTCGCCTTCGGGCAACTCCTCGATCGAGATGGGCCCATAAGAAATCATGTCAGGCTTGAGGTTGTAGCTAAACATCCTGCTTTTTCGGAGATATCGGGAAATCTCGCGGTCGAGCTCTTTAATATCGCCGAAAGCGTTCTCGGCGGCGTCGATCGATGATTGTCCCTCCCTGATTAGTTGCCAATACTGTGTCAGTTGGCCTCGACGTGATTCTTCGAAAGACAGATAATGATAGAGAGCCCAACTCATGCCGTAAAAAGCATCCTGCCGGTTTCCCCGTCGTTTTTCATATAGGTCTGGATCGAGGAGTTCTTCGACCGAAACATCGTCTGCATAAGCGAGTTCTCCGGCCCGATGCATCGCGGGCCGCCCGATTTGGACGGAGCCGTCGCGACCGAAACTAGCCGACGCTAAGAATTCTGCGGCTCCTTCGCTCAGCCACCGCGGCATCGCATATCGCGATGAAGAAATAAGGAAGTGATGGGCATACTCGTGGAGCAAAACTACGGTAGAGAAATCCGGATACCCGCTCTTGTTTCGAATATCCTGGACGAATGCGCGTGAAGCCCCGGCGCGTGGCATATAGAAACCTGCAACATTGTTGTCGTCGGAACCTGCAAGCTTGCGAATATCACGCTGGCTTCCCACAGCGAAAATGGTGACGCGGTTCGAGGGGCTAGGTGTATCTACCTCTCTTCCCGTCACCACTTCCATTGCGGCGTGGTATTTTTCTAGGTTCTCCGCAAACTCCCGGACATCATCTTCGCTGTCATCGGCATAGATAACGAAATGTTCGCTACTGGCGCGATGCCATTTGGCCTGCACCGGTGACGCAAAGATAAAAAGCGTCGCCAGAAGAAAGAGCTTACCCCGCACGTTCAACCCCCGTTGTTTCTTCCGGATTTATCAAGTCCGGAAAAAACTTAAAGAGTAATCAGCTCTGTGCTTGAGAGATATATTTTCCGATATTGTGCTCCATTACATCCATTGGTGCATTGCCGCCCAAGACGACGGCATCATTAAAGGCTTTGAAATCGTAAGCGCTGCCCAAGGCCGCCTGCGCCCGTTCCCGCTGGGCAACGATACGGCTGTGGCCGAGTTTGTAGCCGGTCGCCTGGCCCGGCCAACTGCAATATCGGTCCACTTCGCTTTGCACTTCCTCCGGTTTCGAACCGTTGCGCTCGATGAAAAACTGGCGGCCCTGCTCCCGGCTCCACCCCTTGGAGTGGAGGCCTGTATCCACGACCATGCGGCAGGCGCGGAAGGCGAGGGACTGCAGGTAGCCAAGCTGCCCCACCTCGAAACCGTCATAGGCTCCCAACTCATCCGCAAGCTGTTCGCCGTAGAGAGCCCAGCCTTCGCTGAACGGGTTGAAGGCCAGTACCGAACGAATGAGCGGTAAGCGGTTGGAATATTCGCCTTCCCAGACATGACCGGGAATAGTCTCGTGATAGGTAAGATCAGCAAGGTCGTATTTGCGGTGCAGATCGGTGGTGCGCAGGTTGATCCAGAAACGCCCTGGAATTGTACCGTCCTTGCTCCCTGCACCCCCGTAAGCGCCTGGGGCGCCAGCCTCTTCGGCTACCGGAATGCGCATGACTTCGAGATTGGGATCGACCAGAGTGTTGAATGCGCGGGGCATCTGGGCGCGAATCCAGTCAACGCGCTCTTCGATGAATTCCATGATCTGCTCTCGGCCAGCATCGCCGTCAGCGAATTGATAGCGTGGGTCTTCGGCCAGCGCGCTCATGCGAGCACCGACGCTGCCGTCGGTGTAGCCGATCTTACGCAATATCGGGTCCATGCGCGCATGAAGGGCTTCGAGTTCTTCAAGTCCCTGCTGGTGGACTTCATCAGGGCTTAAAATGGTGGTCGTGCTGTTGCGTAATGCCCAGGCATAAAATTCATCGCCATAGGGGCGAGCGGAAATGCCTGGGGCCGAGGTTGCGACAGCGCGTTCGGCCTTGAGTTCCGCAAGTTGGCGGCCGAGGGCTTCCGCGATTGGGCCCTGTTCAAGCGCAAGTGCCTGGTCAGCCCGAGTTTCGGGGAGGCCTTTGGCCACAAGTTTCGCGCGCAGGTCAGCAGCAAAAAGCTCTCCCTTGCCTGCACTCTCGATGGTCTGTTCCATCTGCCGGATGGTCTTGTCGAGCAGAAAATCCGGCGGAACCACGCCCATACGACGTGCCGATTGTATCCGCGCCAGTTCACCGTCGAAAGTGGCGGGAGCCTGCTGGAGGCGCTCAACATAGGCGTCTGCATCTGCCATGCTTTCGACCATGTGTGTCGACTGCATGAAGCGGGGTAAGCCGATATATTCACCGACATTCTGAATTACGACATAAGGGGCCGTACGCCAGTTGCCGACTGGTGTGTCACCATAAGGCAGGGCAAAGCCATCCAAGGCTAGTTGATAGGCGCTTTGTACGACCTCCAGATTGGTTATGCTGGTGCTATCAAGACCATCGCGCGGGAATGCACTAACGCGCGCTAGATCTTGCTTGAGCGTAGCGGCATAGGCTCGCTGTCCGGCGGGCGACTGATCTTCCAGTTTGCTTCTGAGCGCCGCATGTTCGCCCGTGTCGACGCCAAGTCCAGTGGCGCGCTCAGGTTCATGCTGAAGTAAATTGTAAGCGACGCTTTCAAGCAGTTGGTCTACCGACTGGGAGCTAGCTCCCCTGGGGAGGGTGGCGCATCCGCCGAGGGTAAGAGCAGTCGACGCGCCAAGACCTGCAAGAAGTTGGCGGCGGGTGGCATTAAATGTCGGTGTGGTCATGCGAGGAGCATGTGCGCCCCTCTCATAACCAAGTCAAATCAATCGAGAAATTCCGCCGGGACCTTGCCACCATTGGCGGACAATTCGCGCATGGTGCGTTTGTGCAGCCAGACATTGTCTTCGGCACTGCCAGAGTATTCCGGGCGGCCCAGTTCCTGAGCAAGGGCCTTGCGGTTTTCGTAAGAGGAATCGACCCCGATTAACTTCATCAGATCGACGATTGAGGTCCGCCAGTTCAGGCGATCGGCACCCGGCATGGAATCGAGGCTGTTTTCAACATCGACAACCGGGGTTGCCTGGGGCTGGGTGACAGGCGCATCGGCCCACGCATTCCCTGTCTTGGTCTGGACCGGAGGCGTCTTGGCTTTTGCTTCCCTCCCGAAAATAGCGTCCTTGATGCTGCTGAAAATGCCCATTCGAATATGCTCCGTAATACGGCTCGCGGCGAAATGCCGCATGCTTGCCCGATCAACGGCAGGCCGACGTGCGCGTTCCGATGGATTGCGCGAATCGCACCGCGCCCGCTAGGCAGGCGGCATGCTGGATCTCGTGCTTTCGATCGTCGTGCTTGCCGCCATTGCCTTGCTGGCAGGCGCATTCTTCCTGTGGCGGCGGACGGGCAATGCGAAGAACGCCGCCCTCATGGTGGTACTGGCCTTCATCGCGCTGATCAATGTGGCGATCTGGACGGTGCCCACCACAGACGGCGAAGCCCCGCTCGACAAGGTCGAACGAGGCTCGCGCTAAATCTCACTTGAAGCGGCGGATTACCGGGGCAATTGCCACCTCACCGATGAGACGAACTTTCCAGCGACAGGTTCGCCATTCGAACCGCGGGCAGGCTCGAATTTCGCACGCTTGGTAACCAGCGAGCAGGTCGCCTGGTCCAGTTCGGAATGCCCGGTCGAGCCCAGGATACGGCAGCCGGTCACGGCCCCGGCCTTCGAGATGTCCAACTGGAATTTGGCGACGCCGGTCAGCTCGCGCCGGGCCCAGCTCGATTTGTAATCGCGATCTCCCAGCCATCGGCCCGGATCATTGCGCGGCTTGGCACTGACGGGATCGAAAGTGGCCACCGGCGCCGGAGGGGCGGGTACGGGTAGCGATTCCGGCACGGGAATCGGCACGGGCGACCGTGGAAGATCCGGGATCGTGGTCGTCGTTTTAGACTGCGATTTGTCATCGCTGAGTTCAAGCTTGGGATTCGGCACCGTGACCGGCGGGTCTGCCTCAACCTTTGGCTCGGCGGTCGTTTCCGGTTCCGGCAGCGGCTCCGGTTCGGGCAAGGGAGGGACAACCTTGGGGAGATCGAAGGTATCGATGATCTTTTCAGGTTCGGCGACCCCTGTGGCCACCGACAGCCCCGCAATCACCAGGGCACCGATCGCGGCCTGTGTAACGATGGCACCGGCCAGCCCGGCCGGCGATGGTCCCTGCTTCTGATCGACATATGCCATTTGATGCCTCCTCTTCCATTGCAACCCATGACTCGGCAATGTTACAACATTACGAGCATATGGCAAGGGTTTGATGGATTGCATCACTGCGGCAGGTGTGGCGGCAATAAAAAGGGCCCCGCAGGGCCCCTTTTTGATTACATCAGAAATGCCTGAACCGTCAGGTGATGGGGCAGGACGGATCCAGGCGGAAGTCGAGATAATTGTCGACCGACTTCATCAGTTCTTCCTGCTCGTTCTCGAAGAAGTGATTGGCGCGCGGGATTTCTTCGTGATGCACGGTGATGTGCTTCTGCGTGCGCAGCTTTTCGACCAGCTTGGTCACTGCATTCGGCTGGACGACGGTATCCTGCGCACCGTGGATGAAGATACCCGAAGCGGGGCAGGGCGCGAGGAAAGAGAAATCATACATGCTGGCCGGCGCGCCGATCGACAGCCAGCCACGAATTTCCGGCCGACGCATCAGCAGCTGCATGCCGATCAGAGAGCCGAAGCTGACGCCTGCAATCCAGGTTACCTGCGCTTCGGGATGAATTTGCTGGACCCAGTCGAGCGCGGACGCCGCATCGGACAATTCGCCCACGCCGTTGTCGAAGCTGCCCTGGCTGCGGCCGACACCGCGGAAATTGAAGCGCAGGGTGGCAAAACCGCGATTCACGAAGGTCTTGTACAGACGCTGCGTGATCTGTTCGTTCATCGTGCCGCCGCCCTGCGGATGCGGATGAAGGATCATCGCCACGGGGGCGCGGGGCCGGGGGGCAGGAGAGAAGCGGCCTTCTAGGCGGCCTTCGGGGCCGGGAAAAATCACGGTAGGCATGAAGGTGAAAGTACCTCGGCAGAAATTTTCGGGGCGCTGATCCCGGGAAGGGCTTTGCGCGGGGTCGCGGGCTATATAGTGTTTACCACCGAAATCGCAATAAATTCGAGCATGTCCCGTCAATAACCGCATCTATCTCGACCATGCCGCAACCACTCCGCTGCGCCCCGAAGCGCGGGCGGCGATGGAAGAAGGCTTCGCCCGCTGGGCCAATCCCAGCAGTCCGCACGCCGAAGGCCGCAAGGCCCGCGCCGCGCTGGAGGATGCGCGCGAGCGGGTGAAGCGCGCGCTTGGCTGGGAGGGGGAAGTGATCTTCACCAGCGGCGCGAGCGAGGCGGCGGCGCTGGCGCTGAACCATGCCAAGGCCGGGGCGCGGCTGGTTTCGGCGATCGAACATGATGCCGTGCTGAAGGCCGCGCCGGATGCCGAACGGCTGTTCGTGCAGACGGATGGCGCGCTCGATCTGGAATTGCTGGCCGAAGCGGTGCAGCGCGAACGCCCGCTGGTAGCGGTGCAGCAGATTAATTCGGAAACCGGCAATCGGCAGGATATGGCGGCCATTGCCGATATCGTGCGCGGTGCCGGCGGCATGCTGCTGGCCGATTGCGCGCAGTCCGCCGGAAAGCTTGTGCTGCCGGACTGCGAGATGGCGATCGTGTCAGCGCACAAGTTCGGCGGCCCGATCGGTGTCGGTGCGCTGCTGGTGAGGGATTTCGCCATGCTTGATCCCGCCGGTGGGCAGGAACGCGGCTATCGGCGCGGGACTGAGAATATGCCCGGCGCGCTGGGCATGGCGGCGGCGCTGGAGGCTTGCGGCGAACCCTATATCGATGCGGCCGTTCTCGAACCGCTCGGCGCGCTGGCACAGAAATGCCGCGAGGTGGGCGGCACCTGGCTTTCCGACCGGCTTTCCAACCCCACGCCCTTCGTCCGCGCGATTGCAATGCCCGGGATGAGCGGCAGTGCGCAGGTCATGCGGTTCGACATGGCAGGGATCGCGGTCAGCCAGGGCTCTGCCTGTTCGTCCGGCACGATGAAGACCAGCCACGTGCTGCAGGGCATGCAGGTCGAACCCGAAATCGCCGACCGCACAATCCGCGCCAGCTTCGGCTGGAGTACCTCGCGCCAAGAGGTGGAACGGTTCTGCGCGGTGTGGCTTGAATTGGCGAAACAGTAGTGTCCGTTCGTGCTGACCCTGTCGAAGCACCGCTGTTCTTTTTGACTGGCGCGGCACCCGCAGTAAGTACGGCCGTAGGGCGTTTGCCCACCTGCGGTTCCGACAAGCTCAGGGCGAACGGATAGGGACGTTTGCGCACCGATGATTTACCTCGATTACCAAGCCACCACCCCGCTCGCCCCCGAAGCGCGCGATGCCATGCTGCGCTGGCTCGACGGGCCGGGCGGAACTGGCTTCGGCAATCCGCATTCGCCGCACAAGATGGGCCGTCAGGCGAAGGCAGCGATCGAGTTCGCCCGCGATCAGGTCGCCGCGCTGTTTCCCGGCGGGGGCAGGGTGATCTTCACCAGCGGGGCAACCGAAGCCATCAATCTGGCCATTCGCGGCAGCGGTACGGGCGGGACGGTTTCGGTGTCGGCCATCGAACATGCCGCGGTGCTGGACACGGCGCGCGACGCAGGCACCTGCCACGTCCTCAACGTTGCCAAGAACGGGCAGTGCAATACCAAGCAGGATTTGCCGCAGGACACGCGGCTCGTGTGCCTGATGCAGGTCAATAACGAAATCGGGACGATCCAGCCCACGGTCGAATGGCATCGCAAGGCCAAGGAAAACAACGCCTTGTATTTCTGCGATGCGGTGCAGGCCTATGGCAAGATCGAAGTGACCGGCGCCGATATGATCGCGATCAGCGCGCACAAGTTCCACGGCCCCAAAGGCGTGGGCGCGCTGTGGGTGCGCAACGGGGTGGAGCTTGCAGAAGTGCAGACCGGCGGCGGGCAGGAATTCGGCCTGCGGTCGGGCACGCTTTCCCCGGCCCTGATCGCGGGAATGGGCGCGGCGGCCGCAGAGGCGAAAGACCGGATGGAGCAGGATGCCGAACATGTGCAGAAGCTCTGGCAACGCGCCGCGCAGATATTCGAGGACTGGGATCTGAACGGCAGCGCCGAGGCGCGCTATCACGGTAATCTCAACATCCGTCCGCGCGGCCCCAATGGCGGCGGGCTGGATGTGAACCGGCTGATGAGCGAGTGCCGCAATGTCATGTTCTCTGCCGGTTCGGCCTGTGCCAGCGGATCGGGCCGGACCAGCCATGTGCTGGAGGCGATCGGCTTGCCTCAGAAACTGGCGAAATGTTCGATCCGGCTGGGGTTCGGCCGCTACACGACGCTTGAGGAAATTGAAGAAGCGGGCCGGACCATCAACGAAGCTGCAAAGGCGCAAGGTTCACTATGAAGGTTTATTTCATCACCAGCGAAGGCAATCGCGTCGTTGCCGAATGTCAAGAGGGCAATACGCTTCTCCGCGTCGCCCAGGCTGCCGGAATGCCGCTTGAGGGAACGTGCGAAGGGCAGATGGCATGCTCGACCTGCCATGTGGTCGTCGACAGCCAATGGTTCGACCGGATTCC
Source organism: Qipengyuania triglochinis (assembly GCF_054655615.1). Taxonomy (NCBI): domain Bacteria; kingdom Pseudomonadati; phylum Pseudomonadota; class Alphaproteobacteria; order Sphingomonadales; family Erythrobacteraceae; genus Qipengyuania; species Qipengyuania triglochinis. The sequence goes on along the minus strand of NZ_BAAHND010000003.1, from coordinate 55,398 downwards.
CGAAGCTAGCGAGGAAGAGGAGGACATGCTCGACTTGGCCGCCGGTGTTCGCCGGACGAGCCGATTGTCCTGCCAGATCGTCCTAACCCCTGATCTAGAAGGTTTGACCGTATCCATTCCCGTCGAGAGCCACGATATGTCCCGGTAAAAGGGGCGTCAGGATCACTGAAATAAGCAGAGAGCTTAATCTTCTGTCGCATCCATGCGGACTTCACGTTCTCTGGGGATAAAGGCGGGGACAGGTTCGTTGCCGGAAGCTGCATCCAGCCGGGAAGCGGCCGCAAGCATATGCTCGCGCAGGCGACAATGCATGTCCCAACCGCACTTGGGATCGGATGATCGTGCCATGAAACGCACCACCATGGCTTTTGCGTTTTGCGAAACAACCTGACATTCCGCATCTTCTGGATCGACCACATCTTCATCGTTTTCGATGAATTCGCGGAATGGACCGCGCAGTTTTTCGACGTCAGCCCGGTTATCCAGTTCAAGCTCGACATGCATCATCAGAGAGGCATCCTGCTTGGTCCAGTTCTCGAAACTGTTGCTGGTAAAGTCGCTGACAGGGGCAATAACGCGGCGTTCGTCCCATGTCCGCAGACGCAAATGGGTAAAACCAATCTTTTCGACGAAGCACCATTGTCCATCGAAAAAGATGGCATCGCCGATCCGGGCGGTCTGAGCGAAAGCGATCTGTACGCTCGCCATGATGTCGCCCAGAACTTTCCGCGCGGCGAAGGCCAGTACGATGCCAAGAACACCCGCTGAAGCAATAATGGAAAACCCGAGAGTATTCGACAGATTGCTCGCGACCAGCAGGAAGCCGATCCCGGCAAGAAGTATTAGAACGGTAACGATACGCCGAATGGCGCTCATCTTGGTGTAGAAATTGCGATCTTCGTTATTGTCCGGCGCTTCGAGTTCCTTCGTCCGCCGTGATGTAGCTAGATCGAACAGCGCCTCGATTACCGATAGCGCGATGCCAATGATTGCGAGGATAATCAGGATGAGCTGAAGGGGGTCGAGCAGATCCTTGACCGGCCCCGAAAGCCTGAAGAAGGTAGCCCTGACTATCGCGAACGTACCTGCAAAGGCGAGCAAAGTGGCAGGTAGATGGATCGCCTGCAGGACGCTGTGGAACTTCGATTCCTCGTCGTGCCTTTTCCGGAGGCGATCGATAGCGAGATAGGTCAGCGCAGCCGCAAGCGCTGCCGCCAGGAGGATGAGCGGCAAGGCGATGACCTCCCACCATGCCAGCGTCCAGAAAGCCTGTTTGCGGAGCGAATTAGGCAGTGACTTCTCGAAATTCGTTGGGCCGTAAATATCGTAGAGCGCGGGGACGTTCTCGACGGTTTGCCGGCTGAAAACCCAGACAGGCTCGGTTCCGGGCGCAAGAACGCGAGAGATACGGATCGGCACGGTTCGATTCGAGAGTTCAAGCACTCCTAATGTCAGGCTTCGGCGAGGGACGCCGGCCATGGGATCCTTGGAAGTTGTCTTTGTATCGACTGCATCAGGGCGATCGGGCAGGCTGCCCCAGTCAACTACAAGCGATCGATTCAGCAAATCATAGAGCTCAGCTGCTAGCACCTCCGGTTCGCGAGAACTGCCTTCGACATTGGCCAGGTCAAGAGCCGCGGCAGCCTTCGACCATTCTTCACGCTCGCCAGCAGCCATGAAGCTTTCGAGTAGCCCCAGGGGCGTATCGAGATCGAGAGGGGTTTCTCCGGGCGGAGTTGCATTCTGGAGGCGCTCGATTTCGTAAACATAGGCTTCCGAACCCGAAGCGACTTCCCGACTGGCTTGAGCCGCAAGGGGCATGGCGAAGCATGCCAATATCAACAGAAACAGGCTTTTTATCGTGCGATTGAATGAATTCCCCATGCCGCTCTAATGAATTGCGATTGAAATGGGTCCCACGCAATACGAAACCCCGCCGTCAGCGACAGCGGGGTTCCGAGTGATTTCAAATCAGTTAGGCGGCTTCCATCGCGCTCTTATCAGCAGTGGCGCCTAGCTTTTCAATCAATGCCTTGCTGAATGCAGGAATATCGTCGGGATTACGGCTGGTAATTAAATTGCCATCTTCAGCAACTTCCTGATCGACGACATTTGCGCCCGCGTTCTTGAGATCGGTGCGGATGGAAGGCCAGCTTGTTACAGTCTTGCCTTTCACAAGGTCGGCTTCTGCAAGAAGCCATGGCGCATGGCAGATTGCTGCAACGGGCTTGTTTGCCATTCCGAATTCGCGGACAATCGCGACGGCACGATCATTCATGCGAAGGATGTCGGGGTTCATTTGACCACCGGGAAGGAGAAGCGCGTCGTAGCCCGAACAGTCGGCGATTTCATCGACCGTCTTCTCTACAGCAACGCTTTCGCCCCAGTCCTTCTGGTCCCAGCCCTTGATTTCGCCCTTTTCGAGACTGACAACGGTCGTTTTGAAACCGGCGTTTTCGAGGTTGGCCTTAGGCTTCATCAATTCCGATTGTTCGAAGCCGTCAGTGGCGAGGATCATTACGTGCTTGGTCATGGGTGTATTCCTTCGATTTCGTGTTACCCATGCAACGTGTGGGGATGACGTGCCGTTCCGCGGTGACAGGTGAGCCGTGGCTCTGATAGGGCAGGCTTCATGGCCACTACCAACCTTGACGATTCCGGCGCTGATCCGTTCGACGCTATTGTCGACGCGCCCTTCGATTCCGCGCTGTCCGAACGCTATCTCGTCTATGCTCTGTCGACGATTACGGCGCGTTCGCTGCCGGACCTGCGCGACGGGTTGAAGCCGGTCCATCGGCGCCTGCTATGGACCATGCGGCAGCTGAAACTCGATCCGGCCAGCGGGTTCAAGAAATCGGCCCGCGTCGTGGGCGAGGTGATCGGTAAATATCACCCGCATGGCGATACGGCCGCTTACGATGCAATGGTGCGCCTCGCGCAGGACTTCGCGCTGCGTTATCCGCTGGTCGAAGGGCAGGGCAATTTCGGCAATATCGATGGCGATAACGCCGCCGCCTATCGTTATACAGAAGCGCGCCTAACGAAGACGGCGATGCGTCTGATGGAAGGGCTGGACGCCGGTACGGTCGATTTCATCCCGACCTACAATAACGAGGAAGAAGAGCCGGAGATCATGCCGGGCCTCTTCCCCAATTTGCTGGCCAACGGGGCAAGCGGGATCGCGGTCGGCATGGCCACCAACATCCCGAGCCACAACGTCGCCGAGATCGTGGATGCGACGCTGGAAGTGATCGACAATCCGCATGTCGAACACGCGCGGCTGATGGAAATCTTCAAGGGGCCCGACTTTGCCACTGGCGGTGTCGTGCCGGAAAGCGCGCAGACCATCAGCCATGCCTATGAAACCGGCCGCGGATCCTTCCGCGTGCGCGGCCGCTTCCATGCGGCAGAGGCTGAGAAGGCCGAAGATCGCGAAGCGGGTGTCGAACGGCTTGGCGGGGGGCAGTGGCAGCTGGTCATTTCCGAAATTCCCTATCAGGTCGCCAAGGGCAAGCTGATCGAGCAGATCGCGGCGGCGATCTCGGACAAGAAGCTGCCCATCCTCGAAGATGTTCGCGACGAGAGCGACGAGCAGATCCGCATCGTGCTGATCCCGCGCAGCCGCAATATCGATCCGGAATTGCTGAAGGAGAGCATTTACAAGCTCACCGATATGGAGACGCGGTTCGGCCTCAACCTCAACGTGCTGGATGCGACCCGCACGCCGATGGTGATGGGGCTAAAGGAACTGCTCGACAACTGGATCGCCAGCCAGATCGACATTCTGCAACGTCGCAGCCAGCACCGCCTCGACCAGATCGCCCGGCGTCTTGAGCTGGTCGAAGGCTATATCATTGCCTTCCTCAACCTCGACCGGGTGATCGAGATCATCCGGACCGAGGACGAGCCAAAGCCGGTGATGATGGCGGAGTTCAGCCTGACCGACCGGCAGGCCGAAGCCATTCTCAACATGCGCCTGCGAAGCTTGCGCAAGCTGGAGGAGATGCAGCTCAGGAACGAGAAGGACGAGCTGCTGAAAGAGCAGGACGAGCTGGAAAAGCTGCTCGGCAGTCCGGCCCGCCAGCGCACCCGCCTGAAGCGCGATCTGAATGCGCTGCGCAAGGAATATGGCGAGGATACCGATCTCGGCCGCCGCCGTACCACCATCGAAGAAGCTGCCCCGGCGGTGGAATTCAGCATGGATGCGATGATCGAGAAAGAACCGGTCACGATCATCCTGTCGCAGAAGGGCTGGATTCGCGGTGCCAAGGGGCATCTGCCCCTGGATCAGGACTTTAAATACAAGGAAGGCGACGGCCCGGCTTTCGTCTTCCATGCGCAGACTACCGACAAATTGCTGCTCGCCACCGATCAGGGCCGTTTCTTCACGCTCGGCGCGGATAAGCTGCCCGGCGCGCGCGGTTTCGGCGAACCGGTGCGCAATACGCTGGATATAGAGACCACCGCCCACATCATCTCGGTCATCGTGCACGAAGCGGGCAAGCGTTTGTTGCTGGCGGCAAGCACGGGCAAGGGCTTTGCCGCCGTAACCGATGATCTGCTGGCCGAAACCCGCAAAGGCCGTCAGGTAGTGAACCTGCCCGGCAAGGCGGTGCTGCGCGTGGCGCGGCCGATCGACAAGGCGCACGATCACGTTGCCGTGGTGGGCGAGAACCGCAAGCTGGTGGTGTTCAATCTGGAAGAACTGCCACAGATGACGCGCGGGCAGGGCAACAAGCTGCAGAACTATCGCGATGGCGGGCTTTCCGATGCCACTACGTTCACGATGGAAGAAGGGCTCAGCTGGACCATGGGCGGCAAGGAAGGCCGCACCCGGACAGAAACCGAGATGTGGCAGTGGAAGGTCGCGCGCGGCGGCGCCGGACGGTTGCCGCCACAAGGCTTCCCCCGCGACAATACCTTCAGCTGACAAAAAAAGGCCGGAAGCGGTGATCGCTTCCGGCCCAAGTCCCCTTGCGGGGATTTCTCTGGATTTTTCGGTGGCTCCAGAGAAGCTCTGACTAGTGTTTACTGACCTGCACCGTCGGCAGCCGGTGCTGCGGCAGCTGCCTGCGCCATTGCCGCATCGATCTGGGCATTGGTCAGCAGGGCGATAAGGCCGTTGTCGGTGGCCGCGAAGTGTTCGCGCAGCAGGGCGACCTTCTTGGTCTCGTCACCGCCGCGGGCGACAACCACGTTATTGCCTTCAACCGAAACGATCGTTCCGAGCGGAGCCTGTTCCGCATCCATGGCGGTGGCGCCAGGAACAAGTGCGGCGTCGAGCTTGGCAGACGCTTCGGCCAGTTGAGCATCGATCATGCTGTTGAGCTGCGCCTGGGTCACGGTGATGGTTGGGCCGGTTTCGCCCTGGCCGTACATGTCGACAGCCAGCGGAACCTTGTGCTTGCCGGTGTCGAGGACGGCGGTGCCGTTTTCGACTGCAACGATTGTGCCCACGGCATTGCCTTCGGGGCCGGTCACGGTGGCGCCGCTGACGACTTGGTCGTTGGCAAGCGCTGGGGTTGCAGCAAGAGCGACGGAGGCGATGGCCAGCTTCGCGAATTTCATGTGTATCTCCTGGACGTGTTGAACTTACGGGTCCGCTGCGCGCAAAAGGACGCCCGGCGGACAAATCTGAATTGTTAGAGCGGCGGGAAGACTGTAAGTCTCTGTCAAAGGCCGCCAGTTCCCCCTCCGAGGAAACGACCTGCTCTATGGCAAACCGGTCCCCGAGAGGCAACCGCTTCACCAAGCCTTATGCTGCACCGCAGCTTAAGCGAAGCTGAAGATGGTGTTTTGAAGGACGTAATCTGTGGTTTTGCGCTGCATCATTCCGCGGCCAGAACCTCGTCCAGCATGGCAAGGACGTGCTTGCGATCGGGAAATCCTGCATCTACCCAGCGCCGCTCCACCGTTTGCAGCATACGCGCGACCTGCGGTCCTTTGGCAACGCCCCGTTCAACGATCTCGCCGCCCTTGAGTGGGAGTTGCGGCGCTACCCAATCGTCCAGCATACTGGGATCGGAACGAAGAATGAGCAGGCGATCACGTGCGCAGTCTACCCCTTCATAATAGGCAAGTGCGAGCGGGCCCTTCATATCGCGCGTGTCTCGTGCCGCGACGCAGGCGAGCCGTTCGCGCTGGCTTCGCGAAAGCCGCAGGCGGGCGGATACTGCCTCGGCGACCGGCGGAACGGGGGGCAGCATCGCGGCCAGCCGGCGCATCGCGTCGGGACTGATCTCATAATCGCGCTCGGTCTTTACGAGCTGAGCAAGGTTCTCCGCCTCGCGCTTGCTGCATTCGGGCAGCACTTGCTGCATCACGCCGAGTTCGCGCATCTTGAAGACGGTTGGCGAAGGATCGGGCAAAGCGAGCAGGTTCTGCAATTCCCAGCCAACCCGCTCGCGGCTCAGGCCCTTCAGCGTCGAGGCAAGTTCTTCGCACGCTGCGGTAGCTTCATCGTCCCAGTCATCGCCAAAGCGGGTCTGGAAACGGAAATAACGCAGGATGCGAAGATGGTCTTCCCGGATCCGCTCGCGCGCATCGCCGATGAAGCGTACCCGGCCTGCTTCCAGATCGGTCACACCGCCGAAATAGTCGTCGATCTCCAGCGTTTCCGGGTGGGCATAGAGCGCGTTGATGGTGAAATCGCGGCGTGAAGCATCCTCTTTCCACTCGGTCGCAAAGGCGACCGTGGCGCGGCGGCCATCGGTGGAAACATCGCGGCGCAGCGTGGTGATCTCGACATTGCCGTGCGGGAGGATCGCTGTGACCGTGCCATGGTCGATGCCGGTGGGGATGGTCCGTATCCCTGCATCCTTGCAACGGTCGATGACCTCGGCCGGATGCAGCGGGGTTGCGCAATCGATGTCGTGAATGTCCTTGCCCAGCAGGCTGTCGCGCACGGCTCCGCCGACATAGCGCGTATTGTCCGCGCCAAGCGCAGCGATAAGCTGCGCCAGATCGTCGCGCTTCGTCCAGTCTGCTTGGGGTAAAGTGGCCAACCTTCGTTCCGTTCGTGCTGAGCTTGTCGAAGCACCGCTCTTTCTTCGAGCGCAGCGCCTAAGTGAAGTGCGGCACTTCGACAAGCTCAGTGCGAACGGATTATGGCTGTTGCTCTAATCGAACCACGCCAGACGACGCGACAGATTGATGCAGATGGCGGCGGTGACACCCCAGATGCGATAACCTTCGTGGTCCATCTCGTAATAGCGGCGCATCGAACCTTTCCAGAATACTTCGTTCTCGCTCCATGCGGAACGGTCCATCAGCTTGGCCAGTGGTGCCTCGAACCAGCTTTCGACCTCGCGCGGGTCGGGGCGGATGGCCAGATCGGCTGGCACGGTTGCGAGCACCGGAGTGATGTCGAACCCCGTACCCGTCTGATAACGGTCGGTGGTGCCGATTACGCGGACCTTCTCGCCTTCGATGCCGAGTTCTTCCCATGCTTCGCGCAAGGCAGCCTCGACCGCGTCTTCGCCTTCCTCGATCTTGCCACCCGGAAAAGCGACCTGGCCGGGATGGTCGCGCATGGTGCGCGGGCGCTGGGTGAGCAGGACAGTGGGATTGTCGCATTCGGTGACCGCGATCAGCACAGCGGCATCGGCAGTACGATCGAGATCGGCGAAGGTCGCATCGGTCAGCAGATCGGCGACATCACGCTCGTGCCCCTGCGTAAACAGGTCAGTCAGCCGCTCGAATATGGCGCTCATGCGGGGATGAGGGAAAAACTATCGCCGCCGCTGGTTACGGTCCAGTCATCGCTCTCGGCCAAGGCGATCTGCGCCAGCTGTTCGTAGGTGGAGCGGTTCAGGCGCGCCTCGCAGCCACGGCGGACATGCACATATAAGGCCGGGTTGTCAGGATCGCCCTGCGCACGGATCGGGTTGTCCGGCCCTGCCACCACCAGTTCGTCCGTATTCAGACGGAAGGCGAGATCGCCGTCCTTGCGGCTGACGTCAGTGGCAATGAAACAGGCGTCATCCACCTTTATCGAAAGCTTCTGATAGGGCACCACTAGCCAGTAGCTGCCATCTTCCTCGCGGTTCAGCAGGCCGGAAAAGGCGCGGACCATGGCGGGGCGGGTGATGGGGCTGCCGTCATGAAGCCAGGTGCCATCGGCGCGAATGACCATGTGGCTGTCATCCACATTGTCGGGAGACCATTGTTCGACCGGCGGCAGACGGCGCTCGGCCACAGCCTCGGCGATATCGGCAAGGCTCATTCCGGCGAGTTCGGGGGGCGGGGTATAGACCATCGTTGCACCAATGGATGACGCGGCGCTTCGTGCCGCGCAAGCGAATGCGTCAGCCGGCCGCCTGGCTCGTTTCCGGCGTCCACGGGCCCAGCATGCCTTCGGGCGGCAGGATGGCAGGATTGCCGGTCCGCAGAAGCAGACGTTCGCGTTCGAACGGTCCCGGACAATGCCATCCGCCGGTATGCTCGGCGGTGAAATCCCAGCGATCGTAATAATCCGGATCGCCGATCATCACTTGCGGATAGGGCGGGGCGCCGTCCTCGAAAGCGGCATCGATCGCGCCGAGGCTGGCGGCCATCAGCGCCTTGCCGAAGCCTTCGCCCTGGCGGCCGGGCATGACGGCAACCGGGCCGACCATGATCAGGGGATGAGGGCGGCCCTTGGGATCGGTGAGGGCCACGGGCCACAGCTGGATCGACCCGGCGAGATAATCGTCATCGTCCAGCGCGGCGAAACTTAGGCCCGGCAAATGCCCCACGCCTTCGCGGATACGGTAGGCCGTTCGCGCATGGCGGCCATCGCCGAAAGCAGCGTCGAGAAGTTGTTCGACCAGAGCCGGGTCGATTGCGTCGAGGGGAACCAGAGTCGCCATGGGCCGCGCCGTTAGGGGCGCAGCCCAAAGCTGTCGAACAAAATCGCCTTATTCGGGGCGAAGCTCCAGCAAGCGGCCGCCCTCGCCGTCTTCCAGCACCCACAGGGCGCCGTCCGGCCCTTCGACAACCTGGCGGATGCGCTCACCCATGTCGTAACGCGCAACTTCACGTGCATCGGTTCCATCGACGGCTACGCGGATCAGTGCTTGGGTCTTCAGACCCGCCACGATCAGATCCCCATCCATTCTGGGGAACAGGTCGCCCCGATAGAAGATCATGTTACCCGGCGCGATAACGGGGGACCAGCTGATGACCGGCTTGGTAAAACCGTCATCGGCCGTGTGATCGGGAATGTTGGAGTTGTCGTAATTGATGCCGTTGGAGCGTACCGGCCAGCCGTAATTCTTGCCAGGCTCGACCAGGTTCAGTTCGTCACCACCCTGAGGACCGTGCTCGATCTCCCACAAGCGGCCTGCGCTGTCGAAATCGATGCTCAGCATGTTACGATTGCCATAGGTCCAAATTTCGTCGGTCGGGCTGCCTTCACCGGCGAAGGGATTGCCCGCAGCAGGAGAACCGTCGAGGCTGAGGCGGACGATCGTACCCAGCGTGTTCGAGCGATCCTGTGCTGGATCCTTCTTCTGACGCTCACCGCTGGTCACAAACATATATTGTTCGTCCGGGCTGAAAACGATGCGGTGCGAATAATGCCCGCGCCCGGTCACCTTGGGCGTCTGACGCCAGATGATATCGAGGCCCTGAATGCTGCAGGCGTCTGCTTGTGAACAGGTCAACTGACCACGCCCGACGACCGCGCCGCGCGTATCGCCGCTGCCGGCTTCGACCCAGCTGAGATAGATGGTACGGCCATTGATCGAACTGCTGCTTTCCGATGGCAGGAAAGCGACATCGCCAAGGCCTCCCTGACCGCCGTAATCGACCTGCGGAAGGCCGCTGACCGTCGCGGTGCGCTTGGTGGCAACATCGTATACCTTCGCAGTGCCGGGCTTTTCGGTGATGAACAGCTTTTGCGTGCCGGGTACGAAGGCCGAAGCCCAGGGTTCGTTGAAGGTGCCATGTTCGGTGATGGCAAATTCGCCCTCGAAATCGCCATTCTGGCTGGGGGTCGAAACTGCCTCGCCAGTTGGTTCTCCGGTGGAATATCCGCTTCCGCAACTTGCGAGCAGCGCGACAGGCGATAGGGTGGCGGCAATAACGGATAGTCGCTTCATGTTTTCATCAACTCCCGAGAAAGGTTTAGGCACGGCTCCGCTCATTGTGGGCGTGGACGAGGCCGGGCGCGGTCCCCTGGCCGGACCAGTGGTGGCCGCTGCGGTGGTTTTGTGCAAGCCATGTCCTGGCGGGCTCGACGATTCCAAAAAACTTTCCGCAGTGAAGCGTTCCAAGCTCGAACCACAGATTCAGCGTCGCTGCGCCTGGGGGTTGGCGGTGGTCGATCCTGACGAAATCGATCGCCTCAATATCTTTGGCGCAACCATGCTGGCAATGACGCTGGCGACGCAGCGCTGCATTCAGGCGCTGGGCGCGGAACCCGCAGAAGTCCTGATCGATGGCAATCTCACGCCCGCCGGTCGTCGGCCGGAATGGTGCTGGCCTGCACGCGCCATCGTCGGCGGTGATGGCAAGGAAGCCTGCATCTCTGCCGCTAGTATCCTGGCCAAGGAATATCGTGACCGCCTGATGCGCGAGGCGGCCGCTGCGTATCCCCATTATGGATGGGATCGCAACATGGGCTACGGAACGGCCCAGCACATGGAAGCATTGCGAACATATGGACCGAGCCCGCTGCACCGCCGCAGCTTCGCCCCGGTCAGCCAGATGGAGATGTTCGCGTGACCTTTGCTTTTTCCGATATTCCAACCCTCACGGGCAAGACCGCTATCGTTACCGGGGCCAACACCGGCATAGGGCTGGAAATCGCACGGGGTCTGTCACGAAAAGGCGCAAGAGTGGTGCTGGCCTGCCGCGATGCGGACAAGGCGAATGCCGCGATGGATGACATTTCCAGCGGTCCCGAGCGCGCCGATCTCGCCTATCTTCATCTCGACCTCGCCAATATCGCGTCGGTGCGCGATGCCGCCGAAGAGGCGGGCAAGGAAGACCGCATCGATTTGCTGATCAACAACGCGGGCGTCATGTTTCCGCCCCTGTCGCACGGATCGACCGGTTGCGAATTGCAGTTTGCGGTCAACCACCTCGGCCATTTCGCCTTCACCGGCCTCTTGCTCGACAAGCTGGCCGACAATGGCGGCGGCCGGGTGGTGAGCCAATCTTCGCTCGCCCATCGCGGCGCCGCGCTGGATTTCGATAATCTCGATGCAGCGCAAGGCTATTCGCGCAACACCTTTTACGGGCAGAGCAAGCTGTCGAACCTGCTGTTCGCTTTCGAACTTGATCGTCGACTTCGCGCGGCGAACTCATCGGTAAAATCGGTCGCAGCCCATCCGGGAATCGCGCAGACCGATCTCACGCGGCACATGGGCGTGGCAGGCAAACTGTTCGGCCCTGCGATCGGCCTGTTCCTGAACTCTTCTGCAGAAGGCGCGCTTCCGGCATTGCAAGCGGCGACCGATCCCGGTGTAGAGGGCGGGGAATTCTTCGGACCCTATGGTTTCCGCGAGATGAGCGGAACAGTTTCAGGGCCTGCCGTGCCTACCGAAACCGCGCAGGATCCGTTGTTGGCTGGGCGGCTTTGGGCGAAATCGATCGAGCTGACCGGTGTCGACCCGGAACTCGCCGCGGCAAACTGAGCCTGCTCGTTGCGGCGCAAGCGCTGGTATCATTCCTTCTGCACGAACGCGCTGGCAGGAAATGTGATCGTACATTTTGCACCCTCAGGCGGGAATGTCTGCTCCACCGTCGCGTCTGCGCTCAGCGAGCTGCGGATTAGCTTGCTGCCGAAGCCTTGACCCGAAGGCTCGGTAACTGCGGGACCACCGCGTTCCACCCATTCCAAGATGACTTCTCCGTCCGACCCGGCTCGGGTATCGAGATGGACGCGGCCATCGTCCGTGGAGAGCGCCCCGTATTTGATCGCATTGGTCATCAATTCGTGGAGCACCAATGTAAGCCGCTCCGCGAGCGACGCTCTGACGTGAAGCTCGGGATCGATGTCGAACCGGAACTGCGAGGCAAGCTTCGGCGCGGCATCCAGTTCTGACTGCAGGATATGTCTGAGAGAAACGATCGTGCTTCTGTCGCGATAGGCAAGATCGTGGCTTCTGCCGATTGCCGCCAGCCGCGCCTTCAGCGTTTCTGCGATCTCGGCCCGGTCTCCTTCCTGCCTTGTTGCCACGCCTACCAGTCCGCTGATCGAGGCGATGATGTTCTTCAGCCGGTGGTTCAACTCGGCGGTAACCAGCCGCAGATGCTCTTCCGCCCGCTTGGTTTCGGTGATGTCGATCACATGGCCGATCAGCCGGTCATTCTTTCCGTCATCGCCGGGAAAATGCCGACCATGCGCATCGATCCAGCGGACAAGCCCATCGGCCCTCTTGATGCGGCACTGGAAGGCCCAGTCCACCCCATCAGCAAGCGCTGCGGAGTAAGTGGCTTCGACCTCCTCGCGATCCTCTTCCACGATGTGGTCGAGGAAATCATCGAAGGTCCAGCTGTCGCGCAGCGTTTCATAGCCGAAGATACGGTCATGCGTGAGGTTGCGCCACGCCTTGCCCGTGACGGTATCCAGTTCCCAGATCCCGATGTGACCGGCGGCCACAGCCATGTCGAGATGCTCGTCAGCGCTACCGCGCTGTTCCATCGATTGCATCATTTGTTAAAAACGCCCCTCAATTCAGTATCTTGATATGATAGGTCGAGGCGATTTTGCAAGTTTGGCGGATTTTGGCGGATCCGCGTGCGGAAGCAAAAGTTGCGATCCGAGTCCGGAAAGACACACCCCAGTATCTGGAGTCTGCGCGCGGCTGTCGGACTCTATATCTGGTGGGGGACTCGTTTCGTTCCCGCATGGTTAACATCGTCTTGCAACGCGTTACCTAAATATCTGACTTGACCCGGAATCCATTTGGACTCACCCTGTGGATAACTTCAAGCGGGGGTAATGTGATGGCGGTCCTCGAGACCACGAAAACGCGCAGCCAGACGGTTGCGAAAGCAAAAGCGAAGCCGGTCACGGGCGAAATCGCACGCGATCTGCCAGTGGGGCAGATCCTCGATGGGGACTGCATCGAAGCGATGCGTTCGATCCCGAGCGCGAGCGTCGATCTGGTCTTTGCCGATCCGCCCTACAACCTCCAGCTGGGCGGCGATCTCAACCGGCCAGATGGCAGCCATGTCGATGCGGTCACCGATCATTGGGACCAGTTCGACAGCTTCGCGCTGTACGACAAATTTACGCGCGAGTGGCTGACCGAGGCCAAGCGCATCCTCAAGCCCGATGGCGGGCTGTGGGTGATCGGCAGCTATCACAACATCTACCGCGTCGGCGCGATCCTGCAGGATCTGGGCTTCTGGATCCTCAACGATATCGTGTGGCGCAAGTCCAACCCCATGCCCAATTTCCGCGGCACGCGCTTCACCAACGCCCATGAAACGCTGCTGTGGTGTTCGCAGGGAGAAAAGGCGAAGTATCACTTCAACTACCGCGCGATGAAGACGCTCAACGACGAGCTCCAAATGCGCAGCGATTGGGTCCTGCCGATCTGTAACGGGGCCGAACGGCTGAAGGAAGGCGGCCACAAGGTCCACCCGACGCAGAAGCCGGAGGCACTCCTTTATCGCGTGCTGCTTTCGACCACCGAGAAGGGCGACGTCGTGCTCGATCCGTTTTTCGGCACCGGCACCACCGGCGCGGTCGCCAAGCGCCTGGGCCGCCAGTGGATCGGTTGCGAGCGCGAGGGCAATTATCGCGACGCCGCGCTGAAGCGGATCGAGAAGGAACTCCCGCTCGACGAAAGCGCGCTCACCACCATGCAGGCTGGGCGCAGCGCCCCCAAGGTAGCCTTCGGTGCTCTGGTCGAGAACGGCTTCATCGCGCCCGGCACAAAGGTATTCGACAAGAAACGCCGCTGGACCGCGACGGTGCGCGCCGATGGCTCGCTCGCCCATGAGAAGAAAACGGGCAGCATCCACGGCCTCGGCAAGGACTTGCAGGGCGCGCCCAGCTGCAACGGCTGGACCTTCTGGCATTACGAGGTGGAAGGCGAGGTGAAGCCCATCGATGCTGCACGCCAGCTTTACCTGCTCGCGGTCGAGGATTGAGCGACTTAACATCACTGGCCGGTAATCAAGGACCGGAATTTAACGTATTTTGATGACTTGCGTCGCGGCTTTGCTTACGCGTCCGCCGCAATGCCCGATGTCCTACCATTTGAAAAACTCAGCGCCGATCACCTGCGCCTAATCCTCGAAGCAGGACAGATCGGCATCTGGGAGCTCGACATTGCGAGCGGAGTGGCGGTCCGCAATCGAAGGCACGATGCCATTTTCGGCTATGACCAGCCGCTGGATGAGTGGACATTCGACATGTTCATCGACCACGTGGCTTCTGATCAGCGCAGCGAGGTCGAGGCTAAGCAGCGCGCGGCCATAGCCAGCCAGAGCATCTGGTCTTTCGACTGCGCTATTCGCGATGCTCACGGTGACAAGCGCTGGATCAGCGCTGCAGGACAGCCGCTCGTTACGGACGGCGGCAAGGTCGAGAAGATTATCGGCCATGTTATCGATATTACCGAGACCAAGCAGCGCGAAGCGCGGCTGAGGCTGCTGACGGACGAACTCAACCACCGCGTGCGCAACATGCTCTCGGTGATCAAGTCGATCGTGCGGCTCTCATCGCGCAAGGCGGATGATCTGCCCACCTTCGCCAATGCGCTCGAGGGACGCGTCAGCGCCCTTGCGCGCAGCCACCAGCTGCTGGTGGGCGATGGCTCGGCCTCGCTGACCCCCAGCGCTATCCTCGACGCAGAAGTCGCGGCCTTGCCCAATCTGGACCAGCGCGTCGAAATAACGGTGAAGGACGAAGTGCCGCTTACCGGCGCAATCGGACAGGGCCTCGCCCTCATTTTCCACGAACTCACGACCAATGCGCTGAAATACGGATCGCTGTCCAACGAGGAGGGCCGGATCCGGGTCGACATCTGCCGCGAAGGCGAGATGCTTCTCATCGAATGGCGCGAATTCGACGGACCGCCGGTAAAAGCGTGCGAGGCCAATGGCTTTGGATCGACCCTGATCGCCGATGCCATCGGTTCTGCAGGCCAGATCGACCTGCGCTTCCCCACTACCGGCGTGGAATGCGATATCTGCTTGAAGCTGGTTTAGCCTCTTCGATTTTCAGACCACCGGTCGGTCGGTGCGCCGCGCTGGACGAATCCCCGCAGGCGGCATAGGGGGGCGGCAATGGCCCTCCTTCCGCGCAGACCTCGTTTCCTCGATGGCAAGATGCCGCAGGAACTGGTCAGCGCCGAAGACTGGAAGCGGCGCATGGCCATGCTGGTCTCGGCCGTGCTGATCGGGCTTGCCGCGCTGCTGTTTGCAGAGCTGGGCGACCATGCGCAGGCTCTCTTTTCTTCCGTTCGCAGCGAATACGTCTGGCTACCGCTCGTCCTGACCCCGGTCACCTTCGTAATCGTCGCAGCGCTTACCCGCCGCTTTGCGAGCGAGGCTGGTGGTTCGGGCATTCCGCAGGTCATGGCCGCCAGCCGCAATCCGATGGGGCCTGCGGCGCGCGCGCTCATGTCGCTGCGCGCGGCGATTGCCAAGATCGTGCTGACCGTGGTTGCCCTGTGCGGCGGTGCATCGGTCGGGCGCGAAGGGCCGACCGTGCAACTGGCAGGATCCATCATGGTCCAGATCCACCGGCTGTTCCGGCTGCGCGTTACGCCCGGCGTGGTCATTGCGGGCGGGGCAGCCGGGGTCGCGGCGGCATTCAACACGCCACTGGCCGGGATTGCCTTTGCCATTGAGGAGCTTGCCACCGCCTATGAACAGCGCGTCGCCGTACTGGTGATGGGTGCAGTCATGATCGCGGGCCTCACCGCTCAGGGGTTGGCTGGCGATTATATCTATTTCGGCCTGCTTCAGGGCAGTCTGCCATTATCGACCGTGCTCATCGCCGCGCCGCTGGCCGGGCTTTTCGGCGGGGTGCTGGGCGGACTGTTCTCGCGTGCCTTCCTGATGCTGCGCGGTCCCGAAGGGCGCTGGTCGGCGCTGCTGGGCGGGCGGCCACTGCTCACGGCGCTTATCTGCGGTGCCATCGTCGGCCTGCTGATCTTCCTGACCGATGGAGATGCGGCGGGTACGGGATACGAACCGACTACTTCTCTGCTCGAAGGCGAGCAGGGTGATTACTGGTTCGGCCCGGCCAAGTTCATTGCCGCCCTGGCGACCAGTGCCAGCGGGATACCCGGCGGAATTTTCGCGCCCTCGCTGGCGGCTGGGGCCGGTTTCGGCCAGATCCTGACACCGCTTTTCCCGGCAGAACAAGCCGGGCTGATAGTGCTGCTCGGCATGGCAGGGTATTTCACCGGTGTCGTGCGGGCACCATTGACCGCAGTCATCATCCTGGGCGAAGCGACCGGCAGCAGCCACGTGATCCTGCCTTTGTTCGCAACCGCTCTGATCGGAGACTGGGCAGGCAGCATGGTATGCCGCGAGAAGCTCTACCTAGCCCTTTCGCGTGGTTTCATGGCGAAGGACCCGCGCGAGCAGCAGCCGGATTGAGGCTGTCCTACACGCGGCGCTCGCGCTAGGCGAAGGGGCATGAGCAGGACGTTTCATACTGGTATTGATCGCAGCAATCTGGCCGCGTTCGCTGTACGCATATGGGCCTTGGATTTTCTCACCAAGACCGTGCTCCATGTGTTCCATCCTGTTGGAAATGCCCTAGGACAATCCAACAATGACTGATCGCATCTACATCCGCCCCATCGGCCTCGTTCCCGGCCCGCAGAGCGAACACGGCAATGCCATGCGGCTTGCCGGCGGCATGGTCTATGCCAGCCGGTTCGCGGTGATATTGCGCCGCGATGGCCAGATCGTCGAGCGTTGGCTCGCCGCGCCCGACACGATCGCAGAAGTGCTGGGCCAGTTGCCCGATGCGGTTGGGGGCGAGGCGGAACGCCAGTGGTCCAACCTAACGTTGGCCCATCCGCCGCTGGAACTGGGGGCGCGGACCGTCCGCCTCGACCAGCCGCAAATCATGGGTATTCTCAACGTCACGCCTGACAGCTTCAGCGATGCCGGGTCCTTCATGGACGATCCCGATGCGCAGCGCGGACAGGCCGCTGCGATGATCGAGGCCGGTGCGGCGATCATCGACGTGGGCGGCGAAAGTACGCGGCCCGGTGCAAAAGCGGTCTGGGAAGGCGACGAGATCAAGCGCGTGGTCCCTGCCATCGAAATGTGCGCCGGGATGGGCGCCGCGGTCAGTGTCGATACGCGCAAGGCCGCGGTGATGGAGGCTGCCCTTGCTGCCGGTGCCACGCTGATCAACGATGTGTCGGGCCTCACCCATGATCCGCGAAGCGCCGAGGTGGTTGCGGGCGCGAAATGCGCGGTGGTGCTTATGCACGCGCCCGGCACGGGGCAGGACCTGCACGAGGGCGGCGACTACGCCAGCGTGGTGTTGGACGTGTTCGACGAGCTGCGGGCGCGGCGCAATGCGGCGCTGGAAGCGGGCGTAGCCCCGGGCCGTATCCTGCTTGATCCGGGCATCGGTTTCGGCAAATCGCTGGCCGACAATCTGGCGCTTATGAACGCGCTGCCGCTGCTCCATGCGCTGGGCCATCCCGTCCTTCTGGGGGCCAGCCGCAAGCGACTGATCGGAGCGCTTTCGAATGAGGCGGCTGCCGACCAGCGTCTGGGCGGCAGTGTCGCGCTGGCGCTCAAAGGCATGGATGCGGGTGTGCAACTGCACCGCGTCCACGATGTCGCGGAAACGGTGCAGGCACGCAATGTCTGGCGCGGCCTGCGCGATGCGGCGCTGACCGATTTCGGCGATCTGCCGGGCTAGCCGGGAGAAGCTGCGCTTCCGGCAAGCAGGCCGCCGTCCAGGGTCAGTTCCGTGCCGGTCATGTAAGCGCTCTCGGGCGAAGCGAGGTAGACGCAGAGCGCGGCCACTTCCTCGGGCGTGCCGAACCGCTTGAGCGGGGTATCCGCGACCAGCGCGGCCATGGTAGCCTCGCGTTCCGGCCCGGTCCCCAGCATGGGCTCCCACATGGGGGTGAGCACGGCAGCGGGGTGAACCGAATTGCAGCGGATGCGCCAGCCCTGCTGCGCGGCGTAAAGCGCCACCGATTTGGTATGGTTGCGGATCGCTGCCTTGCTCGCGGCATAGGCCGCCGCACCGGGAATGCCGACCATGCCGGAGCGTGAGGAGATGTTGATGATCGAACCCGCACCGCGCGCTTTCATGGCTTGAAGCGCATAGCGGCAGCCGAGGAAGCAGCCGTCTGTATTCACGGCATGGACCCGGCGCCAGTCAGCCAGACTGGCAGTTTCGGGATCGTGCGGCGCGGTGGCGGTCTCGAAGCCTGTGATGCCGGCATTGTTGACGAGCACGTCGATTGCGGGATGCTGGTCCTGCAGCGCGGTCCAGTCCGCTTCGCTCGCCACGTCCAGCCGGTGGAATTCGCAGCCCAACCGGTCGGCAGTGGCAGCACCGGCGGTTTGGTCGATGTCGGTCAGGATCACGCGCGCACCTTCTGCCAGGAAGGCGGCGCAAACGGCCTCGCCAATGCCGCGCGCACCGCCGGTAACCACGCAGAGCATGTCGTTCAGTTTTTGCATGAGGTGTCTTTCGAAAAGGAATCAGGTCTGGCGGTCCGGCCAATGCGGGCCGGAAGCATGAAATATCCGCCATGGCGGTTGCCTTAGTTCACCTGACTTGCTCCTCTTTGTGCGCGCGCATCATGGCGCGATCAGCCCGGATTGTCGATCCCGAGTTCCTGCAGCTTGCGATAGAGGGTTGACCGGCCGATGCCCAGACGGCGGGCGACTTCGCTCATCTTGCCGTGATATTGGCCGATGGCGATGCGGATGACGTCGGCCTCGATCTCGGCCAGCGTGCGGAGGTTGCCGTCTTCCTTGTAAAGTAGCACGCCCAGACCACGCGCCCGGCTTTCCCCGCGATCGGCATCGCCCAGCAATTCGCTGAGATGCGGGAAACTGTGCGCAGTCAGCGCCTCGCGTTGTTCGTTGATGCAGGCGCGGAACAGGACGTTCTGCAACTGGCGGACGTTGCCCGGCCAGTCATAGGCTTCGAGCAGCGAAAGGCCACTATCGGCGATGGAGTGGTGCTTCACTCCGTCGACCTCGCCAAAAGCCGCGAGGAAGAAACGCGTGAGCGCGGGAATATCGCCGGTCCTTTCCCGTAGAGGGGGCATCACGATATTGGTGAGGGACAGTTTCTCGTAAAGCGCAGGCGAGAAAAGGCCGTCCTCGACAAGTTCATCGAGCGGCTGCTGCGAAGTCGCCAGGATGCGTACGTCGATCTTGAAGCCGTGAGCCGCCCCGGATGGACGCACGATGCCAGTTTCGAGCGCAGCGTCCAATCGCTCTTGTAGCGGAAACGGAAGCGCGTCGATCGATCCGATCATCACGGTCCCGCCGTCGCACCGGGCAAGAATGCCCTCCTGCCTTTCGGGCGCGTTTGGCACCGCGCCGTTCTCGCGGCCGAAGATCAGCGCTTCGAGCATATCGGGCTGCTGTACCGCGCATTCGAGCAGTTCTGTGGGCCCCTTGGCCCGCGCTGAAGAGTGCTGGATCGCTTTCAACAGCATGGCCTTGCCGGTGCCGCTTTCCCCTTCGACCAGGACATGGCCATTGCCCCGCGAGGCGGCAGCCGCCTTGGCGAGCGCGATACGGAATTGCGCGTCGGAGCCAACCATCGCATCGAATTCGAGAATGGAGACGAGCTTTTCCGACAGCGGCAGCAGTTCGTCGCGGGGAAGGGCGACGAGGCTGGAATTCCGCAGGGCCGTGGTCAGGCGTTCGGGCCTGATCGGCTTGACCAGATAGTCGTTCGCGCCGGCCTGCATCGCATCGAACACGATCTCGGGTGCGTTACGGTTGCCGATGACCAGCACCGTGCAATCCTGCTGGAGATCGTGGACCTGCTGGATGAATGTTCGGGCGTTGTCCCCGGCGACTTCGCCGTCGAACATCAGGATGTCGATTTGCGGACCATCTTCCGCGCCTAGCGTTTCCAGCGCTGCCGCGTAGGTTTTCGCGGTGAGGATATCGAACCCCTCATGCTCCGCGATGGGGGAGATACAGCTGAGCTGAGGTGCATCCTCGTCGATCAGCATGAGCAGTCTGGTTTCCAGCCCTGCCATTTTCCGTGCTCCCCAATTCATCTTCTGCCCGCTCCCCTAACGACCCTAACCTCTATAAGGGTTCGGTAAAGAGCGGATTAACCCTCACCCCCCCCTGGAATCATGCGACGCGCAGCCAACAGGGCTAACGCTCTTGTCGAGCGAAGCACTCCATTCTAGACCGCCAGCTGCAACAATCACATCGATAAGGGTACACGACATGGAAACCGCCAACGACCGCAAGGCTCACGAAAAGACTTACGGCTCTTTCATCGGAATGCTCAAATGGGCAGTGCCGCTCATCGTGGCCATCGCTGCCATCGTCGTCCTGATGATCGCCAGCTAAGCGCGCGAGGCGGATGCGGATCGCGGCACTGAAGGAGCGGGCGCCCGGTGAAAGCCGGGTCGCAATCACGCCCGAAACGGTGAAGAAATTCGCCGCCCTGGGTGCCACGATCGCGGTAGAGGAGGGGGCGGGTCTCGCCGCCTCCGTCACCGACGAAGCCTATCGCGAGGCCGGGGCCGAAGTCGTTCCGGCCGCCACGGCGGTGGAAGGCGCGGACATCGTGCTCGGCGTGCAGGCGCCCGACGTGATGGCGCTGGCCGGCGCGAAGCCGGGCGCCTGGGTCGCGGCGACCTTCGATCCCTTCCGCGAGAAAGAGCGTGTCGAAGCCTATGCCAAGGGCGGTTTCGAAGCGCTGGCGATGGAATTCATGCCGCGCATCACGCGCGCGCAGAGCATGGATGTGCTGTCCAGCCAGTCGAACCTGGCAGGCTACAAGGCGGTGCTGACGGCGGCCAATGAATATGGCCGGGCATTCCCGATGATGATGACTGCCGCCGGTACGGTGCAGGCTGCCAAGGTCTTCGTCATGGGCGTGGGCGTGGCGGGCCTTCAGGCGATTGCCACGGCCAAGCGGCTCGGCGCGCAGGTTTCCGCCACCGATGTGCGCTCGGCCACCAAGGAACAGATCCAGTCGCTGGGCGCAAAGCCGGTGTTCGTCGAGGAAGTCGCGGGCATCGAGGGCGAAGGCTCGGGCGGCTATGCCACCGAGATGAGCGAGGAATACCAGAAGGCGCAAGCCGAACTGGTGTCCGGCCATATCGCCAAGCAGGACATCGTCATCACCACCGCGCTGATCCCCGGAAGACCCGCACCGAAACTGATCTCGGACGCGCAGATCGCCAGCATGAAAGCGGGCAGCGTGATCTTCGACCTCGCCGTGACGCAGGGCGGAAACGTCGAAGGGTCGAAACCGGACGAGGTAGTGGAGAAGCATGGCGTAAAGATCGTCGGCTATTCGAACACCGCCGGGCATCTCGCCGCCGACGCCTCGGCCCTGTTTGCGCGCAATCTCTACAACTTCCTCTCGGCCTTCTGGGACAAGGAGGCGGGCAAACCGGTGCTCGACGAGGAAATCGGCGATGCCGTGCGGCTGACGCAGGGCGGCAAAGTGGTGAACGAACGCTTGGTAAACTGAAACGCTTAACGATCAGGGCTGTCGTTCAGCATCGCCACCTTCCAATGCGGATAAATGGATCGAGCCGCCGCCTCTCTTCCCATGATGGCGGGTCGGTAAGCGCGACAAGCCATTCGGGCGGGACCCTAACTCCCTACCTTTCGGAACATTAGTGATCGCTAAACCGTAATGGGGTCGGGAGATGAAAAGGGACCCTATAATGAACAAAGTACTTCTAACAGGCATCGCTGCTTCGGCACTGACACTCGCCGGATGCGCAACCACGATGAATGGCGGAATGGATAACGATGTCGCTTATGTCGACGGCGCGGCCATGTATGCCAATCAGAACATCATCGAAAACGCGGTGAATTCGCCGATCCACACCACGCTTGTCGCTGCCGTGAAACAGGCGCAACTGGTCGACACGCTTTCGGGCCCGGGACCCTTTACCGTTTTCGCTCCGACCGACGCGGCCTTTGCCCGTGTGCCCGAAGCGACCCGCAACATGCTGATGATGGACAGCAACAGGCCTGCGCTGCAGAAAGTGCTGACCTATCACGTCGTCCCGGGCCGCGTGACCGCAGCCGATCTGATGGATCGCATCCGCGCCGGCAATGGAACGGCCACGGTCACCACGGTCGAGGGTGAACCGCTGACCTTCACCATGCGTGACGGCAATGTCATGATTATGGGCAAGAACGGCAGTTCCGCTTATGTCACGCAGGCCGACGTCATGCAGTCGAACGGCGTGATCCATGTCGTGAACGGTGTGCTGACGCCGACCATGTAATTCATCTTCAGACGATAGTTCGGGGCCGCGAGTGCAGAGTGCATTGGCGGCCCTGTTCGTTTCGGCGCTCGACTTTGCTCCCATCCTCTTGCACAACATCGGGCAAGTTCAAGGGAAGGGGCGGACAGATGGATTTCATTTCGATCCTGTCGATTTTCGTGCTGGCGTGTTTCGTCGGCTATTACGTGGTCTGGTCGGTCACGCCCGCGCTGCACACGCCGTTGATGGCGGTGACCAATGCGATTTCCTCCGTGATCATCGTCGGTGCGCTGATCGCGGCGGCGGCGGCGGATGTGCCGGGGGCGAAGTGGCTGGGGCTGTTCGGTATCGTCCTCGCATCCGTGAACATCTTCGGCGGCTTTGCGGTGACGGCGCGGATGCTGGCGATGTACAAGAAGAAGGAGAAGAAGTGATGACGCGCTTCCTCTCCACCTCGTCATTGCGAGGCGACGTAGTCGCTGCGGCAATCCATGACCATTCCGAGCAGCCTCGCGGCCGGTCGATGGATCGCGTCGTCGCTGCGCTTCTCGCGATGACGATGCTTGGTTTTGCCACACCTGCCCATGCCGCAACCGGCGAGGCGGTGAACCCGTGGGTCGCGCTCGCCTATCTGGTGTCGGGCGTGTTCTTCATCCTCGCGCTGCGCGGCCTGTCCTCCCCCGCGACGAGCCGAACGGGCAACCGCTTCGGCATGGTGGGCATGCTGATCGCGGTGGTGACGACGCTTGTGACGCACGATATCGCGAACCTCGGCGAAATCCTCATCGCCATCGCCATCGGCGCAATCATCGGCATCACCATCGCGCGGCGCATCGCCATGACCGCGATGCCCGAGCTGGTCGCGGCCTTCCACTCGCTCGTCGGCCTTGCCGCAGTGCTGGTGGGCTGGGCGGCCTATCTCAACCCGGGCGCATTCGGCTTGCTGGTGCCGATGGAAACGATCGGCACGGACTACAGTCTGCCCATGCAGATCGGCGCGGTCTCCAAAGTCGAAATGGGCCTGGGCATCGCTATCGGCGCGATCACCTTCTCCGGCTCGGTCATCGCCTTCCTCAAGCTGTCGGGCAGGATGAGCGGTTCGCCTATCCTTCTCCCCGCGCGCCATGTCATCAACCTCGGCACGCTGGTTGCCATCATCGCACTGACTGCGCTGTTCGCCATGGCAGCGCCCGCCGAAACCATGCCGCTGATCATTGCGCTGACCGTGCTGGCCTTCGTGATCGGCTTCCTGCTGATCATCCCGATCGGCGGGGCGGATATGCCGGTCGTGGTGTCGATGCTGAACAGCTATTCGGGCTGGGCCGCAGCGGCGATGGGCTTCACGTTGGGCAATACGGCGATGATCATCACTGGCGCGCTGGTGGGCAGCTCGGGCGCGATCCTCAGCTACATCATGTGCCGCGCCATGAACCGCAGCTTCATCAGCGTGATCGCAGGCGGCTTTGGCGCGGACGATAGCGGCGGTGCCCGTGGCGAGGCGAAGGAACAGCGCCCCTACAAGCAGGGCAGCGCGGCCGATGCGGCTTTCATACTGGAACAGGCGGAAAAGGTCATCATCATCCCCGGCTATGGCATGGCGGTGGCGCAGGCCCAGCACGCGCTGCGCGAAATGGCCGATGTCCTGGAGGAAAAGGGCGTGGAGGTGAAATACGCCATCCACCCCGTTGCCGGGCGTATGCCGGGGCACATGAATGTGCTGCTGGCCGAAGCGCAGGTGCCTTACGAGAACGTCTTCGAGCTGGAAGACATCAACAGCGAATTCGCGCAGGCGGACGTAGCCTTCATCATCGGGGCAAACGACGTAGTGAACCCGGCGGCCAAGACGGACAAGTCCAGCCCCATCTACGGCATGCCCGTGTTCGATGTGGACAAGGCCAAACAGGTCTTCTTCATCAAGCGCAGCATGGGCGGGGTGGGCTATGCGGGCGTGGACAATGACGTCTTCTACATGGACCAGACCATGATGCTGCTGTCAGATGCCAAGAAGATGGTCGAAGAAATCGTGAAGGCACTCGACTGAATTCATGCGTAAAATCATTATTATCATCGCCCTGCTCGCCATTGGCGGCCTGTTTCTGTGGGGGGCTCTTGGCGGGGTGGAGCAGGTCACTTCCGACAGGATCGAGACCACGCTGGTCGACAAGGGTATTCCCCAGCCGGTGGCCGCCTGCATGGGCCAGCGCATGTCGGAACGCCTTTCGCTTAACCAATTGCGCAAGCTGGAGAATTTGCAGGCGCGCGAGGGCGAAAGCGACGTGCCGCTGACCATGGCTGAATTTCTCGAGCGGCTGCGGAGGGTGGACGATCCCGAAGCGATTGAGGTGGTCGGCACCTCTGCCGCGATCTGCTCCTTCACTTTCCGCTAGGCCGGTAGCGCACGAAAGCGATCATGAGAACGGGATGGGGCGGGGGCAAAGGCCGCTTCGGCCCTTTCCTACTCCTGACCAATTCGCCTATCTTCCCCGTCATGAGCATGACCAAACCAGGCTGTGGGGGCACCCGATGCGTAGCGGGGATTTTCTCCCCTGGACTGTGCTCCAGCCGCTCCATCCTTCAGGAATGGGCGTGCGAAGCTGAACGGGGAGGGGGTCGATGAAGTGGGTCTGGCGCGGTCTGCTGATTCTGGTCGCGGTGCTTGTGATCGCCGTGCTGGTCTTCCGCGTACCCGATACCGACCCTGCGGCGATGCGCGCCAAATACGGCGCGGCCCCGTCGCAGTTCATCCCGGTTGGGGAAGGGCGGGCGATCCATGTCCGCGACGAAGGGCCGCGCGATGCGCCGGTGATCGTGCTGCTTCACGGATCGAACTCCGACCTGCACACGTGGCAGGAATGGGCCGACATGCTGAAGGCGGATTACCGCGTGATCCGTTTCGACCAGCGCGGCCACGGCCTGACCGGCCCCGCGCCGGACGATGACTATAGCCCCGAAGCATTCGGCGCGGATATCGACGCGGTGACTGCCAAGCTTGGTGTCGACACCTTCACGCTGGCGGGCAATTCGATGGGGGGCGGCATCGCCATGGCCTACGCGATCGCCAAGCCGTGGCGGCTCGACGCGCTGGTGCTGGTCGATGCCGCAGGCGCGCCGGTGAAGCGGGAAGGGGGCGGCAATGTCGCCTTCACGCTGGCGGGCGTGCCGGTGGTGGGCGACATTATGAGCCAGCTGTTGCCGCGCAGCCTGGTTGCCAAGAGCCTGCGGCAGAGCGTGTCCAATCAGGCCATCGTTACCGATGCTGCCATCGATCGCTATTGGGAACTGGCGCGCTATCCGGGCAATCGCGGCGCCACCCGCAAGCGGTTCGGCACGCCGCGCAGCAGTTTCGATGCAAAGGATCTGGCGCGGGTTCAGGTGCCCACGCTGATCATCTGGGGCAAGGAGGACTCGCTGATCCCTTATGAGGCGGCGCTTTGGTATGATCGGCATCTGCCGCGCTCCACGCTGGTTGCCTATGACCAGGTGGGCCATCTGCCGATGGAAGAGGCGGCGGAACGCAGCGCCACCGACCTGGCGATCTGGCTGCCGGAGGCGCTTGTTCCGCCCGATCTGCCGATCGCGGAACCGGCAGGTGCCGAGTCCGTTCTAACCCCTTGAACATGAGGGGCCGCACAGGGGCGGCGTAACAAACATGAAGGGAGCGCGGACTTTGCGCACATTGGGTCTCATCGGCGGGATGAGCTGGATTTCCACCCGCGCCTATTACGAACGGATCAACAAGCTGGTCCAGCAACGGGCGCAGCCCATGGCCAGCGCGCCGATGGTCATCGAAAGCCTGGACTATTCGCGCATTGCCGCGGCCAAGAACTCCGATGACTGGGACGGTGTTGCCTCGATCCTCGTCGAAAGCGCCCGCAAGTTGGAAGCCGCCGGTGCCGAAGGCCTCGTGATCGCGGCCAACACCATGCACAAGGTCTATGACCGCGTGGCCGAAGGGATCTCGATCCCGGTGATCCACATTGCCGATGCAGTGGGCGAGGCGATGGCCGAGGCGAAGTGCGAAAGCGCTGCGCTGCTGGGCACGCGCTTCGTGATGACCGAAAGCTGGTATCGCCAGCGGCTGGTCTCGCACGGCGTCGATCTGCTGCCGCCCGATCCGGGCGATGTCGAACTGGTCGATGGCATCATCTACAAGGAACTGATGCTGGGCCGCGTGACCCGCGATGCGGAACGGGCGCTCAAGAGCCTGATCACCATGAAGGACAAGCAAGGCGCCGACGCCATCGTGCTGGCCTGCACCGAACTCGAACTGGTCGTCGATACCGATGCCAATGTCCTGCCGGTGTTCGATTCCACCGACATCCACTGCCGCGCCGCGGCTGACTGGATCTTCGGCTAGAACCGGGCTTTTGCCCGATAGTGCGAACCTTCCTGCCGAAAAGCGGGAAGGTTCGCTTTTCGTTCACGTTGTCGCGATGAGTCGGCTGACCTAAGCCGCTCGCACATGCAAAAAGCCCCTTACGCTGCCGACCCCGCCACATCGCGCGGGCGCGAATTCATCGAAGACCGCGACGGCGCGCGCGGGCCGCGCAGCGAATTCCAGCGGGATAGGGACCGGATCATCCACTCGATCTCGTTCCGCCGCCTGCGCTCCAAGACACAGGTCTTCGTCGCGCCCGATGGCGACCATTACCGTACCCGCCTCACTCACAGCATCGAGGTGGCACAGATCGGTCGCGTGATCGCACGTGAGCTGGGGCTGGACGAGGATCTGACCGAGGCGCTCTGCCTTGCGCATGATATAGGGCACCCGCCCTTCGGCCATGCCGGAGAAAAGGCGCTGGAAGAGGCGATGAGCCATGCCGGAGGCTACGATCACAATGCGCATGGCATTCGCACCCTTGCGCGGCTGGAAAGCCCCTATCCCGATCGCGTCGGGCTGAACCTGACCTGGGAAATGCTCGAGGGAATGGCGAAGCACAATGGACCGGTCGAGGCCGCAAACTGGGCACTCGCTGAAGTCGACGGCGCCTTTCCGCTCGAACTGGGAGAATGGCCCTCGCTCGAAGCGCAGGTCGCCGCTGTCGCTGACGACATCGCATATGACAATCACGATATCGACGATGGCTTGCGTGCAGGCTTCCTCGATATCGACGATCTGATGGAGCTCGATTTCCTGGCGGATCAGTTCCGCAAGGTCGAACGGCGCTTCCCTCACGTCACCCGCGACATTCAGCTGCGCGAACTGATCCGCAGCCAGATCGGGCTGATGGTGAACGACGTGATCGACCACACCCGCGCCAATGTATCAGGGATCGAGAATATCGGGCAAATTCGCGGCGCGGGCCGACAACTGGCCGGCTTCTCGCCCGATTTGGCGAACGAGGAACGGCGGCTTAAGAAATTCATGTATGAACGCCTGTATTATCATGCCGAACAGATCGCCACGGCAGAAAAGGCCCGCGATGTCGTGGCGCGGCTGTTCGTCGCATATCAACAGGAACCCAGCACCATGCCCGACGACTGGTTCGAAAGATTACCGTCAAGCGAACCGGAGAAGAGCCGGCATATCGCTGATTTCATCGCGGGCATGACCGACCGTTTCGCGATCGACCAGTGCCGGAAAATCTATGGTCGTGCGCCGGAAGGCCTATCCAATGTCTGATGCGCTGCGCCTCTGTCTTGTCGGTGCAACCGGCTTGGTCGGAGGCAAGGTCCTCGAAGCATGTGTGGGTAGAGAGGACGTCCGCATTCAGGCCGTTGCACGGCGCGAAGCCAACCTTCCTCATGGTATCAGGATTGAATACTTCGTTGCCGATCCTGCCAAATGGGGTGAAATATTTGAGGCTTTGCGTCCAAAGGCGGTCATTTGCGCACTTGGAACCACATGGAAAAAGGCAGGCGAGGACGAGGCGGCGTTTCGTGCTGTGGATCAAGATCTCGTGCTTCAGACGGCACATGCGGCGCTGGACAACGGGGTTGAGCGGTTTGTCCATGTTAGTTCGGTTGGGGCAGACCCTACGTCGAAAACCTTTTACCTCCGCGTGAAAGGCGAGGTTGAGCGTGATCTGACGCGGCTGCGTTTCAATCGTCTCGATATTCTGCGTCCCGGCCTGCTGGTTGGGAGCCGCGATAATGATCGTCGCACTGCAGAGCGGTTGGGCATTGCTGCCTCACCGATTGCCAACCTCTTCATGCACGGCAAATATCGGCAATATCGCGGAATTGACGCCGAACTTGTGGCGAAGGCTGCCCTCTCTCTGGCGAAGCGGGCCGCGCGGGGAAGGTTCGTCCATGATAACGACGCCATTATGCGGGCGGCTCATTCATTGCCGACGCTGGTCGAGGATTGAGAGACATCGAAATGTGGGACAATCTTTTCGCCGCAGCTAACGTTCTCGCCTTGGTGATGTGGGCTGCTCTGATTTTCCTGCCGCGCTGGCCAGCATTGCTTTCGGCAGCCCTCTATCTGGGGGTGGGTCTGATTTGCTTCACCTACACGGTGTCACTGGCGGGCGTACTTACCGGTTTCTTCGTATCGTCGGGGGGAAACTCGTCGGGTATGGATTTCGGCTCGATCGAGGGAATTCGGTCGATCTTTGCTACCGATGCCGGGGTAACTATTGGCTGGATCCACTATCTCGCTTTCGACCTGTTCGTCGGCATCTGGATTGTACGGGATGCTGATGCGAAGGCGTTTGGGCGCCTGTTGCAGGCGCCCATTTTGCTCGCCACGTTTCTTGCTGGTCCCTTGGGACTGTTGCTTTGGCTGATCATCCGGGAACGGCGAGCGCGGGCCGGTGGGGTAAGAAGCAATCTGCGAGTTCCTCGATGAGGATCGCATGAAACGCGTATCACCTGCAGTTGCTCGCAACTCCGCACCCATTGCCGATGTTCTCTCGAAAGAACTTCCCGAGATTGGGTCGGTGCTTGAGGTTGCTAGCGGCACTGGTGAACATGCGGTCTTCATGGCGCGCCGCTTCCCGTCCATTCAGTGGCAACCAACCGATCCGCATCCCGATGCTTTGGCGTCGACAGAGCAATGGGCTCGTGAAGCAGGTCTTCCCAACCTTGAGCGGCCGTTGCTGTTGGATGTGCGTGATACGGTCTGGCCGGTAGACAGAGCTGAAGCAGTCGTCTGCATCAACATGATCCACATCAGTCCATGGGCCGCAACGGCCGGACTATTCCGCGGCGGCGCAGAACTGCTTACAGAGGGCGCTCCCCTGATACTCTACGGACCCTATCTAGAGAATGATGTCGAAACAGCGCCTTCAAACATCGCATTCGACGCCGATCTAAGGCGCCGCGACAGCGAATGGGGGCTGCGGAACTTGGATGACGTGGATTCGGTGGCGAATGCGGCTGGGTTCGAGCGAACCGCTCGATACCAAATGCCGGCCAATAACTTGGTACTTGTTTACCGAAAGAACGCTACCCCCAAAACCGAAACGCCCGCCGGTTAGGGCGGGCGTTACCTGACAACCAGTCGACTGGCCTCAGTTGATTGCTTCTTCTCCGGCACGACCGACGGACTGGATGTCCTCGCCCAAGCCCTTGACCGTATTGCAGCCAGCCACCACCACCGACATGGTCAAGGCAGAAATGAGAAGCGTCAGTTTTCTGGTCATTGAAATCGATCCTTAGTCGATCGCGTCTTCACCGGCATTGCCAACGGATTCGATATCCCTGCCGACACCCTTAACGGTGTTGCAGGCCGCTGCGGTCAAAGCGATTGAGGTTGCGCCAAACGCGAGTAAGAGTTTCTTGATCATAGGTTTTCCTTCTCGAAGAACCTGTTGGTGGCCTTCTGAGGCTTAACAACGCCTTTCCATAATACGCGTTCCGTTCGGTTAAAGCTGAACGTTAGCCTTGGCGCTCTCTCCAATCCACACCATATGGCGCGCCGATGCACGAGTTTCTCACCTTCGCCAGCGACGCCGACATCCTTTCCATGTGGGGGGCGGGCTTTTTGATGCTGGCTCTTTTCACGCTTGTCATGGATCGCCGCCGAAACCGCCGGGCGCGCATCGACCGGATCGGCTGGATGCCGTGGACCGGTTTGTTCCTCACCTTCGCGGTAATAGGCGGGGGCCTGCTGGCAGTAGCGATACCCGGGATGTTGCGCGGCTAGACTTTAAAGGCAAGCTTCCAAATACGCTTGGTCGAAGCCGAACTGACGTGCTTTTTCGAGTGTGTAGGGGCGCAGACCCGAAGCCCGGAATTCGCCGATGATCTTGCCATCGTCGGTTTCGTCCAGATACTCGAACTTGAACAATTCTTGGGTCACGATCACGTCGCCTTCCATCCCGATCACCTCGGTAATGTTGGTCGTGCGGCGAGAACCGTCGCGAAGACGTTTGACCTGGACGATGAGATCGACCGACTCAGCGATCTGACGGCTGATGGCCTCTTTCGGGATCTTGATATCGCCCATGAGAATCATGTTCTCCATACGGCCAAGGCATTCGCGCGGGCTGTTGGCGTGAAGCGTACACATCGAACCATCATGGCCCGTGTTCATGGCGGCCAGAAGGTCGAAACATTCCGCGCCACGAATTTCGCCCAGAATGATGCGGTCGGGTCGCATACGCAGGGCGTTCTTCACGAGGTCGCCGATGGTGATTGCGCCCTGTCCTTCAAGGTTCGGCGGGCGCGTTTCGAGCGGCAACCAGTGCGGCTGTTGCAACCGAAGTTCGGCGGCGTCCTCGATCGTCAGCACGCGTTCGCCCGGGTCGATCATCTTCGACAAGGCATTGAGCATTGTCGTCTTACCCGAACCCGTACCACCCGAGATCACGATGTTCATCCGGCAGGCGCCCGCGATCTTGAGCGCGGTACACATCTTCTCGCTCATCGATCCGAAGCCCTGGAGCATATCGAGTGTGATCGGCTTCTCGGAGAACTTACGGATCGAGATGGCCGTACCCTTGAGCGAGAGCGGTGGCACGATGACGTTTACACGGCTACCGTCCTTCAGGCGGGCGTCGGCCAGCGGTGTTGTTTGGTCGACGCGGCGGCCGACCTGGTTCACGATACGCTGCGCGATCTGGAAAAGATGGGTCTCGTCCCGGAAGCGGATCGGGGCGATGGTGAGCTTGCCCTTCTTTTCGATGTAGGTCTGGTCGGGACCGTTGACCATGATATCGGTTACGTCGGGATCGTTGAGCAACTCTTCCAGCGGACCGAAGCCAAGCAGTTCGTCGACCAGAACCTTTTCCAGCGCGAACTGTTCGCGCCGGTTCAGCGTAACCTTGAGATCCGCGAGCACTTCCATGATGATGGGCCGGAATTCTTCCGAAAGCTCATCTTTTGAGAGAGTGGAGGCCGCTTCCGGGTCTACGCGCTCGAGGAGCCGCGGAAGCACCTGCTCCTTGATCTTGTGAACTGATGCCTCGAACCCGCCCACCTCCGATTCGCCGGAATGGACAGTATTCATGCGCTCGTCGAGACGGGACATCGCGTCGCTGTTCTGCGGCGACGCCGGCGCTCCTCCCGGGGAGGGGGGATCTTGTGGAAGGGGCGGGAACTGTTCACCGCCTTTTTCGCGTATCGGCCCCTTTTCTGGGCTCGCTACGCCGGACATCGGGCGAGCCACACCGAACTGCGGCCGCGCTCCCGCGCCCATTCCTGCAGGTCCGTTCTTTCGCCCGAATGCACTCATCGCTTAATCCTCAGCGTTGATATTTCCATGCGCCGCGCCCTATGTTCTCAAGGGCAATGGTGCGTTTGCAGCTTTGGTGAATAATTCGGAAACCTTGATTTTTCCCTAATCTCGGACTTGATCGGAAAGACATTTGCCGCGATGCGGCGAACCTTCTCTTCTTCATAAAAGAACCTGATCTCATGCAGCCTTCCGAACGAAGCGGCATTATCATCGCTTTATGTGGCTTCGCTCTGTTGAGCGTCGGCGATGCTGTCATAAAAACAATGGCTGGTGAATTCTCACCACTCGGGGTGGCGGCCATGCGTTTCGCTTTGGGTGCAGCCGGGCTGTCCGCATTATTGGGAGTGAAAGAGGGGAGAAAGGGATTCCGGCCACGCAATCCTCGGTTGCAAGCTGCGCGCGGCTTTTGTCTGGCCGCGGCAACACTCTGCTTTTTCTCGGCTATATTCGTTCTTCCTCTGGCCACTGCGATGGCTCTGGCCTTTGTTTCCCCTGTGATCGTCGCCCTATTAAGTGCACCGTTGCTTGGAGAAAAAGTTCGGCCAGCGGTCTGGGGAGCTTCTCTAATCGCGCTGGTGGGAGTCGCGCTGATATTACGCCCCAACCTTGCAGCATTGGGAATTGTTACTCTTTTGCCGCTGCTTTCTGCCACCTTCTTTGCCCTGATGATCATCGCCAATCGGGCAAGCGCGGGCCAGGGTAGTGCCCTTTCGATGCAGGCTTACGTGCAAGTGGTCGCGATGCCCATATTGTTGATAGCAGCCTTTGGGGGGCACATCTCGGGAATTGACAGTTTGCGGCTCGGTGTACCGGACTGGACGGTTCTGGCGCGTTGCGCGTTCGTGGCCTGCACCGCGAGCAGTGCACACTGGCTGGTGTACATCGGTACTCAGCGGGCAGGGGCCGCGACCATTGCTCCCACTACGTATATCCAGATGCTGGTTGCCACGGTATTGGGCTGGTGGTGGTTCGGTGATGTGCCGGACATAGTAACGTTGGCCGGCGCAGCGATCATCATCGGTGCCGGATTGATATTGTGGTGGACCACCCCGCAGAAGCGGATCATGGCGCGCGCCGATTGATCGATAAGCCACAGGCGTTATAGCGGATTTTGCTAATCTGAAGGGTCTCTAAATATGTGCGGAATTATCGGAATCGTGGGCAAGAACGCCGTAGTCGATCGGCTTGTCGACGGGCTGCGGCGGATGGAATACCGCGGCTACGATAGTGCCGGTATTTGTACGATCGATGACGGAGAACTGATCCGCCGCCGGGCCGAAGGGAAACTCAACAATCTCGTTGAAGAACTCGTCAAAAACCCTGCGCCCGGTGACATTGGTATTGCCCATACGCGTTGGGCGACCCACGGCGCGCCGACGGCTAAGAACGCCCACCCGCACGCGACCGATCACGTAGCGCTTGTTCACAATGGGATCATCGAAAATTACAAGGAGCTGCGGGCGGAACTGCGCGACAAGGGCCGCACGCTCGAAAGCGACACAGATAGCGAAGTAGTCGCGCACCTTGTTTCGATTGGGGTCGAAAATGGCGCGACACCAGAAGACGCCGTCGCACAGGTTCTGCCGCGTCTGCGGGGCGCTTTCGCACTCGCAATCGTTTTTCGGTCTCATCCGGACATTATCATCGGTGCGCGCCGCGGTTCACCATTGGTCGTAGGTTACGGCTCGGACGAAATGTATCTGGGTTCGGATGCTCTGGCTCTCGCTCCGCTGACGCAACAGATTTCTTATCTGGAAGAAGGGGATTGGGTCGTTGTCCAGCGTGGCGGCGTGACCATCCGTGACGAAAACGGGAGCGTCGTCGAACGCGAAATCAGAACATCCGGCGCTTCCGCTGCAGCCGTCGAAAAGGGCAATTATCGTCACTTCATGCAGAAGGAGATATTCGAGCAGCCCACGGTCGTGGCGCAAACGCTCTCTTCCTATCTGCGCCAGGCCGATAATTCAGTAGCGCTTCCGCAGTTCGATTTCGACATCTCGTCTATTCGGCGTATCACGATCGTGGCGTGTGGCACGTCCTATTATGCAGGCATGGTCGCCAAGTACTGGTTCGAGCAATTCGCTCGCGTACCGGTCGATATCGATGTCGCATCAGAGTTCCGCTATCGCGAACCGGTCTTGGAAGACGGCGGCCTCGCGCTATTCATTTCTCAGAGCGGTGAGACGGCCGATACCCTGGCCGCACTCCGCCATTGCAAGGAAAACGGCCAGACGATCGGCGCCGTGGTGAACGTGCCCACGAGCACTATGGCACGAGAGGCCGATTTGCTTTTGCCGACCCATGCCGGACCGGAAATTGGCGTTGCTTCCACCAAGGCGTTCACCTGCCAACTTGCCGTTCTGGCAGCTTTGGCAGCTCACATGGCGGTTAAGAAAGGGCTAATGAGCCGAGAAGAAGAACAGCAGGTTGTTGCCCACCTTCTCGAGGCGCCCGCGTGCCTTAATAAAGCCTTGGACCACGATGACGATATCGCCAGCATGGCCCATCTCATCGCTCCTGCCCGCGATGTTCTTTATCTGGGGCGCGGTCCCGACTTCCCATTGGCACTCGAAGGTGCGCTTAAGCTCAAGGAAATAAGTTATATTCACGCCGAAGGCTATGCCAGCGGCGAAATGAAACATGGCCCGATAGCACTTATCGATGACGCCGTGCCGGTCATCGTCCTAGCTCCCTCAGGCCCGCTTTTTGAAAAGAGCATTTCCAACATGGAAGAGGTGCGCGCTCGTGGGGGTCAAGTCGTGCTGATCTCGGATGCCAGAGGTCTCGAGGAGGCGGGTGAAGGTTGCATCGCGACCATCGAAATGCCCGAGGTACACCCGCTGATCGCTCCGCTGGTTTACGCGATCCCTGTGCAGCTTTTGGCCTATCACGTCGCCTGCGTTAAGGGTACCGATGTCGATCAGCCTAGAAATCTGGCCAAATCGGTGACCGTCGAATAGATTGTTTCTCGCGTTCTTGGTTAATCGATCCAACGTACAAATGTTGGCACCCGCGGAATTTTACCGGGAAATAACCTTTTAAGCTTAATTGCAACCGCGTGAGCGAAGCGAAAAACATGCCATCGATAGATAGCTCGGCCATGAGCATTCGGCAGGTGATCGGATTGGAAGATCCAGATCGTGGCGACTTTGGCCGTTTCCATGGAAAGCGATATCAACTCGTTGCCCAGCGAGCCTACACCCGCGTTCTCATACACGGAATCGCGATGTGTGCGGTTTTATGGCTGTGCTGGTCGCGCGTCCCTCATCCGTTGTTATGGGCATGGGCTGGCCTCTTGGGCAGTGTTCTTGCAATGGGCTTCGTGCTCGATCGCAAATTGAAGGATGCAGATGAGCGCACGCTCACTAGCGCCGAATTGCGGCGCCACGCCCTGATGGGGGCCGCCAAGGGAGCGATCTGGTCCGGGGGGCTCGGCGTTTTCGTTTTCACAGGTGCGCAAGGAATAGTCGCGCAGTTGTGGGCCTTTCTCGCGTTCGTCGTGATGGTCGGTTCGGTCAGTCGCTTTTGTGCGCCTCTCACGATCATTGCCTTCACCCTAAGTGCATGTACGGGAATGCTGGTCACCGCCATAGCCAGCGGTTACTTCGGGATTGCAGCGATAATTGTAGCCACAGCAGCCTTCGGCTGCCTCGGCGTGATCGAATGCGCGCGCGCAGCTTGGGACATGCACACGACCGAGCTGGAAATGCACGAGAAGAGCGAAACCGTCTCGATGCTGCTGCGGGAATTCGAGGATGGTCAGGCCGACTGGCTGTGGCAGATCGATACAAATCGCCGCTTGCGCTCCGTAAGCCCGCGGCTCGCCTATGCGATTGGCGGCGAAATTTCCGAAATCGAGGGGAAGTCGCTCTTACAACTCATCTCCGGCGATGGTTGGAAGTCGGGCGAGTTTCACGGAAGTCTGCATGAATTGGCTGATAAGCTCAAAAAGAAAGAAAGTTTCTCCAATCTGATCGTAAAAGTAACGGCCGGCGAGAAACTGCGTTGGTGGGAAATGTCGGGCACACCCATGTTCGACGAAGACGGGCAATGGCTGGGGTTCCGTGGCGTAGGTTCTGACGTCACCGTGCAGCGTGAAAGTAGCGAAAAGATCGAATATCTCGCTCGCTACGATACCCTGACCCAGTTGCCCAACCGCACACAGGTAAATGAATCTTTATCGCAGGCACTAGCTTACTCTGAAAGGTGGCGCTCGCGCTGTGCGCTCCTTATGATCGATCTCGATCGCTTCAAGGCTATTAACGACTCGCTGGGACACCTTGTCGGCGACCGAATGCTGGGACAGGTTGCGGCACGGCTGCTGCCGCTGATGCGCGAAGGTGAATTGTGCGGAAGGCTTGGCGGTGACGAATTCGCGGTAGTGATTCGCGACGCGAGCGATCGCCATCGTATTGATGCCCTAGCCAGAGAAATAATCGCCACGCTGTCGATGCCCTATTATCTCGACAATCAGGTCCTTTATGTCGGAGCCAGCGTAGGGTCATGCATCGGCCCCCGTGATGGTCAGAAAGTCGAGGAGTTGCTCCGAAATGCGGATCTCGCGCTCTATCGTGCCAAGGACGAAGGTGGCGGGGTTCATTTCGAGTTCGAACCTTCCTTGCATTTCGATGCGGAGGAACGGCGAGTGCTCGAATTCTCGCTGCGCAGCGCATTGGAGAGAAACGAATTCGTATTGCATTACCAGCCTGTAGTGGACGCCCAGTCGGAACAGGTTGTGAGCTTCGAAGCTCTCATTCGCTGGGACAGCGCAGAGCACGGCTTTGTAAGCCCAGCCAAATTCATTCCCCTGGCGGAAGATACGCGCCTGATCGTTCCGATCGGAACTTGGGTGATGCGCGAAGCTTGCCGCGAAGCTGCGCAGAACTGGCCAGAACACGTCAAGGTCAACATAAATGTCTCGCCGGAACAGTTGGTAGAGCCAGACTTTGCCGGCACTGTGGTGCGTGCCCTTTCACACAGCGGATTGGATCCGCGGCGTCTCGAAATAGAGGTTACTGAGAGTATTTTCATGCGTGACGCCAATGTCGCGCGGAAGGCCCTCGAGCAGTGCATGGCTTTAGGCTGTTCGGTAGCATTGGATGACTTCGGGACAGGGTATTCGTCCCTCGGCTATCTTCGGAAATTGCGGTTCACCACCATCAAGGTCGATCGCAGTTTCGTGCAGGGAGCGGCTCAGAATAGTCCGGAAAGTCTCGCGATCATCCGCGCGGTCGTCGCCATGGCGGACAGTCTCGGCATGTCGACCACGGCAGAGGGTGTTGAAAACGAGGAGGAGGCTGAGCTGATCCGCCAGCTGGGTTGCACCAAAATCCAGGGGTACCATTTCGGCCGGCCGATGCCGTCCGAAGATGTCCGCCGCATTTTCGATCGCCGCGTTTCGGATACTCGCAAGATCGCCTAGCGGCGATTGTAACAGCGTTTAGGCGCTGGCCAGCGCGTTCATTGCACCTTCAAATAGTGCGGCACCATCTGTTCCACCATGCGCGGCATCCACTGCGCGTTCCGGATGGGGCATCATGCCAAGCACATTGCCGGCCTTGTTGAGAACGCCTGCAATATCCCGCTGCGATCCGTTGCAATTTTCGACATAGCGGAATGCGACACGGCCTTCAGATTCCAATTCGTCCAAAGTGGCGTCGTCGGCGAAGTAATTTCCGTCGTGATGCGCGACCGGTATCCGGATTTCCTGCCCGGCCTCGTATCCCTGAGTGAACAGTGATTGGGAATTCTCGACCTTCAACGACACCGTTCGGCAGATAAAATGCTGGCTCGCGTTACGCATCAGTGCGCCCGGCAGCAGGCGCGCTTCGGTCAGGACCTGGAACCCATTGCAAACACCCAGAACTGGTATCCCACGATCGGCGGCACGGACCACTTCTCGCATGATCGGGCTGTTCGCCGCCATTGCGCCCGATCGCAGGTAGTCGCCGTAGGAGAAGCCACCGGGAAGCGCTATGAAATCCAGTCCATCGGGCAATTCGGCTTCACCATGCCAAACGCGGACCGGAGCAGCGCCCGAAACCCGTTCCAGCGCCACGGCCATATCGCGGTCGCAGTTCGAGCCGGGGAAGGTGATGACTGCCGAACGAAAAGCCATCAGCCCAGCTTCTCGATATTGTAATTTTCGATCACAGTGTTGGCGAGCAGCTTCTCGCACATGTCGTTCAATGCTTGGTCGGAAGTATCGTCAGCGACATCTAGTTCCACTGTGCGGCCGATGCGAACATCGTCGACACCCTTGAAGCCTAAACCTTCGAGCGCATGGTGCACGGCACGTCCCTGAGGGTCGAGCACGCCGGGCTTGAGGCTTACGAGAACGCGAATCTTCATTAGCGGCCTTTCGGTTTTACCGTGTTGGCAGATTGCGCGGGCCTATGCCGTCAACGGGCTCCGAGAGCAAGCTTGGCGAGAAATCCACCAATTAAGAAACGGTAAGCCGTCAACCTAGGTCAATTAAATGTTGCTGCATTGCAACATAGGAGGAAAACCACGCCTTTGAGGACTTTCGGAACTGCAATTTTGTGACGTTCTCATTACAGGCGTCTGGGTCAATTTACATTTCCGTCCACCAGCCCCGCGCTCTCGAATTTTAGCGTACCGGGTCAAAAGGATTATCTCTCCGATGATTGACCGCTCCTTTATTCTCCGTTCCCTATCGGCGAGCGTGCTTGCAATCGCTTGTGCACAGCCAGCAATGGCCCAGACACAGCAAAGCGTCGACAGTTCCGACATCGACGCCACCGGTGCCGAACAGCCCGACAATTCGATGCTCGATGTCATCGTCGTCACGGCCAACCGCCGCGAAGAAAATCTGCAGGACGTCGCCGTTTCTGCTGCCACAATCTCTGCGGATGCAGCGAGGACGATCTTCGACGCCGGAGCGGATATCACCGCTCTCGCCGGCCGGGTACCCGGGCTGTTCGTTGAAAGCTCCAATGGCCGCGCTGCTCCGCGTTTTTATATACGCGGACTCGGCAATACGGATTTCGACCTTGCGGCATCTCAACCGGTTTCGGTTGTCATGGACGACGTCGTGCTCGAAAACGTGTCGCTCAAGAGCTTCCCCATCTTCGACGTAGAGCGCATCGAAGTCCTGCGTGGCCCGCAAGGTACGCTATTCGGACGCAATACTCCGGCCGGTATCGTCAAGATCGACACGACCAAGCCGGGGGACGAGTTCTCGGTCACTGGATCACTCAGCTATGGCAGCTTCGACACGGTATCGATCGACGGCGGCGTAACCGTTCCGCTGGTCCCGGGAATTGCGTCCGTGCGTCTCTCGGGCCTTTGGCAGCAGCGCGATGACTGGGTCGACAATGGCTTTACCGGCGAGAAAAACGCTTACGGTGCTTATAGCGATATCGCGGGCCGCGCTCAGTTATTGCTGACGCCAACCGATCGCCTGTCTATCCTCGGCAGCTATTCGGTCCGCGATCTCGATGGCACGTCGACTCTTTTCCGGGCGAACATCCTTGGTCCCGGTTCGAACGATCTGAACGACAACTATGACCGCGATACTGTCTATTATGACGCCGGCGGCGGCAATGAAGCGATATACAAAGCGGAAATCGCGACGCTCAAAGCCGAATACGATTCTGACTTCGCAACGCTGACCAGCATCACGAGTTGGGCCGACAGTGAAGGCTCGAGCCGCGGTGACATCGATGGCGGCAACGCGGTCGATGGTCCCGGCGTCATCCCTTTCCAGTCGGACACGAAGGATTCGTTGTCGCTCGACCAGTTCACCCAGGAAGTTCGTCTTGCCTCCAATATTGGCGGAGCTTTCGAATGGCAGATTGGCGGGTTCTATTTCGATAGCGATTTCGACGTGACAACAGTCGGGTTCGATTTCCCTCCGCCAGTGACAGTGAACCACACCAACGAAAGCTGGGCCGTATTCGGCCAGGTAACAGGCGAAGTAACGCCCGAACTCAAGCTTACAGGCGGATTGCGCTATACAGAGGACGACAAGGATTTCTTCGTACGTGACGCTGCCGATCCGCAAGCGCGGTCCGTATCGGACGAGCGCATCAGTTGGGACCTTGCTGCCTTTTATGAACTGACGGGGGATGCAAGCTTCTATGCTCGCGTGGCCAGTGGTTTTCGTGCGCCGACAATTCAGGGCCGCGACGTTGCTTTCTTCAATCCGCCCTCCATCGCGACCAGCGAAAAGATCATGAGCTATGAGGCCGGTCTCAAATCCGAGCTTCTCAACCGTCGTGTTCGGTTCAACCTAGCAGGCTATTATTACACGATCGACGATCCGCAGTTTTCGGCAATCGGAGGAGCCGACAATCTGGTCCAGCTCGTAAATGCCAATAAAGGCCGCGGTTACGGATTCGAGATGGATTCCGCGTTTCAGGTCACGCCCGATTTCCTGATCACGGGCGGTGCAAGCTGGAACAAGACCGAAATTCAGGACGATCAGCTGGCGGTGGGCACCTGTCTGCAATGTACGGTTCTTGATCCGCTGGTGGACATCGGCGGCACAAGCCGTGCGCTGGTCGACGGAAACCCGTTCCCCAACGCTCCGGAATGGATCGCAGATCTTACAGCGCGTTATGCCGTTCCAATTTCTGCGCAGGGTGAGCTTTTCGCCTACACCGATTGGACTTACCAAGGCGCGACGAACTTCTTTCTGTACGAAAGTGCCGAATTCAACGCGGAAGACCAGATCGAAGGCGGGCTGCGGATCGGCTATGCCAAGTTCGACGGGAGTCTGGAGTTGGCGCTTTTCGCTCGAAACATCACCAACGAGGACAATGTAAAGGGCGGTATCGATTTCAATAACAATACCGCTTTCGTAAACGATCCACGCGTGATCGGGGTCTCCGTTCGCTTCCAGCATTAAGTCACGCAAAAAAACGAAAGGGGCTGCGAGGGATTTCCTCGCAGCCCTTTTTTATGGATGTCGTTCCTACTGACTGTCGGCCAATGATTCATGCACGATGCGGATCCGCAAGGCGTGGGCAGGATCGAGATATTCCTGCGCCGCCCGCTGAAGCATTTGTGGCGTGACCGCATTGTAGCGCGCCTCTTGCGTACGGATGCGGTCGAGCCGATCCGCCTCCAACTGCGCGTCGTCGGCAACGCCGAGCCACCAGCCATTGCTTTTCTTCGCCTGCGCGATCTGCTCGAGCAGTGGCTTACGCGCGCGGGCTAGCGTGTCCTCGTCCACCGGTGCGGTACGCAGCTTTTCTGCCAGCTGATCGACAACCCCGAAGACTTCTGACGCCTGTGACGGTTCGACAATAACCGAGGTGGAGAACGTGCCGTACCCATCATAAATATTAGACATCGATGAGCCGGAGGTGGGCGAATAGGATGCTCCCAATTGTTCGCGGATCGTATCCGTCATTTCGAGACGCAGGATGCGGGCAAGCAGCTCCAGCGTCGCCTCTTCCTGGGCGTCAGCATCGTCGGTCGTGGGCCAATAGGTGAGCGCCAGAGCCTGATCCGGAGCCCCCGCATGGGTCAATACGCGCTCGCCGCGATCATTGGTGAAACTGGCCATTCGGCGCTGTTCATGCGGCGCGAGTTCTGTTTTGCGAGCTGGCAGGCTGCCAAAGGTCGATGCGACGGCTGCGATGACCGCATCCATGTCGAATTCACCTACTACCGCGATTTCTATCGGTGCGCTGGCGAGTTCCCCCGAAATAAGCTCGCGTGCACGATCTGCGCTTACAGCTTCTAGTTCGGCTTGGTCCGGAAATGCGAAGCGGGGATTTCCTCCCGTTACGACTTCGCCGGCTTTGAACTGAGCCACCGCCTGCGGAGTCGAATCGATTTGCGCTATGAAAGGCGGGATCAGGCCGAGCCACTGGCTGATCATTTCGGGGCGAAGGCCTGGATCGGTCAGATAGGCCATGCTCAATTGCATTTGCGCTGGTAGGTCGGCCATGGTCCCGGCGCCGGACACCACGAACTTGTCCTCGGCAACGTTGAAGCCGTAAGTAAGGCTCTGTCCTGCAAAAATCTGCCGCAACTCATCGAAGCTGTGCTGTCCGAGACCGCCTTGGGCGCTCAGGTTCGAGAGCAGAACGGCTTCGGCAAGATCGTCATCCGGAAATGCCAACTGGCCGGAACCCACGCGTATCGAATACCGCAAGGTGTCGTCTTCGAAAGTGGTCTGCTTGAGATTCAGCAGAACATTGTTGGCAAACCGAATCGTACGGATTCCCAAGTCATCGATGACAGCGTCCGATACGATTTTCGCAGTGCTTGTGGAGGGCGCATAAGCGAATTCGGCGACATCACTGTCTTCCGGCGCAGACACAGCCAGCCGTTGTGAAGTATCGTAGGCTGCGAGAATGGTGGTTTCCGCGTTCGCAATTGGTTCCTTGGTCGAAACATGGATTAGAGGATCGCTAAGCGTGTAATGATCGGCCAGAGCAGCGCTCACGGCATCTGCGGTCAATTCAGGCTTCAAGCGTTCGAACAGCTCGTAATAAGTGCTCGGCTTGACGAACAGATCTTCGGCGCGCGAAGTTGCCAGGATCGTGTCGGCGAGCTGCTGGTTAGGCCGTGTGCCTTCCTGTGCGGCCCCGTCCCGCAGGGCTTTTTCAAGATTGGCCAATTGCTCGGCCAGTTCGGCGGTCGTGAAACCATATTGGACCGCACGCCGCCATTCCTGTTCGGCAACTGCCAACGCCTGCTGCCATTCGCCTTCCTTGGCTTGTACTTGCATTGTGGCCTGCCGGTTGATGTCGAAAAAGTCGCTGGCACTGGCGCTCCCACCGACGATTGGCGCATTTTCGCTGGTGACAATTCGCTGGAAACGGCGATTGAGGATCATGGTGCCGAGATTGATGAGCAACTGCTGGCGCAATTCGGCAATGGTTTCTTCGCGTTCCTTATAAGGAGCAAAACGATCGATGGTCACGATGTAGGGCACATCTGGATCGACGAAATTTCCTGCTGCCCGGCCGCGCTGAATATCGACCAAGCCCTTGTCTACTTCGGCAATCGGTGCGGCGGGCGCCTGCCAGCTGGAGAATTTATCGACGATCTTGGCTTCGATCGCTTCCGGATCGACATCGCCGACTACGACCAGCGTTGCATTATCCGGGCGATAATAGCGTCTGTAGAGATCCCGGACGACGGAACCGGGAGCGGTATCGATGTTCTCTACTGTTCCATCAGCCCTGAATCGCTTTGCATATAAAGTATTGGGGGCGACGAAATTGAAGTAATCCTTGAGCCTGCGAATTTGGTAATTGTTGCGGGTGCGCGTTTCAGACTGGATAATGCCCCGCTCACGATCGACCGCTTCATCCGCGATGGTGATTTCGGACGCAGTCTCGCGCATCAGCATCAAGGCTGTATCGACGAGTTCATCATCCACCCGCGGGAGATCGAGCTTGTAGATCGTATCTTCGAAACCGGTCGAAGCATTCGTGTCAGCCCCGAATGCGAGGCCGAGCCGCTCGAGCAGCTTTATCATCTCGCCTTCAGGGACATTGGTCGATCCGTTGAACGCCATGTGTTCGATGACATGAGCCAGTCCGAGTTCTTCTTCGCGCTCATCCACCCAGCCGACATCGAAACCGAAACGGACTACTGCCGTGTTCTCCGGAGTCTCGTTATGCGCGATCGCGTATTTCATACCATTGGGCAAAACGCCGAAGCGCACATCGGCATCAGCCGGTATGTCGTAAACCGGTATCCCCCATGCTGTTTCGCCCGATGGTGAGGCCGTGACTAACGCGCCCCCGGAATCTTGGGCGAATACTCCTACAGGAACGGTGAGTGCGAAAAGCGGTAGCGCTGCCAGCACATGAGCGAGTTTCTTGCG
Source organism: Qipengyuania triglochinis (assembly GCF_054655615.1). Classification (NCBI taxonomy): domain Bacteria; kingdom Pseudomonadati; phylum Pseudomonadota; class Alphaproteobacteria; order Sphingomonadales; family Erythrobacteraceae; genus Qipengyuania; species Qipengyuania triglochinis. The sequence continues at coordinate 11,579 of NZ_BAAHND010000003.1, read as the reverse complement.
TGTCATATCTGTATCCCCATCCTAGCTGCCGTTTCGCAGGTTCATCGGTTTCGGTGCTAGGATAAAAGAAGTGGGTAGTGAAAGCTGGAATCTCCCATTTTCTCCGGCTCTTGAAGGCAGCAAGAATTCCCGGCGGTTGCGTTGAACGCTCCTGCGGGTAGGAGCATCAGGTGACCAAGCTAGACCTCGTCTTCAACCCTGTCTCAGGAAGTTTCAGCCAAGACGTTTGTGATAAACTGGCGTCCGCACTTGTGGATTCTGGGTTCGAAGTGAACGTACTGCCGACAACTGCTGAGGGGACAGTCCTGTCTGGAACTGCCGACCTTGTATGTGTTCACGGCGGCGATGGAACGCTGCGCGATACAGTGCAGGCGCTAGGAGCCGATGCCGATCGAATTCCGCTGGCAATTGCACCTTCGGGAACGATCAATCTTGTGGCGCGCGAATTGAACTATCCCCGCAATCCAAAGTCGTTCGCCAAAAAGCTGGCCGGCGCGTGGGCGCGTGGGCCGGAAGGCTGGGTGGAGGCGCCGCTTTACCGGCTGGGAGACATGCCTATCGTATCGTGCCTCTCGATAGGGCCTGATAGCCACGCGGTCGCTCGGGTATCGGGGGAACTGAAAAAACGGATCGGGCGCTACGCCTATGTCGTCGCGATGATGCAGCAATTGCGCGAATGGCCGCGTGCTCCGATGCGTATTCGCGGAACAACGGTAGATGGAGAGGAATTTGCAGGCGAGGCGGAGGCAGTGATCGTCTCCAACGCTGCGCTTTATGCAGGTCCTTTCCGCCTCAGTCCCGAGGCGGCTCTACATGCAGATTCGGTGGAACTCATCACGGTGGGTGAGGGCACACGACTACGCATCATGGCCCTCAGTCTTGCAGCAATGCTCGGCCTTCCTGTGGAGCGCTTTGCCAAGGCAAATGTCCGCTCCTGCCGTAGGATAGAGTTCGACCGTTGCGTGACCCCCGTGCAGGTCGATGGCGATCACATGCCGGATTGCGCCTATGCAATCGCGCCTAGCGGCCTCACCTTGCGATACGTGGTCTAATCACTTCTTGGCGGGCTTCGCGGGACTGCGCAGCCGGCCGCGGTGTGCGTTCATGTCCAGTACTTCTCCGGGGCCGTTGTCCTCGTTCTGCAACAGCCCAAGCCGCCGCGCGACTTCCTGATAGGCTTCGCTTTCGCCGCCCATATCCCGGCGGAACCGGTCCTTATCGAGCTTTTCGCCGGTGTTGATATCCCACAGGCGGCAACCGTCCGGACTGATCTCGTCTGCCAGGATCGTGCGGCTGTAGTCTCCGTCCCAGATCCGGCCGAACTCCAGCTTGAAGTCAACCAGCCGGATGTCGATGGCGGCAAACATCCCGCAGAGGAAGTCGTTGATGCGGATGGCCATGGACGACATGTCCTGCATTTCTTCATGGCTGCACCAGTTGAAGCAGGCGATTTCCTCTTCCGAGACCTTCGGATCGCCCAGCGCATCGTCCTTGAGGCAATATTCGATCAATGTGTGAGGGAGAAGCTCGCCTTCTTCCACGCCAAGCCGCTTGCTGAGCGACCCTGCGGCGACGTTGCGGACCACAACTTCAAGCGGAATGATCTCAACCTGACGCACCAGCTGTTCGCGCATGTTGAGGCGGCGAATGAAGTGGGTCGGGATGCCGATATGCGAAAGGCGGGTGAACACATATTCGCTGATGCGATTGTTGATCACGCCCTTGCCGTTGATCGTGCCTTTTTTCTCGGCATTGAAGGCGGTCGCATCATCCTTGAAATACTGGATGATCGTGCCCGGCTCGGGACCTTCATAGAGTATCTTGGCCTTACCTTCGTAGATCTGGCGGCGACGTGCCATGCGTATGTTCCCTCGCTGGAAAAGCCTTCGGCCGCAGAATCGCCACTCGCAACCCCGCACCGTAATGTGGGCGGGGCCATACAGAGCGTGAGCGGCGAAAGCAATTGCAGGCGCGGCATGACCCCGTTAGCGGGAGCGCACATGGAAAAAGCGGAAACACTGCGCAGTCCCTTCGCAAAACTGGCGGGCGACCTGGATGGGTTGCGGGAATTGTCCCGGCTGCGCTCACTCTGTACACCGACCGGGATCGACTTCTCTTCGAACGATTATCTGGCACTCGCGGACAGCGAGCGACTGAAGGCTGCTGTCGGCGAGGCCATGGGGCGAGGCGTTTCGGTTGGATCGGGAGGGTCGCGGCTATTGCGGGGCAACCACCCGGAGCATGAACGGCTGGAGATGGAGGCCGCCAACTTCTTCGGATGTGAAAGCACATTGTTTATGGCTAGCGGCTACGCTGCCAACAGTGCGCTTCTCTCAACTTTGCCGCAGCGCGGGGACATCATCTGTTACGATGAACTCATCCATGCGAGCGCGCATGAAGGCATGCGCTTTGCCCGGGCTGAGACGCGCAGCATTGCTCACAATGATGTGCAAGCTTTTGCCGATGTGCTTCGCCACTGGCGAGACAACAGTGCAGCAGGCACTCCGTGGATTGCCGTTGAAACCCTCTACAGCATGGATGGCGATCGTGCGCCGCTGACCGATCTTCTGGAACTCGCAGATCGCTACGGTGCCGTGCTCTATGCCGATGATGCCCATGCTACGGGCGTTTGGGGTGAGGGGGGTAGAGGGCTGGCCGCCGATCTGGATGGCCGAACCAACTCCATTGTCTTGCGCACCTGTGGCAAAGCCTTGGGATGCGAAGGAGCGCTTTTGTGCGGGCCCGCCATCATGCGCGATCATCTGGTCAATCGCGCTCGGGGCTTCATTTTCTCCACTGCGCCTTCGCCATTGATGGCGGCCTGTGTGCGGGAAGCCTTGAAGATCGTGGCGGAAGAACCTGAGCGAAGAGAGGGCTTGGCCTCCCTGGTAAACTACGCGGGCGAGCGCCTCACCTCCCTGGGCATCCAAAAAACCGGATCTCAGATCATGCCCTTCGTACTCGGCAGCGAAGCTCGCACGATGGCCGCCGCTGAAGCCTTGCAAAGACGCGGTTTCGATGTTCGGGGAATTAGGCCGCCCACAGTACCCCAAGGCAGCAGCCGACTGCGCATTTCCTTGACCCTGAATGTAGTAAGAGACGAGATCGACGCCTTGGGTGGCGCTCTGGAAGAGATAATTCGATGACCGCATATGTTGTTACCGGAACCGACACGGAAATCGGGAAAACCGTGTTTTCTGCAGCGCTGACGCAAGCGCTCGGCGCTCATTACTGGAAGCCGGTGCAGGCAGGCTTGGAAGAGGAAGGTGATCTCTCGCGCGTAGCAAAATTGGCGGCGCTTTCGCCCGATCGAATAATTGCTGAAGCTTATCGGCTCACCACGCCTTGTTCGCCGCATCTGGCCGCGCAGATTGATGGCGTCAGGATCGACCCCGATCGCCTCGCCCTTCCACCGCAGCGGCCTTTGATAGTTGAGGGCGCGGGCGGGGCTCTTGTACCTCTAAATGAGGACCTCCTTTACGCCGATATGTTCGCGCGGTGGGATCTGCCGGTCGTCGTCGTTGCGCGCACCTCGCTCGGTACCATCAACCACTCCTTGCTGACCTTGGAGGCGCTGCGCTCGCGCGGTGTGTCTGTGCATGGCGTTACCTTTATCGGCGACGCGGTCGAGGACAGCGAGGCTACGATCAGCCGCTTGGGCAATGTTCGTCGGCTTGGGCGCCTGCCATTTCTGGCCACTCTCGATGCACCATCCCTTGCCACTGCATTTGCCAACAACTTCGATATCTCGGATTTTAAATGACACAATCGCCCGTCTGGCACCCGTTCACGCAGCATGGCCTCGGCGACCCTATCCCGCTGATCGTGCGGGCCGAAGGAGCTATCCTTCATACTGGTGACGGTCGCCGCATCGTGGATGCCATTTCGAGCTGGTGGGTCACGACCCACGGTCATTGCAATCCTCGCATTTCCGCCGCCATTGCAGAACAGGCCGGTAAGCTAGATCAGATGATTTTTGCCGGGTGGACTCATGAACCGGCAGAGAATTTGGCGCGCGAACTTTCGCGTATTCTACCGAGTGAACTCAGTCGCGCCTTCTTCTCCGACAGCGGATCCACGGCGGTGGAAGTCGCCCTGAAAATGGCCTTGGGCTACTGGAAGCATCGGGGCGGAGAGCGCAAACGCATCGTCGTGATGGAGCACTCCTATCATGGGGATACCATCGGGGCGATGTCGGTCGGCGCGCGCGGTGTGTTCAATGCTGCCTATGCGCCCATGTTGTTCGATGTCGGGAGGGTGCCTTTCCCTGCAGACAATCCTCAATCAACCTTCGATGCTCTGGAGCGAGAGTGCGCAGAAGGAGCCGCGGCATTCATCGTCGAACCACTCGTCCTAGGGGCAGGCGGGATGCTCATGTATCCTCCGCATGTTCTGGCCGAAATGCGCCAGATTTGCGCGAGGCACGGTACGCTGTACATCGCCGATGAAGTCATGACTGCATGGGGCCGGACAGGAACGCTCACCGCTTGCGAGCAGGCCGATGTCGTACCCGACATGATGTGCCTTTCGAAGGGCCTGACCGGCGGTTCCATGCCGCTGGCGGTTACGATGGCGAGCGAACCGATCTGGGACGCGCATCATTCGACAGACCGGAAGCGCACCTTCTATCATTCGTCCAGCTATACGGCGAACCCCATTGCCTGTGCAGCAGCGAATGCCAACCTTGCGATCTGGCGCGACGAGCCTGTGCTGGAAAGGATCGCCGCCCTCGGCGCGAAGCAGGAGCAGCACCTTTCCAAGCTTGCTGGCCATCCGGTGGTGCGCAACTCGCGGCGCTGCGGCACGATCGCGGCTCTCGAAGTTGGCGATGCAGAAGGTAGCTACCTTTCCGACCTCGGCCCTCGATTGCTGCGTCGGTTCCGCGAGGCGGGTCTTCTGCTCAGGCCTCTAGGCAATACGGTTTACGTTATGCCGCCCTATTGCATTGAGGATGGCGACCTTGATCGCGTGTGGGGCGAAATCGGCGCGGCAGCGGACGAGCTGGCCCAAGCCTAGTGAATTGATGGGGCGGTGGGCTTGCCGTCGCCTTCGATCGCCGGGGCCTTGTCGTCCTTGAGCTTGTCAATCAGCATGCCCAGCGTCGCGCGCTGGACCAGCACGCTGAACAACACAGCGGCAAAGGTGCCGGCCAGGATGAAGTCGCGGGTTTCGCCCGGCGGAAGCGACAGAGCGAGCGCGACCGAAATCCCGCCTCGCAGGCCACCCCACCACAATACGCGGCCCGCACCTTTGTCTTGCAGGCGGGCAGCGGGAATGGTCTTGGTCGAAACGAAAATGCCGATTGCACGGGCAATCAGGGTCAGCGGGATGGCCAGCAGGCCGAAGAGCAGGACTTCACCGGTGATGGTGAGCACGATCATTTCCAGCCCGATCAGCAGGAAGAGCACCGAGTTCAGCACCTCGTCCACCAGTTCCCAGAACTTGATGACATAATCGCGCGTCACATCGCTCATCGCAAAGGTCACGCCCTGGTTGCCGATCAGAAGACCCGCAACAGCCATAGCCAGTGGGCCGGAGATATGAAGTTCGCTGCACAAGGCATAGCCGCCCATGACTACGGCGAGCGTAATGAGCACTTCCAGAGTGTATTCATCCATTCCGGCCATCGCGCGGTACCCGAAGTAACCGGCAACAAGGCCGACGATGATACCGCCGCCAGCTTCGATCGCGAACAGCCGCGCGCCTTCCGAAAGGGAGAACTCGTTCCCGCTGACCGCTGCGCCGAGAAGAATGATGAAGACGACGATGCCGACGCCATCGTTGAACAGGCTTTCGCCGGCAACCGCGCTCTGAAGGGATTGCGGGACGTTCTCCTCCTTCAGCACGCCCAGTACCGAAACCGGATCCGTTGGGGCGATGAGAGCGCCGAAGACGAAATACCAGATAGGCGCGAAGGACAGCCCCAGAACCGAGCCCACGCCCCACATCGCGGCGCCAACGAGGACGGTGGATATGACCACACCTAAAGTCGAAAGAAGGAGGACGGGCAACCACGCCGTTTTCAGCCGGTCCAGATCGACGTGGAGCGCCCCGGCGAACAGGAGAAAGCTGAGCATTCCCTGCAGCAGTGTCTCGGTGAAATTCATCTGCTGGAGGAATTCGGTCACCTGATCATACAGGGTGATGCCGGGGATTACCCGATCGGCCACCATCAGCCCGATTGCTGCCAGCGCGCCCATCACGGTCAGGCCGATGACATGCGGCAATTTGATGAAATGGTGGTTGAACCAGCCTAGCAGTGCCGCAGCCACCACGAGCAGGGCAGCTATATCGAAGGCGGAAAGCATGGTCGCGGTTTCTTCGTGCATCCACGGGGGATAGCGCGGAGATCGCGTTACGGGAAGCACGCCTGTGGACGCCCGTAACTACCGGTCACATTGCGGCTGGCCCAAAGGCATCAACACATCCGGCAGCAAGCCGGATCGGTGCAGTCGCGTATCATGGAGAGAAGTGGTGCCCGGGGACGGATTCGAACCGCCGACACTGCGATTTTCAGTCGCATGCTCTACCAACTGAGCTACCCGGGCTTACCGTCGCTGAGGCCTTTCCGAAGGCTCACCAGCGGTTGGAGTGGGCGCCTATGGCGAAGGCGCGCGTGCTTGGCAAGGGCCTAATTCAATCGTCTTGCGGCTTCACCACTTCCGCAGCGATTTCTTCGGGCAGGGCGGGCCGTCCGGGAAGGGCATAGCCATCGCCGAACCACCGGGCGAGATCGCGGTCGCGGCAGCGGTTGGAGCAGAAGGGTTTATGCTCTTCCACGCGTGGTTTCTTGCAGATCGGGCAGACTTTATTCATGGCCCACGATCTGGGCAGCCGCCGCCTCGATGGCAAGACCGGGATCGGTTTCTATCCGCAGCGGCCTGCCGGTGCGCCGCTCGACCTCGGCCAGCCATTCGGGCCTTAGCTTGGCTTTGAGCGCGGGATGCACGGTAAGCAGGGTTTCCCCAGCGCCCTCGACCACTTCCGCGCGGCGCAGCGCCATGCGGGCCGCCATACCCAGACGCGAGGTGGCGAAGCGGTGAAGCAGTGATGGCCCTTCGAGCCGTGCGACCAATTGCACGAAGCCGAAGCCATTCATGGCGGTGCGTTCGTGCGACCAGTCGCCCAGCGCGTCTCCCAATGCGGTGTCCACGGCCTTGCGCTCGGCTTTGGCTTCTAGAGTAGGAAAGTCGATCCCGATCGAGCCACCCAGATCGAAGTCCGCTAGCGAGCGTGCCAGCGGTTCGACTGCAGCCAAGGCAAGCGAGCGCGGATCGAGAGCGCCATCGATGTCGACCAGCGTCATGGCCGGCGTCACGGCAAACAGCAGCGATCCGCCATCGAAGGCCACTTCGCCCGCACTCGCGGCCTGCCAGACATCCTCCCACATTCCTGGCGGAAAGCGATGAACACGTTTGCCCGTCTCGATCGGATCGGTTACGGGCGATAGCTGTGAGGCCAGGCGAGCGGAGGGCAATTTGTAGCGTCCGCGTTCGGTGAGCGCCGCGCGGGTCACCACCAGATCCAGCTCGCTGCCTTCCGACACCTCGCGAGGGAGCCGGTCGACCAGCAGTTCGCGGCCTTCGGCGGTGATGGCAGTGCCGCGGGCACCGCGTTTGCTGGCAAGTTTCGCAGTCAGTTCCTGCCCGCGATAGAGTTCGCCCGGCCAGCGTAGTTTGGCGGCCAGCACTTTGTCTCCGTCGATCAGGAGAGCGCGGGTTTCGCCCACGCCGTCTTCGACGACCCATGCGGGCCCGTTGTCAGGCAATTGCGAACCCGGCTGCCTTCAGCAGCGTGCGCGTTTCGTAAAGCGGGAGGCCGACGACGCCTGAATGGCTTCCCTGAATGCGGCTGATAAGCCCCTCGGCGATGCCTTGAATGGCGTAGCCCCCGGCCTTGCCGTCCCACTCGCCGCTCGCGATGTAGGCATCGATCTCGTCCGGCGAGAGCCGCTTGAACATGACGATGGTCTCGCTCAATCGCTCACGCAAGGTCCCGTCGGGTGCTCGCAGGGCGATCGCGGAAAGCACCCGGTGCCTGCGCCCGGAAAGAAGGGCCAGACATTCGCGCGCCGTCGCCTCATCCTCTGCCTTGGGCAGGATGCGGCGTCCAACCGACACCACCGTATCGCCTGCCAGAACGAAGCCATCCCTGCTCGCGGCAGCTTCGGCCTTTTCTCGCGCCATCCGCTTGGCATAGGCGCGCGGAAGCTCACCCTTGGCAGGCGTCTCGTCGATATTGGCAGGATTGATGGCGCCGGGCACAACACCGAGCGGCGCGATCAATTCGCGGCGGCGCGGGCTGGCGGATGCAAGAATGAGAGTGGGCTGGCCCAATCTGACTTACTGCAGGTTTTACTGGGGACCGGGGCCGCCGCGTCCCGGCATGAAGCGATATGTGATCCGCGCCTTGGTCAAATCGTAAGGCGTCAGCTCGCACAGCACTTCGTCACCCACCAGCACGCGGATGCGGTTCTTGCGCATCTTGCCGGCAGTGTGGCCGAGAACTTCGTGGCCGTTCTCGAGCTCGACGCGGAACATGGCGTTGGGCAGCAGTTCCACAACGCGCCCGCGCATTTCGAGAAGTTCTTCTTTGGCCATTCGTGTCCTTAAGTCATGCAGTTGGTCGAGTATTGTCGCGCGCCCATAGCGGGAGGCGGGATAAAAGGAAAGAGTGTGGCATTCAGCCGCGTGCAAGCCTGCTGCGACGAAATGTTACGCTAACCCATCTTGTGCCGACCCTGCGGTTCGTCGATCAGACGAGGCGAGGGGGCAACGACAAGAAATCGGAAGATCCTGATGATCCACAAATCCCGGAAATCCGCGCTTCTCGCGCTCACTGCCATATGGGTATGGCAGGTCCCTTCTGCAATGGCACAAGAGGAACAGCCTACTGGGGAACAGCGTCCGGCCCCCGCCAGCGACGAACCGACCGTCGAAGATGGCGATATCGTGGTTTACGGCACTAGGCTCAAGGGACAGCTGATTGTCGATCAACCGCCGATCGCCGAATATAACGAGGCCGATATCGCTGCCTTCGGCGCCAATTCCATCGCCGACCTGATCGCTGCCATCGAACCTGCGACCGGCAGCGGCGCCAGGGGGGGGCGCGGGGGCGGGCGGCCCGTGTTCCTGATCAATGGTATTCGCGTATCCAGCTGGCGCGAGTTCCGCAGCTATCCCCCCGAGGCGGTCGCCAAGGTGGAGGTGTTTCCGGAGGAAGTCGCCCAGCGCTTCGGCTATTCGGCCGACCAGCGCGTGGTGAACATCGTGCTTAAGCCCGATTTCCAGAGCCTGACCGCGGAAGTCGAATACGAACAGCCCGGTATCGGCGGCTATTCGCGTAACGAACAGGAAGCGACCTGGCTCAGAATCGGCGAGAAGGGCAGGCTCAATATAAGTGTTGAGGCGGAAGACCGCAGCCCGCTGACCGAGGCCGAGCGCGACGTAACACCCGCTGGGGCGCCCGAAGAAGCGCCATTTCGCAGCCTGATTTCGGATACCTTCGGCGTGCAGGCAGAGGCGAACTATGCCCGTGCCTTCATCGACAGCGGAACCTCCTTCAACCTCAACGGCACCTTCGGCCATAACGAGACCCGCAGCCTATCCGGGCTGGCGATCGATGGCACGACGCCTCTCGAACGGCGCGGCAATACCGACAGCTTCTCCACCGGGCTGAGCGTGAACAAGCCGCTGGGCGACTGGATCGCCACCTTCACCAGCGACAACAATTACACGCGCGCGCTGACCGAAATCGACCGCAACGATGCCACTGGCTTCGATACCGCACGCAGCCGCAATTACACGACTGCCAACAAGCTCACCCTCAACGGCTTTCCGCTTGCATTGCCGGCGGGCGAACTCAGCACCACTCTCGATCTTAACCTCGACTGGAACCGGATCGAAAGCGAAGACACGCGCAGCGACGCTGATCTCGGACTCTCCCGCCGCCGCCTTGGCGCGGGCCTGACGGTCAATCTCCCGGTTGCGCGGCGGGGGGATCCGCTGGGTGCGCTGGGGGATATCGGCGTGACTGCTGTCGCCGGGGTGGACGATCTATCCGATTTCGGCACGCTCGCGAACTGGTCGCTCGGCGTCAACTGGTCGCCGTTCGAGAATCTCAGTCTCAGCGGGACGCGCATCTGGCGTCAGGTTGCCCCGTCGCTGACCAATCTGGGCAGCCCGCGCATCGACGAGCTGAATTCCACCGTATTCGATTACCGGACCGGGCAGACCGTGCTGGCGACGGTGATCACGGGCGGCAATCCCGATCTTCAGGAAGAAACGCAGTCCGACTGGAAATTCAGCGCCAATTGGGAACTTCCGTTCTGGGAGAACACCCGTTTCAATGTCGATTACGGCATCAACCGTTCGCGTGACGTAACCTCATCGCCGGGCTTCAGTTCGGCTTTCGAACAGGCGTTTCCCGACCGTGTCGACCGCAATGATGCGGGTGAATTGCTTGCCATCGATCGCCGTCCGCTCACGCTCTACCAGACCCGCAGCCGCATCCTTTCCTTCGGGCTGAACACACGCGGGGAGATCGGGAAAGAGCCGCAATCCGCCCCGCGCGGTGAACGTGCTGAGGGCCGTTCAAGCGGCGCGACTACACTCAGCCTCGACCCGGCTCGCATGGAAGCGGTACGCAAGGTCTTCTGCGACACGCCGGAAGGCGAGACGCCCGATCTGTCGCAGATACCCGAGATGTTCCGCGCGCGCCTGCTCGACGAAAATGGCAATCCCGATCCGCAGAAAATCGCTTCTGCCCGCGCAAGCTTTTGCGGTGCGGATGCCGAACAGCGCGGCGAGCGTTTCGCGGCTATCCGAACCGCGATCTGCGCCGATCCGCCAAAGCTCGACGATCTGCCGGAAGAGATGCTCGCCCGGCTGAAAAACGAGGATGGCGAAATCGATGCTGAAAAGCTCAAGGCCATGCGCGAACGCATGTGCAGCGCCGAAGGCGGTCAGAACGCGCAAGGCGGCGGGCGCCGTGGCGGTGGCATGATGTTCGGCGGCGATCGCGAAGACAAGCGCGCGCGGTACTTCCTCAGCCTCAGCCACGATGTCACGCTGGAAAACGAAGTCCTGTTGTCCGAAGACGGTCCGCTTTTTGATCAGCTTGACGGCTTCGTGCTGGGTGGCGGCGCCTTGCCGCGTCACACATCGCGGCTTGAAGGCGGTATCTTCTGGCAGGGCTATGGCCTGCGCCTTTCGGGACAATATGTCGGTGATGCCACTCTGAGGGGTGGCGACTTCCCCGGGTCGAGCGACCTGTTCTTCTCCGATCTTGCGACCTTCGATCTGCGCCTGTTCGCCAATCTGGGCGAGGTCTTCGAGAAGGAAGACGGCTGGCTCGATGGGCTGCGTGTGTCGCTGGTCGCTGACAATGTCTTCGATGCGCGCCGCCGCGTGACTGACGGGAATGGCGATGTGCCCACTGCCTATGAACCCTTCCGGATCGACCCGACAGGGCGTTACTTGGGCATCGATATCCGCAAGGCGTTTTAGGGCAGGATCAGGCCGTGGGGGGGGTGGGGGGGGCGGCCGCCCCCCCCCCGGCCCCCCCCCCCACTTGAAATT
>NZ_BAAHND010000002.1:0-1167779 GCF_054655615.1 Qipengyuania triglochinis | reverse complement strand
AAAGTTTTTTGAACTTTTTTCGAACCCGTCGCTTCCCGAGCATTTCTGCCTGTTTGATGTGGGTGCCGGGCCAGAACTTTCAAGAGGGCCTAGTAGAAACGTGGTGCAGGCTGCCGGACTGAAAGCAAGGTAATCTGGCAATTGCCCCGCGTGACCTTGCCCAGAACAGTGCGGCATCCCAAATAGCGGTCAATGCCACCCGATACCATTACCTCTGACCAGCGTCAGGATGCTGACAGCTGGAAAACGCTGAAGCGCTTCTTCCCATACCTCTGGCCTAAAGAGCACCCGGACTTGAGGCGGCGGATCGCGATCGCCATGGGCTTCGTGTTGCTGGCGAAAGCAACCACCTTGGCCCTGCCCTATGCGTATAAGAGAGCCGTGGACGCGATGACCACCCCGGCGAACGAGGCTGCGATGGTCGCGATCGCTTTTGTAATCGCTTATGCTGCAGGACGGCTCGCAAGTGTGGTGTTCGATAACACCCGCAACATCGTTTTCGAACGTGTCGGGCAGGAAGCGACGCGGCATCTGGCGGAAGACACTTTCGCCAGGCTCCACAACCTCTCGCTAAGGTTCCACCTTTCTCGACGCACTGGCGAAGTTACCAAGACGATCGAACGTGGAACGAAGAGCATCGATTCCATGCTCTATTTTCTGCTGTTCAATATCGCGCCGACGGTCATCGAACTGACTGCCGTTGCCATAATATTCTATTTCAACTTCGGTTGGGAACTGGTCGCAGCGACGGGAGCGACGGTCGTTACCTATATCGCTGTCACAAGGTGGATCACCGAATGGCGCACCAAGCTGCGCAGGCAAATGAATGACCTCGACGGGCAAGCCCTCTCGCGCGCGGTCGACAGCCTTTTGAATTATGAGACCGTCAAATATTTCGGCGCTGAGAAGCGCGAGCGCGAACGGTACGGCCGCGCTGCCCGTTCTTATGCCGAAGCCGCGATCAAGAGCGAAAATTCGCTCGGCATGCTTAACATGGTGCAGGCGCTGATCATGAACCTGCTGATGGGCGGCGCAATGGCCTATACCGTTTGGGGTTGGAGCAAAGGACAGCTGACGACGGGCGATCTAGTCTTCGTGAACACGTACCTCACTCAGCTATTCCGTCCGCTCGACATGCTGGGCTGGGTCTATCGCACGATTCGACAAGGCATCATCGATATGGCCGCGATGTTCAACCTGATCGATACTCCCGTCGAAGTGGCCGACAAGCCGGGAGCCCCTGCACTCTTAGTCAAAAGGCCTACCATCACTTTCGACCACGTGCATTTCGGTTACGAACCGGAGAGGACCATCCTTCATGGCCTTACCTTCGAAGTCCCTGCAGGCAGCAATATTGCAATCGTGGGCCCCTCGGGAGCCGGTAAGAGCACCATAGCGCGCCTGCTGTTCCGTTTCTACGACCCACAGCGTGGCCGCATCCTGATCGACGGACAGGACATCTCAGGTGTGACGCAAGAAAGCTTGCGGTCGCACATCGGCATTGTTCCGCAGGACAGCGTGTTGTTCAATGACACCATTGGCTACAACATTGCTTATGGCCGTGAAGGCGCAAAGCATGATGCAATCGTTGCTGCTGCTGACGCGGCTGCAATCCTGCCGTTTGTCGAACGACTGCCCGATGGTTTCGACACGGAAGTCGGCGAACGGGGCCTCAAGTTGTCGGGTGGAGAGAAGCAGCGGGTCGCTATTGCCCGTACAATGGTGAAAGACCCTCCGATACTTTTGCTGGATGAAGCCACCAGCGCCCTGGATAGCAGGACAGAGCAGGACATCTTGCGGACGCTGAAACGCGTTAGTGAGCATCGAACCACGCTGGCTATCGCTCACCGCCTCTCGACCATCGCTGACGCGGACCGTATCCTCGTACTGGACCACGGTCGGCTCGCGGAGATCGGCACACATGCGGAACTTCTTCGGAGAGGCGAACTCTACGCGGAGATGTGGGCCCGTCAGCAAGCGGAAAACAGCGAAGAGGAAAGCGCGCTCGCCTAAACACCTCTGCTATCGGTAAGGTGTGAGGGTTGTGCTGCAATGCACAATTGCTAAAGAGGGTCAGAGTTTTTCGGCGCGGGGCGCGCCTTTCCTTCAAAGCTGGACAACAAACATGCCTGACATCGGCGCGATCAAACGCGACTGGTTTTCCAACATCCGCGCAGACATTCTTGCTGGCATAGTCGTTGCGCTTGCCCTGATTCCCGAAGCGATCGGCTTCTCGATCATCGCAGGGGTCGATCCACGCGTTGGTCTTTATGCTTCTGTCGCCATCGCGATGGTCATCGCGTTCACCGGTGGCCGCCCAGGCATGATCAGCGCCGCGACGGCGGCAGTGGCCGTCGTCGTCGTACCTTTGGTGCGTGAATACGGAGTGGAATACCTTTTCGCTGCGACGATCCTGATGGGTATATTCCAGGGCATAGCCGCTTTGCTTCGGCTCGACCTTCTCATGCAGTTCGTCTCTCGTTCGGTCATAACCGGCTTTGTCAACGCTCTGGCAATTCTCATCTTCACCGCGCAGCTGCCGCAATTGACAAACGTCGGGTGGGAAACCTACGCGATGGTCGCTGCTGCTCTGGCGATTATCTACCTATTCCCCCGATTGACCACGGCAGTTCCCAGCCCCCTAGTGGCGATCATCGTCCTGACTGCCCTCAGCATTTGGATGGATGCTCCGGTTTACACCGTGGCGGATATGGGTGAATTGCCTGAGGGGCTGCCCTATTTCATCCTTCCGGACGTACCGCTTACGTGGGAAACACTGGCAATCATCGCTCCCTATTCGGCGACCATGGCTGCCGTTGGCCTGCTGGAATCATTGCTGACTGCGCAAATCGTGGACGATATGACTCATACTGGCTCTAACAAGCGTCGGGAAAGTGCAGGCCAGGGCGTGGCCAACATCGTCGCCGCGTTCTTCGGCGGGATGGGCGGATGCGCCATGATCGGCCAGTCGGTCATCAATGTCACGAGCGGCGGTCGCGGCCGCCTGTCGACCTTTACCGCCGGCTTGGCTTTGCTGATCCTGTTGGCCGTTCTCGGCAATCTTGTGGGTCAGGTGCCCATGCCTGCTCTTGTCGGGATCATGATCATGGTATCGATCGGTACATTCTCGTGGAATTCGATACCGAACCTTTCCAAGCATCCCTGGCAGTCCAGCGTGGTGATGCTGACGACGGTCGTCGTGGTTGTCGCCACCCATAACCTGGCACTGGGCGTATTGGCGGGTGTGATCCTTTCGGGTGTGTTCTTCACTCACAAGGTCATGACCATGTTCGAGGTGGTTCGCGAGCGCGAAGGTAACACTGCTATCTATAGGGCCAAGGGTCAGATTTTCTACGCCAGCGTAGAGCGCTTCGAAGCGGCTTTCGGCCCGGAAAGCTCCCAGCCCGATCCCGCCGACCATGTCGTTATCGACGTGCGCAAGGCGCATTTCTGGGACATCTCTGCCGTAGGCGCGCTGGACAAGGTCGTGGAGCGCATGCGCCGCAACGGCCGAAGCGTTCAGGTTCGCGGATTGAACAGGGCGAGCAGCGACCTCGTCGACAAGTTCGCACTGACCGACAAGACCGGCGTCGAAACCGGGCTTGCGCCACACCCCTGATCAGAGACTCATCTCTAGACCTTCCAGTATGGCCATGGCCTGGTCGGCGCGTGCCGCGGGTACGAACGCATGGTCGTGGTGGAAAGCTGCGACCATGTTGCAGGCAATTCCGGCCTCGGCCAATGCTGTCGCTATTTTTGCGGTGAGGCCGACTTCCTCCAGACCGGAATGGATCATCAAAGAGATCCTGCCAAAATCGGGGCCCTCGATACCAAGTTCATCGGCTGCACGAACGGGAACAATCGCCGTGATGCCTTCGTCCTCGCGGAAGGTTCCGATTGCTGAGCCCAACAACTGGGGAGCGTTGGCGGGATTGATGATGACAAACCGCCAGTATTGCCTGTCCAGACGTGGCTTAAGCGAGGTGCCCATTGAACTTGCGTGGTCCACAATTCATCCAGAGACTAGATCTGTCTCGATCCTGTCCAGGAACGCTTCAGTCGACCAGTCCAACTGATCCATCTCGATGTCGGGCTCGTAGATTACTCCCCATCCGCGCGGTCGTCCGACATATACCTTGCTCGGTATTACCAGCTGCCCGGGGCCAGCGGGAAGCGGAACGGATCGCACTTCCATGTACGTTGAATCGGCAGACGTCGGTGTGCCGATGAGTTTGGTGTTATCGAAAAGGGTGAAGAAGTCGTTCGCGTCGAGGCATGCGCTGGCGCACAGCCCCCAGTTCATCACATAAACCGGTGCCGTAAAATCGGTTTTTGCCGATACGTCCTGCCCCGGATTTGGGCTAACCTTATCCTCCGTTTCTCTCCAAAGAGGCTCGCCTGCATCACGCGCAGCTTTCATCTCTGTCGTTGCTTTAGACAACCAGTCGGCGATTTCGAGCTCGCCATTTTCGCGAAACTCAATTGTGGCCTCGTCCAGATAGGCGATCGTGTCCGGGCTGACGCGCCAATCGATAGCTTCGCTTCTGGGAACACGAGACTTGAGGGCGCTTTCACCCCATAATATCGAAGCCAGTCTGCGCGACCATTCCGACGATCCACCATTGTTGCCACGCATATCCAAGACGATGGCTCTTGCCTTCAGTAGCTCATCTCTCCTGCTCTCGACGGCCGAGTAGAGCGCGGCATATTCCGCCCGCATCCCTTCGTCGGGATCGAAATCCCCCAAGCCAATGACGAAAATCCCATCGCGAGGTTCACTGATAAGAGTTGGTTCTGCAGCAGGGAACACGCTTTCCCCGTAGAAGTCGCGCTCCTCCGCGTCGGGAACAGTCCAGTCCAAGATTCGGGTTAGCTCTTCTCCATCCGACAACGCAAAAGTGCATTCGCGCGGATGGATGCTCGTGGTCTCGCCTATGGAATAGAACAGTTGGGAAGGCCGGACCCACCACTGCCCTTGCTCATTCGGGCGGAAATTTCGGAACTGCAGCCGGTCCCTCAGGAAATCCTCGATCGCAGCACCATCGCATGCAGTAATCTGGCTGCCATTCAGGATCGCACTTCGATCCGGCGTACTGGCCAGCAGGCGGTCGCCGCGCCACAGCGCAACAAACCCCGGCCAGTATCGCGGAGCATCTGATGGAACTGGCGCAGAGACTGCGAAAGCCTGCGCATGTCCATCGGACAGAATTGAACTGAAACGGGCCAAGGCCAAAGCGTAGCCTGACCGGTCAGGGGCTTTCTCAGCGGCAGCCAGCCCGGCCGACCTCGCATCGCCTAGCTGCTGGAGAAAGCCTGGATTGGCGAGGTCGTAAACGCCCGGATGGTTTTCTATGAATTCGCGATAGGCCGCGAGAACATCAGTGCGTGCGGCCTCTGACCAATCACTTTCAGTCCAGTCCGCATATTCTGCCTGCGCACTATCCTGTGCGCTTGCCGGAATAGAGCCTGTGGCTGCCAGTAATGCAGCTGCAACGATTACCTTCACTATTGTCCTCCGACCCTCTAACACCACGGCAAGATAGAAGAATCATCCAGCCATGGTGATTTCGTCAGAGAATATACTTGCTCAGGTCCGTGTCGCCAGCAAGATCGTCAAGGCGTTCGCGAACGTAAGCCGCATCTATCGTGATGGTCTCACCTTTATGCTCTTCCGCTTCGAAGCTGATGTCTTCGAGCAAGCGCTCCATCACCGTCTGCAGCCGCCGTGCGCCGATGTTCTCTACGCTTTCGTTTACGCGGGCAGCGATTTTCGCCACTTCGGTGATGGCTTCGTCGGTTATGTCCAGAGTTACGTCTTCTGTACCGATCAGAGCCTTGTACTGCTGCGGAAGATTGGCGCGCGTCTCGGTAAGGATGCGGACGAAATCCTCTTCCGTCAGGGCGCGCAATTCGACCCGGATTGGCAAACGCCCCTGCAATTCGGGCAGCATGTCGGAAGGCTTCGAAACGTGAAACGCGCCGCTGGCGATGAAGAGGACGTGGTCGGTTTTCATCGGACCATACTTGGTAGCAACCGTGGTGCCTTCGATCAGAGGCAGCAGGTCACGCTGAACGCCTTCGCGGCTGACCGACCCGCCCCGAACGTCGCTGACAGCGATCTTGTCGATCTCGTCCAGGAATACGATGCCGTTGGTTTCTGCATTTTCCAGCGCGACGCGGTTCACGTCATCCTGGTCCATGCGCTTCTCGGCCTCTTCCTCGACCAGGCGATCCCATGCATCGGGGACCTTGAGTTTGCGGCGTTTGAGGTTTGACTTGCCCATCGCCTTGCCGAGCATGTCGGAAAGATCGATCATGCCGACATTGCCGGGCATGCCGGGTATCTCCATGTTCGACTGGGGCTGGTCCTTGACCTCGATCTCGACCTCGGTGTCGTTCATCGCGTTCTCGACGATCCGCTGGCGGAAAGCTTCTCGCGTTGCCTCGCTGGCGTTCTCGCCGACGAGGGCATTGAGCAAGCGCTCCATCGCCGCCTCGCTCGCGGTTTCGCGAACCGCTTCGCGCCGCCGATCCTTCTCCAGACGGATGGCTTCTTCGGCCAGGTCGCGTGCGATCTGCTCGACATCGCGGCCGACATAGCCGACCTCGGTGAACTTGGTCGCCTCGACCTTCACGAAGGGAGCTTCGGCAAGCTTGGCCAGACGCCGACTGATCTCGGTCTTGCCGCAGCCGGTGGGTCCGATCATGAGAATGTTCTTCGGCGTCACCTCGTCGCGCAGGTTGCGGTCGAGCCGCTGACGGCGCCAGCGATTGCGCAGGGCAACGGCGACAGCGCGCTTGGCTTCCTTCTGGCCGATGATGTGTTCATCGAGAGCGGCGACGATTGCCTTGGGGGTCAGATTTTCGATCAAGCTATCTTGTCCAATTTCACGCATATGAGGGGTGGCAATGTAGGATTGGCCCAGAGGGAATCCATCAGACCTCTTCGACGGTGACATTGCCATTGGTGAAGACGCAGATGTCCGCTGCGACCTGCATGGCCTTGCGGGCGATCACTTCGGCATCGTCTTCGTATTCGGCGATCGCCTTGGCGGCGGCGAGGGCATAGTTGCCGCCCGAACCGATGGCGGTGATGCCCCCTTCGGGTTCCAGCACATCGCCATTGCCGGTGAGGACGAGGAGGTTCTCCTTGTCCGCCACGATCATCAGCGCTTCCAGATTGCGCAGATATTTGTCGGTGCGCCAGTCCTTGGTCAGTTCGACCGCAGCGCGCAGCAGCTGTCCGCTATATTGTTCGAGCTTCTTTTCCAGCCGTTCGAACAGGGTAAAGGCGTCGGCCGTGGCCCCGGCAAAGCCGGCGACGACCTTGCCGCCTTCGCCGATCCGGCGAACCTTGCGGGCATTGGGCTTCATCACCGTGTTGCCCATGGAAACCTGCCCGTCGCCAGCGACGACGATGCGGTTGCCCTTGCGGACGCCGATGATGGTGGTTCCGTGCCACTGGACGAGGCCGTGGCGATTGTCCTGATCACTCATGCCGCGCGATATGGGGTGCGCGGCAGAGGGGTCAAGGCGAGGCGATCAAGCCGCGTGTCAGCGGCCCGGACCGCCCGGTCCCTGACCGCCGAGGCCCGGCTGACCGACAGTGCCGATATTGCCGAACAGATCTTCGAGGAATCCGCGCTCGCGGCCCAGTGTCGGCGTTTCCGCGCCATCGGGCGTGAGATAGACCACGTCCTCGATCCCGGTACGGTCCACCGAAAGGACATCGCCATCGGGGCCGAACTTCACGGCAAGCACCTGATGCGCTTCGACCCGGGGACGTACGAAGGGTTTGCGGCCCGTGGTGGACGACACGTAATACCAGGTCGGATCGCCGAACTGGCTGGTGAAGGTCGGGCGGCCCAGCGTCATTTCGACGCTGCGCTGATTGTCGATTCCCGGCTGGACCGAATTCAGCAGTACCGAATCGATGACATAGCCGCGGTTCTCCCGGATCGACGAGCAGGCCCCAAGGGAGAGGCCGGCTGCAACCAGTGCGGACGTGGCAAGGATTTTCGTGACCCTCATGGGAACTGCTTTACTCCGTTTCCGAGGCGCTTGGCCTGCTGGCCCGCGCGCCCTATATGCGCGAGCGAGGCCCTAAACCGCCGCGCGCGTCCATGCAACTTGGCTTTGCGTGCAACAGGGGATGGGCCCTGCCCCCGGCGGTTTGAATTGCCGCTGAACGATTTCGCGAAACGAGTACCGATCAATGTCTTTCCTCACCCGCCTCTTCGGCACGCAGCCAGACCCGCGCGAAGAATGGCGCCCGCTGTGGCACACGATTGTGGAACAGGCGCGCGAACCCGACTGGTATCGCATGTGCGGGGTGGCCGACACGCTGGAAGGCCGGTTCGACATGGTCACGCTGGTCCTCAGCCTGGTTCTCCTGCGCATGGAAGCAGACGAGGATCTGGCGCCGCACACCGCATTGGTGACCGAGCTTTTCGTGGAGGATATGGAAGGCCAGCTGCGCGAAGCCGGCATCGGCGATCCCACGGTGGGCAAGAAGATCGGCAATCTGATGAGCAGCATGGGCGGCCGCCTCGGCAGCTATCGCAGCGCCCTGGCCGATGAGGATCGCGCCGCGCTGGCCGAAGCGCTCAGGCGCAACGTCACCATGGCGCAGGAAGACGAAAGCCATGCCCTGGCCGAACGGATGATCCGGCTGCACAAAAGACTGGGGCGGACGACTGCCGACCAGCTGCGCGCCGGGGAGATTGCAGCATGAGCAAGGACAGCAACGAACTGGCGCGGGTGATAAAGCCGCGCGCCCTTCCCGCAGGATCGATGAATGTCGAAGCGGACGAGGCCGAGCGTGCGGCATTGGCGCGTCGGTTCGGCGTCAGCGAGATTCACAAGCTGACCGCCACCGTGGAGTTCGGCGAGAAGGACGGGGCGGTTCTGGCCGACGGCACTTTGTCCGCAAAGGTCGAGCAACCCTGCGCCGTCACCCGCGAAGATTTCGCCTACGACATCTCGGAAAGCTTCTCGCTCCGCTTTGTCCCCGCCGGGACCATGGGCGATTACGAAGAGGACGAGGAGTTCGAACTGACCGAGGAAGATCTCGACGAAATCGAATATGAGGGCGAAACCTTCGACCTTGGCGAAGCGATTGCGCAGGAACTCGGCCTTTCCATCGATCCCTATCGCGAAGGCCCGGGCGCAGATGAGCGGCGCGCCGAAGCTGGCATCGAAAGCGACGAGGAGCGCACCCCCACCGGGCCACTCGCCGAAGCGCTATCGGCGTTGAAGAAAGACTAATCCGTGGAGGTCATATCGCTTCATCCCTTTGGCGAGGCCAGCGATATGAACGACCTTGCCGCCGCGCTCGCGGCCGATGGACTACCCTATGACGACCTTTCGGAGCCGGGGCGCCAGTTCTACGTCATCCGCCGCGCGGACCGCCAGCTTGGCTATATCGGGATCGAGGGGACCGGAAGCGATCGCCTCCTGCGATCCTTCGTCATCCCGGCAGAACATCGATCTGCGGGAGTGGGCAGAGAAGCCCTCGCCGCTCTGGAGGGCCATGCCCGGGATGCCGGCACCAAACGGCTTCACCTTCTGACAACAACGGCCGCGGAGTTCTTTCGCCGGAGTGGCTACCAGCCTGCGAGCCGGGAGGACGCTCCAAACGACATTGCCGGTTCAAGAGAATTCACGACGCTTTGCCCGGCGAGTGCAGAGTATCTCGTGAAGGAATTGTGATCCGTTCGAAACGACGGTGATCGGAGCTGCACGAGCGCAGTCCGAGTCACGCAGATGTCCCGATTACTTCGGTTATGAGGCCAGCTCGGATCAACTGAGCGGTACCTGCACTCTAGCCCTTCCGCTACACATTCGGACCTCGAAAGAGCCCCGTCCGCCAACGACGAAACAGTTGCGGGCACCGAAGAGTATGAGCGGGCCATCTGGCCAAGTCCCCGAGGTGTTTCGGTTAACCAGTTCATCGCGCCGCGTTTTCCAAGTGGCAGCCCGCGGAACTTTGGCAGTGCGATGCACATTGTAGTGAATATTAACTATTATGGGTTAGTCGAGAACCATCTTGGAGACTGACTATGCAGAAATCTTGTCTTATTCTGATTGCGGCTCTGATGGGCACTTCGGCACACGCCAAGGCGAGTGATCTGGGCGGATTTTCAATGTCTGCCGTAGTCCCCGAGCACTGCGACATTGCTTCCGACGCACTTTCGATCGATCCGGCTTCAGGCGAAGCGCGCGGGACGCTGACGGAATTCTGCAATTCGTCGCGCGGCTACCATATCCTTGCAAGCCACCGTTCGCTTGCAGCCAATGAGAAAGTCGAAATCGACTTCAACGGGCAGTCCGTTTTGCTCAGCGCTTCGGGTCAGTCCCCCATTGCATTCCGGTCCGGCCCCCGCATGAGCCGGGAACCTATCGCCGTGCGATCGGAAAACCTGAATAGCGACATGGCGATAAGCCTGTCGCTTGCCCTCTACTGATCAGAGCGGCGACACCGTGACCGTTACCCGGTCGGAATAGCTTCCGGCGCGAGCCGTTGCCGGACCTGCCTGAACGCTGAGGCGGTGAATAATGCCAAGGGGCGGCGCGACGCTGGGTATAGTGAATTCGCTTCCCGTCGCGAGGTTTACGAGCATATTATCCATCCGCAGATCGTAGGGGATCTGGTCGAGACCAGCCTCATGCGCCAGAACGCCGGCATTTTCCGAAGTGAAGCTCACACTATAGGGGGAAGTGCTCCACACCCGCACACCGAAGGGATCGGACTGGTTGGGTCTTTCCTTCCCGATGGTCCCGAGATTGATCGAACGGATTGTTTCCGTCCCCGTCGCCCCGACCAAGCGCATGCTGACCGAAGACGGTATCTGCATGTTGATTGTCAGCACATGCCGATCGAGTACCTCACCGGCAGCATCGAGAAGCGTGAGCAGGAACTGTTCACTTCGAAAGCCCGCCTCAATCCCCCAGCGTGTAGGAACTGTAACGATGAACGGCACCGCGCGGCCGTTCGCGCCACCGGGAATTCCGTTCACCAGAAAATCGCTCTCCGCAGTGGCGGCAGATGCTTCCGTCGGCAGGATGTCGATCGAGTTCGAGCCTGACCGCAAGCTGTAGGCAAGCGGAGATCCAATGTTCGCCCCATCGATGCGCGCGACACGGATGCTCGCCGTACAGCGTCCTCTGCCTTCGTTGCGCACGCGAATGTTGAAGTTTTCGCGGGACACCTCATTTGCGCCGACATTCACGCCCCCGACCGTCACCGTGGTGCTCGCCTCGGTGAATTCGGGGGCGCAATCCTTTGCCATCGCCGGCGAGGAGAACAGGGAGGCGAAAGCGATCGCCTTGATGAAGTTTTTCATGCGTTTCTCCTAATCCTCCATTGCGGGCAGGTCGACTTCGTCGAGGCGAAGCAGGCCGGCGTTGTCTTCGGGAACGCTTATTTCGAATTCCCGTCCTTCGCGGCTGATCGTAACCCGGTAGGTTTTGCCCGGCGCCAGGCCGATGATACCGAACCTGCCTCTGGAATTGGTAAAGAACGGCATGGGTTCGAAGCCCTCGTCATCCACCGAAGTGATCGTGCCCGACCACAGTTCGGCCTGCGCCCCGCCAACTGTGAGCGTACCCACCGCGCTGACGAAACGGGAATTACCAACCACGATCTTGTAACCAGAGCGGAAGCGTGGCTCCACTCGCGCCGTACCATCCCCGACGGCCACGACCTGGTCGGCCCCCGCCAGATCGTACTGGATCGACTGGACATTGTAGGATGACAGGTCCGATTGAACGGCGGCCCCGAGTGGTCCGCTGCGCGCCGTATATTCGTTGTCGCTCAGCGAACGGCCCGAAATCACTTCCTGTTCGCGAAGGACCTGATTGGGTTTGAGCACGGCGAAGGAATCAAAAATCGGGCGACCGATGCCAAACGAACCGTCGGCATAGGCCAGCGATGTTCCCACCTGCAGGCGCGCGCGCTGGTCGGATGTGAGATCGCCGAAACCGGTGCCGCTGGATATTACGCTTGCCCGTGCATCGAACCGGTTACCGACATAATTGACGCTACCGTCCACGCTGGTGGACCCGCGCGTATCGGAAAAGCCGACGTCATAGCCGAAGGAGCCCACAGAATTGTCCGACCCGTGTGAGGCCGTGACACGGGTTGTTTCCCTCCGGCTGCGGTAATCCGCATTCAGGCGGCTGCGATCGCCGAATTGCCAGGCGAGACCGAGGTGAACGCCGAAGCTCTTGTCGGTAAATTCATCCTCGCCGAAGACGAGACCGCCGGTCAGCCTCATCCGATCCGTCAGCCGGTGGAAGACATCGACGAACGCCAGCTTGCGATCGTCTCTATTCCCGCCGCGCTTGGAATAGAGGACGCCGGCGCTGGCGTAGGTTCTTTCGGTGAGCGACTGGGTGTAGCTTCCGGAGACTGTCAGCAGGTCGAAATCGCTTGGAAATATGTCGCCGATCGTGGTGTAATTCGCGCTTTCGTAATCGACGGTAATGCTCAGTTGTCGACGGTCCGCCAGGCTGTTGCCGCCCTGCACGCGGTATCCGGCCCTCACCGACACACCCGTACCATCTGCAAAACTTGTGGCCACCTGTGCATCGAAGACGCCCGGCATTACTTGCGGCACGAAGGTCGTCTCGGCCGCGATGACCTGCACGTCTTCGGACACTTCGAGCGCGCCACCGAGGATGAGTGTCTCGTTCAGGGCGCGGCGGTAATACCCCGTCGCGACCGGGTCGCCAGTGTAATCGGGCTCGAATTCGATATCGCGCGCGATGAAGCCCGCACCGAGGACATATTCGTCCTCCCCCACGGCCAGATCGAGGGGTTCGAAAAAATAGTCGAGGTCGAGAGCCTGACGCCGGCCGGCAGAGTCCGTGATCACCACCCGCACATCGTTCGAACCGGTTTCCAGCGGGAGATTGCTGAAATCGTAGCGTCCCGGCTCGAGCTGCAGTGACCTCACCACGTCATCGTTCACGATCACTTCGACATCCGAACGGCTGTCGAGGAAAATTTCCCGCCCGCTGAGCAGCGGGACCGCGATGAATGGATCGAAGATTCGGCGCCGCTTCTCGACCGCGACGCCGCCGATGAAGGGCGTTCTCAGCACGGGAATAGTGTTCAGCCGAAGATCGCCTGCCTGGTAGCGGCGATAACTGTCGGGATCATCGTAAATGGCACGGACACTGCGGCGGTAGAAGCGGTAGTCTTCGCTAAACTGGCCGGTCAGCGCGCCGTCGAACTCGAGTACGACGTTGCGATAGCGCGCCGCTCCGAACGCGAAAAAGCTCGGCGTGTCCGCCCCGTCATTGTCCGAATAATCGAGGTTGGCGTTGATGTTCATGTAGGCGCTGAACTCAGCCGGCTCGATTGTGGGGAGCTCGGATGGAATGGGGGAATACCGTTCCCCGCCAAGCGAACCTACCGGACGAAATTCGCCGGGAAGAGTTTCAAGTACCAGTTCGAGCCGGCCATCGTCGAAACGCAGCGGGAAACCCTCCGCTGCAAGACGGGCAGGAGTTATGAAACGGGTATCACCGAGCACCTCATCGAGCGCCGCCAAGCCATCTTCATTCAGCAGTTGGGCCAGTTGGAGGCGCAGGCTTTCACGCTCGATCCGGGTTTCTCCGCCATACGGAGAGGTTTCCACCACCACATCGCCCAGCACCCGCTCGCCGTAAACGAGTGGTACAGCGAAGGTGATCTTCCGCTGGCTGGCGGGAACTTGTGACGGAGCGGTCTGCCAGGCAATCTTCTGCGCCCAAGCAGGCGTTGGCGCGACCGCTGCCAAAGCGGCAGAAATAGCGATCCTGCTCGCCAGCCCCTTCATGCTCCTGCCCCCATCTCGCATAATCTTAGGGGTTGATCTCGACCTGGACGCTGCCGGGGTTCAGCTTGACATCGGTCGGCAGAAAGAAACGCCGCGCGCGGCCCGGGCCGACCACACCTACGCCGATGTGGCGGGTCAACTCGCCACCTTTGAATTTCCCCTCGTAAGGAGCGCCGTCGGATGTCACGCCCGTGACGACCCAATCGGACAGGCCTGCCATGAAATATCGGTTGCCGTCATTTCGAACCAGCAGTTTGAGGCCGTTCTTCTCATCCTGTGTGGCGGGGCTCACCTCTGCCACAGCGGGCAGCGGAGCGGTCCCGTCGGGGACAACATTGATGAGGACGTTGTAGTTCACGACGATCTGGACTTGCGAGGCTTCGCCCTCGAATTCGACGGGCACCTGGCGCAGCGCGAGGTAGTAGATCTCGGATTGGGGAAGCTCTGGCTCGCCCACATATTGAACGCGAAAAACTTGCTGGGAATTGCCCTCGACGATTGCTTGTGCCGGGAAGACCAAGAACTGGTCCTCTGCCGGGGTCATTTGTAGCTCGCCATCCTCGGTAATGACGCCGCGCATTACGATCGCCTCGAAGGGAATATCGCGCAAACTGTCGTTTGTCATTTCAACGCGCGCGATCGAGTTCTGGCCTGCCGGCTTTAGCTCAACGATCATCGGGGAAATCTTAGCCGCCTGGCCGACCGCAGGATGCAAGATCAGAGCGAACCCCGCCAGTATCTTAAGTCCTTGGCGTATGAATGAACCCACGACTGCAGCCCTTTGTTATTTTCTCAATCCGCCTCGGCACGATCACCGTAATGGCGGGAAGTGAGAGAGGGGGCGCAAAACGCCCCCTCCCGGTTAATCACGGCCGGTGTGATCAGATTGCGCCGAGATTCACGGTCGCGGTGGAGGAATAGGCGCCTGCGAGAGGACGCTTGCCCTTTAGATCTTCTTGATTAACCACAACCGACAGTTTTGCGCGGTCGTGAAAGGCGTCGGTGTTCGTTTTGGAATCGCCTTCCTTGGTCAGCGAATCGAAGAACATCTTGCGGAACGACGTACCGTCGGATGCTTCGAGACCCATGCGAACCGGGATCACATTGGTGAAGTCGTCAGCGTCGGGCCCGTCGTTTGCTTCGTCGGTCGTCATCGATTCAGCGGCGATCGCCATATCGGCACCGTAGTTGCAGCTAACCCAGATATTCTGCGTTTGAGTACGGCGGCCGAAGGTGCCTTCAAGGGCGCTTTCGCCCGGATCTTCGTTAATTGCGAGATTGCCGAAGTTGACATCCTTGGGCGCTTCAACACTGCATTCTGGCAGAATGTTGGCGCTGATCGTGAAGCTTTGGCTGTCCGTGTCGCCGGCATAAGCAGCGGTGCTGAAAAGAGCGGCCGACATGGTCGCGAAAACAAGCTTCTTCATAGGGGGTACCCTCTCTAAGACTGAATATCGAAATTGGACGTCGATGTGCGGTTCCGAGATTGGTGAATGAACCAGATAGGTTCGAATCAATCTCGAAGTGCGACGACCGGGGACTACGAAGATTTTCGCAATCCGGCCGGAGAGATCCGCCTTTGTCCCAGATTGATGCAGTCTTAGTGTAAATCGGTCCACGTTATGAGATTGGCCCGGATCAGGCCGAACGAAGTACGGACACCTAGTTCACGTAACTCATATAAATCAGTTTGCCCGAGCGCACGAGCGCGTCACTGTAAAGTCATCGCTTTGACGATCGCCAAGCGGATGCTGCCGCGCTCTCGCCCCTTGGCCTAAAAGGACCCGCGGCTAAAACTTACGCTTTTTTGCAAGAAAGAACGCCCCACCGTAGGTCGCGCACAACTTATCGATAGTACACCCTGTGGGGTAGATTGTAATTTCTGACACTAATAGGGTCTCGAATCGCAGACGCTAAATATTACTATATGCTTTTATTACCTTTTATATTATAGCCTAGAAGGTGATCATGCATTATAAATTAAAATACGCCTAGTTTCTTTAATGTTTACCTTGAGTGAGGTCTAGATTAACTTATCGCGGAGAAGGATAATGCGCGCCAACCTTTCTGTTTCATCTATTGCAATAGCATTTGCGATAATTTCCAGCGGGTCATCCGCTCGTGCTCAGCAATCAGGTAATAGCCAGACCATCATTCAGGCTGACGAGGAAACACGCAGGAACTCGACCGCGAGGATCGAACAGGATGGCAGGGAGAACAAAGCAGACGGTACGTTCAGGGGGCGCGAATCGGTCACTCTTTTCAACGGCGAAACCGTCGATCTGGCGCCCAATGGTGCAGGGATCTACCAAGACGGCTCGGGCTCGACCGCGACAATAGATCAGTTTGGAAAAGGCAATGCTGCGGCCATTGACCAGGCAGATACTGTTGAAGGTGGTGCTGACAGTTCGACTGCGGTGATAAAGCAGGGTGAAAGCGGCAATGAAGCTCGTGATTCGATCGCTTATATCGAACAAGCCGGGGATGCGAGCGAGGCCACTATCGAGCAGAATGGTCGTCGCAACCAATCTTTCGGCGTCCAGCGAGGCAACTTGAGCGGAAGCCAAACAGGCAACAAGCAGACTCATACGATTGATGGCAACGACAATAGCAGCGAGATTTTTCAGGATGGTATCGCCAATGAAGCCGATGTTACCCTTACAGGCTCTCGGAACACAGGCCTGATCTCGCAGACAGCGCAACTCGACCGTGCTTCTATCAGTGCCAAGTCCGGAAAAGACAACCGGATCGAAATCAGCCAGTCGGGAAGCAGCGAAGGCAATAACGCCGATGTGGATGTGAATGGCGCGGACAATGACGTCACGATTGCCCAGAATGGCATGGGTGGCCAGCATGAAGCCACGGTTACACAAGCTGGGAAGAGACTGACCGCCGACGTCTCCCAGACGGACACGACCGAGGCGGGTGAAGGCAATCTCGCGACCATCAACCAGAACGGCAGGGATTCCAGTGCGACTTCTCTGCAAAACGGATCTGGGGGCGGCAATAGTGCTCAGATTGCTCAGGAAGGTTCCGGTTCGAGACGCCTTGATGCGCTCATCGACCAGGATGGCGATGGCGGGTCGAACAAGGCCGATATCGATCAGACGGGTTATGACCAGCTAGCCGAAATCACGCAAAACGGTCTTGGCGGAGGGAGCGTTGCCGCAGTCGATCAGTCCACCGACAACACGCGGCTGAACGCCGCGCGAATTACACAGACCGTGGATGCGGAAAACGGGACAGACGAAGTAGACGTCGATCAGGGTGGCAATCGAAATACGGCCAATGTCGCCCAGTCGCGTGCATCTGGTGGTACCGGCAACACTGCAACGGTGGTTCAACCGGGTGAGAGCGGAACGGCGGACATCGACCAGTCCGGCGAAGGCCAGCTCGCCAATGTCGCTCAGAACGGCAAGCTCGCGGTGGCGACTGTCGAACAAAGCGGCTTTGGTCAGAACACTGCCGATTTAGACCAGGCTGGCAAACAGAATGAAGGTACGATCCGCCAGAGCGGTGCAGGCGGTGGGAGCATCGCCGGAATTGATCAGTCGACAAGCGGAATATCCGAAAACACGGCGACTATCGTTCAGGCGATCGATGCTCAGGCCGGTACCGATAATGCGGACATCGACCAAGGTGGTAACCGCAATACAGCCCGTGTCGCGCAGGCGCGTGCAGATGGTGGTACCGGGAACACCGCCACGATTGTCCAACCGGGCAATGACGGTAAGGCGGATATCGATCAGTCGGGCGAAAGCCAACTCGCCAATGTGGCGCAAAATGGCAAGTTCGCCGTTGCGACTGTGGAACAGAGCGGCTTCGGTCAGAACACTGCCGATATCGATCAGGCAGGCAGGCAGAACGAAGGCACCATCCGTCAAAGCGGAGCTGGCGGTGGCAGCGAAGGTTCAATCGACCAGTCAGCCAGCGGAGCGTCCGATAACACGGCCACTATCGTTCAGGCCATCGATGCTGAGGCCGGCACCGATAACGCCGATATCGATCAGGGCGGAAAAGAGAATCGCGCGAAGGTCACTCAGACGCGGTTGGCAGGCGGAACCGGCAGCAATGCTTCGATCACCCAGCCGGGACGCAACAATTCGGGCACGATCGATCAGGATGGAAGCAATTTGTTGGGCCAGATCAGCCAGAACGGCGCGATGAACGAGG
Source organism: Qipengyuania triglochinis (assembly GCF_054655615.1). Lineage (NCBI taxonomy): Bacteria > Pseudomonadati > Pseudomonadota > Alphaproteobacteria > Sphingomonadales > Erythrobacteraceae > Qipengyuania > Qipengyuania triglochinis. Next base: position 1,149,780 of record NZ_BAAHND010000002.1, on the reverse strand, counting down.
CGATTATCGAGCAAGCAGGCGAAGGCACTGCGGCCACGGCATCGATTGCCACCGGTACGGGGGCTGACAGCAACTTCGCGCGCATTATTCAGGACAGCGGCGGGACGATCGCCTCGATCGACCAGACTTCAAGCCGCAACAGTGCTAGGATCACGCAGGTCAATGCGCAGCCGATGAACGGTACGGTGGAAGCAGACATCGATCAGGGATCGGGCGAACGTAACGATGCCGAGATAGATCAGGCTGGAGAGGGTACGGCACGTGTCGCCACCATCGCGCAGGCAGGGTCCGAGAACCGCGCTTTCCTCGAGCAGGGCGGCGATGGTAGCACGATTACGGCGACGCTCCAGCAGTCTGGCAATCGGAACTACATCAACGCAGTGCAGATGGCCGAGGGTGGCAACAATCTCGCGCTTAACCTGCAGCAACAGGGCAACAACAATCGCATCGAATACGAACAGCGCGGATTCGAACTTGGCGGAGAAGTCTCGCAGGACGGCAATAACAATTTCGTCGATGTAACCCAGACTGGCAGCGGCTATGACGTGGCGATCACTCAGGAAGGCAATGGCCTGAGCTTCACCATGACCTATGATGGTCCGTCGCCGACGGGCGGTGGCTATACTGTTACCCAAACCGACTGAGGGGCTGTCAGATGAGGAAAGAATTGCGGCGGAACGCGATCGCCGGTCTTCTTGCAGTTACTTTGCCTGCGAGTGTTGCACAGGCCGGGGACGTCAAATACCGTCCGATCAATCCGAACTTCGGAGGCAATCCCTTCAACGGCGATTACCTGCTGAATCAGGCGCGTTTGCAGAACCAGCACGAGGAAGATGCGGAGGATCCGCTCGAGCGGTTCGATCGCGACCTGACCCGACGGTTGCTCAATCGTGCGGCATCGGAAATCGAGGACCGGCTATTCGGCGAGAATCCCGAAGACTCCGGAACCATTCCTTTGGGCGATTTGCAGATCGAGTTTGAGCGGATCGGCGCCAGCATCTTTCTCAAGGTCGTGGACCTGGTGACAGGCGGCGTAACCGAGATTGAAATTCCAGCTCCCGGCTCCTGATGATGCAGCTTCTGTCGATGATGCGACGCGGGTCAATTACATGTGCGGCTCTCGTACTGGGCGGCTGCGCATCCCTTCCAACCCCGTCGGGCGTTGAGCCAAGGCTAGCTGATTCCACCCAGACAGAGCGCCGTCTGCAAGAGCTGCCTCCACCTGCAGAGCCCGTGATCGTGGCGGTCTATCAGATGCCGGACAAAACCGGCCAGCATAAGCCGAACGACGATTTTTCAGAATATTCGCGCGCGGTTACGCAGGCTGGCACGGAGATACTAATCGAGGCATTGCAGGAAGCCGGGCGCGGCCAATGGTTCGTCATTCTCGACCGGTCCGGTCTGGATAGCATCTTGCGGGAGCGACAGCTCATTCGCTCGACGCGCGAACAATATCTTGGTCCGGACGGAAAGCCGCTCGGCCCACCGCCGCCGCTCCTCTATGCGCCCGTATTGATCGAGGGGGCAGTCGTCGCTTACGAAACCAACACCTATACAGGCGGTGCCGGAGCGCGCTTCCTGGGTATAGGAGGCAGCACGGTTTATGAGCACGATCGCGTTACGGTAAGCCTACGCGCCTCCAGCACACAGAATGGCCGGCTTTTACGGAGCGTTTCGGCAACGAAGGAAATCTATTCCCAAGGTATTCAGGCTGGCCTTTTTCGTTTTGTCGACTTCGACGAACTCCTTGAGGGGGAACTTGGATATTCGGTCAATGAGCCGCCCCAACTCGCCGTGAGACGTGCAATCGAAAAAGCCGTATACGCTCTGGTCATCGAAGGCGCACTAAGCGGCGCATGGAGCTTTGCGGACACTAATGCAGCGCAGCCGATTATTCAGGAATATCTCGAAGAGCGCGATGGTACCGTATCTATGAACCTGCCTGCACCTCCATCTCCGGGGGAATTGGCACCGGTAGATGACCGCTCCCGCGTGCGTGAACCGGCACCCTCGACCGACTTTTCCAACGAATTAGCCCAACGCCTCCGCGAAGCGACAGAGGATGGAGCAGATGCGGGCGATAGGGTGCGTGACGCAGATAGCACTGTTTTTGAGCCAACGCCGGAGAGCCGTCGCGACACCCCGCCACCGCAAAATCGTCCGGAATTCTGAGCGGCAGCCAGAAAGGACGTCGTGGGTCGTGATGGCGGTGTGCCACTCATGCTGGACTCTCTTCAGTCCAACGTCGGTGCACGCAATCTAGGGTCCGCTACATACCCGCGGCAGTGGGGCGAACGATTACTTCGTTGATATCGACGCCTTCGGGCTGTTCCAAAGCATAGCGGATCGCGCGGGCGATGGCATCGGGGGTCAGTGATTTTTGACGCCATGTCTGCAGTGCAGATGCGATTTCAGGATCGGTGATCTCACGGCCAAGTTCGGTGTCCACCACCCCGGGCGAAATAATCGTGGTTCGTATGTCGTCGTGCTCCTGCCGCAGCCCTTCCGTGATCGCCCAGACGGCGTATTTGGTCGCACAATAGACAGCTGCGCTAGGCATCACGAAATGAGCCGCGATCGAAGCCACATTTACGACGTGACCGGACTGCTGCGCGACGAACTTTGGCAGGACGGCCGCTATGCCATTTAGTACGCCGCGGACGTTCACATCAATCATCCGGGTCCACTCCTCCTGTTTCAGCGCTGCGAGACGCGATAGCGGCATGACACCGGCGTTATTGATGAGCACGTCGACGCTGCCGAACCGTTCACATCCCGCGCCGGCGAACTTTGCAAAGCTCGCCGTATCGGTCACGTCCAGTTCCTGCCACGCGACACTCTCGCCCAGCTCATCCGATAAGGCCTCAAGCCGGTCGGTACGCCGGGCGCCGATAAGAAGCCGTGCGCCCGCCGCTGCGAGCTCGCGCACTGTCGCTTCGCCAATGCCACTGGAAGCCCCAGTGATAAGCACTGTTTTGTCGATGCTGTTGGTCATTTACGATCCTTTCCTGTTACCGTTGCGACCAGCGACAAATGGCCCGACCTTTCCGCAAAGCGTGAGAGCAATCTCCCGGAAGTCTTGCCCAATCCTCCGAGATAGCATGCTGACCGATTGCAAATCGCGTCCGCTTAAGCTCACAGGATGGGCATGCAGCAGATATCCGAACTCGCAGCGTTGATTACGCGCCAGGTCCCGCGAACGGGCATGGTCGATACCGCCATTCCTTGCCTGTCGCTCTTTCGTGCCGATCAGCCGACTGAGCCGCTCCCAGCAGTTTAGGAGGCATCAGTTTGCCTGATAGCCCAAGGGTCCAAGGAGGTGTCTCTCGCCGCAAAGAGGCTCACTTACGACGCGAAGCATTATTTGCTGGTCTCGGTCGATTTACCATTGGTTGGCCATGTCACCGAGGCGAGCCGCGACAAGCCCTACCTCTGTGCGAAAATCGATATCGATCAAGCTGCATTGGCCGACATCATCATGGCGGAAGGAAAGCGCGCGCCGCAGGCAGAATCGCCAGCCCTGGCAGTGCATGAAAGCGATCGTGATCTGGTGGACGCAGCGTGCCGCTTGCTGCGGCTACTCGACCGAACGGAAAGTATCGCTCCGCTTGCTCCGCTGATCGAGCGGGAACTTCTCTATCGACTCGTCAATGAAATCGAAAAGCCACATTGGCATGCCAACACCCCTTTTTCAGCTAAATTTATCGAGCTTCTTAAGCACAAAGCATGGCACGTATTCGTTCGAATTTTTCAGAAGAGCAGAGACGCGGGCTTTGCCCACTTTATCGAAACGGTAACGGAATGCCGGCTCATCCCAGCGCTGGCGAAGCCGATTAAGCATCGCAGCATGACTTGGATTGTCGTAGGCTGCTTTCAAAATCTCGAAGCCACTCCGGCCCCAATTCGAGAAGCCAAGCGCGAGGTTCAACTCGCGATTTTCGATATATTCGACCAGCCATTCAGCTTCATCTTCGCTACCTGGAGTACCACGTGCGATAGAATCCATTGCAATTCGGCTCTCGAAGCTGGTGATGTCGTAGCCAAGTCGCCTATCTCCGTAGAGCGCAAATTCGCCTGCAGGATCACTATAGGGTGTCGAATAGCCATTATAGCAACCTACCTGATCGAGTTCGGCGATCTGCATTTCGTCGGGAATGCCGCTGCGGAAAGTACCGTCCGCGTATTTGAAATCATTGCCTTCCTGACTGGAGAAGCTGGCCATCACCCCTTTCATCCGACCGCTAATGCCCATCCATTCACGCCGGTATTCGCGGGAAGCATTCATAGTCGCGAGCGATACGTCAGTTGTTAAATAGCCCTCGGTCTGACGCCGCTTCCGTTCAGCGGCCAACCAGCCAGCAAGCGTGTTCTTCTGGCCATCGAACGCGGCGTAAGTGGCCTCGCGCTCTGCGTCGCACCTCTCCTTCGATAAAGTGCCCAGATCACAAGCGAGCGGACGTCCGACAGCCAAACTGATTGGGCGCACATCGAACTTCGCCAGCATGGTTTGCGGCTGGTCGATCTCGGACCAGTGAAGCCAAACGAGTCCAAGGATCGTCACGACGGCTGAAATCTGAGCCAGCCTGTCGAGCCCGATCCAATTGGTCCTCGAACCCTTTCGGATCCGCGGCAGCGCGCGCGTCGGCGGCAGTTGGCGCAAAAGGGAGCTGGCCTGCGCCTCGGACAGGGAAGGGTTGCGTTCGAACTCTCGCGACCGCGGGGACGAATGGCTGTTGAAGACCATCGAACCGGTCGTACGAGCGAGCGCCGCCACGCGCTGCGCCACGGTCGGGTGGGTCGCATTGTCGCCATCGGTATCGCCGGCGATCATCATCGCATCGTCTTCGTTTCGCGCGCCGTCGACGCGATAGGCATGCTCGACCTTGACCAAGGCGGAGGCCATCGCACCGGGATTCTTGGTCAGCGAGACCGCTTCTGCATCGGCGATATATTCGCGGCGGGAAGATATCATCAGGCGCGACATCTGGCCCGCCCTGAGCGCGACCGCGCCGATGAAGCTGCCGAGCAGCGCGAGCGGCAGCATCACCGGCACCGCTAGGGCCATCATTCCGTGGACCGGTGTCACCTGCATCGGGTTCGATCTGTGCATTTCGGTGAGTGCCGACATGAAAATGTTCGCCGCCGCCATCAACCGGATGTCGTTGTTCTTGATGTGGCTGAGCTCGTGCGCGAGCACGCATTCGAGTTCCTCGCGGGTCAGGCTGTCGATCAGGCCCCGGGTAACGACCACCACCGCCTTCTTGCGCCCGATCCCGCAGGCGAAGGCATTGCGCGCTTCGCTCTCGATCACGCCGACGAAGGGCACTGGCAGCCCCCACATGGTGATCAGTGGCTCGATCACCGCGCACAGATACGGTTCGTCGCGATTGTCGATAAAGTGGAAGCCGACCGCTTTTTTCACGGTCTCGATATGCCACCAGTACTTGACCGCGAACCAGACTACCGAGATCGCCAGGACTATCGGCGCGTAGCGGACGAGATAGCCGACCGTATTAAGAAACGGAGCGTGAAGCTGGTCGAAGATTACCAGCGGCAGGAACAGGATCGGGATTGCGATCAGCTGGACGGCGAGCAGGAACGCCAGAAACAGGCCGAGCGAACGTCCGTCATTGCTCCTGATCCAGCCGTAGAGACCGGTCGGTACGCCTTTCGCCATGATCCTGCGCCCGGTTAGAACTGGACCGCCATCGGCTCGTCGATCAGCGTGCGCTCGATCCCCAGATCGTATTGCTGGCGGCTGTTGAGGCGAAGCTTCGCAGCGATCACATTGCCGGGGAACATGCGCAGCGACGTGTTATATTCCTCGATCGCGAGATTGTAGAATCGACGCGCCGAAGTGATGCGGTTCTCGCAGTCAGTCAGTTCGCGGCGGAAATTGACGAATTCTGGCATCGTCTTGATTTCGGGATATTTGTCTAGCGAAGCCATCAGGGTGTCCAGCCGCGCGGTCAGATTGCCCTCGGCCTTCAGCTTGATGTCCGCATTCATGCTACCCAGTGCCTTGTTGCGCGCCTCGATCACGCCGAGGACCATGTCCTTCTCGTGATCGCGCACGCCCTTCACCGTGTTGAGCAAACTGGGAATGAGATTCTGACGATGCTTCAGGTGCACGTCGATATCGGCGAAGGCGGTGTCGCAGCGCTCGTCCAGCGCGACCAGCAAATTGTGCATCGACTTAAAGCGAAAATAGAGCCAGATGGCGCCCGTGATCAGCGCGGCGACCAGACCCAGAACGACGTATAGCAGCGTTTCCATCGACAACCCCCATCGACTTGCGGTGTTCGGGCTCTTGGTTACTCCATGAGAATTAACAATTTTCTACCGGTCCGACGGTTGGTCGATTAACCGCATTTTAAAACCTGGATGGCAATAGTGTTGCAATCGCACTAATACTGCCGGGGGTTTGAAATCATGGCTGAATCCGTATTCGCTCGCGTACGCCGCGTCCTTTCGGGCCGGATCGAGGATTCCGTCGACGCGATGGAGCGCGCCAATTCCGACGGTACGATGCGCGAAGCGATCCGCGAGGTCGATCGCGCCCTTGACGAGGTTCGCGGCGATAAGGAAGCTGCCATGACGCGTCGCCTGCAGGCCGCGCGCCAGCAGGAGATGATCGGCACGAAGATCGATGAACTGACGGGCAAGGCCAAGTTCGCGCTGCAGGAAGGGCGCGAGGACCTCGCTGAGGGTGCGCTCACTCGCCAGGTTGATCTTGAAGGCCAGTTCGCCAAGCTCGAGAAACTGCAAGCGCTGAGCCGGATCGAGGAACAGAAGCTCGAAGAAAGCATGACCGCGCTGCAGGGCCGCAAGTCGGAAATGGAAGAGGCGCTGGCTGCCTTCATGATCGCCCGCTCCGATGCCTCGATGGGCGGCGATGACGGGTTCGACAACAAGCTCGATATCGAAAAGAAGATTCGCAATGCCGAAGCGGCGTTCGATCGCGCCATGACCGGTGCTGGCGGCGTCGAATTCTCTCGCAGCGATGCCAAAGCGATCAACGCCGTGGCCGAACTCGACACGATGCAGAAGGGCGCCACCGTGGCCGAACGTCTCGCCGCGCTAAAGCAGGAATCTGGCAAGGCCGCTTGACCTGATCTTCAGAACCTGATCGGACAAGTGGGACCGCGAAGCATGATCCAGAAACCCAAGGATGAGGACTTCCGCGAAAGTCGCGTCGTGGCGACCGCGCGGACGACGAGCAAGATTGCGGTCGAGGGGTCGAAGGGCATCGGCGCTGGCGTGGGTCGACTCTATCTCTACTGGATCGGGGGGATGATGCTGTTCGGCCTAGTCGTCAGCGCCATTCCATATATCGGCTTCTGGGGCTTCCTGTTGTTGGCCGGTGGCGGCATCTTCTGGTGGAGGGATCATCGGAAGCAGGCTGCCGCCCGCATCGAGGCGCTTCGCCAGCAGCCGCAACGCTTCTTCGCCGCGGCCCCGGTCTGTGATCCAGCAGCGGCATTCCAGAGTCAGGCCCCGTCGCCTTTCGCCAATGGCAGCGATGACGGCGGATTCGCTTTTCCTGCGCACGTTCGCCGCGAAGCCAAGGTTCTTTTTGATATCGGGCAGGTGACGCAACAGGCAGCGGTATCGCTGGTCGCGGGACTCTTCTTCCTGTTCGTGTTGGGTAGAGCGCTGGAGAATGTTGGGACGATCATGGGCATTGTGCTGGTCATGCTTTCGGTGCTTGTCGCCTCGCGCTTGCTCGGCGATCGCGTGGCGATCGAGTGGACGCCGCGCGAGGTGACGGTTCACCACCTGCTTTCGACGGGTAGGATGCAGTGGGCGGATGTCGACGACGTGACGGTCGAGAAAAGCTCGAAGCTCAATCTGAAGACATACTTCCAGTCCGGTTCGAGCAAGAACATCGTGCTTCGCGCGCCGATCAACCGGCTCGGTGGGCCCACGGAAATGCGGGTACCGGTTCGACTGCTGAGCATGGAAACGGCGGAACTCGAACAGTTGCTGGCCGACCTTTTCTGCTGGCGGGCGGCGGGCAATACCCTGTCGCCGACCGCAACCCAACCGTCAGGCTACGCGCAACCATCCGGTCGACCCTCATCGCCCGGCAGCCAGGAGATCGCCGCTGAGCCGCTCGGTACCGCTTCTCCCTCCGCCGATTCGAATGCCAGCTTCGATCCGGATGCGATCATCGAACGCCATCTCGCCGAACGTCGGCGCCTATTTGCGGAGAACCGGCCTCCCGTGCGCTCCAATTCGGAACGAGTTTCGCCCGCCGCAGGCGTTCAGATAGCCACTAGGCCGACATTTGGGCGGAAAAGAATTTAGATTCTGGCGCTAGTCCAGGTTTCTGAAGTTCCTAATCCGTCGAGCTGTGCGGCCTTTCTCGTTCCGTTTGGCCGATTGATCACCAACGGCGATTATTGACGCCGGTGGTGTTTCACCTTTTAACTTCAGCAGATCGCTCCGACCCAAGCGCTGACACCTACAGTTACCTCTTGGGCCAATATCGGCCGAGGAGAAAACGATGGGATACTCACCATTTGACCCTACCATGCAGGGACGCGTCGCCTGGAATGCCGGCAAGAATGTTGGAACGAAGCGCCCGCTGACCCAGAAACAGATTTGGGCGATCCGGTTTCACCTCGATCGCGAAGGCCGACTGCGAGACAAAGCGCTCTTCGATCTTGCTATCGACAGCAAGTTGCGCGGCTGCGATTTAGTAAGATCAAGATTGGCGATGTCGTCGCTGGCCCTGACATCCGCAACCGCGCGACCGTCATTCAGCAGAAGACCAGTCGACCGGTGCAGTTCGAGCTTACCTCCGACGTACGAACGACCCTCCTCGCCCGGCTGGAACGACGCTGTGGCTCAACGGTCGATTGTTTCTTCCCAAGCAGGGCGATCATGCCGGGCACATGAGCACGCGTCAGTATGCCCTCCTCGTCGATGAATGGGTGACCGCAATTGGACTTCGGAAGTCCGAGTATGGAACACACTCGCTTCGGCGGACAAAAGCCGCGATGATCTATCGGGCTACCGGCAACATTCGTGCGATCCAGATCTTGCTGGGTCACACGAAGATCGAGAACACGGTCCGCTATCTCGGTGTCGACGTAGAGGACGCTTTGCGGAGAGGCAAGAATTGGGCCGAAAGCAGCCTGTCCGGTTTTGGCGATCACACCCAGATTCCTGCAATTTGCCGCGGATATCGCGGCACGATACTTCATAGGCGATCTCGATCCTCTAGCAGCGCGACCCGGCCCGCCTCGGATCAGATGTGAACGCTCGACGTTCGTCTGCCTGCCTCAGACGACAGGCGTCTCCAGAGGTTCGAATTTAGCGAATTGCTGGGTGCTCGGGCAATCGGCGCAGTCGCGGAGCGCATAGGCGCGCTGATGTGATCTCAGGCGCTGCGGCAAGGCCTCGAGATCGGCGGGGCTGTGCAAATCGTCTACCGAGATCTCGAAATGCTCGGGTGCGAAGCTGCACGGCGCGACCCGGCCCGCCTCGTCAATAAAGAGGAAGGTCTCGGCACCCGGCAATCGGTTATGGGAAGCGGTCGCCCCGCCACGCTATCAGCGAACCGTTCGAGATAGGCGGCACCACCGACCAAGGTTGTCCCCACGTGGGCCAGCTCGCAGCGCAGCCGCGACCGCCACATGGCGACGAGTTAGGAAATCAGCGAGCGATTCAATCTCGTGCGTCAAGAGGACCTGCCGATTTTGAAAGCGACGGCCAGATCGATCTCTTGGGACCAAGCCCAACGATACAGTTGGCGGATGCCGCTGAGCTCCGCATAGGCGGTGTTGAATACCTTCGATGCATTTCGGCAACGAACAGTTGCGAACAAAGTTGGGTACCATTCGGGGTACCCAACCGAGTTAAGCAGGATGGGATAGCGCTCGCCGTTTGCGAACGTAGTGCGGATCAATAGCAAGTCTGTCGTGCTTTGCATGCACGCCCAATCGCAACAGAATCTTAAGGTAGAGTATATGTCATCAATGCATCTGCCGCAAAAACTGCACCAAACCGCGCAAAGTCACTGGAATCAGTGCCTTACCTCCGTAAACGCAACAGGCCTACTGAGGTAGTTCCTAAAAGGGAATGTCGTCGTCCAAATCGTCGTAATTTGAGCCTCCGCCCTGGCTTCCGCCGGAGGATCCGCCACCTTGGTTCCAGCCGCCGCCGGACTGGCCGCCACCGCCGCCGCCGTAGTCTCCGCCGCGCGAAGCGCCGCCGCCGCCGCTTCCGCCGCCATAACCACCGCCGGAGCCCGAGCCGCCACCCTGACCGCCGCCGGGGCCATCGAGCATGGTCAGCGTCCCGTTGAAGCCGCGCAGTACGACTTCGGTCGAGTAGCGGTCATTGCCCTGCTGATCCTGCCATTTGCGGGTCTGCAGCTGGCCTTCGACGAAAACCTTGGAGCCTTTACGTAGGAAACGTTCGACCACGTTGATGAGGCCTTCGGAAAAGATCGAAACAGTGTGCCATTCGGTCCGTTCCTGGCGCTCGCCAGTGTTGCGGTCCTTCCACTGTTCGCTGGTGGCGATGCGCAGGTTCGCGACTTTCCCGCCATTGGGGAAGCTGCGGACTTCGGGGTCTGCGCCCAGATTTCCGATCAGCATGACTTTGTTGAGGCTTCCGGCCATCGATTCGTTCCTTCGTAAAAGTTGGCAGTGGCCTATCGAAACGCGGAAGGACTCTCCACCCCTACGATTGCTTACCCACATCGTCATTGCGAGCGAAGCGCAACAATCCAGAGCGGTTGCGTGCTAGCCTGGGATTGCCGCGTCGCCTGCGGCTCCTCGCAATGACGAGATTAGAGGCCTAAGGACACCGCGATCCAGTAAGTCGCACCGGCCGCCAACCATGCCAAAGCGAACAGATAGACGACCATGACGGTCGGCCACTTCCAGCCATTCGTTTCACGCCGTGCGACTGCAATCGTCGAGAGACACTGCGGCGCGAACACGAACCAGGCCAGGAATGCCAGCGCGGTCGGCAAGCTCCACAAGGCGGCGATCTTCTCGGTCACGCCTGCGGCTGCGACATCTTCGTCCTCCGCATCGACGGCATAGGTCGTGGCGAGTGCGGAGACAGCCACTTCACGGGCGGCGATGGCAGGCACGAGCGCGAGGCTCATCTCGCGATTGAAGCCGACCGGTTCCAGCACCGGATGGATCGTATCGGCCACTGCCCCGGCGAAGCTTGCATCGAGCTGGCTTTCGCCCGGCTCGGCCTTGGGGAAGCTCAGCAGCACCCAAAGCGCGATCGTGGCCACGAAGATGATCGTACCCGCGCGGCGCAGGAAGACCCAGGCACGCTGCCACAGGCCGATCGCAAGGTCCTTCAGGCGGGGCAACTGGTAACGCGGCAATTCCATGATGAAGCCGCTCGCCGCGCCCTTCGTCACTGTGCTGCGCAGGACCAGAGCGACGACCATGGCGCCGACGATGCCCGCCACATAAAGCGCGAACAATACGAGCCCCTGGATGCCGATACCGGGTCCGATGGTCGTCTGCGGGATGACGGCAGCGATTATGACCGCGTAAACCGGCAGCCGCGCCGAACAGGTCATCAAAGGCGCGATGAGGATGGTTGTCAGCCGGTCCTTGGGATCGGAAATACTGCGCGTCGCCATGATGCCCGGAATGGCGCAGGCGAAGCTGGAGAGCAGCGGAATGAAGCTTTTGCCGGACAGGCCGACACCCGCCATGAGCCGGTCCATCAGGAAGGCTGCGCGCGCCATGTAGCCGCTCGCTTCCATTATAAGGATAAAGGCGAAGAGGATCACGATCTGCGGAAGGAACACCACAACCGAACCGACACCGGCCAGCACGCCTTCGGTAAGGAAATCGCGCACGATCCCGGCGGGCAGCAAGTCCGTAGTCGCTTCGGTAAGGACACCGACGCCGCCTTCGAGCGCGTCGGCGAAGGGCGTAGCCCAGGCAAACACGGCCTGGAAGATAACGAAGAGCAACCCAAACAGGATGACAGGCCCGATCCACGGATTGAGGAGGACCTTGTCGACGCCGTTTTCGATGGTGTGCCGCGCGGATTTCGAAAGAATGGTACCGCGCGCGATGTGCTTGGCCGAAAGCCGCCGTTCGGGCAGCGTCAGGTGCCAACGGCTATGCGCTTCTTCGTCCGCATGGGTTTCAGCCTCGGCAATCGCCGCCAGCAATTCACTGATCCCGCGCCTGCGGACCGCCACCGTCGGCACCACGGGAACGCCGAGCGCTTCGGACAAGGCCGCCGGGTCCAGCGTCAGGCCATCGCGCTCTGCCAGATCGACCATGTTGAGCGCTACCACGGTGGGGCGCCCCAGTTCGAGCACTTCCTGCGCAAAAACGAGATGCTGTTCGAGATTCGCCGCATCGATAACGATGACCAGCACATCGGGCACGGCCTCGCCGTCGAAAGTGCCCTTCACCACATCCCGCGTGACCGCCTCGTCGGGACTCGCGGCATCGAAACTGTATGATCCGGGAAGGTCGAGCAGTTCGACCGGCTCACCGCTCGGCAGCATCAGGCGACCAGCCTTACGCTCCACGGTGACGCCGGCGTAATTGGCGATTTTCTGCCGGGCACCGGTCAGCGCGTTGAACAGCGCCGACTTGCCCGAATTGGGGTTGCCGAGCAGCGCGGCAGTGTATTTGCGGCTCATACGGCTTCTACCGTGATGGCTGCGGCATGGGCACGGCGGATCGCAATGGTCATGTTGCCGAGCCGCAAGGCTATCGGATCGCGCGTACCGAAGATTCCGCGGTGCATGATGGCAACCTCGGCCCCTTCGTCCACGCCCAGCGCCTGCAGCCGCTTGCTTTCATCCTCGGCAAGCGCTGCCCAGTCGACGCTGGTAATGCGAGCGCTTCTCTCACTGTCGAAACCATCCAATGTCATGCGCGCCCCCTCTCATATCGGAAGGCTTGTTGCAACTGGTTATCAATAGCGCAGCAGTTAGCGGGCGGGATAGCGCAACCGGCCAAGGAAACGCGTGACACTGAAGCTCTCACGCTCAGATCCCAGCCACTTCGCCTTGACCTTCTCGAAGGTCATCACCCCTTCGATCCGCCGGTCGAGAAAGGCGCGAGTGTCTTCCTTGCCTTCGCTCTGGTCGTCCACGAACACCGCCAGTGTCGCCCCGTAGATAGAGGCCAGAATGGCGCGCTTGGTATAGTGATTGTAGTCCGTCGCGGTATCGCCGGCGAGCCGCCACATCACATCGGCACTGTTCCAGCCCAGCTTCACCGCACGCGCGGCATTCTGGGGCATGGACATGATGGCCAAGCCGCGCCGCAGCGCCTCTTCCTGCCCCGCCACCGCGTCGAGCCTGAATTGCACGAGGCTGCGAATCCGCTCGCGTATCTTCATCTGGGCCAGCTTTTCCGGCGGAAGCGCGGCTGCCATCGCCACATCGACGGTTTCGATCCAGGCGCTGACCATGTCCATCGCCGAGACGCCGCCGCCCTTGCCCTTGAAGGCGAGCCGGGCGACATCGACATCCGCGCCCATCTGGTCTGCCGCCATTACCAGCGCCTCGTCGGTCCAGCCGTCGAATACGGCCGCATCGGCGATGGCCGGGGCAAGCGCCAGACGTAGCTCGTCCAGCGTCAGGTCGGCGGGGTTCATCTCAGCTTGGTCCATAGGTTTCGGCCTCGTCCTCGTCCGACTTTTCCGCCTTCTCGATGGCTTCCAGCGCCCCCGACCGTGCGCCCAGCAGCGTTGCATAGTCACGCGCGCTGCGGCCCGAATTGTCCGTCCGGTCAGGGTTGCCGCCTTCGGAAACAAGCAGTTCGATCAGCCCCAGATCGCGGCGATGGACCGCGCTGATGAGAGGCGTCTCGCCCGTGCTGTCGGAAACGTCGATATGCGCGCCGCCCGCAATCAGCCGCTCCACCCCTTCGACGAAGCCGAGCTGCGCGGCGATCTGGAGCGGATAGACGCCGTTCTTGTCGGCAATGTTGGGATTGGCGCCGCGCTGCAGCAGGAATTTCACCCAGGTGATGTCGCGCCGCTGAACCACGGCATGCAGGGCAGTCTCGCCCGTGCCGATATCGCGCGCGTTGATGATGGTGTTGCCCGGCTCATCCAGCAGCTTGGTCGCGACATCGCCTTCGCGATCGCGCACCGCCTTGATGAAGGTATAGCCATCGGATTGGCGCTGCGCCGCCACCGGGCTCGCCGAAAGAGCAAGCGCCGTTCCGGCAACCGCCAGAATCCGTTTCAGTCCAACAGTACGCACCGTTGCATTCTCCGTATCGAAATCGCGAATATCCTCGCGGCAAACCCTTGAACCCGAGCCGTTAGCAGACCATGAACCCCACTGTCATGCCCCGCTTTTCATTCCTGATCGCCGCAAGCCTTCTCATGGCTGCCTGTTCGCAAGCCGATTCTGCATCCAACCCGGGCGAGCCGCCGCTTGCCGGGGCGGCGATCGGCGGCGATTTCATGCTTACCAGCGAGACCGGGGAGCCGATCAGCTTCTCCGATTTCGATGGGCAATATCGCACGATCTACTTCGGTTACGCCTTCTGCCCTGACGTTTGCCCCACCGACAACCAGCGGGCGATGGCGGGGCTCAAACGCTTCGAGAAGGAAAATCCCGAGCTGGGCGCCAAGGTGCAGCCGCTGTTCGTCAGCATCGATCCGCAGCGCGACACGCCCGAGGTCCTGACCGAGTTCACCGACGCCTTCCATCCGCGCCTGATCGGGATGACGGGCAGCAAGGAACAGCTCGACAAGGCGGCATCCGACTTCGCCGTTTTCTACAGCAAGGGCGAAGAAACCTCCAATGGCGGCTATCTGATGGACCATTCCAACCAGACCTATCTGTTCGGCCCGGACGGCCAGCCCCTCGCCCTGCTGCCCACGTCGGACGGGCCGGATGCCGTTGCAGCGGAACTGGCGAAATGGGTGCGTTGAGGGAGAAATTCTGGGACCGGCCGCTCGCCGATCTCAACCGCGAAGAGTGGGAGGCGCTGTGCGATGGCTGCGGGCGCTGCTGCCTGCACAAGGTCGAATATGAGGACACGGGCGAGATCGAGGAGACGAATGTCGCCTGCACCCTGCTCGACTGCCAGACGGCGCAATGCCGCGACTACAAGCACCGCAAGGCCTTCGTGCCGGACTGTTTGCGCCTGACGCTCAAGCTGGTGGACCGGGTGCCGTGGCTGCCGGAAACCTGCGCCTATCGCCGCCGTGCCGAAGGGCGCGCCCTGCCCCGCTGGCACTACCTTTTATCGGGTGATCGCGAGGCGGTTATCGCGGCTGGAGTATCGGTTGCGGGGCGGGTTATTTCCGAGGACGAGGCCGGGCCGCTGGAGCATCACATCGTCGAATGGGGCGATGGCGAGGACCGGGACGGGGACTGGCCGGCATGATCGAATGGCTGCGGCAGGCGAGCGCCGATCCGCAGATTTCCGTGGGTTCGCGGGTGCTGCCGATTGAAATCCGGCGGCACAAGACGGCGAAAAGGCTGACTTTGCGGCTGGCGCCCGATGGCAGCGCGGTTCGCATAACCTTGCCGCGCTGGTGTGCCACGAAAGAGGCTGTCGCCTTTGCCGAGGATCGGCGCGAATGGCTGGCCCGGCAGCTGGAGAAAATCCCCGAAAAACAGGACCCTATCACCGCCGGTAAGGTGCTCTACCGCGGCGGCGAAATCCCCCTCGACTGGCGCGAGGATGCGCCCCGCAAACCCCTGCTGCGCGATGGCCGCCTGCAGCTTGGCGGCCCGCTGGAGTGTTCCGGAAAACGCCTCGAACACTGGCTTGATCGGGAGGCGATCGGCCTGATCACCGAGGATGTCCGCGATTATTGCGACCGGGCCGGCCTTCCCCCCGCCCAAGTCCGGCTGAGCCGTGCGAAACGCCGCTGGGGCAGCTGTTCGAGCAAGGGCGTGCTGCGCCTCAACTGGCGGCTGGTGCAGGCACCCGATTTCGTCCGCCGCTCGGTCGTGGCGCATGAAGTGGCCCACCTCGTCCACTTCGACCATTCACCCGCCTTCCACGCCCTGCTCGACGCGATCTACGAAGGCGAGATCGACAGCGCCAACCGCTGGCTCAAACAGCACGGCCGCACACTCTACGCCAGCTTCAGCTAGCGCTAAGGCGCGTCTGCTATTATCTAGGCATCATGCGTTTGAGAAACAGGATCAACCCTGTCGGTGGTTTTGCCGACTTCTGGACCGAATGGAAACGGCCCACCCCCTATCGCTGGCCGATCCTTGCCGCGTCCTTCGCCATGTCGGGAACGCTGCTGTTCTGGATCACGCAGGAAAATTACTTCTACCCGCCCGAACAGCCCAAGGTGACCTATATCACCACCTTCGCCGAAGGCCGGACCGACGAGGAAATCCGCCAGTCCAACATCGAAAACCAGAAGCTGAAGGAAGAACGCGCCGCCGAACGCGCCCGGATCGAGGAGCGCAAGCGCGAAATCTACCGCACGCTGGGCGCGGCCAGCGGCATGGATGTCGAGGCCATGGAAGCCGAGGCCGAAGCCGAACGGCTGGCCGAGGAACGCGCCGAACAGGAACGGCTCGACCGGCTTTTCGGTGAGCGTGAGGACAGCCCACGCGAGGAACAGGCGGACAGCGCGGTTGAAACCGGCGGCGAGTGATGCGCGCTGGCTGGCTGCGGCGGCGCGGCTGGCGTCGCGCGGCCGCCCGCTGTCGCGCCCCAACCCCTCGGTCGGCTGCCTGATCGTGAAGGATAGCCGCGTAGTCGGGCGCGGCTGGACGCAGGCCGGAGGCCGCCCCCATGCCGAAGCGGCGGCACTGGCACAGGCGGGCGATCACGCACGCGGCGCCACCGCCTATGTCACGCTGGAGCCCTGCGCCCACCAATCACCACGCGGCCCGGCCTGCTCCACCCTGCTGGCAGAAGCGAATGTCGCCCGCGTCGTGATCGGCGCGCAGGATCCCGATCCGCGCACCGCCGGCGCCGGGATAGAGCGGCTGCGCGCCGCCGGTATCGAAGTCGCCCTGCTTCCCCTTGCCGCCGTTCAGCACAGCCTTGAAGGCTATCTCGCCCGCGCCCGCCATGGCCGCCCACATGTCACCCTCAAGCTCGCGCTCTCGCTCGACGGGTGCATCGCCATGGCCGACGGGTCGAGCCAGTGGATCACCGGTGCAGAGGCGCGCGCCCATGTCCATTCGCGCCGCGCGCTGAGCGATGCCATCCTTGTGGGCGGCGGCACCTGGCGGCAGGATCGCCCCCGGCTCGATGTGCGGCTTGCCGGGCTGGAAGCATACAGCCCGCAGCGCGTCCTGCTCAGCCGCGGCGTCCCGCCCGACGGGGTGAAGGTCATCAACGCGCCCGATCAGATCGGCGCGCTGGACGGTGTGCAATATCTCTATGTCGAAGGCGGCGCAGGCGCGGCGGCCAGCTTCCTGAAGGCCGATCTGGTCGACCGGCTGGAAATCTACCGCGCCCCCATCGTGATCGGTGGCGGCATGGCGGCACTGGGCGATATCGGTCTCGCCAATCTAGCCGATGCGCATGGCCGCTGGCAGCTTGCCGAAACCCGCCAGCTTGGCAGCGACACATTCACCGCCTATCGCCGCACCAGACAGGAGGATCAGCCCTAACATGTTCACCGGTATCGTCACCGCCATCGGCACCATCGACAGCGTCGAACAGCGCGGCGACACGCATGTCACCGTCGCCTGTCCCTTCGATCCCGAAGGCATCGACATCGGTGCGTCCATCGCCTGTTCGGGCGTGTGCCTGACCGTGGTGACGCTGGCCGGGACCAGGGGCGATGCCCGCATCGGCTTCGACGTGTCGGGCGAAACAGTGGCCCGCACCGTGCCCGGCATGTGGGAGAAGGGCCGCAAGCTGAACCTCGAACCCGCGCTGCGGCTGGGCGACGAACTGGGCGGCCACCTCGTCACTGGCCATGTCGATACGGTGGGCGAAGTCGTGACGAAACAGGAAAAGGGCGGCAGCTGGCACCTCGCCATCCGCATCCCCCGCGACTTTGCGCCCTTCGTGGCCGAAAAAGGATCGATCACGGTCGACGGCGTATCGCTGACCGTGAACGAAGTGCACGACCGCGAAGACGGCACCTGCCACTTCGCCCTTAACATCATCCCCCACACCGCCGAAGTGACGACGCTGGGCACGCTGGAGGAAGGCGCCAAGGTCAATCTGGAGATCGACGTGCTGGCGCGTTATCTCAAGCGGATGCAGGGTTTGGCGGGGTAAACGTTCGCCATGTTTGGCAAACCGGTGCCCTAATCTTTTAAGTAGAAACGGCCCGCAGCGTCCTACGGGCCGTTTCCGTTAGTCCATAGTCCCGGATACCTCTCCCCGTTGTCCAAGGCTGTCTCTACGTACGGGACATCAAGGCGCGAATAACGATGCATCGGGACCTAAACTGATTGCTTATGCTTGGGCTGAGAAAGCGCCTTACTGCTAGGATGCGTAACGAACCTGCACGAACCGTAACGTTCAGCACGAACCAGCACATTGGAGCTCCAGACACTGCTGACCTATGGTAACGCAATAATTTCGGTGATCAGATCTATTGATGCCTTATGGGTGTCTAAGTGGAGCTTATGACACACTGCCAACTCAGCATCGAATACGAAGGTATGGTCAAACGCCGCGAACTCTACGCAAAGTATGGTATTGCTGCCGAGGCATCTCAGCTATTTGAAACCGAACTGGGAACAATACTTTTAGCTCTTCGAGCCCTTGAAGAGGGCTGGCATTCGATGCCGAATCCTGCAGCAGCACAGGAACTCCTTACAACGATAGATAAGAGCACTCTTGGTCGCATGCTCAACAAAGTGCGGGAAAATCTTAAGGTCAATGTTGAGCTCGATCAGATCCTCCAGTCCGGAGTAGAAGCGCGCAACAAGCTATCACACGGCTTCTTCGCAAAGCATAATTACCGAATTCAAAATGAGGACGGTCGTGCCGAGATGGTGGAGGAGCTTGGTAGACTGCATTTGGATGTTTTCGCGGCTTGGCAAGCCGCAAGCGCAATCTCCTCGTTATTGACGGAGCTTATCTTAGGCGGACATATAAAACCGGAGTGAGCGGCGACTGCCATTCCTCCGCTGCAGAGTTACCGCATCCCTATCGACTGTCTAATTCAAGCGTCGGCAGGGGATTGGCTACCAGCCCGGCGACCATCGCCGCCTGGATCTTGTTGGCTGGCCACAGGCGCGACAGGGGGCCGACCAGCCGATCGCGGATGAAGGGCAGCAACCGGCTGTCGGACTGATAGACCGGAGTGAAGAGCCAGGTCAGCCATTGATAGATGTCGACATGGGCACGCCGCAGCGCCACCGCATCCTTCAGCGCCGCCGCCACATCCTTATTGCGCGCCATGGCGAGCGAGAGCGCCCATGCATCCAGCAGCGCCATATTCGCACCCTGGCCCAGTTGCGGGCTCGCCGAATGCCAGGCATCGCCGATATGGATAAGCGCCTCTGCGGCCGGATGCTCCAGCGTGCGATGGGCATAGCGTGCGAAGGTAAGCTGGTCTGGCCGGGCGATCTGGTCCAGCAGCGGTTCGCATATCGGCCACAGGTTGCGGACTTGGCCTTTCCAATGATCGAGCCCCGCATCCTGCCACCGGGCATGATCGCTGCCCTTCAGCGACCAGAAGAACGCCAGCCGTTCCTGCGGCCCGCGCCCTTTGCCCAGCGGCAGCACACCCGCCATCGTGCTGGACAGCCGATAGCGCTGGGAAAGCGTGTCGCGCGGCAGATCGAAACCCTCGGGCCAGTCGAGTGAGGCCCAGAGCGCACCATAGGGCAGTTGACCCGACGGACCGGCGACAAGCGCCGAACGCGTGCCCAGCGCGTCGACGATCAGGTCGAACGGCTCGCTGGTCTCACCGTCTTCGAAACGCAGGCAGCGCTGCGATCCCTGCATGACCGAACCGGTGATCGTACGGCCGGTCCGCAGCGGAATGCCTTCGGCCTGCAGCGCATCGTAAAGCGCGGCGAACAGGCTGGCACGGTGGATGCCGATGCCGAACATGGCGGGCCGTGCCTTCAGCGCATCATAGCCGACCGAGAGGACCACGCGGTTTGCGGCCATGCCATGCAGCCGGTTTATCCGCGCGCCTTCCTCCATGATCAAGTCGGCAAGGCCGAGCCGGTGCAGAACGGCAAGGCCGGTGGGCTGGATCATCAGGCCCGAACCGATCGGCTGAGGCTCGGTAAAACGCTCGAACACCACCACGCGATCGCCTGCCCGCGCGAGCAGTAATGCAGCGGCCAATCCGCACGGACCACATCCCGCAATCGCAATCGAACGCCCCGTCATGCGGCGGTGTCTTAGCGACGGAGGCGTTGCAGGCAAGTCGCGAATGCAGGGATTAGGGGGACTTTTCTTGGCTTCGAAATCGTCGCTGGCGTGGGCGAAGCGGCCAGCGAAGCTATGCCCGGGAACTGGCGTGGCGGCGTACGACGCGCACGGGAGAGTGTCCAAAAACCAGAGTATAGAAGCAGGCACCAATCAGTTACTGGCTGTCCAAACCCTGTAAATGGCGCAGGTTTTACAGGGCCCGCGCCGACTATTCCCCATTATTCCCGAATATTCCGCTTGTATTCGTGCCATTCCTCCCCGTGAATACAGCTATCGAAAGCGGAAAGGGCGGATATGAAATTCGGCGACTATCTGAGGCAGAAACGGGCGGAGCGCGGCTGGACACAGCCGCAAGCTGCATCCCGTGCGAAGATCGAGCAGAGCTATCTGTCCAAGCTCGAGAACAACAAGTCGATCCCTTCGGGCGATATCTATGCGCGGCTGGTCGAGGCTTACCGCATCGATGCGGAGGAGATGGCCGGCGTGCTGTTCCCCGCCGAGCTCGACCGGCTGCGCGAGATCGATGCGCTGCGCGATCTGCTGCTTCAGCGCTCGCAGGCCGATATCGAAACGCCGCGCCGGATATTGATCGCAGGCCTCGCCGCGCTGATGATCGGCGGCGGCTTCCTCGGCTTCTCGCAGCTAGAACCTGCGCGCATGCTCACCCAATATACCTATCAGTCTACCGGCGTGACCGCCGCCAATGCCCCGTCGGATACCGAAATCCCGCCGGGCGCGCCGGGTGAGGATGAGCAGACCCTGTTCCTCACCCAGATGCGCGGGCCCGTGTTCACCGAACAGGTGGCAGGCGGCAAGCGTGTGTGGAACCTGGTTGGCAGCGACGTGGTCGCACAGGCGCCGCCTTACCGCTGGGCGCTCATCCCCGGGATCGCGCTGATCATCGGCGGGCTAGGCTGCTTCTTCGTCGCCTGGCGATGGCGATGACCTGCTGACGGACTCATTATCCGCAAACTCACACACCTACTTCCGCGCCTCTAGCGCAACCCTTTCGCTCGTCCCATTTAATAGGAGAATACCATGAAAACGCTGCCCCTTCTCGCCGCTACCCTGCTCGCGGCCTGCGCGCCCAATGCCCTCACCGCTCCTGTCGCGAGTGCTCAGCCGAGTGCCGTCACTGACGATTACGATGCGCTCGACACGCGGATCGAGGAATTGATGGCGGCCAATGACGTGAAGGGGATGGCGATCGCGATCATCGATGGCGACGAGATCCGCCACGTCCGCGCCTTCGGCCATGCCAATGTCGAAAAGCAGGTGCCGCTCGAGACCAATACGATCATGTATGCCGCATCGATTACCAAGGCGGCGTTCACCTATATGGTCCTGCAACTGGTCGATGAGGGCAAGATCGGCCTCGACTCGCCGATCAGTGAATATCTGGCCAGGCCGCTGCCCGAATATAGCAACGAGGATCGTGGCGACTGGTCGTCGCTCGAAGGGGACGAGGACTGGCGCCTGCTCACGCCGCGAATCTTGCTGACCCATAGCTCGGGCCTCGCAAACCTGCGCTGGTTCGAGCCCGACCACGACATGTCGTTCCACTTCACGCCGGGCACCGCTTATGCCTATTCGGGCGAAGGCTTCTACCTGCTGCAATTCGTGCTGGAGGAAGGGCTGGGCCTCAACGTGAAGGACGAGATGCAACGCCGCATCTTCGACCGCTTCGGAATGCCCAATACCAGCATGCAATGGCGCGAGGACTTCGCCAGCCACCTGGCGGATGGCTACAAATTCGACGGCAGCTTCGTCGAGCACGACGCGCGCAGCAATGTGAGCGCTTCGGGTTCGATGGACACGACCATCGCCGATCAGGCCAGCATGTGGCGGGGGATGCTGATGGGCGAAGGACTCTCGCCGGAACTGCGCGCCGAATGGACGCGCCCCGAAGTGCCGATCAGCACGAAATCGAAATTCCCCACGATTGAGGTGCTCGATACCTATGACCCTATCGGACCGGAGGTGAACCTCGCCGGCGGTCTGGGTGTCGATACGTGGGAGGGACCTTCCGGGCGTTTCTTCGCCAAGGGCGGTCACAACGAATGGACCGGCAACATCGCCCAATGCGACGAGGCGAACAAGCGTTGCGTCGTGCTTCTGGGCAACGATGTGCGCGCCGAACTGATCTACCCTGCCATCGTCACCATGGTGCTGGGCGACAATCGCTATCCCTGGGCGTGGACATATCCCAACCTGTTCCGGAAATGACGAAGGGGCGACGGTAAGCAGGGCCCGAGCCGCCACCCGTTCCAACGTGACGCTTCCATTTCTACCTGCTTTTGTTGCGAGGCTAATAGAGCCGCACTTCCGATCCCGGATAGCGCGGTAACTATGAGGTGATTGAATAGAAGTACAAGTATGGCTAATGTTCAGTTAAACAGCCATAGGGCATTGAATGGTTGAAAACCCAGGGTCGGAAGAAGAGCGGCTTCGAGCCCTGGTGAGCTATGGCATCGTTGATACCCCGCCGGAATTCGCGTTCGACGAGATTACGCGGCTGGCTGCCCTCCTGCTCGACGTGCCCAGCGCCGCGATCAGTCTCGTCGATGAGCAAAGGCAGTGGTTCAAGGCGCGGACAGGGATCGATTTCCAGGAGACCCCGCGCGAGCACGCCTTCTGCGCTCATGCCGTCGAGGCCCGTCAATTCTTCGAAGTCACCGACGCGGCGGATGACGTTCGATTTGCCAAAAATCCATTGGTTACACGAGAAAACGGCATTCGCTTTTATGCCGGCGCCCCGATGTTCGACGCTGCGGGATACTGCCTGGGTACAGTGTGTGTATTCGACACTTCGCCTCGTCCGCCACTTTCTTCCAGCCAGCGCCAGGCGCTGGGGGATTTGGCGCAGCTTGCCGTAGAACGGATCCAGGAACGCCTGAGCCGGATCGAGGGCGAAGTCGCCGCCAGCGTGGTCACGGCAACTTCGGACGCCGTGCTTGCCGTCGGGAATGACTGCCGGATCACCTTCTGGAATCCGGGTGCCGAACGAATGTTCGGATACGATGCTGCGGAGGCCATCGGACAATCGCTCGACCTCATCCTGCCTGCCGGAGAATTCGCAATACCGCCCCCTGGCGGACCTGCGACACCGGGCAGTGAAGACAAGGCTTTGCCGATCGGAACAACGGTGGAGCTGGAGGCGCACCGGGCTTCGGGCGAGACATTTCCAGTCGAGCTTTCGATCGCCCGGTGGAACGGCGAAGGCCAAGACGGGAAGGAAGGCTTCGCTGCCATCATCCGCGACGTCACCGACCGTAAATCGCTGGAACAGGACCGAGCGAGCACGCGCGCGTTTCTTGATACGATCATCGAGCAATTGCCTGCCATGCTGTTCGTGAAAGACAGCGTGACGCGTCGCTACCTGCTGCTCAACAAGGTGGGCGAAGAGGTAATTGGCCGCCCGGCGTCGGAAGTGATCGGCCGCACCGATCGCGAGCTGTTTCCGGACGTGGGGAAAGGATATTACGACCGCGATACCAGTGTGCTGAACTCCGATGACATAGAATTTTCCGAAAGCGCGTTCACAAATGACGACGGTCGGCACGTTATGCTGCGGACCAAGCGCCTCGTCGTGGACGCACCGGGGTCAGAAAAGAAATTCATCCTCGGATTGTCGGAGGACGTGACCGATTTGCGCCGGAACGAACGCCGCGCTTTCAAGCTTGCGCATTATGATTCCCTGACGGGGCTGTTTAATCTGAACAGCTTTGTTTCACGCATGGAACGGCTGATTGCAGAAAAAGCCTCCTTTGCTGTGCTGATGATCGATCTGGATCGCTTCAAGGCCGTGAATGATCAGTTCGGCCATTTGATCGGGGACCAGCTCTTGCTCGAAGTCGGCAATCGCTTGCGCAGCCTGGTCGATATCGAAGATGTCATCGCCCGTATCGGTGGCGACGAGTTCGCAATCATCGTGGTGGGGCGGGACCCAGCGATGCGGGCAAGGAGAGTTGCCAGCGCTGTCGTCGATGCCCTGTACCACCCCTACACTATCGATCGGTTCGAAGCGTATACGAGCGCCTGCATCGGCATCGTCGTATGTCCACGCGACGGTCAAACCGTCGATGGGCTGCGCCAGGCGGCCGATTTGGCATTGTATCAGGCCAAAGAGATAGGCCGGGGAAAAATCTCGTTTTTCAGCGCCGATCTTGATGAAGCCGCAGCAGATCGACGGGCAATCGAGTCAGAGCTTCGTAAGGCGATCGACTCCCGCAGAATCGAGGTTGCTTACCAGCCAGTGGTCTCGACGAGCACAGGCCGAATATCGAGTTGTGAAGCACTCGCGCGCTGGACACACCCTGACCGCGGCCCAATCGGCCCCGATGTCTTCATTTCGATCGCTGAAGAATGCGGCCTGATCGGCGAACTCGGCGCCCAGGTTCTCGAAAGCGCGTGTACCACTGCGACAACATGGCGCGAAGATATCCGCGTTGCGGTCAATCTTTCCCCAATGCAATTCGAGAACCCTGACTTGGTCGGACATATCAGTGACATTCTCGAAAAAACAGGATTGGCGCCCAACAGGCTTCAGCTGGAAGTGACCGAAGGGCTGGTGATACGCGATGTCGAAAACACGTTCCGCCTTCTAGCGGAATTGAGAGCGCTCGGCATCCAGATCCTAATGGACGATTTCGGTGTCGGCTATTCCGCTCTGAGTTATCTCGAGCGATTCCCTTTTGACAAGGTGAAGATCGACCGATCGTTCATCGGCAAGATCTCGACTTCGCCAGCGGCCAGGGCAGTGATCGAAGCCGTCGTCGGCCTCGGCAAGGCACTGGGAATGGGCATCGTCGCGGAGGGGGTAGAAACCGAAGCTCAAATGAAACTGCTGACTGACTTGGGGTGTACGCATCTCCAAGGTTACTTCTTCAGTGCCCCAAAGCCTGCAGGGGCGCTCGATTATCTATCGGCTCAAGCGCCCGACGAACGGTTTCTCAAAGAGATTTTGTGATAACGGTCAATTGAGTCGAGATAGCGGGCTTCCGAACCCGGTCCTGTAACGCCCTCCACGCGGTTGGGCTCAAAGGCGCACCCGCTCGTCGCGATAATTGTTCGATACCCAAGAGCATTTTCGGTCCGCGAGCGTTGATGGGTTATCCGCTGATGAAAGGGTTCCGATGCGCATCGCACAGATTGCTCCGCTGGCCGAAAGTTGCCCCCCTAAACTCTACGGCGGAACGGAGCGGATCGCTCACTTCCTGACCGAAGAACTGGTACGGATGGGGCATGACGTCACCCTGTTCGCATCGGGCGATTCCCAAACCTCGGCAGAACTGGTTCCCTGTACGCCGCGCGCCCTGCGACTTGTCGACGGAGCGGTCAATCTCGTACCGCATCATATCAGCATGATCGAACGCGTGGGCCAGCGGCTGGCCGATTTCGACGTGGTCCACTTTCATATCGACCTGTTTCACTATCCCGTAGTCCATTCATGGGATACGCCGACCGTAACGACGCTTCACGGGCGGCTAGATATCCCCGAGCTATACGATTGTTACGGTGTGTTCCGCGATGTGCCGCTGGTATCGATTTCGAACAATCAGCGGCTACCGTTGCCGCCGGTAAATTGGGTCGGGAATATCTATCACGGTCTGCCTGCCGACCTGCTCCCGTACAACGAGACAGGGGGCGATCATCTCGTCTTTCTGGGACGTATTTCACCCGAAAAAAGGCCGGACCGGGCGATCGAAATCGCGGTACGCAGCGGGCGCCGGCTGATCATGGCGGCCAAGATCGATGACGTGGATCGGGCTTACTGGGAAAGCGAGATCCGGCCGCTGGTCGAGCAACACGAACAGATCAGCTTCATCGGCGAGGTGAACGAACAGCAAAAAGCCGAATTGCTTGGAAATGCCGGAGCCTTGCTGTTTCCGATCGACTGGCCCGAACCCTTCGGGCTGGTCATGATCGAAGCCATGTCGTGCGGCACTCCGGTCGTGGCCTGGCGCAACGGCTCGGTCCTGGAAGTCATGGAAGACGGAGTTAGCGGCAGGGTAGTCGACAGCATGGGCGAAGCCGTTGCCGCCGTCGACGATGTGCTTGGCATGGATCGGGCCAAGGTGCGGTCCTATTTCGAAGAGCGGTTCACCGTTCAGCGCATGGCCAGCGACTATGTTCGGCTTTTCGAAGAACTCATCGACAAGCCTCGCGGGGGTGAGGCTATGC
Source organism: Qipengyuania triglochinis (assembly GCF_054655615.1). NCBI lineage: Bacteria > Pseudomonadati > Pseudomonadota > Alphaproteobacteria > Sphingomonadales > Erythrobacteraceae > Qipengyuania > Qipengyuania triglochinis. Next base: position 1,123,282 of record NZ_BAAHND010000002.1, on the reverse strand, counting down.
CGGATGCACGGATACCGCGCCATACTCCCACCCCTCCCTTTGCGCGGAAGCCCAAAGGTCTCGGCATCGCTACGGCTGCGCAACTCTCAAACGGGAAATTCGGATTTTGACAGAGCAGGAAACCATCGAAGCCGGCTACGAACATCAGATCCAGTCACCCAGTTCCATTCAGGAGCAGGAATTGCGCGCGGTGAAACATGGCGATTCCTTCGCGCTTTTCGACACGCATGGGGATGTGGTCGGAACCGAAAAGGCCCCGGAAGGCGTCTACTACCGCGACATGCGCCAGATTTCCTTCTGGCGGCTTACCCTGTGCGGGGCTTACCCATTGCTGCTCGGTTCGGCCTTGGACGACCGCGTCGATGCCCTGATCGTCGATCTTACCAACCCGCGCCTCACCAACCGGCAGGGACAGCAAATTCCCCCCGACGTGCTGCACTTCAGCCGGGTCAAATTTCTCTATGATGGTAGCGCTTTCGAACGGCTCGCAGTGCGCAATTTCGACAAGCGCACGCACGCTTTCAGCATTGAGCTGACCCTCGGTGCGGATTTCCGCGACATGTTCGAAGTTCGCGGTGATAGCCGGCCGCGTCGCGGCGCGCATGCGGCCCCTAACTGCAGCGCAAATGGCGTCGAATATACTTACACCGGCCTCGACGAGATCGAGCGCCAGACCGCAGTCAGCTTCGCGCCGGAGCCCGATTTCGTGGGAGCGCACAAGGTTCGTTTCGACGTCACGCTGGCACCGGGCGAGCGTAAGGTCTTCTACACGCGGGCGCGCTTTGACAAAGACGACGGTGTGGAGCCGATGCGGGCCTACCTCGAAGCCTATCGTGCCTTGCGCCGTGGACGACGCGAAGCTCTGGAGGGGCGCCCGTCGATCTTTTCCTCGAACACATCGTTCGATGCCATGATCGCGCGCAGCATCGCCGATGTGACCACTCTCACCACCCAGACGCCGCAGGGTCCCGCAGCTTACGCCGGAATTCCGTGGTATTGCACGCTCTTCGGGCGGGATTCCCTGATCACCGCTCTCGAAATGCTCTGGTACGACCCTTCGCTGGCTCAGGGGACGCTGCTTCGGCTCGCGGAATTACAGGCACAGTCCGATGATTCAGTAGCCGATGCCGAACTGGGAAAGATCCTTCACGAAACCCGTCTGAACGAAATGGCCAACACCGGCGAGGTGCCTTTCCGGCACTATTACGGCAGTGTCGATTCCACGCCCCTATTCGTCTTTCTTGCCGGAGAATATTTCCGGCGAACCGGCGACATGCAGACGGTCGACAGACTCTGGCCCCATATCGAGGCAGCTGCGGACTGGATCGAACGGTCGGGCGATCGCGATGGGGACGGGTTCTTCGAATATGGACGGCGCAATCAAGATGGCCTGCGCAATCAGGGCTGGAAAGATAGCCATGATGCGATCTCCCATGCAGACGGCAGGCTTGCCGAGGGACCGATCGCGCTGGTCGAGATGCAGGCGTATGTTTATGGTGCTTGGAACTCCCTCGCCGAGTTGTCGCAAGCGCGGGGTGATGAAGCGGCGGCGAAGGAATGGAGAGCAAAGGCAGCGGATCTCAAGGAACGTTTCGCGTCGACGTTCTTCGATGCGGAACTCGGTTGCTATATCCTTGCGCTGGATGGGGAAAAGAAGCCATGCCGGGTGGTGTCCTCGAACGCCGGCCACGCGTTGCTTACGGGAATTGCCACTCCGGAGCATGCCCAAGCCGTGGCGGACCGACTGCTGGAGCCGGACTGTTTTTCAGGCTGGGGAATAAGGACGCTGTCGCGGCGCGAAGTTCGCTACAATCCGATGAGTTATCATAACGGCTCGATCTGGCCGCACGACAATGCCCTGATCGTGGCTGGCCTTTCCCGGTACGGACTTCAAACTGCCGCGAACAAGGTGTTCGGCGCGCTTTTCGAAGCGACGTTCTATTTCGATCAGCAGCGGTTTCCCGAGCTCTTCTGCGGATTTGGCCGCCGCCACGGGCGTGGACCAACGCTCTACCCGGTTGCCTGCGCACCGCAGGCCTGGGCCAGTGCCGCCCCGATGTATATGGTGCAGGCTGTCTTGGGGATGAGTGTCTGTGCGCCGAGCGCCGTGCACTTCGCAAAGCCGCAGTTGCCGCCTTTTCTTGCCAGGCTGGCGATGAACGGTCTGGGTTGCGGAGAGGCCAACGCGGATCTCGACGTCCAGCAATTGGGGCCAGCGACCAGCGTGTTCGTACGCCGCACGGAAGGGGATATGGACGTGGCGATCGCGGTCTAGCACTTCATGCCACAGCTGCTGAACTATTCTGGTTCGGCTGCCAATCTGTCGAGCAATTCGCCAAGCAGCAGTTTCTCGCCGGCGCTTAGCCGTTTTTCGTCGTCGAGACGGGCACGCAGGCCTACCGCCAGCGGAGCGATTGTGTCTGTCTTTCCTGCGGGCAGATCGGTGAGAATTTCACCGAACACCGCCTTACGCGCATCGCCGGGCAGATTACCGCGATCCTCGGGCGGAAGCGCAAGCAAGGTCGATACCGTGCCGACGCCGGCTGCATGGATCAAAGCCACCGCTCTGGCCTCGGCCACCCTGAGGCGGCCTGCTTCCGCAATCCGGCGGACGCGCTGTTGAAGCACCGCCTTTCCTGCAAGGGAGGCTGACGATTGTGCCATGCGCGACCCGATCGCGTTCATGATCGCAAACACGGCCGGGTTGCCAAGTCCAAATTCGATATAGTGGTCCCATGCATCGCTCAGGTCCTGCACGGGATCCGGGTTCGGCATCATCGCGGCCTTTTCGGCTACGAACCGGGCCATGCCCTGCTCGGCTACTGCGTCGAGCAGGCCCTCCTTGTCACCGAACAGGCGATAGAGCGTGGGCGCCTGCACCCTGGCGGCCTGCGCCACGGCCCTGGTGGTCAAAGCACCAACGCCGCCCTCATCCACCAATTGCAGGGCTGCATTGACGATACGGTCGCGTACATTTTCGGGGCCGTTATGTTCTGGGGGTGACGGCCGGTCGGATGTATTCATGGCGTCGGAATATCACCGCTACGGGAACGATGATAGCGCCTATGGCTTTCCATTGTTATCACTGATAATGTATTTATGATAACAATGGAAAGGGTGTGGTATGATCGTCAATACGGGAGCAAGCGGGAAGCTTGGCCATGCAATTGCGGATCACGCGCTGCGCCGGGTGCCGAGCGCACGGCTGGCCGCCGCGAGCCGCAAACCAGAAGATCTAGATGATCTGGCAAATCGCGGAATGGACGTTCATGCTTGTGATTTCGCCGATCCGGAGAGCCTCGGCGCAGCATTCGCAGATGCGGACAAGGTCTTAATCGTCTCGGTAGACAAGCTCGGAGATGAGGCACGCACATTGCATCGCAATGCTATTGCGGCCTGCGCGCGAGCCGGTGTCGGACGCATTTTCTATACCAGTCATGCGGGCGCGAAACCCGTATCCTCCTTCGCCCCGGCGAGCCAGCATCACGCCACAGAAGCCGATCTCGCCGCCGCAGGTCCGAGTTTCACTGCTTTGCGCCATGGCTTCTACGCCGAAAGCTGCATGGCCATGATCGGCGACGATCTGAAAGCCGGGACCTTGCGCGTGCCCGAGGACGGTCCGATCGCCTGGACGGTCCGCGCGGACCTGGCCGAGGCTGATGCGGCCCTGCTGTGCAGCGCAGAGACTATCGATGGGCCGACCCCGCCTCTTACAGCGACGAGCGCCATAACGATGGCCGAAATAGCGCAGATTGCGTCCGAAATTACCGGACGCAGCATCCGCCACGAAATCGTCAGCGACGAGGAATGGAAGGACGCTCGCATCGCGGCAGGTTTGCCCGAACCTTACGCGGAAATGCTGCTCGGCGCATTCCAGGCAGCGCGTGATGGCGACTTCGCAGCGACCGACCCACTGCTTGGCGAGCTGCTGAACCGCAAACCGACATCGATGCGCGAATACCTGCGCGGTGCCCTTGCGTGAGCGCCCTCCCCTTATTCGAAAGGAATCTCCTATGACCAAACGCACCGCACTCGTGACCGGAGCCAATAAGGGCATCGGCCTGGAAATCGCCAGACAGCTGGGGCAGCAGGACTATCGCGTCTGGCTCGGCTGCCGTGACCGCGATCGCGGCGATAAAGCCGCGGCGGAGCTTGAAAAGGAAGGCATCGAAGCGGAGACGCTCCTTCTCGACGTCACCGATCAAATTAGCGTCAACATGGCAGCTGAAGCGCTCGGCTCGCAAATCGAGGGCCTCAACGCACTGGTCAATAATGCCGGGATGCATAAGGGTTACGCTGGCACCGTTAGCAATGAGTCGGTCGAGGACATGCGGACGATTTTCGACGTTAACGCGTTTGGCGCGGTGCGCGTCACACAGGCTTTTCTGCCCCTGCTGCGCGCAGCCGATGCGGCACGTGTCGTCATGATGAGCAGCGGGCTCGGTTCGATCTCCTCGACGCTCGATCCAACCAGCGAGAACTGGGATGTCGACTTTGCCGGCTACGGCGCATCGAAGGCCGCGCTCAACATGTTCGTCGCCAAGTTCGCGCGTGAACTGATGGCAGAGAAGATCAAGGTCAACGCCGCCGATCCAGGCCTTACTGCAACTGACCTTAATGGTCATATGGGCCAGCGAACCCCCGAAGAAGGCGCACGGATCGCGGTTCATCTGGCCACGCTCGACAATTTCGGCCCGACCGGCGGCTTCTTCCACGAGACTTCTGCCACCCCCCGTCCACCCCGCCATCCCTGGTGAGCGGCGACTAAATCCAGATCGCCAAGCGACCACTGCAGCCACCCACCAAGAAATGGAGTGGACGATCAGTGGTTGCCTTTCTCAAAGTCCGCCTCTGCCTGAACGAGGGTATTCAGCGGGTCATCTTCGACCAGCAAACGCAACACATCCGCGATGACCTGTCGACCGTTGGCGCCGCTCGTAAAAATCACAACGCCAAAGCCCTTGTCGGGTTCGAACAGGGCAATGGTGCGTTCGCCCCAGTCCTTGCCGTTATGCACAAGGAACCGGTTCTCGCCGCTATCATAGACGTTCCAGCCAAGCCCATAACCAGTCGCTTGGGGGCACTTGTCCTGCGGGATCAGGCCTTCGGGACAGGCCTGCGCGGTCTGATCGTCATAGATGGTGGCGCGCTGTTCGATCAGGGCGGGTGTCAGGCCATCGCCGCGCATCGCCGCCGCCACGAAGCGGGTGTAATCGCCGATCGTGGTGTGGACATTGTCGGCGGCGCTGCCTTGCGGGCTGTTATCGGGCAGGCGCAGGGAACCGTCCTTGCCCCGCACCATGGCAACACGCCCTTCCCATGCTTCGTCGGGAAGGAAATATGTGTCGCTCATCCCCGTGGGGTCGAAAAGCTGTTGCCTGGCCAGATCATCGAGCCGGGTCTGCGTCGCCATCATGGCGTAGCGGGCTGCCATGGCGTAGTTTTCACCCGAGTAGTGCGCGCGGGTGCCCGGCTCCCAGTCCAGGCGCAACTTGCCTCCCTCCATTCGGTCGCGCCAGTTGTCCGGCACACCCGTCCGATGCGAGAGCGCGTGGCGGAGAGTGATCTTCTGCGCGCGCGGGTCATCGGTAAGGTCGCGATCGACGAACTGGGTGGCCAGCGGCGTATCGAGATCGAGCGTTCCAGACCCGACAAGGCGCAAGATCGTCTCGGCAACGAGCGGCTTGGTGAGCGAGGCAATATTGTAAAGCGTGTCCTCGCCTGCCGCTTCGCCCGGAGCACGCTCTCCGTAAACGGCGGTCCAGGCGACTTCGCCATTCTCGATGTAGCCAACCGCCATGCTTGGCACATCGTTGGCGGCGAGCAACCCCGGCGCTGCGGCGTCGAGCGCCTCACGCTGCGGGGAGGACAAGGCAGTCGTGGCTGGAACGGTGGTGCACCCAGAAAGGGCAAAAAGTGCGGCAGCTTGAGCCAGAAGTTTCACGCTAATCTCCTTGTGAGTTAGCGTAGTAATACAGTAATACTAATTGCGATCAAGTCTTGTGTCTGAACTGAATTATAGACGCGCTTCGTTCCCCATTTCAGAGCTGCCAAACAAAGAAGGCGCCACCCACTTGGGGCGACGCCTTCTTTTGAACTGTTACAGTAAGCGAACTGCTCAGCAGTTGCCTTCTACGCCGTCGACGCAATCGCCAACGGATTCGACGTCTTCGCCGACACCGTCGATGGTGTTGCAGGCCGAAAGGGTCAGCGCGGTTCCGCCGAACAGCAGCATGGTAAGAAACTTCTTCATCGGTATTCTCCCCTTGGCGGATGCAAGCAATTGATTTGCCAGTCCGTTGAACCAGAACGGCGCGCGTGGCAGCTGGTTCCGTAAGACAGCTTTATCGGTCAGGCCAGCGGGCCATTCGCGAACGCCTCGCGCGTGATCCGATAGATGAGGTGGACGATACGCCGCCCCTGATAGCGGCCAAGTTCGTAGCGTTCGGTCCGCTCCGCACCGATTGCCTCCAACGCATTGCGCGAGCGGTAATTCGTGTCGCCGACGCGGAACTGGACTGTGGCCACCTGCCCGAACGCATGGCCGAGCATGGCGCGCTTCATTTCGGGGTTGAGCCCCCTGCCCCAGCATTCGGGTGCGAGGAAGGTCCAGCCGATCTCGACTACGCCGCCGTCATCGGCGTCGAAATGGTCATAGCGCGTATGGCCGATGATCGCGCCATCACTCTTGCGCAGCACGGCAAGCGAACCGCCGCTGGTCAGCCCTTCGTCGAAGAAGCCATCGAAAATCTCGCGCCGCCAGCGGTCGTGAACCGGGTGCTGTTCCCATACCGCCGGATCGGATGCGACGGAGTACAAAGCCTCGCGATCGTCCTCGGCCAATGGGCGCAGGGTGAGGCGCTCGGTCTCCAGCAGGGGTTGCCGGTCGAGCGCCATGTCCTGTCAGCCCTTCGTCACCTCGCCGAGCGCGGCAATGAACTTCTCGATATTGCCCTGGTGCAGGCCCGCCACATTGATGCGGCCCGATCCGGCCATGTAGATGCCGTGATCTTCACGAAGGCTGGCGATCTGGTTCTTGCTCAGCGGCAGCATGGCAAACAGGCCGTTCTGTCCGCCCAGCGCGGCGAGGTTGAGGCCCGGCACCTCGTTATCCGCTGCTGCCAGCCGGTCACGCACACGCCGCATGCGGGCGCGCATCTCGTCCAGCTCTTGCTGCCAGACGTCCGTCATGCCGTCATCTTCCAGCAGCAGGCGCACCGCCGCACCGCCGTGATCGGGCGGCATGGACCAGTTGGCGCGGGCCAGCGCATTGGCATTGGAGGAGATGGCGTCCATGTCGCCGCCTTCGCGTGCGATCATGTAGAAGGCACCGACCCGGTCGCGATAGAGGCCGAAATTCTTGTCGCAGCTATAGGCCACCAGCGCTTCGGGCACCTTGGCGAGTACAGCGCGCACACCGGCGACATCCTCTTCCATGCCCTGCCCCAGACCCTGATAGGCGATATCGAGGATCGGCAGGACACCGGTATCGGCAAAGGCATCGGCGATCGCATCCCACTGATCGGGCGTGTAATCGATACCGGTCGGGTTGTGGCAGCAGCCGTGGAGCAACACCGCGTCGCTGGCGCCAGCACCGCGGATCGCACCGAGCACGGCATCGAGATTGGCAGTCCCATCGGCATTGGCGTGATCGAAAGGCACGACTTCGACGCCCACATCCTGCAGGATCTGCGCGTGGTTGGGCCAGCTCGGCATGCCCAGATGGATGCGGGTGACCCCGGCCTTGGCCGCCAGCGAGACGGCAAGACGTACAGCACCAGTTCCGCCCGGGGTCTGCATCCCTTCGATGCGTCCGGCGAGCGGGCTATCATCGCCGAAAATATAGGGCATCAGCGCCTTCACGAAGCCGCCATCGCCTTCAGGGCCCAGATAGCTCTTGGAATCCTGCACTTCCAGCAGCCGCTTTTCGGCCTGCTTGATCGCGCGGAAAACGGGCGTCGCGCCTTCATTGGTGCGATAGACGCCCACGCCGAGGTCGATCTTGTCAGACCGGGGATCGGCGGCGTGCATCTTGATAAGGGCGAGAAGGGCGTCGGGCGCCTGCGGGGCAAGTTTGTCGAGCATGGCCCGCTCTTTGCGCAATCACGCGAAGGGCCGCAACCTCAATCGAGATTGCGGCCCCTCAAATGGCGCTTGTTTTCCTCTGCCGGATTAGAACGGCAGCCATTTCTGCTTTTTGGAGAACTTCATGTAACCCGCATTGACGCCCAAGCGCAGGCCGGCGCCCACGCGGATCGGGATGAGGACAACATCGCCCTTGCGCACATAGCTGGCGTTCAGCCCGCCCACCGCATAGGCCGTGCCTTCCGCAGCGGGGAAGCGTTCGTAAAGCTCTTCAGTGTCGTAGAGATTGTAGACCAGCACGAAGGTGCTGCCCGCATTGGCCCCAGCATCGAAACCGATCGACGGGCCTGTCCAATAGACCGGCATTTCGCCCTCGATCTTGTGGAACAGCGTTCCCGAACCATAACGCGCGCCGACGATGAACGCGCCGCCAGCCTCGCGGCCGACGATATAGCCATTGGGTTCGCCCTGATCGGCCAGCAGTTTGCGGATCATGTCGGCCACGCCCTTGGCACCCTTGCCGAACACGCCTTCTGCGGCGCCGATCAGATCATCTTCGCGATAGGTGGTGGCCGGATCGTCGACCCCCGCGCTGTTAACGGCGGCATCGGCCGCCACTTCCGCCTCGCTTTCCGACCATTGCGGCTGGCTGGTGGTCGCGGCGGCGGCGGGAGCCTGCGTCTCGGCCGCCTGCTCGTTCCATGCAGGCTGCTGGGTTTGCGCCGGGGCGGTTTCACCTACTGGCGGCAACTCATTCTGCGGCGCTTCGAGATCGCCATCGATCGGCGCATCCCAGGCCGCATCCGGATCCACGCTCTGGACCTGTGCGGCAAGCGGACTTGCCGCCAGCGTGAAGGCGGCCAGCAGGCTCGCAGTAAATTTGGTGGCGATGTTCATTCTGGTTCCCTCGTCCGGCATCGCGGGCAAAAAGCATGGTGCTGCCCCGCAAACAGAATCCCGTTTGAGCAGCCGCGCAATGAAACGGCGATGAACCGAATCGCGAATGCGCTGAATCGAGTCCTGCGCGCGTTATTTGGAAGGAATTGCGAATGGCCCGATTTCTTCCTTGAAGGGTGCGAAGGTGGTGGCTATAGCGCGCCCCTCGCAGCCGATATGCGTCATGCGGAGACGTGGGTGAGTGGCTGAAACCAGCTCCCTGCTAAGGAGCCATACCTGGTAACGGGTATCGAGGGTTCGAATCCCTCCGTCTCCGCCACCGGCCCTTTGCAGGCCGCATGATCTCCGCCGAACTTAGGGCGAGCGCTAAAGATGCGCGCGAGAAGCGGAACAGGCAGAGAATATCCTGTTCGTAGGACCGGTGGTTTCCGATTCAAAGGTAACAGAACAAGTAATCGGAACTTCAACTCGAGGCGAGCCGAACCGGATAAGGCTCACCGGTGCCGTTTCCACCTTGAAGCCGGCTTGAAGGGATCGAGTTCTTCAAGAACGATGGACTGGGATTGATAAATGGCGATACTAAGGTCGAATGATGGCCAGAACTCGCGAGCCTGCCAGTCAATTCAGCAAACTCCGGGAGCCATGTGAGCGTGGCGGCATGACGCCGCCACGATCTTTCAGAGAGAAACTCTGCTGGATGGCGGGTGAGCTGCGACAGGCGGAAGTTTGGCACTATCGTTAGGTCGGGTCGCGGACTGGGCAGGCTGCGACACGGTGACCTTCCGATCATGCGGCTGATGCATTGCCGGCAGGATGCTGGCAGGAGTGGCGGCAGACGCAGGGCGCTTCGCTGGGGTACGGGTTTGCTCGGCCCCGACCTGCTCGGCAAGCATCGCGAAACGAGGATCGGTGTGGACTAAGCGTGACATGTGCTTGCTCGCGCGGCGCACAATTTGACGGATACGCTCGCGGGTCAGACTGGTGTCGAGGCTCAGCGCGAGCTGGGTATCGCGGGAAAACAGACTGCGCTCTATGATCGCGCGATCACGCTCTAGTCGTTCATGCAGCTTGGCTAGTTCGACTGGGTCGGGGCCGGCCAAATCCGCGCGAAAGCTCGCTGGAAGATCGGGTCGAAGGACACGAATATCTCTCGCGGGCTTGCGCGCCCGAGCGCGCTTGCGCAATTGTTCGATGCCGGTACGGCGTTCGCTATCGATATAGGCATCGAGGAGCTTCTCGCAGGTCTGTTGTGCGAGGTAGTCTGCTGCGGAAAACTCGGTCCTTTCCAAAGCGCCTTCATCTTCGATGAGGGCTTCCAGGCTCGTCTCCTCTCCTTCCGGGGTACTCGCCGCGGAATGAAGCGAAATGGTGACGGCGTCGACTTTGCGGGCGGAGGGGCGTTGATCCGTCATCAGACGGAAGCGCAAGCTCTGCAGTTCGCCGCGGATCTGCCAGTTGAGAAAGGTCGTGAACGTCGCCTTGGTCGGGTCGTACGCCTCGATCGCACGGTGAACTGCAATAGCGCAGACCTGCTCGGCGTCTTCATAATGGGCGACAAGACCGTACTGGCGGATGAAATGGCGAATACGCGGGGCGACGATCTTCAGAATGCCAGCGAAGCACCGGTCGATCTTAGCACGCTGCCTCGCAGAACCTTGAGTTCCATCTGAATTAGTGTGGGCAATAATCTCAGCAACTGCGACTTCCAGCGCTTCAGTACTTTTGGACATTAGAAATCTCCCCATGGCTTCAACTTGCTGCTGAGCAAGGGGTAGGGGATGCGCCCACCTTTATCGCTTCGGGTTTTGTCCTTTAAGAAATACTACAGAAACCACATTCAGTAACCTTACGCAGCCTTGCCTACGGGGAATCCCGGAGGCCGAAATCCGAGCTTCGAGCCCCCAAAGGGGGTTGCCCACAGAAGTCCTAAAAGACCATTGTGATGGCGAAATCACAACTAGCCGTAAGCCACCATAACGAAGCTCTCTCGGACGTATCCGCCGTGAATGAGCTAGAATGAACTCGAAGCTCCGCGCCCTCTGATCTGGCAAAATTGATGATGGTCATGCTGCTCATCGAAGAACGCAGGAGCAGATACAAAGTGGTTGATGATCGACGCCTCCGCAGAAGCCTAAGAGCTGATGGCCAACCGGTAATATGATGCTGCCCGGTCTCGCAATGTCCTCCACAATTGCAGCATCGCTGCCGCATTCCTTCCAAGACGAATTAAAAGGCTTTCTTCACGCACGACGCCGCGTCCTCAGGTCTAAAATAGTTCGGCAAGCTCGGGGACTGGCGACGCATTCACTTCCACTGTGACTGCTACAATGAGACTCTGGCGTAATGGAAAGATTCCCTCATCGTTTACAGTTTGGAAGCGTTTGTTTACCAATATATTTAAGGATGATTCTAACATCGAAAAATCGTTTATGATTTTGGTAGTGGAAGACGAAGCCGACGTCCGCGAGGAGTTGATCGAAATGCTCGAACTGCGCGGTTTCGCGGTTTGCGGCGCGGCCAGCGTTGCATCCGCGCTCGACACGGTGCGCGAAGCCACCACTCCGCTGATTTTATTGACCGATCTTCGTCTGCGCGAAGGGAGTGGTCTCAGCCTCATTCGTCAGATCGACTCGGATCCGGCTCTTCGGCCAAAAGTCGCGCGTTCGATCCTTATGACCGGGCATATCGACCTGACCGAAAAGGCCCAGGGCGATGTAGGCAAACAAGATATTCCCATTCTTTTCAAACCAGTCGATTTCAAGGTACTGCTACCTCTTCTGGCAGAAGGAGTGTAGCTATGAGGGACAGCCTCCTCTCGCCCGATCTGAACCGCCCGAAATTCAGCGCCGACACGCTCGCCAAGATGACCGGCCGGGGTTGGTTCGTAGCGATCTGCCTGTGCGTCGTCGCGGTCGCCGCAAGTTCGTTCCGTATCGTAGTCGCCCCAGGCTTCGAACTCTATCTGGGACCACTGTTTTACCTGCTCGCCTACCGTCTGGGTGGCCTGAAGCTGGCGATCCCAATGGTATTAATGACGATGGGGGCTTCATACTTCTGGTGGGGTCATGTCTTCACCATCGTCGTGGCGCTGGCGCATATTCTTTTCATCGACCGCGTACGTTTTGCTGGCCGGTCTCTCGCGACGGCAACCGTCACCTTTTTCCTGACGGTTGGAGCGGTGGCTGCCTACCTGTTCCTCCATTTCTATTACGGCGCATCCCCGACGATCATCGCGCTGGCGATTATCAGAAAAGTTCTAAACGAGGCGCTGATGGCCGCCCTCGTCGACCTTGCCGTATCGCTGCTGGCCGTCGACCTTTTCACCGGGCGCGTGACCCGGCGGTCGTCCATAACCCTATCAGAGCTACTGCCCGCCTCTATAACCCTGATCGTACTTACATCCGCTCTGGTTTTGTTCGTCGGAAGTGTCGATCGCTTCCCGCGTGATTTCAGGGCTTTCCAGGCAGAGACCAAGCTCCAGGTCCAGCTCCGGATCGGCAGAGCAATATTCAACGACGAACCCTTTCTTGGTTTGGCCCAGTTGCAGCAAGACGGAATCACTAGCCAGAAAGTGCTGATTTCCGATCAGGAGAGCGAACTGCGGACGGCGGCCTCTCTAAATGTCTTCGGATGCGAACGGATCGATGACGGGTCGCAGGTCACCGGGCCCAACGACCGCAACACCTTCGCTTATTGGGTGTCTGCATGTCACCTCGATCGGGTGCAGATAGCAAATCGCCCATTCTACTATCTTTATTCCATACGGCCGCTTGCCGAAAGCGCGTATCGCGGTGTCTTGCTCCAGATGCTCGGTCCGGCTCTCATCCTTTTCTTTGCGATCTTGCTTCAGCTTTTCGTCACGCGCTCGCTGGGAAGATCGCTGAAGGCATGGAAAGAAATTGCAGAAGGCTTTGGGCGCCCCGGCCTGTCGGCTCCGGGAAAGCTCGTGTTTAGCGAGTTCGAGCGTCCCATCGAGCGGATCGTGGTGGCCAATAATGGTTTCGCGGAGCTGGTGGAGGAACGAAAGGGCATCGCCCGCACTGTGAGCGAACTGAAGCAGGAAATGGACCTGACCTTTGCGGCGGATGTTCGCTTCGACCCGCCGACATCATCCCTACAGTTTAATGACATCAACATGGATCGGGCCGCGGTCAGGCGTATCGAAAGCGTTCACCCGAACGATTGCATGGCCTTCTCAGAAGCAATGAATGCCGGCGATGCGTTCATCGAGTTTCGCATGGAAGGGGAGAATTCGGGCGACTGGTACCTGCTCGTTGTCCGCGATCTGCTCGCGCCGGGCCATTGGCGCTCAGGATGGTTGGTGCGGCTGCGCCAGTCCAAACTAGCCCAGAACCGCATGCTCCAGCAAGCACGGTTGGTGGAGCTTGGAGGAATGGCCTCGGCCCTGAGCCATGAACTCAAACAGCCGCTCTTCACAATTTCACTTTGCGCTGAAAATGGCCGATTGCTGCTTGATCAGAACAATGGCGAGAGCGTGGCTCGGACGCGCGGCAAGCTGGATCGGATCAGCGAACAGGTTGACCGCGCGCGCGAAATCATAGGCCGCATTTCGGGCTATGCACGCATAGAGGATAGCGCACCCGAACCTTTGTATCTGGCCGAGGTGTTTAGCGCGACACTTAGCTTCATGAGGCCGTTGCTGGTCCAGCATGATGTCGGGGTGAGAGTGAACTTGCCCGACAGCCCTGGAGTAAGGATGCTCGCGCCGCGAGTTGGCCTCGAACAGGTTCTCGTCAACGCTATCCAGAATGCAGTCGATTCTATTGCCATGCGTCGTGAGGAAGAAGGGCATGACCTGACGGGATCTATCGAACTGTCGGTCATCCTGACGGGGGATGGAATCCAGATCAGCGTCGCCGACAATGGTGCGGGGCTCTCTCTGAATCATTCCCAAGAAGCTTTCAATGCCTTCACGACGACGAAGGACTCCGATCGTGGAACGGGGCTCGGGCTGTATATCTCTCGTCAGATTGTCATGGAAATCGGTGGCAAGATCGCCATTGAATCGCGTCAGGCACCCGAAAAGGGGGCGGTCCTCACGATGGATTTTCCCGACTGGGTCATCCTGCCCCATGAGAAGCCCAGCAGCGGTTTGCAGAACGAGGCCACGCATGCGTAGGCCCAGTATACATATCGTCGACGACGACGAGGACATCTGCGTCGAAATATGTAGCGCGCTATCAGCCTTCGACTATGAATGCTCATGGGCCAACTCGGCCGCCCGATTGACGGGGCTAGAGGGTCGCGAACCAGATATCCTGCTACTCGATCTGAATCTCCCGGACATTGATGGCTTTGAGATCATCAAGCGTCTTGCCGACCGCGAACATCAACCGCATCTCATCGTGGCTAGCGGCGAGGATCAGAGGATCATCGAAACCGCAATCCGGTATTCGAAGAAATTGGGTCTGGATGTCCTGGGTTCGCTTCACAAGCCGTATCCACTGAGTTCGTTGTTCGCCCTCATAGAGAGTTCTGCCACGGCGGCTCGAAGGACACCGGCCAACGACATTGCTGCTATCTGCGAATTAGCGCAAAACGGTGCGCTTGAACGCAACCAGCGCACCGTTTTTCAGTCCAAGCGTCGCCTATCTGACGGCGCTGTCGTGGGATATGAGGCGCTATTGCGCATATCGATTAATGGTACGCCAATCTCCCCGGAAGCAGTCTTCGAGCCCGCTGTAAATTTGACGACTCAAATTGCCGTGACGAAAGCGGTTCTGGACGATGCATTACATTTCGGATCGAACCTGCGCGGACTGGGCACCCCCGTCCCAGTTTCGATCAATTGCACTCCCGAAATTCTTTGCACGCCAGATCTGCCGGACATGGTTACCCGGGCAATGAAAGACTGGGAGATGCCTGCCGCCTCGCTCATTATCGAGATTACCGAGCATGTCGCTGGCCAATCGTTTGATGCGGTTGCCTCGGCCGCGTGCCGACTGGCAATGCGCGGCTGTGGCATCTCAATCGACGATTTCGGGCGAGGATCCACGAGCCTCGAGCGCCTGTTCGACCTACCGCTGGCCGAACTAAAAATAGACAAGCAGATTTTCTGGAAGTGCTTCGACGGGAATGAGCCGCCCGAGCTTCTTCAGGAAGTGATCCGGTATTGCGAAAAGCGCAACATCATTTCCACGGTGGAAGGCATAGAGACTGCTTCTCACCTCGATCATGCCTTAGCGCTGGGCGCCAACTGCGGACAGGGTTTCTTCTGGGATCGGCCAAGTATCTACGATCTGGAACCGACGCACCACTCAAAATGTATGACTTAAAGGCCGTGAAATGAGCAACCCCGCATCAAATCGAATTTGATTAAGGCTTATGCGTAGCATCTATATTGTCGATGATGATCAAATTATCCGGTCAGAGCTTTATAGCCTGCTCTCGGTTTATCCCGACACCGTTCTGCGATCGTTCGCCTCCGGTGACGATTTCATAGCGCAGTTGGATCAGCTGGATTCCGCGCTTGTCCTGCTCGACATGCACATGCCGGGCGCCAGCGGTCTCGACGTTCTTACCGCTATCCGGGATCGCCAGGACCTTTCGCCGATCATCATTACTGGACAGGGAGACACGCGGCTTGCCGTACAGGCGATGAAAGCAGGGGCAACCGATTTTCTCGAAAAGCCCTGCGAGCCAAAGGAACTTCTGAAAACAATCGACCTCGCCTTCGAGCGACTTGACGAGACCGGGGAGGTTATCGCGCGCACCGAGCAGGCTCAGGAAAAACTAGCGCGGCTTTCTATGCGTGAACGAGAGGTCCTTGAAGGCCTGATCGAAGGGAAACCGAACAAGATCATTGGCTACGAACTGGATATCAGTCCACGCACGGTCGAGGTTTACCGGGGTAAGATGATGGAAAAACTGGAAGTCCAGAGCCTTTCCGAAGCACTGCGCCTCGCATTTACCGCAGGTGTCGTAGAGGCCTGAGAACAGGGCCACGCGGGAAAGGGGGAAGCCGCGTGGCCCTGAACCGGGGGCGCTATGATCAGAAGCTGAAGGTCACGTCCGAGAAGACGTACCGCGTGTCTCCAGTAGCGGGTGCATTCGCAGCCTCTTCGAGGAAGCGTCCTTTGCTTAGATAGGCACCGCCAAGCCCAAAGCGCAGCACTTTAGGCACGATCCAGTAACCCAGAGAACCTTCGATCTGCGTGCCGGCAAAGCGGCCCACGCTGCCGGACGGATCCTTGACGCCAGTTTTTGCAAAGGAATCCTTGGCGCTCTGCAGCCACGCGAGACGAGCCGAGACCGACCCGTCAATCGGCTTGTCCGGCTTTGCGGAAAGGCGCAGGCCAGGGGAGATGATGTTGGCAAAGGATAGCGGACCGAAATTGGCGGTTTGGCCGAAAGTACTGCGGCGGCCCCCGAAAAGGGAATCGAAACGCGTGTAATCGTTGCCTTGGCCGTCCCCCGAAGCTGCATCAAAAAGTGCTGCGATGTGCAAGCCGGTCGATGGGCTACTAAGAGAGTGACCGACCTCGGCGTGCAGCATCCAAGCCGAAACGTCCTGCTTTGGGGCAGTAACGGCCTTGCTCGTGCGGATGGTGCCCAGCTGATATGCGGCCTCGAAATCAAAATCGATGGCCCCTTGCTTGGGTTTGCGCACGAAACGCAGTCCGGGGGTGTAGAGACGCCGGTTGCGCGTCGCACGGTCAGACCGATCGTCTTCCAATAATCCGTAGCCATACAGTTCGAGTGTCGCACCCAGTCTGCCGAGCTTGGTCTGATAGTGGGATCCGAAGAGCTGGAGATCGGTCCCTTCTCGGTCAAGCTCGAACTCGTTGTCTCGAATGGATGCGGTATCGCTGGGGCGCCGCTCCTGCGGCATGGTCCAGAAGGCGCTGATCTTATCGCCGCCGACACCCTCGAAAGCGAACTGCGCTCCAGTGAACGAGGTGGTCACGTTGGAAAAGCCGACGCGGCCCACCAGTCGTCCGGAACCTTGCTTCATCGTGAAACGGCCCAGTTGCAAGCTACCATTCAGGCTACCAGCCACCTCGCCCAGGTCGGCTGCAACATATGCTTGTATCGGCTCGAGTGCGTTCACCGTTGAAATGCCTGCGGTCGAGCCGGGGTCGATCCCGTAAGCCCTCGCATCCTGCAATTCGCCGACGAAACGCACTGGGCCGCTCGCATATTCCGCTTTCACCAAAGTCCGGCTCGACCAAATCGTTTCATCGGGGAGCTTGCCCGGTCGGAATTCGTTCTCGATCCGCTCAACTCGTGCACGAACGCTGCCTTCGATCGAGAAGCCGTCACCCTGTTCGGTATCATCCGCCGCTAGCGCCGGGGCAGGCAATGCGGTCAGCGTCGCCATCGCGACGAGAGAGGTCCGAAGACCCGGATAGGCACTCAAAGTCATAATCTTCTCCGAAAGGAAACCGTGCTGCCCTTATAGGAGGTTCAGACAAGCTGCCGGTCGGCAAAGGCAGATTTTCTGCGCAGCACCGAATGGTCTTCGCCGGCGCGACATTTTCAGCCCGCCCGCCCTCCTCGGCTCGACTCATTCTATAATGGGCGCACGATCCGTTCGGTTTTCTTGCCGGCTAATATGGAGTGAGAATAAATGCTAAGTCGCCTTAATGACTGGCCACTATCGCGGAAGATGTTGATCGCTTTTGGCGCGCTGTTCATCGCTTTCGCTGCGATGGTGACGACCACCTTTGTATCAGAAAGATCAGCAGCCGCTTCGGCCGTGCAGAGCAACAAGCGGGGCCTCGCCGCTGTTTCTGCACTTGCTCGCGTACAGGACGAGATCAAGCAATACCGAATTCTGGTATTCGCACACGTAAACCGGCTCAACGAAGAGGACCGGATCAACACCGAGCAACGCATGGAAAAGGCGAATGTCGCGCTTCATACAGCGATGGAAGACTTTGCCGAAGCGGCAGAGCTTTCGGAACGTCCTGACGAGCCGGTAGCCCGTCAATATGCGGACTTGGAAACGGCGGTGGACCGGCTTGAGTCAACGAACCAGGAGCTCATTGCGATCAGCACCTCGCAACCGCGTGAAGTGGCCGTACAGTTCCTGCGCACCGACGCCAAGGAAGCCTCACATGGCGCCATTGGGGCTGTCGATACTTTAGTCAACGACGTAGTCGACACTCGCCAGGCTGCCTTCGAAGAAGCGCGCGCATTCGGTGAGCAGTTGAAGATGATCTCCATACTGATTTCCCTGTTCGGGATCCTCACGCTCGCTGGAATCTGGTACGGGCTGAACAAGAGTGTTGCCAACCCCCTCGCGGCGCTGGCGGACACCACGCAGCGCCTCGCCGGCGGGGCCGATCTGGCAGTCCCTTCCACCGACCGCAAAGACGAGGTCGGCCAGATCGCCATGGCGGTCGACAGCTTTCGGATTGCTGCGGCGGAGCGACAGGATACGGCTGCGCGCGAAGCGGAGGAACAGCGTGTCGTCACGACCGCGCTCAGCACCGGCCTCACCTCGCTGTCGGAAGGCGATCTGACGAGTGAAGTGAAGATCGATTTCCCGCCAGCCTACGCAGAGCTAAAGTCCAATTTCAATCAAGCTGTCATCGGTCTGCGCGAAATGATCGCGGCGGTCGGCGCAAGCGCCGAGGCCATTGGCACGGGCTCTCGAGAAATTGCTCAGGCATCGGAAGACCTTGCCCGCCGCACGGAAAGCAATGCAGCAAGCCTGGAAGAAACTTCCGCCTCGCTGACCCAGATCGACGAGCGGCTAAGGAACTCGGCCAAGTCTGGCCAGCAGACTGTTGCACGCGCCGACACGGCGATTTCCACGGTCAAGGACGGTCGCTCTATAGCTGATGAGGCGGTGCAGGCGATGGGTCGCGTTAGCGAAAGCGCAAAGGGGATCGACGCGGTTATCGAAGGGCTCGACAAGATTGCCTTCCAGACCCGAGTGCTCGCCATGAATGCTGCGGTCGAAGCGGGCCGTGCAGGCGAGGCCGGACGTGGTTTCGCCGTGGTTGCCGACCTCGTAAGCGCACTGGCAATGCGCGCCGAAGAAGAAGCCAAGCTCGCGCGTGATCAGCTGACCGTGACGCAGACCGATATCGGCACTGCCGTGGATGCCGTGCAGCGTGTCGATGGAGCCCTCTCCGACATCACCGATGGCGTGAGCGAGGTGCACAACCTGCTAGGCACCATGGCTGCCGATAACCAGACCCAGTCCTCTTCGGTGACCGAGATCAGCTCGGCCATCTCCAGCATGGACCAGAGCACACAGCAGAACGCTGCCATGGTAGAAGAAACCTCCGCCGCAGCACGCAACCTGCTGAGCGAAGTCGCGGCGCTTTCGGAGAATGCGGCGAAGTTCAACACCGGCGCCAAAGCTGCCCTGCGAAAGCCAGGCAACGCGCCGGTCAAGGTGACCGCACCAGCATCGAAAGCGACCACTCCGTCGCGTAGTCACGAAGATGCCTATGTTTCGCCGGTCGCGCCGCTGCGCTCGAACGGAGCGGATCACGGTGCGGCCGACTGGAACGACTTCTAGCTCCTCGTTCAACGCCAGGTCGGCCATTTTCGTGGTGCGGCCGGCCTGGCGCGCCTGTCTCATTCCTCAGCGTCTCGTTGATCACGACATGCTTGGTAACGAGATTGTGATGACCTCCGAAAATCTACTTAGTCATCGAGATTCCGGTTCAATTGCCAGGTTTCACGGCTGAACCCTTCTATAATGCCCACATTCGAGTTTGGCGGGACAGTCTATCCAAACGAATTGTCGCATCACAAGAACAAGGAATGACCATGCACTGGTTTCGCACAATAGCTCCGATCAGGTTGAAGTTGCTGGTGGCCTTCGGGTCACTTACCGCGCTCTGCGCGTCTGTTGGCATCGTCGGACTGGTGATCGGGGATGTGATCACGATGGTTGCCGGTGCGGTAGCCGTCGTGATCTCCGTCGTTCTCGGCGTCCTTTATCGCGCCAATATCGCCGACCCGTATGTCGCGACGGTGGTGCGCATGGAAGGCCTCGCCGCTGGTGACCTCGATTCCCCGATCGAATTCGTAGAATACCAGGACTGTGTTGGTCGTATCACCCGGGCCATGTTCACCTTCCGCGATGCTGCCGTCGAACAGAAGCGGCAAGCCGATGAGCAGGCCGAGGTGGTTAGAGTCCTGGCTGCGCACCTTGGCAAGCTGTCCGAAGGCGACCTGACTGCCGAAGTGAGCGCCGAATTCCCCTCCGCATACGCCGATCTCAAGACCAATTTCAACGAAGCGGTCGTGCGCCTTCGTGAAATGATCTCGGCCGTGGCCGACAGCGCCGATGCGATCGGCACGGGCTCACGCGAAATTGCGCAGGCGTCTGAGGATCTGGCGCGTCGGACTGAAGGCAATGCGGCGAGCCTCGAGCAAACCTCCGCCTCGCTAGCGCAGATAGACGAGCGGCTCCGTGCGACCGCCAAGTCGGGCCAGAAAACTGTCGAACGTGCCGATACCGCTATATCCACGGTCAAGGATGGCCGCTCGATCGCCGACGAGGCGGTGCAGGCGATGGGCCGCGTTAGCGAAAGCGCAAAGGGCATTGATGCCGTCATCGAAGGCCTCGACAAGATTGCCTTCCAGACCCGAGTGCTCGCCATGAATGCTGCGGTCGAAGCGGGTCGTGCAGGCGAGGCCGGACGTGGCTTCGCGGTCGTGGCTGATCTTGTTAGTGCGCTCGCCATGCGCGCCGAGGAGGAAGCCCAGCTCGCCCGTGACCAGCTGACCGTGACGCAGACCGATATCGGCACCGCCGTGAATGCGGTTGAGCGCGTTGATGGTGCGCTGGCCGAGATCACTGAGGGAGTGGGCGAAGTTCACAACCTGCTTGGCACCATGGCCGCCGACAATCAGACCCAGTCCTCTTCCGTGACCGAGATCAGCTCGGCCATCTCCAGCATGGACCAGAGCACGCAGCAGAACGCTGCCATGGTGGAAGAAACCTCCGCCGCGGCCCGCAACTTGCTGAACGAGGTATCTTCACTGTCTGAGCGAGCTGCGCTGTTCCAAACCGGCAAGGCGGCTACCAGCGCATCCAAAGTGACCGTCACTGCGCCAGCGTCGAAGGCGCGATCGCTTCCGACGCCTATCGAGAAGCCTGCGACCACCTACGTCTCCCCTGTCGCGGCCCTGCCCGCAAACGGCGCAGCGAGCTCTGCAGACGACTGGAACAATTTTTAAGCCGACATTCTGTCAAGTGTCAGGACGGCCGTCGCATCGAGAGAAGCGGCGGCCGTTAGATTGTGCTTAGGCAGGGGCTTCGCCAGATTCCATGCGGGCTACGGGCGATGCCTCTAGCGAAAACTGACGTCGGTATGAGCAAAACCGACCGCGCGTGCGCCCCTGCACAGCATTAAGAGGCTGCGGCATGAAAGCTGGGCTGATAGAATTAGACTTTCAGTAAAACGGGGGTCGTCGGTTCGGGAGAACCGTTGGCCCGGCCAATGCTTCACTGACCAATTCATAGGGAACGCCTTAGCGTCCGACTTGCTATGTTCAGCAAATAAAAAAGGGAGCGACAGCCAATCTGTCGCTCCCCTTCAGAGCTGCAATCGACTGTCTTCAGACAGTCGCAAGGCGATGCGCGGCGAGACCTTCCATCACAGAGCGGTTTACTTCGATAAGATCATCGACGCTCTCGCGCCCGGCAATAACCTCACTAGAGAAACGATCAATCCATAAGGCGAGCGAAATGATCGAAGCACGAAGCTGATCGGGAAGTTCGTTGCCTGGTGCAGCGCAATCGGCTGAGAACAGATTCCACATTTCCCGATTTCTATGCAGCGGCTCGGCCAGCTCGGCCCGTTCTTTGCGCGCATCGCGGGCACTGATCATCTCTCCGGTGATCTGCCCCATCAATCGATGCTCGATATCACGGGGCGCTTCAGAGAGTCGGCGAACACTCTGGTAAGAGGCAAGCGACATCAAAAACTCCTATGGCGGTGTCATTCTATTCTAGACGGTCCGCTCATTCCCTGTGCTTTAAGGAGGCATTTTAAAGGGCCTTTGCCCCCACCAGTGCCTGCCAACCTCCTATAATCGATGAGCACTCAGCATTCGTGTGAATAGAGGACTTTTCGATGGATTTACCCAGCCACCCCCTCGCCAGGGTGCGCCTTGCCTTTAGTGAGACGCTCAAGACAGCCGGGGTTGAACGGGTATACGCTATCGGGGACCTCGATCCGCTGAGCCAGGATTTCCTTTCCCAGTTCACACAAACTGGTGGCAAGTTCGAAAAACTCGATTGCACTTGCTGCGTGTCCACATTTCCTGGAACTTCCGGCAGCTGCGCCTGGATCCTGCCACCAGTCACCAACTACTATCACGCCTATCGCTTGCTGCATGGCATCCGGGCGATGTGCGCGATGCACGCGACACCGTTTCTGGTGCTTTGTCCGAAGCTTGAAAGCGCGATTATCCGCCGGGACTATTACATCGGCAGCTCTCAGGTTCCACCCGCATGGCGGCACTGCTCCGAAAGCTGTGTGATGAGCGGCAAAACGAGTGAGCGCGCGGCCTTCAAGGGTGGTCTGCGCAACGGGGTGCTTACGGCAATCGAGGATTTCACCGAGGAGCTTTGGGATGAAGGCACTGCGCTCGTTCATATTTTCCTGCCCACTCTTGGAGGGTTCTGCGCCCTATTCGATGTGGACGCCGACTGGTCAGCCAAGCTCGCGTATGACCTCGCCGCGTTTCATGAAAATGCTGCAGTCGCGCCGATGAGCGAACAGGAACTGCGAGACTATCTTGCAATGATCGAGCGATCCGGCCGACGCCCGGGAGAGGCCGCACAATAAACAGCCCCGCCGATCCCCACGTCGGTTGCGACCGAACTATAATTCAATTCAGTTTCCACATTCACGAAAGCGACGAAGCCCACCATGGTTAATGGCATCGGCCTTATCATTATCCTGGTTTGCGTGTTCGGCAGTTTTATCATGGCCGGCGGCAAAATGGACATCATTTCTCATGCGCTCCCGCATGAGATGATGGCTATCGGTGGCGCAGCCATCGGGGCGTTCCTCGTCGCCAATTCGATGCCCGTGGTCAAGAAGGCGGGCAAGGGCATCGTGCGCTCTTTCAAAGGGCCCCGGTGGAAGGAAAACGACTATCGCGATCTCCTGACGATGCTGTTCAGCTTGCTGACCACCTTCCGGAAAGGCGGCGCAACAGCAGTCGAACCACATCTCGACGATCCCGAGGAGAGCACTCTCTTCAACCGCTATCCGCGTATTCTCGCCGATCATCATCTAGTGGAGTTCATCTGTGACTACCTGCGGATGATGACGGTCAATTTCGAAGACCCGAACCAGATGACCGAAGCGATGGAAAACGACATCGAGCGGCATCACCACGAAGAGTTGGAGCCGCAGCACGCTCTCCAGGTAATGGCTGATGGCCTGCCTGCCATCGGCATCGTCGCAGCGGTGCTGGGTGTCATCAAGACGATGGGCTCGATTGATCAACCAACCGAAGTGCTCGGCGCAATGATCGGCGGCGCACTGGTAGGGACCTTTCTCGGCGTCCTTCTCTCATACTGCCTGGTCGGCCCGCTCGCGGCAAAGCTTCATGAAACGATTGAGGCCGATTCCAAGCCATTCAATATCGCAAAGACCGCAATCATCGGCCACGCACAGGGCCTGCCCACGCAGGTCGCAATCGAAATCGCCAGGCGCATGACCCCCTCGAGTTACGCGCCCTCCTTCCAACAACTCGAGACCGCACTTGAGGAGGCGAGCAATGAACTCAACGCCCAACCCGCCTGAAGACGATACGCCGCCACAAGCCGGCACCGAAAAAACGCCGGGGCCGCTCAAGCTTCCCGCCAACGGCACCACCGCTTCAGCGGAGGAGCTTCGCATCCAATTGGTCCTGCTCCTCGACGGACAGAACCCGACCGAGATCGACGCAAGCGAGGTGGAAAACATCGGTCAGGCCGTTTTGCAGTTGCTGGTCGCCGTCCAAGCGGAGGCGCGTACTGCCAACCGACCTCTGTCGTTCGTCAATCCGAGCGCGGCCTTCCGCGACCGCATCGAACGTTGCCGACTTACCGAACAGATCGGCCTACCCCCTGAAGGAGTTGCCGCGTGACCAAACGCATTCTGACCGTCGACGATTCCGCGAGTATGCGCATGCTGCTTAAGGCCTCGCTGACCAAGCAAGGGTTTCATATCGAGACCGCCGATGATGGCGAGCACGGTTTGGAGCGCATGTCCGAGCTATCCCCGGACTTGCTCATCACCGACATCAACATGCCCAAGATGGACGGTTTCGAACTTATCGAAGCGGTGCGAAGCAAATCGGAGTTCCGCGGGACACCCATTCTCGTCCTATCGACCGAATTCTCTGACGAGAAAAAGTCAAGGGCACGTAGCGCTGGCGCGACTGGCTGGATCACAAAGCCATTCGATCCCGACAAACTGGGAGCGGCAATTCGCCGGGTATGCCCGTGAGCGACGATCTCGACGATATCCAGGCGATCTTCTTCGAAGAATGCAACGAAGGTCTGGCGACCGCCGAGGAAGGCCTCAGCGCTATGGCCGACGGCGACACCTCAGCCGACGTGATTGCAGGCGTGTTCCGTGCGGTCCACTCGATCAAGGGCGGCGCCGGCGCCTTCGGGCATGAAGCGCTACAGAGCTTCTCCCACATCTTCGAGAATGTTCTCGACGAAGTGCGCGCGGACCGGATCGAACCGACAGTTGATGTCTGCCGCACAATGCTGCTGGCCTTCGACGTGCTGTCAGATCACGTGCAGGCGGCACAGGGCCATTCCGGTCTGCCGGATGATGCCGCCATGCTCGCAGATCTCGAGGCAGTCTTAGCCGGGAACGACGCTGACGCCACGGGTTCAGCCCCCCCACCCCCAGCTGTCGCTGCAGCAAACGAGGCTGCCAGTGAAGCCGACGAGTTCGGCTTCATGCCGGTGGTAGTGGATATTGAAGACCTCGACGGCGATCCCCTAGCCTTGCCCGAAGACAGCGAGCAGAGCCCGGGTAACTGGTCAGTCTTGTTTGCGCCTTCGCGCGATGCAATGGCTAATGGCGGTGAACCCCTGCTGGTCCTGCGCGAACTTGAGCGGCTAGGCGGCGAAGTCACTGATGTCGACACCGCGATGCTCCCGCCCTTGCGTGACCTTGATCCGGAAGGTGCCTATTTCAGCTGGTCAATCCGAATGCCGGACACGGTAGAGCGATCGGAGATAGAAGAGGCGTTTGAATTCGTCGCCCCCGATTCAACAATTGAGATCGCGCAGGAAACCTCGCCACCTGCTGTGCAGGTCGAAACAGACCGACAGCCGGAACTCGAAGCAGTCGAACAACAGGACACTGCAAAAACTGCTCCCGCTTCGGTAGCTCAACCGGCAAAGGATTCTGCCCCAGCAACCGAGACGAAAGCTGCGTCTGGTCCGGCGATTTCCGAGGCCAAAGTGATTGAGGCACCGCAGAATATCCGTGTCGAGGTTTCCAAGCTCGACATGCTGCTCAACCTCGTGGGCGAATTGGTGATCCGCAATTCGATCCTGTCGGACCGCCTCTCTTCGGCCGACCAGCAGCGTGTCGAACTGCCCGAACTCGCACGGCTGACGCGTGAGATTCAGGACAACGTCATGTCTTTGCGTGCGCAGCCAATTCGCCAGGCGTTCTCGCGCGTGCCGCGGATGCTCCGCGAGCTATGCTCGGCGACCAATAAGAACGTCGTACTCGACATGTCGGGCGAGACGACCGAGGTGGACAAAAGCGTAATCGAGAAGATCGGCGAACCGCTGACCCATATGATCCGCAATGCCGTCGATCACGGGATCGAAGGCGCGGAAGAGCGCGTGGCGAAAGGCAAACCCGCCCAAGGCAACCTTAAATTGTCCGCGGAGCAGAAGGGGGCGCGCATCTTCCTGCGCGTGGCCGATGACGGGCGCGGGATAGATCGCGAACGCGTGCTCGCCAAGGCGGTTGAGAAGGGCATTGTCGCCGCCGATGCAACCTTGAGCGATGAAGAGATCGACAATCTCATCTGCGCTCCCGGCTTCTCTACGGCCGAGCAGATCTCGTCTATCTCCGGGCGCGGTGTGGGTATGGATGTGGTGCGCAGTAACGTCGAAGCGCTCGGTGGACGGATAGAGATCAGTTCGGTGCCCGGCAAAGGTACCACCTTCACGATGATCCTTCCCCTAACACTGGCGATCCTCGACGGCATGGTGGTCCGCCTTTCCGGCCAGCGCTACGTCCTGCCGCTCTCGAACGTTGTCGAGACCGTCCAGCCCGAGCCGGGCCAGATGCGTCCGGTCGCCAACAGTTCGGAAGTGATCGACATGCGCGGAACCTACGTGCCAGTGAAGCGCCTTTCGGAGCTGTTCCAGTTACCGCCCGCCGATCGCGATGACGAGGACAGTGTTGTCATCATCGTCGAAACCGACGCGGGCAATGTAGGCCTCATGGTGGATACGATCGAGGACCGTCGCGAGGTGGTTATCAAGAGCCTCGACCAGAACCTCTATCCGATCCGCGGTCTCGGCGGAGCCACCATCCTCGGCGACGGCTCAATCGCGTTGATCCTCGATATCGAGGCGCTTGTGGCCTCATCCAACTCTCCCAACAAATTCGTTCTGAAAGGAATGGCAGCATGACTACCAACGAAACCGCCGAGCGTACGCCGATGACCGATGCCCCCATCACAGTAGGCGACGCGGACCACATCGACGACGCCGAGCACAAGATCGTTACCTTCCTGCTTGGCAAGCAAACTTTCGGAATCGACATGGCAGCACTGATCGAGATTCGCGAGTGGGAAGACCCAACCCCACTCCCCAGCGTCCCTTCCTATATCAAGGGCGTCACGAACCTTCGCGGCCATGTCGTACCCGTGGTCGGCCTTGCCGAGCGCCTCGGCTGGGAGCCGAGCGTACTGCACGCGCGCTCATGCATTCTGGTGGTCAATATCGATGGCAAGCATGCCGGCTTCTTGGTCGATGAGGTGGCTGACATCGTGTCGGTCGCGGACAGCGCCATCCAGCCGGCCCCCGAGGTCGAAGTGACCGAAACCAGCGTAATCCGCGGTCTGGTCGAAATCGGTCAGCGGAGCAAGGAAAGCTCGGAACAGAAGGACCTGATCATGGTCTCGCTACTCGAACTCGAGAAGCTCAGCCCCACCCGTCATTTGGACTTGGCCGCCTGATGACGCTCGCGCTCTCCCCTATCGGACAGCCTCCCGTATCCGCTCCCGAGGAAGCGCGGCTTGAACAGCGCGACTTCGCGCGGGTCGCCGCTATCGTGGATCGCGAAGCGCGCATTGCGCTTCCGCCCACCAAGGCAACGCTCGTCTTTTCGCGCTTGAGCCGCCGATTGCGCGAGCGTGGATTGGCCAGCTTTCGAGACTACCTGGCCTTGGTCGAGAACGATGCCGAAGAGCGTTCAACGATGGTCGAGGCGTTGACCACAAACCACACGCACTTCTTCCGCGAGGCGCATCACTTCGACCACTTCAGGGAAGTCGTCCTGAGCGAACTTCAGGGCCGCGCCCGCGCGGGGGAAGCAGTCAGGCTCTGGTCGGCGGGAAGCTCGAGCGGCGAAGAAGTCTACTCGCTGGTGATGTGCATGCTCGGGAAGTCGCGATCCGAAGCGCGCTGGGCGTTGGAGGCCAACGTTAAAGTCCTCGCAACCGACCTCTCCGCACGTGTAGTCGCCACCGCAGCGCGCGCGATCTATACGGAAGCCACGGTCAAGCCAATTCCGGAAGAGTATCGGAGCCAGTGGCTGCGTAAAGAGGGCGAGGACTATGCGGTCGTCGACGAGGCGCGGCGTCTTGTTACCGCGCGTGTGCTCAACCTGTTTGGCGAGTGGCCGATGCGCCAACAATACGACGTTATCTTCTGCCGCAACGTCATGATCTATTTCGACGACGCTGCGACCTCCGATCTAATCGCCAGGTTTGCGCGGCTCCTGCGGCCCGGTGGATACCTCTACATCGGCCATTCTGAACGCTTGATTGGTCCTGGTGCAGACGTACTGACCGGTTGCGGCCAGACGATCTATCGCAAGGAAGGGAGTCTCCGATGACCTCCCCCGTTCGTACCTTGGTGGTGGACGACAGCGCTGCAATGCGCGCTATGTTGAGCGCCGCGCTCGATGCCGATCCTGGCATCGAGGTGGTGGGTGCCGCCCCGGAGCCACATACGGCGCGGAAAATGATGCGGGAACTCGATCCCGACGTGGTCACTCTCGACGTGGAGATGCCGGGAATGGACGGCCTCTCGTTCCTGGAGAAGATCATGCGGCTGCGACCAACACCCGTCGTCATGTGCTCCTCGCTAACGACCCATGCTGCCGAAGTGACCATTGAAGCCCTGCGTCTCGGCGCGGTCGACTTTGTGGCCAAGCCGAACGGATCGGGCGGAGACATGGCGCACGCTGCTGCAGATCTATGCGAGAAAGTCAAAGCTGCGGCGCGCTCGCAAGTCCGACATTCACGGAGACCTACAGCTCCCGCGCCAGCCCTTGAAACAGGAAATGGGTTTTTTGGCGATCGCGTGATTGCGATCGGCTCCTCCACCGGCGGGGTTGATGCGCTATTCGCGATCCTGCCTTCGCTGCCCGAAGATGCGCCCCCGATACTGGTCGTACAGCATATGCCCCCGGCGTTCACCGCCAGCCTTGCGCAGCGGCTAGACGGCGCGTGCGCAATGAAAGTTGTTGAAGCGTATGATCGTGCGCCGATCGAACGTGGAACCGTCTATATTGCTCCTGGGGGCGAGCACCACATGGTGCTCTCCGGCCGGACCGTCCGCCTCATCGATGGCGACCGGGAAACCGGCCACCGCCCATCGGTAGACATGCTCTTTCGTTCGGTGGCACCGCTCGGCCCCAAGGGCTTGGGTGTAATCCTGACGGGCATGGGCGAAGACGGCGCGGCGGGCCTTTTGGCAATGCGCGAAGCGGGTGCCCGGACCTTCGGCCAGGATGTGCAGTCCTGTGTCATCTACGGCATGCCGCGTGCGGCCGCCGCGGTAGGCGCGGTGGAAAGAGAAATCAGTCTGTCTGCGATGCCGATGGCGATCATCGGCGCCTGCCGCAGCAAGTAAGGGGATCGGTTATGCCGGCAGCGGCCGCAATCAAAGTAATGGTGGTCGACGACCAGACCAGCATGCGCGCGATGATCCGCCGCACGCTTCAGGATCTGGGCTTTCGCGACGTACGCGACAAGGCGAGCGCGACCGAGGCGCTCGACGATGTGCGTTCAAATCGCGTCCACCTTATCATTTCCGACTACAATATGCCCGAAATGGACGGGCTGCAGTTCCTGCAGGAAGTGCGCAAGGATTCTGTCATCGGAAAGACAGTCTTTATCATGCTGACCGCGTCGGCGGAAAAGGAAATCGTCCAGAAGGCCGCAGAGATGGGCGTCAACAATTACGTGGTGAAACCGTTCACGCCTGCGGCTCTCAAAGAGAAGATAGAACGCGTCTTCGGGGCCTTGACCTGAGCCCATGAAACGCATCTCGATCATCCAGGGCGAACATCGCGTGCTAGGCGAACCGGAAGTCATGCTGACAACCGTGCTCGGATCGTGTGTGGCCGTATGCCTCCACGATTCCGTGGCCCGCATCGGCGGCATGAACCACTTTCTGCTCGGTGAACCTAGCGCTGGGCACAACCTTCAGCCCGAGGAAATGCAGCGCTACGGCGTGCATGCGATGGAACTGCTCATCAACGCGATGATGCAGGCGGGCGCAGTGCGGGAACGGCTTTGCGGCCATCTATACGGCGGCGCCAACATCATTGCCGGGCTTGGCGCGATTGGCAGCAGCAATGCTGCCTTCGCCCGCCGCTTCATGGAGACCGAAGGGCTGCAGATCAGGCATTGCGACCTTGGCGGCACAAGCGCCCGCAAGGTCGAATTCCTACCCTTTGCCGGCAAGGTGCGCTCCAACAAGGTTAACGACGTCCCGCTCGAGCAGCGTCCGCAACGTATCGCCACAAACGACGTCGAGCTTTTCTGAGTTGCCCGGCCCGAACATACTTTTGCTTCATCAGGATCGATCATGAACTCTGTCGAAAATCATACTGCCGAACTCTGCCGGGCAATCGCTGAAGAAATTCGCCAGGTTGGACTTCTGGTAGAAGAACTCGCAGCGGTGCTGGTCTCCGACGAGGAGGTTGCGCTAAAGCATATTCACCGTCTGCAGGCTTTCGATCTAGTGATCCAGCGGACCGGCGAGAGTGCTCGGCTGCTCGACAGGCTGGCTTCGGGCGTGCACTCGCACCAGGCGATCGATGCTGTATCGCTTGAAGCGCTGCAGAACCGACTGCGTGCGGCGACACGGCCTAACTGACCATGGCGTCAAGCGCATCCGATCCGCCCATCGTCATCCGGAGGGTGAAGAAGATCAGTGGTGGTGGGCACCATGGTGGCGCCTGGAAGGTCGCCTACGCGGACTTTGTCACTGCAATGATGGCATTCTTCATGCTGTTGTGGCTTACGGCCAATCCGGACAAGGAAATGCTTAAGGGCTTGGCTGAGTATTTCTCGCCAGCAGATCCGGGCTCACTCGGACCGGGCTATGGCGGGTCTGCGACCAGCGGGCAAGCGGGCGCAAGCAGTAGCCGCGCCGCGCAATCGAGCCAGCAACAGCCCTCGGGCACTCCGGCCATGGAAGCCGCGACGGCCGGAGCGGCGCGCGGGGGAAGCGCAAACGTGCCTGATGCTTCGCTGCGCGTACTCGCGCAGGAACTACGGCTTGCCATCGACAGCACCCCCGATCCCCGCGATGCTGATAATGTTAAGATGTTGGAGAACGCCGATACGCTGACCATCAGCCTGATGGACACCGCCAAGCGCCCCATGTTCAAGGACGGTTCGGGCGAACCCAACGCCTACGCCGCGAGCCTCTTGTCGCGCATCGCGCGGTTGGTGGCCGGGACCGGAGCCAACGTTTCGATCGAAGGGCATACTGACGCTGGCGGCGGTCTGGCGGAGGCGAACTGGAACCTGTCGAGCGAACGCGCGCAAGCCGCGCGCCGGATCATGCAGGGCGCGGGTCTCACCGCCGACCGCTTCACGCAGATTGCGGCGATGGCGAGCACGCGGCCCGTCTATCCCGACCAACCTATGCGCGCCGAAAATCGGCGGATCGCGATTATCATCAAGGCCGAAGGATCGGCGCTGCCGCCCGACACGAGTTTCGAATTTTAACGAACTCCAGGTCATACAGAGGAAGACCAATGCCCGGTATCAAGAAGATGATCCTGCCAATCGCGCTTCTGGCAGGCGGCTTGGGGGTTGGCGTCGGTGCGTCCTACGCAACCGCCACCCTACTAGGCCCCGTAGAGGCTGATTTTGAAAGCGGTGTCGATGAGCAAGAGCAACCAACTACCCTCGTCGAAGTAAACAATGTCATCGCACCGCTGGTGCTGCCTGATGGACAGCGTCTGGCCGGATACGTTTCGTTCGATATCGCCTTGCAGGTGCCCGAGGAGCAAGCGGAAACAGTCGCCTCCCATCTCCCCCTGCTCCTCCACGAGATCAACATGCGGACCTATCGTGAGCCGATGGCCAGCGGGCCTGACGGCACCTTGCCCACGCTTGAAATATTCCGCCAGCTCGTTCTCGAGGCAGCTGAAGTTGCCTTCGACAAAGGGACCGTCACCGCTGTGGCTATCGCCAGTGCAACACCTGCCTGACACCATCGGCGAAATAATCACATTGGTCCCGGCTTTGGTCAGCCCAACGGATCGGTCAGGGGGCTGCGGGCCTCTCCTTCGCGAGGAATGTTGAGCTACGGAAACCTTTAGCAACAGCGATGACACACCGTCGGCGCAAGAACGGCGACGCAGAGTCAGCACTTTCTAATATAGGCAATCGCACGATGAAAGGTCGATGGTCGACTCTGGGGAAGCGCGCATTGGGGAAATTAAGCTTGCGGCTGTAGGGTCGATCGCGACAACAGCTTTCCTAAACTTTGATACTACCCCCGAGGGTCGAGCATCCAATAGTCTTTCATTCAACCGCCCCCGAAGCTTTTGACGAGCGAGCCTGCAACCAACGCCCAGCCATCTACGAGAACGAAGAACACGATCTTCATCGGTAGCGAGATTGTAGGCGGCGGCAGCATCATCATGCCCATGGCCATCAGCACGGCGGAAACCGCCAGGTCGATGATGAGGAAGGGCAGCAGTAATAAAAAGCCGATTTCGAAACCCCGACGCAACTCGGATATCATGAAGGCAGGTACCAAAGTCGACATCGCCAGTTCTTCCCGGTTCGGCGCGGGCTTACCAGAGAGTTCGACGAAAAGCTCCAGATCATTCTCGTTAACCTGGCTAAGCATGAAGGCCCGGAAAGGTGCCGAAGTGCGCTCGAAGGCTTCTTCCTCGCCAATCTCGCCTTGCGTATAGGGCGTCACGCCATCCTGCCAAGCCGTTTCAAAAGTGGGCGCCATGACGAAGAACGACAGGAACAGCGCCAGGCTGATGATCACCGGATTGGGCGGCACTCCTGGCGCGCCGATACCCGTGCGCAGCAGGGACAGGGCCACGACGATACGAGTGAAGGACGTAACCGTCATCAGAATGCCGGGTGCAAGGCTCAGCACCGTCAGCATCAGGACAAGCTGGATCACACTGCCCGACATTGAGCCTCCGCTGCCCAAGTCGATCGAGGCAGATTGCGCCAGCGCAGGTCCAGAGATCAACAGTACGGTTGCGCCGGTTGCGGCGCGCAGAAAGCGGCAGAAGATCATGTCAATTCTTTCGCTTGAAGTCGCGCTTCGCTTGAATGGGTAAGGTGCGTCTGGGCTTGGCGAGGTTGCTATCGAGCAGCGCGGTAAAAGACTCAGGAAGTGGCCGCGTGGTCTTTTCCTGCACGGGCGTCTCGAGCGTTTCGACCACCAACTGGCCTTCCGGGGAAATAATCAGCAGATGCTCGCGATTGTCACGCCGGATCAGCACTGCTGAGCGGCGCTGATCGATCCCCAGCCGCTCAACCAGTTCCAAGCGCTTCTCCGGCTGGCGGGTGACGGCACCGGGCAGTCGGATATCGAACCGTCGCACGGACCACAGTGCTCCGGAAAGAAGGCCCAACAGAAGGGTGAGCGCGCCGAAGGTGCGAAGAAGGACCACAGCGTCCATCCTAGCGCCCCCGCTTAGCGAGGCTGGTGATCTCCAGCAGCATTTTGTCGCCTTCGACGAGGATTTGCCCTTTCGCGACCATCTGGCCGTTTATGAAAAGCATCGTGGGATCGTCCTCATCGCAATCGAGCGGAATCGTCGCGCCGCGCGACAGCTTGAGGATCTGCTTGATCGGTAGTGTGGTCGAACCGAGGGCAATGGTGCACTCGACCGGAACGTCGTTGAGTACGGACATGGAAGTAATCTCCTTGCCCGCATTCTAGGAAGAAAAGTCCTACCTCCCGCCCCAGCTAGGCAATATTTTCCTATCAGTATTCTGACGGCGCCGCCTGGGCGCACCAGAATGAGGGCCAAAATGTCAAATAATAGTTCGATCGGTATTTCCGCTTCAGGGCTTCGCGCACAAACGCTCCGGATGCGCGTGATCGCGGAGAATCTGGCCAATGCCAGTTCCGTGTCCGAGACCCCTGGTGGGGATCCCTACCGGCGCAAGGTGCCGACCTTCAAGGCAGCCTTAAACCGGGAAGACGGCTCTACTAGGGTCGAAATTACAGGCATCACTACCGACCGGTCCGAGTTCGCCCGGGTTCACCAGCCCGGCAATCCGGCCGCAGATGCTGATGGCTACGTAAAAATGCCAAACGTCAATTCGCTCGTCGAGAGCGCGGACATGAAGTCAGCCCAGCGTTCGTATGAAGCCAATCTCAACGCCATCGAGGCGGCGCGTAGCCTGACAATGCGCACCATCGACCTGCTAAAGTAAGGGGAATATCAAATGTCTATCAGCGCTTTCGACGCAGCTAACGCCTATGGCAGCGGCCTTGGCGGAATCCCCGCTTCGAAGACCGTTGGATCGCCCGCCTCGGCAACACCGGGGGGCGAGACAGGCAGCTTCGGCGATATAGTATCGGGACTTGTCGCGGATACCTCAGAAAAACTGCACCTGGCCGAGCAGGCGAGTATTCGGCAGGTGGCCGGCAAGGGTGATCTGATCGATGTGGTGACCGCGATTGGTGCGGCCGAAACGGCCCTCGATACGGTGGTCGCCGTGCGTGACCGCGTGGTCGGCGCCTATGGCGAAATCATGCGGATGCAGATCTAGCGACCCGATAGGGGGAATACGCGATGAACTCGACCGACGCTATCCAGATCGCCCACGCGGCATTAATCGTGATCCTCACGATATGCGGGCCGATGTTGCTCACCTCGCTAGTGATTGGCGTGGTTATTGGCCTGTTCCAAGCGCTTACGCAGATCCAGGAAATGACGCTCACCTTCGTGCCGAAGCTGTTCGTGATGGGCTTCGTTCTGCTCCTGTGCCTGCCGATGATCGGCGATGCGCTGGGAAATTTCATGGCGCAGGTATCCGACCGGATCGTGGCAGGCTGAGGTGCTGGAAGAATTGCCAGCGCAAATTTCGGCCTTTTTTGTCATATTCGCTCGTCTCGGCGGAGTGATGATGATGTTGCCCGTCTTTTCCGACGACGCAGTGCCTGGCCGTATTCGCCTGCTGATCGCAGCAGGAATCTCGCTGGCGCTGTTCGGCATGCTGGGCCCGCAAGTGCCAGCTTCCGATGTTAGCGTGGGTTTGGCGGGGATGGTCGTCGCGGAACTGCTTGTCGGATTGGCATTGGGAGCGATCGTGCGGATCATGTTTCTCGCGATTACAATCGCCGGATCGATCATCAGCTTACAGACCGGCCTAACGTCGGCAGTGATGCCGGACGCTGCACTCGGTGGACAATTGCCAGTTATGGCCAAGTTGGTGAGTGTGTCGGCTGCCGTACTGTGCTTTTCACTCGGCATCCATCACTTTTGGATCGCCGCGATGGTGAACAGTTACCTTGTTTTTCCAGTCGGCAACCTGCCGCCCGCAGTCGATTTTGCGCAGCTCGCTATCGCCACCACAACTAAGTCAATGGAGCTCGGCTTCTCGCTCGCCGCACCGTTGGTGGTCTACGGCATCGTGTTCAACGTTGCGCTGGGCCTCGCCGCGCGACTTGCTCCTACGATCCAGGTCTTCTTCATTGCTCAGCCGCTCAATATCCTGTTGGGCCTCGCGCTTTTCGCTGCCACACTGGGCGCGGTGCTCACCGGCTTCACGATGGCGATGACGGACTGGTTGCAGCAGGGCTGGGTCTGATCGATGGCGGACAACGATTCGGGCGAGAAGACGCACGACCCAACGGACAAGAAGCTCGAAGACGCACGTAAGAAAGGCGAGGTCGCGAGCGCGCCCGAGATGCGCCACGCCAGCATGTTCCTCGCTGCAGTCGTGGTAATGGGCGGCATGGGCGCGTGGAGCGTCTCGCGGATGCTAGCGATCTTCGTCAGTCTGTGGGGCGGAGCGGACGATCTGGATGTGGACGGCGGCGGATTGACTTTTGCTTACACGCTGATCGGCCAGGCTGGGATAGCGCTCGGACCACTGCTGGCCATGCTGTTGGCCTTCGCGCTTCTTACCTTATTTCTTCAGGGCCGGCCTACGCTGGCGTGGGCGCGCCTAAAAATTAAATGGAACAAGCTGTCCCCCCTATCTGGCATCAAACGGATGTTCGGTAGGCAGGGATTGGTAGAATTCGCCAAGACACTTGCGAAGTTCGGCCTTGTGACAGGGGTTGCGCTGATCGTGGTATGGCCGCACGCGCGCGGGATAGAGACGCTGGTTGGCGCGCCTGCACACGCGGTCGGCCAAGTCGCGGCTGATCTGGTCTTCCGGATGGTCAAGGCCGCGATGATGCTGGTCGCTGCGCTCGCCCTCTTCGATTTTGTTTACCAGCGCCGCGCCTTCATAAAGAAGATGCGCATGTCGCTGAAAGAGATCAAGGACGAGCACAAGGATGCCGAGGGTGATCCGCTCATCAAGGCTAAGGTGCGGGCGATCGGGATGGAACGCGCAAAGCGGAGGATGATGACCAAAGTGCCTCAGGCCAGCGTCATCATCACTAACCCGACACACTATGCTGTCGCGCTGCAGTACGATCATGCCGCGATGGCGG
The DNA here is from genome assembly GCF_054655615.1 of Qipengyuania triglochinis. Taxonomy (NCBI): domain Bacteria; kingdom Pseudomonadati; phylum Pseudomonadota; class Alphaproteobacteria; order Sphingomonadales; family Erythrobacteraceae; genus Qipengyuania; species Qipengyuania triglochinis. The sequence continues at coordinate 1,087,191 of NZ_BAAHND010000002.1, read as the reverse complement.
CTCCGGTCGTGGTGGCGAAAGGGGTTGACGCAGTCGCGCTCAAAATCCGTGAAATTGCCACGGGTCACGACATCCCAATTATCGAGAAGCCGCCCCTCGCCCGCGCCCTCCACGCCAGCACCAAACTTGATCAGCCTATCCCTGCCGAGCACTATCTCGCCGTAGCAGAGATCATATCCTACGTAATGAAGCTCGCGAAGCGGGCTGGATAAGAGGATCGCGCCGCTGCGCACCCGGCACTTCCCGGGCGGCGGCCGCTAGACCTCGATATCGAGTTTCGCCAGCTCGACGCGGACTCGCAGTTCGATTTCGGCGAGGATTTCGGCAAGCACCGGATCGGCAGGCGTCTCGACCTGCGCGACCCACTCGGCCAGTTGCTCGAGCCGTTCGGGCGTCGGCGCACCGGCGACGAGTTCCACCTGTAAAGCTTCCAGCTCGTCGAGACCGTCCGATCCCTGCTCGGCCATCTGTCGTCTCCGTTCGCGATCCGGATCGTAGGCGGCAAGCGTCACCAGCATCTGCACCGAACCCAGCGGCTGGCCCGGCTGCACTGCAGGCTGTTGCGGCACGTTCGCGCTGGGCGCGTCCGGCTCTTCCCCGACGCTGAACGTCGGGGACTTGCGGGCGAACCCCGCAAGCAAGGCCGGGGCAGGCAACAGCGCGCTGATTTGCACGATAAACTCCTACCGAAGTGCAATTCTCCTACCCTTCTATTCTATAAGAAAAGGACGCCCTTGCGGTAATCAGGATCGATAATATGCGCATCGTGACATTATTCGTCACTGTTTTCGCCCTGCTGATGATGGGGCCCGTGCAGGCCCAGTCGGGATCGCGGATCAAGGACATCGTCGATGTCGAGAACGTGCGTTCCAACCAGCTGGTCGGGTACGGCCTCGTGGTCGGCCTAGCGGGCACCGGCGACCGCACGCGCAACGTCCCCTTCACCGAGGAATCGCTGCAGGCCATGCTCGAACGCATGGGCGTAAGCGTGCGCGATACGCAGCTGCGCACGAAGAACGTCGCGGCGGTCTCGGTCACCGCCACCCTGCCCCCCTTCGCTCGCGCCGGGTCGCGGATCGACGTGCAGGTGTCCGCGATGGGCGATGCCACCAGCCTGCAGGGCGGCACGCTGCTGATCTCTCCGCTGCGCGCCCTGAACGGCGATATCTACGCCGTCGCGCAGGGCCCTCTCGCCGTGTCGGGCTTCAAGGCGCAGGGCGCGGGCGCGAGCATCAGCCGCGGCGTCTCGACCTCAGCGCGCATCGCGGGCGGTGCGATCGTGGAGCGTGAGGTGCCCTATGCGCTCTACGATGCAGACAGCCTGAAACTGGCGCTCAAGAACCCCGATTTCACCACCGCAAAGCGCGTCGCGCAGGCGATCAACAAGCGCTTCCCCGCTGCGGCGCAGATGCTCGACCCCGCCACCGTCGAACTGCGCGGCGGCCCGGGTTTCACCGGATCGCTGGTGGAGCTTCTGCCCGAGATCGAGAATCTCCCGATCGAGGTCGACCAGGTCGCCCGGATCGTCGTGAACGAAGCTGCCGGCACCGTGGTGATGACGGCCGATGTCCGGATCAGCCCGGTCGCGATCGCTCAGGGCGGCCTCACCATCAGCGTCGCCGAGAGCCCGATCGTATCGCAGCCCGCGCCGTTCTCCGAAGGGGAGACGACCGTCGTGCCGCGCACCCAGATCTCGGTCGACGACGGCAGCGGCGCCTCGCTCGCCATGCTCGAAGACGGCACCTCGCTGCGCGCGCTGGTCGACGGTCTCAACCGGCTGGGCGTGTCCCCGCGCGACCTCATCACCATCCTCCATGCGCTCAAAGGCGCAGGCGCACTGCAAGCGGAGATCACGCTCCAATGACGAACGCACTCACGGCGCCGGTGCCGGTCCCGTCGGCTCTGCCGACGGCGCCCGACCCGTCAGGTGCCTCACACGCCGACATCGCGAAGACCGCGAAGGAGTTCGAAGCCGTCTTCTTGGGCGAGATGTCCAAGCTCATGCTCGAAAGCGTCGAACTGGGCGACCAGTTTTCCGGCGGCCATGCGGAGCAAATCTTCCGCGGAATACTGGCGGAAAAGCTGGGTGGTGAAATCGCCCGGCGTGGCGGCGTGGGCCTTGCCCCCTCCGTGATGGAACAGATGATTAGAATGCAGGAAGGATCGCAATGATAGATAATTTGCTCGACACCGCCCGCTCGCTAGCATCGCTGATGGGCGAGGAGACCGGCGCATTAGGCGCACCGGGTCGCATGGCCAACCATGAGGAACTCGTTGCGGCAAAGCGCCGCTTGGTGGCGCAGCTCGAGGCGGAAATTGTGCGGCTTAATCGCGAGGTCCCAGGGTGGATGGACGATCTGGAGGAAGAGGAAGGGGCCGCCCTTTCGGAAGCGATGGACACGCTGCGCGTTGCGGCTATTTCGAACGTCGCTATAGTCGATCGCCAACTTAGCCTTTCGAATGACCTCATCGATGCGGTGGCAGCGGAAGCGCGGCGGCTTACCGGCAATTCCGGTCGCAGCTACCTTGGCACCGGCTCCATGATGCAGCGGGAAGGCACGAGCCCCATCTCAATTAACACGAGGCTCTGACCGGAGTTAGATTCTAGATCCCATTAGAAAAAGGGGCGATTGCACATTGCGATCGCCCCTTTCTTTCCCGTCCAACGGAACTAGCCGTTGCCGCCGCGTCCGGTGGCGATTTTCATCATCTGCATCTGCTTGCGATAGAGATTGGTCAACGCGGCGAACTCCGATTGCACCTCTCCGAGCTTGAGCACCTGCTCTTCCAGCGTCACATTGTTGCCGTCGGGCTTCGTCTCGACGATATCTTGGTCGAGCACGATTCCGCCCAACGTTTGCTGCTGTGCACCCAGCGCGCGCATTTCGGAACTGATCTGAACTGTCGGTCGCACAACGCGGGTCGCGCCGCTGGCATCGACCAGACCCGCAAAGCTGGGGGCCTCGACTTCGCGCGCCTTGTAGCCAGGGGTATCGCCATTCGCGATGTTTTGCGCGATCACCTGCTGGCGATCGGAAAGATGCCGCATGGCGACTCCGATGCCCTGCATAAGGGCTGGACTCGTGTTACTCATAACCAAGCTCCCTGGTCGAAAACTCTAGGAAAAGACGCCACTATTATAGCCGACCGTTAGGCTGCTAATGCGGGCGAGCGCATCCTGATATTGGGCGATCTGTGCCAGCTGTCGCGGGGAGGCTCCGCCAGCAGGACTGGCACCGCCATTGACGATCGCGGCTTTCCCAGTATCCCAATAGAGGGAGCGATAGGCCGTCTGGGACATCGAGATTGCGCTCTTGATCCGCCCCAGCGCAAGTGCGGCCCCTTCGCGTGTCGAAATGTCGAGCGCATGAGTCAGTTCCAATCCATAACTTCCACCAGGCGCCACCTTCGGTGCGTCCGGGTCGTAGGATGGCGGCGCGACCAGCTTGGCCTCAGGGAGGCCAAGCTTGCTGAGCGCATCGCGCCCCTCGCCGCCCGAGATCAGCTCGATAGCTTGCCCGGACTTGGCGCTGATACTGAGAGCTCGACCATCATCGCTGGACGGCATGGTGACACTCGCTTTGCTCCCGGTGATCCGGCTGACCTTTTGCGACAAAGTCCCCAAAGTCTCGTCGGCGTCGATGGTAATTCGCCTGGCGACTCCGCCGTTCACCTTTATGGAAAACTGGTCACCCACGCGCAAGCTCGTCTGCGCGGTCAGCAGAGTGGAATTGTTTTCGTCCAGCCGCCCCCGCTGCAGCCCCAGCGCGCCGAGCGCAGTGGAGCCGCCGGGGGCTGCAGCAATGCGGACAGGCTCGGTCGTGCGGGTGGCGAGGCCGAATTGCTGGACGGTGGCGATCGCGCCGGTCCCGGCATCCAGCCGCGCAACGAACCCGTCGCTCGTCCCGCGACGTGCCCCCTCGAGGCCGCCGTTGGTCCGTCCGCCCGCGTAGAGATTGCCGCCCATGAAGGCGAGGCTGTCCACCCGGTCGTCCGCCCCGGTGCCAATATAGCTGACTTCGCTGCTGGAGAGGTCGGCACCGATCCGGGCGACGAACCCGTCGCGTCCGCCCTGCAGGGTGTTGAGCTGACTGCCGGAAACCGCTCTCAACGCTGAACCGCCTACGCCGATAGTTCCGTCATCCGCGACAGCCAGCACGCGGGCGTCGACCTGGCCAAGCTCCATCGAGCCCAGCTCATTAACCAGTGAGGCGCTGTTGATCCGTCGCAGCGTGCCGACACCGCCTTCGCTAGTGAGTGCCAGCAACTCGCCGTTGCTTCCGATTGCGAGCGCGTTGACCGTGTCGCTGCCGCCGCTGTCGATCCGCCGCCGTTCGCGCAAACTGCCATCCGCGTCGAGCCGGGCGATGAAGGCATCGCCGCCGCCCGTCGCGCCGCGCCCGCCGACGAAGATCGATCCGTCGGCGGCGACCGCAAGCGCGCTGGCGCTGTCCTTGCCTATAGCGCGGATGACCGTGGAGGACAATTCCGCGCCACTCGCATCGAAGCGCGCGACGAGCATGTCGCCATCCGTATTGGCACCATCGAAGGCTCCATTGACGGTGCCGGCGACTACGATCTGACCATCCGGGCCAAGTGCGACCGCTGCGCCGCTGGCAGAGCCACTAGCCCCCAGCGCGCGTTGCCAAACGACCTCGCCTTCGCTGTCGAGCTTGGTCAGGAACAGGTCTTCCGACCCGGCGACCCTATTGGCGTCGAGATCTCCAGACGTGGTCCCGACAACAAAGCTAGAGCCATCCGCCGCGGTTACGACCGACTGCGCGGCGGTTTTCGCGAAACGCTCGGTCGAGGGCTTTTCGACGCCTTCGATCGGGGCATATTTCGGCGCATTCAGCTTGGCCCGTTCGGTGGCGAGCTGGTCGACCCCGGCAATCTGCGACAGCGTCGATCGCTGAGCGGACCCGGCCGGGTCGGAAATGCGCATCACCTGAGTCGATGCCGGTGCGTCGGGATCGGTCTGCCCGGTCACTACTATCAGTGCGTAGGGAGCATCCACCTGGTCGATCGAGACCTTTTCGAGACCGGGATTCTCGATCTTGAAGCCCCAACTTCCGGTGTTCTTGTCCGGCACGAAGCGCACCAGCCAGCGAGGCACCGGATTCCCGTTATCGTCGAGATTGACGCTGCCATCCGGCGCACGAAGTGGTACCGCGGCGATCGCCTCGTTGATCGAACTGGACACTGAATCGAGCGTCGGCGGTTGCGGCCCTCCAGCCAGATCGACGCTAATTGTGTCGCTTGCATCACCACGCCGGATGGTGATGGCGAACCTCTCCGTTCCCAAGAGCTCCGTCAGCGGCGCATCGCGCGCTTCGGCAACGCCTTTGCCCGCGATGGTACCAACCGCGCTCGTATTGTCGATGGCAACCGAGCGGGTACTACTGGAGGACTTGTCGAAGGCCAATGAGAGCTTTTCTCGCGGCGATGAGGCAACGAAGCTCTCCAGGTCATGAAGTCCCTTGGCGAACACCTCCTGTAAATTTTCGCGCAGCGAACTGGACGGCCCGGCGACTGCAGCTTCGGCCAGTGTACGCAGCCTATCGAGAGCTCGATAAGTAGTGAATACACTTGCGACATCGTCGGGCAGCTTACGATCGTTGTTCGGTCCCGCATCCACAATCGAAGAAAGGCGCCGGATGGCCGATACCTGTGACGATAGTGAACTACCCCGTTCCGGTTGCTTCCAAGGCGGTGTGGTTTCCGCGGTAGTGAACGCCGCCTTCGCTTTGCGGACCGCCAGGGAATCAAATGTGGGACCGCCGAACGAAAAGGTCGCGAAACTGTTCGTGCCGCTCAATAAACTAAGCCCGGCTAGGCTGCTGTTGAGGTTTAGTGTCACCTTCGCGCTGCGTCCGTCCAATTGGCCTATCTTGCCTCTATAATAGAACGAGCGCACCCTTCATGCGGGAATGACGCGCTAAATTCTTTCCTGGGGAGACTGAAATGACCATGGCCGCCAATCACTTGGAGCCAGCCGAACTGAAAAAGTTTTCAGGGCCGCAGCGTGCTGCCGCGCTGATGCTTGCCCTGGGTCAGGAATACGGCGCCCCGATCTGGCAGCAACTAAATACCGACGAGATCAAGGAACTTTCCGCAGGCATCGCACAACTCGGTCGGCTGCCCTCGGTTGCGGTGGAGCACCTGCTGGTTCAATTCAGCAGCGAAGTCTCCAGCATGGCGTCCCTGCACGGCTCGTTCGAGACGACGGAGCGCTTACTCAGCGGCATTCTCGGCGACGACAAGGTCAAGGAGATCATGGAGGACATTCGCGGGCCCTCCGGTCGCACGATGTGGGACAAACTTTCCAACGTCAACGAAGCGGTACTGGCCGCCTACCTGCGCAACGAATATCCGCAGACTGTATCGGTGATCCTTACCAAGCTGCGTCCGGAGCATGCGGCGAGGGTCATTTCAGAACTGCCAAGCGAATTCGCCACCGACGTGATCCAGCGCATGCTACGCATGGAGCCGGTGCAGAAAGAAATCGTCGCCGAGATCGAACAGACACTGAAGAGCGAATTCATGACGAATTTGGCGCGCTCGCAAAAGCGCGACCCGCACGAGGTGATGGCCGAAGTCTTCAACGCGCTTGATCGGTCGACCGAAGAACAGATGCTTGCCTCGCTCGAGGCGTGCAGCCCGGAATCGGCTGAACGCATACGCGCCCTAATGTTTACCTTTGAGGATCTCGGAAACCTCTTGCCAGCGTCGATCGCCACGGTGGTAAAGAACGCCGACAAGCGCGAAATGGCATTGGCGCTGAAGGGTGCGCCAGAGGAAATGCGTCAGCTGTTCATGGGGGCAATGACCGAGCGTGCGGCAAAGATGCTGCGTGAAGACATGACTGCGATGGGGCCAGTTCGCGCACGCGAATGCGAAGAGGCACAGACAGCGCTCGTGCGCCTGGCCAAGTCGCTCGCCGATCGCGGAGAGATCGTTCTGGTCGATCCCAAGTCCGATGAATCGATGATCTATTGATCAAGCTGATGCACGAGCACCTTCAGACACAACCCTTCTCTTTCGACCGGACCTTCCCGGTGCCAGACAGGGAACCGGCGCGCCAATATCGTCGGAAAACCGATCCTGCGAAGCTGTCGGATGAAATAGACATTCTGCAGCGAGAAATCGCGATGCTCGAGGAAAGCCACGCGAAAGAACTAGCCTGTGCGAGATCCGAGGCTTTCGAGGCGGGCCGCCATCACGTGCTTGCGGATCGCGAAGCGGCAATTCTGTCTGCTCTTGATGCTATGCAGGCATCAATGGAGGAGATATCGGAAAAATATTGCGAGCTCCGCACTCAGATCGCGAGCGATGCAACCCAATTGGCCTTCGCCGCGGCCGAGGCGATCGCGGGACATGCGATCGCAAGCCTGCCTGGCGGTGCCATTGACGAGGCTATCGGTCGCGCTCTCGCTCAAGTCTCTCGCGGGCAGGAAATCGAGGTCAAAGTCCATCCCGACCTGCTGGACGAAATTGAGGCGCGCATTGCGCTTCGTCAAAGCCGGGACCGTCGAAAACTCGGACTGGTCGTCCTGGCTGACAGTACCATTCCGCCAGGCGACGCGGTGCTCAACTGGGGCCGCGGCGGTATCATGGTGGACGCGGAGAACCGGCGCCAAGCTGTGCTGGAAGCACTCGCCCCCCTGATGAACGCCGGCTAGACAGTTGCCAGCCATCTTTTTGTAAGTAGCACCGGAAGCGGCAATAATTTCCTACCGGCAGAAAATGCCGGCACGATACCGTCCTATAATGATCCCGGAAGCCAGTTGCGATACCGGCAAAAATTTCGGCGGGGTCACTTTGAAAGCATTGCAAAACCTTGCAGGACAACTCGGACCACGCCGAGTGCTGTTAATGGGCGGCGTCGCGCTCGCCCTGCTTGCCGCGCTGGCGGCCGTCGCGATGAGCGGCGGTTCATCCGACAGGATGGGCTATCTCTACACCGACCTAGACCCGTCGGCTGCCCAGGCAATCACCGAAAAGCTGCGAGCTCAAAATGTCCCCTTCTCGCTCTCTGGGGATGGTACTGCGGTGCTGGCCCCTGAAAATCGTCTCCCCGAATTGCGGATGAACATGGCGGGCGAACAGCTTGGTGGGGCGATCGGCTATGAAGTGCTCGACACCCAGCAGGCCTTCGGAGTCTCCTCCTCACGCGAGAAACTGAACGAGACCAGAGCTATCGAGGGTGAGTTGGGTCGATCAATCGCCACCTTGCAGTCGATCGTCAACGCGCGAGTACACCTCGTAATGCCCGAACGCGCGTTGTTCGCTCCCGAAGCACGCAAAGCAAGTGCATCTGTCACGGTCAAGACCCGCGGCAAGCTATCATCAGGCAATGTCGAGGCCATTCGCTACCTCGTTGCGGCCGCCGTGCCCGAACTTTCGCCTGAAGCGATTTCAATCGTCGATCAGACCGGCGCGCTGTTGGCACGGGCCGGAGAGGCGGGCGAAGCCGGTGCAAGCCAGGCAGACGAGCGCCAGATTGCTACAGAAGCGCGTATCCGGAGCCAGATCGAAGCCTTGGTCGAGCCTATTGTGGGAGTTGGAAAGGTGCGTGCAGAGGTATCTGCAGAGATCGACCGTGACCACACCCGCGAAGAATCCGAAGTATTCGATCCTGATGCGCAGGTCATAGCTCGCCAGATTTCCGTGGAATCGGGCGACCAGAATCGGGAAAACGCAGCCGGCGATCCTGGTGTAACTGTCGGCGCGCAGCTTCCCGACGGCACTGATGTCCTTGGGCGCGGGGGTGACACTCGGGAGAGTGCGCGTAACGAGACCTCGGAAGACGTTACTTTCCAGAACAGCAGCCGTCGTACGTTGACCACCCGCTCCCCGGGCAAGGTTTCGCGCCTTACAGTAGCCGTCATGGTAGACGGCGGAGAGCAAGGACTTCCCGCCGAACAGGTTCAGCGCCTGACTCGGCTCGTCGAAAACGCCGTCGGTTACGATGCAGAGCGAGGCGACAGCGTCATAGTGGAAAGCATGGCTTTCGCGCAGCCTGATGAAGTCGGCGATGCCGAAGGCGGCTTGCTGTCCGACCTTCCGCTCGGCCAGCTTATGGACCTAGGTAAGCTGTTGGTGATCGCCGCGGTGGGTCTTCTAATCCTGCGGATGTTGCGTCCCAAGGGCGAGCTCTCCGCTGGAATGCTGCCCGCTCCCGAGCAAGAGCCTATCAACCTGACGCCCGAGCCGCGAGACGTCAGTGAGCCCACCCCCGAACAACTCGAAAACGGCGAGCCCCCTGCACTCAGCGGCCCCAAACTCGATGATGAAATTGCCCTCGCTCAGGTGGAGGGCAGCATCAAGGCTTCGGCCCTCAAGAGGATCGGCGACGCCATCAACGCCAGTCCGAGTGAATCCGCCGCCGTCGTGCGCCAATGGCTCAGTGCCTGAAGGAGAATTCGATGACCGAAATAGAAAATGAGACTGTCTCCGATTCGCCTCCGGAAGACGCTCCTGCCTTTGTCGACCTGCCGTCTCTCGGAGACGGAGAGTCTTCTGATCCCCTGAAAGACCTAGCACCCTACGAAGGGGAAGAGGGTTCCCTCGGGCTTGAAGCCATGCACGAAGTGCCGGTCAAGCTGCAGGCACTGCTGGGACGCGCCCGGATGACCGTGGCAGAATTGATGCAGGTTGCGCCAGGCCGGGTGGTCGAACTGGACCGTAAGGTCGGGGAGCCGGTCGACATTTTCGTGAGCAACCGGCTGATCGCTCGGGGCGAGGTCGTCCTTATCGACAGAACGCTTGGAGTGACGCTTACCGAGATCGTGCACGAAGGCGACTGATGTCCAATTCTCTCTCCACCCCCGTGCGCATGACGCTCGTCGGCGCGCCAAATTCGACCTTTCGCCAAGCCGCGCAGATAGCGCGCGAAACCGGCGCGCTCGTCACCATGGCGGACGATGAAGCGGCCGCGCTCGATCTGTTACGTCGCGCAAACGGAGACCTCGTCATGATCGACGTGACACTGGATGTTCCGGGGTTCATCTCTGCCCTGCGCGCCGAACGGATCGTCATCCCTACCATTGCCTGCGGGATCGATGCGACCGCTGAACGCGCGGTGGCTGCCGTGCGCGGAGGCGCCCGCGATTATCTGCCCTTGCCGCCGGATCGAGACCTCATCGCTGCAGCCATAATGTCAGTGGCCAGCCCGCCTCTCGCAATTGTTGGAAACTGCGACGCGATCCGCGATGCGATCGGCTTTGCAAAGTCGATGGCGACGAGCGCCGCGCCGATGCTGATCTGCGGCGGACCTGGGACTGGTAAAGAAGTCATGGCTCGCCTGATCCACGCGAGCTCCGGCAGGAGTGGCCATTTCGTGACCGTCGAGTGCCATGGTGTTGCGCCCGAAATACTGGAATCCGAGCTTTTCGGTCACGAGCGCGGCGCGTTTCCCGCAGCGATCGAGCGCCGCGTGGGGCGAATGGACGAAGCGAAAGGCGGCACGATCTTCCTGCGTGGCGTGGAAACGCTCGTACCTGCACTCCAAGCACGCTTGCTGGATGCGGCGCAAGCAGCGGAGACCTGCCGAGCCAGCACATATCTCGGCATCGGTGCAGGGGCGCGTCTGATCACCAGTTCAAATACGGATATCGGCTCACTGGTCGAGAAAGGCCAGTTCCGTGCAGACCTATTCGCGCGATTGGGTCTGGCCGAGATTCGCCTACCTCCACTGCGCGAAAGGGCGGAGGACATCATGGCCCTCGCGCGGCATTTCGCCACGCAGTTCTCCAAACTTTACGATCTCCCGACCCGCGATTTTGACGAGGAGGCATGTAAGGTGCTGAACGCCTATTCGTGGCCCGGTAATGTTCGCGAGCTGGAAGAAACCGTGCATCGCGCCACCTTGCTCGCACATTCGGGCATAATCGGCCAGGACGTCCTCGTGCACACGAATGGCGCGCGGTTCGAGAGTCTTCCTACGGACTCAGAGAGCAGTTTGCCCGTGGAAGACCTCGTTGGCCATACTGTCGCCGAGGTGGAGCGTGAATTAATCCTGCACACGCTCGAACGGTGTGGAGGCAATCGCACCTCGGCGTCCTCGATTCTGGGCATCTCTGTTCGCACCATGCGCAACAAGCTTAAAAGTTTTGTTCAGGCGGGTATCGCCGTCTCACCGTCTCATTGATTTCCACCAGCAAGGCCCGCGCCACCATGCCTGAGAATCTGAGCAGCTTCCTCGAACGCATCGGCGCCAATCGCGACCTCGCGCTGGCGATCGGAGTGATTGGTATCATTGCGATGCTGATACTACCTATGCCGGCATGGTTGCTGGATTTCGGCCTCGCCATATCTATCACGCTGTCAGTGATGATCCTGATGACCTCTCTGTTCATCGAGAAGCCGTTGCAGCTGTCCGCGTTCCCGACGATTCTGTTGATCGCGACAATGCTGCGCCTCGGTCTGAACCTTGCCTCTACTCGGCTCATCCTAGGGCACGGGCATGAGGGGCCGCAGGCCGCGGGGGGCGTAATCGGCGCTTTCGGGCAGTTTCTAATTGGCGGCGAAACCGTCATTGGACTCACTATCTTCATCATCCTGGTGGTCATCAACTTCGTAGTGATCACAAAGGGTGCAGGCCGTATCGCCGAGGTTGCCGCACGATTCAGCCTTGACGCAATGCCGGGCAAGCAGATGGCCATCGACGCCGATCTTGGCGCAGGAATGATCAGCGAAGAGCAAGCGCGCACAAGGCGGCAGGAGCTGGAGGCTGAAAGCGGTTTTTTCGGGGCGATGGACGGTGCTTCCAAGTTCGTGAAGGGTGATGCAATCGCTGGGCTGCTTATCACCGCGATCAACGTGCTGGTCGGTCTTGTCGTCGGCGTGGCGATCCACGGTGTCGAGTTCGGCGAGGCGGTCACGACATACACTTTGCTGACGGTCGGCGACGGTCTGGTCAGCCAAATCCCGGCGCTTATCGTCTCGACGGCTGCGGGCCTGCTTGTCTCCAAGGGCGGCATGTCGGGCAAGACCGGCAACGCTCTGGGCGAACAGCTGGGCCGCTATCCGAAAGCATTCGCGATGGTGTCGGTACTAATGACCGCGTTTGCTCTGCTACCCGGTTTTCCCTTCCTGCCCTTCGCGTTCGTTGCGGCAGCTAGCGGCTATTATGGATGGTGGGCTAGCCGTAAGCATCAGGAGCAGGTCGCGCGTGAAAAAGCCGAAAAGGCCGAGGCTGAAATCGCATCGGCCGAGACCGAAGAACCAATCGCCAACACAATCGCCATCGATGCGGTGCGCGTTGAGCTGGGCTATGGACTTTTGCCAATCATCAAGGGGTCGGCGGCCGAACCGCGCCTCGACGACCAAGTTCGCGCGCTGCGCCGCCAGATGGCCACCGATTTCGGCTTCGTGCTGCCCGCCGTGCGAATCATCGACAACATGGGGCTGGGTGCTCACGACTATCGCGTCTACATCCGCGAAACGGAGGTCGCGGCTGGCGAGCTGCGTCTCGACAAGCTGATGGTCATCAATCCTGGCGGAGGCGATGTCGGCCTCCCAGGCGACATCGCGCAGGAGCCCGTGTTCGGCCTGCCTGCCTTGTGGATCGACCGCGAACTGCGTGACGAGGCGGGTCTGCGCGATCTAACGGTCGTGGATTGCGGTACCATAGTCACCACCCATCTGGCGGAACTGGTCAAAGATAACATCGCCGATCTTTTGTCGTACACCGAAACCCAGAAACTGCTTAGCGAGGTGCACCGCGACGCGGAAAAGCTCGTGGCGGATCTAGTGCCTGCGAAAATCAGCATCTCGGGCATCCAGCGGATCCTGCAGAACCTGCTCGCTGAAGGCGTCTCTGTCCGAGACATGACAACGATTCTGGAAGCGATTGCGGAGACGGCTCCGCTGACGCAGAACCTCACTCAAATTACCGAGCATGTCCGCGCACGGCTGGCCCGGCAAATCTCGGCGCAGCAGACCCGTGACGGTTCCATCCCGATCCTTACCCTTTCTCCCGACTGGGACCAGCAGTTTGCCGAGAGCATTATCGGGGATGGGGACGAACGCCATCTCGCGATGGCCCCGTCGAACCTGCAGCGTTTCATCACTCAGGTGCGCGAGCTTTACGACACACTTGCCGCGAACAACGAAATCCCCTGCATTCTGGTAAGCCCAAGCATCCGGCCCTTTGTCCGTTCGATCATCGAGCGTGTACGCCCCGCAACCGTCGTCCTTTCGCAAAACGAGATACATCCCCGCACCCGTGTTCGCTCGGTGGGAAGTATCGGACAACAAACTTCGCTCGAAGCTCCCTGATCGATGGCATGCATCTATAATAGTTGGAGGCGCCCCCCGGGCGAAAGGAAAGCATGAACCAGATCCTATCGCTCGCACTCGGCAGCAGTTCCCCCTCTGGCTTGTCCGGGGGCGCCACCCCATCGCCTTCACCGAAGTTGTCATTCGCCGAATTGCTAATAACACCCTTGCCCGCCGCTGCGCCACCGATGGTGGTCCGCACAGGTATGCCAGGATTGCCAACGGCAGTCCGCAAGAGTGAAGAGCAGGTAAGTCTGTCTAAACTCGTCTCTGACATGTCCGAAACAACACCACCGCTTACCGGGAAGGTCTCGGCGCCTAATACGGCTGCGCGGGCCCTACCGCTGGCTCACCCGATCGAAAATGCCACTTTCGCCTCGTCCCCGATCGGCAGTAACACGACCGGACGAAGCTCCGTCCTAAATGCCGGTCTAGCCGCAGCAGAGGGCCCCGTAAAAACCTCAAAACAAGTGGTTGAGCTGAACGAAGCCGCTTTTCCGGTCGAGCCAATCGAATTGGCCGGAGTTGAGCCGGTCGCACTGGTCGAGCATACGAAACCCACCGAGCAGGGAGAAACGCCAAAGACGCTGGTCGACACCGCGCAGCGGTGGGTCGAGCAAGAAGGCGAGGACAATTACGACGATGGAGGTACGGTTGGTCCGCTGGCCGATCCCTCTAGCGGAGAACCTGAAGTTCTGACGACCATCACGGACGCCCCCGAATTCCGCCAGGACATTGTTGTGGTGGACCGCCTCGCAACCCCCTCCCCCGCGCTCGTAGGTAATCAGGTTGAAACCACAGAGGATGGAATTCCGCCGCAGGATACTGCTCGCACGGATGAACGGATCCTACGAACGATTAGGGGCCACAGTGAAGCTAGCGAAGTCAGTTCCCTTCGTTCTGGCTCAGCGCCTATCACTGTCGATGGCGCAAATGATTTCACTAAGGTGTTCAATATTGATGTAACAGAGGCGCCCGCAACATCGAACGAGAACGGTTCAGGAAATTCTGAAATTCTAACCCAGACTCGCAGCGAACCTGCCAAGCAAGCACTTGGTTCCGGTGCTCAGGCCGCGCCCGGCCCGCAACCCGTCTCCGCCCGCCCCGGTGAAATCGGCCATCAGCTTGGCGTGGAGATCGTGCGACAGGGCCTTGATGGACGGGACAGTCTAACTATCCGTCTCGATCCAGTGGAAATGGGCGAGATCCAGATCCGGCTGCAGTTCGACGATCGCGGCACCATGCGGGCCCATGTCACCGCCGAAAGCGTGGTCGCACTTGAAATGCTCCGGCGCGACAGCGCGGATCTCGTTCGCGCGCTGGGCGATGCCGGGGTGCGTACCGATGCACAGTCTTTCCAATTTGAAGGGCGCGGCCAAGGCGAGGAGGGGCAGCAGGGGCAGCACGGTCGACGCCAGACACTATCGGACCCACATGCGGCCCTCGTCGAAACAGATGAGGACGTTGCGTCTGCGCCGCAGAGGTTAAGCGCAAGCGGCCAGCTAGACATTATCGCCTAAGGACAAAGACATGACAGCTATTTCATCAATCTCGCCCATTGCGCAGGGCGATACTGGTCGTAACAAAGCGGGCGCTGAGCTGGATGCCAACTTCGACATGTTCCTGAAGTTGCTGACCACGCAGATGCAGAACCAAGACCCGCTCGACCCTATGGATACCTCTCAATACACTCAGCAACTCGTCCAGTATTCCCAGGTTGAGCAGTCGATTCAGCAGACCTCTACCCTAAAGGACATTCTCGCCAGTCTCTCCACGCAGGATCTCGCCCAATCTGCCAATTTCCTCGGCAAACGCGCCGAACTCGACAGCACCACATCCGGCCTGTCAGATCGGGGGCCGGCACAATGGATGTGGCAGGCCGATCGCCCCATCCAAATGCTCTCAGCGACCATCACGGATGCCCGTGGCACTGTGGTAGAAACCCGCAATATCGATCCGGCGAGCGCAGGAAGCTTCGCCTGGGACGGCTCACTGACCAGCGGAGGCAAGGCTAACGCTGGAGGCTATACTCTATCGCTGAATGCACTGGATGCGGCTGGCCAGCAAGTTCCCGTAACCATTCACAGCACGGGGGTGATAGAAGAGGTGGCAACACGTGATGGCGCCGTTACACTAGGAATAAACGGGGAAAGTTTCTCTATCGAAGCGCTCAAGCGCATAATCGACGGCGAATGAATTTGGGCAGCCAAGACCAGGATGCCTGGCGCTTGCTATACTACAAAGGATCGGCAGTTCCTCAGTTGCACTGTCAGATCAAGTCCTACGATCACCCTGCTCATCCCCAATGCAAACGAAGCGATAGCGTTCGCCTCGCGTCTTAGCACCGGAAGTTTACAACTCTTCCCTACCCAGGGATTTCTGACCGCATGTACATCGGGGTGACCGCCGGATAGCATATATCCGCCATCTCCGCTGGCTTTAATGGAGATGGGGCTGCCGCTGGCGCGTGAGTTCGCGGGCATGGGCGCAGACGATACACAAGTCTGCATACGCGCGATCCCATAACACCGCAGAAATTCTAAAGGGCTCTTCATCGTTGATCTGGTCGATGATGATTGCTGCATCGGGTTCGAGCTCGAGCTGGAAACGGGTCGGAAAGGCTCCGCCGATTTCTTCTCCCGGCATAATACCGGGAACAGCCAGCCGGGCCGACATGATGTAGCCGAGCAGGATGTCGGCGCCGTAGCTATCGAGCATCACCTTACCGGCTTCTTCTGCATCGGGGCGATCGATCAGGACCAGCGCACCGCGTGGATGGGGTTCCACACTGATCCTGACCACTTCGCCATACGGATCAGCGATTTCACGAATACGGGGAAAAATTGTAGCCACCGATAAAAGCACCTGTCCTGGACGTTGGCACCGCCGAGACTGGCGGATGCAGCGCGCTTATCCATGGCGCGACCAGAAAAAAAGGCCGGACGACATGCGCCCGGCCCGAGGATGCTATTCCTCGGTGAGGAATAGCTGCGTAGACCGGTTTAACGGAACAGCGAAGTGATCGTCTGCGGCGCCTGGTTGGCGATCGACAGGGCCTGAACACCCAGCTGCTGCTTGACCTGCAACGCCTGCAGCTTGGCCGATTCCTTGGCCAAATCGGCATCGACGAGGTTGCCGATACCGCTCTCGATCACATCAGACAGCTTACCGTTGAACTCCAACTGACCCTCGATTTTGCGCGAAGCAGAACCAAGGGTACTGAGCGTCGAAGTTACCGTGGCAGACACTGCATCGATCTCGGTCAGTGCAGTGTCGGCATCGGCCTTGGAGCCGAGACCGGTACCAAGGGCGGTGGTGACGTTAGTGTCGAAGGCCTGGTTCGCCACGCCGATCGTGCTCGTGGTATCGAGCGACTGGAGCGCAGACACCTTGCCGGTCGCAGTAGCGTCATCTTTCAGCAGGTTCGTGCCGTTGAACTCCGAGGAAGCGATGATCGTGGTGATCTGCTCCTTGAGAGCCGTGTAGTCGGCGTTGATCGCGGTGCGGCTATCAGCGTCGAGGCCGTCATCCGACGCCTGGATCGCCTTGGCCTTCATCTGGTTGAGGATGTCGGAGATTTGCTCCGTACCCGCAACCGCCACATCGACGGAGCTCTTCGCTCGATTGAGCGAGGAATTGACCGCCGAAAGACCACCCACATCTCCGCGGAGGGTCTGCGCAATCGTGAACGATGCTGAATCGTCCTTGGTCGATGCGACGTTCAGGCCGGTGTTGATGCGGCTCTGAACCTGCGACAGACCCTTGTTGGTCTGGTTGAGGCTCTGCAGAGCCGCCATTGCACCGATGTTGGTATTGACTGAGAACGCCATTCTTCATTTCCTTCTGGATAGGGGAACCGCCTTCTGCGGTCCGGGCCAGAAACGCTGGCCCTCGACGCGCTGCAAAAACACAGCCCGCCCTTCATTCTGGAAAGAAATGCCACCCGATCCCAAGCGATGTGGGAGATTTTTTCGCGCTCGCGCTGGCCAATGGTGCGCACACGAAGAGGCGGGCGGCGATGCCCGGTCGCCCGGGCCAGATCGCCGCCCTCCAATGTCGTCAGCAATGCCAGAAATGCGGTTCAGAAGGGAAACAGCGCCTCGTAGATCTGTTGGCCCCAGCGTGCCTGCTGCATGTCGGTCAGCTGGCCGCGACCGCCATAGCTGATCCGTGCTTCGGCGATATTCACGTGCTGGATCGTGTTGCCTCGTCGGATATCCTGCGGGCGCACGATGCCGGTCACGATCAGCTCGCGTAGTTCGAAATTGACGCGCATTTCCTGTCGCCCCCGGATCACCAGGTTGCCGTTCGGCAGGACGTCGGTGACGATCGCCGCCATCGTCATGCTGATCGTCTCGCTGCGGCTGGTGGTGCCCTGCCCGCCCGAGCGCGAGCTTGACGTCGCGTCCACCGCATCGCCCCCGATCACGTCTTCCAGACCCAGCAGGGCGCCGACTCCGACGCTTTCGGAGCCATTGCGCGAACGTGAGGTCGAATTACCCACCTCGGCCCTGTCCGCGACATTGATTTCCACGGTCAGGATATCGCCGACCTGAGAGGCACGCTGGTCCTGGAACAGTGTGCCCGCACCCGCCCGGAAGAGCGAGGCCGATGGCGCTGCGATGGCCTCGCGCGCCGCAGCGGGAGCGCCCGCACCCCTCGCAGCCACGCCGCCTCGTGCGATTGAGGGTTCGTAGCTGGGCACCTCCATCTGTTCGATGGGCGTCATCGCCGGTGGCTTGCCGACATTGGCGAGCCGGTCCATCGTGCCGCAACCCGCAAGCGTGGCCCCCATCGCGGTCAGCATGGCAATCTTCTTCATGGTTATCCCCTCGTTCTCAACCCGCAGAAAGGCGTACGCGGCCGCTGCTTTCGACGACGCCGTCGAGCGTCTGGTTGGTCGCTTCGCTGAACACGCGAACCGGATCGCCGAGCGCTCCGTCCGCCAGTGCACGGCCTGTGGCGCTGATCGATAGCGCCCCCGAGCGCAGGATGATCGTGACCGGCTGGCCACGGCGCACCAGGCGCGGTTCGGTCAGGTCGCTCGCGCGAATGGGGCTGCCACTGCGCAAGGTCCGCTTCGCCTCCAGGCCCGCGGCCTCCTTGGCCGACACGGTTCCCCGTGCCTGGCCTGCCGTAACCTTCTCGGAGGCGAAATCGCGCTCAGCAAGCAGGTCTCCGCGCTGGATCTGGCGGACGAGGACATCGGCCATGACGCCCTCTCCAGCCGTTTGCGCATACGCCGATCCGTACGGCGCAAGGACGAGGCCCGCGAGCAGCGCGACCCGGGAAAATGCTCGCCTGGTCATCACCGCAGCTGGCTCGTCGTGCCGAGCATTTCGTCGGCGGTCTTCACCACCCGGCTGTTCATCTCGTAGGCACGTTGTGCAGTGATTAGTGCGGTGATTTCCGCAACCGGATTGACGTTGGATGCCTCCACGAAACCCTGCGCCAAGTTGCCGAAACCCGGCTCGCCCGGCGCCGAAATGGTTGGCTCACCCGAAGCTGCGGTCGCGAGGAAAAGGTTATCGCCCTTGGCCTCCAGGCCCGCTTCGTTGACGAACGTAGCCAGCTCGATCTGGCCCACCGTCTGCAGTTCCGGCTCCCCAGCCAGCTTCACCTGTACCTCGCCCGTGCGCGAGACCACGACGTCGACCGCACCCTGTGGGACAGTGATCCCGGGCTCTACTGGGAGCCCCTGCGATGTGACCAGTTCGCCTTGATCGGAGAGTTGAAACGTTCCATCCCGCGTATAAGCGATGTCGCCCGTGGGCATCTGGACCTGGAAATAGCCGAGGCCCTGGATTGCGAGGTCGAAGCGGTTGTCGGTCTGCACCAGCGCACCCTGCTCGGCGATGCGGTATACGCCGCCAGTGCGAACGCCCGCGCCGATCTGAATGCCCGACGGCACGCGAGCTTCGGGTCCGTCGGATGCAGCTCCGGGGCGCGAGACCTGCTGGTAGAGCAAATCCTGGAACTGGGCGCGCTGACGCTTGAACCCGGTCGTGTTCATATTGGCAATGTTGTTGGAAATGACGTCAACATTGGTCTGCTGTGCAAGCATGCCCGTGCCGGCAATCGAGAGAGAACGCATAGTGTTTGTCCTTCGTAGATGGTGTCTATGTGAAGCGTATCAGCCAACCCGGCCGAGCCGGTCGAGTGCGCGCTTGCGCATGTCGTTGAGGCTTTCGGACATCCGAACGCTGCTCTGGTAGGAACGCAGAATGTCGATCATCGCTGTGGTTTCGACGATGGGCTGGACGTTGGACCCCTCCACTCCGCCGGTGCGAAACTTGGTCTCCTCTGCCGTAAGCACCCGCCCCGCAGCGCCTGAATAAAGTCCGTCGCCCCTTGGTGCGAGCCCGGTTTCATCGTCAAACACTGTGACTGCCAATCGTCCAAGAGGCCCATCCGCCCCCATGACGGTGCCGTCAGCAGCGATCGAGATACGACCTGACTGTTCCGGCGGCACTACTATCGGCTGCCCGGCCTCGTCGAGCAGGCGCTGCCCCCCTGCGGTGGCCAGTTCGCCCGTCTCGAGTACGTTGACGAAGCCCGCACGCGTATAGGCGGTTCCGGTTCCGTCCGGCAGTTGCACCGCCAGATAGCCGGGGCCCTCAATCATTACGTCTAGTGGGTTGCCGGTCGGCTGGAAGGCCCCGGGAGCAGTGTCGTGGATCGCACGAAAGTCGAGGACGAACGAGGTTGGCCGGGCGTCGTCGATAATGGCCTCTTCGGAGCGCTCTACATATTCGCGAAACATCGGCTGTTCGCGCCGAAAGCCGACGGTCGAAGTGTTCGCGAGGTTGTTCGCCACGATGTCCAGCCGCCGCCTGAGCGCCTGCTCTTGGCTAAGCAGAACGTAAGAAGAAATATCCATCGACTGGCCGCTCCGAAAAAATCTGCTTCAAAAAGGTGCACCAGGCAAATCTTGCCGGGTGACAAGCCTATAATAGGAAAGAAACCCAGCCGACGGGGGAACCGCTGGCTTTTGCTAAGAAAGGCAACAGAGCGTGAGCACCGAGATCGAGGACGAGACCTCGCCCAGCGAGGATATGAAGCCCCCGCGCTTTTCCAAAAAGAAGAAGTTGATCGCAGGCGCCGCAGCCGTGCTGTTACTTGGCGGCGGTGCAGGAAGCCTCTTTTTGTCTGGCGGCAACACTGAGGAAGGAGAGAATTCCGAACACGGCGACGGCACACCAAACACTGACGCCGAAGGAGGCGAAGACAATTTCGTCGAGGTTGAGCCGATGATCGTGAACTTGCGCACAAACGACGGCCAAGCCCGCTTTCTCAAGCTGCGCATCCTGCTCGCCGTCAAATCCCCCGAGGATGTGGCCGTGGTCGAGTCCAAGCTTCCCCTGATCATTGACCGCTATCAACCCTTTCTGCGTGAACTGCGACCGGAAGACTTGTCCGGATCGGCAGCAGTCTATCGGATCAAGGAAGAGCTCATCATACGGGCAGCAGATACTGTGGGCGCAGGCATCGTTGCCAATGTCCTCATCCAGGACATGATACAGCAATGATGGCCGACGACGACTTCGAGGAGCTCGAACTTCCCGATCCCCCGGCAATGAGTATGCCGGAAGACGCGACGTTCGATCAGGCGAGCATCGATGCCTTGTTCGGTGATGCCAATGCGGAGATCCCGCAGAAGAGCGGCTTGCGCGCGGTAATTGAATCGCGGGTGGTGAGCCACGCCCGGCTTCCGATGCTGGAGGTGGTGTGCGAGCGCATGGTCCGCTCGTTTGCTACCAGCATGCGAAACCTGACCTCGGACGCCATCGAGGTGTCACTCGACGAGATCGCCTCAGTCCGTTTCGGCGATTTTATGAACCGCGTGACCCTGCCTTCGATGCTGGCTGTATTCAAGGTTCCTGCGTGGCAGGACTACGGCCTGGTAACGGTCGAGGCCAATTTGATTTACGCGGTGGTGGATGCTCTTTTAGGCGGCCGGAAGGGCGGTGCCCCGCGAAAGATTGAGGGGCGCGCCTTTACCAGCATCGAGACCACACTGGTTTCGAAGATTATCGACCTCGCATTGCGCGAGTTCAGCACGGCATTTGAACCAATTGCGCCGGTTTCGATGGAGCTCGAGCGGATCGAAACCAGTCCGCGCTTTGCAGCGATCGCTGGATCGACCAACGTCGCCTCTGCCGCGACCTTCGCGGTCGATATGGATGGCAGGGGCGGAAAATTCACCATCCTACTGCCCTTTGCCACTCTCGAACCCGTGCGGGGTAAACTAACGCAACGTTTCATGGGCGAAAAGCTGGGCGGTGACACGACATGGCGCGATCACATGCGCTCTGAGATACTAAAGACCGAAGTCGAGATTTCCACCGTGCTTGGCGAACGAGAAATGGGGATCGCCGAGATCAATGCTCTGAAAATAGGTCAAACTATTACCTTCGATGTCACGCCGGACGATCCGTTCGAGGTCAGTTGCGGCGGCATACCGCTCGCCCGTGCGCAAATAGGCCGTCGCCGCAACCACGTTGCGATCGGCATAGTCTCCACCAACACAAAGGGGCTGACACGATGAGCTTCACTGCCTTCACCAATATCATCACGATCCTCTTCTGCCTCGCAGTGCTCATCCAGAGCGTACGTATGATGCGCAGTCTCAATCAGGTTCGTTATAGCGAGCTAGACAGTACAGTCGGCGCTCTAGACGCGGCCACCACGAAGGCTCGTGAAGTGCTCTCAGAAATGAAAGAGATCCTGACAAGCGAAGCGCCTGCCAATGCGCAAGTTCTGGCCGAGGCGCGGAAAGTGCGCGAAGAACTCGATATCATGGTTGGCATCGCCAATGCGATGGCTGAACGCCTGATCGAGGCTGCTTCCGCCGGTTCACGCAATGATGGCAAATCGATGCCCCAACCGGCAGAACTACCGCGAGCTAAGCCCGCCGCACCGAAACGCAGTGCCACCTCCCGACCCAGTGTAAAAGGGACGAAAGCCAAGAAGAGCACGGATGGCTGCACCGCCAATCATTCTGAAAATGCCACGGGCGTGGCGAAGAAAACAACGGCTAGGAAGACAGCCGGTCGCAGCCCCCGCAAGTCATCCGCTCCGACTACCGATGAAAAGGAATTCGCATGACCGTAAAGCGCCCTTCGCTGCTGATGCTGACGGCCAGCGCCGCAGCAATGTCGGCACTCGCCCACGGTGTGGCCGCTTCGGGGGCGCGCGAGGAAAATCCCGCCAGCCAAGCAGCGCCGACACGGCTAGGATCGGCAATTCAGTCGGAAGTTAGCGAAAAAAAGCGAACCGCTCGTGAACGCGAGCGCGCGCTAGACCTGCGCGAACAGGCAATCAGGGCATCGGAAAAGCGGCTTGAAGCTAATATTCAAAGTCAGCAGAAGAAGCCGGGTTCGGATAAGGACGCCCCAGCCGCCGGCAAGACGAAAGAGCAGACAGAAACGGCATCGACGCTCGATCAGTTGGCTCGTATTTACCAGTCTATGAAGCCGAAACAGGCCGCGCCGGTGTTCGAGCAACTGGACATGGATGTGCAGATTGCGGTGGCTCGCAAGATGCGCGAACGTTCGACCGCCCAGATACTGGCGGCGATGACACCGTCTAAAGCCGCGAACCTCAGCATGGCTTTGGCGGGAAAGCGCCCCAAGGTGAAAATTCCTGCCGGCGATCCGCCCGGTTGAACCGCGATATGGTTCGTCGGGCATTCGCTGCTGGTTAGGAGGGCCGAGCTGATACTTCGACCAGTAACACTCGGGAAAGCCCGTGTTCGCGTGCACGCAAAGCCTCGGTCATCTCTACGGACAGCTGGTGCGCATCAACGGCTAGGAAAGGCGACGCGCGCAAGCGAGAAAACTCCGCACCAGCGGCCAGTGCCTCGGCCCGCAAACCGGGCATATCGCCAGCAAGTAGTTCCGCAGTCGCGTCATCGTTTGCTTCCAGAACAAGACGGAAATGTAATGTTCCCTGCATCCTCGCTCCGTCGATGATCGGCACCGCAATAGGGTCCATGGCAACAAGTTCGCCATAGGCATTCTCGTCCCCCCCGCCCGCTCCGACCGCACTTTTCAGTGGCACGGAAGCGAGAAGGGCGCCGCCCAAAATGAGGATCTTGCCATTCATATATTGAGCCATTCCATTTTAAAACACGGTCGGCCGATTGCCGATAAAACTAGCGATACTCTATAATAGAGGATGTCCTGACCGGAGTGCACATGACTTACGATCAAAGACCTTCACGTATCAAGCTGGTCAGCGGCGGCGCACCTGTACCCGCCTCCAAAGACGAAAATGCAACCCCGGCAGCTGTCGAGCGGTTAGTCGAAGATTCGCACCCCGACGAGGAACGCGTCCCCCGCTCAACTCGCATGCGGAAAATCTTGTTCTTGGTTGGTTGCGCGATAGGCGGCGCCGCCGTCCCTGCGTGGCCGCATTTCGTAAGCTGAACTGATCGTGCGTAAATTTGCCGCCCTAGCAACTGCGTTGAGCTTGGCGCCGAGTGCGTCTGCCCTTGCCGAAGAAAATTCGGACGCCCCAGAAATTGAAGCTAGTATCGAGGCCGAATCCCACAGCCACACGGTCAGTCGGCCCGGTGCCAAACCAGCCGAGCACAAGCCTGCACCTGCCATCCGTCTGCCCGGTTTCGCAGCGGTTCTCGCCAACGATGCACCAATCGAAGATGACTCCGGCTGGCATATCATGCCCGAAGCAGACGCTTGGCAGGCGATTGCCCGAAGCACCACTGACACGCGCCAACAGGCAAGGTGGAGTTACGCTCGAAGCCTTATAGGGAAAGGGCGCGCGGCGGAAGCTTACGGCGTTTTGGTCGCAATGACACAGGACGATCCGGATCTCTCGCTTGTTCCGGCCCACAGTCTAGCGCGTGGCGTCACCCTTGTGGCCCTCAACCGCCATCAGGAGGCACTCGATGCCCTGTCAACTGAACAGTTGGCAGAAAATGCCGAAGCCTGTGCCTGGCGGCTGCGCGCTCTCGCCGCGCTCGAATTGAACGCAGAGGCAGTGAAGGAATGGACCTGCGCACGCCCGGCAATCTTTTCGCGGGTGGCAAGGTCGCGTACGCCTTTTCTGCTCGCGGCAGCCCAATCCGCGCTTCAGGAAGAGAAACCTGGCAGCGCAATTCAAATACTGAAGCCTGTGTCCGATATTGACGCTGCAGCCAATCTTATCCGCGGTCGCGCCTTCTTCCAACTAGGCAGTGAGCAGGAAGGCCGCCTGAGGCTGGGCAGGGCCGCAGAGAACGGTGCACCTGAGCAGCGCCTCGATGCCCGCGTCTCCTTGCTTGAGGAATTGGTGGCCCACGGCCATGCGAAGCCGCGCGAAGTTGCCTTCGAGCTTGATCGCATATGCTATTCTTGGCGTGGCGGGCCTCTTGAGCGACGCGTGCTAAAACTGCGGTTCAGCCTCGCGGAAAAAGCACGCGATGATCGCGCAATATTAGCCACTGGGGCCGCGCTGCTGCGTTACCATCCCATGAGTGGCGACAGCGGAATGCTGCTCAGCCTGCTTCAGGATAAGCTCGCTGCTATCCTTTCCCCCGGCAGCAAGATCCCCCTGGCCGAGGCCGCCGGACTGTTCTGGGACTATCGCGACCTCAGCCCTTCGGGTGCAGGTGGCGATTTGCTCGTAAGTCGCCTTGCCGACCGCTTGCAGGCCGCGGGTCTTTACGAGCGTGCGGCAGGGTTGCTTGACTACCAGCTGATGGCCCGCGCCAGGGATGTCGCACAAGGCCCGCTCTCGGTCCGCGTGGCGAAGCTCTACATCCTTGCCGAAAAGGCCGATGAGGCGTTGCGAGCGCTGCGCGCCACCGACGACAATATTTATCCTGATCCCATGCTGTGGGCGCGCCTGCGGATCGAGGCGGTCGCGCTTCACAAGCTCGGTCGTACCGACGAGGCCTTGGCTGTGCTAGACGGCGTGCCTGAAGGTGATGTGATCCGCGATGAGATCGAGTGGGGGCGTCGCAACTGGAAGGCTCTCTCTGCATCGGACAACCTGCCGACAGCCACTGGCGGACTGCTGAGCGAAGTTGAACAGACTATCATCCTGCGGCGCGCGGTTGCGCTTGCAATGCTCGGGCGCGAAAGCGAGCTAGCGGGCCTGCGCACGCGATACGCCCGCGCTTTTGCCGGGCAGACCGCCTCAGCACCGTTCGACTTGCTGACTGCTCCCGTAGAGGGGCTCGACTCCGCCAACGTCACCCAAGCTATGGCTGCCATGCCGGCTGCAAGTCCTGCAGGAGACATTGCTGATCTGCTTGTTGGCGAACCACGCAGGGCAAAAAGGGTGGCGTCCTAGCACGCGCAGGCATGCACTGGCTCTCCCGCGTGAGGTCCGCCCCTACTTTTATCCGCGTTCAGAGATACTTAGTAAGATTTAGCTGAGTGAGCTGAGCGAAGACAGAATAGCTCGCCTCGAGGGTCGCCTTCTGCTGCGCGAGGTCTACGGCCACCTGCCCAAGATCGGCATCGACGTTTGACGCGATAATGTCCTTCAGCAGCAGCGATCGGCGCTCGGCGCGCTCGCCAAGAACCTCCACGCGCTCTTGCCTGCGACCGTTCTCGGCATTTAGCGAGCGCAGGCCGACGGCGCTGGCATCAATCTGGGCAACAGCGTCCTGCAAGGCATCCTTCTGCGCAACTGTCAGCGTACTACCGATTGGGCCGGCCGCCGCCAGCGTGCGGAAGGTTTCGTATATCTCCGCGCCCACGTCGCTCGCGGTGAGGCCGTAGGTTACCTTGGTGCCCTCACCCAGATGTGCAACAGCCTTCACGTCGTCGTTTCGAAACGCATCATCGGCCGTCGTAGCGATCACGTCGTCCAGCGATTGCGGCACGAATGGTGTCACATCGGTGCGCGAACCGGCGAAGAGGGCTACGCCGCCT
The DNA here is from genome assembly GCF_054655615.1 of Qipengyuania triglochinis. Taxonomy (NCBI): domain Bacteria; kingdom Pseudomonadati; phylum Pseudomonadota; class Alphaproteobacteria; order Sphingomonadales; family Erythrobacteraceae; genus Qipengyuania; species Qipengyuania triglochinis. The sequence goes on along the minus strand of NZ_BAAHND010000002.1, from coordinate 1,061,020 downwards.
TCCCTCGCATTGAGGGTGCTGCGGAATTGCTCGAATGCGCTCTTGATCGTCTCCTGCAAGCCCACCGAATCTTCGGTCCCAATCGCAGTGACCAGCTGAGTGCGCAGGTCGATCATAGAGTTGTCCAGCCCGGTGACATGCGCATCGTAAATGGCGAGCGTGGTGGTCACGTGCTTCGAGACCACCGCCTGTGCATCCTGCTTGGCGAGCATGGTATTGGCCGACATCGTACGCACCGCCTCGGTCCCGAGGCTGGCATAATCCAGCGCCTTCTTGCCAGTCGAAAGCGCGGTCTGCGTCTTGGCGAGATTCTGCTGCGCGCGCTGGATGGCATCGGCCATCGTGCGTTGCAGCGGTATGGTGGCAACCCGGTTCATCGCGCGTTCCTTCAGCGGACCATGTCTAGGAGTGTGTCGTACATCTTGGTGGCGGTCGTCATGACGCGCGCCGCGGCGGCATAGCTGTTCTGGAGGACAACCATCTGCGAGAGTTCCTCGTCGAGGTTCACGCCCGAAAAGCTGTCGCGCCGGTTCACGGCATCGTCGCGCCGCGCGGCGGCGTCCGCCAGCATGTCGCGGGCCTGCGCCGCCTGCGTGCCCGTGCGACCCATCAGCAGGCCGGAGAACCGCTCCAGCGAAGCCACACCGGCCTTCCCGAAATCGACCGACCGCTCGAGCGCTTCCACGAATTCACCTGCGCCGCGCGTATCGCCGCGGCCCAGCGCCGGCTCCCCGATGGCCGCGTCCGTACGCAGGCGTGCGAGCGGGAGCCTGCCCGGATCGGCGAGAATGTCGGACCGCACGCCCGCTTCGCCCAGCCCCGTGGCGCCACCGGTAAGCCCGGCAAGCGCGCTGAACGAGACCCCTGTGCTGTAGCGGCTGGTGGAATCGCTCGGGATCGAAAGAAGCGTGCCGCTGTTACCGGGTGTCGGTTCGAACCGCACGCGTCCGCGATCGTCCATCGCGAAATTGCCGAAGGCTGCGATCGGGCTCTGGTTGAGTTCGCTCACCAGATCGCCGAACGTGGGGCCCAGGGTCCCCGTCATGGTGGTTTGGCCCAGCATCCGTCCGCTCGCATCGCGCAGCACCAGCTGGGCGGACTCGCCGGTGCCGAAGCCGTGCGCATCGCTCGCCACGAAGCCGGGCGGGACGAGCGGCGCGGCCTCGCTGCGCACGATATCGTTGAGCCCGAAGTAATGCGCGAAGCCGTTGCCCGCCCGCGCACTGGGCGGATCGCCCTGCGCCACCATCACGCCATCGGAGGAATTCGCGGCGGTGATCGACAGGCGGCCGTCCTGCAAGCTGGCAGTCGCCGCCCCGCCCAGCCCCGCGTTGATCGCAGCGATGCCATCGTCGATCGTCGCCAGCGGCCCCAAGGCATCGAAATCCACCGAGGTGCGCGCCAGCAGCACGCCGCGCTGGTCGGTCACCGCGAACGTCGCCTCGCCGGTGAAACCGAGCCTGTCGCCACCGAACAGCCCGGTCGGCCGTCCGTCGAGGTGGTTGGGTGGTGGAAAGGCGGTCCCTGCATTGGCCACGGCGTTGAGCGTTTCGGCCAGCCCGCCGAAAAGTGAGCCGAGCTGGTCGGAAAATTCCGGCAATGCCCGATCGCGCAGGTCGAGCAGGCCACCCAGCTTCCCGCCTACTGCCGCGGAATCGATCTTCTCGCCGGTCGCAGTGGTCGGCTCGCCCGCCTCGTTGGCGAAGCGGATGGAGATTACAGGGTAGGTTGGCTGTGCGACCCCGTCGCCCGCGATCGGGTAGGACAACTGGCGCAGCTTCCCGTCGAGCAGGACCGCGCCATTGGCCGCGTCGATATTGATCCGCCCGTCGGGCTGCTGGCGGACCGCGATCTTCATCATGCCGCTCAGTTCCTGAATCGCGGTCATGCGCTGATCCTCCGCCCCGCCAGTGCTGCGCCCGAGGCCCTTCATCTGCGCCACCGTGGCGTTCAGCCCGTGGATCCGTTCGAGCAGGCGGTTAATCGCTTCGACCGAATATCCGACCTCGGATTCCACGTCGCCGCGCAACACTTGGACATCGTCGTCGAGCTGGCGGAGCGCTCCTATAGCGTCCTGAACCTCACTGACGAAACCGGAAGCATTCTGCGGCGAGCTTTGCGCGCTGGTGAGCGCGATCGCCGCCGCGTTGATAGCATCGAGCCGGGCGGGCACCCCACTTTCGGCACCCGGTGCGCCAAGGAAGGACTGCAAGCGCTCCATATAATTCGCGGTCACGTCGGCCCGGCCCATGTCGCCCGAACGCAGGTACACCGTCTCCTCCAGGAAACGGTTGGCGATGCGCGTAGGCTCGCCGACCACCACGCCGGTGATGCGACCCTGGGTCACGCCGGTCGCCAGCGATACGCGCTCGCGCGCGTATCCCGGCGTACCGACATTGGAGATATTGTTTGATACCGACCTGATACCGGCCTGTGATGCCGACAGGCCGGATACCGCCGATCCCAGGATCTCGCTCAGCGACATTCAATCAACTCCGCCCAATCGATAGTTAGCGCTTGAGCCCACTGACTTCCTGAAGCATGTCGTCGACCGTAGTGATGATCTTCGAGGATGCGCTGTACGCGCGCTGGAAGCGGATCATGTTGGTGAATTCCTGGGCCAAGTCGACGTTGGAGGCCTCCAACGTACCCGCAGCGATTGTTCCACTCCCCAGTTCACCCGGGCGGCCGAGGGCAATATTGCCTGACTGCTGCGAAACGCCATATGCGTTGCCCGGCAGGCGGGCCAAGCCATCGGGGTTGGCGAAAGTTGCCACCGGCAGCTGGAATACTGCGCGTGCCGTGCCATCGTCGAAGATGGCGCTGACGATACCTTCCTTGCCAACTTCCACAGATACGAGATTGTTCAGCATTCCGCCGTCGGAACTGGAGGCGATGAGCGCCGACTGGCTGCCGAACTGGGTTAGGCCGTCGAGCCCGTCCTGGCTACCGAGACTCAGGTTGATCGGCGAAGAGCCGGCCTGGTTGGTCCACGCGACGTTAAGCGTATCGAACAATGCCGGCGCCGAATTAGCGAGATCGAGGCTGCCGTCCGGGTTGAAAGCCACATTACCGCTGGCCAGCAGTCCGTTCGCGGCGGTAACCTCCGCCGGGTCGCCATAGATTTCGGCTACCCACTGGTTCGGTCCCAGCTTCGAAAACCCCATCGTAATCTGATGACCGCCACCCTGTGCGTCGAAGATTTCGAAGGTACGGGAGAAATGCGGCTCCAGCGCGCCAGTCGCCATGTCGCCAGCGGCATAGGGCCCGGCGAGCGGCTCCTGCGTTGATTGCAGGTTTGCGCGGATCTGCAGTCGGGTGGTGGCTGCGGCGGTGCCGGTCAAACCGCTTAGGCGGACTGGCTCTAGTTCGTTGACGCCACCGGTGCTGGTATATCCGCCCGCCGCGTCCAGCCGCCAACCCTGAAGATAATAGCCACTGGTGTTGCGCAGATAGCCTTGCTCGTCGGGACGGAAGGCACCTGCCCGTGTGAATGCGACGCCACTGTTCGAATCAGCGCCTTGGCGCGTAACGAAAAAGCCGCCACCATCGATTCCGAGATCGGTCTGACTGCCCGAAGCCTGTAGCAGGCCCTGTTTGGAAATCATCGCGCGGGGTGCTGCGGTTACACCGCCTGCCGAATAGCTGCTGCTTACGCTCCCATCCGCAACAAGCGAGCGGAAGTCGGCTTCGACCCCCTTATAGCCAACGGTATTGATGTTGGTGATGTTGTCGGCAACCGTCGCCATTGCGCTTGATTGCGCGCCGAGGCCGGACACGCCGGCATAAAGGGCGGAATATAGGCTCACTTGAATACATCTCCTGGATGGCGGGCACACGCCCGGTCACAAGTGCATTGTAGGAGAGCCACTACCCGGAACCCAAAACAAGGCAGTTTTTTCCGGTCGCCCGCCGTCACTGGTTTCAATCCTCTATAATGACGTCATCCAGTCGAAAGGGGACATTGACATGCTTCGTATCAGCTTGCGGGATGGCGAAAAAATCGTGATCAACGGCGCAGTTCTTCGCTCTGCGGGACGCGCCGATATTGTGATCGAGAACGGAGCTGCGATCCTGCGGGGTAGCGATGTCATGTCACCCGAGGAAGCAGACACTCCGGCGAAGCGCCTCTATTTCGCATGTATGCTCGCCTATCTCGATCCAGCCAACCTCGGCCGCTATCAGACCCAGATTCTTTCGCTGTTCGAGGATATCGTCAACGCGCTGGAATCGCCTGAAGCGAAAAGCGACTGTCTCTCCTTCGCCCAAAACGTAGCGCATTGCGATTTTTACCGCGCACTTAACAATTGCCGCGCGCTGATCGCGTATGAAAACAAAGCTTTGGGCCGCCTCGTCCCGGCCAACGCAGCCTGACGCCGTTGCGATGCAGACGCTGGCTGCTGCCGCTGAGCGTATCCGCGCATTTCCGACGGATCGACACTTCGGCTCCGTAGCTGCGGTACGCGGCGCGTTGATTGAAGTAGAGGGCCTGCTGGGCGCAGCCCGTATAGGTTCGCGGATCGTGATTGAGTGCGAAAGTGGCCCCGTCGATGTCGAGGTTACCGGCCTCGACCGACAGAGCGCGTATTGCATGCCTTACAAAGATCCGCAGGGAATCTCCACGGGTTCCCGCGCCGACCTGGTACAAGGTCAATCCATGCTCCGACCGACGGGCCAATGGCTCGGAAGAGTGGTGGATGGGCTGGGCCGACCTATGGATGGGAAGGGTCCACTGCCATCGGGTGCCGATAACCGTCCGTTCAAGGCTGCCCCGCCCACAGCAACCCAACGTAACCGCGTTGGGCACAGGCTTGAAACCGGGGTCCGCGCCCTCGACGTATTTGCACCTCTATGCAGGGGTCAACGACTTGGCCTGTTCGCAGGATCGGGAGTAGGCAAGTCCACTCTTCTCTCGATGCTGGCGCGCTGGGTCGCGACCGACGTGGCCGTAATTGGCCTGATCGGCGAACGCGGACGCGAAGTGCAGGAGTTCATAGAGGACGATCTAGGGTCTGAAGGCCTCGCACGCAGTGTCGTGGTGGTGGCCACCTCTGATTCACCAGCCTTGATGCGCCGCCAGGCTGCTTGGACAACCCTCGCTATCGCCGAGCATTTTCGTGACACCGGGCGCGATGTCATGTGCCTGATGGACTCGGTCACCCGTTTTGCCATGGCGCAGCGTGAGATCGGGCTGGCTAACGGCGAACCGCCGGCAACCAAAGGCTACACGCCTACGGTCTTTGCCGAATTGCCCCGCCTCCTCGAACGCGCCGGACCAGGCGGACCCGAGCAGGGGTCCATTACAGGGCTATTCAGCGTGCTAGTTGACGGCGACGATCACGACGAACCGATTGCCGATGCAGTGCGCGGTATTCTGGACGGACATATCGTAATGTCGCGCAAGATCGGGGAACGTGGGCGCTTTCCCGCAATCGATATACTTAAATCGGTCTCCCGTATGTTGCCCCAGTGCCACGAAGAAGAAGAGAACCGCCTCCGCCTCGCCGCTCTGAACCATCTTTCGACGTTCGGAGATATGGAAGAGTTAGTTAGGTTGGGCGCCTACGAGGCCGGTGCCGATGTTAGGGTGGATGAAGCTATCCGACTCGCCCCGGCCATCGAAAATTTGCTGAAGCAGACCAAGAACGATCGCGGAACGGCGACCCATGCCTTTTCCCGGCTTGCCGAATTGATGACGGAGAGCCCGCAATGAGAACTCCTTTCGACACCGTTCTGCGCACACGCCGCCGGGAGATCGACCAAATGCGTATCGCAATCCACGCAGAGACCAGGCGCCTGCAGGAGATCGACAAGGAAAGGGAGGCGTTGGAGCAGGAACTGGCCCAAGAATACCAAGCCTGTGCCGAAAGCTTTGCTGTCTCTTCCGAGGCGTTTCTCCGGCGCAGGTTATCCCAGCAGGCGCAGCTTTTGGCGCAACGTGATACTGTAACGGGCGAGGTAAGTCGGCTGCGCCGCGAGGCGCTGGAAGCCTATGGCTCCCAACACGTACTGGAAAACGCCGCCGAGGCTTTTCGCGCTGATCGTAAACGCCAGCAGTCGCAGGCCGAGCAGCGCGAGACAGATGATTTGCGACCAGTGCGCATCACCATATTTCCCCGCTCGAACGCCGGACCGACAGATCTCCGGCTTCCAGCGCGGTAAACCGCCATGCAGATTCAAGGTCTCGAAGCACTCTCCCCCCAAGATCGGGCGCGCGTCATTTATACGCAGGCCCGATCATCCATGAATGACCGCCTTTGGAAAGCGGCAATTGGTGGGACGCAAGACGACAGCTCAATTAGTCAGGCGCCCTGTCGTCATGGTGCGATGAGGCTCCCAATAGAAATGAGCGATCTGCTTGGCACCCATCAGGAGGCCAGTGCGCTCGCGCGCTTTTTCGATGTTCCCACTGCTGCGGCAGGGCCGAGCCCCGCCACCGAGGACGCTTCCCCCCCTTTGGCCGAAACGGATATCCGCAGTGGCCCCATTCTTCCGACCGTATCCGGGCCGGGGCTCGGCTTGGATGCCGCCTCCTCAACGGGCCCCGCCTCGAAAGCGTCCTCCATCAGCCTTCCCCTTGGTGGTCTTGGCGCTAATTCCGGGTTCACCGGAATACTGCAAGCTGCCGCAAAGCGCAGCGGCCTTCCTGCTTCCACTCTTGCTGCCATCGTCGATGCCGAAGCGGCCAAGCGCCCCGATGGCAGCTGGAACCTGATGTCGCGCAACCCTCGTTCCAGCGCGGCGGGACTGGGCCAGTTCCTCTCGGGTACCTGGATTGGCATGGCCCAGACGCCCGGAAACTGGCTTCACGACGTTGCGCGTGAGAAAGGCTGGCTCAACGGGAACGACCGGGTCAAACCGGCCGCTCGGGGTTCGCTGCTGGCATTACGTTACGACGCACAGGCCTCGATCAACAGCATTGCTGACTACGCCACTTCGAATATCAATACCATCCGCCGCGCTGGGGTGAAGACGGCCGAGGATCCGCATGCTCTCGCCAAGATCGCATATCTCGGCCATCACTTGGGGCCTGGCGACGCGATCCGTTACCTCAAGGATGGTTTAAGCGAGAGCCGCGCTGCGCACCTTCTCAAGGCACAGATCGGCTCGAGCCGTGCAGTCGAGACCATCAACCGAACCGGCGACGCCGCAGTCGCGCACCGCGACTGGCTCAACAGCTATATTGCTCGGAAGATCCGTCCCGATCGGTTCGCAGCTTTACTATCAGCGAACCGTAGCTAGGCTAGAGCTTATTGTGGCAGCCAGATATGGCCTATTAGCCGAGCTCGCCATCACCTGAACGATGCAATTTCAGGTGAAAGCGATTGGCGATGACGGCGGGCCGTGATCGAAGCGTGCCAAACGCTGCCGGAAAGATCGTTTATCTCCGCTCGAATGTAGCGTAGAGACTAATAACCAAACGAAAATATCCGATCCAGCACCCAGAAGCTCGGCCGACACTGACTACCACTGCAAAAGGGATGCGTGCTGCCGGGGCCCCCGAAGGAAGACGCTGGATGGTTTACGACACGCAAGGAAGATACGGACTTACCTGGAATGTAACGCCAGATATGCTTGGGGTCCTGTGTGAGAACGGTCGCTTCGAAGCGACCAATCCGGCTTGGGAGAAGACCATTGGCTGGACCTCCAAGGAAATTGAGGACCGGCCTTTTTTCGATTTCGTTCACCCGGACGATATGGAAATTACCGAAAATGCGTTCGTGAAAATCAAGACCGGCGAGCCGATCTTGCAATTCGTCAATCGCTATCGCCATAAGGAGGGCGGTTACCGTTGGCTTTCGTGGAACTGTGTTCCGGAAGGTGGCAAATATTACTGCAGCGCCCGCGACATCACTCAGAATGTCGAAAACAAGAGCGCGCTTGCCGATAGCGAGGAAGAGGCGAGACTGCGGGAGCAGTTCATCGCTGTTCTTGGTCACGATTTGCGGAACCCGCTCGCCTCGCTGAAGGCCGGTTTTCAGATCCTTTCGCGCGAGGGGGAACTCAGCGCCCGCGGCGAAACGGTGATTGATGCCAGCACCCGGACCATTTCGCGCATGGCGCGTCTGATCGACGATCTGATGGACTTTGCGCGCACGCGACTAGGTAGCGGGCTATCCCTTGACATAGCCGACGGTGCCGATCTGGCACCAGCGCTTGAAGCCACTGTCGAGGAAATTCGATCCGTCCATAGCGAGAGCAAGATCGTAAGCCGGATTGAACTGGATCGGGATGTACCGTGCGACGTCTATCGCATTTGCCAACTGGCTTCCAATCTTGTCGCCAACGCAGTCACTCATGGGAACAGCGACGGCACCGTCACACTATCGGCGCGCACTTCGGAAAATGGTCTGGCGATCGATGTGACGAACCATGGCGAGACAATCCCTCAACGGATAATCGATCACCTTTTCGAACCCTTCGTGCGTGAAGAAGTGTCACCCTCTCAAGAAGGTTTGGGGTTGGGGCTGTTCATCTGTTCTCAGATCGCCCAAGCCCATGGCGCAGATCTAAAAGTAAACTCTGTCGACGGAGTTACGACTTTCAGTTTTCGGCTGCCTGCCCAGAATTCGTAGGGCAGTCTTCTTCAATCTCCACCAAGATATGTCCGATCTGATAGGGCTTGGAATGGAAATGAGAGCCCGGGGGTAGCTTCGCAGGACAATCCAGAGACTGACCCGAAGTCACTATAATGCACGCTTCAGGCATCTCCCGCCTGACTTCATGCGCCAGCTCTATACCACTCAACCCGCCAGGCATGTCGACATCGGTAAACAAAATCTGGATGGGGCCCTGGTTTTGAATTACCTCCATTGCGTCTTGAACGCATCCCGCCTCTAGCGTTTCAAAGCCTGCTGACTGCAACTGATCCACTGCATCCATCCTGATGAGCGGTTCGTCCTCTACAACAAGGATAACTCTGGACCCGCTTAACATTAAAATTCACTCCAACGATAGTTGGCCCGCATTTCGGATACTGGGTTAGTAACTGCAATTCACCATGTTCGATCCAAATAAAATTTTAAATACCATTTTCGAAGAATAATATTTCCTTCAGGATTACTTTCACCTCCACCAAAGTTAGAATGTCTTATTATTCTCATCGCCTGATAGCGGTGGCATTTGCGCGCACCCAAAAGATTATCGGCTCTTTTGCTCGTATCTTCGCAGCGAAACGCTCGACAGGTTGCCCGAGCCATTGACCAATTCCCACAACTGAATCTTAGTTCGGCTGAGTTCGGTCGGTGCTCGGGTTCACCCTCACACGCTCGATCAAGTGTTTCGTTGGGCCAATGACCTCTTGCGGCCTCACGCAACTGGCAAATAGCGCAATAAAGTAATATCAAGCCATTATACCCATGGAGAACATCGAGCCAAGAGAGGCCCAGACGAAGGGTGCCGGGCTGCTCAGACCATCAGTCTGGCGCGACATAATTCTGCTGGCTATTTGTTATTATATCGCCGGCCGCATCGGCATCTCGCTTGCCGTACCTCCTGGTTACGCAACGATCATATGGCCCGCTTCCGGAGTGGCCTTATGTGCTTTGCTGGCTCGAGGGTCTGCAAGGTGGCCGGGCATCTGGCTCGGATCCTTCGTTCTGAACGCAGTGGTTGGTATTGACAATGCGATGCCTGGGCCTGCCAACTGGCAGGTGTTCGCAATCGCAGCAGCCCTCGCTTCGGGTGCGGCGCTGCAGGCCCTAGTAGGCTTTAGTATTGCTTTACGCTTTGCGGATGACGTTGATCTGACGGATTTCCGCAGAGTTGGGCGAGCGATATTTGTAGTCATCGTCGTTCCATGCCTCATCGCTCCGACAATCGGGGCGGCCACCCTTTTGTTTTCAGGCGCGAGTGGATTGGACATGGCGTGGTCCAACTGGTCGACCTGGTACATGGGTGACCTGTTGGGTGTGCTCCTAACCCTGCCCATCCTCCTTTTTTCAAGTCGTTCACCAGTTGCAGTGCGCTGGAACGGTCAGCTTCTGCGAGAGATACACTCGCTGGTCGCTCTCAGTCTCGTAGCCACCCTTCTCCTCACCTTTTACGCTTGGAAGTTCATATCCGAGCAGGAATACGGACGGGCGAAGAGTTCCTTTTCAACAATGGCTTCCAACAGTGAAGAAGCTCTGCGCCATCGACTTCAGATCTATCAGACGGGGATGCAGGGCGCCGCCGCTTTCGTGGCGAGCAGCGATAACGTTACACCACCCGAATGGCGCGATTATATCGACCGTCTCGACCTAGCACGCGCTTACCCGGGGATGCGTGGTATCGGAATTTTCGAGCAAGCCGAAGATGCAGACATTCCGGCTTTAGCTGAAAAACTCCGGCTGCAGTATGGTGAACAGTTCAGAATTCATCCGCAAGTCCAGCGCGAACCGCATTATATTATCACTCGCATCGAACCGCTCTCCGCCAATTATACTGCACTCGGACTTGATCTTGCCTTTGAAGAAGGACGAAGGGAGGCAATCCTTCGTTCGCGAACGCAAGTTAATGCGGTCCTGACCCGACCTGTGGTTTTGAGTCAGGATGATAAACAAGGCGCTGGCTTCCTGCTGGTCCTTCCAATCCGAGATGATCGCGGCACGCCAACTGACGAGTGGATTTACGCTCCCTTGGTGGCTGAGGAACTATTTGCATCGCTCACTCCTGCGCAAGAAAAAGACTTTGCGATAGAAGTTTACCATGGCAGTTTAAAAGGCATCGGCGAACCACTTTACCGTTCGGCCAGCGCTGTTGAGAACCCTAAATTCAAAATCGAGCGCACGATAACATTGGCTGGCCAGCCGCTAATTATTCGCTGGACCAGCCTGCAACCTTTCGTCGAGCGCAATTCGTCCAGCGGTGCGGCAATCGCTGTGGGCGGTGGCCTTGCGATCACCTTGCTACTTGGCCTGCTACTAATCACATTCTTGCGCCGTGAAAATTTCGTGTTCAACGAAGTTGAACGCGCAACTATCGAGCTTGCAGAGCAGAACCGGATGCTCGAACTTGCCGAGGCAACGGCACATATAGGTCACTGGCGCCTGGACATTATAGAAAACAGCATTCGCTGGTCTGACGAGGTCTTCAGGCTACATGGTATCGAGATCGGCCAACCTCCCGAGCTCGAACATGCGATCGACCTCTATCATCCCGATGATCGAGCTCGTGTGGAGCAATCGCTCACCACTGCCATTGAGACCCGTGATCCGTACGAGTTGAGAGCAAGGCTCCTTGTCAAAAGCGGCGAGGTAAGAAATGTTGAAGTTCGGGGCCAGGTACAGACAGACCAAGAGGGGGAGGTGATAGCCGTTTTCGGTGTTATCATTGACCGCACCCAAGAAACTATCATGCGCGAACGGCTGACCGAATCAATCGAAGAGGCTCGCGCTGCAGACCGGGCCAAAACAAGCTTCCTTGCCAATATGAGTCACGAAATCCGGACTCCGATGAATGGCGTGATCGGCTTCACTGAACTCGCCCTATCAGCCGAAAAGAACCCTGATCAGAAGCGCCGTCTGCAGATGATTGCTGATTCCGGCAATGCGATGCTTCGCTTGCTAAACGACCTCCTCGATTTTGCGAAGATCGAGGCCAAGCAGATGGCCATTGTCAAGGAATCAACCAGTCTCTCCCACGCGCTACGCAGTTGCCAGCGCCTTATGGAACCGGTTGCCCGAGGCCAGGGCCTTGACCTAATTCTCGAAATCGATCCCGACATTCCCGAGCGCATAATGATAGACAAGATGCGGCTTCGGCAGATCGTACTCAATCTTCTAGGCAACGCCCTCAAGTTCACCGGCGAAGGCGAGGTGACTCTCTCCGCCGCAGTAGATCCGCAAGATCCCCAAACGCTCACGATAGCAGTAAAGGATACGGGCATCGGCATTCCGGACGATCGCCAGGAAAGCATTTTCGGAAAATTCACACAGGCCGACGATACCACTGCGCGGGAATATGGGGGCACCGGCCTGGGTCTGCCGATCAGTGCCGAACTTGCCGAACTTATGGGTGGAAAGCTCACGGTACGAAGCGCCCCCAGAGCAGGATCGACCTTCACCCTCTCGCTGCCGTTGGAGAAAGGCGCAGCAGTTGTAGATACGCGGCTCGGGTCGGATCCGGAGGAAGAAGCCCCGCGGGGCCGAAAACTAACCATCCTTGTTGCTGAAGATAACCCGGTAAATCAGGAACTCACCATGGCGATGGTCGAGCGAGCGGGTCATGAATGCGAACTGGCACGAGACGGCCGTGAGGCAGTCGACATGGTAATCCAGGGAGAAAAGGAAGATCGGCCTTTCGACATGGTGCTGATGGACATGCAGATGCCTCGACTGGACGGGATCGAGGCGACACGCACTATCAGGACGGCAGGGATTGACGCCGAAAAGCTGCCGATCCTGGCGATTACGGCCAATGCCTATGCCGACGACATCAAGCGCTGCGAACAGGCGGGAATGCAGGCCCATCTAGCGAAACCCCTTAGGTTGAAATATCTGCGAGCTGCGATTTCCGAATGGTCCCCGCTGACCGATAAGACCCTCGAGTCAGCCCCCCCGGAGAGCCCCACAAAAGAAACCCTCGAGCAGCAAGTCGACCCGCGCCTGCAAGCCATGTTCGAAGAACGCTTAACGATCGCCCATACTGCCATCGATCGCGTTCTGCACAAAGGCTCCGCGACCGATAAAGAGCGAAATGACATAGCCGATATCTTGCACCAGATTGCGGGAGTAGCTGCCTACTTCGGCCAAGAAGCCTTAGGCGCGCTTTGCCGGGCGAAATCGCATGAGCTGAACGATTCCTCCACGACCGACCAAACTTTAGCCCTTTTGACCATTGTCCAGGAACAACTGGCAATCTCGTTTGGTTAATATATTACTAATACAAGCCTTAATCTTCGGGTGTCCCAATATGGGAGGCCAGGGCCTACCGCCCCGAAAAGAACGATTTTGCTGTCGCAGGGGAATAACATGGCTGAGATCCTAGTTGCCGATGACGATCCAATTCTCGTCGAGATTCTGAAATACAGGCTCGAAGTTGCGGGACATTCCGTTACCGTAGTTTCCAACGGCGAAGACGCCTTGTCCGAGGCGCGTGAGAACCGCCCTCACCTGATCGTGCTTGATTCGACGATGCCAGTCCTTTCCGGTCCCAAAGTGCTCGCTGAACTCAAGTCAGATCCTGACCTTTCAACCATCCCGGTCGTTATGCTGACAGCACGGGATGGCGAAGAGGATGTGATTGCGGGCCTTCAAGGCGGAGCGGCGGAATATCTAACTAAACCCTTTGTCCCTCAGGAATTATTGGTGAGAATCTCCGGTCTCGTCGAAACGGTCTGATAATTACGGTCTCTTCTAGCGCGCCGAACCTATCGCGACTTGGCGCAGCCGTGATCCACGAGAAGTTCGAATATCATCAGATTAATCTGAAGTACCGTATCGACGCGATCCCTTTCCGCTAAGACGGTGGCTTCGCGCACACTCCGGCATTTCCGCCGGCTGCTTCAGGGGCCGTCCCGGACAGAATTCCTAGAGAAACACGAAGCCTTTGCTAGCGCGAACGGATCGGATAGGCGCAGCCACGACAGGGGATGATGATCGTGGCGAGATGCAATTCAATTAAGAGACAGCTTTTTTTCGGGGTATGCGTGCTTTGCGTATTACCCGCGCCGGCCTCTGCGCAGGAAGGCAATGACACTAACGGGGAAGACGAACCGCCGGTCATCGTCGTAACTGGCGAAGGCCTACCCCCTCCCCAATCGAGCGTTGCCTACGCCGCCGAAACAATTAGTCGCAAAAAGTTGGTCACGACCGCGTCCGGGCGCCTTGAAGACGCACTCGCATCAGTTGCCGGTTTCCAGCAGTTTCGTCGCTCGGACAGCCGCTCCTCCAACCCAAGCGCTCAGGGCGTCACACTTCGCGCACTCGGTGGCAATGCAACCAGCCGTGCATTGGTATTGCTCGACGGCGTACCAATGGCAGATCCCTTTTTCGGCTTTATTCCCCTCAGCGCAATCGCCCCCGAACGCTTGAGCGACGCGAGGGTTACCCGTGGTGGCGGCTCGGGGCCATTCGGTGCAGGTGCTCTTGCGGGCACTATCGAATTGACCAGCGCGGGACCTGGCCAACTTTCTCCCATCGGGGGGCATATATATGTGAACGATCGCGGCGAAACCGAAAGCGCCGCCCACCTCTCCGGTAAGCTTGGGTCTGGCTTCGCGGTAGTATCGGGCCGGTGGGATCGTGGAAAAGGCTTCTATACGGCACCGGCAGAAGATCGCGTTGCCGCTTCCGCCAGAGCTGCCTTCGACAGCTATTCGGTTCAGGCTCGCACTACTGCACCCTTGACGAATACGGTCGAACTTCAGGCGCGCGCGCTGGTCTACGAGGACCGCCGTACTTTGCGCTTCAATGGGGCTGATAGTTCGAGCACAGGACAGGATGCCAGCTTACGAGTGGTAGGTCGCGGCGCCCTCCCCTTCGATGCTCTTGGCTATGTGCAGTCGCGAAACTTCACTAACATTGTCGTCAGCTCCACGCGCTTTGTGCCGGTTCTCGATCAACGTAATACGCCATCGACCGGAGTTGGTGGCAAATTCGAAATCCGTCCTGAGCTTGGTGAAACCGTCAAATTTCGGCTGGGTACCGATTACCGTCTGAGCGACGGTCAATTGGCGGAAGTCTCTCTGAGCGCATTCAACGGGTCGGTTAACGAGCGCCGCGCTGCGGGTGGTCGGACGAGCGACCTCGGTGTTTTTGCCGAGAGCGATGTCTCGATCGGAAAGGTCATTCTTACCGCTGGAGCACGGGTGGATCGCACCACCATAAGCGATGGGTTCTACATCGCGCGTGACACCTCCGGACAGGCATTACAGACGGCATTCTATCCGCACCGCAGTGATTGGGAGTATTCTTTCCGGGGCGGCGCGATTTACGATATTGGTAACGATGTCCGCCTGAGAGGCGCAGCATATTCCGGCCTGCGCCTTCCCACCTTGAACGAGCTCTACCGCCCATTCACGGTCTTCCCCGTTACCACCGAAGCTAATGCAAGTCTCAGCAGTGAGCGGCTCGTCGGGTTCGAAGCCGGATTGGACCTGACCCCGAACGATGCCTTTCGTTTTTCTCTTACGGCGTTCGACAATCGCGTCGAAGATGCAATCGCGAATGTCACCCTTGGCCCGGTTACCCGGCAGCGGCGGAATATCGAGGAGATTTCGGCCCGCGGTCTCGAAGCGAGTGCCGACTTAAGTTTTGGCGCGCTGAGCTTCGATGGCTCGGTAGCCTACACAGACTCAGTAGCCCGCCAAACAGGTGCAACGTTCGATGGAAAGAGACCCGCACAAGTTCCCTCATGGGCTGGCAGTGGCAGTGTGCGCTACGATCTTGGTAACGGAAATATCCTCAGTGCAACGATCCGTCATGTCGGTAAGCAATACGAAGACGATCTTGAGACCGATGTCTTGCCTGCCGCCACCACGCTGGACGCTTACGGTGAATTTTCCCTCGACGAGACCCTCTCGCTAGTCGTGCGTGGAGAGAACCTCACGGACGAAACGGTAGTAACCCGGAATCAGGGTGGTTCGGTCGACTTAGGCGTGCCGCGCACTCTCTGGGTCGGCTTGAAGCTGAAGAGTTAGTGGGGAAGCACAAGGTGCAACGCACTTTACTTGCATGCGACTATCCTTACTAACCGGTGAAGCGGAGAGAAAAGGATATCCTGCATGGCGGTTCGCAGTCTGTTTGGCGACGAGAGTTTGGAAAGAAATCTCGGCCTGTGGGTTCCGCTGCTTCTCACGATCGCAACCTGCGTCCTCGGAGCCACGGTCGCGCCCGGATTCTTCTGGGCACTGGTGATCTTCGGACCGCTGCTGGCCTTAGCCGTGTGGGACCTGTTCCAAACTCGGCATTCGCTCCGCCGTAACTATCCGCTCACCGCCCGCTTCCGCTGGCTGTTCGAGGACTTGCGCCCGTTTCTGCGCAGCTACATCGTAGAGGGCCCGCTAGAAGGGCGGCCATTCGACCGCGTCTCCCGCTCACTGGTTTACGCTCGCGCGAAGAAACAGGAAGATGCCCATCCGTTCGGCACAGAACTGGACGTCTATTCCGAGGAATACGAAGCTCTCTGCCACTCGATCAATCCCAACTCCAATGCGCCGAAGCAAACCCGCGTGAAGGTAGGCACTGATCAGTGCAGCAAGCCCTATGAAGCAGCGCGCCTCAACATCAGTGCGATGAGCTTCGGGGCGCTGGGTAACCACGCAATCGAAGCGCTCAACCTCGGAGCGAAGATAGGCGATTTTTATCACGACACAGGCGAAGGCGGCCTGTCTCCCTATCACCTCAAACATGGTGGAGACGTCGTGTGGGAATTGGGTTCCGGTTACTTCGGCGCACGGGACGACGATGGAAATTTCGATCCGGAAAGCTTCCGCGACAAGGCGCAACACGATCAGGTGAAGATGACCGAGATCAAGCTGAGCCAAGGTGCAAAACCTGGGCATGGCGGCTTGTTACCAGCTGCGAAGGTCACAAAGGAAATAGCCGAAACCCGGCAGGTTCCAGCTCACGAAGACTGCCTTTCACCTCCAGGACATTCGGCCTTCTCGACGCCACGAGAAATGCTGGAATTTGCGGCGAAGATGCGTGAGCTTTCCGGTGGCAAGCCGGTGGGCATCAAGCTTTGTGTCGGGATGCCGCATGAAGTCTTCGCTATCTGCAAAGCGATGCTTGATAGCGGAATAACACTCGATTTCATCGTAGTGGATGGTGGTGGCGGCGGCACGGGTGCTGCGCCACTCGAACTGTCCGATCATGTGGGCCTGCCGCTGCGAATCGGGCTTTATTACGTTAATAACGCGCTGATCGGCACGGGTTTGAAAGACAAGATCAAGCTGGCTGCATCGGAAAAGGTATTTTCCGGTTCTTCCATCGCCATGAACGCAGCATTGGGGGCCAACTGGTGTAATGCAGCACGCGCTTTCATGTTCTCCCTTGGGTGTGTCCAGTCGCTGCGCTGTCATACAGGCACCTGCCCAACCGGTGTGGCGACCAGTTCACCGGCTCGTCAGCGCGGCCTCGTTATTCCGGAGAAAGCGCAGCGCGTCGCAAACTTCCAGTCGAAGACGCTCGACAGCCTTCACGATATTGTAGTCGCCTGCGGCCTTGAAAGTCCGGACGATTTCACGCCGCGGCATCTTCGCCAATGGAAGAACAACGCAGAAATGGTCCCTTGGTCACAGATCGTTCATGAGGTTCAGCCTGGCAAACTCCTGCACGAACCTGACGATACACCATTCGCCGAGTATTGGCACATGGCGAACCCGGACACCTTCAAACCAACGGTATGATGAGGCAACCTGATGTCAGTCTCCTTGTCAGCCAGATCATGAGGGCTTGGTGACAAGAGCGGCCTCTACCCACCGCAAGAGGGAAGCTCGGACAGGGGCATGGCTGATAACGGCAGCTTGTCTGCTGGTTAT
The DNA here is from genome assembly GCF_054655615.1 of Qipengyuania triglochinis. Classification (NCBI taxonomy): domain Bacteria; kingdom Pseudomonadati; phylum Pseudomonadota; class Alphaproteobacteria; order Sphingomonadales; family Erythrobacteraceae; genus Qipengyuania; species Qipengyuania triglochinis. The sequence goes on along the minus strand of NZ_BAAHND010000002.1, from coordinate 1,043,556 downwards.
GATCGCAGCGGCCCCTGCGAGCGCTTCTTCAGCGCTTGAACAGAGCTTCTTGCAACCCATGGGACCAGTTGCCGAAGAACAATACAACCACCTTTGGCGGGTGGTGGCAATCACGATGGTTGTCATCCTTCCCGTACTGATCGGCGTGCCTCTGATCCTCTGGCGCTATCGTTATTCCAAACCGCACGGTGATTATTCACCCCAGTGGGAGTTTTCGAAAAAACTCGAATTTGCCTTGTGGGGTGTGCCGATATTGGTTGTCGCCATATTGGCGAGCTGGCTCTGGTATTCGACGCAGAAGCTAGATCCCTACGAGCAGATAGGCCCTGAGCCACTACAGGTGCAGGCTATCGGCCTAGATTGGAAATGGGTCTTCATCTACCCCCAGGAAGGCATCGCCACGGTGGACGAACTTGCCGTTCCGGTGGGCCGCCCGGTGGAGCTCACCGTCACTACCGACACCGTGATGCAAAGCTTGCTGATCGCTCCGCTAACAGGGCAAATCTACGCAATGCCCGGAATGACGACGAAGCTGAACTTTTCCGCCAACCGGAGCGGGGAAGCGGAGGGCGAGAATACGCAGTTCAATGGGGCAGGGTTTGGCCGTCAGAAATTCACCGTGCGTGCCCTTCAGCCGGATGATTACGTCGCCTGGGTAGAGCGCGGTAGCAATGGCCCAGTTCTGGACGAGGCAACCTATGCCACGCTGCGGCGGCAAAGCGTGCTGGCCGATGCGCGAGTGGACCTTGGCCTGGAGAAAAGGGCAGAGCCTATCCTGATGGAACTGGCCCATCAGGACGTGTTCAATCGGATCGTGGCGAAATATCACGGCCGCAGCGACGGATCTGCATGGGGCGGCACGGGCTTGCCTGAAGGAAGCACAGAGGGGTCAGGGCAATGAGCAATACCGTCAGCCCGATCTTCGGCAATCTGAACTGGAACGTCACGCCCTACACCGATCTGCTGCACGACGTGAACAGCAGTACCATCGTGGGCGCAGGCGCGGCCAGCGTGCTGGTGCTGGGTGCGATCGCCAGCATCGCATTGCTTACTTATATGCGTTGGTGGGGTCCGCTCTATCGAAATTGGCTGGTGTCGCCCGACGCAAAGAAGATCGGCATCATGTATATCGTGCTGGCGCTGGTGATGATGGCGCGCGGTATCATTGAGGGCTTCGTGATGCGCGCCCACCAGGCAACCGCACTGGGCACGCTGGCGCAGCAGGAAAGCGGGTTAGTTGCGCCCGATCACTTCGCGCAATTGTTCAGCACGCATGGCACGATCATGATTTTCTTTGTGGCGATGCCGCTTTTGATCGGCCTCATCAATTTTGTGCTGCCGCAACAGCTTGGCGCGCGAGACATGGCCTTTCCGGTGCTGAACCAGGTGAGCCTGGGCCTCACTGCCGCGGGCGCCGCGCTGGTGATGATCTCGCTGCTAATCGGCAAGTTCGGCACCGGCGGGTGGACCATGTACCCTCCCTACACTGGCAAAATATTCAGCCCCGGCGAAGGGGTGGATTACTGGGTCTGGGCAATCCTGATATCGGGCATGGGATCGACGCTAACGGGCATGAACTTTGCCGTCACCATCTTCAAGGAACGCGCTCCGGGCATGCATTTCATGCGCATGCCGCTGTTCTGCTGGACCAGCCTGTGCGTCGCAATCATGCTGATCTACGCCATGCCCGCGCTGACCGTGTCCAGCCTGATGCTGGTGCTGGATCGCTATGCCGATTTCCACTTCTTCACCAATGAGGCAGGCGGCAACATGATGAATTATGCCAACATCTTCTGGATGTTTGGCCACCCGGAAGTCTACATCCTGATCCTGCCCGCTTTCGGCGTATTCTCCGAAATCAGCTCCACCTTCTCGGGCAAACGGCTCTACGGCTACACCTCACTGGTGATCGCCAGCATGAGCATCGCGGTCATAAGCTTCACCGTGTGGCTGCACCACTTCTTCACCATGGGGCAAAGCGCGGGCGTAAACATCGCCTTCGGTATCGCCACGATGATTATCGGCATCCCGACGGGCGTGAAGATCTACGACTGGATGGCCACCATGTGGCGCGGCCGCGTGCGCATCACCGCGCCCATCGTGTATCTCACCGGCTTCTTCCTGCTGTTCGTGATCGGCGGATTGTCGGGCATCATCCTCGCCAATCCGTCAATCGATTATCAGGTCCACAACTCGACCTTCCTCGTCGCGCACTTCCACAATGTAATCATTCCCGGTGTTCTCTATGGAATGCTGGCAGGCATCCATTACTGGTTCCCCAAGGCCTTCGGTTTCCGCCTCAGCGAGACTTGGGGACGGCGCACCGCGCTATTGTTTGTAGGTGGATTTATCTTCACTTTCATGCCGCTTTACGTGCTTGGTCTGATGGGCATGCCGCGCCGATCGCCCACCTTCCAGAACCCCGACTTTATGCCTTGGATGTATCTTGCCGGCTTCGGGGCGGTCCTGATGCTGTGCGCGCTGGCCAGCCTCGCATGGACATTCTGTACGAGTTACCGCAACCGGCTAGCTCTGGCCGTTCCCGGCGGTGATCCGTGGAACGGCTCCACCCTGGAATGGTCCACGCCCGCGCCGGTGCCGGAATGGACGTTCCCGCGCATCCCGCAGGTGAAGGCGCGCCACGATTGGGGAGAGGCGAAGCGCGCCGGCGATCCGTGGAAGGGGCCGGCCGAATATCGCGACATCGAAATGCCTGCCGATACGGCGCACGGCCTGCTGATTGCAGGCGCATCTTTCGGCCTTGGCTTTGCTATGGTGTGGCACATCTGGTGGCTGGCCATCCTCAGCTTCCTTGCCATCCCCGCGCTGGTGGCTCTGCGCGGAATGCGGGTGATCGAGCCTAAGATCATCCCCGCCGCCCAAGTGGAGGAGGCAGACCGACGTTTCCGCCGGCAGGTTGCCAATCTCACACCAGCGACCCGCGCCCACGAGGAGACGGAACGCAATCGCGGCGTGCCGGACTTGTCGGAGTTTGCCGGATGAGCGAGAGCAATCTCTATCCTGGACTGAACCTTGGGGGCGGCCACGGCGAGGCACACGAGCAGGCCGAGAGCACCGTGTTCGGCTTCTGGGTGTTCCTGATGAGCGACCTCATCATCTTCGGAATCCTGTTCGCGTCCTATGCCTCCTATCTAGATCCCGTTGGTATGGCCGGCGCCCCCGGGCCGCAAGACCTGTTCGACATAAAGAGCGTGGCGATCCAGACAGCTTTTCTGCTGGTAGGCGGCGTTGCCTACGGCGGTGTGTCGCTGGCCGTGAAATACGAGCATGGGCGTGGCAAAGTGATCGGCTGGCTACTGCTATGCGCTGCATTGGGCAGCGGCTTTCTGTTCTTCGAGGTAAAGGATTTCATCACCCAGGCGGGTGAAGGCGGTGTGCCCCAGGCCAGCGGCTGGCTCAGTTCCTACTGGACGCTGGTTGGCCTTCACGGCATCCACGTCTTCTTCGGCATCATGTGGATTTTTGCCACGATCGGCCAGATTGTGTTTCGCGGGCTGGACGACGTAGTGAAGGTCCGCCTGTCGATGCTCGGCGTGTTCTGGCATTTCCTCGATCTAGTGTGGATCGGCATATTCAGCTTCGTGTTCCTGGTCCCTCTCGCATGACACAGCCTAACACCGGAGAGCTTGATCCCAAGGATGAAGCGGCAAGCGAGATCAGGAGCTACGCGATTGGTTTCGTGACCAGCCTGCTGTTGACGGCGGGGGCCTTCGCAGCCGTCCTGTCTGATATGCCCACGTCTTGGAAAATTATCATCGTTTGCGTCGCCGCGCTGCTGCAGATCATCACCCACCTGCGCAATTTCCTGCATCTCAGCTTTTCCGGCGAACAATCCCGCGAGGATTTACTGCTCGTTCTGTTCTCCGTCAGTCTGTTGGCGATCATGGCAGGTGGAACGTGGTATATAATGTCCGACCTGAGTGGCCGAATGCATCTCTTAGACGAAACCGCCCCAACTATGCACGAAGCGTCCGGACGTTGAACGGCACATGCGAGTGATTACCCGTAAGCAAGCCGTTTTCACTCTTAACTTCGTGGCAGGGTGGGTGGACGCAGTCGGTTTCCTCGCCTTGGTCGGCTCTGTGCAAGCCTTTCCATCATTCATGAGCGGAAACTCGACCAAGGTCGTTACCGATCTCGCATCCGGGAAGCTTTCTTTGGCCGGACTGGTCGCCGGGGTTGTGGTTACATTTATTCTGGGCACGGTGGTCGCGCGCTTGATTAATAACGGTGCCCGGTGGCGAGAAACCGCCGCCCTGTTCATGGTAGCCAGCACCCTGTGGTTAGCAACCGCTGGCGTCCTGATGGGGTGGGACGACTATATCCTCCTTATTCTCCTCGCTTTCGCGATGGGAATGATAAACCGCGCTCTGCAAGGCAGGAACGGCTTCACGGTTCATACTTTTGTCAGCGGTGCCGTCGTTGCAATTGGTTCAGATATTGCCGATGCTCTTTCGGGACGCGGCAAGTGGCGCCAAGTCCTTCTTCCCCTGACTATTTGGGGTGCTATTCTTGCTGGGGCGATCGCAGGCGGAATTCTTACGCTAGGAAAAGGGCTTTTCTTCGCGCTTGTCGTTCCTTCGCTTGCAGTCAGTTGCCTTGTGTTGATCAACGGAGCTAACTGGCTCGAAGCCCCGAGCAAAGCGCAAGATGGCCATACCAATGCTATTGAAACGCACGGCTGATGGACGCCGGCGACCCTTCGATCACCCTCTTACATTTTTTCTTTCAGTCCGACCCGGATAAGCAGCCAATTCGGGAAATAGGCGGTAGCGAAACCGGCCGTCATAGCGATTTGCATCGCTGCCCAGAACGATGGGTGGCCGGCATCAATCCTCGCCTCGAACAGAGCCGGGAACAGGATGAAATGCGCCAGCCCCATCAAGCCATACATCCCTACCTGCCAACTCGTGAGCGACAGAAAATCGGCTTTGGCAGCAGCTTTGATACCGTCAAATACCGGCAGGTTCCGCATGGGGACAATCGCAAAATACTGGAAAACAATGCCGGTCAATAGGGCAAAGATGTAATCCATGGTCCAGGTTGCAAACAGCTCTTCAGAAAAGAGCGTACCAAGACCGAAATATTTAAGGGTGCCGGGCACGTAATGCGCAAGGTTTTCGCAGATGATATCGGCCAGCGCGCAGCCCGCCCCACAATGAAGCGCTCCTTTTGCAACTGTCGCCGCGAATGGAGTGTCCTCAACCCCTTTCCGGCCATACCGGTGATAAAACCATATCAGCAGTGGTCCGGCAAACAGGGCGCACAGCGGCCAGACATAACGCATAATCATCATGGCTGAAGGATGGTGCACAATCTCCCGCACCATATAGAGAGCGCTAATTGCGCCAAACAGCAGCAAGGCGAAAGACAGTAGCTCAACCCATAACGACACAACTGCGGACCGCTTCGTCTGTTATGGAACTAGCCGCGGCTAAACAGCCTCGATTCGCACGGGGATCGACTTTGAAGCCGGTGTCTTGGATATCTGATCGTGATGGGTGATCGGCACTAGCACATTACATTCCGGATAATAGCCCGCAATAGTGCCGCGGGGCAGTTTGTACGCTACTAGCTTAAGCCCGCCCAGTTTGCGTTCGACATCGTCCCCATCATAATCGGTAACGAGTCTTACGGTGTCGCCGTCGGACAGGCCCGCTTTGGCGATATCGTCCGGATTCATCATCACGACATCACGGGTGCCCTCGATGCCGCGGAACCGGTCGCTGTAGCCATAAATGGTGGTATTGAACTGGTCGTTCGAACGGAGGGTGATAAGGCGATAGCGCCCCGGCTTATCCTCGAAACCCAGAGAGTCCAATTGCGGCGGAGTTGTAATAACCGCCTTGCCGCTATCGGTCTTCCAGAGACGTTCGGCAGCTGGATTTCCACGCCAGAAACCGCCTGGCTGGAACATGCGTTCGTTGAAATCATGAAAGTCGTCTGGATAAGTAGCCTCGATTAGATCCCGCACCAGCGAATAGTCACCAGTCCAATCATCCCATTTGAGCTTGGGGTTGGAATCGAGAGTAGCCTTTGCGATCCCGGTAACGATTGCCAGTTCGCTTTTGAGATGCTCGGATGGCGGCGGACGATGTCCGATCGAGCCGTTGATCATGGAGAAACTGTCTTCGCTGGTCACAGCCTGATTACCGCTAGCCTGCTCGTCGATCTCGGAACGGCCAAGGCACGGTAGAATATAGGCCGCTTTACCTGGATAGAGATGACTGCGATTTAGCTTGGTGGACACCATCACAATGATTTCCTGCGATGCCCATCCCTTCTCCATCCGTTCTTGATCGGGAACCGCACGCACTAAATTCCCGCCGAGAGAAATGAAACCCTTCACTTTTCCATCGATTAGCCCCTGTACGGCGTCGACGATATGCATGCCGTCCTTGGTCGGCGGGTCGAAATCGAACAGTTGCTTGAGCTTGTCCAACGGCACCAGATGGGCTTTCTCGGCGATGCCGACCGTGCGCTGCCCCTGAACGTTGGAATGTCCGCGCACGGGGCAACAGCCGGTGCCGGGCCGCCCGATATTGCCCTTGAGCAACAGCAGGTTGACCATCATCGCGATGTTGAGCGCACCATGCGTGTGCTGGGTGAAACCCATTCCATAGACGCCAATGGTCTTTTCGGCTTCGATATAGACCTGCGCCGCATCGCGGAGCGCGCTTTCCGTCAAACCGCTGGCATTTTCGATGTCGCTCCACTGCGCATCGCGGCAACAGGCGATGAACTCGCCGAACCCGGTCGTGTGCTGCTTGATGAAATCATGGTCGATGACCTCGCGCCTGCCTTCGGCTTGCGCGGCATCGTCCGCTTCGACCACCACCTTGCACAGGCCAAGGATCGCGGCGACATCGCCCCCTGCCTTCAGCTGGTGGTACTGATCGGAAATGATCGTTTCCTTGCCGGTCATCATTTCGAACGGGTTTTGCGGATCGACGAAGGAAACCAGCCCCTGCTCGATCACCGGATTGAAGGTGACGATCTTGCCGCCGCGGTCCTTCAGGTCTTTCAGATTGTGCAGGAAACGCGGGCTGTTGGTGCCTGGATTCTGGCCGAAATAGAAATAACAGTCCGTCTCGGCGAGATCTTCAAACGTCACCGTGCCCACCGGCGATCCGATCACCTTCGTCAGGCCGACCGATGTCGTTTCGTGGCACATGTTGGAGCTTTGGGGCAGATTGTTGTTGCCATAAGCGCGCGCCAGCAGCGCGTAGAGATAGGACGCTTCAAGCCCGGCATGGCCGGAAGCATAGAAAATCACATCGTCGCGCGGCAGGTCGCGCAGCGTGGTGCCGATCTCGGCAAAGGCCGTATCCCAGTCGATCGGGACATAGCGGTCCGATGCCGGGTCGTATTTCATCGGATGTGTCAGGCGGCCGGATTTCTCCAGCTCATGGTCCGACCATTCGCGCAGTTCGGCCAGCGTATGGCCTTCGGCGGCGAAAAATTCGGGCGTGCAGCGATCCTTGGTCAGTTCCCACAAGGTTGCCTTGGCCCCGTTTTCGCAAAACTCGAAAGCGGAGTAATTGGCCGGTTTCGGCCAGGCACAGGACATGCACATCACGCCCTTGGGTTTGTTCAGCCGCCGCAGACTGTCGAGCGCGCCGGGCGATGCCCAGGTTTCACCATAGATGCTGGCGATCCCCTTCATCGAGCCCCAGCCACCGGCGGGGCCGGGCGAGTGCGGGAGATCCTTGGGCTGGTGTGCGTTATCGTCGGCCATACATCTCTCCTGCTCGTTAACCCGGCGCATCCTGAACCCCAAACGCGGGCGTAGCAAGACTGTCGCCGGTCGATAAACGCAAGGAACCGGGAACGGTTCTCGCGAAATTCGATCCCAATTCTCCACGGTTGGCATATCTCCCGGACGGTGTATTCGCGGTGCCATGGCATTCGGTATGGGAGCATTGCATTGACGGCACAGCCTTTCCGCATTCTCGGAGCTGTCCTCGCAGGTGGGCAGAGCAGCCGCTTCGGCTCCGACAAGGGCGCTGCCGAATGGCAAGGCCAGTCCCTGCTGAGCCATTCAGTGCAGGCGCTGTGCGATACATGCGATGAAGTCGTGATCTGTGGCGGCTGCGATGAAGACATCGCCCAATCGCCAGCCCGGTTGCAGGACATCCCCGAAAGCGGGCTCGGGCCGCTCGGCGGACTGTGCGCCGCCCTTGCCTATGCACGCGACCATGGGTTCGATGCAGTGCTGAGCGTGCCGGTCGACGCGCATCCCGTGCCCGATGGTTTGCTGGACCGGCTCGCAGGCGCAGGTCCGGCAGCCCTTGATCGGCACTGGCTGTTCGGGTTTTGGCCCAGCGATCTGGCCGGGGCGCTGGAAGAGCATCTGCAATCCGGCAACCGGTCGGTCCTCTCCTGGATCGAAGCTTGCGGTGCCCGCATGGTGGACTATGCAGGCCGCGAGATCGTGAATGTGAACACGCCAGCCGCTCTCGATGCACTGGAGACGATGAGCGCGCTGGGGGCGGCAGCCGATGTCTATGGCGCTTACGAGCTTGCTTTCGAGACCGGGCAGGCGGAGGAAACCGCGCGCATCGTCCCCGTCGAAGTGCCGGTGGCGATCGAATATAACGGCATCGGCTATGCCGTGATGATGGCCACGCCGACCGATCTGGAAGATTTCGTGACCGGCTTCTCGCTCAGCGAAGGGCTGGCCCGGCAAAACCAGATCGGCGAAGTTTCCTTGTTCGAGACCGGCGGAGGCTGGATCGCGCGCGCAAATCTTCCCGCATCCAGCGTTCCGCGCGTCGCGGAACGTGCCCGCAGCCGGGTTTCGGAAAGCGGCTGCGGCATCTGCGGCATCGATTCCATCGCCGCCGCGCTGGCCCCGCTGCAGCCGGTCACGGCACAGCCGCGTGCCGATCATGCAGCCGTGCACCGGGCCCTGTCGGCGATGCGATCCCATCAGGATCTGGGCCGGGCCACCGGGGCGGCCCACGCCGCTGCATTCTGTTCCTTCGATGGCGAGATCATGCTGCTGCGCGAAGACGTCGGGCGGCACAACGCGCTCGACAAGCTGATCGGTGCGCTCGATCGGCAAGGTGTCGACCATGAACAGGGCTTCGTGCTGCTTTCGGCGCGGTGCAGCCAGGAACTGGTGGAAAAGACCGTGCGCTGGGGGGTCCCGATGCTGGTCACGATCAGCGCGCCGTCCACCCTGGCTATCAAGCGTGCGCGCGAGGGCAGGCTCACGCTGATCACTCTTGCGCGCAGCGACACTGCGCTGGTCATGAACGATCCGCACGGGCTGTTCCCGCGCAGGCGCCGCTCTGCGAAAAGTTAGGCGGCCAGATTTCGCCGCGACGGGATCAGAAGGCCAGCGCCTGCACCGCGCTTCCGGCAGCGGCGGCATCCGCACCCACGGCGCGGCGGATCAGCCAGTCGCTCGCGGCGAGCGGGGCCTGCGCACCGCTTTCCTGATTGGTGGCGGGTAGCAGCCCCTCTTGAGTTGCACGCGCCCTCACGAAGGTTTCCCGCGATCCGTTGGGCGGCAGATCGGCGGCAAGCAGATGCGGCATGAACTGCGTTTCGGCATCCGGCCGCCCACCCTGCAACGCCGCGATCAGAGGCGCGAGGAACAGGCGGGCGGTCACCATGGCGGAGGTGGGATTGCCCGGCAGGCCGAGCACGGGCTTTTCCCCCGCCATGCCGAACCACACCGGTTTGCCCGGCTTTATCGCCACTTTCGCAAAATGCTCTTCCAGCTCGGTCCCGGCGAACATCGGCCGGGCCAGATCGTGATCGCCCACCGAAGCGCCGCCGATGACCACGACGCAGTCTGCGCTGTCCAGGGCATCTTGCGCAAAACGCGCAAGGCTTTCCAGCTCGTCGCGCCCGGTCATTCTTGCCGCGATTGCCCCGCCCCGGCTTTCGGCCAGCGCGGCGACGCCGAAACTTCCCGATTCCGGAATGGCATGCGGCGATTGCGCGGCACGGCCCGGCTCGGCCAGTTCATCGCCCGTGGCGATAAGTGCGATGCGTGGGCGGCGGGCAACCTCGACCCGAGCGATGTCGGCCCCGGCAAGCGAGACCATCGCCCGGGGATCGAGGCGCTGCCCCTGTTCCAGCAGCACGTCCCCAGCCGAAAAATCGCCGGCTTTTGTGCGGATATGGCGCGCCGGGCCGAAGCCTTCCCGAAAGCGAACCTTGTCCCCGTCACGTTCGGCATATTCCTGCATCACGACGCAATCGGCGCCCGCAGGCAGGTGCGCGCCGGTAAAGATGCGCACGGCTTCGCCCGCATTCAATTGCCCTGCAAACGGAGCACCCGCCGCCGCTTCGCCGACCATGGTCAGGCTGCTCTCGCCCGCAGCATCGGCGATCCGGACGGCATACCCGTCCATCGCCGAAACATCCGCGCGGGGGGCATCGAGCGCTGCCGATACGTCCTGCGCGAGCACACGCCCTGCGGCCTGCGCAATCGGCACAGTCTCGCCCGAGAGGGGATGCACTGCACCGAGGATGGTTGAGAGAGCTTCTTCGTAGCTGATCACTGTTGCGCCATACCTTTTCATTCGGGCCCTGCGTCCAGGCGGTTTGCAAGACAGCGATCCGGCATAAACTTCGCTGGCGCAACTTCCAATCCGGCGGGTGCAAACAAAAACCCCCGGGACATGCCATCCCGGGGGTCTTGGACACGCCCCGCCCTGTTATGACGGGTCGAAAGTCTCCTGGTCAGAAGCGGTAGCTTACGCCTGCGCTCAGGACCCAGGGATCGAGCTTGTGCTCGGTTTCGATGGCCAGCGTATCGCCCGCATACCAGCGCGCCGTGGTGTCGACGAAATAGCGTTTCGCATCGAGTGTCAGGCCTAGGCCCTGATCGCCGATCGCAATGTCGGCGCCTGCCTGAAGGACCAGCCCCAGCTCGTCCGAAAGCGTCGTGCGCGTAACGCCGAGCGGGATCGTATCTGCGCCCGGTTCGACATCGACCCACCAGAAATAGGTCGCGCCTGCACCGACATATGGCTTCACGCTGCCTGCACCGAGATGGTATTTGGCGGTCAGCGTGGCGGGAATGAGCTTGGCATCCGACACCAGTTCGGCATTCGCCAGGCCGGATACGGCATCGACATCATGCTGGGTCATGCAGCAGATCGTCTCGACCGAGAAATTCGGGCTGACGAAATATTCAACTGCCAGCGTGGGGACGAAGTTCTCGTTGGCCTCGGTCTGCAGCGTGTCGGGAAGGCCGACGATATCCTCGTTCACCGCGGTGATCTTGCCATCGGGAATGACATAGCTGCCCAGCAGTTTGACCTGCACTTTGCCATCGCTGTCCTGTGCGTGAGCCGGGGCGGCGGTCATGGCTGCTCCGGCAAGAGCAAGTGCGAGATACCTTTTCATCTGAATTCACCTCTAGCGCCGCAGTAGCCGCACCGCGCGGCTCAGGGTGGTTGCAGCGGCTGACGGCGCAATAGGGCGGGATTTTCCTGTCTTCCTTGATCCAGATCAAGGAACCGGAACGCATTCGAGCCGACAGGGAGCGCCATGAACTCGCTGCCCGACGCCTTCGACCATTTCGCCATGCGCATATTGCCGCCCGGCCTGTCCGATGCGGCGCATCTGCGCTTCCAGACGCTCGCCCGATACGAGAAACTGGAATGCGATCAGTCGCTCGATTTCAGCGATGCCGGGCCGCATATCCTGTTCCTCGCCAGAGGGGCGATCAAGCTGGTCGCGCACGCATCCCGATCGCGCGACCAGATCGTCGCATTTCACTTCGGCGGCGAAATGCTGAGCGTCCCACGGCGCGACCATTATTCCTATTCCGTCTGCGCGCTGCGGCAGTGCCGGATCGTGAGCTTTCCCACTGCGGATTTTCTTCAGCTGGCAGCGGACGATGCGAAAGTGATGGGCTGCCTGCTCGAAAGAGCCACCCTGTCGCTGCAGCGATGCCGCGAAAAAGCCATCGCGCTGGGGCGCAAGACGGCCTCCGAACGCATCGCCATCTTCCTGATCGGCATGGCGGACCGCATCGGCAATATGCAGGAAGGCCGCATCCTGCTCGACCTGCCGATGTCCCGCCGCGACATCGCCGAAAGCCTGGGCCTGACGATCGAGACCGTCAGCCGGCGTCTCAGCGCGCTGAGGGCCGAGGGCGCAATCGAAACGGTGGGGCGATCGGCCATAATCCTGAACGATCTGGCCGGCTTGCAGAGCCGGGCCGGGTTCCTGCGAGAGGCGGCATGATTTCTTTTGCGAATTTGATCTGGGTCAATGCGACCCGCGCTTCCCGCGCTTAATCCCCGCCGCAAATAGGGAGTATTCTATGCAAGCGGAAACGGCACTTGGCCGAGTGGGCCTGTGGTTCCTGATCATGCTCGCGGCGCTGGCTGCCGCCGTCGGAGCCGCCGATAGCGGCTTCGCTGCGCACGCCATCATCATCGCCCTCGTCGCTTTCGTCATGGTCTGGCTGAGCGCATCCCGCTTCGACCCGATGGGTAAGGCCCAAGGCTTCTTCAAGATGCCCGAAGGACCCTCGCGCTACGATGACGACCCGATCCGCTGGGGCGTCATCGCGACCATGTTCTGGGGCCTGGCGGGCCTGCTAGCCGGTGTCTTCATCGCTTCGCAGCTGGCGTTTCCCTGGCTCAATATCGAACCCTATCTCAATTTCGGGCGACTGCGCCCGCTGCATACCAGCGCGGTCATCTTCGCATTCGGCGGCAACGCCCTGCTGGCAACCAGTTTCTATGTGGTGCAACGCACCTGCCGTACGCAGCTGGCCTTCCCCGGCCTCGCCCGGTTCGTGTTCTGGGGGTACCAGCTCTTCATCGTCCTGGCGGCGACCGGGTATCTTCTGGGCGTCACGCAATCGAAGGAATATGCCGAGCCGGAATGGTATGTCGACCTGTGGCTGACGATCGTCTGGGTGGCCTATTTCGTGGTCTTCGTCGGCACGCTCGCCAAGCGGAAAGAACCGCACATCTATGTGGCAAACTGGTTCTATCTCGCCTTCATCATCACCATCGCGATGCTTCACATCGTCAACAATCTGGCGGTTCCGGTCAGCTTCCTCGGCGCAAAGAGCTACAGCGCCTTTGCCGGGGTCCAGGATGCGCTGACGCAGTGGTGGTACGGCCATAACGCAGTGGGCTTCTTCCTCACTGCCGGTTTTCTGGCGATGATGTACTACTTCGTCCCGAAACAGGCCGAACGCCCCGTCTACAGCTACCGCCTGTCGATCATACACTTCTGGTCGCTGATCTTCCTCTATATCTGGGCCGGACCGCATCACCTCCATTACACGGCCCTGCCCGACTGGGCGCAGACGCTGGGCATGGTGTTCTCGATCATGCTGTGGATGCCCAGCTGGGGCGGCATGATCAACGGCCTGATGACGCTCAACGGCGCATGGGACAAGGTCCGCACCGATCCGATCATCCGCATGATGGTCATGGCGCTGGCCTTCTACGGCATGAGCACCTTCGAAGGCCCCATGCTGTCGATCAAGAGCGTCAACAGCCTCAGCCATTATACCGACTGGACCATCGGCCACGTGCATTCGGGCGCGCTGGGATGGAACGGCATGATCACCTTTGCCTGCATGTACTTCCTCGTCCCGCGGCTGTGGAAGCGCGAGCGGATGTATTCGCTACGCATGATCAACTGGCACTTCTGGCTGGCTGCTCTCGGCATCGTTTTCTACGCGGCCAGCATGTGGGTCGCCGGGATCCAGCAAGGGCTGATGTGGCGCGAATATGGGCCCGACGGCTATCTGGTCTGGTCCTTCGCGGACAGCGTCGCCGCCATGTTCCCCATGTATGTCATGCGCACGGTCGGGGGGCTGATGTACCTCGGCGGGGCCATCATCATGACCTACAACATCTGGATGACGCTTGCCGGAAAGCTGCGCGAGGAAAAGCCCCTGCGCGACGCGGCTTACGATCCGCAAGCAGATCGCCCCATCGTCAATCAGCCCAGCGCCGTTCCGGCCGAATAGGATCACCCAACCATGACCGATCCCGTCGTCGACGAAACCGTCAAGGGCCATAAACGGCTCGAACGCAACATAACCCTGCTGGCCATCGGCACTTTCGTGACCGTGGTGATCGGCGGCCTCGTCCAGATCACTCCGCTGTTCTATCTCGAAAATACGATCGAGGAAGTGGAGGGTGTGCGCCCCTACACGCCGCTGGAGCAGGCCGGGCGCGACATCTACATCCGTGAAGGCTGCTATGTCTGCCACAGCCAGATGATCCGCCCGTTCCGTGATGAAGTGGAACGTTATGGGCATTACAGCCTGGCGGCAGAAAGCATGTACGACCATCCTTTCCAATGGGGGTCCAAGCGCACCGGGCCGGATCTGGCGCGCGTCGGTGGGCGCTATTCCGACGAATGGCATGTCCAGCATCTGACCGATCCGCAAAGCGTGGTGCCGGAAAGCGTCATGCCGCAATATGGCTTCCTGAAGGAAACCCCGCTCGACATCGGGGATCCCAAGGCCACCATGACCGCGCTCATGCGGGTGGGCGTGCCCTACTCCAAGGATGATCTGGACAATGCCGAGGCCGACATGCTGGCCCAGGCTGACCCCGATGCCGATGCTGGCGATCTGGCCGCACGCTATCCCAAGGCGCAAATCCGCGATTTCGACGGCAATCCCGACAAGCTGACCGAGATGGATGCGCTCGTCGCCTATCTCCAGATGCTCGGCACGCTGGTCGATTTCGACAGCGCCGCACCCCTTGAAGAACTGGCCGAGGAGAAAGGGCGATGAGCCTTTACGAGACCCTGCGTCATTTCGCCGACAGCTATGCGCTCGTCGTCATGCTTACCCTGTTCGTAGGACTGTGTGCCTGGCCCTTCAGGCCCGGCGCCAGCAAGCGCAACAAGGCCGCAGCAACGCTGATATTCGAGGGGCAGGACGATGCCGAATAAGCGGATCGACGAACCGACCGGCGTCCATACTGTCGGCCACGAATGGGACGGGATCGAGGAACTCGATACGCCGCTTCCCCGCTGGTGGCTCTGGACCTTTTATCTCACGATCGTGTTCGCGATCGGCTATGTCATCGCCTATCCGGCCTGGCCCATGATCGACAAGGCGACCGAAGGCGTTCTTGGCTGGTCGAGCCGCGGCCAGCTTGCCGAGGACATGAGTGCTGCCGATCAGGCCCGCGCAACCATGCGCGAACGGCTGGCGCGCGTGCCGATCGAACGGCTGGAAGAAGACAGCGAATTAATGCAGCAGGCAGTGGCGGGCGGCGCCGCAGCATTCCGCGTCAATTGCGTGCAGTGTCACGGCTCGGGAGCCGGCGGCAGTCAGGAACTGGGCTATCCCAATCTGAATGACGACGACTGGCTGTGGGGCGGGGATCTCAAGGCGATCCACTATACGCTGACGCATGGTATCCGGCAGCCGGGCGATGCCGATACCCGGACCAGCCAGATGCCACCCTTTGCCGGGGCGTTCGACAGCAGCCAGCTCGACGATCTGGTGGACCATGTCCTATCCTTGAGCGGCAAGGCCGATGCCAGCCAGGCGGGTGCCCAGCTGTTCGCGGACAATTGTGCCGCCTGTCATGGCAGCAAGGGCACTGGCAATCGCGAACTCGGCGCGCCCGATCTCAGCGATGCGATCTGGCTGCGGGGCAATAGCCGCGAAGCGATCAAGCACCAGATTCTGGAACCGCGCATGGGCATGATGCCCAAATGGGAGGGCAGGCTGGATCCGGTCACCATCAAGATGCTGGCCGCCTATGTCCATTCGCTCGGGGGAGGCGAAGACTTCCTGGAGGTCGCCGCGAACCCCGAGGTGAAAGTCGATGAACAGCCCTGACGATCCATCCGGAGACCGGCGCGACTGGTCGGTGGTCGTCGATAGAGGCGTCGCCAAGACCAACCGCCCGGTCTCAAGTGCGGTAGCTGGGCCGGAAGCGGCCACCCGGCGCCACGAACCCCGCGAACCGGCGCGTGAAAGCCCGCCGCAAAAGCTCTACGAACCGCGCAGGCAGGTCCATAACAAGCGTATCGACGGGCCTTTCCGGCGCTTCAAATGGCTGATGATGCTGGTGACGCTGAGCATCTATTACGTCACGCCATGGCTGCGCTGGGACCGTGGGCCTTATGCGCCCGATCAGGCAGTACTTGTCGATCTGGCCAATCGCCGTTTCTACATGTTCGGCATCGAAATCTGGCCGCATGAATTCTATTTCGTCGCCGGTCTGCTGATCATGGCCGGGATCGGCCTGTTCCTAATCACCAGTGCGGTCGGCAGGGCATGGTGCGGTTACGCCTGTCCGCAAACCGTGTGGACCGACCTTTTCCAGCACATAGATCGCTTCATCGACGGCGATCGCAATGCGCGCATGCGGCTCGACGCGGCGCCGTGGACCTGGGGCAAGGTCGCCCGCCGCGGCCTCAAGTGGACGATCTACCTTGTCATCGGCTTCTGGACCGGCGGCGCGTGGATCATGTATTTCGCGGACGCGCCCACGCTGGTGCATGATTTCTGGCGCGGTGAGGCCGCGCCCGTCGCCTATATCACCGTTGCGGTGCTGACGATGACCACGGTGATCCTCGGCGGATTCATGCGTGAACAGGTCTGCATCTACATGTGCCCCTGGCCGCGCATCCAGACTGCTATGCTGGACGAAAAATCGCTGTTGGTCACTTACAAGGACTGGCGCGGCGAACCACGCGGAAGCGTGAAGAAATCGCAGAAAAATCCTGGCCAGTTCGGCGATTGCATCGACTGTCAGCAATGCGTCCAGGTCTGCCCCACCGGCATCGATATCCGTGAAGGTCCGCAGGTCGGTTGCATCACCTGCGCGCTGTGTATCGATGCTTGCGATCGGGTGATGAAAGATGTCGGCCGACCGCGCGGATTGATCGATTATGCAACGCTAGAGGATTGCGAACGCGAGGCCGCGGGCGGCGAGCCGAGGTCTCCCTGGCGCACCTTGTTCCGCCCCCGCACCATCGCCTATTTCATGATCTGGGGCGGCATCGGCGGGGCCTTGCTCTTCGCTCTCGGCGTGCGCAGCCATACCGAACTGACCGTGGCGCCTGATCGCAATCCGCCCTTCATGCTCTTGTCGGATGGGTCGATCCGCAATTCGTACACGCTCAAGCTGCGCAATATGGAAAGCCGGCCCCGCGAAATGGAAATCGCCATCGAAGGCGTGCCGGATGCCGCGATGTGGACCGACACCGTTGCCTATCCAAACGCAGCAGCCGTGCAGACGGTGACCGTGCCCGCCGATCTGGTGCGGCAAGTGCGCGCTTATGTGGCCGCGCCCGCCGGAACAGTTCCGCAAGCCCTGACATTCCGCGTCACTTCCCTCGATCAGCAGCGCGAGACCGATGCGGTCGAAACCCGCTTCGATGCACCGGAGACAGAATGATGAAACGCATATTCACCGGCAAGGACATGGCGATCATACTGGTGTGCGGATTTGCCGTAGTGGTCGCCGTCAATTTCTACATGGCGTCGGTGGCTATCGGCGGCTTTGGCGGCGTGGTGGTCGAAAACTCCTATGTCGCCAGCCAGAAATACAATGGCTGGCTGGAGCAGGCACGCAGGGCTGAAAGGCTAGGCTACGCGGTAAGTCTGGACCGCGACTCCCAAGGCCGCCTTGCCGCCATTGTCGACAACGCTCCAGCAAACGCAAAAATATCCGCAGAGCTGAGACGTCCACTGGGTCAGCCTGAAGTGAGAACCATCTCTCTGCAGCAAAACGCCGACGGGCGCTATCTGTCCCGCGACCCACTGCCCTCGGGGCGCTGGATCGCCCGGATCACAGTCGACACCGGCAACGCCCCGTGGATCGACGAGCTCGAGATAAAATGAACGCTCCTTTTCCCAGACATGACCTCACCGGCTTAGAACTGGAAGACAGCCGCTTCAATGTGCCTGGGATGCGCTGCGCCGGCTGCATCGCCAAGATAGAGCGAGGCCTGAACGAACTCGATGGCGTCGAATCTGCGCGAGTGAATTTCTCGACCAAGCGAGTTGCCGTACGGCATCAGAACATTCTCAGCCAAGCGGACTTGGTGCGTGTAATCGAAGGGATAGGTTTCGAAGCTCAACCCGCAGCGGAGAACCCGATGGCGTTGGATGGCCTTGAGGCAAAGGCGCTGTACCGAGCCGTCGCTGTCGCCGGCTTCGGCATGATGAATATCATGCTCCTCTCGATCAGCATCTGGTCAGGCGCAGGCGGGGTAACGCGCGATCTGTTTCATTGGCTGTCTGCGCTGATCGCAATTCCAGTAGCCGCCTATGCCGGACGCCCCTTTTTCTCGAGCGCGCTGATGGCTCTACGACATCGGCGAACCAATATGGACGTACCGATCAGCATTGGCGTCCTTCTGGCGACCGGGCTAAGCGCATACGAGACGTTGGTCGGCGGACAGCATGCATATTTCGACGGCGCAGTAATGCTGCTCTTCTTTCTGCTGACCGGCAGAGCACTGGACGCGGCGATGCGAAACCGGACCCGTGCCGGAATTGGCGCTCTGCTGTCACGCATGGGGCGAAGCGCCACCGTGCTGCGATCTAACGCCGCCTCCATGACCGTTGCAGCCGAAGATCTCGAACCTGGCATGATCATGCTGGTCTCACCCGGGGAAGCGCTTGCTGCAGACGGAATTCTCTTGGAAGGCTGCGCCACTTTCGACAATTCGATGCTAACGGGAGAGAGCCTGCCCGTATCTTCTGGTGCCGGCGAAAAAGCTTATGCGGGCGCGATCAATCTCGGGCATGCAGCGAAAGTTCGCGTGACTGCTGCGGCATCCCGAACTGTTCTTGCCGAGATCGCGCGTCTCATGGACGAAGCCGGGCGATCGCGCAGCGGCTATGTCCGTATAGCCGACCGCGCATCCCGGCTCTATGCCCCGGTGGTTCACTCGCTTGCCCTGCTCGCATTCGCTGGATGGATGGTCTCGGGCGCGGGTTGGTACCAGTCGCTCGTAATCGCCATCGCTGTGCTGATAATCACCTGCCCCTGCGCCATGGGGTTGGCCGTACCAGCCGCGCAGGTTGTCGCATCTGGCGCGCTGGCAAAACAGGGGCTGTTGGTCAAAGACGGCAGCGCGCTGGAGCGCCTTGCAGAAGTCGACATGGTCCTATTCGACAAGACTGGCACGCTGACGCAGGGCGAACCGATACCGGATATCAAGGCTCTTTCGGCAGACGAAGCATCGATCGCATTGACCCTATCGCAAGCGAGCAGCCACCCCCTGAGCAGAGGCCTTTCGCAAGCACTCAAAGCCAAGGGCTACGCGCCCACTTCTGTGACAGACATTAGGGAAGTTGCCGGAACGGGACTGACAGGACACCTCGGATCCATACCCGTTGCCCTCGAACGGCCGAACACATCACAGGGAGGGCTCGCCACCAGCCTTCGCGTAGGCGAAAAAAGCACCGTCATTCCTTTCTCCGATCCTCTGCGGACTGATTGCGGTGAAGTAATCGGACGTTTGCGCCGTGAAGGCTTGGAAAGCCAAGTGGTCTCCGGTGACCAAGCGGCGGCGGTTGCTGCTATCGCCAATCATCTCGACATGGACTTTAAGGCCGAATTGCTCCCGGAAGATAAGCTAACCTTAATCGACGGATTGAAGATCGATGGCCGGAAACCCCTTATGGTCGGGGATGGCATAAACGATGGTCCCGCACTTGCGGCGGCTCATGCCTCCATTGCCCCCGCAAGTGCAAGCGACGTAAGTCAGCAAGCTGCTGACGCTGTGTTTCTCGGAAAATCGTTGATGCCGGTAGCGCACGCTATGACCGTGGCACGTCGAACAATGCACATCATCCGCCAGAATTTCACATTCGCGGTGATATACAATGTCTTCGCTATCCCCCTGGCTCTGGCAGGATGGGTGACCCCGCTAATCGCGGCTGTGGCAATGTCTTTGAGTTCGCTTGTCGTTGTCGGCAATTCATTGCGGCTCGCAAAGCCATGATCGGTCTCGCTGTGCTTATTCCTGTTGCTCTGGGTCTGGGCCTCCTCGGTCTGACCGCTTTCTTCTGGGCAATGCGCAAAGGCCAGTTCGAGGATCTCGAGGGTGCCGCACAGCGCATTCTCATCGATGACGATGAGAATGCGCTGTGACTAGGACCTTCTACGCTGCAATCTTGGCACTGGTGCCATTGGTCGTCGGCCCTGCGGAATTGCCCTCAACCTCAGTCAGCATCTCTGCGAAACTCTGTAGCGGCGGCACGATAGATATTCCTATCAAACGCAGAGAAAGGCCAGTTCCGTCATGCCCTGAAAAGGCGTGCCATGCCGGAAGCTGCCGCAGGAGATTTGATCTAGCTCAATGACGCAGTTCGCCCATTGGCCCAAATGGGCTGACATGTGGACATATCACCCAGACCTGCTCGCCAAGCCCGTACCTCGATACACAAGCTATCCTACCGCCGCCGAGTTCGATGATCTCGACACCGAGCTTTATTGCCAGGCGCTGAGGCAGACCGATGGAGATATATCTCTCTACGTACACATCCCTTTCTGCGAGAAGATCTGCTTTTACTGTGGTTGCAACACCGCAGCTGCTGGTCGCAAGCAGCGTCTGGAATCCTATCTCGCCGCACTCCATACCGAAATTGAACTAGTCGCATCGCAGTTGCCCCAATCAGTGCGGGTGCGTCGTATAGCGTTTGGGGGTGGTAGCCCGAACGCGCTCCAGCCCGATGAATTTCAGCGGCTTATCGACACTATTTTTTCCCATTTCAGCTGCCACGATCCCGTTATCTCGATTGAGCTCGATCCACGCACCATGACGCGGGATTGGGCTGATGTTATCAAGCGTATCGGCATAGAAAGAGCTAGTCTGGGTGTGCAGACTTTCTCCCC
Source organism: Qipengyuania triglochinis (assembly GCF_054655615.1). Taxonomy (NCBI): domain Bacteria; kingdom Pseudomonadati; phylum Pseudomonadota; class Alphaproteobacteria; order Sphingomonadales; family Erythrobacteraceae; genus Qipengyuania; species Qipengyuania triglochinis. Next base: position 1,022,707 of record NZ_BAAHND010000002.1, on the reverse strand, counting down.
TCAATGCCAACAAGCGATCGGTCGCATCCAATCCGAAGATTGCATTGCAAGGACGGTGGATTGGCTCCGGGAGGCGGGTGTCACATCGCTCAACTTCGATCTGATGTATGGCCTGCCAAACCAGTCGCTCTGCGATCTCGAAGACAGCCTGCAACGTACTCGGGTACTCGGTGCAGATCGGGTGGCTTTGTTCGGCTATGCTCACGTTCCGCATATCGTGGCTCGCCAAAGAGCTATTAGTGATCACGCCCTACCCGACCAACGACAACGTTTCGCCATGGCGCAGGTGGGCTATGCCTATTTCGTGACCCATGGGTACGCACCTATTGGCTTCGACCATTTTGCCAAACCCGGCGGCGATCCACTGGCTACGGCTGCTATGGCAGGTACACTTCGCCGCAATTTCCAAGGCTTTACCGACGACCAGAGCGACGTGCTGATCGGCCTTGGTGCCTCGTCGATCAGCAGCTTCCCCCACCTGCTCGCGCAGAACGAGAAGAATAGCGGTCGTTATCGAATGCTCGCCTCACAAATGCTGCTGACCGCCAATCGTGGTGCATTGCGAACTGCAGACTCCCGGTATCGGGGGGCGGTTATCGAGCAATTACTCTGCCATGGCCGTGCACAGCTTGGGGCGTGTCTGATGCACGAAGCTCGAGCCTCGCTGGCTCCGTTCATTGATCGCGGCCTTGCGTCGATCGATCGCCAATGGCTAACCATTCTCTCCGAGGGGCTGCCTTATGCCCGCACCATCGCGGCAATTTTCGATGTTCACCGTGCGCCGGCCGCCAGACAGTTCAGCTCCGCAGTCTAGGAGCACGTGATTCAAGCTATAAAGGGAAATGGTGCCCCATAGATGACAAAAATGGGCACTCAAATCATTGGGAAATTTCTCTGCGGAGGCCCTGATCTCTCTTCAGAGGCGCAGTTGCATGGCGGCTTTTGGGCCGAGAGCTGACAGTCCGCTTTGGGTTCAGTGCCGCTAGAAAGCGGCCAGGAGGAGATATAATCCCGACGGAAAAGGCTTTTAGATATCCAGCGATCGAGCAAGCTTGGCGTTTTTCTGAATTATGGCAGTGAACTATATCTAGCTCGACTAAACTACGCCTCCATAGAAAACGAAATCTTGAGCAGCATCAGTCAACGAATTTTTCAAGTGAATGGGCACGTAGCTATATAGCCGGTGATTTGCCTGCCATTCTAAAGGCGAAAAACAGTGGTCATTCTACAACTTCCGTCTGACCCTTAAAACCCGCAAGGAAGGCGATCAGGTTGTCCTGCAAATTTTCAGAAGGATACCCCCCTTCCTGAATTAAAACGGTTGGCCACCCCCCTTGGAAGATTATTCTCGCAGCTGACTGAAACCCGCTTTGGCTGACTTCCAAAACGCCAACCGGGTCATCGGCGGCTGCGTCGAGGCCGAGCGACACCACAAGAGCGCCCGGACAATATTCAGTGATTTCGTCCAACCCAGTTTTAATAGCGGCAAGATATTCGGCGTCTCCTGCACCGTGCCGCAACGGAATATTACGGTTGAAACCGGCTCCGTCCCCTGCCCCACGTTCATCTGCGTGCCCGGTGAAATGAGGGAAATAGGCTTCGCTTTCGGCGTGAATGGAGACTGTCAAAATGTCATCGCGTTCATAGAATATACGCTGTGTGCCGTCGCCGTGGTGCACATCGATGTCGAGTATTGCGATGCGGTCATGGTATTGCCTGAGGTGATCTGCCGCGATGGCCGCATTGTTGAGGAAGCAGAAGCCCGATCCATGGCCACGGTGGGCGTGATGGCCGGGAGGGCGACAAAGACCATAGGCAACCGAGGCTCCACCAGCCACCGCCTCCGCCGCGCTGATAGCAGTTTGTGCGGCAGCGTTGACCGCGCTCCACGTTCCCGCGCGGATCCCGGTGGAGGTATCGCTGCAATATACCCCCATCAGGCCACGCACTGTTTTCGGCCGTTGCAGCGGGGGCAGCTTGGAAAACTGCGTTGTGTTGATCTCCTCGCCAGTTTCCCCCTCTATCACCGCCATTTCCCAGGCGTTTTGCAGAAAAGCCAGATAATCAGGATCGTGGACGCGGGTCACGGGCGCGGTTCCATGGTCCCCTGCGGCTTGCAATTCGTGCCCTGACCGCGAGACGGCATCGAAAAGCAATCGGTAACGCTCCGCACTTTCAGGGTGCGGAACCTGAATGCCCAAACGGAAGAAATGGCTTGGATCGTGAAGGCGGGCGGCCTCCGAATGAAAAACGAGCATAGAAATTCTCGATCGCCTTTTAGCGCCGACGATCGCCGACTTGGCGAGCGGCTAATGGTATTTTTGTATCAGGTTCGACGAGGTCAATGTAACGGTTGGCCAGCTCGTATTTCGTGCGATTTGCGCGGGCGGCTACGAGTTTCGCAGATTTGTTCGGCGCCAAAGGTCATTCCCGCTTTGTGAGCTGCGAAGAACAAATCGCAGTTGACTGATAATTCCGGCCTGTTTTGTGCGGTTAGTACAGGAGAGAACCGATCCAATGCCGACGCCTTCGTCACTATGGTGTTCGGGTTGCCACATTCAGCAAGAGGCGTTTCGTCGATGTATCGCAGTTTCCTGACCTGTCTGGTGATTTTGTCTTGTACGATTGCTTTCCCGAATTCTCTTCTTGCGCGCGGAGTTGGTAACGGCGACCAATCGGTTACGGCGCAAACCGGTAAGGCAATCTCGCCGGAAGACATCATGACGCTGAACAATATGGTCGATCTCGCCCTTTCGCCGGACGGCGAAGAGATCGCCTTCGTCGTTTTGCCGCAAATGTCGACATTCGCAACGCCTGCTTCGGGCATATGGCTTGCTCCTACCGATGGTTCGTCGGCGCATCGGCTCCTCGTTCCTGCAGTGGCTGCCAACCGTAATCCCACCTGGTCGCCAACTGGCAAGCAGATTGCTTTCCTGTCCGACCGATGCACCACCGGCAAACCACATGATGAAAATGCCGAGAGTACGACAGCGCAGATTTGTGCAATCAACCGGGACGGCACGAACCCGGTCCGGTTGACGAATATGCCAGAGGGTGTGGCGGCATACGAGTGGTCTCCGGACGGCAAACATATTGCCTTCATTTCGAGTGATCCCGGCGAAGACGAAAGCGCCACCGAACGAGGCAACGTGCAGTTGGCAAGCGCCACGCAGCCCGTCGCACAGCTCTGGCTTCTGGATATGAAGAGCGGCCTTACCCGCCTCATTTCCCCCGATACCGTCAACGTGGCAGATATGGAGTGGAGCCCCGACAGCAAGCGCCTGGCGATCAGGGTGACGGACGAACCCGGGCTGAATTCTCTATTCTATCACAGCCGCATTGCGCTGATAGACACGGCGAGCGGGCAGATCAGCGATACTGCTGCTATCGATGCGGCAAGCGGGGCGAACTGGTCACCCGATGGCAGCAAGTTGACCTTCGCCGGCATTCGCAAGGACGGCCCTGATGGCCCTCTGACCGGGGGAATGTCGACCGATGTTCGTGTCCTGACGGTCACCGACAACACGGTGATGCGGTACGGCGAGGCACATAGAGGCTTTCTCCTCCATCCGCACTGGACCGATGGTGGACGCGCGCTTCTGGCCACCAGCTTCGAGAAAACGAGCTCGTCGCTGGTCAAGCTTGAGCCGGGAAGCCAAGCAATTCGAACAATTGCCCCTTTCAACGGTGAGATTTCTGAACTCGCAATCAATCATCGGGGCGATGTTGCCGTCATCGGCAACACGCCAGATCGGCCCGTTGACGCATGGGCGTTAGGTGACGCGGGATTTACTGCTATCACGGCGCTCAATCCTGACGTCGCTTCGTGGAGGCTAGGCAAGGTCGGGACAATCAGTTGGCAAAGTTCCACTGACGAACGCCGCATCCATGGCGTTTTGATCACCCCGCCCGGCTACGAGCCTGGAACACCAGTCAAGACGGTCGTTCAACTTCACGGCGGCCCCGAATGGGCGTGGTGGAGTGGCTGGATGGGAAGCTGGCACGAATGGGGCCAAATGCTGGCGAGCCATGGTTATGCCGTCCTTCTACCCAATCCGCGAGGATCCTACGGACAAGGCGCTGAATTTTCGCGGCTGGCGATCGGTGACTGGGGCGGAGGGGATTATCAGGATGTACTTGATGGCGTAGCTTATCTGGTGGACCGCAAGATCGCAGATCCAGACAGGATTGGAATCGGTGGTTGGAGTTATGGTGGATATCTCTCGGCCTGGGCAGCGACGCATGGCGGCCCTTTCAAAGCAGCCATTGTTGGAGCCGCTCCCACCGATGTGCTTGCCATGCTAAGGACTACCGATACACCCGATTTCGTGCTCGACTATTTCGGCAGTCCGGTTGAAAATCTGGCTGCATATGATGCTGCATCTCCGGTCCGAATGCTGGAGAAAGTCCACATGCCGATCCTGGTTCTGCATAGTGCACAGGACAGCCGAGTGCCCGTCGCACTGGGGCACCATTTCTACAACGGCCTCAAGCTCCTCGGAAAGGAGGCTGAAATGGTCACCTATCCCGGCGAAGGTCACTGGATGAGCGATCCTGCCTATCAAAGGGACATCCAACAACGTGTGCTCGATTTCTTCGAAGCGCATGTGCCCTGACGGAAAAGTGAGCGTTTCCACTGGCTAACGGTTTTGTCGCTTCCGTCGGGTACAAGGCATGCAAGGATATCCCTGTCCTACACTACAACACTACCGGACCTGATGGACGATTAGTCCAGGATAGCCAGGCCATTGCTGGGAACAGCTGGAAACCGTGTGTGATCGAGAATTGAAGCTTAAAAGCGGACCGCCAAACCCTGCCTGCTGCCCTATTCATCCAACCCCATAGCGTCGAGGGCGGGCGCCGGATAACCATAAAAAGGCTTTGTCTCCTCCATCACGATATGCGTCACCATCTTTTCCACCTTGTTGTCGGACGCGATCAGACGATGAGCGAAGTCGTGCCATTCGTGTACATCGGACAATAGTATCCGCACGATATAGTCCACCGGTCCGTTGACCCGCAGGATTTCCACGATTTCAGGCATAGATCTCAGCATGTTGTCGAATGCCTGAAGATCGCTTGGATGATGAGATGAAAGGGAGATTTCCGCCATCATCACAAGTGTCGGCCGAACCTTGTTAATGTCGATCCGGGCATGATAGCCGCAGATCACTCCGGCTTTTTCCATTTGTTGGACGCGTGATACGCAGGCGCTGGGCGACAAAGCCACGCGGTCCGCCATAGTGCGATAGGTGATTGAGTTGTCGGCCTGCAGTTCCTGCAGGATACGCAAGTCTCGCTTATCCAATCTGATCCTCGGATTAGTCGCCATTGATCACCCTTTCAGACCCCGTTTGCGATAGGGGCAGATGGATGTCGAGAGGTTATGCTTCTGGCCGCTGGCGTCCTTGTGCAGCTTGTGTCGCTCTAGGTGTCGTTTCTTGTACCGACAGGTGGCGGTGGCGCGCTCCGCTTCGGAACTAGCGCCACCGGACCAGGTCAGAAGAAATCGAACCGTAACGTGGCACCAATCGTGCGTGGCCGAGCAACTGCACCGGCAAAGCTGAACGGCGCGTTCAGAATGCCATAGGAATCGAGTATATTCTTTGCGAAAATGCTCAATTCGAGATTGGGCTGTATCTCTGCGGACGCGTTGAGATCGACGATGTGGTAATCGCCTTTGTCCAGTACAGCCCCGAACGCAACGGGCGCTTCGGACAAGTAGCGGTGAGCGATGCCGAAGCGCGGCTTCATCGGCGCGTCATCGAACGCAAGATCAAGCTGGTTGGCGATCATCCACTCCGACGAACCGGGAAGGCGAGTTCCCTCTGCATATCCGCCCCCCGGGGCGCTTGTGTCCGGCAGAAGGGAGGACAGACGCGCATCCGTATAGGTCAGATTCGTCGACCACGAGAGATCACGCGTAGGGCTGAATACGATGGACATCTCGACACCATCGATTTGCGCGCCGCCGCCGTTCGTCGTGTAGCTATCGAAAGTCACAGGCGTGAAAAGACGCGCCTGAATATTGTCCCACTCGATATGGTAGGCAGATATATCGAATGACATCTGGTTAGGAACCAGATCGAAACGTGTGCCAATTTCGTAGTTCTTCGTCGTATCGCTATTGAAATCTAGCGGCGCACCCGATGCGACAGAGTAAACGTTCGTTCCGCCGATCCGGAACCCTTCCGAGTAAAGCGCATAGGCCATGAAACGGTCGTTCGGCTCGTAAGACAGCGAAACCTTGGGTATGAAGCCGGATTCCTTCTTTTCTCCCGGCTGATAGTCGAAGGACGGAATTAGCTCTGCGTTGGGGAGGAACTGCAGGCGCGGCTCCGAACGATATTCGAACAATCGGCCACCCAGGGTCAGGGTAACAACGTCAGCGAAAGTGTACGCTGCTTCCCCGAAGAGCGCGACTTCCCGGACTTTGTTGGTGGAATTGGTACGCTGGGTGAAATCATCCGGCGCGATCACGGAACTCGGTTGACCGCCAAATTCGCCGGGGTTTGCATCAATATAGGCGGCTATCCCGGGAATCCGTACGCCATCCGTGCTGTCAGAGCGCAATTGCGTATAGTTCGCGCCGATGAGCCAGGTAAATGGCGTCTGGCCGTTGGATGCGACGCGAAGTTCGGCATAATCTGTCTTCGAAGTCCCCCGCGCCCCCGAAAGCTGCGCAGTATCGGTGCGGGGATCAATCCCAAGAAACACAGAATCGTCGAATGCGACGTCGCTGTTCTTTTCGATGTGGCTTCCGACCGCCGTTACTGTCGCGAAGCCCAAGTCCTGATCGATCCTCAAGCTGTTTAGGAAAAAGTCGGTATCCTGATATTCATCGACATTCGTACTACGCTGAAACCGGGGAAGGTCGAAAAGAGCATAGGTCTGATCGTCGAGCGCGTAGTCCTGGTACATGCTGGTCGCAGAAACGGTCGTCGTGGTACCCGGTGTCCACACCAGATTACCGCGCAGACCGCGTACACGAAGATCATTGCTCCCATCCTCACCCGTGCCGATATTGTCGAGATAGCCAGCATCGACACGTTGCAACGCAACAACCCGAAGGGCCAGCTTGTCGCGCGCGATCGGCACATTGATCATGGCCTTCGTTGCGTAATTAAGCTCACCCGCCCGCCGCGTGCTGGAAACGGTTCCCTCCACAGCGGCATCGAGTCCCGAGGGGTCGGCTTCGTTGACGACATAATTGATCGCGCCGCCCAGAGACGATGAGCCAAACAGCGTACCTTGCGGACCGCGCAGGACCTCCACTTGTTTCAGATCGAAGGCATCGACATCGGGGATGAGGAGCGGGAAGCCCGGTTCGATCAAAGGGATCTGATTGAGATAGTAGCCGGTCGTCGCCTGGTTTGCTTCGTGATAGGTGGTCGATGCGACCCCGCGGATGACCACTTCCGATACACCCGGCTGATAATCATTGAAGATCACCCCGGGGACCCTTGTGATATAATCGGAAAGGCTTTGCGCATTCAGGTCAGCTAGCTCTTCCTCGCTCACAGCAGAAACCGAACCGGCTACCTCGTCCAACGCCTGATCGCGCTTGTTGGCTGTCACAACGATTACGTTGGAAATCTCAGAGCCACCAGATTGCTGCGCCATCGCAGCCGGAGCGAAGAGGATCGCGGTCGCGATTGTGGCAACACTCGTGCCCGTCCAAACGGCTTTTCGCATGATTTTCCTACCTACCCTGTCGATGTTTCAGAATTAAACCGCTGACCCAAACACTCGCTGACCTTCAGAAATTCCACCTAAGGCAGCTGAAATATTTGGAGCCAATCGCGCCCCCAAGACGTAATAATTGTATGCTAGCAACTAGTTGCACGCCATAATGGCGCTTGTTCGCACTTGCAGCAGAACAAACCCTCCAGCTTTCTCGATGAAACCGCTGGATGTTCGCAGCGCTGACGTCATTCTCGATTGCTCCCACCCCGATCCTCGTGGATCGCAAACATGTCAGATCATGAGTGTAGGCGTGGCCGGTACTTGAACTTGAGAAACCCGGTACAAATCGATTGCAGCTTCCAGATACCGCTCCCGGGTGCGGACTGAATTTCACCGACAACCAAGGTTGTGCACATTGCCGGCGCATCGCGAAAACCGCCCAGATTATTTCTGTTCTTCCACCATCTCATGCATCCAGTTCGCGAGTTGCCTGTCCGGATGGTTGCTCACGATCTGCGCAAAGATTTGAGCGCTCTCGTCCTGGCCCAGTTTGAACGTTGGGGTGCAGTCGATAACATGAGCACGAAAGGCAACGATGCGATCTAGCATGGCCTCATACCGTGCGCCCAGTTCCGAGGTTTTCCATCGGCCGGGTTCGCAGCCTTCGAGATGGTTCAGGAGGCGCTCGACCGAATTGCGTGTCTCGCCGGGAAGAAATTCGACTTCGACCGTGAAGCGCAGAACCGCATAGTTCCAGGTCGGCCCCCAGTCGGTCTCGCTGATATGGCGAGGGGAAACATAACCGGCCGGACCGTTGAACAAGACCAGACCAGACGGATCCCGCGCAAAATCCTCGCAAAGGGGATTGCCCCGAGCGCAGTGACCGAAAAGCGCTGCGATCTCGCCCTCTGCGGTTCCCTCCGCCAGCAGCGGCAGCGGGCTGGCATTGAATTGGCGGGATACCAGCCAAGCCAACGGATATTCGTGGACGAGTTTCGCCATCCACCTCTGCGTATCGGGACTGTGTGTAGACATGTCAGCTCACTTCCAGTCGCTCGCGCAGCCACTCGGCCTGCTCTGAAAAGGCATGCTGAGCAAGCGGGGCGATCGCCACCGCTTCGAGAAAACTGTGCGTGGCACCGCTGTAGATGCTGCGATGAACCGGCACCTCGGCAGCCTCTAGCTTGTCGGCAAATGCGATATTGCTGTCGGTGAGAACGTCGCACTCGGCAATACCCACAAACGCTGGCGGCAGACCCTCCAAATTTGCCTTGATGGGCGCGACGAGCGGATCCTCCAGATCCTGCTCACTCCGAACATAACCTCTCCAGAAGGCATCCATTTCGTCAGCCTCGAGCGTGTAGTCGGGTCCCGAAAAGGTTTTATAGCTTCCGCGATGCGCGGGATCGTACGCGCCGTAATTGAGCAGCATTCCCGCCAGCGTCCGGTGGTCCGCATCACGTCGGCGCAGACAGGCGGCGACCGAGAGGTTCGCTCCTGCGGAATCCCCTCCAATAGCGATTCGCCGTGGATCAATGCCCAACTGGGCGCCCTCATGTTCTAACCAGTCCAAGGTTTCGACGATTTCATCCAAAGCTACCGGGTAGCGGCTTTCCGGGGCAAGACTGTAATCGATACCGATCACCGCCACGCCCGCGCGCGCTGCATATTCGCGCATAAGCCGATCATGCGTATCGATGCTGAAGATCGTCCACCCGCCTCCGTGGATATAGAATAGCGCGGGTAGTTCTTCGGCTTCCACCGGGAGGTAGAGACGCATTCGCAAGCCAGCGCGATCCCATGTCGTGGTTTTCGCCATGGCTGGGCCACCGCTACGCCATTCCTCACGCACCAGTTCAGCAATGTGGCGGCGCTGGGTTGGGCTGACCGGTTGCGAAGGAGAGTGTTCGGCGTAGGCGGCTGCCAACGCCGAGACGAAGCGAGCGATGTCGGGGTCCACCCGGCGGTTGTTCGCGTTCACTGCGGCCATCGTTTCGTCTTTCTTTCTACCTTTTGCCCGCATCTCACGTAATGGCACAGCAGCGCTAACTCTACTCCAGTAGGGTTGATGAGGTGCACGATCAGGCCAAGTCCTACCTAGCAGTTGCAATATCTGCGCTTATGGCGTTCAATTTGCTCGCAATTACGAAAGCTCAATGAAGCATAGCTTAGACATCATTGCCGAGAACCAGCCTGTCGTCGTTCTGGTGGACGAATATCCCGCAGGATATCTTGACCTGCTTCACCGCCACGATCATATTCAAGTGCTGTATGCATCCGCTGGCGTGATGTCGGTCCGTACGCCGGATGTCAGCTACGTCATTCCGCCTCAGCGCGCCGTTTGGATACCCGCGCATACCGATCACGAGGTTCATTGCCGCGGTCCCGTTTCGCTCAGGACCTTATATCTCAAGCCTGAGCTGAACACTCGCGGACATGAATGCCGCGCTTTCGAAGTATCACCTTTCCTGAAAGCGCTGATCTTGGAGGCTGCGCGCCTCGATAGGCAGGTTGATCAAACCGGCCGTAGCGACCGCATCTTAGCCATGCTTTTGGAAGAGATCGAACTGATGCAGTCTGCGCCTTACCGAGTAAACATGCCGCGAGATCCGCGCTTATTGAAGGTATGCGAAGCTCTCCTTCTGGATCCATCCTGCAACCGCGATATTGACGAGTGGGCCAGTGAAATCGGTATGGCACGAAGAACCTTTACAAGGTCGTTCAAGGCAGAGACCGGTATGGGCCTGGCGGTGTGGCGCCAACAGATCCGCCTCATGGAAGCATTGTCGCTTTTGAACGAGGGGATGTCAGTCACGCGCGCGGCCCATGAAGTTGGATATGAAAGCGCGAGCGGTTTCAGCGCCATGTTCCGCCGTCATTTTGGCCAATCACCACGCGAATACCTGGTTCCAGAAGTAATTTAGGCAGTAATAGTGCCGTCTTAGATAATTAATCGCGGGTTACCTGTTCCCGCAAAATTGCACTAGGCTGCTTTAATAAGATTAAGAGGCTCGAAGGCGAAGACTCTGACGGGCGGGCAAGATTGATGGTGGCATTCTCAAATTTACAGCTGCTAGTTAGTCCTCTTGGGATAGAAACCGACGAGTTTAGTAGCGTAGCACTTTTGAAAAGCGTGTTTGAAGCAGACGGTCCGCTTTTCGCTGCTCGAATACGGCCCTCGAATGACCGACACTAGGGCGCTTACACGACAGGCAGAATCTGGGCCGTTAGCGGACAGTCCGCTCTGTCTTGCATATCGGATCGCATCAGACACTCCGCCCTAGGTTCACAGCTACACGATAGCCCACGCCTGGTTCGTTCACGATTAGCCGCGGATTACTCGGATCTTGCTCCATCTTCCGTCGGAGCGAACGGATCGCGACCCGCAGATAGTCCAGATCCTGCCGGTGCGCCGGCCCCCACACCGTCTCGAGCAGGCTCTCATGCGTGACTATGCGCCCCGGGTGTTCGGCTAGCGCCCATAGCAGGTTGAACTCGCGCGGCGTCAGTTCGACTTTCTCGCCCCGTAGAGTGACGGCATGCGCCTCGCGGTCTATCGTGCCATCGGCGAATTCGCGCAAAGCGGTGTCGGCGAGCGGGCCTGCCTTGCGCCGCAGCGCGGAACGGACCCGGGCGAGCAGTTCTTCGCTGTCGAACGGTTTGGTCACGAAATCGTCGGCCCCCAGATCGAGGGCGGCGACCTTTTCCTCGGTCGCGTCGCGAGCGGTCAGGACGATCACTGCCAGGCCTAGCGCGGCAAGCTGCGGGACGATCTCGAGCCCGTCGCGATCGGGCAGCCCGAGGTCGAGGAGCGCGACCAGCGGTGTCGGCTGAGCCTTTGCCATTCGCAGTGCTTCGCCCGCGCTCGCCGCCTCGGCATGGCTGATACCGCTGCGGTCGAGCGCGCCGACGAGCAAACGCCGGATCGCTGGCTCGTCGTCGATGATCAGCACGTCGCTACGCATGGCCGGCGGTCTCCTCGGACAGGGCCATAGCCTGTGGCAGCGCGATCGCGAACACTGCGCCGCCACCCTCGCGGTTCTCCGCCGCAATCGAGCCACCAACCGCCTCCACAAAGTTCTTCGCGATCCATAGACCAAGGCCGGAACCACCTAAGCGATCGGTTCCTTCAAGTCGCTCGAACCGGTCGAACAATGCGACTTCGCTCGACGGGAGCCCCGGCCCCCGGTCGAGCACTCGCAGCGTCACGTAATTGTCCCTGCAATCGAGCTCGACCAGAATGCTGCTCGACTGCGGCGAGAATTTGAGCGCGTTGTCGATCAGGTTTATCAGCACATGGCGGACCAGCAGGGAGTCAGTTTGCACCAGTGGGCAGTCAGCATCGATCGCGGTGTCGACCCGCGTATCGGGGCCGGTCTGCCGAAGGTCGCCCAGGACTGCGGCGATCACATCGGTCATGTCCACGCTCTCCATCCTGGGCCGGATCGCGGCATGCTCGATCCGAGAGGCTTCGAGAAGATCATTCAGGAAGCGCTGCAAACGCCGCGATTCCTCGCGTGCGATCAGCACCTCGGTGGCAAATGATCCTTCGGACGGGATCGCCTCGGTCGCGGCGATCACTGCGGTCAGCGGCGTTCGCAGGTCGTGGGCAATACTGCCGAGCAGGGCTCCACGAAGCTGATCGCGTTGCTGCAATGCGTCGACCTCGCGCGCACGCCCCTCCAGCACTAGCCGCTCGTGCGCCAAAGCGGTCTGGTCGGCCAGCGAGGCGAGCAACGTGGCATCGTCGGGGCGGATTACGCGCTGCTGCGACGGCCGTGCGATTCCCAGAACACCCATCATACCGAGCGCCGTCTTTAAGGGATGGAACTGCCAGTCAGCTGCGTTCAGCGTGCCGGTATCGCGGCCCGTTGGTTCACCGTTTTGGAGCGCCCATTTGGCCGCGGCCTCATCGATCATATCGAGTTCGCGATAGTTCTCGTTGCCGCGCACCACCAGCCGGTCATCTTCGATCGAAACGATGATCGCCATAACATCGAGCAGGCCGCCGATCTCGGTGCACGCGACGCGCGCAGTCTCGTCTTTGTTGGATAGCCCGCCCATCAGCCCTGCGAAGCGCGCCAGCGAAGCATTGAGCCGGGCAACGCCCGCGCTTGTTTCGGCCTGGCGTCGCACCTTGCCTGCCAACCCACCGATGACCATGGCCACCGCGAAAAGGACCACAAAGGTAACGATGTCCGCGCTGCTGTAGATGCTGAGCGTGTAAAGCGGCTGGGTGAAGAAGAAATTGTAGCCCAGCGCCGCCCAGATCGACGCCCAAATCCCGGGACGCAAACCGAGCAAGGTTGCCCCGGCGACGACCGGGAGCAGAAGGACAAGATCGATCGCGCTCCGCGAGATGAACGGCTGCGCAAAATGCAGTCCGAGGATGGTGAAGGCCACCAGACAGAAGGCGAAGATGTTATTGCGCTGCGAGTAAGGGTCTTTTGGTTTCGCGGGCTTCTCGTCCGCCTCGTTGAGGGGGACGACGTGGATTGAAACGCCCTTAGCCTTGCGAACCACTTCTTGTGCGATCGAGCCGTGCCGCCACTCGAACCAGCGGCTGCGACGGCTCTTGCCGATTACGATCTGACTCGTCCGCAATTCGCGCGCCTGATCGATCAGCGCTTGGCCGACATCGGTCGCTGCGACCGTCATCAGCGAGGCGCCTAGCGACGCTGCGAGAGCGAGATTGTCGGCCAACTGCTCGCGCTGCGCGCCCTCAACCGCGCGCGCGCTGCCGCTTTCGATCACGACCGCGGTCCAGCGGGCGTGCAGCATATCCGCCAGCCGCTTGGCCTCGCGCACAACTTGCGCACCGCCCTTGCCGGGGCTCACCGCCACCATCAGCCGGTCGCCAGAGACGAAACCGCTTCCTTCGCCGCTCAGTTCGAGTTGATCGCTCAACCGCCGATCGACATTGCTTGCGGCGTAGCGCAGCGCGAGCTCGCGCAGGGCGGCGAGCTTGGTGGGGGTAAAAAAGTTGGACAGCGCGCGTCCGGCGGTTTCTGGCAGGTAGATCTTGCCCGCTTCCAGCCGTTCGATCAGTGCTTCGGGTGGAAGGTCGACGGCGATGATCTCGGCGCGTTCGAGGATATTGTCAGGCACCGTCTCGCGCACGCGGACGTGGGTGATCCCGGCCACAATATCGTTGAGGCTTTCCAAGTGCTGGATATTTATGGTGGTTGCGACATCAATGCCTGAAATGAGGAGTTCCGCGACATCCTGCCAGCGTTTGGGATGGCGACAGCCTGGCGCATTGGCGTGCGCCAGTTCGTCGACCAGGATGAGCTGCGGTCGCCGCTCCAGGGCGGCATCGATGTCGAACTCCTCCAGCCGATGGCCTTCGTGATTGTAGTGGCGGCGCGACATCACTTCTAGCGGTTTGAGCAATAGTGCGGTCTCGCTCCGTCCGTGGGTCTCGGCGACACCCACGACCGCGTCGACGCCTTCCGCCTGCCGCCGGGCAGCGTCCTGCAGCATGCGGTAGGTCTTCCCGACACCGGGTGCCGCGCCGAGGTAGATGGTCAGGCGACCGCGTTCCTCGGCGCGAGCGAGCCGCAGGAACCGAGTCGCATCGCTGGTTGGCTGATCTTCGACCATTGCTGCCTCGCTTATTCTTCCAAGCGGCCGAGCGCCAGATTGAGTTGCAGCACGTTCACGATGCGCTCGGGCGCAAAGATCGCGCCCGGCGCGATGGCCTGCTGCTTGATAAGGTCGCACACCCGGGCCGGATCGAGCCCGCGCGCAGCTGCGACCCGATCGGCCTGATAGAGTGCACCGTCGAGCGAGATGTGCGGGTCGAGCCCGCCGCCCGATGCCGCCACCAGATCCGCCGGAACCGGGTTCTCGGCAGTGGCACCGTAGCGGGCGACGGTCTCTTCGGCGCGCGCGGCGATGTCCGCGCTGGTGGGCGACAGGTTGCTCCCCGCCGCGCCCATCCCCTCGTAACCGGCAGCCGAGGGGCGCGGCCAGAAGTAGCGCGCGCTGGTGAAGTCTTGCGCGATCAGCTCGCTACCCACGGCCCGGCCGTCCACTTCGACGATCGACGCATTGGCCTGGTAGGGGGCGACGGTCTGGGCAAAGGCGAGCACCAGCCCAGTATAGATAACCACGCAGACGAGGATCGTCACCAGCCACAGGCGGAGCGAAGGGAGGACATAGTTCATCGTGTCGGATCCTTAGTTACGGCTGCGGTCAGCGCATGAAGGTCAGGTGTTCGGCTACGGGGCCGAGCGCGGCGGCGGGGAAGAAGGTCAGCGCGCCGAAGATCAGGATGGTGATCACCAGCATCACGCCGAAGGTGCTGCTTTCCACACTGAGCGTACCCGCGCTTTCCGCACTGCGACGCTTGGCCATCATCGAACCGACGATGGCGAGCGGAACGATGATCGGCAGGTAACGCCCGATCAGCATCACGAGGGCGGTGGCGATGTTCCATGGCACGGTGTTGTCGCCAAGACCTTCGAACCCGGAACCATTGTTGGCAGCGGCCGAACTGAATTCGTAGAGGATCTCGGAGAAGCCGTGCGCGCCGACGTTGTTGAGCGTGCCCTGACCCCACGCGGTCGCCGCGAAAAGCGCCGTGCCGCCGAGGATGAGCACCGGGTGGCTGATGAGCGCCAGCACCGCGAGCCGCATCTCGCGCCCCTCGATCCGGTGGCCGAGATACTCCGGCGTGCGCCCAACCATCATGCCCGCAACGAAAACTGCGACAACGATGTAGAGAAACATGTTGATCATGCCCACGCCGACGCCGCCGAAGGTTTCGTTGAGCCACATGCCCGCCATCGGCACGAGCCCCGTCAACGGGTTGAGGCTGTCGTGCATCGCGCCGACCGAACCATTGCTAGTCGAGGTGGTCAACACCGCCCATAGCGGGCCGGTGGTGGCACCGAGCCGCAGCTCCTTGCCTTCAAGATTGCCAACATCCTGCGCCACGGGCAGGTTCAGGAAGGCTTGGGTCGGTGCAGTCTCGAACCCGACCGACGCGGTGATCTTGATCAGCAGCAGCGCCGCCATCACGCCGAACACGACGGTGGCATGCTTGGGTCGGCCGATGATCCGACCGAACATCCATACACAGGCCATCGGGATCAGGATGATCGCGACCATTTCGAACGCGTTGGACCAGAAGTTGGGGTTCTCCAGCGGATGGGTCGAGTTAGGGCCGAAGAAGCCCCCGCCATTGGTTCCGAGTTGCTTGATTGCTACAAAGGCAGCGGCAGGTCCGCGCGCGATGGTTTGCGTCACGCCTTCGAGCGTGGAGACCTGCGCCGCGCCTTGCAGCGTCATCGGCACGCCGTTCAATGCGAGCACTGCGGCTACAAAGACCGCCAATGGCAAAAGCACGCAGAACGATGCGCGCTGCACGTCGACGAAGAAGTTGCCCATCGTCGGTTTTCCGCCAATCCCTCGTGCCAGCGCAGCGAGGGCTGCAATGCCGGTTGCAGCAGAGACGAACTGCAGCCACATCAGCCCGCCGATCTGAGCGAGGTAGCTCCAGGTGCTCTCGCCGGAATAGTGCTGCAAGTTCGTGTTTGTGGTGAAGCTGGCAGCAGTGTTGAACACTAGGTCAAGTGAGGCCGCGCTCTGACCGTCCGGGTTGAATGGCAGCATGTGCTGGGTCGCCAACAGGATGAAGACGAAGCCGAACATCACGATGTTGAAGGCGATCAGGGCGAGCGAATACTGTTTCCAGTCCTGCTCGGGCGCCCCGCCAACCGAGCGGGCAAACAGTCCGTCGGCCTGTGCGAAGCGGCCCGAGAAAAGCCCGGCCATGTATTTTCCGAGCGGCCACGCCAGCAGCGCAGTGCCGCCGACGATTAGGATGATAGTGAGAATTGCGGAAAGCATGGAGAATGTCCTTCGCTGGCTTACGCGAGGCCGAGGCCGGCGACGGCGAGATCGATGAGCTTGATGCCGACGAAGGGAGCGATCACGCCGCCCACGCCGTAGATGCCGAGATTGCGCAGCAGCTGGCTGGCAGCGGGCATCGGGCGATACGCAACGCCCTTCAGAGCCAGCGGCACCAGCAGCGGAATGATGATCGCGTTGAAGATGATCGCCGAAAGGATAGCGCTCTGCGGACTTGCGAGCCCCATCACGTTGAGCGCACCCAGCGCGGGGTAGAGTACCAC
This sequence comes from Qipengyuania triglochinis, assembly GCF_054655615.1. Classification (NCBI taxonomy): domain Bacteria; kingdom Pseudomonadati; phylum Pseudomonadota; class Alphaproteobacteria; order Sphingomonadales; family Erythrobacteraceae; genus Qipengyuania; species Qipengyuania triglochinis. The sequence continues at coordinate 1,005,881 of NZ_BAAHND010000002.1, read as the reverse complement.
GAAGATCGCCGGTAGGATCGCGAAATACTTCGCGACGTCGTTGGCGATCGAAAAGGTGGTGAGGCTGCCACGCGTCATTAGCAGCTGCTTGCCGATGCCGACGACCTCGATAAGCTTGGTCGGGTCACTATCGAGATCGACCATGTTGCCCGCTTCGCGCGCGGCCTGAGTGCCTGTGTTCATCGCCACGCCCACGTCGGATTGGGCGAGCGCTGGGGCATCATTGGTGCCGTCGCCGCACATGGCGACCAACTTGCCCTCGGACTGCTCCTTGCGGATGTAGGCCAGTTTGTCCTCGGGCGTCGCTTCGGCGAGGAAATCATCGACCCCCGCTTCGGCCGCGATGGCGGCGGCGGTGAGCGGGTTGTCGCCCGTGATCATCACCGTGCGGATGCCCATCCGGCGCAGCTCGACGAAGCGCTCGCGAATGCCCGCCTTGATGATATCCTTCAGATGGATCGCACCAAGCAGGCGTTTGTTCTCGACCACCGCCAGCGGGGTGCCTCCAGCCTGCGCGATCTTGTCAGTGATCTTCTTGAGCGCCAGCACGGCATCTTCAGGAAAGTCGCCAAGCTTCAGAACCGCATCGACCGCGCCTTTGCGGATGTTTCGGCCAGGCAAGTCGACTCCGCTGACCCGGGTCTGCGCTGAGAAGGCGACCGGTTCCGCATCGCCCGGCAGCGCTTCCTCGCCCCCCGCCAGCGCAACGATCGAGCGTCCCTCGGGTGTCGTGTCGGCGAGGCTTGAAAGACGCGCCGCCTCGATTAAGTCGGTCTCGGCGATGCCGGGTAGGGTGACGAACTCACTCGCCTGCCGGTCGCCAATCGTGATCGTCCCCGTCTTGTCGAGCAACAACGTGCCGACATCGCCGGCCGCCTCCACCGCGCGGCCCGACTTGGCGAGCACGTTGAAACGGATCAACCGGTCCATTCCCGCGATGCCGATGGCCGAGAGAAGCGCGGAGATGGTCGTCGGGATCAGCGCCACGAACAGCGCGATCAGCACCGGCACTGCAATCGCGCCACCGGCGAATTCCGCGAATGCTGGCAGCGTGCCGACTGCGACGAGGAAGATCAGCGTCAGGCCTGTCAGCAGGATCGTCAGCGCGATCTCGTTCGGCGTCTTCTGGCGGCTTGCGCCTTCGACAAGCGCGATCATCCGGTCGAGGAAGCCACTGCCCGGTTCGGCGGTCACCTTCACACGAATTCTGTCGGAGATCACGGTGGTGCCCGCGGTCACCGCTGACCGGTCGCCGCCCGCCTCGCGGATCACTGGCGCGCTTTCTCCGGTGATCGCCGCTTCATTGACTGACGCGACTCCCGCCACGACTTCACCATCGGCAGGTATTTGCTGCCCTTCGCAGACCAGGACGATTTCGCCATGGCGCAGCTGGGTCGCGGGGATCTCCTCGGTGGCGCCATTTTCACCGATCCTGAGCGCGGTAAGTCTCTCCTTGGTGTCGCGCAGCGCCCTGGCCTGTGCCTTACCGCGCCCCTCGGCGAGCGCTTCGGCGAAATTGCCGAACAGCACGGTCAGCCACAGCCAGAACACCAGTTGCGCCTGGAAGCCGATGTCCTCGGCTTCGGTGGCGATCCCCCGCAGCAGGATTACGGTCGCGGTCGCCGCGACGATTCCCGTGACGAACATCACCGGGTTGCGCATCAGCGTGCGCGGATCGAGCTTCACGAAGGAATCGCGGATCGCAGGGACGACCAGCTCGCGCTGGAACAGTCCGGTTTGGCCAGAGGCAGCACGCTCCATCAGAAGCGCTCCGGCCGCAGGAGGACTGCGGTGAGATAGGCCAGCAGGCCGAGCGCCACGAGCCCCACGAGGATGAGATCGAATGTCATGCGAAACAGCTCCCTTATTCGGCAGTTGCTCTGGACCTCGCGTGGATGAAAATTCGCCGGGGGAACGCCCGCCAGCGCATTAAATCCGCGTAAAAACGGGGTGAGAAGGCCCCGCTTTCATGCGGATTTCACAAGCCACCCCCGCGATCCGCATGGCGTTTTAACGGGCAGTGGGAAGAGAGACCTTGCGCATGGCGCGGCGATGGTCGCCGCCCTTTCATCAAGGATAGTTTTTCCAATGCGCATGATCTTCCTTGCCGCGCTTGCGGCCTCGCTCGCCACGCCCGTTTACGCCCAGGATGTGCAGGAGGAAACCGACCAGACCGAAGCCGACGCTGTCACTGTCTCCGGCGGAACGGCGCTGGTTTCCTCCTACCGGTTTCGCGGGATCGACCTGTCGGATGAGAAAGTGGCGGTGCAGGGATGGGTCAGCGTCTCCCACAAGAATGGCCTTTACGCCGGCACCTGGGCTTCGGGCATCGACGGTTTCGGCGAGCTTGGCGGCTCCAATCTTGAGCTTGATCTCTACGTAGGCTACAAGACAAAGGTCGCTGATGGCGTTACATTGGATGGCGGAGTGATCTATTACGCCTATCCGGGGTCGACCGGCGGAAAATTCGAGTTCTTCGAGCCTTATGCCAAGTTCGGTCTGGCGGCCGGCCCCGCCGTTGTTACGCTCGGCGTCGCATACGCACCCGCGCAGGATGCGATCGGCGGCAACAACAATCTTTATGCTTCCGCCGATGCCACGCTGCCTATTGAGGGCACTCCGTTTGCGCTGGACTCGCATGTCGGACGATCGGAAGGCGAGACTACGCTGACCCCCGGCGGGAATTACACCGACTGGTCGCTGGGCGTGGCCGGAAGCTGGAACGCACTGACGGCGCGCGTCGCCTATGTCGACACTGACATCTCAGATTTCAGCTTGCTCGGCACGACACCGAACATCGTCGACGAAGCAGTGGTCGTCTCGCTTACGGCCGCCTTCTGAACTCGAGTTCAGTCGCGCAGGACAGCGATCCGCGGGGAGCGGTTAGTTCCAATTCTCTGCAACGCGGTTATCTCTCCAGAGTTACGGCACGCTATAGGCAAATCACATTCCGCATCGGCGACTGACCCATCCTCAGCGCCATGAGTTGCACGAACTACCGCTTTCGGCGTTCACTGCTATCGTCATGAGACCGATCATTTTCATATCGCGCATGCCATCATCGAACATCCACACAATCTTAGAAATTGCGCTTACCCAATGGGGCACCAAATTCTTCAAGACTGGATGGATTGCGAGGCACTTTCATCGATCATCAAGTGCAGAAACTTGTTCCCGACAACACGTGTGTGAAAGTAGCGATATGTCCTCGGCAACGCTTCGTGGTCGAACTTCGCAGGGTCGATCAGGTCGGCGATGATACGTCCGGGCGCCCGCAGCAGTTCAGTGACGTTCGCTTCGCCGCCCAGCGCGGCATAGAACTCCGCCTCTTCGAAGGGGGGCGGCGATGCTGCTGGCGTGGTCGCGGAAATCTCGACCGCGTCTCGCCTTCGCGAAGTCATGGCTTTCGCGATCCGTCCGGCCAGCAGTTCCGCCGTCGGCCCGATGATAACCTGCATCGTTTCGGGCGTCGGCCGGATGACCCCGTGAGCGCCGAGTTTCTTCAGCGCGGGTTCGTCGGCCATCCCGCTATCGGCGAGAACAAGACGCAGCCTAGTGGTGCATGCGCCCAACTGCAGGACGTTTCCTTCGCCTCCGAGGGCGCGAAGCCATTCCCCGGCAAGCTCGGTATCATCTGCTGCAGCATCCGGCATGACGTTCGCATCGACCGCTAACCTGCCAGGAGTCGCGAGATTCATGCGCCTGATCACGAAACTGAACGAGAAATAATACGCGACGAAATAGGCTGCTCCGACCGGAAGCAGGAGGAGCGGATTTGTGGCTATCCCGAAATTGAGGACATAGTCGATCAAGCCTGCCGAAAAACCGAAGCCCAGCTTCACGTCGAGCAGGTTCATGACAACCATCGCTAGGCCCGTCAGCACGGCATGCACGACATAAAGGACCGGCGCGAGGAAGATGAATGTGAACTCGATCGGTTCGGTAATACCGGTGAGGGCGGATGTAAGGGCCATCGAAAGGTAGAGTCCGCTCACCCCTTTGCGTCTTTCCGGCGGGGCTGCACGATACATGGCGAGGCACGCCGCTGGCATTCCGAACATCATCACGGGGAAGAACCCGGCCATGAAGGCCCCCGCAGTCGGATCCCCCGCGAAAAAGCGGCGTAAGTCGCCCGTCGCGCCATCGTAGTCACCGATCACGAACCAAGCGACATTGTTGAGAATGTGATGGAGTCCGGTGACGATCAGCAGGCGGTTGAGCGCGCCATAGACGAACAGGCCGATATCACCTGCTCCTACGATCCCGCGGCTGGCAGCGTCGATCGCGCTTTCGACGTAGTGCCAGTATTCGCCGAAAAGGAAGCCGAGGACAAGCGCCACACCGCCGGCTGCGATGGGCACAAAGCGGCGCCCACCGAAAAATGCCAGGAAGTCCGGCAGCTTGATCTCGGCGAAGCGATTGAAAAGCTGCCCGCCGATAATGCCGCACAAGATGCCCAGCGGCACGCCCAGCTTGGCGATCGCCGCCGCGCGGAAATCGGCGATGGCTCTTGCGGTCGCTTCGGTGTCGAGTCCTGCGAGAAGGTCGGACGGTGCTTCGATCAGCGCCTGAGCGCTGTTGGTCGCGATGAGAAAGGCTACAAGGCCGGCCAAGCCCGCTGCCCCGTGATTGTCTCGTGCAAAGCCGATCGCGACGCCGATTGCGAAAATCGATCCCAGATTTGCGAAGATCGCTTCGCCCGCCGCCGAAACGAATGTGATGTCTAGCAGGTCGGGTTGGCCCAGGCGCAGGAGCAGACCGGCCACCGGCAACACCGCGATAGGCAGCATTAGCGAACGGCCCAACTGCTGCACGGCGGTGAAAACGCGCTCCCTCATGGCTATACCTCTTCCAGTTCTAGCAGGCGGCTGGCGGTGCTCCGCACTTCCTGTGGGCTCTCGCAGACCACAGCTGCTTTTGCAGCCGCGCGGCACTGATCGAGCGTTAGCCCGCGCAGATGCTGCTTGAGCTCGGGGATGCGCGCGGCGCTTGCCGACAGCTCGGTTACGCCCAATCCAATTAGGATGAGCGCGGCCAGATGGTCTCCTGCGGCGCCTCCGCAGACGCCCAACTGAACGCCTTGGGCGGAGCACGCTTCGCCGGTCATGGCGATTAGGCGCAGGACGGCTGGGTGAAGGGGATCGAGCATTCCGGCAAGCGCCGGATTGGTCCGGTCGACGGCCAGCGCATATTGCGTGAGATCGTTCGTGCCCAGCGACAGAAAGTCTACCCTTCGCGCCAGTGCATCGGCTAGCAAGGCGCTTGCAGGCGTCTCGATCATCGCGCCGAGCCGCACTTGCGCAGAATGCATCATGTCTTCGCGAATGCTATCGACAATCGCGCGAAGCGTGTCGAACTCCTCTGCGGAGGTGATCATGGGTGCCATGATATGGGTGGGGCGCGATCCCGCCGCGCGCAGGATGGCGCGTAGCTGACTTTCCAGCAAGTCGGGAAAGCGCAGCGAGATGCGGATCCCGCGCAGACCCAGCGCGGGGTTCTCTTCCGGCTCCAGCGCAAGATAGTTGGCCGGTTTGTCGGCGCCGATGTCCAACGTCCGGATGATGACCGGCCGGTCGCCAAAGGAGTCCATGATCTCGCCATAGATCTGCGCTTGTTCTTCCTCGGATGGAGGTGCGTCGCGGTGCAGGAAGAGGAATTCGGTGCGTAGCAGGCCGGCACCCTCAGCCCCCAGGCGGACCGCCTCGCTCGCATCAGCGACACTTCCGAGATTGGCGAAGACCTCTATCCGCTCCCCGCTGGCAAGCCGGGTATCCGTCATGGTCTGCCGCAGCGCCGTCTCATGAGCGGCACTGCGGCGTTCGATATCGCGGGAAAGGTCGCGCTGCTCTGCCTCGGACAAGCCGTGACGAATCAGGCCCGTGTTCCCGTCGAGGTGAATTGGGCTATCATCGGGCACGTTCAACAGCGGTTTGCCGAAGGCGACCGCCATGGGAATGCCCGCCGATGCCGCCAGGATGGCGAGGTGTGATGTCGGGCCGCCGGCCATCGTCGCGATGCCTCCGATGCCGGACGCCATCAGCGTCTGGAAATCGGACGGGTAGAGGTCGTTCGCGATGACGATCGAACCTCTCGGAGCCATCACCTCATCCGCCTCGCCCATGAACAAGCGCAGACCCCGTTGGCGCAGATCGGCGAAGTCGTCGGCACGGTCGGCGAGGTGGCTATCCGCGAGAGCGCGCATTTCCGCTTCCTGCTGGCTCATGACATTCTGCCAGGCCATCGCGGCACTTGCGCCGTCCTCGATCCGCGTCTTCACCGTGTCGAGCAGGACTGGGTCGTCAAGAATGGCGAGATGCGCGGTGGCGATGGCGGCGCCGAAGCCGTCGCTCTCGGCATCGAGGCTCTCGCGAAGATCTACTATCGTATCGGCGAAGCGTTGATGCTCGACATCGGCGTCCTGCGAGGATTCGGTCACTTCCAGTCTCGAGCGATGGAGGTGGAAAGCCCTCGCCAGCGCCCGACCCGGCGCTGCGGCGACCCCTGCTATCGTCCCTTGCGGCGCTTGCGGTTGCAGGCGCTGCGGGGCCAAGTGGAGCTTGGGACTGGCGGGCGCGAATGCCGCCTTGGTATCGCCTTCGATAACGTCGCCCGCGCCGGATTCTATCAGCGCTACGATAGCATCCAGAGCTTGCGCGGCATTGCTGCCACCCGCTCGCACTGTCAGGCACGCGCCATGGCTGGCGCCGAGCTTCATCAGCGATGTGGTACTACGCGCGTCGGCGATCTTGGCGCCAAGTGCGATTTCTACCAGCGCGTCCCACCGCGCTGCTTCGGCAGCAATCGTGGCGGCAGGGCGTGCATGAAGACCGTGCGGGAGTGGCAGGATCACATTGCGTTCTTCCGACATGCCCGCAGGCGGATCGGCCCGATCTGCCGCTTTCTCTGAACCGATAATCCGGAAAAGTGGATCACCCGCTTCGCAGGATCGGGGAAATGCACCCTGTGCTTCGATGTCGCCGGGTTCAGTATCCGGCACGATGATCGGTGTGGCCAAGCTTTTACCGGCGCGAGCCACGGCGGGGAGGTCGACCCGCATCAATGGGTCGCCGGCCATAACCGTGTCGCCTTCCGATACCAGCATCGCGAAAGGCGAGCCGCCCAGCGCGACCGTATCGATACCGCAGTGGATGAGGATCTGCCGCCCGTCACCCACTTCGATCGTCACAGCGTGCCGGGCAGTTGCGACTGCGGCGACCAGCCCATCGCAAGGAGACTGTATGGTTTCGCCCAGAAGCTCGATCGCCAGACCAGAGCCTAGCGCACCAGAGGCAAAGGCTGGGTCGGGGACCTGGTCGAGCGGAACTACCCATCCCGCGCACGGCGCGCAGATCATCGGCCATTCCGCTCCGGTCGAGGAGGTCGATACTGCCACACATGTCTCCCCAGAGGTCTGCAAGAGCGCAAGGATCTCGCCTCGCCGATAATCCTATCAGCGGGGCGAAGGAACCTGCATCAATATTCGAAACGGGCGCCGAAGAAGAAGTAGCGGCCGTTATCGTAGATAGCGCGCGGCCTGAATTCCTCGCCCGCGAACTGCACGATCTTCTCATTAGTCAGATTGACCGCGTCGAAGGTTAGTGTCGCGAACTCGGTCACCCGCAGATCCAACGAGGCATCAAGCGAACCAAAGCTTTTTTGGTTGAGCGAGGTGGCGCGGTCCAGGGTGATGAAGAAGTCATCGCGCCAGTTATAAGTTATCTGGGCGCTCATGAAGCTGTCCTCGTAGTAACCACCTGCCTGAAAGGCATGCTTCGAATTGCCTGGTACGGGATCGCCATTGTCCGTTTTCGCATCCGAATAGCTGTAGTTCGCGTTGATCCCGAAATTGCCATAGATCGGCATCTGCGCGATCAGTTCGACACCCTTCACTTCGGCCGAACCGCCGTTGGCGCGGCGATTGATCGAGAACTGACAATCGTAGAGATCGGGATTAGTCGATCCCGGCGTGGGAACGCAGCGCGACTGATCGGGGGCCGCCGTCTCGACCGCGAAACTTTCATTGGAGACGCGGTCAGTCACAAAATTCGACACGTCCTTGTAATAGAGCGCCATCGCCAGCAGTCCGCGATTGGGCAGATAGTATTCGAACGACAGATCGAACTGGTTGGCGCGGTAGGGCTCCACATCGGCGCTGCCGCCCGATCCCGTCAGCGCGCCTGGATTCAGCGTCACCCGCGGAGCGATGTCGGTGAAGTCGGGGCGGGTCAAAGTGCGAGCGGCCGCGGCCCGCAGAATGAAGTCGTCTGTAAGGTCGAACGTCATGTTCAGGCTGGGCAGGAAGTCGGTGTAGCCGCGCTCCTCGGTCACCGGGAGGAAGTCGCCATAGGCGTTTGAAACTTGGCCTTCACCCTCGGCGCCCTGAATGTAGCCACTCGAAGTCTGATCGGTGTGGATGATCCTCAACCCTGCATTGCCGCGCCAGCCATCCCCGCCGAATTTGCCCATGACGTATCCGCCGTAGGTCTTCTCGTTAACCGAAAAGATTTCGGAATAGAGCGGAAGACGCTCTGATGCCGCAGGGAAGGCCCCGATCTGATCGCGGATGAGGCCTGGCGTCGGCAGGAAGAAATCCGTGAGCGAGCCGGGGAGGGCGATACTGTCGGCATAATTGCCTGGCGTCTGATCACTCCCGAATGATGATGGAGTGCATACGCCGCCGCAGCCGCCATCGCGGAAGGGAATGAAGAAATCACCATAAGTGGTGGCTTGGAAATCGGTCGTCCGATCGTGCTCGGTATATTTGAAGCCTGTCTTGACCATTTGGAGCACGCCGAGATCGAGCTCTTGCTCGAAGTCGAGGTATGAGAAGAATTCGCTATCGTCATTCCCGATCGAATGGTTCGACGCAAATTCGAAAGCGAGATCATTGGGAACTGCAGGGTCGACGGTATCGAAGGACACGACCGGCGCTCGACCCGTCAGGTCGAAACTGAAATCGCTGTTACCCAGAAATTCGACAAAGGGTTGGCGCACCGTGTCGCCTTGCGCCTCGGTGTAGCCCACCTGCCCAGTGATAGTCAGGCCGCCACCGGTCTCATAAGAGAGGTTGCCTGCAATATACTTGGTTTCGGCAAAGGCTTCACGATCAAAGATGTCGTAAACTTGACCGAATCCCCCTGCCTCCGCGATGCCCTCAATGCGGCCCGCGACCACCGTATCCCCCTCAACCTGAGTCTCGGTCAGCGTAACGCCGTTGGTACCGCCCAGACCCGAACGGGCTGGCCAAGCGAGATAGTTATAGTTGGTATTGTTGGCGTTGAAGCGGGTCCACAGCCCGCTGATGCCGAACTCGAGCTGGTCGTTGGGGCGGAATTGCAGTTCGAGATTGCCGCCGTATCGCTCGCGTTCTTGAAGGAACAGGGCGGAGCCGATCAGGGTGGGAACCTGCAGTTCCTGCCCCGATGGATCGAGTGCGCTATCGTAACCGAGGATTTCGAAACCGTCCCGGCGGATGTTACGCTTTTGATAGACCGCCGCGGCGAGTACGCCGAACGTGCCTGCGGGGTTCGACCAGCTCAGCACGCCGGAAACCTGCGGATCTAGGGAATCTGCCTTTTCGGTATACGCGCCCTCAACCGAGATTGTGGCGACGAGGGGATCGATGTCCAGCGGCTTACGCGTCAGCACATTGATTGTGCCGCCGATTCCACCTTCCTCGATGTCGGCAGTCGGGCTTTTGAATACCTGTAGCTCGCCCACCACGTCGGATGGCAGGACCAAGTAGTTGAAATTGCGTGTGGCAGCCTGCTGATCGAGAACGAACCAGTCTGCGGTGGCAACGGCGTGACCGTTGACCAGCGTGCGGGTCTGGTTGGGGGCGAGGCCGCGGAGCGAGACGCGCTCGCCTTCGCCGAATTCTCGGTTCGTTACTACTCCCGGCACGCGCTGCAGCGATTCGGCCACGTTTCGGTCGGGGAACTTGCCGATGTCCTCTGCCGAGATGGCATCGACGATCGCGTCGGCATTACGCTTGATATTTATCGCGTCCTCGAGAGATGCGCGAATGCCGGTCACGACAATCGTTTTCCCAACCTCGTTCTCATTCTCCGTGGTATCTTGTGCGTAGGCCGCCGGGCCCGAAAGGGCGATTGCCGAGACCGTTGCGCCAAGGGTCCAAACTGACTTCTTCATTGAAACCTCCCTGTAATCCGCTTGCATCGTGTTTCACCGATCCGGACGAAGGCGAAGCAATCCAGCGTTGAGAACAGGTTTACGACAATATTGTTGCTATAAGCAATACCAAACGATAACCAATCCTTGCATATGTGGAATAATTTAGGTATTGGTATTACTCTTAAATGAGTACATTAGCGCCCGCCATTTTGGGCGACTCACGCAATACAAGGGTTTTGATGGGTTGCAGACGTTGATCGATCTCAAGCACAGGTTTGATACCAGTGAGGCAACGCCGCTCTACCAGCGGTTGAAAAAGGCGATGCGCGAGAACATCGATTCGCACGCGTGGGAACCCGACGACCCCGTCCCGTCCGAGCGTGATATCGCCGAGCGACTCGAGATTTCCCGCGTTACCGTGCGCAAGGCCATTGACGGTCTGGTCGAAGATGGAATGCTGGTGCGCAAGCGCGGTTCGGGAACGTTCGTGGCGGGCCGCGTGGAAAAGAGTTTCGCCACGCTGACGTCGTTTACGGAGGATATGGCTGCGCGCGGGCGCAAGGTGCGCAGCGACTGGCTGGTCCGCGAAAAGGGAAGCGTGACGCCAGAGGAGTCGCTCAGCCTTTCGCTCAGTCCCGGAACGGCAGTCTATCGCTTCAACCGTATCCGCTTTGCCGACAACGTCGCGATGGCGCTGGAATATTCAACGATACCTGCAGAGTGCCTTGGGTCGGGCGCTGTAGTGGAGGAGTCGCTTTATGCCGCCCTGCGCGCCCGGAATCACAATCCCGTCCGCGCTCTTCAGCGGCTGAGGGCTGTGCTTTTCAGCGCAGAGCAGGCCGAACTGCTGGACGTTCCGGCATCAAGTGCCGGGCTGCTGATCGAACGCATTGGCTATAATTCGGCCGGAAGCGCGGTGGAATGGACAAGGTCCTATTACCGCGGCGACGCATATGACTTCGTTGCCGAACTTAATCTTGGGAAATGAGGGGCTGACGGTGGATCCATCGGACACGCAAATGTACCGCGAAGCAGGCGAGGCGCCTAGCTGCGTGGCTCGACAGGCGGACGAGGCTGCGGCGGCGGTGGCAGAGATCGGAACAGCCTTGCGCGACCTCTCTCCGCGCCTTGTGGCAACAATTGCGCGCGGTAGTTCCGATCACGCCGCAACCTACGCGAAATATCTGATTGAGACCGCCACCGGCGCGCCTGTTGCATCGTTCGCGCCATCGGTCAGTTCGGTCTACGAAGCGCACAGCACGATGCGCGGTGCCGCCTGCATCGCGATTTCCCAGTCGGGCATGAGCCCGGACCTCGTGTCTGCGACCCAGAGCGCGTCGCGAGGAGGGGCTTTAAGCATTGCTTTGGTCAACGACACCGCTTCGCCATTGGCCAAGGAGGCGAAACTGGTCGCGCCACTATGTGCTTTCCCGGAAACCGCGGTGGCCGCGACCAAGTCCTATCTCGCCTCGCTCGCGCTGAGCGCACGCATCGTCGCCTCATGGTCGCAGGACGCGGAGTTGGAAGCGGCGATCGACCGCCTGCCGGAGGCGATGGCGCGCGCGTGGGCGCTGGACTGGAGCGAGGCCGAGAACGGCATGATCGGCGCGCGTAGCCTGTTCGTGATTGGCCGGGGCTCCGGGCTCGGAATTGCGCAGGAAGCGGCGCTGAAGTTCAAGGAAACGTGCCGGATCCATGTCGAGGCCTATAGCTCTGCGGAGGTTTTGCATGGCCCGGCCGCGGTGGTGCGGGATGGCTTTCCAATACTCGCTTTGGCGCAAGATGACGCTTCGCGGGAAAGCGTTTGCGAAACCTGCACCAGACTTGCCGAAATGGGCGCGCGCGTGTTTCTTGCCGGGGCACAAGCGCAGGGCTGCATCTCCCTTCCTTCGCTTCCGGAGGATGCACGTCTTCAGCCAATATTGCTGGCACAGGCGTTCTACCGCCTGGCCAATGCCTGTGCCGCGAGGCTGGGCGAAAATCCTGACGCTCCGCCGAATTTGATGAAAGTGACCGAGACCACATGAGCGCAACTCTCCTAGTCGGCGGCCAGGTGCTGCTGGACGGTGCTCTTGAAAGCGGAAAGGCTCTGGCCATCGACAATGGCCGGATCGTCGCCATTTGCGATGCGGGCGAGGCTGCAGGTGCAGTCGCCATGGCTGCCGAAGTCGTCGATCTGGACGGCGGCATCGTGCTGCCCGGTTTCATCGACGTACAGGTCAATGGTGGCGGCGGGCGCCTGTTCAATGCCGACCCCAGCGTTGAAACGATCCGGCTGATTGCGGACACCCACGCGCGTTTTGGGACCACTACGCTGCTCCCCACCCTCATCAGCGATGGGCTGGACAAGATCGAGGCCGCGATAATCGCCGTCGACGCGGCGATTGAAGCGGGCGTGTGCGGCATCGCGGGCATCCACTTAGAGGGCCCGTTCCTCAGTACCGATCGCAAGGGCGTACATGACGAAACCAAGTTTCGCGAATTCGAGGAACGGCATATCGACCTGATGTCGAGTTTGAAGCATGGCCGTACTATGGTGACTTTGTCGCCCGAGCGCGCAGCGCCCAAGGTCATTGCCGGATTGAGGGCGCGGGGCGCGGTCGTCAGCGCTGGCCACACGAATGCAAGTTACGAACAAATGCGCGCCGCTCTGGAGGCTGGCGTTACCGGGTTTACCCATCTGTTCAACGCGATGTCGCCGCTTAACAGCCGCGAGCCCGGAGTGGTTGGCGCCGCGCTGGAGGATCGCGAAAGCTGGTGCGGGTTGATCGTGGACGGACACCACGTATCGCCGGTCACGATGAAGCTGGCCATGCGCTGCAAGCCGATAGACAAATTCATCCTCGTGACCGATGCAATGCCGTCGGTCGGAATGGAGGATGGAAGTTTCATGCTTCAGGGTCGCCGGATTCATGTGGAAGACGGCATCTGCATCACCGATGATGGCACCCTCGCCGGATCCGATCTCGACATGGCCCGGGCCTTGCGTAACGCGGTAGCGATGCTGGACGTCGATATCGGACAGGCCAGCGCTATGGCGTCGCGAAACCCCGCTGCCTTCATCGGCATAGCGGACGACCGGGGTACGATCCGGGAGGGAGCACGGGCAGACCTGGTCGTGCTGGACGAGCAAATGCATGTGAGATCGACCTGGATCGACGGGGCGAAGGTTCATGGCTAAATCCTCCCTTGCAGTGCTAATTGCAATCGGCCTCAGTGGGTGTTCCACCATGGCACCGGAGGCCGAGGACTCGCGTGCCGACGCCATCGGATCGGCATTGCAGATCACTTACCGCGTTCTAGCCAATCGCGAAGAAGGCGGCTGCACGGTTCCCGGCGCTTCCGAAAAGACTGGGGATGCGTGCTACGAGGCCGAGCTTTCGATCGCCAGCGATCGCCCAATCGATCTGACAGGCAGCAAGATCTTTTTCAGCCAGGTCGACCCCGTTACGCAGGTCGGCGGGGCCGGATCGGTTCGCCTTGCGCATGTAAACGGAGATCTGCACGAGCTTACCATTTCCGGCTCCGCTGCGGCGATCGGCCCGCGTGCGCCGGTCACGCTTCCTTTCGTCGTTCAAGGCACGCTTTTGACGCGCGCCAAGATCATGCCGAATTACTTCGTGGTCGATGCCAGGGGTCAGGCTGCGCTGATCGAGTCCACAAAGGAAGTACCGGTCGAAGCGACGGGGCGCAAAGCCCTGCCGTTCCTAGCCCCTTTGCCTTCCGACCTGAAGCGGGCCCCCGAAGACGTGACCCCGATCGAAACGCCAGAGGTCACATATCGGCAGAATGTAGAGACGCAGTTCGTCTCGGAGGCCGTCGATAGCGGAATCATACCCACCCCGATGCGGGTGAAGAGCGGTGGCAACATGCGCGTCGATCTCTCGCGGGGTATCGCGCCAGTCCTGACAGGCGTTGTGGAAGCCGAATTGGCAGCCGCGTTGAAGCGGCTCTCTGATCTGGGGCTCGTCCGGTCGGAACAGGGTGTGCCGCTGCTTGTGAAGGTCGATCCGTCGCTCGGGATCGAAACCGAGGGTTATGATATGACGACTGCGCCCGAAGCGGTGACGATCCGCGCGAGCGATTCGGCGGGCGCTTTCTACGGGCTACAGAGCCTCGCGGCGCTGATCAAACCCGGCGCTAGCAGCATACCCGCGCTGCATATCGAGGACTCCCCGCGGTTCGCCTTCAGGGGCCAGCACCTCGACATCGCGCGCAATTTCCAGCGGCTCGAAACGATCCGCGCCCTGATCGATCAGATGGCGGCTTACAAGCTCAACAGGCTGCATCTTCATCTTGCCGACGACGAGGGCTGGCGACTTGAAATCGAGGGTTTGCCGGAACTGACCGATGTGGGATCGCGCCGCTGTTACGACCCTGGCGAAACGCGCTGCTTATTGCCGCAGCTTGGGAGCGGACCCGATGCGGGGACTTCGGGCAGCGGGTACCTAACCAAAGAGGAATATGTGCGCCTGGTGAGCTACGCCGCTGCGCGGCACATTGAGATCATCCCCGCGATTGACATGCCTGGCCACGCGCGCGCTGCGGTAAAGGCAATGGAGGCGCGCTACCAACGCATGAGGGCCGAAGGCGCGAGCGAGGATTTGGCTTCGCAATATCTGCTCAGCGATCCGGACGATCGCACGATCTATGACAGTATCCAGCACTATTCGGACAACGCCATAAATGTGTGCCGCCCTTCGGCCTACAAGTTCGTCGGTCACGTTCTCGATCGCGTCGCCGAAATGCACGCCGCGGCGGGGCAACCGCTCCAGCGGTTCCATATCGGTGCGGACGAGACGGCGGGCGCATGGACCGAGTCCCCAATGTGCGCAGTGTTTCTGGCGCAACCGGATGCCCCTTCCTCCGCGCAGGATTTGGCGGGTTACTTCGTCGAGCGCGTGGCAAGCATGGCCAGCGAGCGCGGGGTCATGCCGGGCGCCTGGAGCGACGGGCTCTCCCGCGCCGACCCCGCGCGGTTGCCTCCCACTCTTCAGTCGAACATCTGGGACACTCTTGCCTGGGGGGCGGCCAAGTCGGCGAAGGATCACGCGGATCTCGGCTGGGACGTCGTGCTCTCGATACCCGATGCCCTTTACTTCGATATGCCCTACGCCGCGCACCCGGAGGAGGGCGGGTATTACTGGGCCATTCGCAGCGCACCCACGCGCAAGCTCTTCTCCATGATGCCGGAGAACCTTACGGCGACGGCAAGCTATTGGCGAGACCGTGACGGGCAACCGATAGAGCAACCTGTTCTTGAGCGCCCTCGCCATCGGTTTGCTGGAATTCAGGGGCAGGTCTGGTCCGAAACGATCCGGGACAGGGAAACGCTAGGATACCAGCTCTTCCCTCGAATGCTGGCGCTAGCCGAGAAGGCCTGGCACCGCGCGGACTGGGAGCTGGAGGATGGCGTGGGCAAGGCAGACGAGACCGATCTGGCTGCGGCCATGCACGCCGACTGGAATCGCTTCGCGTCGATCTTGTCAGCAAAGGAGCTCGCCAAGCTTACGAAAGCCGGATGGTCTTATCGATTACCGCCGCCGGGCGTGTCTAAGGATGGCGATCTTATCAGATTCAATGCTGCCCTGCCGGGTCTCGAGATCCAATGTGACATGGGATCGGGTGAGCGATCAGGCTGGCAGCCAGCTTCGCAGTGCGCATCTGCAGAAGGCGGGCATGTGAAGGTTCGGGTGGTTGGGCCTGCAGGGACTCGCTCCAGCCGGATCGTAACGGTTCCGGAATAGATTATCCGTAAAAGTCTGTGCGGATATAAGCGAGCGAACAGCGGCCTAGCCACCCCTTAACGCTTTCGTCGAGCACTCGGGTTAATTATAAGAACACTTTGAGGCTAGCCGAACCTACACTGTACGCGGATATATTCTTCCCTCTCGCTCGACGTCTCTGGCTTTCGTAAAAATTGAAGCTTCAACGATCGCTTCCGGATCATATAAAACTCCGTCGGCGGCCATCTCAAATCATCGCGGGTTGCTTTTCCCCCATGCGAATAAATGACTGCTTACAAGTCACCGCGCGAGCCTCCCGAATGACCGAAATGAGGGCGCAAAGCGGACATAGCCGCGCCGGTCTCTTTCGAAAGTTCTCAGCAGTCAGGAGTGGGGTGGCCAAGAAATGGCGGTTTTCTGCGGTTCCTGAAAAGTGGTGCCCCATAAACGACAAAAATGGGCACTCAAATCATTGGGAAATTTCTCTGCGGAGACCCTGATTTTAGTCAATCAGCCCAATTCGCCGACAGCTTTGGGCCGTCAGCAGGCAGTCCGCTTCTGAGTGCCAGAACCATGCAAGCCGACATTCCGCAAACCATTCGATCGCTTACATCGTTGTTTACAGTGTCTGTATGAACGGGAACGGGTCCGCATTCCGAGGGTAAGCAGAGATCCCACGACAGGAAGGGGCGCGCTCTATTTGATCCGGTATTGGCGTGCCACCGAAAACCAGACGCTCCGCTAAAGGTGTCAGGGCCGGTCGAAGAAATCGACCGCGCCCGTGGCGAGATCATAATGAGCCCCAACTACCTTCAGCTTACCGGTCTCCTGCGGTTTGAGCAGCAGCGGATCGGTGGATGTTCGCAACTGCTTTACTACCCGGGAAACATTGGCACGGATGGCATGGTCCAGCATATCACCTTCGCGCCCGCGCACTTCCAGTACGGCAGGAATGATCGGTTCGATCATGCGCCCGATGCTGCCAGGAAACGTCGCGTTGTCGTCAACAACGGCCTTGGCTGCTTTGACAGCCCCGCAGGCTTCGTGTCCCATGACCACGACAAGCGGCACACCCAGTTCGGCAACGGCATACTCGATGGAACCGAGCGCGACCGTATCCACGGTATTGCCCGCGTTTCGGATGATGAAGAGCTCGCCAAGGCCACGGCCGAAGAGGATTTCAGGAGACACACGGCTGTCGGAACAGGTGACGTAGGCTGCGAAAGGCGCTTGCCCTTGTGCGATCTCGAGCCGGCGTTCGCGTCCTATCGGAGCAGAGGTTGGAACGTCATTGAGGAAGTTTTGATTCCCTTCGACAAGAAGATCAAGCGCTTCATCCGGGGAAAGAGCGGTCTTCCCGTTGATGACAGGAGCCAAGCGCGCGGGCCGCGCCGTTTGTGCGGCAGCGGCACCGCCGCCTAACGTGAGGGCACTGCCAGCCACGGTAGCACCCGCTAGAACATTGCGTCGAGAAATCATGGCATTCTCCTTGAGTTTATGCATTCCTGATCAGGAAAACGAGATAGGCGGCATAGATTGCCAGCAGTAAGACGGCGGGCAGACGCCGCACATCTCGGAAGATAGCGAAGGCCAGGATCGCGCCTGCGGACATCAGAACAAGCCCGATATCCAGTGGCAGCAAGTTGCCCGGAATCGCGCCCGGCGCGAGCAACATGGTGGCGCCGCCGATCCCCAGAATATTGTAGATGTTCGAACCTACGACGTTGCCGAATGCAACTTCGACCTCGCCCTTGCGCGCAGCTATTACGGAAGTGACCAGTTCCGGCAGAGAAGTGCCAACCGCTACGATCGTCAGACCGATTAGCGTTTCAGTCAAACCGGCGAAGCGTGCCAAATCGATAGCGCCAGTAACCAGCAACCTACCACCGCCGATGAGGACCATTAGGCCCAGCAATGTAAAAAGGACCGGTCTGGCCCATCCGTCCTTGGCAGGATGCAGGCCCTTATCCGTTATCTCAAGGGCTAGAGCCCGGTCGTGGGGTGCGTTGTGCAGAACTTCTGGCTCGGCAAGTCGCTCTTCGCGATAACACCAGGAGATATAGCCGCCTAGGCCCGCGATAAGTGCGACGCCTATGAAGACGCTCCCCGTTCCCGAGGCCGCAAGCAGTAAAAGAACCAGACTGGCGCCGAGCGCGACCGCCGGATCCCGCCACCGATTTCGACTTTCGATTGCGAGCGGTGCCACGAGAGCGGCGGTCCCCAAGATAAGCAAGCTGTTGGCGATGTTTGAACCGACGATGTTTCCCCATGCAATCGCTGGGGAGCCTGACATTGCGGCTTCGACGCTGGTCACCAGTTCAGGCATGGAAGTGCCGAAGCCGACGATGACGAGACCGATGATCAGAGCGCTGACCCCTGCCTTTTCGGCCAGCCCGACGGCTCCGCGAACAAGCAACTCTCCGCCTGCGACCAGAAGGACCAGCCCAACGACTACAAGGATTATAGCTGCCATCATGCGCGGTATGCCTCCGTGTCTATGCGCGCTGCTGTCCTCGGGGCGATCATGCCCCCTACAGTAGCGACCGGCGATCCGCTTGGCGCGCCGAACGGGACAGCGGCGAAGGTCCCGAGTGTGGTTAGTGCGACGTTGGGCACGAAATCGCACAGGCTTTCGACAGGAAGGGAGTCCGTTCGGGTTATGACAAGAAGGGAGCAGCGACGGCCCAGGGGAATGGGAAAAGCACAGTCGCCGCGCCGGGTCATCCGGTCACACCACGTCCGTAATAGTGGCGTTGCAGCGCAGCGATCTTGTCTTTGATATGCAAACGCAGTCGTTTCATCGACTTCATTTCCTCGCTGGCGCCGAGCGACTTCGCAGTGTCAATCATACGATTGAGCGCACGATGCTCGCGCGTGAGCTTGAGCAGATAGGGTTTCATGATCTTTTCGTCAGGGGACATATGGGTCATGTTAATCTCCGTAGTTTGACCAAGAAAACCTAGACCTAAGCCGGACGATTATCCAATTCGAACAATTGCAGGTCCGCGATAAGTTTTGCTAATGGCAATTCATGCCCACGCTCAAGCAGATCGCGATATTCGCAAAGCTGGCAGAGACTGAGAATATGGGAGAGGCCGCACAAGGTCTCGGCCTGAGCCAGCCCGCATTAAGTCAACAATTGATAGCTCTTGAAAAGGAGCTGGCCTTAAGGCTTTTCGAACGTGTGCCGAAGGGAATGCAATTAACGCCAAGTGGTCGAGAGCTTCTGCCTGCAGCACTTGCGGTCCTTGGCGCGGCCCGCGAATTTGGCGACGTTGCTGATCGTATTGCAAATCGATTAGTGGGCTCGATCAGATTTGGCGTCACGCCGACTCTTGGTCCTTACCTGATGCCTGCGGTAATCAAACGGCTGCACGAGCGCTATCCAGACATGCGGCTATTCATTCGAGAAGGTATTCCGGAACAACAGCACGCCGAACTCGCTGCAGGACAACTCGACATGGTACTTTCGCCCCTGCCCGTCGAAGGGCGCGGTCTGCATATTGAACCGTTATTTCGGGAGCCTTTGCACATTGTCGCACCGCCGGACGATGTTCTCAACGCAAGCGATCGGATCTCCAAGAAAGATTTTGCAGATCGCACGTTTCTCACTCTCGACCACCGCCATCATTACCACCGGCAACTTGAAGATATCTGCCGTAAGCTCGGCGCAACTATTCTGTCAGATTACGAAGGCACGAGTCTCGATGCCCTACAGCAGATGGTGGGTTCGGGCGTTGGCCTGGCAATTCTCCCCGAACTGTACATCAGGTCAGGTGCGGGTGGTCTCGATATGGTGACGGTCACCAATCCGCCGGGGTGGGACGTATTTCGCAGCATCGGTGCCGTGTGGCGTCCGGCAGCGGCCTTTGCGGATCTCTACGCGGAGATTGCGGAAGTGATCACAGCGGAAGCGCGGCTCAAACTGAATAGAGTTATGGATCCCGCATCGGAAGACAATTTGATATCCTGAGATAAAGAAAGCGTCCATCATGACCGATAGCAACTGATTTCTAGAGAGGAGATCACCGTGTTCGAGAGAGTGATCGTGGCCTACGACGGCAAGAAGGAATCAACATTCGCTCTCAAGCAGGCCGCAAGTCTTGCGTTCGCATATCGCGCAGAGATTTACCTTATCGGCGTTGTTTCCATCATTCCCACCACAGCCATGGCTGATCCATATCCGCAAGACGACTTTCTGGTCGCTGGTCGGGATCGTTTACTGCGGTCTTTGCACAAAGAAGCCGAAGACCTTCGAAAGAAAGGGATGAGGGTTTTTGCTGAAATCTTGCAAGGCAGTCCTGTCACCAAGATTGCTGCATATGCAAGATCAATTCATGCCGATTTGGTCGTAATCGGTCATACAGAAAACGGTTGGCTGGCACGATGGTTCAACGGCTCGATTGGCTCCCAGCTTATCCGGGAACTGCCATGCAGCCTATTGATCGCTACCGGCGAAGTAGATGAGATCGAAAATGTGAGCATCGGATAGCGTTCGGATCTGTGAGACCTTTTTCGTCGGGATTGCGGCAATCTAAAATCCGCGCCCCATTATTGCAGGTTTGCCGCTCATGGTAACCTGTGCGTTAAAAGTTCGTTGCCAAGGGTTGCATACGCTCTTGCTGGAGGATGTGGCTGAAGCCACGATAAACCACCTGATATGCTGAACAGCTTCAGAGATGTCGTAGCGATTTATTCGGCCCTGATTGGTCTCGGGGTGCTTGTGGGCGTTTTCATCGCCTTCGCCCTCGAACGGCGCCCCCCAGTGGTTATTGCGGTTCTCGGCGGTATCGCAATGATGGTGCTTGGCTTTCTACCGGTTGATGAAGCTCTCGCGGTATTTGCGAACCCGGCGCCAATCACAATTGCAGCGATGTTCATTCTGTCCGGTGCTCTCCTTCGTACCGGAGCGCTCGAAGAGATTTCGGGCTGGGTGATCAGGCGCACGCTGCGGAAACCTCGCGTTGCGATAGCGGAAATCGGTGGTGGCACTATTGTGGCCTCGGCGTTTATGAACAACACCCCCGTCGTAATTGTTATGATCCCCATCGTGCAGCGCCTGGGGCGGGTTCTGGGCGTGGCATCCACCCGGTTGCTCATACCACTGTCCTACATTTCGATCTTGGGCGGTACACTTACCTTGATCGGCACTTCGACGAACCTCCTGGTCGACGGGGTAGCGCAGGATCAGGGCCTGGCTGCATTCGGCATATTCGAGATGACCACGATTGGCCTTTTTGCAGGAGCAGCGGGGCTCGTCGTCCTCGGTATTCTTGGTCCGTTTCTGTTGCCTGACCGGCCGCCACACGCGCTCGACGAACAGGGAGAAAGTGATTCCTACCTCTCCCACCTAATCCTCGAGAGTACCAGCGGGCTCATAGGTAGGCGAATAGGTGAATTGGCTATCTCCCGCCGGCCAGGTCTGCGCATAGTCGGGTTTCAAAGAGGGCGCTCAATCGAACGACACAGTTTCGAGGATTGCATACTCAAAGCTGGTGATCAGCTTATCGTAGCAGCCAGTCCGGCAGAACTCGCGTCGCTTGCCGAGGCTTTCGATTTTCGCACCGGCCTGACCGGTGTTGGCGGCGGTATCACAACGGCCGGGCCCAATAGGCCGGACGACTTGAAGCTGATCGAGGCAGTCATAGGTCCCTCACATCCTATTATCGGGCGGCGGCTGGCAGAAATCCCACTCCTTTCCCGGTTGAAGGTTAGAGTTCTCGGCGTGTCCCGGCCGAGACATCTTGCGGGACCGGACCTTCCGAATGTCCGGGTCCGGGCGGGCGATCGTCTGCTGATCGCTACCGGAAGTGACGGGGCACAGGCACTTCAGAGCAATGTGGGCCTGAGTGATGTAAGCGAAGCGCCTGCGCGTGCATTCAGGCGTATGCGGGCGCCCATCGCCATCGCGACACTAGCTGGGGTGGTCGTCATGGCTGCAATATTCGGCTTTCCCATCGAAGGCTTGGCGCTGGCAGGCGTGGGCGTCGTGTTGCTCACCAAATGCATCGAGCCGGAGGAAGCTTGGGGGTCACTCGATGGAAGTACCCTTGTCTTGATATTCGGCATGTTGGCCTTCGGCAAAGGCCTAGAAAATGCAGGTACGGTCGAACTGCTCGTAGACTGGCTCCAACCGCTGTTTTCAGTCGCTTCGCCGCTTCTTTTGCTGCTGGCCATATACGCGGTCACCAGCGTCCTTACAGAGACCGTTACCAATAACGCCGTGGCTGTGATCATGACACCGATAGCGATCGGCTTGGCTGAAGCACTGGACTTAGATGCTCGCCAATTGGTTCTGGCGGTAATGTTCGCAGCCAGCGCAAGCTTCGCAACACCAATTGGTTATCAAACTAATACACTCGTTTACGGAGCGGCCAATTACCGTTTTATGGATTTCGTGCGGATCGGATTGCCGATGAATCTCGTGGTTGGCTTGGCCACGTGTGTGGCCATCACTCTGTTAGCTTAGGGCCTCGCAAACCTCCGAACCGTTTATGGCACTGTAGGTACAAAGTCGCAATTGAGGTGGCTTGGGGATGCAGCAGTGCGATGCACATTGATATGGAAATGTTCAACAGCAAGGCACACGTCAGACGCTTGTCCGCAATCGGCTAAAACGTCTGAGAATCTGACCTTTGGC
This sequence comes from Qipengyuania triglochinis, assembly GCF_054655615.1. NCBI lineage: Bacteria > Pseudomonadati > Pseudomonadota > Alphaproteobacteria > Sphingomonadales > Erythrobacteraceae > Qipengyuania > Qipengyuania triglochinis. The sequence continues at coordinate 983,381 of NZ_BAAHND010000002.1, read as the reverse complement.
AAACGGACCGAATGGAGACGCTAAGATTATGAACTTGATAACTAGTAGCGGGCAACCGATCCGCTCAGATGCGTCGCTGTTGAGGCGTTAACCGGCGGTGTTGAATACGCGCCTGCTTTCGGCGGGTAGCTTAAGTCCGTATTGAATAGCCCGAAAGCGGACGTTACCGACGTCTGACGGCTATGACCGTTTCGGGAGCTGCTGGCGGTTTCTCTAAGCACCGAGTAGCAAGTTCTCCAGCTAATCTAACGGAACTGAGCCGGTCAGCATATAGGCGTTCGGCAATCAGTGACGGGTACGCTAACGTTTTATCCTAGCTTCTTTTCTTGAACCTGGCGAACGAGCGTCCGTACTCCACCGATTGCGGATCTTTGGCTACATGGATGGCGAGGCAGCATTTCAGGCCTCCGGGTAGAAACTCCATGGTAACATCTGCATCCCCGCCGGAATGCGAGCCGCGTTCAATCAGCCGCGTCCCAAAGCCCTTCCGTTCTGGTTCGACAACGGTCGGTCCGCCGTATTCCTGCCATGTCATGAGAATTACATTGCCATCCTCGCTGCCGCTTACCGACCAACCAATCGAGACCTGTCCATCGTCAACGGAAAGCGAGCCGTATTTGACTGCGTTGGTAGCCAGTTCATGGAACGTCATCGTAAGATCGAGGGCTGTTTCGGGATCGAGGAGGTGCTCCGGGCCGTCCATGCTGACGCGTCCGGTCCAATCGCCCAGCGACGCGCCTAGAGTTGCACTAAGAAGACTACGCAAGGATGCTGGTCTCCAACTACTCTCGGTAAGCAAGCTGTGGGCAGCGGACAGGGCGGATAGCCGGGCGGTAAACTGCTCCAGCGCACCATTAGCTGCGGGGACTGCTCGGAATGTCTGCTTAGCGAGAGCTTGGACCACCGCTATCGTATTCTTCACTCGATGCTGCAGCTCGTTGATCAGTAATTCCTGCCGGTCTTCATAGGCGACTTCTTCAGTGATGTCGTAGCCTTGGATGATAATCCCAGAGATCTCGTTTGCGGCATTGAAGAAAGGTTGGAAGATGAAATTCAGATAGCGAATGGCGCCGGCCTCATCATCGGCCGTATTCAGCATGACCTGTTCACGCTTTCCTATATAGGGTTCGCCGCTCCTATAGACCTCATCGAGTATATTGACGAAACCCTGATCAACAACTTCAGGAAGCGCCTCCTCCACCGTCCTTCCGACGATGTCAGTCCGGCCGACCAAATCCAGATAGGCCGTGTTCGCCATTTCAAAGACATGACCGGGTCCTCCAAGAACCGCGACGAAACCAGGAGCCTGATCGAAGAACTCGGTAAGGCGCCTGCTTTCCCGCACTAAAGTTAGGTTTCTAGACTGGACCTTTTCCGCACGACGAATGAGATCGGCCTGCTGGCGAAGCTGCCTCAGTTCCTGCAACTCCGTTACATCTACGGTGTGCTGAAGGATCAATTTTACATCGCCATCGTCATCGAACAGCGGCGTATGAGTTGCGCTCCAATAGCGGCTTTCCATGCCATTGTCTGGACCGGCGATGTCGTAGCGAATGAGGGCGATCTCGTCGACTTCCGCTGTCTTCAATACCCGCCGTAGAGAACCGTCCAGCAGCCGGAAACTTTCGCTCGCACGATCGGCCGGGAACGCGTCGAACAGCCGTTTGCCGATGATATCTTCGCGTTTGCGCATGGTCGCGCCGAGATAGGCTTCATTGACCCAGACGAGCCGCAGATCCGGGTCCATAACCATGTAAGGGTTTGGCGATGCTTCCAGCAACGCGGCAAAATCGATACTCAAGCGAATTCCAACCTGTCCCTGAACTTAGTATCATTTTATTGCGGGCCAAAAGCTGGGTCAGGAGAACCTGCCCTTGCGGCCACAATTGGTAAATCGCTCGGCTTATGGTTTGGTTTCCATGTGATATGCCCTGTTAACCGCCATCAACCTTACTCAGTGCGCTACCTTGCGCGGATCCAGTACTCTTATTATGATTTAGTTATGACTGACGAAGAGTGCGAACTTCGCCACGAGCTGAGAAATGCAGAGCAAGACAAGCTTGCTTTGAAGCAGATCATTAATCGCGCTGCTGATGAAATCGATGAATTGGTTAATACTGATTGTTCCGAAGCGTCCATCAAACATGCCAGGGCACAAGCTATGCGATTGCGTAAAGTGGGCGACCTCCCGTCCAAATAGTCTTGGCTCATTCTAGGGTATATAGCGGGCCTGTCGCCCGATAGATAAGGTACCGACACTCGCGTAATGCTATATGGACTAGGTTGAAGCACGCGCATTGCTCGCACCTCCCCCAAATTTTTGAAACTGCCTTCCGAGGTTTCCTCAAAAGCACCTCTAGAACTGGCGATGCAAGGCTGCGAATTCAGCGTTGTAGTGCGTCAAGTGTTCAGGCTCCCTTATCTTTCTTCATCTCTCTTTGAGTTCGCGGTAGCGAGGCAGAAAGCACCATGTGCCAGCGTCATAAGCTGTAGTTGGATTTTCCTTCCCTTATTCGGAGGAGTAACAAATGTGGGCTTCGGGGCCCAACGCGGTTGATTTTCGTATCTGCAGGGTATGACGGGTCCGGAAGGTATGGCGGGGCAAAGAGGGAACTTCGGCGAGTTTTGCTATTTGCGGGCTCAGATAGGCCACTTTTCCACTAGATAGGACCCAAGGAAATTAACGCATGTTTGGATTAACCGATTACCCCGATGCAATTCTGCGCGGCGCATCGTTCGGCATCGTGACTCTGATCTGGATAATCATCGTCGTGCGCATAATCGGTCTTCGAACGTTTTCGAAAATGACCGCTTTCGACTTCGTTGTTACGCTCGCTACCGGTTCGCTACTCGCATCAGCTGCAACCGTTACCGAATGGACGGCGCTGGCTCAGGCGTTCAGCGCGATACTCGCCCTGCTGACTGCTCAAGTCATATTGGCAGTTCTTCGCCGTGGTTCGCGAACCTTCCAGCTACTCATAGAAAACGATCCAGTCATGCTAATGCACGACGGCAAGATACTCAAAGGCGCGCTCGCAAAAACGCGCGTAAGCGAGAGCGACGTTCTTTATGAGATACGCCTACAAGGTATCAACGACATATCGGATGTGCGATCGATGGTTTTAGAGAGTACAGGCGATATCTCGATCATATCGGGCAAGGCTGGTCCTACCGAAGAAGTTATGAAAGAGGTCGATTGCTGCTATGGTCCGGAAAAGCATCACTCCACCCGGCAGAAATGATGTGCTGGCCGCGGAATCCGCTGAAAGGCTCCATCTTAACGACCCGAGTTGGGCCGTTTGCGGACAGTCGGCTTTCGGCGAGTGCACCGCTAAAAAGCCGACGGGGCACAGCGATTTATCTTGCGCGCAACTCGCTTTCGATGAGACCTTGTAGAGGTCAAGATTACGTGGTGCCAAACGCGCACATTCCCCCGAGGAGCGGGTAGGGATAAGCCTACTAGAATGACCTGAGGTCGAAGGATTGCCCATAGAACACCCCGAATTTCACGTCTTCGTCGTCATCTTCCGATACTAGACCAATTCGGATACCGGCGACCAAGCCGTCCTTTTTGCTGGTCACGAGATAGACCGGCAAGTCGAACGCGAAGTCATCCGACAGGACGTCGTATTCGAACTTGGGCGCGAACCCCAAGCTGCGGATCAGACCGGACTGGCTGAGCGGGATCAGCCTGCGGAACTGCGGGGCGAGGATGAGCTTTTCCTGTTCGTTCGGAGCAGCCGGGGCGCCGGTCACGCAGGTCAGGAAGCTGTCGCCATCGCCGGGATCAGTCGGGCACCTTGTCACCGAGGTCGCGGCCTTCCACGAGCGCTGGTATTCGGTCTCGAAGAGAAATGACGTATTCCTCGACGGGAAATAGAGTGCTCCAGCCTTGATGCCATAGGAGAGGCGTTCGACCTCATCTTCAGCTAGCGCAGGCGCCGGAAAGAAGGCGAACTCTTCATAGCCGAGCGAGCCGGCCACCGTTAGGCCGAAGCTGTCCTTTACTACGCTATCGAACACAAAGCGATCGTATGCTGCACGTTCTTCCGGCGTCATGTAGCGCGAAAGGAAGGCCTCATCGACACGAATACACGTGTCATAAGCGCCTGCGTTCTGCTCGGCACAGCGCGTGCGCGCCGCGGCAACGGGAGCGCTGCTAAACACGGCGTGTGCAGGAGGGACGCGGCCAAGGAAACGCGTGAAGCGAACTTCGGCCTTAGTACCGGTGGCGAGGCCATCGAGGGTCGCAAAACTTGTGTCGCCCGACTTGGCAAGCGGTGCCGACAACGAGAGAGATGTCACGTCCTGTCTGTATCCGGCACTTGTGTCATTGCACCGTTCATTCGGATCAATCACTTCGCCTGGCTGGAGGGTGCAGTCTGTCGGCGATGCGCGGAACGCGGATCGGCTAACGGTAACGGAGGCGCGCGAACTGTCCTTTCCAGCCAAGAGCCCGACCGTCGCAACCGTTCCGCCGGTTGCAGGACTGCTGCCGGTACCCACCGACACCAGATCAGGGCGCGGCAGGTTGTACTGGGCAGGCTTTACAACTGGAGCGATTGCGCCCGCGCCGGGGGACATTTGGAATGTACCGTCGGCATTTGCTAGCTGGGTATCGGTCTTGGCTTCACTAAGCGTTTCCAGTCGGTCCTCGAGCTTTTCGATATGCTCTTTCGCGGCACGTAGCTCGCTCCTAAGCGCCTCGATTTCGGCATCCCTGTCGCTCGCATCCTGCGCCAAAAGAGGCAAGGGTACTGCAAGGCAGGCGGCACCGAGCACGACTAGGAAGCTGCCTTTCGTCACTTTGCGTCTCCGGGCGTCGCATCGACTACAACCGCAAACCTGTCGAGAGCCAGCGCAGTTATCTCGTTCGCGGGGATCTTGGCTGTGAGCTTTTTGAAACCGCGGGTTCCGGGCTGACGGTCCTCAGAAATCCCACAAGCTTGCAGTCGCGGTGCACCGCCTCGATTTCGACCGTCGCCTCGTTTCCGGCTTTACCCTCACACACGACCAGCAGGTTGTAGCAGGCATCCTGGTGGACTCGCACCACAAGGCTGCCGCTGCCAAAATCGGTGAGCTTGCCGTGAACGCTGCAGACGAGCCGCGCACCGTCGCTTTTGCTACCCGTAAGTTTGATTTCCCTAATCGTCGCCACGCCTGCCCCCTCGATCTTACCGGAAGAGCTTAAAGGAAAACAGCTAGATCCCCTCAGGCCAAACAAACACTCGAAGGGAAGTATTTGTCAAGTAAATGCAATATCTGTCAAGCCGATCGGCTCTAACGAAGGCGTAGCGATAAGCGCGGCCGAAACCACAAAGCTCAGTTTTTTCATGATATGCCCCTAATGAGCGACAATGCCCCCTGCATCATCGCAAGGTGTCATATTGCGAGGATTCACGTTTAAATCTAGCTAATTTAGAATGCGCTGAGCAAGATTTTCTAAAGGTTGAAGAGACTTGAGAGCGGCCACGCCACCAGTAACACAACCAGCACGGCTCCGGCGCCCAAGGCTAGGACCGTTTTAATGCGTTCGCCCCGGCCCTTTACCGAAGGCGCGCTTTCCCATCGAACCGGCGAATGAGCATCACGCCTGCGTTCAAAGTTTTTCGGATTGTAATTCAACTTGCCCCCACTTCACGATAATACATGAACCGAAGGGTTATTGTATTTAATTAGCAAGTATTAAAAGCCCGAATTGCTATCGATTACCCTTAATAGTCAGCCAACGTCTCGATCGAATTTACGCAGAATGATTGCAGCAACAAGCTATTCAATCGGATGAGGCGATCCCAAAAGAGAGCCTTAGTGTGCAAATAGTGATAGTGTCCTAGACAGCGTGTCTATCCATTCGGGACCGCATGCGAAGCGTGGCACATAACAATCTATAATCTACATCCGGAAACATCGCAGTGAATGAACGCCGCGTGATAGGCTTGTCTTTGAGATCCAGAATTTCGACGAGGCCGTAAGATGCGAGCCAAGCGGTTCCATCCCAGATGAAGGCTATTGCTCGCCCGCGTTCCACAATAACCGGATGCCCAGCTGTAGCATAGTAATTTAAAACCGGACGATCGGATTTGAACTGCTGCCCCATCGGGCAAACTTATAATAAAATAAGTTTTACCGGCGTAAACTACGGTTACCTATTTGCCCTTAAGTGTTTCAACCCACTCAAAACACCGGCTAGGCAACAATTGGTTTTCTTGGTCTCGGCGATGCGGCGCAATGAACCGTTCTTCCTCGCCAATCATCGCGCTCAAGGATCGCTCGATACGGTCGCGGCCCTGATCTGTAAGCCGGACGAGGGTAAAACGTTTATCCCGATCAGTTTTTTCACGAGCAAGGTCGCCCCATTCTTCAAGCAAATCGACGTATCGGGAAAATGTCGTGGCCGGCACCTTGGCGGGGTCTACCAAGTGCTTCATCATTATGTCCCCGCGGCCCTCCACGGTAAGAATGTAAGTCTCGATCAAGATATTCCAGGCAGGCTCGCCAAAGTATTTCTCTTCGAATGCTTTAACGCGCGCTAATCTTCTTGCCCGCTCGCGCCGCGCAGCAGCGATACATTCCTCTACATTGCGCAGCTGCACCTCAAACACCCTCTTAATTAATTTACCGGGGTTTCATGGCCCCTCTGAGCGGGATTGTTGACGCCTGAGTAATAATAAATTTTTACCAAATGTGCTGGCTGCAGAGTACGCGAACTCTAAGTAATTCCACGGAATTACCGATGCGCTGAGCTTGCCAGCTTAATCGTATTTGCCTCGTCGGTGAGGTGATGTAGCTTGGGGATTGGTCCGGTTCGATGGACTTAACAGCGCGGCAGCGGATCGATGGGGCTAGTTCGTCTGCTGTCTTCACAGGAACCGCTCTGTCCATCGGTTGCAATGTAGGAAACCACGAACTTGACCGATGTTCTCATGATGTTCCAAAGCGAGGCATGGTTCGTCACAGCCTCGATTCGATCAGCGACTGCGCCCGCAGTGGGTACAACCTTCGCATCGCGTGCCTGAAATGCGATCACATCATTGAAGTGAACGCTGTCCTTTTCATGCAGCAGGTTGGCCCACGGATAGCAAAAATGCCGTTGGACAAATTCGAGGATCGTGCTCGCTGCACCGCCTGCGGTCACCGAGGTGCCCACACGGCGCCCTGCGAAATCAATTTCTGACGAAATCCGGACAAGTACGTGCCACAGCACGTTCGTCGTCCCACCGTTCTACGTAAATGGCTTGTCCGCCAGCGAGCTGGTGACATGACAGATCGGTCTCGCCGGCACGAACCAAGGCCAAGGTACGTCCGTAGTGATCCTCGCCCAGGCGAACGATCGAAAGTGGACCATTGCCAAATGCGTTTTGAAGGCTCTCGTTCGAAGCGAACGGGTCGCCCGGCGCGCACTGGCGCCCTAGCCGGCAATGACCTGGCTTTTCCGGCGCATCGATCCCGAGCAGGCGTATCCGCTCATCACCGCAGCGGATCGTGTCGCCCTCGGTGACGGAGCAGGATGTGTCGATTGCGACCGCTACCGGCAGGGGGCTGCACGCAGCACAAAGAATTGGAAAAAGGATCATGGGAAGCAGCCATATTTTCTGCAGTTGCGGCTGCAACCGTGCAAAGATCCGTGGTGTAGGTAAACGACTGATTTGTGGAAAAATTCGCTTTGCTCCGGTACGAAAACAATTTGCAATTCCATGCCGAAGATTGAGATTCTGACGCATTTTGAAATTCCAGCGTTCATCAAACATGAGGTTGATAAAAAGTATAAGATATTGGGTTGTCGGAAGTAGAAGACCTCCGAAAAAGGATCGCCCTCGCCCGAACGGATGAGCGGAATGCAGCCTACTCAAATCTCCGCCGCTACCGCCCTTCCATCGCGGCGATGATATCGTGAGGCAGCTCATCGAAATCATCGGGTATCTCGATTTTGCCTTTAAGCACGGCAAACATTCGATTGGGGTAGTCGAGGGGCGGTGCTTCTGCATCGAGGTATTGCCGAACGATCTTCAGGTCCTCGATTTGGCCGTCCGTCATCCAATCAAGCGCGCTACGGCCGCCGAAGATCGGCGCCTCATTCGGCTTGCGCATCCATGCGTCGGCCACTTCAGGGACGGGTAGCAGCGTGTTGATCGCTCGAAAGATGCCGAGAACGTAGGACATCCGCAGCTTCGTCTCTTTGCCGATCTCCGGTCCACTTTCCTCCTTCCAGGCGCGCAGCACTTCGCGATCCGGTTGACCAAGTATGGCCGCCTCTTCGTCCTCGCTCAGGCCCCAAGCCTTCGCAATTTTGAAAACTGTACTAAGCCTTCCCTGGGCACTCAAATTGTCACACACGCTGCTCTCTGCCTACCTAGTCATCGATTAGCTATTCCCCGCAGCCAGTATCGAGCAGGGTGCAGCGGGAAACAATAGAAATGTCCGCTTCTGGGTCGAGAGCAGCCTGTCCGGTTTGTGTGTTGGAGGATCACAAGCAGACCTGCTTAAGTACAAATGCGGAGGGACAATAAGGGGCGACAACTTATGCGTGAACACCCCAATCAACCGCAGTGAGGAACTGGGCGACTTCGTTACCACGACCTTGCTCAACCAATTGCCGGGCGGTCAGCTTACCAAATCCTGGAATTGGTTGCGTGTGGTACCACTCTGTAGCGAGCAGCTCTGAAGCGAACCGGGGCCCGATTAGTGCCTTGATATCTGCTTCTATCATCTGGGTCATTCCGAACGGTGCCCGTATCTGCGGACCACCCGACGGTTAACGATCGCAGGCGACGAAAAGAGACCATTCGCTCGCGCTAGCTCTTCACGCGTGACGTCGCCTCGAGCCAAAGCCCGGGCATCAGCGTCTCGCTGCGCCTGCTTTTCAGCCCGACGCTCAATGGGATCGAGGATAAGCTTATCGTCCATGATCGGATAGTGACTTACTTCGACTTGCGACGCAATTCACCTGATTTTATCTCAAACTGGCAACTTTTGGCCGTTAGCGGAATGACGGCTTTTCGCAAAAGATGGCCGAGAGCGGACTGTCCGCAAACGGCCCCAAAGCTGCCGGTCAGAAATGCGACAGTTCATGCCCCATCAGCCCGAGCAGCTCCTCCTTCGCCAGTTTTTCGAGGATCGGACTGAAGAAGACGAAGTGGATTTCGCCCGGCATGTAAACGAGCAAGGCGTTCATCGAGCCATCGTTCGCCTTGGTAAAGCGTGACCGGAGCTTCGATGCTAAGCTTGCCCATCGCCTCCTCACAGGTGGCGTAGTAATCGGGATACGCGGCGGGCACGAGCCGGTAGCTGCCGCGCAGCATCGCCTCGCGCACCTCCTCGGTCTCGACCGGCTACCCCTGCCCCTCGGCCCAACGCCAGGCATGCGGCTCCTCGGCCTGGAGGTTAGCGACAAGGTCGTCGGGATAGGAAAGCGGCGTCAAGCGCGCATCGCGCGTGGCGGGGTCTTGCAGGGGCGCGCTACACTCGAAGCGAGAAGAGCTTGCAAGCGTTCCCGTACTGGCGCTGACCGGTGGTAAAGCGCGCAACGCTGTATAGCATCGCGCCGTTGCCAATCTTATCCCGCCATTGGTTTCCAAGTAATTAGTGGCTCGTCGACAGAGGCGCGAACTCGTCTGTCGTGGCGGGCCAGCCCGACGTGCCCGTCGCCTGCACCACGGGATCGGCATCGCGGCTCCAGTCCCACAGGATATTGCGGACCCGTGTGCTATTGACCGTAGGATCGTAAAGCGCTGCGCCGGTTTCGAGATTAAGGGAGCGCGCTTCGGCGAGTCCCATCGCCGCAAGCAGTGTGAAGCCCGCAACATAGGCGTTGCGCCGCGCAGTGATGAGCTGCACGCGGGCCGAAAGCAATTCCTGCTGAGCATTGAGCACGTCGAGCACGGTGCGGTTGCCCACCGTGCTTTCCGCGCGCACGCCTTCCAGCCCGATCTCCGCCCCCTCTATCGCCACGCGCGCATTCTCGATCACCGCTAGCGACGCCTGCCAGTTGGCAAAGGCCGCGCGGGTCTGCTGGACGATCTCGCGTTCTATCAGCACGGCGCGCTCCAGCGCGCTCGCCTCGCGCGCCTGTGCACGGCGATGGCGGGCAGCCGGGGCGCCGCCCCGGAACAGCGGGAAGGTCAGCCTGACGCCCACATTGCCAGTCACTTCGGACTGCGCAAAACCGGCAGCCACCGGCCCGCCCAGCGTCCCGAAGAAGTCGCTGTATTCGGCGTTGGAGAACAGCGAGACGCGCGGCGAGCGTTCAGCTCCCGCCGCTTCGTTGTCGAACCTTGCAGCGTCGACCGACCGTTGCGCGGCAGCGAGGTCCGGATTGTTGTCGAGTGCAGTTGCGACAGCGCTTTCGATTGTGTCGGGGATATCGGGCAGCGGCGGCGGGGGCGCGAGATCGCCCGGCACATCTCCTACGAGTTGCAGGAACGTCTCTCGCGCCGTGATGAGGCCCGCCAGCGCAATACGCAGTTCGCTTTGGGCCAGCGCAACGCGCGACTGCGACTGCCCGAAATCGGTGCGCGTCACATCGCCCAGTTCGAACCGTCCACGTGTCGATGCGAGGTCCGCGCCGAGGACATCGACCTGGTTCTGCGCGAGCGCCGCCAGTGCCTCTGTGCGCAGCACATCCATATAGGCCGCAACCGTCCGGCTGAAGATGGCGCTTTCGGTGGCCCGCAGTTCGGCGCGGCCAGCCTCGACGCGCATTTCTGCGCCGCGCACCGCGTTGCGCACGGCTCCGCCCGAATAAACCGGCACCAGCAATTGCGCATTGACGCCAAGGTTGCGGTCGGGCGCGGTGAACTGGTTCGACGACTGGCTGACGAATTCGACATAAGTCGCGTCGACATTGAGCGTGGGCAGGCCCTCGGCGCGATTGATCGGGACCTCCTCGTCGAGCGCACGCAGGTCGGCGCGCGCGCCGGTGAGCGTCGGATTGCCCTGATAGGCAAGCGCCAGCGCTTCGGGCAGCGTCTCGACCTGTGCCCGGGCTTCGGTCGCTCCTCCAAGGGTCGCCGCCAGCAGGGCCGGGAGAAAGGCGGAAATGGGGAGTTTGGTCACAGGCACGTCTTCAATCTTTTCTTTCGGAATTTAAGCGGGTCGGGGGTCGGAGCGAGACCTGCCCGGACGATGGCATTTTGCAGCTGGTCAGAGTTCGGAACGGGCGAGCCACCGGACGATGAAAGACGCGGCCAGCAAGTCGACGAGTATCGATGTGGAACCGATGGCGAAAGGCAGGTTGCGCCAGTAATCTTCCACCAGATCGAGATAGACCAGCCACAGCGATACGAGCAGCGACAGGATGTAAACCACACCGGCCAGCTTGCTGCGGAACCGAATCACGGCAAGGCCAACTAGCAGCGAAAGCACGGGCGAGACGAACAGCTTGGTGAGGCTGATCGCCCATCCGTTGACATCCAGCGACGGGGCCATCTGCAACGTCCCTTGCAGGATGGAGAGCGCGAAACTCGCCCATACCAGCCGTTCGAAAGTCCGGGCACCGTCGAGCGGGCGTCTTGTTGTAGCGGTCGCCGTCATTGTGCGACTTCCTTGCGGCGGGCTTCACCCGGCGCTTCCGCAGGCTCGGGCGTGCACCGGGCCTGTCCCTGCTCGACGACGATCACATTATCGAACCGCTCCAAGCTGGATACGCGGTGGGTGATGGCGATGGTCGTGCGCCCAGCCATCAGCGATTCCAGAGCAGTCAGGACGCGGTCCTCGTTCCCGGCGTCGAGCGCCGAGGTCGCTTCGTCGAGCAGCAGGATCTGCGGATCACGGTAGAACATGCGTGCAATCGCGACACGCTGCTTCTGCCCGCCCGACAGCAGCACACCGCTCTCGCCGACTTCGCGCAGGAGGTCGTCTGGCCCGGCTAGGAAATCGTCGCAATGGGCGGCCTTGGCCGCTTCCCATGCCCGAACCGGGCACGGGTCCGGGTCGCCGTAGACGATGTTGTCGAGCACCGTACCGGACAGCAGGTTGCTGCCCTGCGGCACGACACCGATTATGCCGCGCCACTGGGCAAGGTCGAACCCGGCGATATCGCGGCCGCGATACAGCACCCGACCGGTTTGCGGGGCGTAGAACCGCTGGATCATCGCAAACAGGGTGGACTTGCCGCCGCCGCTCGGGCCGATGATGGCCGTGCGCTTGCCCAGCGGAATTGCGATGTCGTCGAAGTAGAACACCCACTCGCCCTCGCTCGCACCAGCCTCGGCTTCGTCATTGGCGGCATAGGCGAAGCGCACGTTCTGGAATGCGATAGCGTTGGCCGGTCCGATGGCGGGGAGACTCGCAGCCGCATCTTCGGGTGCTTCGTCGCACTCGTCCGGCTCCCCGGCTTGAGCATCGAGCATGTCGGCCAGCACAGCCGAAGAGCCGAGCGCCGCCTGGTACTGGGTGAAGATCATCGAGAACTGGATGATCGGACCGACGATGTTGAAGATATAGAGGATGAAGGCGGTCAGCGTACCGATCGAGAGCGTGCCGAGTGCGACCCGCATGCCGCCATATCCGAAGATGATTAGCATCGCGAGGGTGAGCGCCAGCCCGTTCATCGGCGAAATCAGCGCCTCGATCTTGCCGATCCGCAGATTGTCTCGGAAGATTTCGGCCAGTTTGCGTTCCGTGCGCTGCGCCTCGACAGGCTCGGCATTGAAGGCCTTCACCAGCCGGATTTCCCCGAAGACGCGGGTCAGCATGCTGCCTAACCGGGCGTTCTGATCGTTGATGCGCTCGGTGAATTTCGCTGTCTTGATCAGGACCGGGGCCATGATCGCGAACGAGCCCAGGATAACGCCGAAGATCATCAGGGTCAGCGGAACGTCGAGCATGAAAAGCAGCACCGCGGAACCGGACAGCACGAGGCCTCCTTCGAACACGCCCGCTAGGTTTTTCGTGACGAGGCCCGAGATATTGCGCGTGTCATTGGCGAAACGGCTCACCAGCTCGCCGCTTTCCGTGCGGTCGAAATAGCCTACCGGACGGCGCAGGATCGTGGCGAATAGCTGACCCTTGAGCCGCTGCGCGATCAGCATGCCGGCTTTCGACAGGAGGTAGGCGCTGATGCCGCTGGCGATCGCGCCGAGCACGAGCAGGGCGAACAGCGCCTGGCTGGTGGGCGAGGACATAAGCCCGGGGAGCGAAAATGTCTCATCGCCCATCGAATCGACGAGCTGCTTAGCGACCAGCGGGAAGGCCAGCGTTGCGGCCACATCGACCAGCGCGATGGCGATCCCGACCGCGATCAGACCCTTGCGCGGTGCGCTGGCGGCCAGCACCGTCCGCAAGGTTGCCGTCGTGCCGCAGTTCTTGCTGATTTGTTCGTTATGTTCGGCCATCTTTCCCTCCCGAAGGCTCTTATCGTTGTTATCGTCTTGCCTCGTCCCGCCGCCCTTTTGGCCATGCGGGAAAACCTATTCCTTCAATCCGTCGAGGATCGGCTTGCGCGCGGCGTGCATTGCCGGGAACAGCCCGCCGATCAGGCCAACTATCGTGGCGAGCACGATGGCCTGGACGATCGACTGTCCTGAAACCGCGAACTTGAATGTCATGAGCGAATGCGAGCTGCTCATCGTAGTGCCCTCAAGGCCCTGGAACAGCGCGGTCGCAGCCATCGCGCCGATGACGCCGCCGACGAGCACGAGCACGAAGGCCTCAGCCATCACCGCGATGAACACCGGCATACCGCCGAAGCCGAGCGCGCGCAGCGTGGCGATCTCGCGGGTCTGGGCCTCCACGGAGTTGTACATCGTGTTGATCGCGGCCGCGATTGCACCCACCGCCATGATGATGGCTATCGGCCAGCCGATCAGTTCGATGATTTTGACGATACCCTGCGCCTGCGCGCTGTAGAATTCGTCCTCGCCGACGACTTCGAGATCGGTCAGGCGCGGATCGCGCTTCACAGCGGCCTGCAGGTCTGCGGCGGTAAAGCCGCTCGCGAGCGCCATGCGGACGGCATTATAACCGGTGCCGGTCCCGTAGACATCCTTAAGCGATTGCGCGTCCGTCCATATCTCGGCGCCGTGCAATCCCGATTGAGCGGAAAACGCGCCGACGACGGTCCACTGCGCCCCGGCAATCGCGACCGTATTGCCGACCGCAAGCTGCGGGTGCTGGGCGATGGCGATCTCGCCCACAAGCAATTCGCGCGCTCCGGCAGCAAAGGGCCGCCCTTCGATCACGTCGAGCCCGGGGCGGATGGCGAGGCCCTTCGTGTCCATGCCGCGCAGCCCCAGCGTCTTTTCTTCGCCGGATGCGTCGGGAAGGCTGATGCCCTGGTAAACCTCCGCCGAGATCATCGGGCTGCCGGCATCGGTGCGCACGCCTTGGAGTTCGCTGGCGAGCAGGGCCTGCTGCGGTTCAACCCAGCTCATCGGCTCTGCATTCGCGCCATCGCTGACGAGCAGCGCAACCCTGTCGGACCCGGTTTCTTCCAGCGTCCGGCGAAAGCCTTCCGACATGGCGAGGAAACCGAGCAAGACGATGACGACCAGCGCAACCCCGACCACGGTGGAAGCGGCGAGCCGCCAGCGATGGCCCATGCTCTGCAGCGAGGTTTTTGCGACTGCGGCGATCTGCAAACCGTAATTCATCACGCTCTCCTGAATGCTTCGGTCGGCTGCAGCTGCATCGCCCGGTAGCTCGGCAGGCCGCCGGTCAGCAGGGCCACGCCGATGGCAAAGGCCAGTCCGAGCAGCACGGTTTCGAGCGGCAGGTAGAACAGCGGCATCTGGCCTCCGGCGAATGCCTCGAAGATGCGCGCGACCAGGAAGGCTGCGAGCGTCATGCCGAGGGCGAAGGCGACCGCGACAAGGAAGACCGTTTCCGACAGGACGATGGCAAACACCCGGCGGCGGCTGAAGCCGAGCGCGCGAAGGATGCCGATCTCCTTGGTGCGCTGCTGCACACCAAGCGAGATCGAATTGCCGACGACCAGCAGCATGGTGACGAAGGCAGCACCGACGATAGCCTGCACGATGAAGGTCAGATCGCCGATCTGCGAGAGAAACGCCTTGGCCATAGCAGCGCCGGGTTCGGTCTTCGTTTCCGCCGCCGAATTGGCGAAACGCTGGTCGATTTCCGCCGCCACCGCGTCGTTGCGGTCGGGCGAAATCGTCCGGATCAGCAGCCAGTGAACCTTGTCCTCGAAGGCCAGCACATCGCTGTTGACGTAATCGTAATGGCCAATGACCCCCCAGCCGCCATCCTCGCCGGTGACATCGTAGATGCCTGCGACCTGAACCGGCCAGTCGCCGCTGCCATCCTTGTGGCGCACGAGATCGCTGGTCAGCGAGAAGCGGTCGCCCACGTCCCAGCCATAAAGTTCCGAAAGTTCGCGGTCAATCAGGATACCGTCGCGCTGCGCCAACAGGCGTTCGCGGGCTGCGGCATCGACCACTATTTCGCCTTCGTGAAAGGCAAGGTAACGCTCCACATCGGTCATCGTCGTCGTGATCGGGTTGCTGGGCTCGCCGAAATAGCTTGCAAGCAGCAGCACCGGCGCCCAACCGGCAACGCTGTCCAGCGAGCCGACCTGCTGCCCGTAATGCAGCGGAATTCCCAACAACAGGCCGACCTTCGAATGGACCATCAGCTCGTCGCTGTCCTCGACGTCGCCGGTCGGGTCCACGGCCTTCAGCGCGCCGGCCAGCGTACCGAAGATCAGGAACGCGATCATCGCGACCAGCGTCAGCAGGACGGTGCGCAACTTGTGCTGGCGAAGATGGGCGAAAACTAGGTTCATACCTGCACCGTGCGGCTGGCGGGCGATACCAGTTGGCCCTTGTCGAGATGCAGCACCCGTGTGGCCATGTCCGCCGCACTCTGGTCATGCGTGACCATGATGACGGTCTTGCCCAGCGAAACGCACAGCAGCTGCAGCAGGTCGAGGACGCTGTCGGCGGTCTCGCGATCGAGGTCCCCGGTCGGCTCGTCCGCGAGCAGCAGTTCAGGATCGGTGGCAAGCGCGCGGGCGATCGCGACGCGCTGCTGCTGGCCACCCGAAAGCTGGCTCGGCCGGTGATCTGCACGGTCGTCGAGCCCGACGATACCCAGCATCGCGTGCACGCGAGCGCGGCGCTGAGCCTTGTTCAGCCGCGTGAGCGTGAGCGGCAGTTCGACATTCTGCGCCGCCGTGAGGCCGGGCATCAGGTTGTAGAACTGGAAGATGAAACCGACATTGCGCGCACGCCACTGGCCCGCTTCGTGGTCGGACATTTTCGAGATGTCGCGATCGTGGAACATGACCTTGCCGCTGTCGATCCGGTCGATCCCGCCCAGGATGTTGAGCAGCGTCGTTTTGCCGGAACCCGACGGCCCCATGATCGCGGTGAACTCGTCGGCGGAGAATTCGAGATCGAGATCGCTGAAGATCGGGATTTCGAAATTCGTGCGACGATAGGATTTCGACACGCCTTCGAGGCGAAGGATCGGATCGGTCTGGGAGTCTTTCATGATGTTCATGTGCATTGTTATGGCTTACCTAGGAAGCGGACATTGGCAACCATTTCGGGCAGCATCCGCTCGTCGCGATTGAGAACCTCGATGCGGACCTTAAAGCTGGCCTTGCTGCGATCGGCGATGGGAACCACCGTGATCACGCGGCCTTCGTACCTAACGTCCGGATAGGCGGAGAGGGTGATTTCGACAGGATCGCCCTCGCCGACCCGCGCGATATGCGCCTCGGCGACATCGACTTCGAGTTCGAGGCTTTCCATGTCGACGATGGTGCAGATGCCGGTGCGGGTGAACCCGCCGCCCGAGGATATGGGGGAGACGATTTCGCCCTCCTGTGCGTTGATCGCGATCACGGTCCCGCCAAACGGTGCGCGGATCGCATATTGCGACAGCGTGTTCTGCACCCCGGCAAGGTCTGCCGCAGCGGCGCTGACATCGGCGCGCACCTGCCGGCCGCGAGCTTCCAGCATTGCGACCTGCGCGCGGGATGCGTCGAGATCCTTGCGGGTAGCGAAGCCGCGTGCGGCCAGCTCTTCATAGCGTGCCAGCGTGGTGCGCGCATTGCCAAGCTCGGCATCGACCGCAGCGACCTGCGCATAGGTGCCGGACTTCCGCGCACCAGCGGAGGCTAGTGAACTGGCGAGCGCGCTGGAATCCATCCGCGCGATCAACTGACCCGCTTCGACGCGCATGCCCTCGGTGACGAGGATGCTGGCCACCTGACCGGTGAACTGTGCGGCGATCGTCGCCTGGCGGCGGGCCACCACGTACCCGGACGCGGTGAGTACGCCTTCGACAGGGGCCGGCCGCATCGTAGTCGGCGATGCGGACGCGTGCTGGACGACGGTCCCCAGTTCCTGTGCCGCCGAGTGGTCTTGAAAAGACCAGGCCAGCACGGCGCAGGAACCGAGGACCGCCGCAGCGGCAGACAAAGCCAGCTTCTTGCGGCCGGGATTGTCATTGTCTGCCAGTGCGACCGTTTTCGGGGCGCCAGGAATAGACGGTGATTTCCGTTCGAACTGCGCACCATCGAGCGGCACGAGCTTGAGCTTCTCTTCCAGCGACAAATTCGCTGCCGAGCCCTTCACAACCGCTTTCGTGTCCAGTGCAGAAACCATCGTCATGATAACCTCCTCGCGTCCCCGGTTCAGTCGACGAGCTCTTCGAGAGCCGTCAGCCTTGTGCGGCAAAAGCCGCGAACCTGATTTTGATCATTGGCGTTGCCCGCCCGGTAGACGTCGAGGGCACCCTCCACGCCGTCCTGAACGCTCGCCAGAGCACCCAGCGCCAGGCAACGGACCCGGCCGCTCTGGTGCGTCCGGCTGACTTCGCGCAGGAAGTCCTCGCCGTTCTCGTCGTCGGACATGGCGACGATCGACATCAGCGCCTGCGCGGGCACGCGGTTGACTAGTTCGGAGATGCAGCCGTTCTCGATATCGAACTGGTACTGATCCATGAAGCTGCCGCGCAGCGTGCTTTCCATGATGTTGATGCTCATCGACATCGCTTCGCCGGGGCGCTGGTCGTGGACATCGGTAAAGGCGCGGTAGAGCATGACCTTGCCTTCCTCGAGTGCGGTATTCTCCACGAATTTCAAGTCGACCTTCTCGCCCGGATAGCCATCCACTGCGGTGTAGTCGTACTCGTAGTAATTGCTGCGATAGCCCGGACCGAGATGGCCGACGGTCATGAAGTTGAAATTGTGATCGTGCGGTACGTAATAAAAGAACGACCGAGATTTAGACGCGCGGAAGATGTGGTCGTTCTCGCTCGGCCAGAAGTTCGCACGTATGTAGAAGTTCTGGCTGCGGTCATGGTGCAGCATGATCGTCTGCGGGCCATACGACACTTTCGACGCATCGAAATTATTGCGGCCTTTCAGATTGCGCAGGGCGAAATCGGCGACGAGCTTCTTGTCGTTACTGACCTTGCGCAGCAATTCCGACGTGGCCAACATGTCGTCGTGCGACGTGGTGTCGATCTTGTGATCGACCATGAATTCGATCAGGTCCCCAAGTTGGGCGGTTTCTTGAGTATTGACCTTGGCGACTAAGGGCATCGCTTCTCTCCTCGGGTCAGGCGGCTTGCGCTTCGGGCGAAGCAGCAAGCATGGTCAGGGTTTTCACCGCGGCGCGGCGGACGGCTGGCTGGGGATCGTCCTCGGCCATTTTGGCGAGGCGGGGCCAGGCGCGGTCGCGGTCTAGACCGAGAAGTTCGCGCATGGCGTGCCAGCGGATGAAGTGGTGCTTGTCGTCGAGCAGCTCTTCGATCGCGTCGACCGCATCGACCCGGCCAAGCAAGCGCAGCAGCGTACTCTGCATCTGCAAGCCGGTACACAGTGCGTCTGATGCAGACACCGTCGCGACCGAGCCGTCGTCGATATAGAGCGAGAGGTCGAGCGGGACGTTGCCGACGTTCATCTGCGTATAGAGGAACAGGCACGACTGGTCGTGGGCCAAGTATTCGAGCGATTCAAAGTCCGCCTGGCGCAGGCGGCTGCCCGGCTTGAGGACGATGGGCTCGTCGCAGCGCAGGCCTGAGTCGAACGTCTTGAGATCGGTCGCGTCATCGAATGGCTGCATGCGCCAGACGCGGACCTTCATCTCCCCCTTCAGCACGACGTATTCGGCGCGGCCGCTCGGGAAGCTGACGGTGCGGCGCGAACCCTGCTTGCGCTTCTTGGCGAGCGCCAGCATGTGCGGATCCATCGCGCTGACGAGCGACAGGGCGTGGCGGGAGCGCATGACGGCGAAAGATGCCTGCTCGCTCGAGACCGCGGGGGTGAAGAGCGATTCGTAACTCGGCACCCGGGCAAAGGCATTCTGTTCGACCGACAGCATGTGCTGCACGCGATCGAGAGTGAAATGTTTGTGGACCGCATCGAAGATAGCATCGGCATTCCCGTCCGCCTGGCGCATCTTTTCTTCCAGCGCCATGTTGTCGATGGACGACATGATGGCATCGCGCTGCTCGCGACCGCTTTCCCGCAGGCGGGTGCGATAATCGGGATCGAGCAACATGGCCTCGAATTCTTCAGCGTTTTTCATAACAACCCTCCTGGTAAGTCGACCCGGCGACCGTTCACACCGGCATCGGCATCACGCCGGCGACGATCGCCTCGATGATCTTGGAACGCGTTATGACGGAGTCATCCATGTCGAAGGCCTGCATGCCTGCTTCGTGGTCCAGTGCCGGAATGTCGTTCACGTTCATTTTAAGTCCCCTTGATGATATCTTTCTATTAATCCCGGAAGTATCTGGAGGCTGCACCGCGCCGCATCGACGCGGTGCAGCACATCCTTATTACGACGAAACGCCGATGGCGATGCCGGTGATGATCGCACCGATGACCTTGGAGCGCGAGGTAACCGCGTCATCCATGTCGCAGAGTTCCATGCCTGCTTCGTGGTCCAGTGCCGGAATGTTGTTCACGTTCATTTTAAGTCCCCTCAATTCTATTTTGTTGTCGATACCGAAATAAAGCTGTCTCGTGCCGGCCCTTCTTATCGTCCCAGGGCTCTTGTTATCTTCGTTTCAGAACCGTCCCTCTCTTCAGATCCGGCCCGGCATTCGATGCCTTTCGGTTTGCCTCAGGTGATTACCACTTCGAGCCGATAAACACGGCGATCCCGGACGTGATCTGGTCGACCAAGCGACCGTTCACGTCCGCTTCGGCGCCCACGGCGACGAAACCGGCTTCGAAGTCGAGGTTCGGGAGTTCGTTATTATCGAGCATTGTTTTCTCCTTCTCGTTGTTGGCCCTTCTGTTTGGGCCCCATCTTGCTGCCACACGATTTTGCGAAACGCATTTCCAATTCACGCCAATCTGACAGGCAAACGGCTTCGGTTTTTACCTCCAGATTGACAGCTACCGGCTTGTATCCCGCACGGGACGCGGCGTTGCTCACAAACTAAGTCTCGTAATAAAAAGCCAAAAACAGAGAGGATCCGGTAATTTTCTGTGCCGGAAACCTGCTCTTCGCGTCAGATTGGGAGAATCGAAGCGGCGATCAGCGCGCTACACGCTGTGTCGAAAGCGAACGCCACGACGCCTAGGCGATAGTCGCGCCGCACGCGCCAACGCCGCCGGTCGGACCATGCAAGTCCACCCGCCGTCAGCGTCAACGCGATCGTCAGCAACCCAGCCCATACGAGGCCGGCGCGCGTAAAGAAGAAGACTAGACCCAGCGAGAGCAGCGGCGCGCCCAGCAACGCGGCAACAGCCATGGGCTTCCCGCGCAACCGCGCGGCACGGCGGAACTGGTACGCCGCCTGTGCGCAAGTCGTCGCAAAGGCCGCAATAGCAGTCAGTTCGATCCACAACCGGACGATATCGTTCATCACGTCAGTGCCTATTGCCCGCGAGGTAACGCTCGACACGCTTTTTCAGTCCGGGCGAGAGGACCATGATGAAGCTGCGATAATCGTCGGGGTTCCGCACCCTTTGGAGATGCCCCTCGCGCTCCAGCATCTTCAACGTCCGCAGCGCGGTCGTTTCCGGCAGTCCGGACCCCAGCCACAAGCTCTTAACCGTAAGACCGCCTCCCGATTCGGAAGCAATGTAAAGTTCCAGAAGAATCCGCCAGACCTTTTCCTGCGAGCCTACATGGCCGAAATCACTGTCCCAGCGGCGCGCGCGGACAAGTTCTCTCGCGGCTATCTCCGCTGCGGATTCTTCCTGGAGTTCGGGAATAGTGCGCTACTCCGGCGGGGGCCGTCCGAGCGGCGGGTCGCAGGGACTTCCTGAATACAATGTCAAACCGCACTCCCACAAGGTTGGTGGCTGTCTGGGTGGGCGGCCGGTTCCTCCCATGTTCGAAACGTCCGGTTCCCGCGATTGCCAAATCGTAGTCGGGGGCAAGCGAGGCCGCATGGCGGGCCGCGGCGTCCGCACACTGGTTGGCGTTTCGATATGGTCGAGGCTGTGCAGGGGGTTGCCGGGACGCACTGAAATATCCTTTGACAGCAAAGATGGACTCAGAACGCCAGAAAAAACGTGATTTGTCAAAAGCGAGTGACAAGTGTTTGGCCCGATCCCTACGATTTCTGACAATCAACAGGACTGATCGCGAAGAATTAATTATTTACGTAGCTTTAGATTTCACGAAGAATGAATTGTCCCACTTTTGGAATTCGACAGATTGTGCGCACAACCTTCGGCGGCGGCTACAGACCCAAAAAGCGGCAATTAGGCGCGTAGCTCGGTTACATACCTGTTCAGAGAATCAGCAACTTCATTTGCCCGTCGGTAAACGTCGGGTGCCTCGCCTAGGTCCATGTATTCCGTTTCGATACTGACCAAGTAGTTCGCTACTTCCTCTCGGCTCGCGCCATTCCACAAGCGCCCAGCTGCTTGGAGTAGATAGCTGTCGTATTCATCTTCGGGCCAATCGTCAGTCCCGCCCAATCCGATTGGATCCCACTTCGCCCAGCCGATTTCACGAAGCCTCGAAAGCTTGAACTTGGGGCGAGTACTCATCAGCAAATCCTACACGCCCCATGTCCGCTTTCCACCCATAATCGGACATTAGCGGCGCTGATTACCGGAGCAAAGCTGCCGGTCCACTTTTAGGCAATCCTGGCAAGAGCCCGAACGTCCGAAATTGGGGCGCAAAGCGGACATAGCCGCGCCGGTCTCTTTCGAAAGTTCTCAGCAGTCAGGAGTGGGGTGGCCAAGAAATGGCGGTTTTCTGCGGTTCCTGAAAAGTGGTGCCGCTTAGGTGACTCGAACACCTGACCCCATCATTACGAATGATGTGCTCTACCAACTGAGCTAAAGCGGCACATTCTCTACACCAGAGAGAAGTGGAGGCCCGAGCCGGAATCGAACCGGCGTGCAAGGATTTGCAGTCCTCTGCGTAACCACTCCGCCATCGGGCCTCGCCCGGCCTCTCGGCACGGGAAGCGGCCCACTAGCGATTCTGCGACAGCTTTGCAATCGCCTTACGTAACGTCGTACTGGACGCAGCCGAAAACCTTGGCAAATACCGTGTATGAGTATTGCTAGATTGACCGATCCGGTTGCCATTAATGGTGGCCCGACACGCTTCGAAAATCTCGATCATTGGATGCAGGGGCGCACTCTTTATGGCGGCGCGTCCGCCCTCATAGCCTATACCGCTGCAATCAAGGCATTCCCTGACTTACCGCCATTGAGAGCGGGCCAGATCTCTTTCGTTGCCCCCACAGGACCGGAGGTGGAACTCAAACGCGAAATCGTCCGTCAGGGACGCAATGTCGCTCAAGTGCGCAGCGAGATCTGGTGCGAGGGGCAATGTACGCTTACGGCCTTCTGGCTATTCGGTACCGAGCGCGACGCGAATGCCGAGCATCCCGCTGCGCAAATTGCGAATTGGCCTGGCTCACCCGAAGATGCCGAAGTAACAATGACCGACAAGGGTCCCGCGTTTATCCAGAATAATTTCGAGTTACGCCGTGCACAGGACATCAGCGGCCCCGGGGAACCGGTCGTCCGCCGTTGGGCCCGCCTTACGGACAGCGAACGGCTGGATCCCATTAGTGAACTGGTCCTGCTAGGTGACGTCCTGCCTCCTGGGGCGATGCGGGCGATGAAACGGCAGGGGCCGCTCAGTTCGATAAATTGGTCCTTTAATCTTCTGACCACGAACCCGAAAACGCGTGATGGATGGTGGCTTTCCGAAAACGCCAGCCAACATGCTGCGGGTGGCTATTCTTCGGAACGCCTCCGATTGTGGAATACCGAAGGAGATCAGGTTCTGGACGGAATGCAATGCGTCGCAATCTTCGGTTAGGGGCATCAGGATGCAGGAAGGAATAGTCCTGACGAGAGATCAGCGAACCCTGATCCTTGCAGGCGCCACCCTGTTCCTTTTCAGCCTGCTCCAAGGAGCGGCACTGCAATTCTTCGCTAATCCGAGAATGGCTTTGTCCGCACATTTGACCGGGGTGCAAAGCGGCATGGCCCTAATGATTGTAGGTGCGATATGGACCGCTGGCCACCTCCGCCCCTCCGTCGCCAAAATCGGCAAGTGGGCGATTATTGTCGGTATGGTCGCACTTTGGCTTGGCCTTACTGCCGCAGCTGCAACGGGCGCGAGCAGTTCTCTACCTATAGCCGGCAATGGGTACAGAGCCGGCCCGATGACGGAACTGCTGGTCTCGGCTGCGGTGCTCGGTGGAAGTGGATCGATGACCGTGGGGTGGTTGATTTTTGTTCGGGGTTTAATTCGAGGAATGCGGAATGCGCCCTGATCTAGGGTTACCGCGTCGGCGTGTCGGTATACTTGGCCGGACGTTTTTGCATCCCGGCCATCACGGCTTCGATCTGGTTGGGAGTGCGCATAACGGCAGCTTGTTCAAGGCTTTCAGCCAATAATATCTCGTCTCCCGAATTTTCCAACATAGCTTCGGAAAGACGTTTGGCCCCGCGGATGGCATCCGGGTTACGATTAGCGATTTCATTAGCGATATCGGTCGCCTTACCTAGCGGGTCCTCGCTGACATGCGTCGCGAGGCCGTAAGAATGCGCTTCGGTCCCGGAAAATTCACGGTTGGTGTAGACCAGCTCGCGCAGGATATCGTCTCGCACAAGTCCGCGCCAAAGATGATAGCCGCCCATGTCGGGAACCAGGCCCCATTTCAACTCCATGATCGCCATGCGCGATGCGGGATGCACAACCCGTATATCCGCGCCACTTGCAATTTGCAGACCGCCGCCGAAGCATACGCCGTGGACCGCAGCAACGACAGGTACCGGGCATTTTCGCCAGGTCATTGCGACTTCCTGAAACGCATTGGCGTTGCCATGAGTGCGCTCTGCCAAAGGCTTGCGATCAGTATCTGCTGCGGCGGTGAAGCTCGAGACATCCAGCCCGGCGCAAAAAGCTCTCCCCTCTCCCGCAAGGACCACAGCCCGCAAACCTTCCATGCTGCGCAATTGCTCCCCTACATTTATGATCGCTTCGAACTGGGCAGGGTCGAGTGCATTCATCTTGTCCGGGCGATTGAGGCGAACCTGCGCGACCCCATTATCGGCAAGATCGATGGTAACGCGTTCGGTGCTCATGGCTCTCTCCCTTAACTCGCGCGGTCGGCGAGGAATTTTTTAATATTCCTCGCGGCTTGGCGAATGCGCTGTTCGTTTTCGACCATGGCAATTCGCACATAGCCCTCACCTTCTTCGCCATAGCCGACGCCTGCCGCGACGGCGACGCCCGCATGTTCGAGCAGTTGCTTGGAAAATTCCAGGCTACCCATGTGCTTGAAACCATCCGGCAAGGGCGCCCAAGCGAACATGCTCGCGGCAGGCACGGGAACGTCCCAACCGGCGCGGCCGAAGCTTTCGACCATGACATCACGCCGATGCTGATAGCGTTCGCGGTTTTGCTCCACGATATCCTGAGGCCCGTTCAGTGCTGCACAGGCGGCCGCCTGAATTGGCGTGAAAGCGCCGTAATCGAGATAGCTTTTCACGCGCGTAAGTGCTGCGATCAATTTCTCATTGCCCACGGCGAATCCCATGCGCCACCCAGCCATGGAATAGGTCTTCGACATGGATGTAAACTCGACCGCCACATCCTTTGCCCCGTCGGCTTGCAGGATAGAAGGCGTCGGTTTGCCATCGTAATAAAGCTCGGAATAGGCGAGGTCGGAGAGCACCCAGACGTTGTTCTCCTTGGCCCAGTCAACAACCCGCTGATAGAAGGCGGCATCGACAACCTCCGCAGTAGGATTGCTGGGATAATTGACCACCAGCACGGTCGGGCGCGGCACGGTATAGGCCATGGCGCTGTCGAGCGCCTGCCAATAGTGCTCGTCCGGCGTAGTGGGGACGGAACGGATTGTCGCTCCTGCAATGATGAAGCCGAAGGTGTGAATAGGATAGCTGGGGCTCGGCGCGAGGATCACGTCACCCGGTGCCGTGATTGCCGTCGCCATGGACGAAAGACCTTCCTTCGATCCCATGGTGACGACCACCTCGGTTTCAGGATCGAGTTCCACGCCGAAGCGTGATTGGTAATATTTCGCCTGCGCCTTCCTCAGGCCCGGAATGCCCTTCGACTGCGAATAACCGTGCGCGCTGGGCTTCTGGGCAACTTCGCAAAGCTTTTCGACGATGTGCTGCGGTGGTGGGTGATCGGGATTTCCCATTCCAAGGTCGATCACGTCACGTCCGGCTTGGCGCGCCGCGTGCCGCATCGCGTTGACCTCTGCGATCACATAGGGAGGCAGGCGCTTGATGCGGTAAAATTCGTCGGACATTTAGGCTCCGTTGCGCGTAGTTAGTATCGCACTGATTACCTATTCGCGCCTCAAGCGCAAAGGTGCTCGCTTTTGCGGGCCTGCGAATTATCGTAGAGGCCTGACAAGCGCTGCTTCACAGCCGCAGGGGAGAGACATGACCGAGACACCTGATCCGTTCACCAACCTCTATGAACAGCCAGCCAAGCTGATGCGCGCACTTTTCGCCCCGATGACCGGCGCGATGGATCCGGCAGCTATGACCGGCGATCATCTGATGAGTTCGGAGGAAATGAGAGCCTGGTCCGAGTCGACGGCACAGCTGCAGGTCTTGTGGGCTCAATTTCAAACCGAGCAGATTAGCAACCCGCAGGCACTAGTTCCGTATTTCGATCCGGCACGATGGATGGCTCTGGCAACCGACTGGTATAAACAAATGCCCATCGCACAGACAGAGCAGCAGCAGGCTTTGTGGAACGAAGGTATGCAGCTCTGGTCCGATGTGCTGGGTCAGTACGGCTTCGGGCCAAAAGCGGCTGAGAAAAGCGCTGAGGAAATAGAGCTACCACGGAAAGACCGCCGGTTTTCGAATGAGAAGTGGCGGGCCCATCCCTCCTACGCACTCATCCATCAGACTTATCTCTTCCTGGCGGAGCGGTTGGAGCAGATGGCTGAAAGCTTGCCCGATCTCAGCCCTCAGCAGCGCGACCAATTGCGGTTTACCACAAAGGCAATCACCGAGGCTGCTAGTCCTGCCAATTTCCCCTTGCTTAACCCAGTGGTGATGGAGCGGACGTTGGAAACCCATGGCCAGAATCTGGTCAAGGGCATGGAACATCTTCTCGCCGACATGCAACGCGGTCAGCTCAGTCACACCGACGCCAGCGCATTCACCCTGGGCGAAAACATAGCGACCACGCCGGGTAAGGTTGTGCATGAAACACCGCTGTACCAGTTGATCCAGTACACGCCGAGCACCGACAAAGTACTGGCTACTCCGCTGGTGATATTTCCCCCTTGGATAAACCGATTTTATATTCTCGACCTCAACGAAAAGAAGAGCTTCGTGAAATGGGCGGTCGACCAGGGCGTAACGGTATTCATGGTTAGCTGGAAGTCAGCCGACGCCAGCATGAAAGACGTTATTTGGGACGATTATGCGCTGGCCCAGGTCGATGCGATCGACCACGTCCGCGAGCGACTTGATGTCCCCAGCGTTCATACGATCGGCTACTGCGTGGCCGGAACCACACTAGCCGCTACACTCGCCCTGCTGCACCGGCGCGGCGAAGCCGACCGTGTGAAAAGCGCGACGTTCTTCACGGCACAGGTAGACTTTGAAAAAGCTGGCGAACTGCTCAATTTTGTGGACGATCAACAGCTGGGAACCGTCAAGGCATTATCGCCCGACGGTTATCTTGATGGGCGCTACATGGCTGCGACTTTCAATCTTCTGCGCGGCACGGACCTGATCTGGAACTACGTCGTAAAAAACTATCTCCTAGGGGAAGATTATCCGGCGTTCGACCTGCTCCATTGGAACGGGGACGTCACTAACCTGCCCGCGAAGTGGCACCAGCAATATCTACGCGACCTTTATCGGGACAATCTGCTGGTACAAGCTGATGCGCTGAAAATCGACGGGACGCCGATTGATCTCGGCCTGATTGATACGCCAACATATATTCAGGCGGGAAAAGAAGACCATATCGCACCGGCCGAGAGCGTCTGGCGGATGACCGAGCACTTCGCCGGTCCGGTCAAATTCATTCTGGCTGGTTCGGGCCACATTGCTGGAGTGGTCAATCCACCTTCATCAGGCAAGTATCAGTATTGGACGAACGAGAGAAATCCGCGCACCCTTGCCGAATTTCGCGAAGCTGCCGAAGAGCACCCGGGAAGTTGGTGGCCCGACTGGATTGAATGGCTCCGCAGCCAAGATGATACGATGGCGCCCACTACCGGAAAGCTCACGCCAGGCAGCAATGGCGACGAGGTTATTGAGGATGCTCCCGGGCGATACGTAAGAGCGAGATAGCTTTTTACACGCTATTGTGCACTGCACAAAAATGCTTGACTTCAAAGCCGCGATGCCTATTTTGTGCAGTGCAGCAATTTGAGGTTATTGCGATGGCCAAAAGCCAGACTAAGCATGGCTCCACAGCTAAAAAAGCTGATGCGGGTGCAATCGATAAGTCAGTTACCGCTAGCGCGGAAAAGGTTGGCGAGGCAATCGAGGTCGATAGCCACCAACCGGTAAAAGTGGACGCAGTGGCCGAGGCCGTAGCTGCTCCTTCCGGGCTCGACGCAAGCGGAGCTACGGACAAAAAATCGACTGGCCCCAAAGCACCAGCAAAGAAGAAACCCTCTTCGCGCAAAAGCACTTTGAAAAAAGCAGCCAGCCGTCAGGTCGCTGACCCCTCAAATACCCCCATCGCGAAATTGAAGGAAACTATCATGGCAACTGCCAACACAGAAAAAACCACCGAATACACAGCAGTCACGAACGATATGGCTGAAGAAATGCAGAGCCGTGCCAAGGCTGCTTATGACAAGGGAACCGAAATGACCAAGGAAGCTGTCGAATTCCAGAAGGGCAATTTCGAGGCAATGGTCGAGAGCAGCAAGATCCTTGCTTCGGGTATGCAGGACATGGGCCGGACCTATGTGGAAGAAGCCAAATCGGTAGCTGATGCCATGCAGGGCGACGTCAAGAACCTTGCGTCCGCAAAGTCGCCGACCGATCTTTTCCAGCTCCAAGGTGAAATCGCGCGTCGCAACTTTGACGCTATGGTCTCGACTGCATCGAAAAACACCGAAGCTATGCTCAAGCTGGTGAACGAAGCATTCGCTCCTCTGTCGAGCCGTATGAGCCTCGCCGCAGAAAAGGTGCGAACGACCGCCTAAGGCAATTTGCTTCATTCAGCCGGGCCTCTCTCCTCTCTCCATCGCCCGGTAGATTAAAGGGTCGGATGACGTTCGATGTCATTCGGCCCTTTTGTTTCGACCAATCGCTCCAGTTCGCCAGCCATCACGATGTCGGCTTGAGTGCACAATTGGAGCAGGATTGTTTACACGCTTGCGATTTCGCGAACCGATACGATATTGGCGCCGTAATGATCCATCCTCTTCCAAACCAGACTACGCGCGGTTCAGCCGGAGACGACGACCCCGGTGAAGGTGACGGTCAGGCCAACGTCGCGACAAAAACGCGTGCGAAACCAAAGAAGCCAAGTCAGTACAAAGTCCTGCTGCTGAATGACGATTACACTCCAATGGAGTTCGTTGTCATCGTGCTCAAACGGTTTTTCCGAATGGATATGGAAGAGGCCACGCGGGTGATGCTCCACGTCCATCAGAAGGGCGTCGGCGTGTGCGGAATTTTCCCATACGAGGTTGCCGAAACTAAGGTGAACCAAGTGATGGACTTCGCTCGTCAAAACCAGCACCCGCTGCAGTGTACCTTGGAAAAAGCCTAGGCCTTTTCCTCGGTCCTATTAGCAAGGACCGACAAGCGCGTCGGCACTCGCGCGGTGAGAGTTTCCCCCTTTACATCGCACAGCAAGATCCATCTTCGCGCCCAAATGCCCGTATCTCTCACAGAGCGCGTGATGGCGTCACCGCCGGTAACGCATGACGCGGGGTTTTTTTCGCGCTAGGGCCTCTGTCTCAAGCGACCTACAGGCCGGATACCGAGTGTTCAATTTCATCCCCGCAATCGACCGCTACATCTTCCGCCTGGTTATCGTGCCAATGCTTGGTGTTTTTGCGCTCGCCGCCTCGCTACTCGTGCTCGACAAGATGCTTCGCCTGCTCGACTTCGTGGCTGTCGAAGGGGGGCCGGTAGGGGTCGTATTCAAGATGCTCGCCACGCTCATGCCGGAATATGCGAGCTTGGCCATTCCCCTCGGCTTGCTACTCGGCATTCTGCTCGCGTTTCGCAAATTAGCGACGACCAGCGAACTGGATGTGTTCAGGGCCGTCGGCATGTCATATGGCCGATTACTGCGCGTACCTTATATGATTACCGCTGTACTTATGGCGGTCAACATCGCCCTGGTGTTCTTCGTCCAGCCCGTCAGTCGCTTCACTTATGAAAGGCTGGAGTACGACTTACGCTCCGGCGCCCTTGGTGCCTCCATAAAAGTCGGTGAATTCAACACGATTGCAGATCGTATGGCTCTGCGTATCGAGTCTAGTGAGGACGATGGCCGGGAGTTGAAGGGCATTTTCGCACGCGTTGCCAACGACAAAGGACAGGTGCTTTCGATAAGTGCGAAGTCCGGGGCCTTCCTCGCGACGACAGATAATCCCGATACCATCATTCTGCGCCTGACTGACGGAACGATAGTTCAGGATACCGGCAGTCAAGATCCCCGCGTTCTGACATTCACCCGCCACGATTTGCCGATCGACCTGCCAGCAATCGAGGAATTCCGTGCACGAGGCGAAGACGAGCGTGAATATATTCTCCCCGAACTATTACGGATGGGCTGGGCTGACGATGAGCCCAAGATCAAGCGCGCTGCTTCGCAGGCCAGCTTCAACTTCAGATTGGTGGAAGTGGTGATGATGGCGCTCATGCCGTTGCTGGCAGTTGCACTTGGCATTCCACCCAAACGAAGCACGAGCGCCTTGGGTGTCTTTATCTCCATCGTGATGGTGGTCGCCTATCACAAGGTCAACCAGTATGGAGAGGATGTGGGCGCGTTGGGCATGGTAGATCCGATATTGGCTCTCTGGATCCCGTTTCTGTTGTTTGCGGCGTTGATTCTGTGGATGTATTATCGGGTCGCCTTCGTTCCCGGCGGCCAGGCAATTGGCGCACTGGAGAACTGGTTCTCGAAAGTCGCCAAGCGCATCACAAAACTGTTCCGAAGGCGGCGCAAAGTGGTGCTTGATGGAGATATCGAGGCCTGATCATGCAGCTGGACTTCTTTCCCTCTCGCACTCTCACCACCTATCTTGCCAAGCTTTTCCTTGTCAGGATTCTTGCAGTACTAGCCATGCTGGTACTGGTGCTGATGATGCTCGACTTGCTATCGACCAGCGGAGAGATCCTGGCTGTTCCTGGAAATGGCCAAGGCGAGTTACTCACCTATGCCGGGCTCCGTATCCCGCAACTGATACAGCGGTTTCTCCCCTATTCGGTATTGCTGGCCACGCTGATCACTTTGGTTACGCTGAACCAGAATTCCGAAGTGATCGCGATGAAAGCCGCAGGACTTTCCGCCCATCAGGTGCTGGCACCGTTATTGCTTACAGCTTTGGTCATGGGCGCAGTCAGCTTCATCTTTAACGAACGTGTCGTTACCCGTTCAACGGCGACGCTCAAGGCTTGGGACGCAGCCGATTTCGGGCCGATCCCGGAAGAATCCCAGGTACGCGCCAATGTCTACCTGACCGACGGAGCCAATATCATCACCGCCGCCCAGCTCACTGGCAGCGGAAAGAACATCCGTATGCGCGATGTTACTTGGTACCGTCGCAGTGCGGACGGCGCTATCGTGGAACAGGTCGACGCCGCAAGCGCGCACTATGCCGAACCAGGTTGGCAGCTGGACGACGTTACGCGTTTTGATATTGCCAGCGCCTCCCAGCGCAAAACCAAGCGTATGACGGTGGGAATGGAGCTTACCCCCTCCCAGATCGATCTCGCAAAGATAGATCCCGATGCGGTGCCCTTCTGGCAGCTAGGTGACCAAATTGCGGCATTTGAGGAAGCTGGACGTAGGACAGGGGAAATGCGAGCCAAATGGTGGCACAAGCTATCAGGCCCCCTCTCTTCATTTTTGATGCCACTCTTGGGCGCGGTAGCGGCCTTTGGGCTTGCCCGATCAGGCGCGCTGTTCGTTCGGGCGCTTATCGGCATGGCGCTTGGGTTCGCTTATTTCGTGGTAGACAACGCAGCGCTCGCTCTGGGGAACTTCGGTGGCTACCCACCATTCCTTGCGGCTTGGGCCCCGTTCTTCCTGTTCGCGTTGATCGGAGAAACCGTCCTGATCCGAACGGAGGAGTGACGGTGCCACTTCCCCTCGTTTTTAGAGCAATCGGTTCATAATATCTAACCGAACAGCAAGGTCAGGGACGACC
The DNA here is from genome assembly GCF_054655615.1 of Qipengyuania triglochinis. Lineage (NCBI taxonomy): Bacteria > Pseudomonadati > Pseudomonadota > Alphaproteobacteria > Sphingomonadales > Erythrobacteraceae > Qipengyuania > Qipengyuania triglochinis. The sequence continues at coordinate 951,614 of NZ_BAAHND010000002.1, read as the reverse complement.
GCGCATGGTGTTCCGAGCAATTCGCGCGACGAGAACACTCATTCCGGCGTGATTGGCGCCCGCGTAGGTAGATCCCTCGCCCAGTTCACGCGCAAGACGGCGATGCGCTTCGGGTAGCGAATGATAAGGCATCGAAGGCATGAGGTGATGCAGAGCATGATAGCGCAATCCAACAGGTGCCCAAACCTCCGCGATAAACCCAGGCGGTGGCACATTGACCGAGTCAAGGAACTGAGCCGTAACCGTCATGGCATCGCCTTCGTTTTCCCACAAATGGGCAACGAGAGTGCGCAGTTGGTTAAGCAGCGCCACTATGGAAGCAACAGAAAGGGCAATCAACAGAGGCTTCCACCCAAACGCGAACACGCTTCCGATCAGCAACCAAGACCAGACAAAGCCGCCCAGTTCCTGCAGCAATACACGCAACCGCAAATCCCCTTCAGCCGGTCGGCGCCGGAATTCCGGGTTAATCGCCAGCGCGCTCGCCCTCTGCCATGTCAAACGGCGGACGGCCGGAATGAGCGCACCTAGCGGAACGAGAACCGCGAAGCGGAACAAGAGAGCCACTGGGGCAAGAATGGCGACGACAACGAATAGCGGAAGGCTCCACGGCTTCATGAGCGCTAACGGCAAATACTCCGGATCAGCGACTGTACCGTATTGCGTGCGCTTATGATGCAAAGTGTGCACCTGCTCGTACATGAAGGACGGAGTCAGCATTGGAATGCCCACCAGCGCGTTCCAACCGGTACGAAACCCGGGCATTGCGCCGTTCCGGAAATGCGAAATCTCATGGATAAATAATAGCGCCCGATAAAGCGCAAGAACGGCAACCACCGCGAGAACGATCGCAAGAGCAGTATTCTCAATCAGGATAGCCCCAGCCAGAGCACAATAGCCGATGAGCGCAGATCCGGCCATATCTGCCCAGTACACTGCAGCCCGATGATCGGCGATATCCTTGGTTAGATCGCGAGCTGCGCGGAGCATCGCCTTGTCGTCGGCGATCTGCGTCAGCCAGCCTCGCTCGCGATGGGAAGCTGCCTTTCCGGCAGCGGGAAAATTTGGTTCTGCGTTCATAATCTTTGGTTCCGAAGCTGCGCCCTTAGCGCAGAACAGCATGGGATTACAGCGTGCGCATTCGATCACTGAAATCGTCGGCCGATGAGGCTTCCTTGACTTTTAAGTGGTGCCATAGACAGGGCTAACCGCGGCTGAACAAGGACTATACGCGTGAGCAAAAGCAATATCGTCATCGTATCGGTAAAGGGCAAGAAAGATCGGGCAGACTTCGTCGATCTAGGCCGTAAATTTGCGATCCGAGAACCGTATTATGTTCCCCAGCTGCGCTCCGAGCAGCTTGAGCTCGTCGATCCGGTTAAGAACCCATTTTTCCAACACGCAACTGTCGAGCTTTTCATCGCTTATCGTGATGGGCGCGCTGTAGGACGCATATCAGCACATATTGATCACCTGGCCTTGGAGCTGCCACGGGAACAGGGCATGGGACCGGGCACCGGCATGTTCGGTTATTTCGATGCCGAAGACGAAACGACCGCACATGCGCTTCTTTCGAAAGCCAGCGAATGGTTACGGTCGAGAGACATGGCGCGCATGCTGGGCCCGATCTCGCTCTCCATCTGGGAGGAACCGGGGCTACTCGTCCGAGGGCAAGATCATTCACCAATGTTCATGATGGGACATCATCCGGCACATTATCAGGACTGGATGAAGAGCTTCGGCTTGTTGGAAGCAAAACGACTCTACACCTTTGATCTCAACATCGTCCAGGAATTCCCAAAGCTCGTTCAGCGAATTGTGTCGTCGGGAGAAAAGAACGATCGCATCGTCATCCGCCAGATCGATATGCAAAACTGGGACGAGGAAATTCGCACCGTTCTTCACATTCTCAACGATGCATGGTCGGACAATTGGGGCTTCATACCGTTTACCGAAGCCGAAATCTCGCATGCCGCGAAAAAAATGAAGCCGATCATCAAGCCAAGCCTCAACATGATCGCCGAACTCGACGGAAAACCCGTAGCATTTATGATGGTGCTTCCAGACATGAACGAAGTTCTGAAGCAGACCGATGGGAAGCTTTTTCCATTTGGCTGGATCAGGATCCTGCGTTGGCTCAGGAAACCCATGGGCGCTGGAATGCGCGTGCCGCTTATGGGCGTACTTAAAGAATTTCAGAACTCGCGCCTTGCAAGCCAACTCGCCTTCATGATGATTGAATTTATCCGTCGCAGCGCCACAACTGATTACAACAGCAAGCGCGCCGAAATCGGATGGATACTCGACGACAACAAGGGAATGGTAGCGATCGCGGACACTATAGAGAGCAAGATCAATCGTGAATACGTGATCTATGAGAAATCTATTTCTGCGCTCTGAGGCCGTGGCCCATTGGCCACAGCACTCCAGTGGATTAGCCGCCATGGGAACTCGTAGACTTCGCCCGCCGTTCCATGGGAATACAGCGTCCCTTTGCGGCGCTAACCATTGGTAGATTGATAAGGGCCGCGTGAACACTAACTCAATCTCAGCCCGCCTTCCTCGCCATGTGCTGGTCGTCGAAGACGATGCAATAATCGGACTGACGATTGAGCAAACACTCACCGATGCTGGCGTTATCGAGGTGGAAATCTGCCCCACCACTGATGAGGCTTTGGCCGCACTTCGCCGCAAGCAGCCCGAAGTTATCATTCTTGATGTGCATTTGGCTGACCGAGACGACGGTTGGGCGATTGCGGAACTGGTCAGAACGCTAGGCCCCGACAGCCCGCGTATCGTGTTTTCAACGGGTATGCCGGAAGACATTCCCGAAGAGATTGCAAGCATGGGAACCGTCTTGGAGAAACCATACGAGCCGGAAGTTCTCGTTCAACTCCTTCGGGAGCCGAAGCGCGAGGGTATCATCTCGCGTTTGCGGAGCAAGCTGGCACACGATTGAGCGAAAATCCTCGCATAAGAGGGCAATCTCGGCATAAGCCTAAATTGATCGAGATCACCTTTGATCGGATTCATGACCCTTTTAATGAGCAAAAAAAAGGCCTCCGCTCTTTTTGAGCGAAGGCCTTTCGGGATCGTATCACCTGCCGCTTGGACGGGAGGGGGGTCTCGGCGGTGACATAAGGTAAATGAGCCAGCAGATATCGGGTTCCCACCACGTGAGAATTTTTTCAATCCCGGCAAACACACCCGTTGATCTAGATGAAAGGTCGATCGCTATCATCGCTTCGTATGATCCCTACCAGATCTGCAGCACTATTCATGTCGGGCACGCAAATCTCTTTTTGTCCCCAATGTACCAGCCCCTCATTGTGAAGCGCCCGAATCGTTCGGTTAGTATGTACCAGCGACAGCCCGAGCATATCCGCGATCTGTGATTGCGTGATCGGGAGAACTAGCTTGTTACCCTCATCAGCAACCCCGGTGGCCTGTGCCCGGTCAATTAACCAAACCGCTAGAAATATGACTCGCTCTCTCGCGCTGCGCTGGCCCAAGGAAACGATATGGTTCTCAAGCGCGGTTTCTTCCTTTGCCGCGAGCCATGTCACATCATAGCCCAAGCGAGGATTGTCCTTGATAAGTTCAATAAAAGCGCTGCGATCGAAAACACATAGACGCGCTGGTGTGACAGCTTCGACCGAATGGGTGCTGGGATCATCGAATGCTGCCTGCAGGCCCACAAGATCCCCCGGAAACATGAAGTTTACGATCTGTCTGCGACCGTCTTCCAAAGAATGAAAACGGATCAGCACGCCATCGAGAACCGTGAAAAGGTGCGTGGCGCTGGCCTCCTCTGCCAAGACGGTTTCGCCTCTGTCGACGAGTAATTCACCGCCTTTGATCCGATTGATATACTGAGTTTGCGCTTCATCCAGCCGGCGTAGACCGCGGCGTTCTTGAAGTGGACAGTGAACGCAATTATGTGGATTGGCGACGTCGAGCAAGGCAGGCCCCCATGCCTCAGTTGATACAAGCTGATCTCGTTTCCGTCGTAAGAAAAAATCCGTTTGTCAAATCACAGGATTTCCCCGTGATTGCCGGAACCTATGCTGATACGGGGCGTTCAGCACGCGCAAACCACGGAAGGGGTTATATGTCGCTTGGTGACCAGATTGCTAAAAACTTACCTTATCTTCGCCGCTACGCGCGGGCTCTGACCGGCTCGCAAGCTACCGGAGATGCCTTTGTCCGCGCCACCCTCGAGGCGGCGCTGGCTGATGAACAGCTCAAGTCTTCTCTGGAAGGCGGTCGCGTTCCGCTTTATCGCGCTTTCAATAAGGTGTGGTCGAGCGCCTATATGGACGTTCCCGATATCGATAGTGAACAGGGCCACGAAGGTGCTGCTCAGGATCGCCTGAAGTCGATAACGCCCCTCAACCGTCAGGCCCTTCTTCTGACCACACTGGAAGACTTCTCTGTCGAACAGGCAGGCGAAATCATGGAACTGGAAACCGACGAGATCGAACGTCTCGTACAGGAAGCCGTCGGTGAAATTGATCGGGAGAGCGCGACCAGCGTTCTGATTATCGAGGACGAGCCGCTCATATCCATGCAGCTCGAAGATCTCGTAACCTCGCTCGGTCACGAAGTATGTGGCACTGCCGCCACGCGTACTCAGGCCCAGGAAGTCGTGGCTCAGAAAACGCCGGGGCTAGTATTGGCCGATATCCAACTGGCCGATGGCTCGTCGGGGCTGGATGCGGTTGACGACATTCTGGCCATCGATAGCGTTCCGGTGATCTTTATCACTGCCTATCCTGAACGCCTCCTCACGGGTGATCGTCCTGAGCCTACCTATTTGGTAACGAAGCCGTTCCAGGAACAGACTGTTCGCGCCGCAATCAGCCAAGCGCTCTTCTTTGGATCGAGCCGCCCGCTGGGCTGACGAAATAAATCAAAATCTGTAGGCCGCCGGGGGAAATTCCGGCGGCCTTTCTGATTCGCACCCAATATTCCTGAGTTGGCAAGCTTGATGAATGCCGGTCCTCTAAAAATTCGGGCCCGGATAAGCTACATCGCTTAGCGCTACCGTCTCATCGCGAGAACCGAAGGTATCGGCTTCTTATTGTCCGATCTTAGCTACGGAATATTTGCTACGAAGTGCAAATTCGCCTGGCTCGCGCACTGCCGTCATCAATCGGCATCTCACACCCTCAGGATCGAACTCCAATTCCACCGGATGACGAAGTTCATGGGCAACAATCTTTTCGATGAGATCAATGCCGAACCCGCGCTTTGTCGGGGGAGCTACACTGGGTCCGTTGCTCTCGACCCATTCGATACGCGCCAGGTTTGGATTTACGAGCTCCCAGCTGATAGATACCCGTCCGCCACTACATGATAATGCACCGTATTTCGCTGCGTTGGTGGCCAATTCATGAATGGCAAGGCCAAGAGATAGGGCATCATTCGGCGCCAACTCGACATCGGGGCCAGTAGCAACGACCTCGTGATCGTTCGCATTGGTGTAAGGTGCAAGTTCGACCGAAATGACCGCTGCAATCGGCGTCGTGCCCCACTCCGATTGCGTCAAGAGGTCGTGGGTGGCCGACAGCGCGCGGATACGATTGTCGATACCCTCCGCAAATTCGTCAAGAGTTTCCGCCCGACGGCGAGTGAGCGACACGATGGAAAGCACATTCGCGAGGGTGTTTTTAACCCGATGATTTAATTCACGTGTCAGAGAATTACGTATTGAGTTCTGCTGTGCGAACCACTCCAAGGATCGACTGTCTTCCTGGGCCTGCTGCGTGAGTAGACGAGCGACAACAAGGAGAAGGCTCGCAACGGCCAGACCGAACAGCAGGGTAATTAAGGACAATGGCGATAGAGCCATATCCCTTTTTGACTGTACAACGAGCACCATGTGCCGATTTGCCAGATCGACATCGCGTTCGACGGTATGGCCATCATCCGACCAATTTTCCGTTTCGACCATCATCAGCGGTTTACCGCCAGATACATCGTAAAAGCGAAGTGCCGCTTCCGGCGATGCGATTAGCTCGGAAGCGGATGAGAGAAACTGGGAAGCATTAAAGGGGCTATAAACGAAACCTTTTAGGCTGCGCTGGGAACCACTTCCGTCGAACACGGGCATATAAATGATGAAGCCGAATTCGTCAGGACCGGTGTCCTGCACAAGGTTCACGCGCCCACTCGCGGTAGGACGGACAGTGCGTGTTGCCTCATCCATCGCCGCACGTCTCGTAGCTTCTGAATACATATCGAAGCCGAGCGCCCTGCGATTACGTAATGTGTCAGGCTGGAGGAAGAGAATTGGCACAAGCTGGCTGCGCGGGTCCTGATCTAGCGTAGGCCTCACCTGCATCGGACCAATTCGTCCCGAACTGAGCTGCGCTTCCACAGCAGGAAGCTGGCTATCGGTAATCGCGGGTGCCCACCCGATCCCCTCTGCCCCCCGATAATCAGCATCAAGCCTCAGCTCCGAGACGAATTGACGAAAGACATCACTGGTGACGTTTTGTTGTGACCCAAATAATGCCGCGCCAGCGCGCAGAAAGGAGGAACTGGAGTAAGCTCGCCTCTCGATAGCTGAAACCATAGCATCGGCCTGACGGCTGAGATCGGCGCTCTCCCTCACCCTCTCGCCTCTTTCGATGGCGAACACGCTGAGAACGGTGACCGCTGCCACTAGAAGGAAAATAGCTAAGGGTACGGCTCGTGGATAATCCACGAGCCAACGTCTTTTCCTCCCCCGTCGCATGAGTTGTTCTTGTACCAGCGGTATGCCTCGCGAATTCTAAGCCCAGCTTTGCCCATCTATCCGCTGACTGAGAGAAAGTTCCTCTAAATTTCCTGAATTGAACAATAAGTCGAGATTTGTCGGAACCTCTTGCAAGTGACGTCGTTGTCGCACAACTAGGGATCATGATTCAAAGGCACGGGGCGGTAGAAACCTTCCCTCCGGAGAAGGCTAAGGACAAAATCTTTACACAATGACCGTTGATAACTCTTCCGCAAGCAAGCCCGGAACGGGCGCGGGCAAGGAAGCGAAAACTGGCGAAGGCGAGCGCCCCGATTGGGCGCTTGGACTTCGTCGGCTTTATGATTCTGTAGTCGAAGAAGATCTTCCCGACACATTCAAGGATCTCCTTTCTCAACTGGACAGTAAGGACTGATGGGGGCTGAACAACGTACGGCCTCCGAGAAGGCCGATTTCAAAAAGGAACTGACCGATGTCGTTCCTCACTTACGCGCTTTCGCCCGCGGTCTCTGCGGCCGCGCGGACATGGCCGATGATCTTGTACAGGAAACCCTGCTGAAGGCTTGGGCCGCACAAGAGCGGTTCCAGCCCGGAACGAGCATGCGCGCATGGACATTTGTAATTCTGCGCAACGCTTATCTTACCGATATGCGTCGCAACCGCTTCCGTGGGGAATATGATGAAACCGTGGCGGAGCGGATACTGACGGCGCCTGCCGGCCAGGAAGAACCAATCCACTTGTCAGATATGCATCGCGCCCTGCTCACACTCCCGCCAGAACGCCGTGAAGCTCTTCTTCTGGTAGGAGCTGGAGGGTTTTCTTACGAAGAAGCTGCTAACATTTGCGGCTGCGCGGTTGGAACGATTAAAAGTCGTGTTGGACGCGCCCGTTCCGCTCTGAATGCGATGCTAGCCGATGGGTCTATTCCAAAGCGCTCGATAGACGACGATACAGCACATCGAGCTATACTTGAGGAATTGGACGATGTCGCTGCAGGACAGGGCTCTACTTCGCGGAATTGATGGCGAAGCCAGTTCCCTTGTTCGCTTGTCGATCAGGCGCGAGATAAGCTCAAATGACTGACAGCGAGATCAAACAGGAAGGTCTTCCTCCCTCCCTTGGTTCGCAGGGAGACGGTCGCTTTTCGCTCGCCGAACAAGAGCTGCGTTTGATCTCCGCGTTGGTTCTCCTGATCGGCATCGGGCTGTTTCTCGCCCTTCCCTTCGTCCTTTCGATCGGATCGGTAGTCTTTCTTCCGGTTGTCACCGCGATTATCCTCACCGTCATTCTCTCTCCTCTGGCGGACAAGCTAAATGGATGGGGACTTCCCAACGCACTGTCTGCATTAATTTCATTACTGGTTTTTTTCGCGGTCCTGCTGCTTGCGCTCGCTCTGATCCTGCAACCTGCCATTGCACTTTTCGACCAGTTGCCAGCGATGCTGAAGCAAGTCGGCGAACGCTTTACCCAGCTGCGAGACCAGTTCGCATGGATCGGGCAGATAAACGAACAGCTCGCCGAATTAGTGGACCGCGGCGAGTCGCAAGAAGTCGTCGTTGCCACGCCGAGCTTATTGGAAGAACTCGCTTTTGCGACACCTAGCTTGGTGATCGAAACCATTCTCACCTTGTTAATGGCGTTCTTCATGATCGAAGCCCGTATTCGGCTTCGTCAGCGCTTACTGTTTGGCCGGACGAATTTTGGAACCAGCATCAAGGCTGCGCGCGTACTTCGCGAAGTGCAAGACCGAGTAGCGGCGTACATTCTGACGGTCGGGTGGATCAACGCCGCCGTTGGCATCATTGTCGCGCTCGGCGCTTGGGCACTTGATGTCGATGCCCCGATCATGTGGGGCGGCCTCGCCGCAATTCTGAACTTTCTGCCCTACATCGGCCCTACAGTGATGGGTGGACTGCTTGCTCTCTTTGGCATCGGAACCGCAGAAACCATGTTTCTGGGGCTAATACCCGCGGCAGCCTATCTTGGCCTGCATACGATCGAGGCTAATGTGGTCACACCATCTATACTTGGTGCGCGGTTCACTATGAACCCGGTCATGATCCTAATTGCGTTATCCTACTTTACGTGGATCTGGGGCGTTTTCGGCGCCCTTCTATCGGTCCCTATATTACTGATGCTGACCGCATTGTTCGATCATGTCGGAAGGCCCAACCTCGTGGGCTTCATCTTTGGCGAACCGCTTTTTGCCAACAATCTGCTGGATCTTTCTGCCGAATCCGACACCGAAACATAAAAAAAGCCGCCGTGCCATCGCACAGCGGCTTTTTGGGTCTTTGAGGGACTGGCTGCTCAGCCAGGATATTCCCAAGTGGTGCCGCGGGCAAGATTATCGCTCGCGAAGCTCCAGTTAAGCTTGTCACTAACAGCACCCAGATATTCAGGACGTGCGTTCTGGTGATCGAGATAATAAGCGTGTTCCCACAGATCGATGACCAATAGTGGATTAACACCGTCCTGATCCGCCAGCGTATCACCGTCATGGGTTTCTTCGATAGTCAGCTCGCCATTCTTTACCGCGAGCCAAACCCAGCCGCTGGCAAAATGCCCAGCCCCGCGCTCTTTGAGCTCATTCTTGAGTTCGTCGATCGAACCGAAAGCCTTGTCGATCATGCTCTTCAGTTCATCTGAAACAGCGGTTTCTTCGCTGGCCATCGAATGCCAGTAAAATCCGTGATTCCAACTCTGAGCAGAGTTGTTGAAAAGGCCCTGATCACTACCGCGAGCCGACGAAATCACCTCTTTGAGTTTCTTACCCTCAAGGTCGCCGCCTTCGATTGCAGCATTTGTTTTGTCGATATAGGCCTTGTGATGCTTGCCGTGGTGGTAGCTCAGCGTTTTCGCCGACACAGCTGGTTCAAGGGCGGTGTCTTCATAAGGAAGGTCGATAAGCTCGAAAGCCATGGAATGGTCCCCTTTAAGAATTGGTGTTGATAAATTGGGTGTTCGAAACCCTAACGCACATCAGAGCTTGTGGTTGCACATGGTCAAGACAATAGGAACACAACTGTCTGGATAGGGCTTTTCTTTAGGCGACACTGGGCTCTGTAGGCTCACTCAGGATTTTTACGAGAGGTAGCGATGGTCCGCAAATTTTTTGGCACTGACGGTATCCGCGGTCGGGTGAACGACGGCGTTATGACCGCAGAAAATGCAATGAAGGTCGGACAAGCAGCGGGAACACACTTTCTCCGCGGCGACCATCGTCACCGAGTTGTCATCGGTAAGGATACCCGCCTGTCAGGGTACATGGTCGAAAGCGCCCTAGTGGCAGGGTTCGCCAGCGTCGGAATGGACGTGATCATGACCGGCCCTCTACCAACGCCCGCAATTGCCTTGCTGACCCGAGAAATGCGCGCAGACCTCGGAGTCATGATCTCTGCCAGCCACAATCCCTTCGAAGATAATGGGATCAAGTTGTTCGGACCGGACGGCTTCAAATTGTCCGATGCGGCAGAGATGGCCATCGAAACGCTGATGGGACAAGAGCCGTTGCTCGTAAGGCCAGAAATGATCGGTCGTGCACGGCGTATTGATGATGCGAGCGGAAGATATATTCATGCGGTCAAGCAATCGGTTGCAAGCGACATCCGTTTCGATGGCCTTAAGGTCGTCGTCGACTGTGCGAATGGTGCGGCCTATCGCGTTGCCCCCTCTGCCATCTGGGAGCTTGGAGCAGATGTCGTTGCAATGGGCGTCGAGCCGAACGGCACCAATATCAATCGCGGTGTGGGATCAACTTCGCTCGATGCGATCAAGTCTCGGGTTATCGAGGAAAAGGCAGATATCGGAATAGCCCTAGACGGCGATGCGGACCGGCTCATTGTGATTGATGAAAAGGGCCGAGCGGTTGATGGGGATCAGATCATGGCTTTGATTGCCTCACGCTTGCATGAGCGCGGCGACCTTACTGGTGGCGGTGTCGTTGCGACCGTGATGAGCAATCTTGGCCTCGAACGTTATTTACAAGGTATCGGCCTCTCACTCGAGCGAACAAAGGTGGGTGACCGTTATGTGCTAGAAAGAATGCGCGAGGGTGGCTTCAACGTAGGCGGTGAACAATCGGGTCATATGATTTTAACCGATCACGGCACGACGGGTGATGGCACAGTAGCCGCATTGCGCGTACTCGCCAGCCTCGTCCGGTTGGGCAAACGAGCGAGCGAATTGCTGCACGTTTTCGATCCGGTTCCCCAGCTTCTCAAGAACGTTAGGTATTCAGCTGGCGTTCCACTGGAGAATGAAGCTGTTAAAAAAGCGGTAGCCGATTCTGAAAAAGAACTAGAAGGCAAGGGTCGCCTTCTGATTCGGCCCTCCGGCACCGAGCCTGTCATTCGAGTCATGGCCGAAGGTGATGATGCAGGGCAGGTGGAAAAAGTGGTCGACCGTATTTGCGACGCCGTGAAGGCCGCTGCCTGATGCTGGAGATGCGAACCAACTGCGAGAAGTGCGGCGCGCTTACCCCGGCGGAGGCGCCCGGTGCATTCATCTGCAGCCTCGAATGTACGTTTTGCGCTGATTGTGCGGATACTTTGGATGATCTTTGCCCCAACTGCGGGGGTGAACTTATGGACCGGCCGACGAGAAGTTCTCAACTACAGAAGAAATACCCAGCCGCCACTGTCCGGATGGACGAGAATGGCTGATCGGCTGCAAGCGCCTCGTATTCTGGCGATTGCCGGATCCGACTCATCCGGCGGAGCGGGCATTCAAGCCGACATCAAAACCGTTACCATGCTTGGCGGCTACGCGATGACGGCCATAACAGCCGTCACTGCCCAAAATACTATGGGCGTTCAGAACGTCGAAGTGTTCGGCACCGATTTCGTGCTGGAACAAGTTGAAAGTTGCCTTTCGGACATCGGCGCGGATGCCATCAAAATCGGTATGTTGGGATCGCCCGAAATCGCGCTGGCGCTGGCGGAGCGACTGAAGAGTTTCGCCGGAGCCATCGTATTCGATCCGGTAATGGTCTCGACGAGCGGTGCGATCTTAGCCGATGACCATACTGTCGAAGCGTTCAGTGCATTGATGCAGATCGCTACCATCGTAACGCCAAATCTGCCGGAATTGGCGGCTCTTACCGGACGCGCGGATATACCTTCCGACGAAATTTTCGATGCTGCACGCCAACTAGCCGACGCTCAGGATGCGATCGTTTTGGCGAAGGGTGGTCACGCGGATGGTGATCAGGTTATTGACTACGTCGTATCGGCCAGCGGCAAGATTGCCAGCTTTGGCCACGAACGGATTGAGACCAATCACACTCATGGCACGGGCTGCACGCTTTCCTCAGCGCTTGCCACTATGCTGGCACACGGCCAGCCACTCACCCACGCCGTGCGCATAGCTCGCGCTTTCACACGAGCAGCCATCGAAAACGCCCCCGGTTATGGCCATGGAAACGGCCCTCTGGGCCACCAATCAGTCAGGAAGCTTGAGCCGGGCGAAGCGCTCTAGCGATCAAGTTCGTAAAACGCCGAAATATGGTCCCAGGCATCCTCCGCCGTTTCGCACCAGCGGAACAGTTCAAGGTCCTTTTTCGAAATCGTGCCCTCTTCGGCGATTGCTTCAAAATTGACGACCCGTTTCCAGAAATCCTCACCAAACAGTAGGATTGGCATAGGCTTCATCTTTCCTGTCTGGATGAGCGTCAGCAGTTCAAAGAATTCATCGAACGTTCCGAAGCCCCCCGGGAAAACGGCTACAGCTTTGGCGCGCAGCAAAAAGTGCATCTTGCGCAAAGCGAAGTAATGAAAATTCAGTGAAAGGTATGGCGTGACGTAGGTGTTTGGCGCCTGCTCGTGAGGCAGGATGATATTCAGGCCAATGCTTTCGCCACCGGCGTCGCTGGCACCGCGATTGGCTGCTTCCATGATCGAGGGGCCGCCACCCGAACATACGACGAATTGTCGTTTACCATCCTCTATGATCGACTTTTCCGTCACTATGCGCGCGAGCTTGCGTGCTTCGCCGTAATACTTGGATTTCGCTACCAAGCTTTCAACAACCCTGCGCTCGTCCTCGGGCAGATCCTTGGCGCCCGCAAGTGCCTCGTCGGCGGCTTCCGGAGGTGGGATCCTCGCGCTACCGTACATTACCATGGTGGAGCCAACCCCAGCCTCGTCGAGGATCATTTCCGGCTTCAGCAATTCCAGTTGAAAGCGTACGGGGCGCAATTCCTCGCGCAGCAAGAACTCTTTGTCCTGAAACGCGAGTTTATAGGCTGGATGCGCCGTCTGCGGCGTTTGCTTGGGCTGTGATTTCTCGAATTCGGCCTCTTTTTCGGCCGGGTAGAACTTGCGATCCTTGAGATCGCGCTTCTTATTTTCTTCTTCTGTCATGTACCGCGCGATAGTGCGGACGTGGGTCAGCGACAAGTCATGAGAAGAAAATGGCAGGGGTGACAGGATTCGAACCCGTGGCCCTCGGTTTTGGAGACCGATGCTCTACCAGCTGAGCTACACCCCTGCAGCGTCAAGACGGCGCGCATTAGTATGGGTAGCGAGGAATGGCAAGACGCGTATCGCACCCGAGTTCAAACTGTTAGAGATAAATCCATGCATGCCCCCCCTTCCGACCTCATTCCGGTTGAACTCCTGTTGCGCGCCTATCGCAGCGGTGTGTTTCCGATGGCGGATCATCGAAGCGATCGGGAAGTCTATTGGGTCGAGCCTCGGGAACGGGCCATCATTCCGCTCGACGGGTTTCACCTTTCGCGAAGCCTCCGCAAGGTGATCCGGCAAGAGCGCTTCAGAATCAGCTGCGACGAGGACTTTGCGGGCGTGATCTCAGCGTGCGCTCAGCCCCGCGAAGAACTTTCCGAAAGCTGGATCAGCCACCAGATCGAGGCGAGTTACATTGCCCTCCACGAGGTTGGGCATGCACATTCGGTCGAGGTGTGGGACGCTGATACATTGGTTGGCGGCTTATACGGAGTGGCGTTCGACCGAGTATTTTGCGGAGAGAGCATGTTCAGCCGCGCTACCAATGCTAGCAAGGTCGCTCTTACCTGGTTGGTCGCTTCGATGCGTCGCGCTGGATACGTGCTTCTGGATTGTCAGTTCATGACCGGACATTTGGGGTCAATGGGTGCGGTAGCCATGCCACAAGCTGCCTACCTCGAGCGACTCTTTGAGGCCAAAGGGTATCCTCTTATGAGCTTGCCCGACGCATTCGCCGAAATCCTGGCTCACTCTTCGCCAGGGAAGTCCATCGCGCAGGATTTGACCCAGACATCATAAATCGGGTGCTCGACCACGTTCAGCGCCGGTTTGTTCTTGAACAGCCAGCCTGAGAAAACCTTCCGAAAATCATTTTGAGTCCCGCGCTCGCGGACGAGCATTTGCACGAAGGCGCCTTCGTCCTTTTCGAACTCCCACGGTGCAGTGCGTTCGCAGGCGCGCAATCGAATGATCACGTCGCCCACACGTTTTTGCTCGCCGGGCTTAAGTTCCAGATCTTCGCTTAAATTGTTGCGCTTGTTCAACAAGCCGATCGTGGCAACACGTTCGTCCATCGGCGTGCCGATGCCGGCCTCATTTCCTGAAATTTCAGGGAGGTCGATGCTTTCGAGCTCTTCGGGTATCTGCGTTTGTACTGGCGCCGGCTCGGGCGGATCATCCGAGCAGGCGACGACCAGCGACACCGCCACGAAAAGCGCGACCGGCCGAAACATGATCAAGCGTCCGGCGACCAAGCTTCGTAATCGCCTACCGCACGGGCACGCTTACCGCCCCGCTCCAACGCGCCCTGCGGACGGTAGGCCGTAGCCGTGCCGGTTGCGTTGGGCGTGTAATCGGTTTCCCAAATCCGCGCTGGCGGAAGATTGCTCTCCGGCACATCGTCGAAGGCACCATGCAACCAGCCGTGCCATTCGCTCGGCACGCGGCTTGCATCGTTCACGCCTTCGTAGATCACCCAGCGGCGTTCGCGCTGGCCCTTCTTCGGCTTGGACCGGAAATAGGCATTGCCCTGCGCATCGGTGCCGACCTGTTCGCCGTTGCGCCAGCTCCAGAGGTGCGTGCCGATGGTCGCGCCATTCCACCAGGTGAAGATTTTGCCGAGGAAACTCATGGTCGTGCGCCTAGCCGATTCGTGTCCTTGCGCCAAGCTTCTCGTGAGCGTTTCACCACGCAACCCGATCGCCCGGCTCAATACCGAGTTCGGCCGCACGCCCACCGGCAATCTCGAGCACCGCGCTCGCAGAGCCGACCGAATAGACCTGATCTTCGGAATAGGGTTCGGTCATTGCAGCGATATTGGAGATACGGCCATCCAGGCCAATGAAAATGATATCGAGCGGAATGGGCGTGTTCTTCATCCAAAATGCGCGCGCTGTCGGCTGCTCGCTTGGGAAAATCATTGCCTCGTCGGGGCCAAGCTCGGTGCGGTACATCAGGCCTTTCGCCTGACTTTCCGCAGTGTCGGCCATCTCCGCGACGAACTCATGCGCCCCGTCCTTTCCGGTGACGGCAACCGGAACGAGTTCCAGCCCGGAGACCGGGTGGATGTACTGATCCGCTGGTGTAACTTCGGCCCGATCGGCCGCGACATCGGCTGCGGGCGAACAGCCCATGATTACGGCGATCATTAGGGTGGGAATTAGTCTCGTGCTTCTTCGACCCATTCTTCCAGCTCCGCTTCAGCGTTCGCCTCGACTACTCGCCGGGCATGATCGAAGGAATGGCCTGCTCGGAGAGTGGCCGCAAGCTGCTTTTCGCGCTTCTTGCGGGCTGCGTCCGCATTTTCGCCAACATCGCTCATTCCAAACAATCCGAACCGCCTACGTCTCGCATAAGCAACTGCAGCATTTCGTGCCTCCCATTCCCCTGGCGCGTTGGTCTGGCGCAAGTCTTCACCTAGGCCATCGGCCCGCAACTTTTCTTCTACGCGGCGGGCCCCGTACCCCCTCGCTAGCAAACCGGTTGCTTTCGTCCGGGCATAAGCCTCATCATTGACGTAGTTCTTTTCTGCAAAACTGGTGACGAGACCGGCAACATCGGGCTCATTCTCGCCTTCCCAACCTCGTTCGCGCAGTTTGCGGCGTAGATAGGTTTCCAGCTTTCCTGACGACGTTGCGAAGCGAGCCACATAATGAAGCGCGAGGTCGTTCAGCCGCACACGGTCGAGCGGTTTTGGTGTGCGACGAGTGCGCCTGCGTGTTGCATGACCATCAGCCATCGGCCATATTCGTGCCACAAACCCCTTCGAATGGGAAAGTTTGATTAGCCTCCGATATGGATAAATGGACGCTATTCGTCTGAAGGTCGCCTTCTAAGGGCATTGTTTTCAAAAGGTTACAAGAGAAAATATGACCGACGCCGTTTTGACGCCGACGCCGAATGATTGCGATCTTCCCCGCCGACGGAGCGATTTCGCCACGTTTAGCGAAGCTATCGACTACGCAGCGCGCAGCGCGAAGGGTCTAAATTTTCACGATATGCGCGGGGCCCTCGAAAGGGTTTATCCATTCTCT
Source organism: Qipengyuania triglochinis (assembly GCF_054655615.1). NCBI lineage: Bacteria > Pseudomonadati > Pseudomonadota > Alphaproteobacteria > Sphingomonadales > Erythrobacteraceae > Qipengyuania > Qipengyuania triglochinis. Next base: position 935,375 of record NZ_BAAHND010000002.1, on the reverse strand, counting down.
GAGATGCGCGAAGATGCGCTTTCTCTCGCCTACAAACTGGTTGCCGCCGGCATCGGCAAGAACGACCGAGTTGCACTTGTCGCCGAAACCGGTCCGGAATTCTCCGCTCTGTTCTGTGCGTGTATCTATGCTGGCGCCTGGCCGGTCCCGCTGCCTTTGCCGACCACCTTTGGCGGAAAGGACAGCTATATTGATCAGTTGTCCGTCCAGCTGGAGAGTAGCGACCCGACAATCCTTCTCTATCCCCCCGACATCGCCGAGATGGCCAAGGCCGCGGCAGACAAGCAGGGCTGCGATGGAGAAAGCTGGGATGTTTTCGCAAATCGCGAAGGCCCCGAAGTCGAACTTCCCGAGGCGAAGCCCGACGACATAAGCTATCTGCAATATTCCAGCGGATCTACGCGCTTCCCCACCGGGGTCGCGGTGACTCACGAAGCATTGCTCCATAACTTGCGCGGTCATGCCGAAGCGACGGACATTGGCGCAGGCGAACGCGTGGTGAGCTGGCTTCCGTGGTACCACGACATGGGTCTGGTAGGCTGCTTGTTGTCCCTGATCGCCAATCAGGTCAGCGGCGATTACCTGAAGACGGAACATTTTGCACGGCGTCCCCTGGCATGGCTCGATCTCATCAGCCGCAACAAGGGCAATTCGCTCAGCTATTCGCCCACTTTCGGCTACGATATCTGCGCACGCCGCATCTCCAGCCAGAGCAATGTCGCCGAACGGTTCGACCTGTCGCGCTGGCGCACTGCCGGTAACGGGGCCGACATGATCCGTCCCGATGTGATGCAGAACTTCGTCAACGCCTTTGCCGATGCCGGGTTCAAGGCGACGGCCTTCACGCCCAGCTACGGGCTGGCCGAGGCCACTTTGGCCGTCACCGTCATGCCCCCGGGCGAAGGCATCCGCGTCGAACTGGTCGAGGAAGAGCGCCTGTCCGGTCGCCCGCGCGATCTTTCGCGTCCGGCCCGCTATCGCGCCATCGTCAATTGCGGCAAGGCGCTTCCCGGCATGGAAGTGGAAATCCGCGGCGAGAACGGCGACGCGCGCGGCGATCACCAGATCGGCAAAGTCTGGTGCCGCGGCAAGAGCGTGATGCATTCCTATTTCCGCAACGAGGAAGCGACCGAGGAATGCCTCGTGGATGGCTGGCTCGACACGGGCGATATGGGCTATCTTGCCGATGGCTATCTGTTCATCGTCGGCCGCGCGAAGGACATGATCATCATCAACGGCAAGAACCACTGGCCGCAGGATATCGAATGGGCGGTGGAACAGCTGCCCGGCTTCAACCACGGCGATATCGCCGCCTTTTCGATCGAGACCGAAAATGGCGAAGAAGCGCCTGCCGTGCTGGTCCATTGCCGCGTCTCCGAACCGGACGAACGGATCAAACTGCGCGACCAGATTGCCGACAAGGTCCGCGGCGTGACCGGGATGAGCTGCGTGGTCGAACTGGTGCCGCCGCGCACGTTGCCACGGACGAGCTCAGGCAAGTTGAGCCGCGCGAAAGCAAAGAGGCTCTACCTTTCAGGCGAGCTTCAGCCTCTCGATCTGGCTGCATAGGCTAAGCTCACCAAGAGTGCGCCAGCCGCGGTGAGATAAGAGCAATTCCATGAGCTGCCGAAGTTCTTCCGGGAGTTCATAACCTCGAGTCTGCTTATAGCTGATGGAGCGGGTGGCGCGCCGCCCCAAAGCATGGCCGCGCCACATTGGCCTCATTACATTTATGAGGGGCGGCACAGCCGTATCTTGCGATGTACATCGCCCGAAACATTTTTGTGTTTTGTCCGAACGTATCGCTCGCTACGCTCTCAGAGCTTGAACATCCTGTCTTATGTAACTAATACAGGAACGGAACAGATACGGAGGTTTCCGCTAGTCATGAGTGATGCCAAACCGCGGGCAGAAAAGGCAAGCGCGCCTGCCGCTGCACCCACTTCGACAATGGCTCCGCCAGAGTTTGATCTCACTCCTCCTGATCCAGTGCCGGCTGTCTCGGCGGAAAAGGCCGCTGGCCTCGTCCCGGTGTCGGAAGAAGTGAAGAGCAAGCTGGATTCGAAAGTCGACAGCTTCGTTGACGATCTGATCGCGCAGGACGCCAACTCGCCAGAGTTCGGAAAGAAGGTCGACCAGCTCACGAACATGGGCCGCAAGGAAATCATGGCGGCTTCCGGCATGTCCAACAGATTCCTGGACCGCCCGGTTCGCGCGATGGACAAGGATGAAGGCGTCGGTGCGAACCTCGCTGAACTGCGCCGCGTCGTCGAAGATCTCGATCCGGGGAAACGAGGCAAGCTTTCGGGTACCCGCAAGATTTTGGGCATCATCCCGTTCGGCAACAAGCTGACCAACTATTTCCGCAGCTACCAGAGCGCGCAGACGCATATCCAATCAGTTCTTTCCAACCTCGCAAGCGGCAAGGACGAACTGATCATGGACAATGCAGCTATCGATGTTGAACGACAGAAGCTATGGGAAGCGATGGGCAATCTGGAACAGATGATCCACATTTCCAAAGCGCTCGATGCCAAGCTTGAGGACAAGGCCGCCGAACTCGACGCAACCGATCCCGCCAAGGCAAAGGCTGTACGGGAAACGGCTCTTTTCTATGTCCGCCAACGCACTCAGGATTTGCTCACCCAGATGGCGGTCAGCGTACAGGGCTATCTCGCTCTCGATCTCGTTAAGAAAAACAACATCGAACTGGTCAAGGGTGTCGATCGCGCAAGCACGACCACGGTAGGCGCGCTCCGCACCGCGGTAACGGTTGCGGAAGCGATGACCAACCAGCGGCTCGTGCTCGGCCAGATTACCGCGCTCAACGATACGACTGCGGGCATTATCGACTCCACCAGTACGATGCTGCGCGACCAGACTAGCAAAATTCATGAGCAGGCAGCGGCCAGCACCATTCCGCTCGAAACGCTGCAGCGTGCTTTTCAGAACATCTACGACACCATGGACGAGGTGGACCAGTTCAAGCTTCGTGCGCTCGACAGCATGAAGCAGACGGTTGACGTCCTATCTGGCGAGGTCGAAAAATCGAAAGGCTACATCGCCCGGGCAGAAGGTCAGGCTCAAGCGCAAAACCAAGTGGCCGAAAGCGGCTTGCTGAGCATCGAAGGCTAGGGGTCACAAGGTGAACGACCTTACCCGAGAGACTGAAAGAGTTCTTTCCGAGAGCAAGGCTCTGGTTCGGGACAACCGCGAAGGTGGGCGGCATCGCCGCGCGCCCTCGCTCGGCCAGGGATCGGCCAAAGCCAAACGCAAGCATCTAATGCGCAAATTACGCAACCTGCTGCTTGCCGTGTTTGCGATTTGGGTTGCCGGCGGGATTGCAGGAGCGATCCTTGGCGGCATCGGCTTCTGGGGCGTGATGGCTGTGGTTTTGGCTACCGTGATCGCGATTGGGATATTCTCTAGCTTTCCGAAGCTCAAGACGCCGAAGCGGGTCGATATCAACAAAGGAACTGTGCAGCAGATGGTCGGGCAGACTGAACTGTGGCTCGAAGCACAACGCCCCGCCCTGCCGGCGCCCGCAGTGCGTATCGTCGATGACATGGGTGTGCAACTCGATGCGCTCGGTCTGCAGCTCGACGGTCTCGATCAGAACCACCCCAAGGCACGCGAAGTACGCAGCCTCGTCGGTGAGCAATTACCGCAAATGATCGACAGTTACCGGCGCATCCCGGCAAACCTGCGTACCGAAAAGCGCGCCGGAGCGACACCGGACGAACAACTCACCGACAGCTTAGGCAAGATCAGCGGCGAAATTGACTCCATTACCCGGCAGCTTGCCGAAGGCTCGCTAGACGATCTGGCAATCAAGCACCGCTATCTCGATTACAAGTTCGGGGAAGGCGCGGACACCGCTCCGCAACTGGAGAACAAGAACTGATGCGGGTGCCCTTGGAACACAATCTCGGCAAGGAAGAAGTGCGGCGTCGCCTGCACAGTCGGAGCCACGAAATCGGCGATGCTATCCCCGGCGGCGTTGCAGACGTTACGACCAGTTGGCCTAATGAAGACTGCATGGCTCTCGACATCAAGGCCATGGGCAACGTCATGCGCGCACAGGTTCTGATTGAGGACACGCAGGTGATCTTTGAAGTAGATTTGCCCCCTGCCCTGTCGTTCGTCGAGCCGATGATCGCAGCTGCGATCCGTAAGAACGGGCAGAAGCTCTTGGCAAACAAGTAGGCGTTTAAATTCGATCCAGCTTCTCGTTCGAGCATCCATTTGCGGTGTTTGGAACAAACCCCGACCGAGAGCGCTTTCTATCGCGGAAAATGCCGGTTTTTATCGGGTTAAGGTATCGCAGGTTATGCGCAACGGACAGCGCATTTCTTGCGCACACGAATGCGGGGTCGAATTTTGAGAAACCAATTGCGGGACGCTACTGGCGATATTCACGCCCGGCTCGATGAGACTGTCGGCCACATGCCGCTTTCCTCCGATGCCGACTACGGCGCTTTTCTAAGAGCCCAGCACCGCGCGAGACTGGCAGTCGAGAAGGCACTCCAGGGTCAACCTCCCTATGGGCTGGCTACCCCCCCTTCACAAGCGAAGCTCCTCGAGCTCGACCTTGATGACCTCGGGATTCATCCTTCCTCCCAGATCGAGGACGTTGCATTTGGAAGTCCGTTCGAGGCGCTTGGCGCAGTGTGGGTGATAGCGGGCAGTTCGATGGGAAACAGGACGATGCTTCAGCAGCGTCGCAAGAAAGGGCTGGCCGGACCTCAACGCTTCCTTGAAGACTCGCGTCTCGGCGTCTATTTCGTCGAACTCCGCGCGATACTCGGTGAAGATCACGATCACCTCCGTGTTGCCGAGGCGATTGCGGGTGCCACGAAGACATTCGAGGTTTTCGAACGCGCCTTCACGATCGAGCGATTGGGAGTCGCTGCATGAATACCGAGAATATGGACGTCGACCTTTCCAACTGTGACCGCGAACCGATACACCAGCTCGGTATGATTCAGGGCTTCGGTGCCCTGATCGCGATCAATTCCGATTGGTTCGTAGGACAACGATCCGCTAATCTCGAGGAGATGCTGGGCCTCGACGAACCTGTCGAAATCGGCGCCCGGATGTCTTCTTTCGTTTCCCAGAAGGCTTTTGAGCGCCTTCGCAGCGCGGTTGCAGCACTCCTCGATCCCGATCAGGTCGGTCGGCTCTTCGGCCTCGATCTTGTTGGAGATGGAAGACTTTTCGATTGTGCCGTCCACTCGACAGGCGCTTACACGATCATCGAGATAGAGCCGCACGCCGAAGGAGACGTCAATCGTCAGATCGGCCTCCTTCGCCCCATCATGGCGCGTCTGGAAAAGTATCAGGGCGCTGACAGATTGCTGGTCGAAGCTGCACGGCAGCTTCGCATGTCGCTCGATATTGACCGGGTCATGGTCTACAGATTCCACAAGGATCTGTCGGGCGAGGTGGTTGCCGAAGCCAAGCGCGAAGATTTGCATGGCTTCCACGGCCTTCGGTATCCCAAAACCGATATCCCGGCACAGGCACGCGAACTCTACAAGCGCAATCGCTTTCGTATCATCAGCGATGTCACTGAAAAGCCAGTCCCGATCGAGCCAGGCTTTACGACCGAGGGCGATCCGGTCGACTTGTCGATGAGTACCCTGCGCGCGGTGTCGCCGATCCATATCGAATATCTGCGTAACATGGGTGTGGGGGCGTCGCTGTCCATTTCGATCATCATCGAAGGCAAGCTATGGGGCCTGTTCGCCTGCCATCACTATTCGCCTAAAATACTACCGTATTCGCAGCGGACCTCCGCGGAGCTTTTCTCCGAACTGTTCTCCATGATGCTGGAGCGTACCCTCTTTCGCAAACGGGACGAACAGCGCGACGCCGGACGCCGAGTCCACGACCGGCTTATGCGTGATATTGCTGCAGGAACGCCTCTAGCCGAGAGCCTTCCTATGCTCACTCCGGTCATTCAGCAGATCATTCCGCACGACGGTGCCAGCGTTTTCGTCGAAGATGTGTATGATTCAAGCGGCGCGGCTCCCAATGAGGAAGAGTTCCGCGCCATAGTTTCAGGTCTCAACAGTTCGGCCACCAGTCGGGTGCTGGCCATTGACGCTCTGGCCGAACGTTTGCCGAAAGCCGAACGGTTTGCCGACCGCGCTGTTGGCGCTCTCGTAATCCCCGTATCACGCACTCCGCGTGACTACCTCGTCCTCTGGCGCCGGGGATTGACGCAGACGGTAACGTGGGCAGGAAAGCCCGAAAAGACTGTCGAATATGGTCCGAATGGGCCCCGCCTCACGCCCCGGAAGAGTTTTGAGGCGTGGCAAGAATCTGTTGAAGGACGCAGTGAGCCGTGGACGGACGGGGAACTACAAGTCGCTGAAGGTCTACGGGTCACCCTGCTCGAGATTATCTTACGCCTCACCGACGAAGCAGTGAAGGAGCGCGCCAAATCGCAGGCGCAGCAAGAACTGTTGATCGCAGAGCTCAATCACCGCGTTCGCAATATTCTCAATCTTATCCGCGGCCTTATCAATCAGTCCAAGCACGAGGCCGGGACGATCGAGGAGTTTTCAGATATCGTCGGTGGTCGGATATCATCGCTAGCTGCCGCTCACGACAATATCACGAAGGGAAATTGGTCTGCAGCTCCGCTTAGCGAATTGATCGATACTGAAGCTCATGCTTATTTGAGCAGACAGAAAGATCGATTGCGGGTGACGGGGCCAGAGGCCATGGTTTCGCCTGAGGCCTACACGGTCTTGGCTCTAGTCATCCATGAGATGATCACGAATTCCGCCAAGTATGGTTCGCTTTCGGACAGTTCGGGGCATCTTGATATAGCGATAACGCGCAACTCGGATAATTCGCTACAGATCGACTGGAAGGAGTCCGGGGGCCCCCCCGTGAAACCGCCAACCCGCCGTGGCTTTGGATCGACCATCATCGAACGTTCGATCCCATTTGAATTGAATGGCGAAGCGAATGTCGATTACCGGCTATCGGGCCTGGAAGCTTCGTTCTGCATTCCATCTCGCTGCGTCGAGTGGAATGGCGAGCTCGTCGGCGAGCCGGACGGAGACAAAAAGATGCAAAATGAGGACGGCGCTCCACAGGATGTCCCCGATAGCGTCCTTCTGGTCGAGGACAGCATGATCATCGCTCTCGATACGGAAGATTGTCTTCATGAACTCGGCGTCGGCGAGGTTCATGTTCAGAGCACAGTCGCAGGCGCCCTCTCCTTCTTGGAGAAAACGTCACCCGGCCTGGCGATCCTCGATTACAACCTTGGAAACGAGAGTAGCGAGCGTGTCGCGGAGAAGCTGGCAGAGCTGGGTGTCACCTTCTGGCTGGCAACAGGGTATGGAGAAATGGAAGATCGCCTGGAAGAATTGGGCGCTTCTGGTTTGCTGACCAAACCATATGGGAAGGCGGAACTCGCGAAGATTCTGGCGGGACCGGAGTCCTGATCAAATCTACACGGCCGCGAATAAGAGCGCTCGTTCGCAATCTTTGAGATCAATCCTGCGTAGATCGTGTGCCCAACCGGCGCTGCCTGGATAGATCTCAATCTCTCCTATTCGGCAGGACCCTGCCAGGGGCAGCACCTGAACAGCGCTCGCGAAACGTTCACGGATTTTGTGACCAGGCTGCCCTACCGATTGGGCCACGTGAAAATGCCGGCTTTCGAGCAAGATCTGCTCTTCTTCTGGGCTAACGGCGCGCTGAAAACTCTCGGCGGATGGCGGGTCCGCCAGAGATTGAAGGGCCTGCTCTAATTGGAGTTGCCTGCCCCGCCCATGATCGTAGAGGCGATAGGTCGTATCCACGTTCTGCTGCAGTTCCACCAGAGTGACCCCTGCGCCAATTGCGTGGACCGTACCGGATGGAACAAAGATGAAGTCATTCTTCTTGACGGAATGCCATTGGAGCAAGTCTTCCAGCATCCCTTGCATCGCGGCCTCTCGGATCTCCAGCTCGGAAAACGGCTTCCGGAAACCTATGGCCACACGAGCAGCGTCGTCGGCGTCCGTTACCATCCAACACTCATCCTTCCCGGCATTTTTCGGACAGGTTTGTTCGGTCGGATGCAGCTGTATCGAGAGCGTATCACTGGTGAACAGGTATTTACCTAATATGGTTTGAAGGGCGCCGGGCGCCTGGAAGTGAATTTCGCCTATCTCCGTGTCCTGCATTCCATATGGTGGAGGCAGATGCCTACGACCCCAAGGCTTAGGCACAAAGGATACCCTCAAAGCGCCGCCGGTCACTCAAGGTCGCCGTCAAGGTAACTATCCAGCTTGCTGGCACAGTCTGGCGAAATGACGAGGATCTCATCCCCGTCCGCCACTATGATGATGTCTTCCAACCCTATCGCGGACACCCTAGGCCCATCGGAATGAACCATAACGTCCCGGCAGTTTTTCAATCGACTGGTCCCTTCTGAGACATTGCCTTGCTCATCAGAAGGCAAGCTGGCCATAAGGGAATGCCAGTTGCCAACGTCCGACCATTCCATGGCAGTGGTGACGACCGCGGTATTTTCGCTATGTTCAAATACAGCGTAGTCCACACTTTCACCGGTGATTTTTAGATAGGCGTCAGCGGATGGGTAGAATCGTTCATCCACCACCTTTCCACGCTCGACGGACTGTCTAACCAAGTCTGAAGTGCCCGGACGGAATTTATCCAGTTCAGCTAGAAAGTCAGAGGCGCGAAAAACGAAAATACCTGCGTTCCAAAACACATCTTTCTGAGCAAATAGCGCTGCAGCTTTGCCAGCGTCAGGTTTTTCCAGAAAGTTTGCGATCTTATATCCCGGGTCGAGGCGGTCACCCACTGTTATATAGCCATATCCGGTTTCTGGGCGTGCCGGCTGGATACCTAGGCAAACCAGGAGTCCCCGGGTTGCAAGCTCTGCCGCTTCTGCAATGGCTTGGCGAAAGAGTGCATTATCCCCAATCTTGTGATCGCTTGGGCAAACAAGAAGGATATCTTCCCGGTTCGCGAGATGCGCGGCCAAGGCAATCGCAGTTGCAGTGTCCCGTGGTGCTGGCTCCACCACAAGCCGGGATGACCCTGCTTGTTCAGCGGCCAATTCAGCGTGCTGTTTTCCGCAAACGATTATTGGTTGCGAAAACATAGGATGTGATATCCGGCCGATTGCCTGCTGAAAAAGGCTACGTTCGCCTGTTAGTCCCAAGAAAGGCTTTGGCCGACTTGGCCGACTGACTGGCCAAAGACGCTTCCCTGAGCCGCCGCACAGGATCACCGGCTGGATCATCGGATATAAACCTTGCCCATAGCATGGGCATAGCCGCCCTAGCTAAGCTTGTCAGTTAAAGAACCGTTGACGGTATAGGAAGCTAGATGCGACCGGGTTACCCTGTGTATCGCGTGCCGGCTCGAACCTGATGTTCTGGTAGGACAATTCGCAAACACGTGCATCTGTCGCCGGAAAGGGGCTGGCTCGATAAATGTTGCATCCAGTCACCCTGCCTTCTGCCGAGACCGAAAGTCGAACGATTACCGACTTACCGATTCTGGCATCTCGTCCGCCGGGTGGGATCGGGAAGGAACTAGAGTCGGAGATGCTCTGAACGAGTACAGGTTTTGTTGCAGCGACCCCGCCTTGCCCATCGCCGCCGCTACCAGCTCCGGTACCCAAGCCATCCCCTGCAGCACCGGTACCGTCCCCCGACTCAGTCGCACCGGAAGTCGAAGCGTCTCCATCAGAAGACGCGCGTGGCACTGGCCGATCTTGTCTGACCTGCACCTTAGGTGTTGGAGCAGCCACCGGCTTCGGAATAGCCTCCTTACCCGGCTCTCCCTGATAGCCCTGTTCCGGCTCGGGTTCAGCTTCGATGGCTGGTGTCTCCTCTTCCGGCGCGGTCACAGTAACGGTGAATGCAGAGACCACTGAACGCTCAACGTTCACAAGAGAATTTGGTGCGAAGCTTCGCACCAGGAAGTACAAGATTGCAACATGCAGGAGGATAATGGCTGCAACCGCCCAAGGATTTATCCGACGTGTTGCGTTCGTAAAGTTGGTCGGTGTTCCAGACATTGTTCTGAAAACGTCACAGCGTCCAACACCGTTCCAACCGATCTAGCGGGCATCAATTAAATGGGGCGGCCCCAGAAGGCCGCCCCAATCTTAACCATATGGAGGGGCTTAGTATCCGATTACGAGGGAGACACTACCAGCTCGCGGAGCACCGATCTGCGCAAAGCCGAAATCGTCCAGCGATCCGCCGAAGTAACCGATGTAATATTCGTCAAAAGCATTTGTCAGATTGAACTGGAGAGCGACGTCACCTCCGGTCGGGAACTCACCCAGAAGAACCCGGGCATCGAGGTCGACCAGAGTGTAAGACGGTGCCTTATCTTCGTTCAAGTCGTTGATGAAGCGCGGTCCAGTGTGTTTGACCTGTGCTCCCAGCTCAAAGTTGCCGAAGGATATCTGGCCGCGACCGCCGAACGAGAAACGGGGAGCACCCGATTCGCGATTACCTGCGGTTGCGAGGAAGCCGTCATCCGTCTGCACATCTTCTTTGATTTCAGAGTCGTTATACGAACCGAATACATAAAGAAGCGTATTGTTAGTAGGGCGATAGGCGATCGAACCGTCTACCCCGTACTTATCTACCCGGCCCAAGTTACGGAAAACGACTGCGCCTTCGCCGTTGTTCGCATTCGGATCGAATGCGGAGGCCAGACGATTATCGTACAGAGTATAATAACCGCCCAATTGCGCTTCCACCCGACCGAGGGTGTAACGAACGCCCAAGTCGAAGCTGTCAGTGGTTTCTGGAACAGGGCGAGCCCGCTCGGAGTCGGCTAGATAGAGCGAGTCATAGAGCGGGTCGGTACCGGGGACTGACAAGCCTTTTGCATAGTTGCCGAAAACCGAGAACCCGCTGGCGCCAGCTTCGTAAATGAAACCTACATTAGGCAGGACGTCATCGTAATTATATTCACGGGAAAGCGGAGCCACGTGATCCGGATTTGCCGCTTCGTAAGCTGTCAGATCGAAGCCCGGGTTAGGGCAATCGACGAAACCACTTATCGAGGTAGTGTAACAGTTCTGGTTGAGCTCACGTGTGAAGAACGGCGCGCGAACTCCGAGGATTGCAGTTAGATCTCCGAAGGTGCCGCGATACTCACCAGAAACTTGATGAAGGATCGCGTAGGAAAGACGGTCACGCTTGTTCACCTCGTTTCCGTTCACATCCAGTAACGGATTATCGATCGCGAACTGATCGCTGATTTCGCCATTGCCGAGCATATAGGTGATTTGGCCAGTCTGACGGTGGCGCGCACGGTCCCACGTGTATGCGAGACGCACGCGGTGGTCTGAGTTGATGTCGTAGATAAGGTTCGCGACGACACCATAGCGATCGGTCCGAGTCTGGCTCGGGTCGTTACCGGCAATTTCATCGTCGAGGTCGCCATCGCCATTCAGGTCACGACCGAAGAAATAGCCACCATTGAAAGCCCCGGTGTACCCGACACCGTCTACTTCGAAGAAAGATTCACGAAGATCGTCAGGTCCGCCTCCGTTTGCCTTCACGTATTGATAGCTCGGGTCGAACGTAAACGTGAGATTGTCGGTGATCGAAAAGAGCGACGAACCACGAATGTTGCCGGTGTCCGACGGGTTGAACCGACGGTAGAAGGCCGCACCACAGCTTGGTTCACGGTCGCTATAGTCAATGCCTTCACCAGGGCTGCCAATGCCGCCCGCTTCGACAGCGAGAACATTCGGATTCACGCCACAAGGGTAAACGCCCGTCTGCTCATAAATCTGAAAACGACCTTCCTTGTCATTGTAGGTCGCGAGTACATTGCCGTCATCGTCCGTGATATCCACAAAGCCATTATCTGCAATTGCAAGCAGATCCTCGAGGCTTTCCGAACCCGCGAAGTTGTTGCGGTTCTGATTGAAGTGGCCAGAAACCGAAATAAAATCGCCGTCCGAACCAAGATCCTGCCAGATACGCGCATTGAACTGAGTTTTGTCGATGCGACCGTAGGGATTGTAGGGTACGCCGTAGGTCGTATAGCTAACCGAACCAAAAGCCTTGGTGCCCATCCCGGTAATATCGCCAGTGTCGACCATGAGAAAGCCGCGAGTGTACACGGTATCCTCAGCGCCTTCGGCGAGAACATCACCGAAAGTCATCGTGGCCGTGAGGCCCAGCGTATCGCTCGGCTCGCGAGTGCGAATGTTGATGGTTCCGCCTGTCGCCGAAGCGGTTGGGCTGTCCACATCGGTAGTACCGAGATTAACGTTAACTTCTTCAAGAACCTCGGGGTCAACCTGCTGGTTCGTATAGAGAGCATAGTTGCCCGAATCGTTCAGCGGGAGGCCATCCAAGGTTTGGGATACCCGGTCGGCACCAAAGCCCCGAATGGTAAAACCGCCGCCGGAAGAACCCCAAGGGTCGTTGTTCTGAAAACTAACGCCCGGAACAAGGTTCACGATGTCATTGACGGTCTGTCCAGGGCGCTGGCGACGGATTATCTCTTCATTAAGGACCTGCTTCGCCTTCGCGGTATCGGGAATTTCAACGCCGCCAACTCCATTGAAACGGGCGCCCGTAACGATGATCGCATCATCGTCTTCTTCGAAGTCGACCGAACCGGTGGACTGCGCAAACGCTGGCGTAGCTGCCATGGCGGAAAAACTGATCGCGCTTGCGGCCAGGAGATACTTGAACTTCATCGGAGAAGACCCCTTCGTCTCTTCAGATTGGATATATCGGTTAGCACTGGAGATGCGCCGCCCCGCTAGGCTGGCGATGTTTCGCCAAAGCTATCCTTTTGTGACAGAGTCAAGACAACCACAGGCGCAGGTTGGGCCGGCAAGAGGCATGGCCGAAAAACACATGTGTTTTCTGTGCATTACTGTTGTTGCAAAAAGCACACAGGCAGTAAAAACTTTCTCTGGCAGCCAGTTTTCGGCCGAAGTCAGGCCAGATTGATCTCGCGCAAGCGCTGCATCAGGTAATCGTGACTCGATATCGGTTCGGGATGGTCCGCGGGGTTTTCCGCATCGATGCATGACGGCAAGGCCTCGATCACATAGTCTGGCCTGAAGTGCAGGAAGAAAGGCATCGAGTAGCGTGCCCGATAGGCTGCTTCACCACGCGGGTTCACCACTCTGTGGGTCGTGGACCGGAGCTTGTGGTTGGTCAGACGGTCCAGCATGTCGCCAATATTGACGACCAGTGCGCCCGCTGGCGGGTCTACCGCTAGCCATTCCCCGTCCGACGTCAGCAGTTCCAGGCCAGCTTCTTCTGCCCCAAGCAGCAAGGTAATCGTATTGATGTCACCATGGGCAGCTGCGCGAATGGCACCCTCGGCCTCCGCCCCTTCCAAGGGCGGATAGCGCAAGAGCCGCATGACGGAGTTTCCATCTTCGACCGTTGGTACAAAGAAATCGCGCGGCAGATCGAGATGAATTGCGATCGCTTCGAGCACGCGACTGCCCGCCAATTCAAATGCAGAATAAAGCTCGCTGAATGTATTGCGGAAGCCTTCAACTTCCTCGGGCCAGACATTGTCCGGCATATATTCGGAGAGCAGATGGCCGGCTGGCAATTCGCGACCGACATGCCAGAATTCTTTGAGATCATGTACCTTCGCGTCTTTTGCCTTTTCAGTGCCGAAGGGAGTATAGCCTCGCGCACCGCCGCCACCGGGAACATGATAAGCTTTCTTCACATCGTCTGACAGCGCGAAGAAAGCTTTCGAAAGATCTTCCGCTCGATCGATCAATTCCTGCGGAATACCGTGATCGCGAATGACCGCGAAGCCATATTCCTCGAAACTGTGGCCGATTTCCTTGGCGACTTCCTCGAGCGGGCGAGCGATGGATACACTGGCAATGTCAGACATCGCGTCGCGATACGCGCGCCGGCAAGAAGGTGCAATAGTGCCCGGTCGGGCGGCGATCCACTCGCATCTCCTAGTGTCAGCGATTGGCTAATACGGCAGGAACAGCCCTGCCAGAGCAGCACTCATCAGATTGGCGAGCGAGCCTGCAGCAAGAGCCCTTAGGCCGAGTCGTGCGATGACGGGCCTCTGATTGGGTGCCAGGCCGCCGGTCACTGCCATCTGGATGGCGATAGAGCTGAAATTGGCAAAGCCACATAATGCGAAGGTTACGATTGCACGGCTACGATCATTCAGCGCCGTCCCATCCAGAGCACCGAGATCGATGAACGCGACGAACTCGTTCAGCACGATTTTCGTACCGAACAACCCCCCGGCGACGCCTGCCTGATCCCAAGGAATGCCAAGGAGATACATTACCGGAGCGAACACCCAGCCCAGCACCATCTGGAAGCTCAGCGCGTCGTAGCCGAATAGGCCGCCGGCCCAGCCTAACAGTCCGTTAGCCAGCGCGACCAAAGCCACAAAGGCGAGAACCATGGCTCCCACAGCGACAGCAAGCTTCACTCCGGTCTGCGCGCCTTGCGCGGCTGCCTCGATCACATTGGCGGGTTTTTCACCATCCTCGAATGTTTCGGCCACCTCTACTTCGTGCGCCTTTTCGCTCTCGGTAATTGCAGCTGGGCCCTCGCCGCTGATACGACCGCGCGGCAGGGAAAGCTCGCCCTCTGCCTCGGGAGATGGTTCTCCATCGTCAGGCATGATGATCTTGGCCATCAGAATGCCGCCCGGTGCAGACATGAACGCTGCCGCCAGCAGGAACGGCAGATAATCATTCCCCAGCAATCCGGCATAGGCGGCCAGAATGGTCCCAGCGACACCAGCCATTCCCACGCTCATCAAAGTGAACAGGCGCGATGGCGCGAGTGCGGCGAGATACGGCCGAACCACCAGTGGACTTTCGGACTGGCCGACGAAAATATTCGCAGCCGCACCAAGCGATTCGACTTTCGAAATTCCCGTAACCCATCCAATCGCCCCGCCGACCCAGCGCACCACACGTTGCATGATTCCGAGATAATAGAGGATCGAGACCAGCGCCGCGAAGAATATGATTACCGGCAAAGCACCCAAGGCAAACGTATTCGACAAGGGATTATTCTCGGGCGCACCGAAGAGGAACTGGGTTCCTTGGTCTGCATAGGAAAGCAGCGCAGCGACACCGTTCGACATTCCGTGAATGACCGCCCTGCCCCCGCTGGTACCAAGGACGAGGAACGCCATGAGAGCTTGCAATGCGAAAGCGGCCCCCACGATGCGCAACTTGATCCGCCTCTTGCCGGTCGACAGCAGGAAAGCGATGGCAAGGATCACCACGATCCCAAAGATATTGATGAGTACTGGCGGCACGCGGACCCCTTCGCATTGCACTAGGGACAACTGGGACTAGTTGCGGATGAAATCGGCCGCTACCTTGCGCGGCGGCACCGCTTAGTCAATTTATGCCCGCAATTCCAGCTTCGGCTGTCACCAGACATGAAAGCATACCGACCTTCATCATGACCGAACAGCATGGCGAGATTCGCATAAATGCCGCAGCGACACCGCTAGGACTCTTCGTCTATACTCTAGTCTATGGCGGGATGACGGTGCTTGCCGGTGTGCTCGCGTTCAAGCAGGTCCAGCTTTACCCCACCGATCTCGCAGTCGAATCCGGCATATTCGCCTTCTTGTTGCTGGTGGTGATATCGAGCACGATCGCCCAGCTTTACGGTGAAAAACTCGCAAATCGAATTGTTTGGTGGGGGTTTCTGCCCCTCCTGATCGCAGCCCTTCTTATGCAGCTCGTACTGCACCTCCCGGCGTCACCCGAAATGGCTGGTGGTCGAGCGGAGGATCTTGCCGCTTTCGAGCGCGTACATGCCACCATCTGGCGGGTATGGGCGGCGGGGCCGGCCGCCTATCTCGTTTCCCTGCTGTTGAACGTCTGGATTTTCGCCAGATTGCGCGGAACCGATGAGAACACGAGCACCGTCTCTCTGATGATGCGAGGAGCGATCGCTTCCGCGCTCAGCCAGGCAATCGATTCGGTGATCTTCATCACGCTGGCCTTCTATGGGCAATTTCCCATCGGAAACCTTCTGGTCGGCCAGATAATCGCCAAGGTTCTACTAAGCTTTGTGCTGGTTCCGTTCCTGATCACCGGCGGAGTAGCTTTTGCCAAATGGCTGGACACACGAAAAAGCTAATTAGGGTCTTTCGATTCCCTCGATGATGCGGTCTTCCAGCGTATCTCCATGAAGGACCGAGATGTCTCCAGTGGTTTCTAGTACCACCGCCCTTACTTGTTTTAATTCAAGCACGTTTGCTTCGCGAAGCTTGGCAAACAGATCACTCTCGGCGACGCGTGAGACGTTCAGGGCTTTGTCGATGACCTTGCCGTCATACATGAGGATTATGGGGCCGTTTTGGATCGCGTCCTCGAACGCTTGCGAATGGCGTCTGATCCGGGCGATCAGATATTGTACGCCGAACAAACCGCCCGTTGCCAGCAGGGCCTGAGCAAAAGCCGTCCATTCGCTTGCTTGCACTGCACCAGCAAGCAGAGAGCCGGATGCGATCGTTACGACGAAATCGAAGTTCGTCATTTTGGAAAGGGTCCGCAGGCCGATCATTCGGATCAGGGCGGTCACCCAGGCGACGCCGATTATTGAGAGGATCGCTGCGCGGGCAACGATATCGAGCCAGGTTTCTTCGAAGAACATGGTCCCGCAACGCGCGGGATGCGAAACCCTTCCCGAAACTGCCAGATATCAGGTTGAGCAGCTTGCTCCGCCGAGCACGCAGAAGCGGGCGCAGTGGGGATGGTTCAAGGGGACATCGCGATCGGCTTCGGCAAGGGTCTCGCCCAGATCGAAGCCGGGATCGTAAGGGATGAGGGTGCAGGCGACCACGCGCGGTGCGCTTTCCCCCTTCCGATGCACGACCATCCGGCTGGAGCTGCACATGACATCGGTCGGCGACTTGCCAAGAATGTCCCAGCAAGCGGTGGTGATTTCGGCAATGTCCTTGTCGGCATCCATCTCTGGGAAGAGGACAAGTTGGCTAACATCATCCATATCGATGGCGATGCCCTCCTGCTGGAAGAGGGCGGCGTAGTGGTGGCGGGCGGTGGGGTCGTCCTCGCCCGGGAGGAGGCGGCCGGCGACGGCGATCGAGAAGCCGTTCTGCGACAGCCAGCGCAGGCCGTCCATCGCCGCATCCCAGCTGCGCGGCCCGCGTTCGGCCTCGTGGACCGCCTTGCTGTAGTGATCGAGGCTGACGCGCAGGGTCAGCCGGTCGCCGTGTTTCTCGCGCAGGGCCAGCAGCGCGGCCTCGTGGCGGCGCATCGGCTTCATCGCATTGGTCAGCACGAGCGCTTCGAACCCGCGGTCGAGCGTCTCGCCGAGCATTTCGAGCATCCCGGGGTTCAGGAAGGGTTCGCCGCCGGTAAAGCCGATCTCGCGCGTGCCCTTGGCGGCTGCCTCGCCCAGGAACCGCACCGCATCGGCGGCCGACAGATAGACCAGCGCATCGTTGGTCGGGCTGCTTTCGATGTAGCAGCTGGCGCAGGCAAGGTTGCACAGCGTCCCGGTGTTCAGCCACAGCGTGTCGAGGTGTTTCAGCGGCACGCTGGCCCGCGGTTCTCCCTTGGCGGTGACCTGCGGATCGCTGAACTTTTCGCGCGGCAGGCTGGCGGCCTCCACGGCGAAGGGCGAAGGTCCGGCGGGCGCATTGCGCGATCTGGTCCGGGCATCGCTCATGCAAGGCGCCTCCGCATGCGGGCGACGAACCGTGCCCATTTCTTCGGGACCGTTCCGAACACCGTCGGCTCCCACGCGCTGAAAGCCGCCGCTTTCGAGATCTCGCTCCGGGTGGGATAGGCGATCATTGCCGAACCGAGTGCGAACGTGCTGCTTTTGCCCGTAATCGATTGGGCGAAGGGCAGCAGCAGCTCGCCCGCATTCTTGCCGACTATGCTGGCGCCCAGCACCTTCTTGCCCTTGAGGACCAGCTTGAGCTGGCCTGCGTCATTCCCTTCGGCAAGCGCCCGCTCATTATCGTGGAAGCTCTGCGTCACCACGCTGACCTTCTTGCCGTGCCTGCTGCGCGCGTCCTTTTCGGTGAGGCCGATCTGCGCCACTTCCGGATCGGTATAAGTGCACCACGGCAGGGCCGACCAGTCGACCTTGGCGGGCAGCCCCAGAGTAATCTCCAGCGCGACGTTCGAGCCTTCATAGCCCGAGACATGCGTCAGCCGCGGCCCGTCGCGGCAATCACCGATGGCGTAGATGCCCTTCACCGATGTCCGGCGGCGATCGTCCACCACGATGCCGTTGTCGTTCATCGCGACGCCCGCTTCCTCCAGCCCGAAGCCGGTGCAATTCGCCCGGCGCCCCGTGGCGATCAGCAGATGCGAGCCCGCGATCGTCTGGTCCCCGGCCGTGAGGCGAAAGCCCGTGCCATCCGGTTCGACCTGCTGCGCAAGGCCCTTTACGAAGCGCACGCCCTCACGCTCCATCGCGGCGCGAACCACGGCCACGCTGTCGGGATCGTCACGCCCCATCAACTCGCCCGGCTCCACTACAGTGACCGCGCTGCCCAGCCGCCGGAAGGCCTGCGCCATTTCCATGCCGATCGCCCCGCCGCCCACGATGACGAGATGATCGGGCAGTTCCTCCAGATCGAACAATGTCTCGTTGGTCAGATAGGGCACATCGTCCAGCCCCGCGATCGGGGGAATGGCAGGCTTCGATCCGGTGGCGATCACGATGCGCGGCGCGGTCAGCGTGCGCCAGCCCACCTCGACCGATTGCGGCCCGGTGACCTGCGCCCAGTCGCGAAACACCTCGCAGCCCATCTCCTCGAACCGCTCTTCGCTGTCGTGATGCGCGATTGCGGCGATGGCATCGTGGATGTGCTTGTGCACCCCGCCCCATTCCACCGCCGGTTCCGCCAGAGTGACGCCGTGGCGCGTGGGCACCCGCGCCTCGCCCGCGCGCGCGGCGGCAGCAATCAGCGCCTTCGACGGCACGCAGCCATCGTTGAGGCATTCGCCGCCCATCTTGCGCGCTTCGATCAGCGCAACGTCGAGCCCGAACAGCGCGCAGCCGCCCGCAGCAGTCAGACCGGCAGCACCGCCGCCGATAACGATCACGTCGTGAGTGAATTTCATCGCTTGCTCCCTAGGCGAATATGCCTGACAGGCGAAGGGACTTTCCCGAATGCAGCTTTTCGAAAGGCCCACAGCCCCATGAACCTGGCCAATTCGCAGGATTATTACGGCAAGGTACTTGCCTCTTCCGCCGATCTGAAAACCGATGCCTGCTGTACGGCAGAAGCGCCGCCGCCAGCCGTGCTGGATGCGATGCGCAATGTGCATGAAGACGTGCGCAGCCGCTATTACGGGTGCGGCCTCGTTGCCCCGCAGGCGATCGAGGGCTGCCATATCCTCGATCTTGGATCGGGCAGCGGACAGGATGCCTATATCCTGGCGCAGATGGTGGGCGAAAACGGTTCCGTCACCGGGGTCGATGCCACGCCCGAACAGCTGGCTGTCGCCCGCACCCATGAAGACTGGCACCGCGAACGCTTCGGCTATGCCAGGCCGAACACGCGTTTCATCGAAGGCGATATCGAAAAGCTGCTGGAGCTCGATCTGCCGGAAAACCATTTCGACGTGATCGTATCCAATTGCGTGATCAATCTGGTGGCGGACAAGGGGGCCGTGTTCGAAGCGGCGCACCGCTTGCTGAAGGATGGCGGCGAACTCTATTTCTCCGATGTCTATTCGGATCGCCGCGTGCCTGCCGAATTGCAAAGCGACCCGGTCCTGCACGGCGAATGCCTTTCGGGGGCGCTGTACTGGGGCGATTTCATCGCGCTGGCGAAAGCGGCGGGCTTTGCCGATCCGCGACTGGTGACGAGCCGCCCGCTGGGCATCGACGATCCGCAGATCGCCGCCAAGCTGGCCGGCATCGGTTTCCATTCGGCCACCTATCGCCTGTTCAAGCTGCCCGGTCTCGAAACCCAGTGCGAGGATTACGGGCAGGCGGTGCGGTACAAGGGCACGCTTGCCGGGAGCGAGCGTGTCTTCGAACTGGACGGCCATCACCTGATCGAGGCCGGACGCATGTTCCCGATCTGCGGCAATAGCTGGAAGATGCTGGCCGATACGCGCTTTGCGCAGCATTTCGATTTCTTCGGCGATTTCTCGGTCCATTACGGCGTCTTTCCCGATTGCGGGGTCGCCATGCCTTTCGATAGCGGCAGCGGAGCCGAGTATCAGCCGGCTGCCTGCTGTTGAGGATTCTCGTCACGGGCGCCGCCGGCCTTCTGGGCGGCGAGGTGTGCAAGCGTCTGCTCGGCGCCGGGCATGCGGTCACCGGCCTCGTCCATCGCAATCCCACCGTCTGCGGGAATGACGGGCAGGCGGTGGAGATCGACACGCTTGCCGGTGACGTGTCGGCCCCCCGCTTCGGTTGGGACGCGGATCGGTTTGCCGAAGTGGCAGCCGCGCACGACCTGCTGATCCATTGCGCGGCGACTGTCCGGTTCGATCTTGCGGAAGAGGCTTACCGCGCGGTCAATGTGGACGGGGTGGCGCATGCGCTGGCGCTGGCCGAGGCGGGCGGCATGGATTTCCTGCACATATCGACCGCCTATGTCTGCGGCGTGCGCAATGGCACCATCGACGTCCACGATCCCTTGCCCGAAACCGGCTTTGCCAATGGCTATGAAGCCAGCAAGGCCGCAGGCGAACGGTTGGTGCGGGCCAGCACGGTGCGCTGGGCCATCGTGCGCCCATCCATCGTGGTGGGCGATTACGAAACCGGCGCTATCCGCCAGTTCGACACCACCTATGCAGCGTTCAAGCTGATCGCCGAAGGGCGGGTGCGCCAGATGCCCGCGCGCGAAGACGGCACGCTGGACTTCGTACCCCTCGACCATGTCGCCGAAGGGATCGTCACCATTGCGAACCGGATGGAAGATGCGGCAGGCGGCACCTATCATCTCGTCTCCGGACAGCCCTTGCCGGTGACGGCCTTTGCCAGGGCGATCGGGGCCTACCCCCAGTTTCACGCACCGCGACTGGTCAAACCGGAAGATTTCGATCCGGCTTCGCTACAGGCGCTGGAGCGGCGCCTCTACAAACGCGTGGCGGGCCTTTACGCCAGCTATTTCCAGCGCGACCCGCATTTTTCGGATGCCGAATTTCGCAAGCTGTCCGGCCGGGGCTGCCCGCCCACCGGGCCTGCCTATATCACCCGGTTGATCGACCACTGTATCGACGTCGGCTTTCTGCCTGCTGCCTAGCGCACGTCGGGATATTCCCGCGCCATGCGATCGCGCAGGCCGAAGGCCCAGAGCATGCCGACCTTGAAATAGATCCAATTCGCCTTGAGCGGGCCCCAGGCGGCGATCCTGCGGTCGGACGTATAGACGCGGCGGCGGACCATTTTTACCCGGCCCAGCGCCGCCAGCTTCACGCACAGATCGGCCTCTTCCATCACGGCATCGCCCGGCGTGCAGCCGCCCACGGCAAGGAATTGCGCGCGCCGGAAGAACATCGCGTGATCGCCGAACAGCAGCCGCACGCCGCGCAGGAACAGATGCGGCCTTGTGATCAGCGGCGCATACCAGGTCTTCGCCCAGTTATGGACCGTGGTGCCCCAGCGGATTTTCTGCGGCCCCGCGATGACGGGCATGAAACTGGCGAGCGCGATGGCCGGATCGCGCAAGGTGTTCTCGATCACGGCAACCATGTCGGATGGCGGGGTGGTGTCGGCATGGACGATGCAGACCAGATCGCCTTTGGCATGACCCACCCCGTGATTGATCTGTGTCGCCCTGCCCTTGGCCGAAGCAAGCACGCGCCATCCGGCAGCGCGGGCGATCGATACGGTGGCATCGCTGCTGCCGCCGTCGACCAGCAGGATTTCGTGCGGCGCTGGGTCGAGCTTTGCCAGCGTATCCACCAGCGCGGGAAGCGCCTTTTCCTCGTCCAGCGTCGGCACCAGCACGGTGACGGTCATTCGAACTCGGGCCACTGGGCAAGGTCTTCGGCGGTGTCGATATCGGCCAGCTCGGGCAGGATTGCCTGACCATGGCCGCGCGCCGCCAGCCGGGCGAGCGTTTCGGGCAGCACCTTGGGCGTGCTCCATTCCATGTCCTCGAACAGGAAGGGCACCGGCTCGCGGTAGCCGATCAGGTAATATCCGCCGTCATTGGCCGGGCCGAGCACGACCCGCCGATCCTCCAGCGCACCGGCCGCAGCACGGAGCAGCGGCGCGGTGATGCCGGGGCAATCGCTGCCGATAATGAGAGCGGGCGCTTCCACCCGTGCCATCCGCGCGCCAAGATCGCCATCGCCTTGGTCGACCACCGGCACATCATCGCCGAACAGCCCTTGGAACGCGCCGATCTCTCCGCCAGTGACGCGCAGTTCGAATTCGAGCCCGCTTTCGCGTGCGACCTCCACCG
The DNA here is from genome assembly GCF_054655615.1 of Qipengyuania triglochinis. Lineage (NCBI taxonomy): Bacteria > Pseudomonadati > Pseudomonadota > Alphaproteobacteria > Sphingomonadales > Erythrobacteraceae > Qipengyuania > Qipengyuania triglochinis. The sequence continues at coordinate 912,956 of NZ_BAAHND010000002.1, read as the reverse complement.
TCAGGGCGAGCAATCTGGCATAGAGCCGCGCCGCGCCTTCCTCGCCCAGCGCGGAAATGAGGCGCGTCTTCACCTTGCCGGGGACCGGCAGGCGGGCGAAAATGGAAAGGCGGGGGGAAATCATCGCCGCCACCTTAGCGCCTGTGCGCCGCGGGTGAAGGAGAAAACGTGGTGAGCCGTGCTGGGTTCGAACCAGCGACCTACTGATTAAAAGTCAGTTGCTCTACCGACTGAGCTAACGGCCCGACCACGCGCGGCTCCCTAAGCAGGTGGCTCCAGCTGGTCAAGCATGGTTTGTCCTGCTTTTTGGGATGGGGGCTTTTAAAGCCGGGACAACGGGCGCCCGGCTGCCCGATTTAGCGGGGCATTACGCCGGGCTTGCTCTGGCGTGCGGCCAGCTGCCTCAGCGTCAGTCCCGTCATGGGATCGCGCCATTGCGAGGCGATCTGCGCCGCCGGACCGACGACGAAATCGCGCTCGCGGAACAGCGGGTGGGGGATGGTGAGATCGGGTGATGCCCAAGCCCCGCCGCTCCACAGGATAATATCGAGATCGAGCGGGCGCGCCCGCCACCGCGCGCCCCTCCGGCGGCGCCCGAAGTCGGCTTCGACCGATTGCAGAACGTCAAGCAGGCGGGGCGGTATCAGACCGGTTTCCACCTCGATGACGGCATTGGCATAGCGCCTGATCGAAGGCCCCACCGGACGGCTGGCGATGATCCGCGACACCGCCGCAATATCGAGCTCCATCTCGGCCAGCCTGTCGATGGCAGCGCGCAGGACCTTCCCCGGCCCGCCCACGCCGGGAACGCGCATGTTCGATCCCAGCGCGACGAGATACCGATGGCGCGGCTCGGCCATCACGCCGCTGATCGCGCCATCAGATATCCTCGGCGATCCGGCCATAGAGCTGCGGGCGGCGATCGCGGAAGAACCCCATTCCGGCCCGATGCTTCGCCGCGCGGTCGAGGTCGAGGGTGGCGATCAGCGCCCCGCTTTCCGAGCCGCCGAATTCCTCGATCAGATCGCCCCATTCGTCGGAAATGAAACTGTGGCCGTAAAAGCTTTGCTGCCGGTCGGCAGGCCCTTCGTGACCGATGCGGTTGGCGGCGCAGACTGGCATGCAGTTCGACACTGCATGGCCGATCATCGCCCGGCGCCACATGCGGCTGGTGTCGAGATCGGCGTCATAGGGTTCCGACCCGATGGCAGTGGGATAGAACAGCACCTCCGCCCCCTTGAGCGCCATGACCCGCGCGCATTCGGGATACCACTGGTCCCAGCAAATGCCGACACCGATGCGCGCACCGAACAGGTCCCACACCTTGAACCCGTCATTGCCGGGGCGGAAATAGTATTTTTCCTCATATCCCGGCCCATCGGGGATGTGGCTCTTGCGATAGGTGCCCATGATCTCGCCATCGGGGCCGACCATCGCCAGCGTGTTGTAGTAATGATGGCCGTCGCGCTCGAAGAAGCTGGTCGGGATGGCCACGCCGAGCTTTTTCGCCAGTTCCTGCATGGCGATCACGCTGGGATGCTCCGCCGTCGGGCGGGCGCGGGCGAACAGCTCCTCCTCCTCGTCGCGGCAGAAATATTCGCCGGCGAAGAGTTCGGGCGGCAGGATCACCTGCGCGCCCTTGCCCGCCGCCTCTTCTACAAGGGCGGATACGGCGGCGATGTTGTCGGCTTCGTCCGCCCGGGCGAGCGGCAGCTGAAGGACGGATACGGTGAGTTCTCTCATGGCGAAGAGCGTTATTTCTCCCGCAGGGCGAAGTCCACCTGGATATAGACCTGGCTGCGCGTCGTGCCGACCATCATGCCGGGCGAACCCTCTTCCGGCCGCGGCGCTGTGCGCACCATCGGCGGCGCAACCGGCGGAGGAGCGACAGACGCGCTTTCGACCATCGCATCGTTCATCGCCTGCGCGCCGCGCAGCCATTGCTGGCCCTGCTGGCCGCCCGCATCGCGGATATAGAGCACGCGGCTGATCTCCATGTCGGCAGCCTCTGCATAGGCCTGCGCCCGGCTCCGCGCGGCCTTGTACGCATCGGCATAGGCGAGATTGGCGACTGTTTCGGGATCGCTCATGGTCAGGCTGGGGCCGGACAGGACATTGGCCCCCGCCTCGGTCACCGCGCTTACCGCCGCGCCCGCACGATCGGGATTGTCCATCGTGACCTCGAAGACGTTGGACGCCTGATACTGTCCCTTCCGATCGCCCCATTCGACCCGGCGGACAGACACGTTCTGCGTCTGGATGTCATCTTCACTCACACCCAGTTCGCGCAAGGCGGCAACGATCTCGGCAATCTTTTCGGCATTTGCCTCGCTCGCCTCGGTGGCGCTGCGCGAGAAGGTTTCGATCCCGGCATTGAACTGCGCGCGGTCGGGTTTGCTTTCGGCCTGGCCACTGGCGCTGACGGATAGCAGCGTTTCCGAGTGCTCGACGCCGCGCACGTCGTCCGCCCGGTTACCGCATGCGGAAAGCGCGAGCGTGGCGGCGGACAGGAATAATACTTTACGCATGAAAAACCCCTGATGAAATACGATAACATCAGGGGTTTCTCATGTTGGAAATTAACTGCTGCTGTCAGCCGTTCTGTTCTCTTACGTCCGCTTGCGGAAGAGCAGCGTCATCCGGTCACTTTCGCCGAGATCCTTCAGCTCTTCCTTCTTGCCGCCCCAGCTTGGCGGCATCTGCCAGACACCGCCTTCGTGATTGGCCGGATCGCGCGGGTTGGCATTGATCTCGCTCATGCCGACCAGATCAAAGCCATGCGCCTCGACCAGCGCGATCACATCGTCCTGCCGCAGGTAACCGTTGCCGCCCAGCGTATAATCGCCCGGCGCATCAGCATTGGCACGATGCTGGACGATGCCCAGCATGCCGTCATCCTTCAGCAAGCTGCGCAAGCGGGTCAGTTCGGTATAAAGCGCGCCCGAGCGAAGAAGGTTGTGCATCTCCCGGAAGATCAGGACCCGGTCGACAGAGCCATTCATTCCTTCTGCCAGATCCTGCGAGCCATGCACTTCGACCGGTGCGCCGGTCAGGCCCCATTGCGGATAGCTTTCGGAGAACTGGCCCGGGAGCTTCCCAAAATATTCGCCGAAGCGACTGGAATCCGCCGCGTCCGGATCGGGTGTCACGCCGATATAGCGGCCATTCGTGCCGAGATAGGGCACGAGCACGCGGGAATACCAGCCGCCGGCAGGCATATAGTCGACCACGGTCATACCGGGTTCGACACCGAAGAAGTCGAGGGTTTCGAACGGGTGACGATACTGATCGCGGGCCCGGTCGTCCGCGCGGTTTTCCTGCGCCAGCGCGGCCATGAGGGCCTGATGCCGGCTATGGCGTTCGGCCATCGGGCCTTCGCTGTGATGATCGGCAACCGCCGGAGCGGCTAGAGCGAGGGCGGCAGCCCCGGCGAGCAGTAGGCGCATAGAAATTCTCCCCATGTGAAACGAATGCTGTCCTCCTGCCCCCGCCCGCAACCGATGACAAGCGTCGGCAGTCTTCCTACATCGTTGGCCAAAGGAGATACGAATGGCTCAGGAACAGATTATCGTGGCCGGCGGGTGCTTCTGGTGCACCGAGGCGGTGATGAAAGACGTGATCGGCGTGACCGAGGTCGAAAGCGGCTACATCGGCGGGGACAAAGCCGATCCGACCTATAAGGAAGTATGCAGCGGAACCACCGGCCATGCCGAGGGCGTGCGCGTCACCTATGACAGCGATCGCATCAGTCTGGAGCAGATCCTCGACGTGTTCATGGGGACCCACGATCCGACCCAGCTCAACCGGCAGGGCAATGACGTAGGCACCCAGTATCGCAGCGCCATCTTTCCGGCGGATGACCAACGGGAAGCTGCCGATGCGGCGATCGCTCGCTGGAACCAAGAGCATCCCGGCCAGGAGGCAGTCACGACGATCGAGAGCGGCGACTGGTATCCGGCAGAGGATTACCATCAGGAATATTGGGAAGGCGAAGGCCAGCGAAACCCATACTGCCAAGCGGTTATTCCGCCCAAGCTGATGAAGCTGAGGAAAAGCTTCCAAAAATATCTCAAGGCAGACGCCGAATAGAAAAAGGGGCGGACATTGCGGTCCGCCCCTTTCCTTTTGGCAGGAGAGAGTGTGCTTAACCTTCCTCGGTCGCCTTGCTGACGAGGATGTTGACCGAAACACGGCGGTTTTGCGCTTTGCCATATGCAGTCGAATTGTCGGCTGCCGGATCAGATTCTGCCATGCCGGTGGGCGTCAGCATGCGCCAAGGCTTCCAGCCGCATTCCTGCTGCAGGAAATTCACCACACGGCTTGCACGGCGTTCGCTGAGAACCTGATTGTAATCCTGGCTGCCATCGGAATCGGTATAGCCCACTACCAAGAGGAGCGCGTTGTTCATCGCTTCTGCGTCAGCCGCGATGGCACAGATTTCCTGGCGGCCTTCGGGCGAGATATTCCATTTGCCGCTATCGAAATAGACGTTCGTCACGCCCTTCACATTATACTGGTCGATATTCGCCATACGGCCGCGCAAGGCTTCGGCAGCAGCGGAGTTGGCATCGATATCGGCGCGGTGTTCGGCAAACTGCTGCTGGGTGGCGCCGCGGATCATCGCGGCTGTTTCAAAGTCGCTGCCCTTGAGCTTGATCTGCTTGGCGACCAGTCCGCCGTCGAACTGCAGCGTTTCCACTTCGACCGGAATGCCGTTCATCAACTGGCTGGTCTGAAGCGTCTTGCTGCCGAGGCCGAGGAAGCCGCCCTTGGCCCTGACTTCCGTGCCATCATCGACGATGATCGTGGAGTTCTGGCCATCTTCCATGGTCACCTGAATGGTGTCGCCGTTTCGAGCCGTGATGATGCCTTCCACTTTGGGGCCATCGGACAGGGCCGAACCGTACACGTCGATATCGGAATCGTCCTGCGCCATGGATGGCGCTGCCATGGGAAGCGTGAACGCGGAAAGCAGCAGGGGAAGAGCCGCGGTTTTCTTCAATGCAGTCATTCAAATTCCTCCGTCTAGGGCCGCCACCCGAAGATACGGGCAACGGCTCATGAACCCGTGACGCAGGTGCCGCCCACGGGTTAGAATACCTCTACTCATCAAGCTTAACGCCCGAAGAGTGCGGGTGCGGTTGCGCCCAATGGAGGGTTGGGTGCTGATCCCGGCCTTGCTCGAAAATGAACAATGGCAAGAATAAGGCAAAGTCGGAGGCAGTTTGGGCTGCCGCTGCGATAAACCGATCCGCCATAGTGACGGATCAGGCGATTCAGGCTTCTTTTCGGCTCATCGAAATGAAGAAACCGTCGAGCCCGCCCACCTCAGGCAGCATGCCAGGATCGGTCCTGACCGTACCGTCCTCCGCTGGCGTGAGAGCGGCGGGAAGTGTCGCGGCATCGATTGGCTCGAGTCGAAGACTATCCGGCAGCGTCTGTTCTTCGCCCTCCGGCCGTTCGAGCGAACATGTCGCATAGATAAGGACGCCCCCCGGCTTTAGCCATGCTGCCGCCTTGGCGATCAGCGCGGACTGCAGTTCAGCCATATCCTCGATCTGGCGCGGTCCGATCCGGTGCAGCACATCGGGATGACGCCGTGCCGTGCCGGTCGCCGTGCAGGGTGCATCCAGCAGGATGGCATCGAACTGATGCTTCGGCTCCCATGACAGCGCGTCTGCACGGACCACACTGGCCTTCAGCCCGGTGCGGGCCAAGTTTTCTTTCAAGAGGCCGAGGCGGCGTTTCGAAATGTCGAGCGCGGTGACTTTCCACCCCTGTGCCGCAAGCTGGAGGGTCTTGCCCCCGGGCGCTGCACACAGATCGAGGACCTGCCGCCCTTCCCCCGCGCCAAGCAGATGTGCCGGCAGCGATGCAGCAAGATCCTGTACCCACCATGCTCCATCGGAAAAGCCGGGCAGCTTTTCGACATTTTCGCCGCGGGCAAGACGCAGGTGTCCCGGCATCAGGCTGTCCGCTGCAAGCTTTGCTTTCCAGACCTCGGTCTGCTCCGGATCCTTCAGCCGCAGATCGAGCGGCGGGGGCACGGCGAGACCCGCGGCAATGGCTGGCGCTCTCTCGCCCCAGCGTGCGGCCACGTCTTCAGGCAATGTTGGCGCGGGAGGCAAGGCAGCCTCCTGTTTGGTCAGCGTCGAGAAAACGCCATGGGCCAATCTGCGCGGACCGCCAGCCAGCAGCGGCAGACAGGTTGCGATGATGGCGTGGGGCGGCGTGTCGAGCCGCAGCCATTGCGCCAGCATCATGCGCAGAACCATGCGCGCCTTCGAATCGGGCGGAAGCGCGGTTTTGGTGGCGCTGTCGATCAGCGTATCGAGATTGACCAGCCAGCGCAGGACCTCGCTGGCGATTGCCCGGGCCAGCGCCCGGTCCTCGAACTTGCGCACGTCTTTCGTTGCGGCTGCAAATGCAAGATCCATGGTGTCGCCCCGCCGCAAAACGGCGTCGAGCAGGCGAAGCGCGGCGCGGCGCGCGTGAATTCCGGAAGGCTGTGCCATTGCCCCGCGCCCTACGCCTACTTGAAACCATGCGCCAGTCCGCGCATCTTGGTTATATGACCAAACGCGCAGACAAGCGGCCCGAGACCTTCGAAAAGCCCGATCACTGGACGAGCGAACCGCCGCCCAAGCCGGAGAAAGGCGAAGTCGACGAGGATCTCAGCCCGACCCGCTATGGCGATTGGGTCAAGGACGGCATCGCGATCGATTTCTAGATCCGTTCGAGGGCGATCCTGAGCCCGTCCTTGGGCTTGGGGATCGGCCATGCCTGCCAGTCGGGCTCCTGCTCCAGCGTCACGCGATAACGCGGCAGCAACTGGGCCAGCAGGATTTTCACCTGCATATAGGCAAAGTGCAGCCCCAGGCACATGTGCGCGCCTCCGCCAAACGGCACCCAGGCATATTTATGACGGGCCTTCACGGCTTCGGCGGTGAAGTGGTTGGGATCGAAGCCCTGGGGATCGGACCAGTGCTCTTCTTCATGGTGCACGAAATTGGCATTGATCCCGACATGCGATCCGGCCGGGATGCGATAGCCACCGAATTCGAACTCCCTCAGGGCGCGGCGCGGGGTCGATGGAACCGGCGGCATTATCCGTAGCGCCTCCTTGAAGGCCATCTCTACCAGTTCTAGCTTGCCCATATCCTCATAAGCTAGGTCGCGCGGCTTGCCGTCCTGACCCATCCCGCCGGTGACGCTTTCGATTTCCTGGCGCAGCTTCTCTTGCCAGTCGGGGTTCTTGGCCAATTGCCAGATCAGCGACGTGGCCGAGCTGGTGATGGTGTCGTGCGCGGCCATCATCAGGAAATTCATATGGTCGACCACCTCGTCGACCGGCATCAGGCTGCCGTCGTCATATTCGGCGGTGGCGAACTGGCTGAACATGTCCTGCCCTCCGCCTTCGGCGCGCCGGCGGTGGGTTTCCTGCGTAAAGAAATCGACCAGGAAAGCGCGCCCGTCGGTCCCGCGTTTCATCTGCGTAAACGGCAGCGGCTTTCTGACCGGGGCGACCGAAGCCTGGACCATGTCGATGAAGGCCGTGTTGATCCTGTCCGCTTCCGGGCCCCATTCGATGCCGATGAAGCTGTCCGCCGCCAGATCGAGCGTGAGCGTCTTGATCGCGGGGTAGAATTCCATCCGCCCGGCGCCCCAGTCCTCCACCTTGCGGGCGATGCCCCGGTTCAGGCTGCCCGAATAATGCCGCATCGGACCGGGCTTGAACGCGATCGAGAGCGCACGGCGATCGGCCCGGTGATGGTCGAAATCCATCAGCATCAGGCCGCGCGGGAACAACTGGTCCAGGATCGGGCCCCAGCCCTGTTCTGACGAGAAGTTCTTTTCGCGATCGAACAGCACCAGTTCGTTGGCGTCCGCGCCGATCATGGCGATGTTCCACCCGCCGAATGCCTTGCTCTTGTAAACCCGCCCGTAGGTATCGACCATGTGCTGCGTGAAAGCGTGCGGGTCCTTCAGCATCTTGAAAGTGTTGCCGACTACCGGCCAGCCACCTTCGCCGGGAATGTGCGCGAGCTGGTCGTCGGTCGGATTGCCTTCGGCCCAGTGGGCCGGGATCGGATTATGTGCTGCTAGAGTGGCCATGGGCAGGACTATGCCTCACCCAACATTAAGTGGCAATTAGCAATCTATATCCATCCTGAGAGCTCGCGCCGAAGCAATGTTTCAAGCATCGCCACGCCAGCATCCGAAGTGTTCAGGCAGGACAGCGCGGCAAATCGTTCACCGCCCGCCTCTAGAAATTGGTCGCGCCCCTGCATGGCAAGCTCCTCGAGTGTCTCGAGGCAGTCCGCCGAAAAACCGGGCGCTGCAATCACCATGCGCGCGGTGCCCTTCCCGGCTTCCTCTGCAATCACCGTATCGGTTGCCGGCTCGAGCCATTTGGCGCGTCCGAAGCGGGACTGGAAAGTCGTGCGAATCCGCATACCGCGCTGCGCAAGCCTGTCCTGCAGGAGGCGGGACGTTTTCTGACAGTGGCAGTGGTAGGGATCGCCCAGATGCAAGGTGCGCTCCGGCATGCCGTGGAAACTCAGCAGCAGCACCTCGGGCACGAAATCCAGACCATCCAGCTGGCGCGTCAGGTCTTCTGCCAGCGCATCGATATAGGCGGGATCGTCGTGATAGGGCGGCAGAGTCCGTAAACTCGGTTGCCAACGCATTTCCCGCAGCTTGTCCGCAGCCTTGTCCACAACCGTTGCCGTCGTGGCTCCGGAGTATTGCGGATAGAGCGGAGCAAGCAGAATGCGCTCGCAACCGGCGTCCATCAGGGCCTGCAGCCGGTCGGGGATTGAGGGCGTACCGTAACGCATCGCCCAGTCTACCGTCACGCCGTCGCCCAGCCGCGCCTGCATCGCTTCGGCCTGCTGCCGCGTGATGACGGCTAGCGGAGAGCCTTCCTCGGTCCAGACTTGCGCATAGGCGTGCGCGCTTTTCTTCGGTCGGGTGTTCAGGATTATCCCGCGCAGGATCGGCTGCCAGGCGATGGGAGGGATCTCGACCACGCGGCGGTCGGACAGGAATTCCGCAAGATACCGCTTTACCGGCCCCGCTTCGGGCGCATCGGGCGTTCCGAGATTGACGACGAGAACACCAACGCCGCCGGAGCGGACAGGCGGATGGTCTTTCGGAAGGTTCTGTTTCTGCCAGGTCATGGGACGAGGGGCAGACGGTAAGAACGCTCTCCCGTCAAGGCGAACAATGCATTGGCTATGGCAGGAGCGGCCACGACAACGCCCAGTTCGCCGGGATCGAATGGCTCGGCATCACTCTCGATAAAATCGATCCGCATGTCAGGAGTATCGGCAAGTCCGGGCAATCTCATCCCGCCAAACGTGCGCGGCACGGGATGACCATTTTCGAATGCAAGCGGCGCGCCCAGCGCCAACCCCATCCCGTAAACAAGCCCGCCCTCGATCTGCTGGCGCGCAATATCGAGATTCACGATGCGGCCGATATCTACCACCGCGCTCAGCTGGCGCACCTTGATCCCGCCTTCCCCTCGCGCGAGATGTGCCACACAGGCAATGTGTCCGGCTGCCGCTTCGCCCGACACCATTCGTACGGCAGCGACCCCTTCACCGGACCCTGGCTGCGCTCCGTCCCATTCGCCCAGCCTCGTTGCCCGGCGCAGAGCTTCCGCCAGCCGAGGCGCGGATCCCAGCATAGCCATTCGATAAAGAAACGGATCGCGTCCTGAAGCCTTAGCGAGTTCATCGATCAGGCATTCGGTGAAAAAAGTGGTGTACCCTTGCGCTCCACCGCGCATGCGGCCGGTGGGCAAGGAAATGGTTGCCGGAACATGCTCGACCGCGATGTGCGGAATTCCATATGGCGGAACCGCGCCTTCGATCGCAAAGGGATCTGCAGCACCCGAACTGTCTCGCCGCGCGGCATCGGGAAGATAATTGCCAAACAGGCGGTGCCCCGTCTCGCGCATCCACGAGGGGGAGGTAATTCGCGCTCTCCATGCCACTGGTTGCCCCTCAGCCCCCAACTTGGCAGCAATTTCAGCCGAAACCGGCGCCCGTGGCGGAACTGCCTGGAAATCCTGCACGCGAGACCAGGTGAGCTGTACAGGCCGCCCTACCTCTGCGGCGATCTGGGCCACTTCGATTGCATGCTGTTTTTCCAGCCGCGCATCGAAGCTACCGCCAGCGGGCATCGGGTAGAGCACGACATCGTAAACCGAAAGGCCCACCGCCTGTGCAGCCGCATCACGAGCCGCAGCGGGCGCCTGTGCCGCCATCCAGAGTTCCAGCCGCCCGCCTGCCAATCGCGCAGTCGCAGACGCGGTTTCAAGCGGGGCATGCGCGGCTGGAGCCACATCGAAACGACGTACAATCGAAGGTTCGCTCAGCATCGCATCAGGATCACCGACGGTCTCGATACGCTGGGCTAGATCCGCGGTCCTACCCGCTGCATCTTCAAGCTGTGCCTCAAGCCTGACCTGTTCGAGCGCGCCCGGCCCGGTGAACTCCGGACGCATCTTCGCCAATGCCTGGTCGGCGATCCACCAGCTTTCGGCGACTGCGGCGAGCCAGCGCTTGGAACGGACAACGGCTACTAACCCCGGCGTGCCGCCGGCAGCTCTCTCGCTGAACCGCAGGAGCTCTGGCAAACCCTCCGGGCCGTGGCGGATCGATGCATAGACCATTCCCGGGAGGCGGATGTCGCCGGCGAACAAATGGCTGCCGTCCACCTTGGAAGGCAGATCGAGCCGCGGATACATTCCCTGTGCATCGGCTTCGCCCGGAATCGGCTGTTCGAATGCAGGCATGGGACGCAGAGGCGCTGGATCGGGTGGATCGAGCCGGGCAGCCTCTTCGACCAGATCGCCAAACGCCATGCGCTGCTCGCCGTGAATGACGAACCCTTCTGCTACCTGGCACTGTTCGGGCTCGACCTCCCACCTATCGGCTGCAGCGCGGGTAAGCATGTCGCGCGCGCTGGCCGCTGCTTCGCGAAGCGGAAGCTCGTATGCGGCAAGGCTGGTGCCGCAGGCCGTGACAGTAAAGTCTTGGCTGCGCGCGAACCGCGCGACCGACCGGTCGCTTTCGGGTAACCAGCCTTTCCACAGCGAAGACCATTCTCGCGCCAGGGGTAGATTGGCGAAGCTGCCGGCGGGCGGCACAGGCTCGATCCCTATCTGGCGCCAGTCTGCACCAAGCTCGACCGCCGCGATCTGGCCGAGCACAGTGCCAACACCTTGGCCCATCTCAAGCTGAGGCTGGGCGATGGTCACGACGCCGTCACGCCCGATGACCAGCCAACCGCCGAAGATTTCCTCAGCCTCGCGCGCAACCAGAGGGCTGGCATATTTCCGTGGCCAATAGTTCCATGCGACCAAAAGGCCGCCTCCCGCCGCTGCCCCGACGAGCAATTTACGGCGCGAAACGGAAAGATCGTTTAGTTTCGTGCGGCCAGCCACGCTTGCAAACTTTTCGCTATCGCAAGGAAGGGCTCGGCAATGGTGCCATCAAGAGCCGCTGGCGGCTCGCCATGATCACTACCCTGACGGATTTCGATGTCGAGCGGGATCCGCCCAAGGAACGGCAGTTCGAGACGTTCGGCCGCGGCTTCTACGTTCCCTGCACCGAAGGGATTGGATACCTCTCCGCAAGAAGGGCACGCATATCCCGACATGTTCTCTACCAGACCAATCACCGGCACACCCGCGCTATCGAACAACTGTCCCGCGCGGGCGGCGTCGATAAGCGCCAGATCCTGCGGGGTCGAGACGAGCACCGCACCGGCAGGCTTGAACTTTTGCACCATGGTCAGCTGAACGTCACCGGTGCCGGGGGGCAGGTCGATAAGCAGGACCTCCGTATCCTTGCTCCAGTGGGCCTCGATAAGCTGACCAAGCGCGCTCCCCGCCATCGGCCCGCGCCATGCCAAGGCCTTCCCCGGTGCTACGAGGTGTCCCATCGATAGATGAGGGACACCAAATTTGCCTTCGATCGGGATCGGCTTGTTGTCGCGTGCTTCCGGCTTCTCGCCCTGTGTTCCGAAAATCACCGGCTGCGACGGACCATAGATATCGGCATCGACCAGTCCGACCTTCACGCCTTTGCGCGCAAGAGCGATGGCAAGGTTCGCAGTGAGGGTGGACTTTCCCACGCCGCCCTTGCCCGAACCGATCGCGATGATGACTGGGCCCTTCCGCTCAGCAGTCATCACCACCCGTACGTCGTTGACATCGGCGCGCCCGGACAATGCCTGTTTTATGGCAGTCTCGATCCGGCCACGCTCCGCTTCGTCCAATTTGCCGGCATCGACGACAAGCGTCGCCCTGCCTTCGTTCAGGACAGAGCCCGTTACGAGAGAGGCTATTTCGGGAGGAAGATCGGCGGAAAAGTCGGTGCGGCTCATGGCTGGCGCTGCTGTAGCATCGAAAAGCGCGCCGCAACCCCTGTTTTTCCGGCCAAGGCTGCTTATAAGACAGATATGAGAATTTTGGACGGGCTTGGACAGAGGATCCGCCTAGCGATGGCTGGCAACAATCCGTGGGGCGGGGGAAGCGATGATTCTTCCGGTTCCGGCAATGGTGATGCACCCAAGGGTGACAAAGGCGGGAGCGACGGACCGCGAAACCCGTGGTTGCCAACCGGTTCGGGTGGCAGCGGCGATGGACGCCGTGGCCCCAATATCGAGGACATCTTCAAGAATCGCGGGCCAGAAGGTCCGCGCCGCAAAGGCGGTGGCGGCGGTCCGGGCGGGCCCGGCTTCAGGATGCCGCAGCGCCCGGGTGGCAAAAGCTGGTTTCCCGTTGCGGTAGTTGCGATCGTGGGCATCGCGCTTCTCGCCACCAGCGCGCATTTGATTGACCCTCAGGAAAAAGCAGTCGTTAAGCGGCTCGGCGATTACAGCCGCACACTCGATTCCGGACTTCAGTTTACCCTGCCCTTTCCGATCGAAACCGTCGATGTCGAGAATGTCGAAGGGGTTCGCCCGATCCGCATTCCGGGCAATGACAATCAAGCCAAGCTGATCCTTACCGGCGACCAGAACCTCGTCGACCTGAGCTATATCGTCCGCTGGAATATTCAGGATCTCCAGCAATACAAATTCCGCGTCGTCGATCCGGAAGAGACGGTAAATGAAGTTGCCGAAGCAGCCATGCGCGCCGCGGTTGCGGAAAAGCAGCTCGACGAGACTTTTTCAGGTCAGGGCCGTGCCGCGATCGAGCTAGACGTCCGCGAGCGTATGCAGGCGACACTCGACCGCTATCAGGCCGGTATTCGCGTACTGGGTGTGGAAATCGAGAAGGCCGATCCGCCCAGCCAGGTGGTCGACGCTTTCCGCGATGTGCAAGTTGCCGAACAGAACGCCGATGCGGCGCGCAACCAGGCACAGGGTTATGCCCAGCAAGTCCTTGCGCAGGCCCAGGGTGAGGCCGAAGCCTTCGACAAGGTCTATGAACAGTACCGCCTTGCTCCTGAAGTTACCCGCCAGCGTCTCTATTATGAGACCATGGAGCGGGTGCTGAGCAATACGGACAAGACCATCGTAGAGGCCCAGGGTGTAACGCCTTATCTCCCGCTCCCGGAAATCCGGCGCCGGGCTCAGCAGCAGCCCGAAACCACTGTAACCGCACCGGGAGGCCAGTAAGATGCAGCGCATTTGGGAAGACCATCGCCTTTCGATCATCGTAGCCGCGGTGGTTCTGATCGGCTTGATGATGAGCCTGTACATTGTGCCCGAAGAAGAGCAGGTCGTCATCGTACGGACCGGTGAACCGCAGGGCATCGTGAACACGCCAGACGGCACAAAGGGCCCTGGCCCGTACCTTCGCGTCCCTTTTCTTGACCGTGTAGTGAGGATCGAGCGCCGGTTGCTAGATCTGGAAATGACCAATGAAGAGGTGCTTTCCAACGATCAGCAGCGCCTCCTGGTGGACGCCTACGCCCGTTTCCGGATCATCGATCCGGTTCGGATGGTGGAACGCGCCGGAACCACCGACGGGGTGCGCTCTGCGCTTGAGCCTATTCTGAACTCGGTTCTGCGCCAGGAGCTCGGTCGCCGGACCTTCCAGGCCATGCTGACGGCGGAACGTGGTTCAGCGTTGCAGAATGCCCGCGCAAACTTGGACAGGCAGGCACGTCAGTATGGCGCGGAAGTGGTAGATGTGCAGATTACCCGCACCGATCTTCCCGAGGCACCATTGCAATCCGCCTTCAGTCGGATGGAATCGGACCGTGAACGCGAAGCGCGGACCATCCGCGCGCAAGGTTCGCGCGATGCGCGGATCATTCGCGCCGAAGCCGATGCCGAGGCCGCGCGGATCTATGCAGAAAGCTTCGGCAAGGATGCCAATTTCTACGACTTTTATCGCGCCATGCAAAGCTACGATGCGACGTTCGCTTCCGAGAACGGAGATGCCGCCAGCAGCATCATCCTTTCACCGGACAACGAATATCTGCAGCAGTTCCGCGGACGCCGTTGACCATTCGTCGATTGAATGGCGGTGACTGCCCCGCTGTTCAACACGCATTCAGCGCCTGGACGCTGACAGTGCGGCGGAACAGCTGAAGCGAGCGCGCTTTATGAAAGCGTGCTCGTTTCGAGCGAAGTTATTGAGGATTTGAAAGAGGACGTGAAAAAAGTGCGATACGCTTATTCCGTAACTGCCACCCTGTTAGCTGGTGGCGCAGCCCTCTCCCTCGCCGGTTTCCCGGCCGGAGCGCAGGTCGCCCAAAACGACGACTCCCAGATCGCGCGGGTTGTGCCGCGTGCCGGAGCGCCCGAGAGTTTCGCCGACCTCACCGAGCAACTTCAGCCGGCCGTCGTCAACATCTCGACCCGCCAGCGGATCGAGGTGCAGACCGGTGGCAATCCGTTTGCCGGAACACCCTTCGAAGGCATGTTCAACCGTCGGCGTGGCCAACAGGATAATGAGCCCCAATATCGGGAGGGCCAATCGCTCGGTTCGGGCTTCATCATTTCCTCCGATGGCTATGTCGTGACCAATAATCACGTCGTGAGCCCCACCGGGCGTGGTTCGGTCGAGGAAATCACCGTAACTCTGCCCGATGGTACCGAGTACGAGGCTGAGCTGGTCGGCACCGACGCGGCATCCGATCTTGCCGTGCTCAAGGTCAATCGCCGCGAAGCTTTTCCTTTCGTGACGTTCGGCGATTCCAGCCAGGCGCGAGTTGGCGACTGGGTAATCGCGATCGGCAATCCTTTCGGGCTCGGCGGAACCGTAACGAGCGGTATTGTGTCGAGCGTGTTGCGCAACGCAGGTAGTGGCGCTTACGACCGTTATCTGCAGACGGACGCGAGCATCAACCGCGGCAATTCGGGCGGGCCGCTGTTCGATATGCAGGGCAATGTCATCGGCATCAACAACGCCATCATTTCGCCGACCGGCGGGAGCGTCGGCATCGGCTTCGCAATTCCCGCGGAAACGGCTGCTCCAATCGTCGATAAACTGCGCCGCGGCGTAGAGATTGAGCGCGGCTATCTGGGTATCCAGATTCAGCCGGTGACCGAAGACGTCGCTTCCTCGCTCGGCCTTGCGCGCAATCGCGGTGAAATAGTGCAAATGGTACAGCCTGGAGAGCCGGCTGATCGCGGGGGCATTGAGGCGGGTGATATCGTGCTCAAGGTAGATGGCAATGACGTCACACCGGATCAGACGCTGTCCTATCTCGTTGCCAACATCTCGCCGGGCACCTCGATACCTCTGGAAGTAATCCGCAATGGCGAACGTCGCCGGGTGAATGTGACCGTCGGCAAACGACCGAGTGAAGAAGAGATGCGTCGTAGCCAGATGTTCGATCCCGATGCCGAGCCGGAAGACGACATGTCTCCCAGCGATAGCGAGGTTATTCAGGATAGCGTCGGCCTGCAAGTTCTCGAGCTGACGCCGCAGATTGCGCGCCAACTTGGAGTTGCACCGGATACACAAGGCCTAGTTATCGCTTCGGTCGACCAAAATTCCGATGCCGCACGGAAAGGTCTCCAGCGCGGGCATATCATTCTGACGGCTAATTACCGTCCGATGACTTCGGTTGCCGATCTCGAGAACGCAGTTCGCTCCGCTAAAGCAGAAAACCGCGATGCGGTTCTCCTGCGTATCCAGCGACGCGGTGGCTCGCCACAGTACGTGGCCATTCGGCTTCGCTAGATTTGATATTTAGGCTTCCAAATGGCCCTCCCGACGTGTGTCGGGAGGGCTTTTTTACAGCGGAACGTTTCTGAAACGTCGCGCGCCTCTGACGAAAATTAACGATCTCGCCCGATCACACCGTCTAGGAAGTCGTCATCGATCGCCTGGGGCGCGCCATCCTCACCGCGCCCCGTAGAAGGTTGCGGTCGCGGCGGCGGGACGCGTTGAACTCGCGGCTGCTGCGGCCGCGTGACTTCTACGCCAGAATTCTGTTCTGACTGGTCGCGGGGTTCGGGCAGCGCGCCACCTGGTCCCTCGCTTCGTCCGGGCTCGATCAGATTGCCCTGTTCATCGATGTAGTAATAGTCGTCCGGGTCGCCGAAGAAGAAGTCGTCTTCTTCGTCCAGTTGCCATTCCGGCACCTGAACTTCCGTTTCAAATTCCTCGACGGGGCGGTCCTTCACAGCATACCGCATGAAAGCAGCAAAAGCCTGTGCAGGCGCGCGCCCACCCTGTAGCCCACCTACCCGGCGGTTATCGTCCCGGCCCATCCATACGCCAGTGGTTACGCCAGAGGAAAACCCGACGAAATAGCCGTCTTTATTAGAACTGGTCGTTCCCGTCTTACCTGCGACCGGGCGACCGATCTGCGCCGCACGGCCAGTGCCTGTCTGGACCGCCGTCTGCAGCAGATCGGTTATACCCCGCGTAACATTTTCCGGTATGATCTGCGTAGTACGGGCGCGTTGATGCTGGTAAAGCACCTCTCCGTCTGTGGTGGTTACTTTCACGATCCCATAGGGCGTCACCGAATTTCCACCGGCTGAGATCGCGGCAAATGCCCGGGTCATATCCAGGAGTCGCACTTCGTTCGATCCGAGCACCATTGCGGGATAGGTGTTGATGGGGGTCGTGATCCCGAAACGCCTAGCCATCGACGCAACCGATCCAAAGCCCACCTCATTACCAAGTTGCGCTGCAACGGTATTGATCGAATAAGCAAAGGCAGTGCGCAAATTGGTCTCGCCAATGTTTCGTCCGTTGGAATTTCTCGGACTCCAGCCGCCGATCGATACCGGCGTATCTACAACGCGGTCGTCAGGCGTATAGCCAGCCTCAAGCGCGGCAAGGTACACAAACAGCTTCCAACTCGAGCCAGGTTGGCGAAGAGCATTGGTGGCCCGGTTGTAATTCGTCTCGACATAATCCGTACCACCCACAAGGGCGAGGATCGCTCCGTCACGATCTAGGCTGACCAGCGCACCCTGGGCCCCATCTGGTGCATTGCCGGCGACCGCAGCCGTCGCTGCTTTCTGCATGCCGGGATCTAGGGTGGTCCAGACTTCAATAGGCTCGAATGTCTCGGGCAGAAGAAGGTCGAGCTGCGGAAGTGCCCAGTCGGTGAAGTAGCGAACAGAATTGGTTCCCTGTTCGGGCTTCAATTTGACGGCCGACACATCGACCTGCGCCTCGCTTGCGCTGATCCTTCCCTGATCGCGCATTAGTTGCAGGACGACACCAGCACGGCTCACTGCGGCGTTTACATCGGCAGTTGGTGAATAGCGGCTTGGCGCTTTTACCAGACCTGCAATAATCGCGGCCTCAGCCGTCGAGAGTTCGGTTGCGGGATGACTGAAGAAGTTTCTACTCGCAGAATCGATACCGTATGCACCGCCTCCGAAATAGACCTTGTTGAGATAGAGTTCGAGGATCTGCTCCTTGGAGAATTTCCATTCCATCGCCATCGCTAGAATGGCTTCGCGCAGTTTGCGATCAAGAGAGCGATTGCTGTTCAGAAACACGTTACGGGCGAGCTGCTGAGTAATGGTAGAAGTCGCCCCCAACCGATTCTCGCCCGTGGCCCAGACAAAAACGGCTCGGGTGAGGCCGTACGGATCGACACCAGGATGCGAGAAGAAGCGCCTGTCTTCCACCGAAACCATGGCATCTTTCATGACCTGCGGAATCTCGTCGGCCGCAATCCACTTCCCATAGCTAGGGCCAAGCTCGACGAGTTCCGAGCCGTCTCGCGCCCGGACGACAATCGTTTGCGCGTTCTGTGTCGCCTTGAGCTGGTAATAGCTCGGCAAGGACCGCGCGGCGAATGCCACAGCGATTGCCAGAAAAATCAGCCCGAGGACGGCTATTCCCGTTCCCCACAGGAATAGCCTGCGCAGCCAGATTTTCAAACGGCTGGCGTCGCCCTTGCCTTCCGCTGCCGCTCGCCGAGCGCGTTCGGAACGCTGGCTGCGTTTGCGGCGGCTGCCTCTCTTATCCATTCCCTGCGGCTTTCCTCATTTTCCAGGCGCGGTGCCCTATATCCGCCACAATCTCCCATGGCGAGACGGAACCTCGGCTTAACGGATCATACGATGGCCGCAAGGCATGCCGCTACTTCTCAGGTTCAAACTCGAGTGCCGCCGAATTGATGCAATAGCGCAAGCCGTTTTCTCCGGGGCCATCAGGGAAGACATGACCAAGATGACCTTCGCAATTGGAACAGATGACCTCCGTCCTGATCATACCATGGGTGACGTCCCGGTTCTCCTCGATCGCCCCGCTTTCTGCCGGAGCAGTGAAGCTCGGCCAGCCCGAACCGCTGTCATATTTGTCCGAGCTTTCGAACAGTAGCTGGCCGCAGGCGGCGCAAAGATATTCGCCATCGGCTTTGTTCTTGTCATACTTGCCAGTGAAGGCTCGCTCTGTACCTTTTTCGCGCAGCACTCTGTATTGCTCTGGCGTGAGTTTCTCGCGCCATTCGGCTTCGGTTCTTTCAAGTTTGTCGCTCACAGCTTGTCCTTCGTGTGAAGTGCTTCCATATTAGGGGAACAGGGCGCCGAAGCTGCGGTTCCGCTTTCGCTTGACGATTCGGCATCACGTCGCTAAGTGCGCCGCTTTCCGGCGGTTAATCCGCCTTTTTCGACACGCCCAATTGAATTCCAGCCGCTTTTTGTCGCGGCCCGATCGAGGACAGATATGGCCAATACGCCGCAAGCCAAGAAGCGCATCCGTCGCAACAACCGCCGCGCCGAAGTAAACGGTGCGCGCATGAGCCGCATCCGCAATTACGTGAAGAGGGTTGAGACTGCGCTTGAAGCTGGCGACAAGGACGCTGCTCAGACCGCCCTCCGGAACGCCCAGCCAGAAATGGCACGCGGCGTTGCTCGCGGTGTGATGCATAAGAACACTGCTGCTCGCAAGATGAGCCGCCTTTCGAAGCGCGTCGCCGCGCTCTGATTCTTTCACGGCTTCGGCCGCACACAGACAAACCGAGGGGTCGTCGCGAAAAGCGACGGCCCCTTTGTCGTGTTCGGGTTGCACTTTGAAATCAAACTGTCTCCCAATAGTAATGAAATCGACGGAAATACTACGATTCGTCATGCCAGATTCAGCAAACTGAAGGTATTTCAAGGGCATCAACGGAGGCCTGCGGGGTACCGATGAGTCAACTAGATTATTTCAGATTTTTTGCTGTTATCCCCCTTGCGACTCATCGCGGCTGCGACCTACACAATAGATCTGCTCGGGGGGGACAGCCCGGGTATTCACATCGATGGCCAAGGGGAGGGACCACCCGAGAATCGTACGATTCCGGGTAGCGGCGAAGCTATGCGCCCCCTCCTCCTGGCCCATATAATTTTTAGCGACCGGACGGTCACTCGGGGGATCGAAACTCCAATGGCGAAAACAGGCGAGCTTGCTAGCAAGCGAAAGGCAAATAACGAAATGGAAGACCTGGAAGCCGTAAACCTGGCAGCCGATTGGGCAGACATAAGCCAAGGGCTCCGCAAGGATCTGGGTCACCAGCTTCACAGCCAGTGGATCAAGCCGATCCAGCTTGGCCGGATCGATACTGAAACAGGCACACTCGATCTCTACCTGCCGACAGAATTCAGCGCCAACTGGGTGAAAGACCGTTTTGCGGACCGGTTGAGCCTGGCATGGAAGATCGCCCGTAGCGAAGTGCGACAAGTCGCTATCTCGGTCCATCCGGGCCGCCGTCAGGTTGCAGATCTGCGTTTGCACAGTGATGGTCGCCGGCCGGCAAACGATGCCGACACATCAATGATGGCGATCGGTGCCGATACCTTGGGCGATACGGGCTTCACCTCGTCGGTCGGCTTGGACGCGAGTTTGACCTTTGCCGCCTTCGTAACGGGCGAAGCGAATATTCTCGCCTTCAACGCGGCGCAGCGCATGGCGGCGACCGAAAAGCCGCAGTTCAGCCCGCTTTATCTCAAGGGCGCGACAGGACAGGGCAAGACCCATCTCTTGCATGCCATCGGCCACACCTTTCTTCAGACCCACAGCCGCAGCCGCATCTTCTACTGCAGTGCCGAGCGGTTCATGGTAGAGTTCGTCCAGGCCCTGAAGGCCAACCGCATGATCGAGTTCAAGGCGCGACTGCGTAGCTTCGACCTACTTCTGGTGGACGACATCCAGTTCATCATCGGCAAGGCTTCGGCTCAGGAAGAACTGCTTTATACGATCGATGCGCTGCTCGCGGAAGGCAAGCGCCTTGTCTTCGCGGCCGACCGCGCGCCGCAGGCACTGGATGGCGTCGAACCCCGCCTGCTTTCGCGCTTATCGATGGGGCTCGTGGCTGACATTCAACCCGCCGATATCGAACTGCGTAAGAAGATCCTGCATTCGAAGCTCAGCAAGTTCGCGCCTCTGGCAGTGCCGGAAGACGTGCTCGAATTCCTCGCTCGCACCATCACCCGCAATGTGCGTGAGTTGGTTGGCGGCCTCAACAAGCTGATCGCCTATGCGCAATTGACAGGTCAGGAAGTTTCGCTGCAGCTGGCCGAAGAGCAACTGACTGACATTTTGTCGGCCAATCGGCGCCGCATCACGATAGACGAGATTCAGCGGACAGTGTGCCAGTTCTATCGCATCGACCGCAGCGAAATGAGCTCTAAGCGCCGCGCCCGGGCAGTCGTGCGCCCGCGCCAGGTTGCAATGTACCTTTCAAAAGTCCTCACCCCGCGGAGCTATCCAGAGATCGGCCGCAAATTTGGCGGGCGCGATCATTCCACGGTCATTCACGCCGTCCGCCTGATCGAGGATCTGCGGCAACGCGATGCCGATATGGATGGAGACGTGCGAAGCCTGCTACGCCAGTTGGAAAGCTGAGCGCTCCCCATATTGCGCACCGCTCGTCGACAGCCTGTTCACAGGCTTGTCGACAGCGCGTGTTCGAGGGTTCAAAGGGGCAGACATGAGCACGCATGTCAGTTTGCCCCGAACGCTCCTGGCGACGTTATGGCGGGGCGTTTTATGCCGCTGTCCGCGATGCGGTGAAGGCCGGTTATTCCGCAAGTGGTTAAAACCTGTCGACCATTGCAGCGCTTGTGATCTAGATATCCGCGGCCAGCGTTCGGATGACCTTCCCGCCTATATCGGTATCTTCGTGAGCGGGCATTTGCTTGCCCCCGTGATCATCACACTAGTCGTTAGCTATTCGCTTTCGCCTATGGCGTTGCTCGCCATCATCATTCCGTTGGCACTGGTGATGCTGATCGCCTTGCTGCAACCATCAAAAGGGGCGGTGATCGCACTACAATGGTGGAATGGCATGCATGGCTTCAAACGGGAACGCCCGGAAGGAGAAAATCCGTGAGTCTCCCGCCAGAGCGATTGGATCGCTTCGCTCGCCACATCGTCCTTCCTGAAGTGGGCGGCGCTGGCCAGATGGCGTTGGCGGAAAAACACCTCGTACTTATCGGCCTAGGCGGCATCGGTAGCCCCGCACTGCAATATCTTGCCGCCGCTGGAATAGGGCGCCTAACTCTAGTTGATGACGACAAGGTGGATGTCAGTAACCTCCAGCGTCAAACGCTCTACAACGAGCGCGATGTCGGCCACGGCAAGGCCATTTCCGCGAAGCGCTGGGTGACCCTATTCGATCCTGTGCTCGACGTCGAAATCAGCGATCGCCGGATCGATCCGTCCCGTGCCGGATCACTGGTTGCAGGGGCCGACCTCGTGCTCGATGGCACCGACAACTTCGCGACGCGACTTGCAGTGTCCGATGCCTGCGTCAACGCCGGGGTGCCGTTATTGTCCGCTGCGGTCGGCCGGTTCCAGGGGCAAGTCGCAGCGTTTGCGGGCCATTTGCCCGGCGAAGCCTGCTATCGCTGTTTTGTCGGCGATGCCTTTGACGCGGACGACTGTGATACCTGCGCCGAAGACGGCATGCTGGGGGCGATGGCCGGCTGGGTAGGCAGCTTCGCCGCTCTCCACGCTGTGCGTGTTCTCCTCGATGGGGTGAGCGCTTATGGAGATCCGCAATGGAGCAAGGTGAACCTTCTAGACGGAGTGAAACCGGGCATGCGGCAGTTCACCATTGCCAAAGACCCCGAATGCAGCGGGTGTGGTGGTAAAACCCGGGTGGTATAGCTTGCGCTTCCTCAACCTAGTTGGCGAGCACTTCCTCTACCCAAGCAGGCACTAACTCGCTCGCTCTGCCTTGGCGCGATTCGTCGAACCAGTATGAACCCTCGCCACGCTCCAGATTGAGTTCCAGCGTTCGCGCACCGAACTCCCGCGCGTCGCGCACGAACCCAGCCGCCGGATAGACAGCCCCGCTAGTACCGATGCTAACAAACAAATCCGCTCGGCGAAGCGCATCGTAGATCCGCTCCATCTGGTACGGCATCTCACCGAACCAGACCACATCGGGACGCAGCGCCTGTTGTCCGCAGCCCGGGCAAGCAGGGCCATCGATCAGCGGCTCGCTCCAGCGATGGCGTGCATCACAACCGGAGCATAGCGCGCTCAGCAGTTCCCCATGCATGTGGAGCACATGCTCTGCCCCGGCGCGTTCGTGAAGGTCATCGACATTCTGAGTGACGATCAAGAGATCGTGATCTGACTTCCCGCCCCATTCGACATCAAGGCGGGCCAAGGCTTCGTGAGCCGCGTTTGGTGCTACCTGCTGCACCGCCTCGCGCCGCGCGTCGTAGAACCGCTGCACCAGCTCTGGATTGCGCGCGAATCCCTCTGGCGTGGCGACATCCTCGACCCGGTGCTGCTCCCAGAGACCACCACTGTCCCGAAAAGTATTGATGCCGCTTTCCGCCGAAATCCCAGCGCCGGTCAGGACGACGATGTTGCGGATAGAATCGGACAAGTTTCGCCTCCCGTTCGGCCCGACCTTGTCGTAGGACCATCTTATCTTCTAGCCCTACGCTAAAGGTAATCACGGGGCTACGACAAGCTCCGCTCACACGGAGATCAGCTTGGCTAACATAGGTGTCATCGGAAGCAGGGGCGCAATGGGTGAAGTGCTCCGGCGAGTAATCGAGGAGTCCGGCCACGATTATGCGGGAGGCGCAGACAAGGGAGACGATGTCGGCAAGCTGGCCGATGTGTCGGATCTGCTGGTTGATTTTTCAGCCCCGGCAGCCTTGCACTCCAATCTCCACGCAGCCATCGGTGCCGGCATCCCAATCGTCGTCGGCACGACAGGATTGGAACGCAAACACCACGACGCGATCGATCAGGCTGCGCACGCGATACCGGTGTTACAGACAGGCAATACATCGCTCGGTGTCACCCTTCTGGCCCATCTTGTGCGAGAGGCGGCTCAGAAGCTCGGCAATGGCTGGGACATCGAGATTTTGGAAATGCACCATCGCCGCAAGGTAGACGCCCCGTCGGGTACCGCGCTCCTGCTTGGTGAAGCTGCTGCAGACGCGCGAGGTGTCGATCTCGAGACCGTCAGCGAAAGCGGTCGGGATGGGCCGAGCGGTCCGCGTGAGGAGGGCGCAATCGGATTCGCTGCCTTGCGCGGCGGTACCGTGGCCGGCGAACACAGTGTAATCCTTGCTGGTGAAGAGGAACGTCTTACGCTGTCGCACAGTGCGGAGAACCGGGCTATCTTTGCTAGGGGCGCGGTCCGCGCCGCCGAATGGCTGCGCGGGCGAGAACCAGGTCGCTATACGATGGACCAGGTTCTGGGCATCTGACGACCACCTATGACCAAGGATCAAATCTTCGAATTCTTTCGACGGTTGGCGGAGGATAATCCCTCGCCCGAGACCGAGTTGGAATATGGAAACGCCTATCAGCTGGTGGTCGCGGTGGCGCTATCTGCACAGGCGACCGATGTAGGCGTAAACAAAGCAACCCGCGCGCTATTCAGCGAGGTCGAGACCCCGGAGCAGATGCTGGCCCTGGGCGAAGAAGGCCTTAAAGAGCATATCAAGACCATTGGCTTGTTCAATTCGAAGGCCAAGAATGTCTTCGCACTAAGTCGATTGCTCGTCGATGAGTACGGTAGTGAGGTCCCAAATACCCGCGAAGATCTCGTCCGCCTGCCCGGGGTCGGCCGCAAGACCGCCAATGTTGTGCTCAATTGCTGGTTTGGGCAGGAAACCTTCGCCGTAGACACCCACATTCTGCGCGTAGGCAACCGCACCGGCCTTGCGAAGGGCAAGACCCCGGAGCAGGTTGAAGCGAAGCTTGAAAAGCGCGTGCCGCAGCCATTCCGGCTAGGCGCCCATCATTGGCTGATCCTTCACGGACGCTATGTCTGCAAGGCGCGGACGCCCGAATGCTGGCGCTGCAGCGTGGTCGATCTGTGCAGTTACCGGAAGAAAGTTCTGGAGAAGCCGAAGAGGCGGTAGCTTAATCCGGCCGCCCATCCAGACAGATGGTAGAGCCGCCTTCCACCGTCACTTGGGGATTGAGCCCTTCGAGATAGATCAACGTTTCGGCTTCGCGCTGGGTCATTCCCATGGCTGTAGCATGTGCCATGAGTTGCGGAATCGTGGCGCCGCCGGACGGGACCGTCAGCACAGTTCCTTCGCAATCTGACTGAGCTGGCTGACTACCGGTACATGCGCTCATCGCGAGGAGACCGATGAGACCAAGCCACGATTTGGAAACGAAACTAGCTCGGTCAAACATCGTCGGCCGACACCATTTCGACCCGGTCTATTTCGCCCGTCATCACCGCAACGGTAGTCGCGACTGCGGCATCGCCGCTCACATTGGTCGTTGTGCGCATCATGTCCATGATCCGGTCAACCCCGGCGACGAAGGCGATCGTTTCCAAGGGCACACCGACTGCGCCGAAGACCAGCGCCATCATGATCAGGCCCGCACCGGGAATACCAGCAGCGCCGACCGCGCCGAGCGTGGCGAGGATCGAGATCAGGAAATAGTCACCCAGGGATAGATCGACGCCGAAGATCTGCGCGCCAAACAGCGTGGCGAGTCCGAGATACATCGCCGTGCCGTTCATGTTGATCGTCGCGCCCAGCGCGATCACGAAGCTGGCCACGGAATTCGAGACGCCCAGATTACGCTCGGCACAGCGCAGCGTCACCGGCAGCGTGGCGTTGGAGCTGGCAGTGGAATAGCTCACCGCCATCGCATCCACGATACCGCGGAAGAAATCGCGCACCGGCAACTTAGCGAAGAACTTGATCATCGCCGAATACATCACGAAGATGATGAGCAGGCAGCCGACATAGTTCAGCGCGACCAGTTTTGACAGCGCAACCAGCGCATCCAGACCAAGCGTGCCCGCGACCCATGCCATCAGCGCGAAGACACCGAAGGGGGTGAGTTCCATCACCACCATGGTCACCTTCTGCATGATCACCGCGCCGCTATCGAAGACCTTCTGCACCGGCAGGCCGTCTTCCTTGGCCATCAGGATGCCGATGCCGATCAGCAGGCTGAAGACGATAAGCGGCAGCACCGACACGTCTGCCATCACCTGCACCGGGCTTTCGGGCACGATCGACAGGATCATGTCGACCGCCGTTGTCGGGTTCGGCTCGGGCGTTGCGCCCATCTGGATTGCGCTGGTATCCACGCCTGCACCCGGGGCGATCCATGTCCCAAGCGCCAGCCCAAGCCATACCGAGATCTGGCCAGTAACGATGAAGAGCAGCATCGCCCGCCCACCGACCGCGCCCAGTTTGCGCAGATCGCCGATCGCGGCGACGCCGGAAACGAGGCTGAAGAAGATCAGGGGGACGACCAGCATCTTGATCGACTTGATGAAGAAATCGCCGACCCATTTGATGCTTTCGGCATCCGGCCCCCAAGCATAACCTGTGAGCACACCGAGGATCAGCGCAGTTACCACGCGCTGCCAAAGCGGAATTTCGAACCAGACCCTCAGCATGCGTATGCCCTCACCTTGTATTTTCAGCTGGCGTATATTTACGCCAGCGCGTCTTTTGCAATGCGCGCGTAGATGCGGCTTAGCGTGGAAAGGTCCTCGATGGCTACTGCCTCGTCACGCTTGTGCATCGTCGCGTTGACAAGGCCGAATTCGATCACCGGGCAGACGGCACGCAAGAAACGCGCATCGGAGGTTCCGCCCGTGGTGGATGGCTCGGGATCGACACCGGTTTCGGCGTTCACTGCGCGCGCAATGATGTCGCTGAATTCACCCGGCGGGGTAAGGAATGGCTCGCCCGAGATGATCGGCAGCGCGGTGCCCCCATGTTTCTCTGCAATAGCAACCACCTTCTCGGACAGCGACGCGCCCGAATGTTCGTCGTTGAAACGGATCGAGATGCGGGCCTTTGCCGCTTCCGGGATGACGTTATGGGCAGGATTCCCAACTTCGAGATCGGTGATCTCGAGGTTCGAAGCCTGGAACCAGTCATTGCCCTTGTCGAGAACCAGTCCATCTAGCTCCGCCAGCATCGCGACCAGCTTGGGAATGGGATTGTCGGCGAGGTGCGGATACGCGACGTGTCCCTGCGTGCCTTGCACCTCGAGCCACATGTTGACCGAGCCGCGTCTCCCGATCTTCATCATATCACCGAGCCGGTTTACACTGGTCGGCTCACCCACCAGGCACAAATCCGGCGTTGAACCACGGCTGTCCATGTAGTCGATCAAGGCGCGGGTGCCGTGCAGCGCGGGGCCTTCCTCATCGCCGGTGATGATGAAGCTGAGCGTGCCCGCATCGGCCGGGACCTGCGCCACGGCATCAACCATGCAGGCGATTGCGCCTTTCATGTCCACCGCGCCGCGACCGTAAAGCAGATTGCCGCGAATCTCCGGTTCGAACGCATCGGATGTCCAGCCGCCGCCCGGGGGGACCACATCGAGATGCCCCGCGAAACCGAAGTGTCTGGAGCCTGCGGGCCCCTTGCGTATGGCGAACAGGTTCTCGACCGGCGCTTCGGGGGTGCCTTCCTCGCCCTCGCCGCGCGTGAAGCGCGAGACTTCGAAGCCGAGCGGTTTCAGCATCGCCTCCAGTTCGTCGAATACCGAACCGGTGGCGGGAGTGACGCTGCGGGCGGACATCAGCCGCTTGGCGAGTTCGAGGACTTCGGTCATGTTGTCTCCGCTAGCAGGAGAGTGTGCCAATGCCCAAGCTCGATCTCGATGCCATTCCCCAGACCAACGCAACCGGCTACCCGCCGCCCTATGATGAAGACGTGCGCGGACGGCTCTACCGCCGCCTCGCCCCGGCAGCCGGACTTACCAAGCTGGGCGCCAGCCATGTGGTGCTGGAGCCGGGCGCCTATTCCTCGCAGAGGCACTGGCACGAAGGGCAGGACGAACTGCTGATCTTCCTGCAGGGCGAGGCCGTGCTGATCGAAGATCAGGGCGAAGTCCCGGTCCATGGAGGTGACATCCTCGCTTGGCCGGCGGGAGAGCGCAATGGCCACCGCCTTCACAACCGGTCCGATAAGCCTTGTGTCTTCATCGCCGTAAGTGCCGGAGATCGCGATGAAGGCCGTGGCGAGTATCCCGACATCGACATGGTCTTCACGCCGGATGGGTACTTCCGGAAGGACGGCACCCCTTATGCGACCGAGCGCCTGCCCTAATTGCCTTCCGGCTCCGGCAGCGGGCCCTGTGCGAAGGCCTTGTCCAGATATTCCGCCATGCGGATGCCTGCCTGCGTCACCCGCCTGCGTGAAATCGGGATCGCGCGTTCGATGTCTTCCTGGGTCAGCGCTGTTTCGTCGGGAAGGTCCTCGCCATCGCAGGGGGCGCGGTCGAAGGCGTTGGGATAGACGAAGTCGCGGGCCGTCTCCCAGCTTTCGCGGCCCCAGTCGGCCGAATTGCCGCCGCCAAGCTCAGCCCGTTCGGCAGCGGTATAGCGGCGCACCAAGGACGTGGGCGACGAGGTGATGGCGCGTTCTGCCAGCGGGCCGTCCCATATCCAGTGGAGGTTCAGTCCCGGCGCGATGCCATAGGCAGTGGTGTTGTCATTCCCGCCACGATCATCGTGATCGCCCGAATGCAGCGGCATGTGCACATCGCCGATGAAGTGGACGAGGAAAGCGAGCGCTTCCAGCCGGACATTCGCGGGCAGGCTTTCATCGGCAAGCATGCGCTCGTTGCGCTCGATCTGGGCGAGGATGCAGTTCTGGCCCGAGCAATTGGCGCGCGGATCATAGGCTTCGCAGACCGGGGCGGTGCGGTAATGCCAGGCGAAGGTATAGCCCCAGCGCCAGTAATCCTTGCGCAGGCAATCGGGCCATGCCGCCGCATCTTCCAGCGTCGCCAGCTTGCATCCCGGCACGCCCAGTTCGGGCGCGGCCTTCAGCAGGCGCGCGATAGCGGCCCGCGTTTCCGGCTTCACATTCGCCAGCGCGATCGAGGCAGTCGTGCGATGCGCATAATCGCCCCACGCCATCGCTTGTGCGGGCAGCAGCGCGCACAGCGCCGCCAGCAGCGTCAGGACACGGTTTCGTATTGTTCGATGACCCATTCTTCGTTTTCCGATGCGGTGATCCACGCCTGCATCCATTCATGCTCCCACAGCGCCTGCATATAGGCCGCCGCAAAACCGGGTACGGGGATCTGGTAGCTGATGAAGCGACTGACGACGGGGGCGAAGAACACGTCCGCCGCGCCGAAGGTGCCGAACAGATAGGGCCCGCCGCTGCCGAAGCGGCTGCGCGCTTCCGCCCAAAGCGTGAGAATGCGCAGGATATCCGACCGGCAGCCATCGCTCGCCTCGAAACCGTCGAAGCGTTTGCGCACATTCATCGGGCATTCGCTGCGCAGCGCCTGGAAGGAGGAATGCATTTCGGCGACCATCGAGCGGGCCATGCCGCGCGCCGTGTCGTCCTTCGGCCAGAAGCGGTCGCGCCCCACCTTGTCGGCGAGGTATTCGAGCATGGCGAGGCTGTCCCACACCACGGTTTCCCCGTCCCATAGCAGGGGGACCTTGCCCGACGACGGCATGATCTCGCCGCCCTGGCGGGTCGCTTCCCAATCCTCGCCGTAAAGAGGTACGACGATTTCCTCGAACGAGAGGCCCGACTGCTTGGCCGCCAGCCAGCCGCGCAGGCTCCAGCTCGAGTAGTTCTTGTTACCGATGACGATCTTCATGCGGGCTCCACCATTCCCAGTTCCCTTGCCCCCTATCCGTTCATCCACACGCTGTCGATGCTGAATGGTGGAGCGCTTGGAGCGCACCTCAGCGTAAAATTTCTCCAGCATGGCAAGGGCGGTTTCCGGGGTCAGTTCGTCTCTCATAGCCCCAGCCATGCATAGGCAGATGCGTGTAGGAAAACGCTTTCTGGCAGGCTATTGCAGTCCCCATGACCCTGCGCCCCTTCCATCTCGCCTTCCCTGTCCGCGACCTGGCGGAAGCCCGCATTTTTTACGGCGAAACCCTGGGCTGCGCCGAGGGGCGGTCTTCCGACGAATGGATCGATTTCGATTTCTACGGCCACCAGATCGTGGCGCATACGGGCGGTGACGCAGGGGACCGTGCCAGCAACCCGGTCGACGGCCACGATGTGCCCGTGCCGCATTTCGGCGTGGTGCTGACGATGGAGGACTGGCAGGCGCTGGCCGACCGGCTGAAGAATGCCGGGATGGAATTCATGATCGAGCCGACAATTCGGTTCAAGGGCCAGCCGGGCGAACAGGCAACGATGTTCTTCCGCGATCCCAGCGGCAATGCGCTGGAGATGAAAGCCTTTGCCGACGATGAAATGTTGTTCGCGACCTGATCGGCTGCGGGCGAGGCGGCGGCTTCAGTCCTCGTCCTTGCCCCGTTTCTCGTCTTCGCGGGCGTGCATATCGCCCCACAGTTTTTCGGTCCCGGCCTCTACCGACCGATTCACGTATTGCGAGGCTACCAGCCAGCCCTTGATCGGACGCAGCGGCAGGACGCAGCCCAGAGCCATCAGCGGAATGGCGATGACGAACAGTAGGACTACCGGCAGTTCCAGCGCCACCTGCATCCACACGATCAGGAACAACAGCGGGAAGGCCACGAAGGTCAGCGAGAAGAAGGCCGGGCCATCGTCCGGCGAGGCAAAGCGGTAATCGAGCCCGCAAACATCACACCGATCGACGATCTTCAGCCAGGACTTGAACATTTTGCCCTTGCCGCAATGGGGGCACAGGCCTTTCCAGCCGGATTTGAAAATCCACGCCGTCTTTTCGCTGTCGTCCAGTTCCACGCTCACGCTCCGCAATAGCCTTTGGCGGGGCCGACCCGCCTCTTTCCGCAGTGGCGGCGAGATCGGGCAGTTCAGCCGCCGCCACAAGTCGAATTATGTGCATCGCAATTGCGCATGGAACACGTCAACCGTGCCCATCAGTTGCGTTAAACGCACGTATAACGCATAGTTAGTTGCACTTTTCGGAAGTTCCATTGAGTTAATCGATTATTCCGATGCTAGCAATCGCAACATATCGCTTTTGTGCATCGCAACAGACCCTATCTGGGGTGCATCAGTTCAACCCGAATAACGGAGAAAACCATGGGTATTATCGGAAGCCAGATCAAACCGTTCAACGCCACCGCATTCCAGGCAGGCAAGGACTTCTTCGAAGTCACCGACGAAGACGTGAAGGGCAAATGGGCCGTTTTCTTCTTCTATCCGGCCGACTTCACCTTCGTCTGCCCGACCGAGCTCGAAGATCTCGGCGAACAGTACGCCATGCTCCAGAAGATGGATGTCGAAGTGTACGGCGTTTCGACCGACACGCACTTCAGCCACAAGGCATGGCACGACACGTCGGAAAAGATCGGCAAGCTCCAGTTCCCGTTCCTGGGTGACCAGAACCACATCCTCGCACGCAACTTCGACGTGCTGCGTGAAGGCGTCGGTCTTGCTGATCGCGCCACCTTCGTGGTCGATCCGGACGGCGTGATCCAGATCATGGAACAGACCTGTGAAGGCGTTGGCCGTAATGCCAATGAACTGGCCCGCAAGATCAAGGCTGCACAGTATGTGCGTGCCAACCCCGGCCAGGTCTGCCCGGCAGCCTGGGAAGAAGGCAGCGAAACGCTTTCGCCTTCGCTCGACCTCGTCGGCAAGATCTAAGCTGGCAAACCCTTGAAGGCGGCGCTTACCCTTAAGGCCGCTTTCCGGGACGAACACTCAGGTCTTCGTCCCATTGTGAGGCCCGGGGCTCCCCTCCCCCCCCCGCCCCGGGCCTCTTCTTTTTCACCGACGCCCTCTCCTCATTTTTCACGAGGAGCTGAAGGCGACGCGGCAATCCATTCCCGGTCCGGCATCAGCGCGAACAGGAGATGGATTACCACGTCGCCCCGATACGGGGCTCCTCGCCATGACGAAGGATATGACCGATGCTCGACGACAATCTCACCCAGCAGCTGAAGACCTATCTTGCCAACCTGCGCGAGCCGGTGGAACTCGTCGCCTCGCTTGGTGAAGATGAGAAGTCGCGCCAGACGCGCGAACTGCTCGAAGAGATTTCCGCGCTGCACGACATGGTGAGCGCGAGCTTCGACGGCACCGATGATCGCAAGCCCAGCTTCGTGATCCGCCGAGCCAGCGACGCGGAAAAGTGGGTGCGCTTTGCCGGCCTGCCGATGGGGCATGAATTTACCTCGCTGGTCCTCGCGCTGCTGTGGGCCGGTGGCCATCCGCCCAAGGTCGACGCCGATCTGCTGGAGCAGGTCCGGGGCTTGGAAGGCGATTTCAATTTCGAGATGTATTTCTCGCTCAGCTGCCACAACTGCCCCGATGTGGTGCAGGCGCTGACGCTGATGGCGCTGGAAAATTCGCGCATCACCGCCACGCTGATCGAAGGCGGCACCTATCAGGACGAAGTGGACGCGCGCGACGTGATGGCCGTGCCTGCCACCTTCCTGAACGGCGAACCCTTCTACAACGGCAAGATGGAACTGGCCGAAATCCTCGCCAAGATCGATACCGGCGCGGACGCCAAGACTGCGGCCAAGCTTTCAGCCAAGGATCCGTTCGAAGTGCTGGTTGTCGGCGGCGGACCAGCCGGCGCGGCATCGGCCATCTATACCGCGCGCAAGGGTTTCCGCACCGGCGTTGCAGCCGAGCGCTTCGGCGGGCAGCTGCACGACACGCTCGGCATCGAGAACCTGCCCGGCACGGCCTATACCGAAGGGCCGAAGCTGGCGGGCGATCTGGAACGCCATGTCGGCGAATACGAGATCGACGTGATGAACCTTTCCCAGGCGGTGAAGCTGGTCCCTGCCAAGCAGGAAGGCGGGCTTCATACGGTCGAACTGGGCAATGGCGCATCGCTCAAGGCGCGCAGCCTCATCCTTGCCACCGGCGCGCGCTGGCGTAATCTCGGCGTCCCCGGCGAAGCGGAATATCGCAATAAAGGCGTGGCCTATTGCCCGCATTGCGATGGCCCGCTGTTCAAAGGCAAGCGCATCGCCGTGATCGGCGGCGGCAACTCCGGCGTCGAAGCGGCGATCGATCTGGCCAAGATCGTGGGCCACGTCACGCTGATCGAATATGACAGCAAGCTGCGCGCCGACGAAGTGCTGCAGAAGAAGCTGCGCAGCATGGACAATGTCGAAATCCTTACCAACGGCCAGACGACGGAAGTCACCGGCAGCAACGGCAAGGTCGACGGTCTGCTGGTGAAGAACCGCGAGAGCGGCGACACCCGCCGGATCGAGCTGGAGGGCGTGTTCATCCAGATCGGTCTCGTGCCCAACACCGAATGGCTGGAAGACAGCGGGCTGGAGCTGACGAGGTTCGGCGAGATCAGGACCGACGAGGAAGGGCGCACCAATCTGCCCGGCATCTTTGGCGCAGGCGATGTCACCGATGTGCCTTACAAGCAGATCGTGGTCGCCATGGGCGAAGGCTCGAAAGCCGGCCTCTCGGCCTTCGATTATCTCATCCGCACCGAACCGGTCGACGAGATCGCGCAAGCCGCGTGATCGCCCTTTCCGACTGACAGCAAGGTGCCGCCCTCCACTCCGGATGGCGGCGCTTTTGCGTGGGCGTGACCGCTCCGCCCGCAATCGTTTCAGCCAATCAATTAGAACCGTTTAATCGATTGGACGAATGAGCGGGCCTTGGGCAGACTGCTTTCATCCTCGGACGAAAGCCCGAGTCAAAAGCAGCAGGAGAGAACGATCATGGATGCCAAGACCGGAGATATCAGCGGTTGCCCATTCACAGGAAACAGCGACACGCGCGCCCTTTTCGGCCGCCGCAATCGCGACTGGTGGCCCGACCAGCTTGACCTTGAAATCCTCACCGAAGGCGGCCGCGCCGCCGATCCGATGGGCGAGGATTACGATTATTGCGAAGCCTTCAACGCGCTCGATTACAAGGCGCTGAAGCAGGACCTCACCGATCTGATGACCGACAGCCAGGAATGGTGGCCGGCAGACTATGGCCATTACGGCCCGTTCTTCATTCGCATGGCATGGCACGCCGCCGGCACCTATCGCACGGGCGACGGACGCGGCGGTTCCTCCAGCGGGCAGCAGCGCTTCGCCCCGCTCAACAGCTGGCCCGACAACGGCAATCTCGACAAGGCGCGCCGCCTGTTGTGGCCGATCAAGCAGAAATACGGCAAGAACATCAGCTGGGCAGATCTGTTCATCCTGACCGGCAATGTCGCCATCGAAAGCATGGGCGGCCCCGTCTTCGGCTTCGGCGGCGGTCGCAAGGACGTGTTCGATCCCGAAACCGTCTATTGGGGTACGGAAGACCAGTGGGTCGATACGGGCGCCGAAACCCGCATCCAGCCCGATGAGGGCAAGGCTCTCGAAAACCCGCTCGCGGCGATTCAGATGGGCCTCATCTACGTCAATCCAGAAGGCCCGGGCGGCAATCCGCACGATGCCGAAGGCATGGCCCGCGACATGCGCGAAACCTTCGCCCGTATGGCCATGAACGATGAAGAAACCGTCGCCCTGACCGCTGGCGGACACGCATTCGGCAAGTGCCATGGTGCCGCTCCGTCGGACACTTTCGGCAGCGCGCCCGAAGGTGAGAACCTGCACCGCATGGGTTTCGGCTGGATGACCGATCCCGAGGAGATCGAGAAGGGTCATATCACCACCTCGGGCATCGAAGGCGCCTGGACGCCCAACCCGACGCAGTGGGGCAATGACTATTTCCGCCTGCTGTTCAAATATGATTACGAGCTGACCCAGTCGCCAGCAGGCGCCAACCAGTGGACACCGGTCAATCCGGAAGAAGCCGACATGGCGCCCGATGCGCGGGACCCGAACAAGAAGGTCCCGACCATCATGACCACGGCGGACATGGCGCTGAAGCGCGATCCTGAATATCGCAAGATTTCAGAGCGTTTCCTCAACGACCAGTCAGCGCTGGACGATGCCTTCGCCCGCGCCTGGTTCAAGCTGACCCACCGCGACATGGGGCCCAAGATCCGTTACCTCGGCCCCGAAGTTCCCGGCGAGGACCTGATCTGGCAGGACCCGATTCCAGCCGGAACGCAAGTCTCGGACAGCGATCTGTCGGCCTTCAAGTCGAAAGTGCTCGATAGCGGGCTGGAGGCTGCCGAGCTGGTGAAGGCCGCTTGGGCTTCGGCCTCGACCTATCGCAATTCGGACCACCGCGGCGGCGCGAACGGCGCGCATATCCGCTTCGACGAGATCAGGAACTGGAAGGTCAACGATCCCGAAGAGCTGGGCAAGGTCCTCGCCAAGCTCGACGAAATCCGCGGTTCCATCTCGATGGCCGATGCGATCGTCATTGCCGGATCGGCTGCGGTCGAGAAGGCGGCGAAGGATGCCGGGTTCGATATTTCGGTTCCCGTCACCACGGGCCGCGGCGACGCTCGGCGCGAGGACTTCGATGCCGAGAGCTGGGAGCCGCTGGAACCGTTTGCCGACGGGTTCCGCAATTATCTCAAGACCAAGGCATCGGTGAAGACCGAGGACATGCTGATCGACCGTGCGCACCTGCTCGGCCTTTCGATCCCCGAGATGACCGTTCTTGTCGGCGGGTTGCGCGCCCTAGGCGCCGTCAGCCATCACACCCAGCACGGCAACCGCATCGGTGTCCTTACCGAAACGCCTGGCAAGCTGGACAACAGCTTCTTCGTAAACCTGCTCCACATGGGCACCGTCTGGGAAGTGGTCGACGAGAGCGGCGACGAGGAATTCGTCGGCAAATGCCGCCTCCACGGGCACGAGAAATGGCGCGCCACGCGTACCGATCTCGTCTTCGGCTCGAACTCGCGCCTGCGCGCCGTGGCGGAAGTCTATGCCGAAAACGGCAATGAAGAGAAGTTCGTGCGCGACTTCGTCAAAGCCTGGACCAAGGTGATGGACGCGGACCGTTTCGATCTGCGCTACGCGAAATACCACTGAGTATTCGACCAACGAAAGGCGGGCCGCGATATTGCATCGCGGCCCGCTTTCTTATGACCAGTCGGTGCGCTCAGGTGGAAGTCGTGGGCAAGGCATAGGCCACCACCGCATCGCTCACCTTCGTCTTCATGAAATGGTGTCCGCCGGCCATCACTACGACATACTGACGGCCGCTTTCCTCATAAGTCATGACGTTCGACTGCCCCCCGCCGGGTAAGGCTGCGGTCCAAAGTGTCTTGCCCGTCTTCAGGTCAATGGCATGGATAAGATCGTCGGTGGTGGCAGCGACAAAGATCAGCCCGCCAGCCGTGACGACTGCACCGCCATTATTCGGCGTGCCGATAGTCACGGGCAGGTGCGAACTGATGCCGAAAGGGCCGTTCTTGCGCGCGCTCCCAAACGGGCGGTCCCAGATTGTCTGGCCAGTCATCAAATCGATCGCGGTGATTCCGCCATAGGGTGGCTGCTTGCACAGCAGACCGGTGAAGGGGATTCTCCAGCCCGCATTGACGTCGACTGCATAGGGCACTCCCGATTGCGGATCGCCCGCACCTTCCGCCTTACCGCCGCCGGTATTTCCCTGCGGACCACGCGGCTGCCAGCCCTTCTTTTCTGCCACTGCGCGGGGGACTAGCTTAACGTAGTTCGGCATGTCGTTGTAATTCGCCACGATCACGCCGCGCGCCGGATCGACCGCGATCGACCCCCAGTCGGACCCGCCATTGTAACCGGGATATTCGATCGAGTGGTTCTCGCTCGGCGGAGTATAGTAGCCAGCGTAATCCGCCTCGCGGAACTGAATACGGCACACCATCTGGTCGATGGGCGACATGCCCCACATATCCGCTTCGGTCAGGTTGGGTTTCTTGAGCGTTGCGAAAGCGGAATAAGGCTGTGTCGGACTGCGCTCGTCCGGTTCAGCCCCACCGACCGGAGCAGGCTTTTCAACCACACGGTGAAGTGGCTGTCCTGTTCTCCTATCGAGCACGTAGATTTCGCCCTGCTT
The DNA here is from genome assembly GCF_054655615.1 of Qipengyuania triglochinis. Taxonomy (NCBI): domain Bacteria; kingdom Pseudomonadati; phylum Pseudomonadota; class Alphaproteobacteria; order Sphingomonadales; family Erythrobacteraceae; genus Qipengyuania; species Qipengyuania triglochinis. The sequence continues at coordinate 876,248 of NZ_BAAHND010000002.1, read as the reverse complement.
GGAGGCAAGGATGAGCGCCGGCGTGCCGTCGGGCAAGTCAACCAAAGTCGGCTGGCTGCCGAGATCGTAATCCCACACGTCCTTGTGCACGGTCTGGAATGTCCAGGCGGGCTTTCCGCTGGCCACGTTGATCGCCACGAGCGCTGAAGAATACTGATTTTCCTCTGCACTACGATCGCCGCTCCAGTAATCGCTCGAACTATTGCCGAGAGGGAGGTAAACCATGCCCAGTTCGTCGTCGCCCGCCGCGCTGGTCCACATGTTCGGCGTACCCCGCGTGAATTCCTCACCTTCAGCAGGCCATCCGGTTACTCCGGGGCGGCCCATATCCCAGGCCCATTTGCGCGCGCCCGTGGTCGCATCGAAGGCCATGATCGCACCGGACGGGGCATCGTTGCGCTGGCCGTCCATCACCTGCCTGCCGACCACGATGGTGTCGTTTACGATAGTAGGCGCCACGGTCATCGCTGCCATGCCCGGATAGACGTTACCGAGGCCGACGGTGGTATCGACTTCACCGTTCGTACCAAATCCGGGGCAAGGCTTGCCGGTATCGGCATCGACTTCGATGAGCCTTGCATCCAGCGTGGCTTCGAGAATCCGCAGGCCGCTGCACTCTTCCAGCACAGTGGCATCGCTGGTGATCGGCATGGCGGCCACTCGCGAAGGCGAAGGGCGCGATGTATTGTTGTCGAGCGCCTGTGTGCCCTGTGTGGGATCGTAAGCGGTTACGCCGCGGCAGCTGGCGGAATAGGGGATCGCGTCTGTACTGACCCCCGGATCGTAGCGCCACAGAACCTTGCCATTATGCGCATCCAGCGCCAGCATCTGGTTCATCGCGGTGCACATATACAGCCGGTCGCCGATCTTCAGCGGGGTTGTCTCGGCGGCATACTTACCTTCGCCTGCCCCTTGCGGCATGTCACCCGTATGGGCCGTCCATGCGACCTTGAGATTGCCGACGTTATCCGGGGTGATCTTGGCCAGGGTCGAATAGCGCTGGGCGCCATAAGTGCCGCCCCAGGCGGGCCATTCGCCATCCACCGATTGTCCGGCAATAGGGCCGCCATGGTTAGGGAGGTCCGCCTCCACCCAGGCCGGTGCGGCCAGCGCGGTGAGCCAGAAGGCCCCGCCTGTAAACAGGACGGTGGCCACTGCGCCAAGGATCGCAGGCGTCCAGCGCGTGCGACGAATGAGGAAAGGCGTGATGAGGCTGACGAGCACGAGCAGGATAGCAGGGCCGACCAAACGCGGCACAAGCCCCCAGACATTACTGCTTTCCCAGAAAGCCCATATCGCGGTGAGGGCAAAAACGATCGCGTAAAGCACCGCGCCCAGATGACGCCGCATGAAAATCAGAACGCCCGAGGCGACTAGCCCGAGCCCTGCGAGAAGGTAATAGGGGGAGCCGCCGTCGCTAACGAGCCAGATCCCGCCAATTGTGAGAACCAGACCTACTATCGCCAGTATGGCGCCTACAAGCAGGGCCGGCCAGGCGGTCGGAGAAAGCGTATCTGACTTGCCGGGAAAATTGCGCACGGGCTGACCTTTCGTCTGCCCCCTCCATTTCGCTGCAACGGGATAATCAGAGGCGGGTTCCCAAGGGGAACCGGTGGCTGAAGGAATTAGCGGCAGGCTTAATCATCGGCTCGTCGATTTTCCCGCCTTGTTGATGGAACGAAGCAAGCTGGCGGCCCGTTTCAGCTTTTGCATTCCAGATAGGATGATGATCATGGCCAAGAAGATTCCTCCCACCACGACCGACGCAGGCATTCCGGCACAAAGCGACGAGCATTCCCTTACACTCGGCCGCGATGGCCCGATCGTTCTCAACGATCATTACCTCATCGAGCAAATGGCGAATTTCAATCGGGAGCGAATTCCCGAACGTCAGCCCCACGCCAAGGGCTCCGGTGCGTTCGGTTACTTCGAGACGACTGCCGATGTAACGAAATACACCAAGGCCAAGGTATTCGAGCAAGGCAAAAAGACCGATGTGGCCATGCGTTTCTCAACGGTTGCCGGTGAACGCGGCAGCCCCGATACATGGCGCGACCCGCGCGGATTTTCGGTCAAGTTCTATACCGAAGACGGCAATTTCGACATGGTCGGCAACAACACGCCCATCTTCTTCGTCCGCGACCCGATGAAGTTTCAGCACTTCATCCGCAGCCAGAAACGCCGGGCCGACAACGGGCTGCGCGATCACGACATGATGTGGGATTTCTGGACACTGTCCCCCGAAAGCGCCCATCAGGTCACCTATTTGATGGGCGATCGCGGCGTGCCCAAGAACTGGCGTGAAATGAATGGCTATTCCAGCCACACCTACATGCTGATCAATGCCGAGGGCGAAAAGTTCTGGGTGAAGTTCCACTTCCACACTGATGTCGGCAACAAAAGCGGCAATGCGCACTTCACGCAGGACGAGGCTGTGAAAAAGGCCGGCGAGGACAGCGATTATCACCGCCGCGACCTGTTCGATGCGATCCACAAGGGCGATTATCCCAGCTGGACGCTGAAGTGGCAGATCATGCCTTACGAGGACGCCAAGACCTATCGCATCAACCCGTTCGATCTTACCAAGACCTGGCCGCACAGCGACTATCCGCTGATCGAGGTGGGGAAGCTGGTGCTGAACGAAAATCCTGTCGACTGGGATACGCAGATCGAACAGCTGGCGTTCGAACCGAACAATATGGTTCCCGGTATCGGCCTTAGCCCCGACAAGATGCTGTTGGCGCGGGGCTTTTCCTATTCGGATGCCCACCGGGCGCGGCTGGGCGTCAATTACAAGCAGATTCCCGTCAATTCGGCAAAGAATGCAGAGGTCAATTCCTATTCGCGTGCAGGCGATATGCGCGTCACCAACTCTGTCGATCCTGTCTATGCACCCAACTCCTACGGCGGCCCTGCCGCCCAGCCGGAAGTGGGCGGCGAAGCCACGTGGTACGCCGATGGCGACATGGTACGCGAAGCCTATACATTGCGCGAGGATGATGACGACGTCAGCCAGCCACGCGCACTGATCAACGATGTCATGGACGACGCGCAGCGCGACCGCTTTGTCTCGAACGTGGCAGGCCATCTGGCTGACGGAGTGAGCGAGAAGGTTCTGGTCCGCGCATTCGATTACTGGAAAGCGATCGATCAGAAAATCGGCGAGCGGATCGAAAAGATGACTCGCGACAAGATCGGCGGAAAGTCTGAAGCGCCCGGAATGGCGAGCGCGCTTTCCATTGGCGGTGAAGGAAGCGCCATGAAGGAAGCTGCCGAATAAATCGTATCGGGCGCGGCTGGACTTAAATCCAGCCGCGCTCTTTCAATACCGATACATTCGCGCGGCTCACCGGCGCCTCGACGCCATTGTCCAGCAACAAGCGGACGTTGCGACCCTCTCGCTTGACGTCGATGACCGCTCCGCGGGCGACCCACCAGCTTCGGTGGACCTGCTCACCCTCCAGACCATCGAGTTCGGCCACGGCATCGCGCATGCGCATCAGGACGAGTTCGCTCCCCAGGGCCGTATGCGCACGCACGTAGTGGTCCTCCATCTCCAGTGCGATCAACTGGCTGCCAAGTTCAGGCGAGAGGCGATCGACAAACCGCGCATGTGCCGACTGCTCTTCAACAGGAAGTGCTGGTTCTTGTGTTGGGAGCTCGGGTGTTTGGGAAGGAACATCGGCCGCCTGCCCGGTCATGCGGGTTGCCGGGATGAGATTGAACATCAGCGTTATCACCGCGCCCACCAGAGCCACCAAGCCGTAATGGACGATCGCCGTCTCGAACGTCGGCATGCGTACGTCGCTTCCCCCCGCATCCACCACCCATACGAGTGCTGCCATCGGAATGGAGGCGATGAGCACAGTTGCCGCCCATAGTGGCAAGGCAGGCAAAGCGAGCAGAGGACCGAGGCGCAAGACGATCGCGCCCACCGGTTTGTAGAATGCATAGCCCGCGACCGCCAGAACCACCCAGTAGAAGATGCGGCCAGGCACAGACATTCCGACAGTTCCCAAAGGAGCCAGCAGGCCGAGAACCACGCCGATGGCGATCAGTACCGAAAGATCGATCACGATCTGGCGCACTCGCATGGCGAGCGGTCCTGGAGCATTCGCTGTCATAGCGCGCGAAACTAGCGCCAGTTCACGCTTCGTAAAGTGGCATTCACCCGTAATTACGCGCACTTCACGTAGCGATGCGCCAGCACGCGGAAGGGCAATTGCCCGCGAATGGGCGCGCTTCAAAACGGTTTCCGCAACCCCGATGGAGACTGTTTATGACCGCCCTTGCCCTTCCCTTCGCCAGGAAATCCACGCCTTCCAAAGCCAGCTTCGATCTCGGTCCGGCAGCCCGCACGCTGGTCAGCATCGCCTGCTTTACGATGAGCTTCCTCGTCATCATCGCATTGGGCCGCGCCGCTTTTGGCATGGTCGACAATCTCCATCACTACGCGAAGCTGCCGGTTATCATTCATGTCGCCACCGTGCTGCCTGCCATCCCCCTGGGCGGCTATCTGCTACTGGCGAAGAAGGGTACCCCGCAGCACAAGCAACTCGGCAAGATCTGGCTGGTCCTGATGCTGGTCACAGCGACGAGCGCCATCTTCATCCAGTCGACGGGCGGGTTCAGCTTTATCCATATCTTCGTGCCGGTGACCTTCCACGCGGCTTGGAAAACCGTCGCCACGGCGCGCAAGGGCGACTTCGCCGGGCACAAGAAGCACCTCGTCTTCACCTATCTCACGGCGCTGATGATCCCGGGCATTTTCGCATTCGTCCTTCCGGGTCGCCTGATGAACGTGATGCTGCTTGGCTGACCCGGGTGCTCGGCCATTCGCTACCACGCCCGACTTTGCGGAGCGTATCAGCGCTCCCGCCTGAGAACGATATAAAGCGCGCCTTCGCCGCCGTGCCGGATATGAGCGCGGCGGACTGCCGCGATGGCCGAGTGATGGCTCGACGCGGCCAGCCAGTCGAGAACTTTGGCGCGAATTGCGCCCCGCTTGTGCCCTCTGTCGGCAGGATCGACCGGGCGCGGCTTGCCCGTCACGAGCAGGATTGTCCGCGCGCCCATCGCACGGGCCTGCGAAACCCCGCTCATCAGACGGTTATAGGCTGCGTCGAGGCCATGACCATGAAGGTCGAGAGTGAAGTCGGGCTGTATCGCACCGGACCGCATCCGTTTGTCCCACCCGGCATCGAGCGTGTTGCGTGTCGCATCGACCTGCTTGGGTGCGGGCTTCGGAGCCGGGCGTACCGGCTTTGCAATCGCCTTGGGCGGTCGAGGTTTCGGCGGGGTGGGCGTGGCCGGAGCAGCAGTGGGCTTTGGAGTTGGTGCTGGATGCAGGGGATTCACCGTCGCGGCGACCTTTTCCCAAGCTTGCGCTTCTTCTGCTGTCAGGCCCCGCGGCGCGGTCATCGCTGGAGGCGCGCGAGCGTTCCCTTGGGTAGCAGCAGATACGCCGTTCCGCGGCCACTCATGCCGCCGGCAATCTCGCTAGCGTCGCCGCCATTGCCCCAGAAAGTGTCGAACCGATTGGCGCCCTTGATCGCGCCGCCGGTATCCTGTGCAATCCATAGCCCATCGGCGACATTGCGATCGAGGTCGAGCCAGACCGGCGCACCGTAGGGAATGAATTTGGGATCAACCGCCACACTGTCGCCGCGCTTGACCGGCACCTCAAGCGAGCCGAGCGGACCATCGGTGTCGAGCGGGCGGAAAAAGATCCAGCTCTTGTTGAGGTTCATGATCTCCGCGCCTTTCTCGGGATGGTCGCGGATGAACTGGACGATGCCCTGCATCGATGTGGCATAGGACGTGCCGTCGCCGATCAGCCCCTCTTCACGCATGATACGGCCGATGCCGACATATTCACGGCCGTTCTGACCGGCATAGCCGATCCGCATGATGCTGCCGTCGGTCATGCGCAACAGGCCGCTGCCCTGGATCTGGAGGAAGAAGAATTCGACCGGATCGGCTGCCCAGGCAATAACCGGCACCTTCCCTTCCAGCGCCCCGTCGACGATCTGCGAGCGCTCGTAATAGCGCACGAACTTTCCGCTTTCGTCATACCTGCCCAAGGGCGCACGACCGGTCCGTTCGCTTTCCGCAATGTCATCGGGCCAGCCGCGGACAAGATCCTCTGGCATGGCATAGATGGGCACATCGTATCCCGGCGCGGGTGTGCGGCTACCAAGAATTTCAGGTTCGAAATAGCCCGTGGCGAAAGCCTTGCCATCGCCAACGATGACCGTTTCGAACTGGTTGCGGAAAAAATCCGCCGCGGGGCCGGACCAGTTTTCCGCGGCTGCGCACGGTGCCTGCCAGTCTAACCGGCGGGTCAACCCGCTCACATCATCGCGAAAGAGGATTTTGCTGCAGGATGCTCGGAATGCTGAAAGCGCAGAGGCCACATCGAAGCTCTGGAACGGCATGGTCTCGATCGCCGGCCCCGGCGAAAGCGTGGCGGCGAGAGCGTTATCGGCAGGGGTCGCAGGCGGAGGTTCGACAGCCCCAGTATCCAGCGGGGGACGTCCGCCGGGAACTGCGGCACATCCCGCTAGGCTGAAGGCTGCGACCAGCCCGGCGAGAAAACGCATTTAACCCTCCGAAGTCGAATAGCGGGCGTCAGCCCTGATCGGTTTCGTCCAGCACCCAGTTCGGGTCACGCGAATCGACATTGCGGCTGAACGTCCAGATGTCACGGCTTTCCACGGCATCGTCGAGCGATCCTGCGACGACATTGCCGTCCTTGTCACGTGTGAGCGAGGCAATATCGGATACGAACAGAACCGAGATGCGCGCCGTACGGCGGTCCAACTCGGCCGAATGGATGGTCGCATCCTCGATGCGGATCAGGCGATTTTCCAGCGTTTCGCCCGCCGCCTGTCGCGCGTCGATCGCGCCGGAGAAGCCGGCATAGACATCGTCGTCGGTCAATTCGCGCAGCGTTTCCTTGTCGCCTTTCCAGAAAGCTTCGAGGATCATGCCATAAGCGGCCTTCGCCCCTTCGAGGAAAGCCAGCAGATCGAAGCGCTGGTCGGCCCTCGCAATGGCGCGGATCGCACTTTCATTCTCGGACGAGGCATTATCCACGCCGCGCAAAGTCACCGGTTCCCTGACTGGCGCAGCGCCGCGATCAAGCGCCGATGGCGCGCCCTTGGCATCCGGCGCATCGAAGCGGCGGTGCACAGGCTCTTCCTCATGCTCGGACCGCTGGCCGAGCACGGAATAGAGGCGCAGGCCCAGGAAGGCTGCAATGGCGGCGAGGATGACGATCTCGGTGATCACAAAAACAAGTCCAATCAGTATACTCTCCTGCCTACGCCTCGTAGCGTCAGCAGTTCCGTCCTACCTGCCCTAGATAGGGTCGAATTACAAACGGGCAATGCCGGCCTGCTGCCCTGATGCACCGCGTTTGCGCCGGATCGTGCCCACTGCGCAGGCTCATTGCTCCCCGCCCGGTCAGGTGCTAGGCGCGCGCCGAACCGGTCGGAGGGCGCATCACGCCATTCTTCCGACTCCGATGATTCGATCTGCAGAAGAAGTGATACGCGAACATGGCCGAAGAAAACGACGTAATGACCGATCTCAACATGGACCCCGCAGCTGGCAGCAACGGTGCGGACAATCGCCCGACGGTCGGCCTGATCAACCAGTACATCAAGGATCTGTCGGTCGAGAATCCGAATGCTCCCGGCAGCTACCAGTGGCAGGAACAGCCCCGGGTTGACGTGCAGGTGAACATCGGCGCTGACCAGAAAAGCGACGAAGTTCACGAAGTCGAACTGAAGGTCACCGTCCGCGCGGATGGCGATCAGGGCAATTTCTACCTCGTCGAACTGGCCTATTGCGGCCTCGTCGGGATGCGCAACATCCCGGACGAACACGCTCATGCGTTTCTGTTTGCCGAAGCGCCGCGCCTGCTCTTCCCCTTCGCCCGCGCGATCATTTCCGATGCGGTACGCGATGCAGGGTTCCCACCGCTACTGCTCGACCCGATGGATTTCGGTACGCTTTATCAGCAACAGCTTCAGGCCCGTGCCGCACAGCAGGGCGGCGAGGACGCGCCTGCCCCCGCTGGCAACGCCTGATCTGCCAGTACAAGGATCAGGCTAGGCCATGAGCCTGCTCAAACATGTCGGCACGATCGGCTCACTGACGATGGTGAGCCGTGTTGCCGGCATGGCGCGCGAGATGATCTTCAGCCGCGTATTGGGCGCCAATGGCGTGACCGATGCGTGGTTCCAGGCGTTCATCATTCCGAACGTCTTTCGCCGCCTGTTCGCGGAAGGCGCTTTTTCGGCGGCCTTCGTACCCATGTTCTCCAAGCGCCTCCACGGCGAGGGGGGCATAGAAGACGCGCGCAGTTTTTCCGACGATGTGCTGAGCATTTTCCTGCCGGTGCTCATCCTGCTTTGCGCGGTGATGATGCTGGCCATGCCGTGGATCATCTGGGCACTGGGGGACCAGGCACGCGATCCGGCGAATTTCGGCATGGAAGTCGATTTTGCGCGCATCATGTTCCCCTACATTTTGCTGGTCAGCCTGGTGACCCTGTTCACTGGCATGCTCAATTCGGTCAGTCGCTTCGCGCCGGGTGCCAGCTTCCCGATCCTGCTGAATGTCACGCTGATCGCAGCCTTGGTGTTTGGTGATTTCGCGATGAACGAATGGGGCTGGACCACGCGGCAGGTCGGATACAGCCAGGCCTGGGCGGTCACGATCGGCGGGGTGATACAGCTCGGCTGGCTTTATTACTGGACCCGGGTCGAGGGCTTCCGCCCCAAGCTGCTGTGGCCGCGGATCACGCCCGAAGTGAAGCGCCTGTCGATCATCGCCCTGCCTGCAGCGATCGGGGGCGGCGCTTACCAGATCAACACGCTCGTCCAGCTTTTCTTCCTCAACCAGCTCGACAGCGGTTCGATCAGCTACATGAACTATGCCGACCGGCTGAACCAGCTGCCGCTGGGGATCATCGGCATCGCCCTGTCGACCGCCATCCTGCCGACTTTGTCGAAATTCGTCGGCGCCAAGAACAGGGAGGGCACCGATCGGGTGCAGTCCGACGCGATCGAACTCTCCATGCTGCTGACCCTGCCTGCGGCAGTGGCGCTGGCGGTATGCGCCGTGCCGTTCACCACGATGCTGTTCCAGGGCGGCGCATTCTCGGTCGAACAGGCACGGCTGACCGGTAATGTGCTGGCAGCCCTGGTCCTCGGCCTGCCCGCCTATGTGCTGGTGAAGGTGCTGGTGCCCAATTTCTACGCTCGTTCGGATACGCGCACGCCGGTATACGCGGCCTTTATCTCGCTCGTCGTCTTCCTCGCGGTCTGTATCTGGAACAATGGGGTGAACCTTGGCGGCCGCAGCGAGTGGCTGGGTTACGCAATCGACCTTCCCCGCCTTCAATTCACGGGGCTGGGTTACGGCGTGGTCGGCATCGGTTTCGCCAGCGTGATCGGGGCATGGATCAATGTGGGCTATCTGTACTGGGTGCTGGTCAGGCGTGGATATTACACGATCCCGCTCGCGCTTGTCGGACGGCTTGCCCGACAGCTGGTCGCCGCAGCCGCCATGGGCGCCGCCTTGTGGTTCGCCCGCGATTTGCTAACCGGCTGGTACTCTGCCGGATTATTCGCACGCGCGGGCGCTCTGGCCGTCCTCGTGCTGTGTTCGGCAGCGGTCTATTTCGGCGTGGCCTTTCTGGTCGGCGCCATCGACAGGCAGCGGATCGTTGCCTTCACCAAGAAGAAAGCTCCATAATTTCATGCGCGTAGTTTCCGGCATCCAGCCCACCGGCAATCTCCACCTCGGCAATTACCTCGGTGCGATCCGCAACTGGGTGCGGATGCAGGACGAGCTGGGGGATGGAGAGCAGTGCCTTTTCTTCCTCGCCGACCTCCACGCCATTTCCATGCCGCACGACCCGGCCGAATTGCACAAGGGCACGCTGGAAATGGCGGCAGCCCTCGTCGCTTGCGGGATCGACCCGGCGAAGAGTGTCTTGTTCAACCAGGCACAGGTTCCGCAGCACGCCGAATTGCAATGGCTGCTCGGCGGCACGGCGCGGATGGGCTGGCTCAACCGCATGACCCAGTGGAAGGACAAGGCGGGCAAGAACCGCGAAGGCCAGTCGGTCGCGCTGTTCACCTATCCCGTGCTGCAGGCCGCAGACGTGCTACTTTACCAGGCGACCCACGTTCCAGTGGGCGAAGACCAGAAGCAGCATCTCGAGCTGGCGCGCGATATCGCGCAGAAGTTCAACAATGACTTCGCGTCGGAAGATGCGCCGGTGTTCACCCTTCCCGAACCCATCGTTCCGCCGCAGGCAGCGCGTATCATGTCCTTGCGCGACGGCATGGCCAAGATGAGCAAGTCCGATCCATCGGAAATGAGCCGGATCAATCTGGCCGACGATGCCGAAACGGTGATGAAGAAGGTCAAGAAAGCCAAGACCGATCCCGAACCACTGCCGAGCGAGGAAGCCGGGCTCGCCGGTCGTCCGGAGGCGCTGAACCTCGTGACGATCTACGCCGCGCTGACCGACGGCAGCGTCGCGAACGTGCTCAAGGATTTTGGCGGCGAAGGCTTCGGCAAATTCAAGCCTGCACTGGGCGAGGTCATGGTGGAAACCCTCCGCCCGATTTCCGAACGTTTCAACGCACTGCTGGAAGACCGCGAGGCACTGGATGCCATCCTTGCCCGCGGCGCCGCGCAAGCGCGTGAAATCGCGGTCCCGACGCTTGAGAAGACCTATGAAGCGTTGGGCCTCGTACGGGGCTGACTTCCCCTTCCTGATGCCCGCAGGGCGGGTTCACGCGCTTGATACCGGGGCTTCGGCCTAGGTGCTTTAGACCTTGACCGCAGTTCCGCTTGCCGAAACCATCAGCATCGAACCGGTGTCACCAATGACTTCGTAGTCCAGATCGACGCCTACGACTGCATTGCCGCCGCGGGTCGCAGCCTCTGCCTGCAGTTCCTCGATAGCCTGCTCGCGCGCATCGCGGAGAATGCGCTCGTAGCTTCCCGAACGCCCGCCGACGATATCGCGGATGTTGGCGAATAGATCGCGAAACAGGTTTGCGCCCACGATCACTTCACCGGTCACGATGCCGAGATAATCCTCGATCGGACGACCTTCGATGGTGGGAGTGGTGGTGACGATGACGCCGCGCGCGTCTTTCCAAGGTCCGGGCATGGAATACTCCAATAGATTACTGTGTTATTCATATACCACGCCCGGACAATCGATCAACCGTTGACGATCATTCCGCCATTGGGATGCAGAACCTGCCCCGACATGTAGGAGCTGTCTTCACATGCAAGGAAGAGAAAGGCAGGCGCGACCTCGTTCGGCTCGCCGGGGCGCCCCATCGGCGTATCCTCACCGAAATCGCCCATATTTTCCGGTGGCTGCCCGCCCATCGGATTAAGCGGTGTCCAGATCGGGCCCGGTGCAACGGCGTTGACGCGGATGCCCTCGCCCACGAGACTTTCCGAAAGTGATCGGGTGAAGGCAGTGATCGCCCCCTTCGTCGCGCTATAATCGAGCAAGATGCTGGCGCCTTGATACATGGTCACGCTGGTGCAGTTCACGATCGCGGCACCCTTCTTGAGGTGCGTGCGGGCAGCTTGCGTCAGATAGAACATCGAAAAAATGTTCGTCTGGAACGTCCGTTGCAGCTGCTCGACCGTGATATCGGTAATGTCTTCGTCGGGGTGCTGTTCGCCTGCGATATTGGCGAGGATATCCAGTCTGCCCCATTTGTCGATCACACGGTCGACCAGCAATTTGCAGCTATCGGGACAGCCTAGATCGCTTTCGTGCAGCAGGGCCTTGCTGCCTTCCCGCTCGATCGCGTCCGCCGTGATCTTGGCGTCTTCGCTCTCTTCGAGATAGGCAATCGCAACCTTTGCGCCTTCGCGTGCGTAAAGGACGGCGGTGGCGCGGCCGATGCCGCTGTCACCGCCCGTCACGATCGCCACCTTGCCCTTCAGCCGGCCCGAACCGGGATAGCGGGGCTGCCATTGGGGCTTGCGCTCAAGATCGGTCTCCGACCCCGGCATGCGGGGTTCTTCGGAGATTTCCTCAACAAATGCGGCCTTCACATTTTCGGTAGTCATGGGTGAAATCCTTTCACCCAACCAACCCAATGGCCGCGCGCGGCGTTCCGTCGTTCCGCCGCAGCTTCGGGTCAACCCATGCCCAGCGCGGCCTTGTAGGTATCCAGGATGGTTTCCTGTTCGCTACGCTCGTCGGGCTTCATCTTACGCAGCTTGATGATCTGCCGCATGATCTTGGTGTCGTATCCGACAGCCTTCGCCTCGGCGTAGACGTCACGGATGTCGTCGGCGATGCCCTTCTTTTCTTCTTCGAGGCGTTCGATGCGCTCGATCAGCAGGCGCAGGCGGTCGTCGGTGGCTTCGGCCATTTTCAGGAATGCTCCAATGAAATGAGAATCGGTTGGCGGGTGCGATAGCTATCGACCCGCGCCGGGTGAAGGCGCTTGTTCCTACTCCACCCTATTTTTCGCGACGCTTTCCTTCATTCTCGCCAATTGTTCGTCCGTTGCCGGGGTCTGCCGCGTGGCCTTCCATTCGTCCTGCGGCATACCGTGGATCAGTTCACGCGCGTCTGCCTTGTCGCCATCGAAGCCTGCATCGATGATCCAGTCGGCGAGACAATTGCGGCAAAAACCCGAAAGTCCCATGAGGTCGATATTCTGCGCATCGTGCCGATGCTGGAGATGGCGCACCAGGCGGCGGAAGGCTGCTGCCGCTACGTCATCGGGAAGTTGGTCGAGTGCGTCTGTATTCGTATCCATCGAAAGCTTGTCCTTGAGTTGCCACACGGCTCTGCCATAGGCGTTATCCATGCAAAAGCTCGATCCGAGAGGCCGCAAGGTCAAGATTCTCGCCACCGTCGGCCCCACCAGCCGGTCTCCCGAAATGCTTACCCGCCTGTTCAAGGCCGGAGTAGACGCCTTTCGCGTCAATATGAGCCATGGCGAACATGCCGATCACGAGCAGACGATCAAGGCGATCCGCCAGATGGAAAAGGATTTCCATCGTCCGATCGCGATCCTTGCCGATCTTCAGGGTCCCAAGCTGCGCGTCGGCAAGTTCAAGGATGGCCAGGCCGTGATCCGCCACTCGGGTCATTTCACGCTCGATCGCAATCCCGAGCCGGGCGATGAAAACCGGGTGGAACTTCCCCATCCCGAACTTTTCGGCCTGCTCGAAAAGGGCCAGCGCCTGCTCATCAACGATGGCAAGATCCGTCTCAAGGTCATCCGCGCCGACGAGAACGAAATCCTGTGTTCCGCCGAAGTCGGCGGGGTAATTTCCGATCGCAAGGGCGTGAACGTGCCCGATGCCGAAGTGCCGATTCCCGCACTGACCGACAAGGATCGCCGGGACCTGGCCTTTGCGATGAACCAGAATGTCGACTGGATCGGCCTCAGCTTCGTCCAGCGCCCAGAAGACCTTGCCGAAGCGCGCAAGCTGATGGGCGGCAAGGGTGCGCTATGCGCCAAGATCGAAAAGCCCATGGCGGTGCGCCGCCTCGACGAGATCATCGAGATGTCGGACGGCATCATGGTGGCCCGCGGCGACCTTGGGGTGGAACTGGAACCGCAGGAAGTCCCGCCGCTCCAGAAGCAGATCGTCAACAAGGCCCGCACCGCCGGCAAGCCGGTAATCGTGGCGACGCAAATGCTCGAAAGCATGATCGAGAGCCCCGCCCCGACCCGGGCCGAAGTCTCCGACGTGGCGAACGCAGTCTACGATGGCGCCGATGCCGTGATGCTGAGCGCGGAAACCGCAGCCGGTGACTGGCCGGAAGAAGCGGTGACCATCATGCACCGCATCGCCAAGCAGGTGGAGCAGGACGAGGCCTATCTTGGCCGGGTCCGCTTCCTCGATACGCCGCCCGATCGCACCACCGCCGATGCTCTGGCGCACGCCTGCATGACCGTGGCTGATACGGTGGCGATCGAGGCCATCACGGTTTTCACCGGCAGCGGATCCACCGCCCGCCGCGTGGCGCGCGAGCGACCCAGCGTGCCCATGCTGGTGCTCACGCCGAGCATGACGACGGCGCGGCGCCTCGGGCTGCTGTGGGGCGCGCATGCAGTCGCCACCAAGGACATCGGCAGTTTCGAAGAGATGATTGCCAAAGGCAAGCGCATGGCCTTGCGTCACGGGCTGGGCAGCGCGGGATCGAAATTGATCGCCCTGGCCGGTGTCCCGTTTGGCACGCCCGGTTCGACCAATCTCATGCATGTTGTTACCGTGGCAGGCGACGAGCTGGAAAAGCACGGCGAGTAATCAGGTCGGGGCGATATCTTCGTCCAGCTGGATTCCACACCCTTCCAGCGCCTGACCCACGGTGCGGTGGAAGCGGCAAACGCTGCTGTCGAGCTTCTCCAGACTTTCCGCTACCGGCTCGTGCACGGCGGCGAAGTGGAGAGCGATTCCCATCGATTTGAGCCGAGTCACCATCCGCCGCAACATGGCCAGGCCGCTTGAATCGATGTCGTTCACGGCGCTCATATCGAGGACGAGGCCCGTCAGACCTTCGTGTTCTGCGAGCCGGTTGAAAACCTCTTCCTCCACATAGGCGGCGTTTGCGAAATAGATCGATCGGTCGATGCGAACCACGAGATTGGGCAGCGTGGTCAGCTCGACCGCGTCGCGCTCGATCGAGCGGAAGCTTGTGCCACCATCATCCGTGCCGATCCGCGTGACGCGAGGTACCGATGAGAACCAGAGGAAGTAGGCGAGCCCCAGAAGTGCCCCGATTGCCAGCCCGATCCTTACGCCGAGCAGCAGCGTGGCCAGGAAGGAAGCCGCCACGATGGCGACCTCAACCCGATCATGGTCCCAAACAGCGCGAATTTCGCGAAGGTTGATCAGGCCGAAAACGGCACTGATCACGAGTGCTGCCAGTGCGGTCTTCGGTAAATAGGCGAGCAGCGGGGCAAGGAAGAACAGCACGGCCACGATGGCCAGAGATGCCACGACAGAGGCGAACGGCGTGCGCCCCCCACTGTCTCCTGCCAGGGCCGAGCGGCTCAGGCTCGCACCCACTGCATAACCGCCCGTAAGCGAAGCGGCGATATTTCCCGCCCCCAGCGCCACCGCCTCCCGGCTCGTATTGAGATTGCTGCGATCTTCTCCGGCAAGCGCCTTTGCCACGGCAGTCGCAGTCACGAAGATGATGATCGCCACGGCCAGCCCACTGGGTAGCAAATTGAACCAGACGGATGGCTCGGCAAAGGAATCGAAGACGTGCGGCAACCCGCCGGATACCGACTCCACAGTCGGCACCTCTGCGGCACAGGTTGCAGCGAGCCAGCCCGCCAGAACGATTACCAAAAGTGGCAGAGATTTCGCCAGCGCCAGTCGAAAGGGCGGCTTGACCCCGATCTTCCAGAGAATGGCGGGCGCATAGCGATGGGCCAACAGTAATGCGATGAGCGCACCTGCGCCGATAACTGCCGTGACAGGCCGAAGCTGCCCTATGCCGCCCCACAGCGCGGACAGTGCGGCGGGAAGATTTCCAGCGCGGGGTACGTCGATCCCGAGCAAAGTCGGCAACTGGCTAGCCGCGATCAAGAAGGCGGCCGCTGCAGTGAAGCCGAGAAGGACCGGCTCGCTGATGAAATTGACCAGCCTGCCGAGGCCGAACGCACCTAGAGCGACGAGAAGAATGCCCGCCTCGATCCCGATGATCGCCGCGCCTGCTTGCGCCTCCAGCGCCGTATTCCCGACAGCTTCGCTGATCACCAGCGACACGAGGGCTACCGGGCCCACCGACACGAAGGGGCTCGTGCCGAAAAAGAAGTAAAGGATTGGCGGCGTCAGTGCGGCGAAGAGACCCATCTGGGGAGGCAGGCCCGCCAGTTGCGCATAGGCCATGGCCTGGGGAACGAGCAGAATGGAGAGAACAAGTCCGGCGATGACATCCTTACCGGCGCTCTGCGCGGTGAACGCTTTTAGCCACCGGGTTGTGGGCACAAGTGCCTCGCCTGCCATGCGCCACAATGCCCCTTCTTGCTAAAAACCTCGCCTATGAACGCGGAGGAGATGCGGAGCGTTCCAGCCGTCTTCTCGCCTCCCCTTCTCCTATCAAGGGGAGAAGCTCTTTCATTTCGGGGCCGTGATCTTTCCCCGTCAGAGCCTGTCGAAGCGGCAGGAACAGGGCTTTCCCCTTGCGACCCGTTGTTTCTTTCAGTTGCGAAGTCAGGTCCTGCCAGGGCGTATCGGACCATGTGAGCGCCGCAGCGGCCTGATCCAGAAAAGCCCTATCCTCGGAACTGAAATCAGGTTCCTCGATCGGCCCGGTGACCAATTGCCACCAGTCGCGAGCTTCCTCCAGATGCGTGATATTGGGTCGCACGGCATGCCACCCCGCCTCGTCCATACCTTCGGGCAAGCGGTCCGCTACCTTGGCAAAATCCGCCTCGTGCAGGATCGCGGCATTGAGGCGATCGAGTTCGCTGTCGTCGAATCGCGCCGGCGCGCGGCCGAACGTGGACAGATCGAAACCCTCGACCAGCACTGCACGATCCGCGATCGCTTCGACCGGCCGCGAGGTTCCGAGGCGGGCCAGCAGAGCGACAATCGCTTCCGGTTCGATATCGCGTTCGCGGAAGGCATCGCAGCCCAACGAGCCAAGTCGTTTCGAGAGCTTACCTTCGCGGCCCACCAGCAACGCCTCATGCGCGAAGCTGGGTATTTTACGGTTCGGATATGCTGCAGCAATAAGTGCGGTAAACATTTGAATTTGAACGGCTGTGTTGGAAACGTGATCTTCGCCGCGAAGTACGTCGGTAACGCCCATATCGAGATCGTCGGCCGCGCTCGGCAGCATATACAGCCAGCTACCATCAGCGCGCCGGATCACCGGGTCCGACAATTGAGCCGGATCGAATTTCTGACTTCCGCGAATGCCGTCTTCCCAGCGGATGGCTTCGTCGTGGTTCAGCTTGAACCGCCAATGCGGGACTATGCCTTCAGCCTCGTTCGCCGCCCGCTCCTCTTCGCTCAGCGAAAGTGCCGACCGGTCATAAACCGGTGGCAGACCGCGTCCCAGCCGTACCTTGCGTTTCAACTCCAGCTCCTGGGCCGTCTCGTAAGCCGGATAAACCCGGCCCGCCACCTTCAGCGCCTCGAATGCCGCTTCGTATTTGTCCAACCTTTGGGACTGGCGCTCTTCAGCATCGGGTTCGATCCCCAGCCATGCAAGGTCCGCGCGGATTGCATCGACATATTCCTCGCGGCTGCGCTGCGCGTCCGTATCATCGATCCGCAGGAGAAAACGGCCGCCCGCCTGCCGCGCCAGCAGCCAATTGTGGAGCGCAGTGCGGATATTCCCGACATGAAGGTTACCGGTAGGGGACGGCGCGAAACGCGTGATCGTAGTCATGGCCGCAGCCGATAGCGCAAGGTATCACATAAGGCGAGCGGTCCTGTATCCGCTCAATGGCGGAATTCAGGGTGCCCGCAGGGCTTCCTGCGTACGTTTACGGGCAGTTGCGAGGATCTTCTGCCGCTTATTCCGGTAATCGAGAAACGCCGCTCCGAGGTAATCGGACAGGCGAGCTTCCACGCCCCCCGCTGGCGAGGCGGCGACTGCCAGACATTCGGCCGCCGAAGGTCTCGCGATAAGAAAGCCCTGCGCCTCATCCGCGCCAAGCTTGCGCAACATATCGAGCTGATCGGGCGCTTCGATCCCTTCGGCGGTTACGGTGACCCCGAACGCATCGGCAAGGCGCGTGATGCTTGAGACGATCGCTTGGCTGCCGATGTCCTGCACGACGTCGGTCACAAAGCTGCGGTCGATCTTGATCCGATCGAACGGAAACCGGCGAAGGTAGCTGAGCGAGGAGAAGCCGGTGCCGAAATCGTCAATCGCGATCTTCACGCCCAGGTCGCGCAGCGCCAAGAGAGTTGCCAGGCTTTTGCCGCCCTCGTCCATGAGGACATGCTCGGTGATTTCCAGCTCTACCCGTTCCGGTGCGATGTTGGTCCGGTCGATCGCTTGGGCGACAGTGCTTACCAGGCCCGGCGTTTTGACTTGAGTGGGAGACAGATTGATCGCGATGCGGAAGTCGCCCGGCATTCGAGCAGCATCGGAAAGAGCCTGATGTATCACCCAATCCCCGAACGACAGGATCAGACCCGTGGCCTCTGCGACCGGCAGAAAATCGCTTGGCGCGACGATTCCGCGCTCCGGGTGACGCCAGCGCAGCAGCGCTTCATATGCCGTGATTGCTCCGGTCTTGAGATCGGCCACTGGCTGATAATCCAGATACATCTGGCCGCGGTTCAATGCTTCGCCCAGATCCATTTCGATCTCTCGCCGCTCGCGGGCCGCCCGGTCGAAGCTCGGGTCGAAAAGTGCCAGATTGTCGCGACCTTTCTTCTTGGCCGCGTGCAGCGCCAGGTCCGCCCGTCGCATGAGTTCTTCGGCGTCGCAGTCCCCATCGAGAGATCGCGCAATTCCCACGCTGGCTGACAAGCGATAACGCTGGCCGTCGATGGTGAACGGGGCGCGCATCACGGAAAGGAAGCGATGCGCACGCTCCAGCAACAAGCCGTCGCCGCATCGGGTATCGATCAGGATAGCGAATTCATCCCCGCCCAGCCGCGCGACAACATCGTCCGCCCGAACCTCGTGCTCGAGCCGTGCCGCGACCTCTCGCAGCAGAGTATCGCCGAGCATATGACCGCGTGCGTCGTTGATGGCTTTAAAATCGTCGAGATCGACATAGAAAAGTGCCGTATCGAATACGGTAGAGGCATCCTCCCTTTCCTTCTCGCGAAGCCGCTCGTTGAAAAGATGGCGATTGGCCAGACCTGTCAGGCTGTCATAATGAGCCATGAAAGCGACACGCTCTTCAACCTCCCGCGCGCCAGTTACGTCTCTCGCCACACCGGCCATACCGTTGCCACCTTCGCGCACGCGCGCGGAAAGCCGCCAATAGCGAAGCTTTGAGTCGATGGTCAGGCTGACCAGCAGATCCCGGAAGGGTTCTCGTTTGGCGATACGTTCAGCAAGAATGTCTTTCCCGCTACCCGATTTGAACAGGTCGAGAAACGACAGCCCTTCCAGCTGGTCACGCTCGATCCCTATCAGTGCAGCAAAGCGCTCGCTTACATCGCGGAGATTGCCGTTCGGTCCGATCATCCAGAGGCTGTCGGAAGACTGCTCTTCGTAATCGTCGAGCAGGACCCGGACCATTGCCTCGCTTTGGCGCCTTCTGAATTCGCTGCGGACAGACTGGCGGAAGCTGCGCTCCTGATTGAGCAGCGTAATAATCAGTACGATGCCGAAAGAAGCGAGCAGCGTCAGCGAAGGCCAGCCATCGAGACCCGCCACCGCAAGAGTCGTCAGGGCCAGTCCGACAGACATGCCGATGATGTGAAAGATTCCGACGCCGGGGCTGCTGCGATAGGCCATCAGGACGCTGCAATAGATCGCCGTTCCAGCGATCCCGAGGAAAGTGATATCAAGGGGATCGGCGATGGTGACCAGATAAGGAAACATGACCATCCAGCACACGCTGGTTGCCCCTTGGGCCGCGACGAGGAGCTTCCAACGCCGATGGAGTGCCTCCCATGGCGCGTTTTTCGGATCGAAGTTACTGGCCAGAAATACCGAGAGCGCCAGCAGGATCACCAATACCGCTGCGAGGATCGGCAGGACCGGTCCATGCGCCTCGTCATAGAAGACATAGGTGATTACGAAAATCGTCACCAGCGAGGGGACCAACAGGATACCCAAGCCTCGTTTGAGGTCACCCAACCTGCGGCGCAAGGCGAACTGCCTGGCGGGTGTAGAAATACGATTCTCGCGCCCGTGCTTCAAAGCGACCCCCTGCTCAGGCTTATAGACCCCGATTAATATGCGCGTGACGTTACGGAAATCTACTTATTTGTGAGCCACGTGTCATAATGAGCACCTGATGTCACAAAAAAGCCCCGCCGAATTACTCCGGCGGGGCTTTTTATTAGGGTTTGGCAGTCCGGCTTATTCGCCGTCCTTCGCATCGTCGTTGAGGTATTCACCCGCATCGGCATCGGTGCCGTGGGTTTCGCCCTCCATGCTCGCCAGCGGATCGTCTCCGATCGCCGCTTCGGCACCCTGAGCGAGTTCTGCCTCATGCTCTTCCTGAGCCGTGTTGGCAGCAATGATCGCTTCCTGGGCCTTCTTCCACTGTGCACGCAGCGCAGCGTCGCGGCTCGAGGCGGTCACACGCATCCGGTTCATGCCCGCGCCGGTACCAGCCGGGATGAGACGGCCGACGATGACGTTTTCCTTGAGACCGACCAGCGTGTCCTTCTTGCCCTCGACCGAAGCCTGGGTAAGCACGCGGGTGGTTTCCTGGAACGATGCAGCCGAGATGAATGAACGCGTCTGGAGCGAGGCCTTGGTGATGCCGAGAAGGATCGGGGTGCCCTTGGCAGGCTCCTTGTTCCGTCCGAGCTTCGCATTGGTCTCGTTGAGTTCTTCCAGATCGATCTGTTCGCCCGGCAGCAGCACGGTGTCGCCGCTATCGGTAATCTCGACCTTCTGCAGCATCTGGCGAACAATCACCTCAATGTGCTTGTCGTTGATCTTCACGCCCTGCAACCGGTAGACTTCCTGGATTTCGGTGCAAAGGTACTCGGCGAGTGCCTCTACCCCGAGAACTTCCAGGATGTCGTGCGGGTTCGGAGAGCCCGAGATCAGCGTGTCGCCCTTCTTGACGAAGTCGCCTTCCTGAACGTCGATGATCTTGGTCTTGGGGATCAGGTACTCTACCGGATCACCTTCCTCCGGAACGATCGCGATCTTGCGCTTGGCCTTGTATTCGCGAACGAATTCGATCTTGCCCGAAATCTTGGCGATGATCGAATTGTCCTTCGGCACGCGGGCCTCGAACAGTTCGGCAACGCGCGGCAGACCACCGGTAATGTCGCGGGTCTTGGCAGCTTCACGCGAAGCACGGGCAAGAATGTCACCTGCCTGTACTTCCTGTCCGTCGTCGACCGACAGCACCGTGCCCGGGGCGAGCATGTAACGCGCAGCCTCGCTATCGTCGCCAGCATCGTTGAACAGCGTCAGACGCGGACGAAGATCGTCCTTCTTGCGGCCGGTGGCGCGCATTTCGGTGACGACGCGCTGGGCGATACCGGTGGCATCGTCGACGCGCTCTTCCATCGTCTGCGTGTCGACGAGATCCTGGAAGCGGACCACACCCGACTGTTCGGTGATGATCGGCAGTGAGAACGGATCCCATTCTGCCAGACGATCGCCTTCCTTCACCTTCGCGCCATCCTTGTGCATCAGCACGGTACCGTAAGGCACCTTGTGGATTTCGCGCTCACGACCTTCGGCGTCGATCACGGCCAGTTCGCCGTTACGGGCGAGCGACAGGATACGGCCCTTCTTGTCGGTGATGGTCGGCATGTCGCGATATTCGACCTTGCCGTCCGACACGGCTTCGAGATGCGAAGTCTCGTTAAGCTGCGCGGCACCGCCGATGTGGAAGGTACGCATGGTCAGCTGCGTGCCGGGTTCACCGATCGACTGCGCGGCGATAACGCCGACAGCTTCACCGATGTTCACCGGCGTACCGCGAGCAAGGTCACGGCCGTAGCAGGTGGCGCAAACGCCCTGCTTGGCTTCGCAGACCAGCGGCGAACGGATCTTGGCAACCTGCGTTTCGGCTTCCTCGATGGCCTTGACCATCGGTTCGTCTATCAGCGTTCCGGCCTTGACGATCACTTCGCCGGTAGCGGCGTTGACGATGTCTTCGGCGGTGGTGCGGCCAAGGATACGCTCACCGATCGAGGCGATAACGCTACCGCCCTGCACGATGGCGCGCATTTCCAGCGCATTGTCGGTCTTGCAGTCCTCTTCGACGATGACGCAGTCCTGCGACACGTCGACCAGACGACGGGTCAGGTAACCCGAGTTCGCCGTCTTCAACGCGGTATCCGCGAGACCCTTACGGGCACCGTGGGTCGAGTTGAAGTATTCGAGAACGTTCAGGCCTTCCTTGAAGTTCGAGATAATCGGGTTCTCGATGATCTCGCCCGAAGGCTTGGCCATGAGGCCGCGCATACCGGCCAGCTGCTTCATCTGCGCCGGGCTACCACGCGCACCGGAGTGCGACATCATGTAGATCGAGTTGATCTGCGCTTCCTTGCCGTCCTTATCGACCGGCTGCGAGCGGATCTCTTCCATCATGGCGTCAGCCACCTTGTCGCCGCACTGGCTCCAGGCGTCGATGACCTTGTTGTACTTTTCCTGCTGGGTGATGAGACCGTCCTGGTACTGCTGCTCGTAGTCAGCAACCAGCGCCTTGGTGGACTCGACCATACCCGCCTTGCTGTCGGGAATGATCATGTCGTCTTTGCCGAAGGAGATGCCGGCCTTGAACGCGTTGCGGAAGCCCAGCACCATGATGGCGTCGGCGAACAGCACAGTGTCCTTCTGGCCGGTGTGACGATAGACTTCGTCGATCACGTCGGCGATGTCCTTCTTCGTCAGCAGGCGGTTGACGATGTCGAACGGAACCTTGTGGTTCTTCGGCAGACATTCGCCAATCAGCATGCGGCCCGGGGTCGTGACGAAACGCTTCATCTCGACCTTGCCCTTTTCGTCCGCTTGCGGGACGCGGGCCATGATCTTCGAATGCAGCGTCACATCCTTGTTTTCCAGCGCGTGATGCACTTCGGCCATGTCGCTGAACATCGGCAGGATTTCGTGCTTCTCACCGTCGTCCCCGTCCATGTATTCGGGCGTCTTTTCCTGCCGTTCCATCGACAGGTAATAGAGACCCAGCACCATGTCCTGCGAAGGAACGATGATCGGCTTGCCGTTGGCGGGCGAGAGGATGTTGTTGGTCGACATCATCAGGACGCGCGCTTCCAGCTGGGCCTCGAGGCTCAGCGGAACGTGCACGGCCATCTGGTCACCGTCGAAGTCGGCGTTGAAGGCGGCGCAGACCAGCGGGTGAAGCTGGATGGCCTTACCTTCGATCAGGACGGGTTCGAATGCCTGGATGCCGAGACGGTGAAGCGTCGGGGCGCGGTTGAGGAGAACCGGGTGCTCGCGAATGACTTCGTCGAGGATGTCCCAGACTTCCTTGCGCTCCTTCTCGACCCACTTCTTCGCCTGCTTGAGCGTCATGCTCAGGCCCTTGGCGTCGAGGCGGGCGTAGATGAACGGCTTGAACAGTTCGAGCGCCATCTTCTTGGGCAGGCCGCACTGATGCAGCTTGAGTTCCGGACCGGTCACGATGACCGAACGGCCCGAATAGTCGACGCGCTTACCCAGAAGGTTCTGACGGAAGCGGCCCTGCTTGCCCTTGAGCATGTCGGACAGCGACTTCAGCGGACGCTTGTTGGCGCCCGTGATCACGCGGCCGCGGCGGCCGTTGTCGAACAGAGCGTCGACGGCTTCCTGCAGCATGCGCTTTTCGTTGCGGACGATGATGTCCGGTGCGCGCAGCTCCATGAGGCGCTTCAGGCGGTTGTTACGGTTGATGACGCGGCGATAGAGATCGTTGAGGTCCGAGGTCGCGAAGCGGCCACCGTCCAGCGGCACCAGCGGGCGCAGTTCTGGCGGAATGACCGGCACGACTTCGAGGATCATCCATTCGGGACGATTGCCCGATTCGATGAAGCTTTCGACGACCTTCAGGCGCTTGATGATCTTGGCAGGCTTGAGCTTCGACTTGGTGGTCGCGAGCTCTTCCAGCAGGTCTTCCTTTTCCTGCTCGAGGTCCAGATCCATCAGCATGGTCTTGACGGCGGATGCACCGATGTCGGCCGAGAAGGCGTCTTCGCCATACTCGTCCTGCGCTTCGAGCATTTCGTCTTCGGTCAGCAGCTGGTTCTTTTCCAGCGCGGTCAGGCCCGGTTCGGTGACGATATAGGCTTCGAAGTAAAGCACGCGCTCAAGCTGCTTGAGCTGCATGTCCAGCAGCAGGCCGATGCGCGAAGGCAGCGACTTGAGGAACCAGATGTGCGCTACGGGCGCGGCCAGTTCGATGTGGCCCATACGCTCGCGGCGCACCTTGGTCACGGTGACTTCGACGCCGCACTTTTCGCAGACGACGCCCTTGTACTTCATGCGCTTGTACTTGCCGCACAGGCATTCGTAGTCCTTCACGGGACCGAAGATGCGCGCACAGAACAGGCCGTCACGTTCGGGCTTGAACGTACGGTAGTTGATCGTTTCCGGCTTCTTGATTTCGCCGAAGGACCACGAGCGAATACGCTCGGGGCTGGCGATGCCGATCTGGATCTCGTCGAAGGTTTCGGGCTTCGCGAGCTGATTGGTGAATTTGGTCAGTTCGTTCATGACTTAATTCCCTAAGGGGTAATTCTAATAAGCGGAGGAGCGGTGGGGAGCTTTCGCCCCCCTATTCCGCCGCGATCGCGAGGCCGTCGTCGTCCTCGTCGTCGGCAAGCGACTTGAGTTCGACATTGAGACCCAGGCTGCGCATTTCCTTGACGAGAACGTTGAAGCTCTCCGGAATGCCGGCCTCGAAGGTGTCGTCACCCTTGACGATGGCTTCGTAGACCTTGGTACGGCCGATCACGTCATCCGACTTCACGGTGAGGATTTCCTGCAGCGTGTAGGCTGCACCGTAGGCCTGGAGTGCCCAGACCTCCATCTCACCGAAGCGCTGGCCACCGAACTGGGCCTTACCGCCCAGCGGCTGCTGGGTGACGAGGCTGTAGGGGCCGATCGAACGGGCGTGGATCTTGTCGTCGACCAAGTGGTGCAGCTTGAGCATGTAGATGATGCCCACGGTCACCTTGCGGTCGAACGCTTCACCGGTGCGGCCATCGAACAGGACCGACTGGCCGTCTGCGTCGAGGCCTGCCTTTTCCAGTTCCACGGTCACGTCGCCTTCGCGGGCGCCGTCGAATACCGGGGTACCCATCGGCACGCCGAAGCGCAGGTTACCGGCCAGCTCGACGATTTCCTCGGTCGAACGACCCTTAAGATCTTCGGCATAACGATCGCCATAGACTTCGTTCAGGCGCTCGATCACGGCTTCGGGCGGCTTCGCCTTGGCGTAATCTTCCGAAGCGTTGGGATTGGCCTTCTTCCAGTCTTCAAGCTGCTCGCCGATCTGCATACCCAGGTTACGGGCAGCCATACCGAGATGCGTTTCGAAGATCTGTCCGACGTTCATGCGCGAAGGCACGCCCAGCGGGTTCAGCACGATGTCGACCGGCGTACCGTCTTCGAGGAACGGCATGTCCTCTATCGGCAGGATGCGCGAAATCACACCCTTGTTACCGTGACGACCGGCCATCTTGTCGCCCGGCTGCAGCTTACGCTTCACCGCGACGAAGACCTTGACCATCTTGAGCACGCCCGGAGCCAGTTCGTCACCACGCTCGAGCTTTTCTTTCCGGTCTTCGAACTTGTCGTCGATGACCTTCACGCTCTCGTCGTACTGCGACTTGACCGCTTCGATCTGCTGCTGGCGGTTGTCGTCCGCAACGGCGAACTTGAACCACTCGTGGCGATCGATGCTGTCGAGCACTTCTTCGGTGATCTCGCTGCCCTTCTTCACGCCCTTGGGAGCAGCCGAAGCCGTTTGCCCTTCGAGCATGTCGCGCAGGCGGTTGTACGTCGCACGGTTCAGAATGGCGCGTTCGTCGGCGGCGTCCTTGCGGAGGCGTTCGATTTCCTCGTTCTGAATGGCACGCGTACGGTCGTCGATCTCGATCCCGTGGCGGTTGAAGACGCGCACTTCGACGACGGTCCCGGCAACACCCGGCGGCAGGCGGAGCGAGGTGTCGCGCACGTCGCTGGCCTTTTCACCGAAGATGGCGCGCAGGAGCTTTTCTTCCGGCGTCATCGGGCTTTCGCCCTTGGGCGTGATCTTGCCCGCCAGAATATCGCCCGGGTGCACTTCGGCGCCGATGTAGACGATGCCCGCTTCGTCGAGGTTGCGCAGGGCTTCCTCGCCGACGTTCGGGATGTCGCGGGTGATGTCTTCGGGCCCGAGCTTGGTGTCGCGAGCCATGACTTCGAATTCCTCGATGTGGATCGAGGTGAAGACGTCGTCCTTCACGATACGCTCGGAAATGAGGATACTATCCTCGTAGTTGTAGCCGTTCCAGGGCATGAAGGCGACGAGCGTGTTGCGGCCCAGCGCCAGTTCGCCCAGATCGGTCGAAGGACCGTCGGCGATGATGTCGCCGGCTTCGATCGTCTCGCCCACCTTCACCAGCGGACGCTGGTTGATGCAGGTGTCCTGGTTCGAACGCTGGAACTTCTGCAGCGTGTAGATGTCTACGCCCGACTGGCCGGGTTCGACATCGCCGATGGCACGGATCACGATACGCGTCGCGTCGACCTGGTCGACCACGCCGCCACGCTTGGCGGTGATGGCTGCGCCGGAATCGCGGGCAACGGTTTCTTCCATGCCGGTGCCGACCCAGGGCGCCTCCGCCTTCACGAGCGGAACGGCCTGGCGCTGCATGTTCGAGCCCATCAGTGCACGGTTGGCGTCATCGTTTTCCAGGAACGGAATGAGCGATGCTGCCACCGAAACGAGCTGCTTGGGCGAAACGTCCATCAGCGTGATGTTTTCGCGCGGGGCCATCAGGTTGTCGCCGTTCTGGCGCGCCGAGACGAGCTCTTCGACGAAGCCACCCTTGTCGTCGAGTTCGGCCGAAGCCTGTGCGACGGTGTGCTTCTGCTCTTCCATCGCCGAGAGGTAGATAACCTCGTCAGTGACCTTGTTCTCCTTCACCTTGCGATACGGCGTCTCGATGAAACCGTACTTGTTGACGCGAGCGAAGGTCGAGAGCGAGTTGATCAGACCGATGTTCGGGCCTTCCGGCGTTTCAATCGGGCAGATGCGGCCATAGTGCGTGGGGTGAACGTCGCGCACTTCGAAGCCTGCGCGCTCACGGGTAAGACCACCCGGCCCGAGCGCCGAAACGCGGCGCTTGTGGGTGACTTCCGACAACGGGTTGGTCTGGTCCATGAACTGCGACAGCTGGCTGGAACCGAAGAACTCGCGCACGGCGGCCACGGCGGGCTTCGCATTGATGAGATCGTTCGGCATCACGGTCGACACGTCGACCGAGCTCATGCGCTCCTTCACGGCGCGCTCCATGCGGAGCAGGCCGACGCGGTACTGGTTTTCCAGCAGTTCGCCCACCGAACGCACGCGGCGGTTGCCGAGGTTGTCGATGTCGTCGACGTCGCCCTTGCCGTCCTTCAGGTCGACCAGTTCCTTGACCACGGCCAGGATGTCTTCCTTGCGCAGCGTGGTCACGGTGTCTTCGGCATCGAGTTCGAGGCGCATGTTGAGCTTGACGCGGCCCACGGCCGACAGGTCGTAACGCTCGCCATCGAAGAACAGGCCTTCGAACAGCGCTTCGGCGGTTTCCTTGGTCGGCGGTTCGCCGGGACGCATGACCTTGTAGATCGCCTCCAAGCCTTCCTCACGATTCTCGGCCTTGTCGACCTTCATCGTGTTGCGGATCCACGGACCGGTGCTGACATGGTCGATGTCGAGCAGCTCGAGGCTGTCGATGCCGGCATTGTCGAGCACTTCGAGGTTCTCTGCCGAGACCTCGTCACCCGCTTCGATGTAGATTCGGCCGGTGCTTTCGTCGATCAGGTCTTCGCTGGCATAACGGCCGAACACTTCTTCGGTCGGCAGCAGCAGGGTTTCGAGACCATCCTTCGAAGCCTTGTTCGCTGCACGCGGGCTGATCTTCTGGCCAGCGGCGAAGACTTCTTCGCCGGTCTTGGCGTCCACCAGCGGAAAGGCCGGCTTCTGGCCACGCCAGTTTTCGGCGACGAAGGGAATTTCCCAGCCGTCCTTGGCGC
The DNA here is from genome assembly GCF_054655615.1 of Qipengyuania triglochinis. Lineage (NCBI taxonomy): Bacteria > Pseudomonadati > Pseudomonadota > Alphaproteobacteria > Sphingomonadales > Erythrobacteraceae > Qipengyuania > Qipengyuania triglochinis. The sequence continues at coordinate 848,368 of NZ_BAAHND010000002.1, read as the reverse complement.
GCTTCCAGGTAACCTTGTCGTAGAAGTGCGACAGGATATCCTCGGCATCGAGGCCAAGCGCATAGAGCAGCGCGGTAACCGGCAGCTTGCGCTTGCGGTCGATACGAACGTTGACCACGTCCTTGGCGTCGAATTCGAAATCGAGCCAGCTGCCGCGGTACGGAATGATGCGGGCAGCGAAGAGGAGCTTGCCCGAGCTGTGGGTCTTGCCGCGGTCATGGTCGAACAGCACACCCGGCGAACGGTGCATCTGCGAGACGATAACGCGCTCGGTGCCGTTGATGATGAAGGTACCGTTGTCCGTCATCAGGGGCATGTCGCCCATGTAGACGTCCTGCTCCTTGATATCGAGCACGGAGCGGGTTTCGGTTTCCTGGTCGACTTCGAACACGATCAGGCGCAGCGTGACCTTCATCGGCGCGGCGTAGGTGATTCCGCGCTGGCGGCACTCGACGATGTCGTACTTCGGCGGTTCGAGTTCGTAATGGACGAAATCGAGTTCGGCAGTGCCGGCGAAATCGCGCAACGGGAAGACCGAACGCAGCGTCTTTTCAAGACCCGAGACGTGACCCGTTTCCTTATCGGAACGCAGGAACTGTTCGTAGCTCTCGCGCTGGACCTCGATCAGGTTGGGCATGTCGACGACTTCGTGGATGTCGCCGAAGATCTTGCGGATACGCCGCTTTGCAGTGCCCGACGCGGTGCTGCGGGGTGCCTTCGCCTTGGTAGCCATAAGGGGTAGTTACCTCTTCTCGTGTGCTTGCGCCCGAACCGACCTGTTGCAGATCGTGGGGCGAAATTCGTTTCTCATGCGCGTGAGAGCCATGATCGAGACGCAAAAAGGCTGCAGCGAATGCACACCGGTAGCGGCGGCAGCTGCAGCTCGTAAAAAGCGTCGCGATATGGAAACGCCGCTTCCATCCTGTGTCCGATCCCCGCGCATGAATCAGACTCGCTCGAAGCGTGCGGTCGAGAGGGCATATAGGGTGCGCGCCGCGCATGGTCAAGGAGCACGAGTCTGGGCCACATATCGTTTTTCGATATTATCGATTGACGATAAGGTTTCCTGCTGCCATATCGATAATCGATAATATCCATTGGGAGACGATCGAATGTATGAGAATGCCAGCCGCCGGCCCTCCATGCCGGCCAAGTCAGCCGAGCGTTTGTTGGTAGCCTGCGGGATCGCCTTGTGGGTCGTTATCGGGACTTTCGCCATAAGCACGACTGTTGAGATGGCGGCATTCGTAGCGCCTGCTCACATCCCCGTCTCAACCCTCTCGATCGCCGAGATCGCATAAACGCGACCTCATAACCTGTGCACTGTCCATAAGAACCGGGAGCCTTCTAATGACTGCTAAAACTAATGATGCCCTTCTATCCTTCGGCAAGGTGGTTGCCCTGATCCTTCAGGCAATGTGTGTGCTGGCCGGGGCCGCTACTCTTTTGGTCCTCGCGTTTGTCGTGCTGCTCAGCCTGGGCATGCTGTCCGGGTTTGTTAATGCGGGCGACTTTGAGCTTATAGAAGCCTCACCCCTTTCAGTTGTCAGCATTCTCGTCATGCTCGCCGCTAGCGTTGCTGCGTTATTCTTCTTCTTCGGCAAGATGCGCGCCATTATCAAAAGCGTGGGCGACGGCGATCCCTTCATTGCCGAAAACGCTCGGCGCCTTAACGCAATGGCATGGCTACTCCTCGGCGTGCAGGTCCTCGCCCTGCCGGTTGGAATGCTCCGCCTTTACCTTGCAAACCTCGTAAGCGGCGGCGGAGACAGCCTTAATTTCAGTGTCTACGACCTGCAGGGGCCAGTAATGATCATAGTCCTCTTCATTCTCGCCCGCATATTCAGGATTGGCGCGACCATGCGCAAAGATCTCGAAGGGACCGTGTGATGCCAACCGAAGAAGGAACCAGTATCGTGGTGCGACTCGACGACCTCCTCCATCAGCGCAGCATGACCCTCACCGAGCTTGCGGACAGAGTGGGCCTTACCCTGGCCAATCTCTCTATCCTGAAGACCGGCAAGGCCAAGGCAATCCGCTTCTCCACGCTCGAGGCGATCTGCCGTGAACTCGGATGCCAGCCGGGCGACTTGCTTGAATATAAGGGGTAAGAGCGACGCTGCCTGTGGAGCTGGAACAGACAGAATAGGGACAGGCCTTCAACCCATCGTGCAACGACCTTTCGGACGTCTCCCGCATAAAAACGAACGGAATGCAGAATGTGTCTTTTACTTGACGGGAATAAGGCTATTTTAAGGCCACGCCAATCATGGCGCAGGAATACCGAATCATGAAGAAAATCGCTCTCGTTGCCGCTCTTCCCGTTGTGCTGACCCTCGCTGCTTGCGGCGAAACCGCAGACGAAACCCCGGTTGAAGAAGAAACCACGGTTGTCGAAACCGCTCCTGTCGAAGCTCCGATGGCTGACGACACGATGGCGACCGACGACACCATGATGGCTGACGACACCGCCGCTGACCCGATGGCTGAAGAAGCTCCGGTCACCGACGAGACCGCTCCGGCAGCAGAATAATCCTCGCCGGTCGCCCTAGCGGCCGCTTGGATGGATGAGAGGCCTGGTGTTCGCACCGGGCCTTTTTCGTTACGGAACGGTCGGCAATCGGGCCCGTTCTTCGAGGTAACCCAATTAGGAGAATTCACATGAAGCCCGCTCTTGCCCTCGCCCTCCCGCTCGCCCTTACACTCGGCGCCTGCGGTGAACCTATCGATGGTAGCGACACTGCAGATATGCAGGGTGATGCCGTCACGGCGCCTTCAGGCGATGAAGCGATCGACGGCGAAAACCCGGCCACCGACGGAATGCTGGAAACCGAAGTCGAAACCGACACCGAAACGGCCGGCACCGAACCCGTCGGCGAACCCATGATGGAGAGCGACGAAACCGCAATGTAACGTCGCGCCATGACATGTCCGCCCTTGACGCGGACGCACGAAGCTTTAAAGGCCCGCCTCGCAAAAGGCGGGTCTTTTCGATTCTCGCCCTTCGCATCCGTCCGAGACAGTTGGTGACCGGAATTAGTCGGTCTTAATTTCCAGCCTAGACGGGGACAGAGATTTTCCGGCGATGTCCTGCATCGCCGTTCGCGCCAGTCTCCATGGATCATGGTGGCGCACTCCTTCCCCCTCAACGGACTCGCCCGTGCCGGTTTGCCGGCATGGACAAACGTAGCCGATCGTCCGGGAGCCATCCCGGCCGGTCATAGTGAAGGAGTATGGCATGGATCGTTCGCAGAAAACCGATGCGGTCGCCCAGCTCAGCGAAGTCTTCAACCAGGCTGGCGTAGTCGTCGTGACGCGCAACCTGGGCCTTACGGTCGCCCAGTCGACCGAATTGCGTACGAAGATGCGTGAAGCCGGTGCGTCTTACCAGGTTGCGAAGAACCGCCTCGCCAAGCTCGCCCTGAAGGACACCGACTATGAAGGAATCGATGAATTCCTGACTGGTCCGACCGCTCTCGGTTATTCCGAAGACCCGGTTGCCGCGGCCAAGGCCGTGGTGGAGTTCGCCAAGTCCACCGACAAGATTGAAATCGTCGGCGGATCGATGGGCGCGCAGAAGCTCGACGAAGCAGGTGTGAGGTCGCTGGCCTCGATGCCAAGCCTCGACGAACTTCGCGGCACGATCGTGGGCCTCCTCAATGCGCCGGCAACGAAGGTTGTCCGGACCATCAAGGAACCCACCTCGATGCTCGCACGCGTTGTTGGTGCCTATGGCGCCAAAGAAGCCGCGTAAGAGCAGGTTCAAGCACAGAACACCTATTCATCGGGGCATTTTCCAAACCACGCCCCGGCCACATATTATTGGAGTGAAACATCATGGCTGATATCGCCAAGCTTGTTGAAGAACTGTCGAAGCTGACCGTCATGGAAGCCGCTGAGCTTGCCAAGGCACTTGAAGAAGAGTGGGGCGTAAGCGCCGCTGCTGCTGTTGCCGTTGCAGGCCCCGCCGCTGGCGGCGCTGCTGAAGCAGCTGAAGAAAAGGACGAATTCGACGTCATTCTCACCGGCGACGGTGGCAAGAAGATCCAGGTCATCAAGGAAGTCCGTGCCATCACCGGCCTCGGTCTGACCGAAGCAAAGGGTCTCGTCGAAGGCGCGCCGAAGCCGCTCAAGGAAGGCGTCAACAAGGCAGAAGCCGAAGAAATCAAGGGCAAGATCGAAGCAGCCGGCGGTACCGTCGAACTCAAGTAAGTCCCTTTCTGCCTCGGCAGGAATTGCTTACGCTTCGATTTCTTTTCCGAGAAATCATACGGAGGGCGGTGCTGAAAAGCGCCGCCCTTTTCGTTATACGTTTACCGCCATTAGTATTTCGTCCATAGGCTTTACTACCGTATCTAGAGATCTGCAGAAGAAAGGATCCGGATACAAGTCGCAGGGCCGCACTATGGAAAGGCAATAAAATGAACACGTTGGTCACGGCCGCCGGATATTTGGCCACGACCTTTATTGGTTCAGTTCTCGTAGTACGTAGATTTCCTAAGTCCATGACATCCATTCACGTTGATCGCCATGTCTGGTTATTTCCGACGCTTCCTCTACTGATATTAATCGACCTTGTGGCGGTTCTTTACAGGCTTGTGGCTGCCGCGGTGCATTGGCCCGTATATCTTTTCGACGCGCTGACAGGCAGACGCCGTCGACGCGTCCGGCGAAGAAGATATGACTACCTCTATGGTCACGGCAAAAACCCAAGCGGACCGCGCTCTGACAAACGGAGCGCTTCCAATCCGACGCACCCGGACGCTTAGAGTTTCAAATTCACCCGCGCGCCCATCATGTCGATGCCGGGGTTCTGCTCGCTGTTGAACAGCCGCGCATTGCTGATGTGGACCCAGCTCGCCTCTACCGAAAAGCGGTCCGAGACCTCATAGCCCAGCGCGATCTCCGGTTCGAACAGGATCCGGCTGCCAAGATCGGTCCGTATGCCGGTGGCAGGATCGACTCGCCGGTCCGGTGCGTCGTGCACTACCAGTCCTACGCCGGGGCGCAGGTAGAGCTTGCCCAATTCCGCTTTCCAGCTGCCCCCCGCGCCGACAAAGCTCGTATCGCCCGATAGATTGGCCGAACCGAACACATAGGGCTGAATGCCGCCCAATGCGCCGATTTCCCCAAACCGGACACCCGCCTGAAGGTCGGTTCCACCCTCGTTAGTATCGAAGGTGAACGGCGTATCCACACCATGGGCGTAGACGCCTGTGTAGACTTCCTGCGCCATGGCGGAGGCAGGCAAGACGCCAACCAGCAGAATTATGCCGGCGAGCGGACGGAGGAAGGGCATGGCAATTTTCCTGCAAGGTCGTGGACGATGCAGCAGCACATAGGCGGAACTAGCTTTCCTCTGCCTGAAGCACGGGCGGCAGCCCGGGCGCCTCAGCCCTGTGGCGCTATTCGTTACCCCAGTTGATATGGATGTCGACGCTCACTTCGTCCACCCCGGCCGCTTCGGCAATCCGCTTGCGACTGGCCCGCACGATGTCTGCCAGCGAACCATGCTGGGTATCGTCCTCTTCGAGGTTCGCAGCCGCTTCGCCAAGACGCGGAGCACCATAAACAAGCTCCAGCTCGCCGATGCCGAGTTCTTTCGCGAGGATGCCCATCGTTTCATGGCGCGGGCGAACCTGATCGCCTTCCCACTTCCACAGCGTCGGCTTGCTCACGCCCACTTTCTGGGCGAGTTCGACCATCGTGTAACCCGATGCGATCCGCAGACGCTTGATCCGCGCGCCGAGCGTTTCGTGATCGACGCCATAGGCCTGGCGGAACGGGCTGCTGAAGCGGGCCGCTTCACGCACACCCTCCAGCTCTTCCTCGGAAATCGGATTGTCGAAAGAACATCCGTAAAGGTCTTCGGTCGACCAGATGACGGTAGCGCCGACCGCTCCGCTCTTCGGAAGAACGACCTGAATGGGATCATCATGCGCGATGTCGGAACTGGTCTTCACCAGCATTCCGCCGGTCGAAATATTCATGATTTCGGCATCGAATGCCTTGCCAGCCTGTCCCACACCCGTCCTCAGCTGTAAAACCAGCCGCGGTTCGCGTGGATCGAATAGTCTTTTGGGCTGAGCCGTCATTAAGTTGGAGTTCCTCTGCTTGGCCCCCCTGCCAAATACCTTACCTTTTTTGAAGGAAATTGGAACGGCTGTCTACGGGTAATCCCTAAGCGGGCTGCAGAGCGGAGGCCAGAAGCCATTTGAGCTTTCGCGCAATTCCTTCTAGGCGGCCCGGCGCTCCGCACTATCGGGGCTTCACAAGACATGACCGAAATCCCCACTCCCGCGCCCCTGCCCAGCCGCAGCGAAGGCTGGCGAAACGAGCTTCGCGCGACCTTCCGCCTAAGCTGGCCGCTGGCGGCTGCCAATCTGCTGCAGATGCTGACCTATGCCGTCGACGTGATCTTCATCGCGCGGCTGGGCGAGAGCCAGCTTGCCGCCTCGGCATTGGCGATTGCGCTGTTCGGGCTGGTGATGTGGGCGCTGTCCGGCCTCACCGGCGCGGTGGCCCCCGTGGCGGCGGCGGAACTGGGCGAGCGTGCCCCGGCGCTGCGCCCCGTGCGGCGATCGGTCCGCATGGCGTTGTGGCTGGCGCTGGCTTCAGGCGTGGGCGGGATCGGCCTGTGCCTGCTGCTCGGCCCGCTGATGCGCGCCACCGGTCAGGAGGCGGAGATCACTGCCATGGCGCTCGAATACAACACCGTGCTGGTGCTCTCGCTGGTGCCGATGCTGTTCTGCAATGTGCTGCGCAATTTCGTCTCCACGCTCGACCGACCGATCCTGGCAACCGCGATTACCGCGGGCGGCATCTTCGTGAATGCGCTGGCCAATTACACTTTCATCTTCGGCAATTTCGGCGCGCCAGAGCTGGGGCTGCGCGGCGCGGCAGTGGCCACGATCATCACCACGCTGGTGACGCTGTGCGCCTATATCGCCGTGATTCGGCTCGACCCGCGCCTGCACCGCTATCGCATCTTCGGCCGCTGGTGGTCGCCCGACTGGCCGCGCTTCTGGCATATCACGCGCATCGGTACGCCCATCGCGCTCACCATCACGGCAGAGGCCGGCATCTTCGGCGCGGCGGCCTTCCTGATGGGCAATATCGGGGCCAGCCAGCTCGCGGCGCATACGGTGGCGCTGCAGATCGCCGCGCTTGCCTTCCAGGTGCCCTTCGGTGTGGGTCAGGCGGCGACCATCCGCGTCGGCTTCTTCTACGGTTCGCGTAATAGCGACGGGATGAAGCGCGCAGGCTGGACCGCCATTGCCGTGGGCACCGGCTTCATGGCGCTGACCGCCATTGCGATGATCGCCATCCCCAAGCCGCTGCTGGCGATCTATATCGATCCCTGGGATCCCAAGAACGCGGTGCTGGTGGGCTTCGCGCTCAAATACATCGTCATTGCCGCCGCCTTCCAGCTGGTCGACGGGATGCAGGCCGTCGCCGCCGGGGCCTTGCGCGGGTTGCAGGATACGCGCGTGCCGATGTGGATGGCGGCCTTTGCCTATTGGGTGCCGGGCATCGGCATGTCGCTATGGCTCGGCTTCTACACCAGTCTCGAAGGCATAGGCGTGTGGATCGGCCTGGCGACCGGCCTGTCCGTCGCCGCCCTCCTCCTCACATGGCGGTGGGCTTGGCGGGACAGGCTGGGCCTTACCACGCGGGCCTGATGCCTCAGGCCGCGCGCTGGGTAACCTCGCGCTGCGGGAACGGGATCGAGATACCGACATCGTCGAAGCGCGCCTTGACCTTTTCGGTCAGGTCCCAGCCCAGGCCGAGATAATCGCCCGTGGCGCACCATACCCGCAGCCCGATGCCCACCGAACTGTCGTCCAGCGAGGCCACGAAAGCCACCGGCTCCGGATCGGCCAGTACGCGCTCGTCGGCCGTGGCCATGGTCAGCAGCTCCTGCCGGGCCTGCTGCATGCTGTCGTTATAGCCGATGCCCACCACCAGTTCGAACCGGCGGATCGGATGGCGGTGGAAATTGACGATGGCCTGATTCCACAGTTCGGAATTGGGCACCATCACGAACAATCCGTCGAACTGCTTCAGTTCGGTGGTGAACAGGCCGATCTGCTGGACCGTGCCGGTAACCGAACCCGCAGAAATCGCCTCGCCCACCTTGAAGGGGCGCTGGACCAGGATCATCACGCCTGCCGCCACATTGCTGAGCGTGCCCTGCAGCGCCAGCCCCACGGCCAGCGCCATGCCGCCCAGCGCAGCAAGGATGCTGGTGGTCTCCACCCCGAACTGGGTCAGCACGGTCACAATGACCAGCGCCCACAGCGCATATTTGACGAGGTTGGAGAGGAAGGTCGCCACCGTGGGATCGAAGCGCGGCGACTTGGTCAGAGCGCGCTCGACCAGGCGCGACAGCACTTTCGCCACGATCAGCCCGATGATCAGCACCGCGAAAGCCCCGGCAATCTCCATCATGTGCAGGCGCAGCCACACCAGCACCTGTTCGGGAATGGTCAGGGCCGAAACGGCCTTGTCGGTCTGCATATGATGAACTCCTGAAACACTGCGCCAATGGCGGATTTGCGCGGCGCGATAGGCGATTTGCCTCGCTCTGGCCAGCCCGTGGCACGGCCTGCCCGATCGCGTGAAAATTTTTCGCACGGGCCCGTTGACTCAGTCCGCACTCGATACCAAATGCCCCGTGCTGGCACTCTCGACCAGTGAGTGCCAACCATCATTTTCACTCTCGAATAGAAAGGTCATCATTATGGCATTTCGTCCGCTTCACGACCGCGTGCTTGTTCGCCGCATCGAAGCCGAAGAAAAGACTGCTGGCGGTATCATCATTCCCGACAGCGCCAAGGAAAAGCCCAGCGAAGGCGAAATCGTCGCTGTTGGTGCAGGCGCCAAGGCCGAAGACGGTACCGTTACCCCGCTTGACGTGAAGGCAGGCGATCGCGTGCTGTTCGGCAAGTGGTCCGGCACCGAGATCAAGCTCGACGGTGAAGATCTGCTGATCATGAAGGAAAGCGACATCATGGGGATCATGGGCTGAGCCCGATCTCTTCGCTTTGACACTGTCAACTGTGTCAACTTCAGTAATCTGATCGAATAGAAATCTGAACGGAAAGGACAGCAACATGGCTGCCAAGGACGTAAAATTCAGCCGCGACGCGCGCGAAGGCATTCAGCGCGGTGTCGACACTCTCGCCAACGCCGTGAAGGTCACGCTGGGCCCCAAGGGCCGCAACGTCGTGATCGACAAGAGCTTCGGCGCCCCGCGCATCACCAAGGACGGCGTTACCGTCGCCAAGGAAATCGAACTGAAAGACAAGTTCGAGAACATGGGCGCGCAGATGCTCAAGGAAGTCGCTTCGAAGTCGAACGACGCTGCCGGTGACGGCACCACCACTGCCACCGTGCTTGCCCAGTCGATCGTGACCGAAGGCATGAAGTCGGTTGCAGCGGGCATGAACCCGATGGACCTCAAGCGCGGCATCGACCTCGCTGTCGAAAAGGTCGTTGCAGACCTCAAGGACCGTTCGAAGGACGTGTCGGGCTCGGGCGAAATCGCTCAGGTCGGCATTATCTCCGCCAACGGTGACCGTGAAGTCGGCGAAAAGATCGCCGAAGCCATGGAAAAGGTCGGCAAGGAAGGCGTGATCACCGTCGACGAGAGCAAGGGTCTCGAATTCGAGCTCGAAACCGTCGAAGGCATGCAGTTCGATCGCGGCTACCTCAGCCCGTACTTCATCACCAACCCGGACAAGATGACGGTCGAACTCGAAAACCCGTACATCCTGATCCACGAGAAGAAGCTCTCGAACCTGCAGGCAATGCTTCCGGTTCTCGAAGCGGCTGTCCAGTCGGGCCGTCCGCTGCTGATCATCGCGGAAGACATCGAAGGCGAAGCGCTGGCTACCCTCGTGGTCAACAAGCTGCGCGGCGGCCTCAAGGTTGCAGCGGTCAAGGCTCCGGGCTTCGGCGATCGCCGCAAGGCCATGCTGCAGGATATCGCAATCCTGACGCAGGGCGAAATGATCAGCGAAGATCTCGGCATCAAGCTCGAAAACGTCACGCTGGGCATGCTCGGTGAAGCCAAGCGCGTCACCATCGACAAGGACAACACCACCATCGTCGACGGTGCCGGTTCGGAAGGCGACATCAAGGCTCGCGTCAGCGAAATCCGCACCCAGATCGACAACACCAGCAGCGATTACGACAAGGAAAAGCTGCAGGAACGTCTGGCGAAGCTCGCCGGCGGTGTTGCCGTGATCAAGGTCGGCGGTGCGACCGAAGTCGAAGTGAAGGAACGCAAGGACCGCGTCGACGATGCGCTGCACGCAACCCGCGCAGCCGTCGAAGAAGGCATCGTCCCGGGCGGCGGTACCGCGCTGCTCTACGCGTCGAAGGCTCTCCACGGCCTTTCGGGCGAAAACGACGACCAGACCCGCGGCATCGACATCGTTCGCCGTGCGCTGACCGCTCCGGTTCGCCAGATCGCTTCGAACGCCGGCCATGACGGTGCGGTTGTTTCGGGCAAGCTGTTCGACGGCAACGACGAAACCCTGGGCTTTAACGCTGCGACCGACACCTACGAAAACCTCGTAGCTGCCGGCGTGATCGACCCGACCAAGGTTGTCCGTACTGCCCTGCAGAACGCTGCCTCGGTTGCCGGTCTGCTGATCACCACGGAAGCCGCGATCGTCGACAAGCCCGAAGACAAATCGGCTGCTCCTGCAATGCCCGACATGGGTGGCATGGGCGGAATGGGCGGCATGGGCTTCTAAGCTCGCGCCAACCAGCCGACAGGCACAATAAAGAAGCCCGGCGGGAGCGATCCTGCCGGGCTTTTTGTGTCTCGGAAGATGGTCGGAGGTTCAACGCAACGTACCGCCACGAGGTGGCCGGTATGTCAGACATCGGTGTCCTCCTAAACATGCCATCGCTCTTAGGAAGACATGCGCGCGACATCGCCGTGTTTATTTGTTTTGTTTAACAAATACGCAATTATTTCGTCTATTGTTCGCATATGTTGATCGCAGCCGTGGTATTCTCTGTCGCACTTGTGATGATGCTAATAGAGCTGGTAGCGCCAGGAAGGCCTTGGGTAAGCGTGCGGGGTTGGTGGCTACGCGCTCTTTTGCTTAACGGGTTTCAGGTCGCGATGGTATTCGTGGCCGGTATAACATGGGACGTCTGGCTCGACGGGATCTCTCTGTTCGACAGCCAAGCCCTGTTCGGTTTTTACGGTTCGGTCGCTTTCGGCTATCTCACTGTAACGTTTATCTATTACTGGTGTCACCGTGCGAGACACGCGCTCCCGTTTCTGTGGCGCTGGTTTCACCAGCTCCACCATAGCCCCCAACGCCTTGAGATTATCACCAGCTTCTACAAGCATCCGGTAGAAATCGCGGCCAACAGTGTGCTGTCGAGCCTGATAATATATGTCTTGTGCGGCTTGCGTCCGGAGGCCGGAGTACTGGTTGTTCTAATTACCGGCTTGGCGGAACTGTTCTATCACTGGAATGTACGAACTCCTTATTGGCTAGGGTTCGTTTTTCAGCGGCCCGAAAGCCATTGTATCCATCACGGCAAAAACTGGCATTCCCAGAATTATTCCGACCTTCCTGTTTGGGACATGCTGTTCGGCACGTTTCACAATCCTCGCAACTTCGAGGGTGAGTGCGGATTCGCAGAAAGTCACGAATTGCGGCTCGGAGACATGCTGCTCGGGCGCGATGTACATCGATCAGAGCACAATCGATGACCGCTCGCATATGGAATTGGCTCGGCCCCGCAATATTGGTCGTTATCGGGACCCTGCAGATGATCGGAGACCTTACCGGAGTATCCGCAATCAAGGGCATAGGTGCTGCCAGTGCCGCTTCCCCCGCCCCTAAGGTTTTCACCGCACATGAGGGTTTTGAAACCTATTCGGGGCGCTTTTTCGTGCTCTGGACCGATCGCGCGGGCCAAGCCCACGAACTTCATCTTACCCCAGAGGTATATGCCGGTGTTCGGGGCCCTTACAATCGGCGCAATGCGTATGGTGCCGCCTTGTCCTATGCCCCGGTCCTGTTCGATAATGAGGCAACTCGTCCAATGTTGGACGCAGCAGTCCAGCATACCTTTTGCGGTCGATCGACTATTCTCGAAGAAATCGGAATCGACAGGAACGACATAGCTGGAGCATGGTCCTTCGAGCTGCGGCCACGCCAAGAGCTTCCAAGCGACCACCGATGGCAACTTATGCATCGAGTGACGTGTAATGACTAATGGTTGGACCGGGGGCCAGTACAGCCTCTTTCGCGCCTTCTTCGGTGCCTATCTTTTGGTACACTTCGCTTATCTTGCGTTCTGGGCGGCCGATATCTTCTCGAATGAAGGAATGATCCCTGACGCGTCGCTATCACCTCTGATCGGGGCATTTCCCAATATTCTGGCGGTAATCGACACTCCCGCATTCGTTACTGCGCTGAGCAGCGCGGCGGCGGTCTCAGCGGTGTTTTTCACGCTTGGGAAGTGGGACAAGCCGGCCGCATTTTTCATGTGGCTGGTGCTCGCCAGTTTCATCGGCCGCAACCCACTGATCACAAATCCTGCAATGCCATATGCCGGTTGGATGCTTCTGGCCCATCTGTTCCTAGCGTCCGCACCATACGGGTCATCGGCCGGACGCGGCCGAGCGGACCCCGGAAACGGCTGGCGCCTGAATCACGGCGTCTTCGCCGCTGGCTGGATAGTTCTTGCGCTGACGTACAGTTACAGCGGGTATACGAAACTGCTCAGCCCGTCCTGGGTGGCGGGCGAAAACATCAGCTATGTTCTCGACAATCCTCTCGCGCGCGACTGGTTCTTGCGGGATTTCTTTCTCATGGTGCCGCCAGTTCTTTTGAAGGCGCTGACGTGGTTTATCCTGGTAATCGAATTGCTGTTCGCGCCGCTCGCCCTTTTCCGAGGGTTGCGACCCTGGCTGTGGGGCGGGATGTTATTGGTGCAACTGGGCTTCGCATTCCTGCTCAATTTCCCTGACCTTACCATCGCGATGTTGCTCTTCCACATGTTTACCTTCAACCCGGCGTGGTTGGGGGCGAAACCTATGAGTGGCTACGTTCTGCATTACGACGGCAGCTGCGCCCTTTGCCATTCCACCGTGCGCTTCCTATTGGCGGAAGACCGATCGAAACAGTTGCGTTTTTCCCCGCTGCAATCGGGATTGCTGGAGAATGCACTGGGGCAAGAAGCCCTCGCCCAGCTTGGCGACACGATCGCGCTGCAGACTGCTGACGGCAGGGTGCTTACCGAATCTGCGGCAGTAGCTATGCTGTTGGACCGCCTGGGCGGCCTTTGGCGCATCGGATCATGGATGTTAAGATTGCTTCCCCGCAGGCTGGCTGATGGCCTCTATCACTTTGTGGGCGACAGGCGATATCGGTTCTTCGGCAAGAAAGCGGACTATTGTCCGATCATTCCCAACGACTTGCGCGAGAGGTTTTGCTGAAAGACCGTTCAATGCTTGGAATCGAAGTCTGACCGCCCTTACAACAATCCTTTACTCCCACCTTTTACCGCTTCGGCGCGTAAACCCGTTCCAGATCGGCATCCTTGCTCTGCGGATCGACGCAAACCTTGGCGATCAGGGGCAGGTGGTCCGACCCCACATCGTCGCCGATGGCCAGCTCTTCCACCTTCACGCCATCGCGCACGAAGATCTGGTCCAGCGGCCAGCCGACCAGCGCGTAATCCGCGGGGAAGGTGGCGAAGCTGCCGCGGCCGGCGCGGGGGTCGGAGAACTTGCCTTCCTGCGCGAATTTCTGCGTCGTGCGCGACCAGGGCACATCATTGAAATCGCCGATGGCCAGTACGTTGGAAAGCGCATCGGGCGTCCTGGCCCCGGCGCGGGCGATATTGGCATCGCGCTTGGCCGTGCTTTCGCCGGGCAGCGGCGGGCGCGGGTGAAGGCCGATCAGTTCGAAGCGCGCGCCGTCTCCCATGCGCAAGGTGGCATAGAGCGTGGGCGTGTTGGAACTGGTGTTGGCGATCATTTCGGCACGGTCGACTTCCAGCCGTGTGGCGAAGGCCATGCCGTATTTGTTCTCCAGCGGGCGATCCAGCCGGTAACCATAGCTTGAAAGCACCGGCTCCAGCTCGTCCATCCACTTTTCGTTGGTTTCCATCAGCAGAAGGATATCGGGGTCGACCCGCTGGATCAGGCTGGCCGTTTCTGCATAGCGATCGTTCGGCTGGAGGACGTTGAAGGAGAGCACGCGCGCACAGCTCATCCCGTCGACTTCCTCGGGCAAGGGCACCTGTGTCGAGGCAAGGAAGCTATAGGGCCAGATCCGGTAGAGGTTGATGGCGATCACGCCCGCCGCCACGCCCAGCGCGATCCACAGCCGCGGCCGCACGGCGAACAGCGCCACCACGCCGAGCAGCGCGGCGAGATAGATCATCGGTTCGCGCATCATGTCCAGCATGCGGACCGATCCGCGGTTCGTACCCCACAGCGATACGAGCGATGCCAGAAGTAGGATGACGAGCAGGAATAGGACGATCCTGCCCACTGCCTTTGACGCTTTCATGCATTTCCCCCCTGAGTGCGGATACAAAACGGCCGCGACAGTCTTACTGCCGCGGCCGGTACTTGTTCCGCAAGTGCGGGAGGGAAGATCAGCCGCCCTTGCGGCTGTTTTCCGCGGCGCGCACCACGTCGGCGGGCCAGGTGACCTGCGTCTGGGTCTGCGGGTTGAACACGCCGCCTTCATATTGCGCCGCTTCCGCTGCGGCGATTTCCTCTGGCGTCAGGAACTCGCTTGGCTCCAGCGCGAAGACGTCGAGGCCGCGGCTGATCTCGGTCGCGTAGATGCGGCCCTTGTACCAGTAGGCCGACCAGTAACCGCCGGTCACCAGCTGGTCCTTGTCGACCGGGCCGCGATCGAAATAAGCGATTTCGAACGGGTTGCTGGCATCGGTGAAGTCGATCACGCTGATGCCGCCCTGATACCACGCCTGCACGAAGATATCGCGCCCCGGTACGGGGATGATCGAGCCATTGTGCGCGACGCAGTTTTCCTTGTCGCTTTGCGGCGCGGGCAGCTTGTAGATGCCGCGATAGCTCAGCTTGCCGTCTTCGATGGCGTAGAAGGCATCGGCGCCCCAGTTGGTCGGATCGCCGGCCTGGCAGCGCGGACGGCCACCCCCGCCCCATTCATCGGTGAAGAGGATCTTGGTGCCATCGTTGTTGAAGGTTGCCGAGTGCCAGTAGGCGAAGCCCTTGTCGGTCACATCGTCGATGCGGTTCGGCTTGAGCGGATCGGAAATGTCGAGGATGATGCCATTGCCCGAACAGGCACCGGCGGCGAGGTTTTTCGCCGGGAAAACGGTGATGTCGTGGCACTGGTTGGTGACATAGGTGTCCTGCGTACCGTCACCATGATTGCCGCCCCGCCACAGGCCGGCGATCTGGCCGTCCTTGGCAAAGACGCGCGGGCTGTCGACGATATGCGCCGCCGCCGGATTGGCCACGGGGATTTCGACCACGTCGATGCTGAACAGGGCGGTTTCATCGCCGGCGGTATCGAAGCAGCCTTCCAACTCCTCGTTATCGCGCACATAGCTGGTGCCCGAGTTATAGACCACGATCCGCTTGTCGTCGGCGCTGACGATGGAATGCGTGTGGCTGCCGCGGCAGGTCTGCACCAGACCCACCTGGCGCGGGCGCGTAATGTCGGAAATGTCGAAGATGCGCAGGCCGCGAAAGCGTTCCTCGCTGACCTTGCCGGCCACGCCCTGCAATCCGCAATCGATCCGGGCGCGGCTGTCCTGCACGCTCATCACCAGAAGGTCGCCCACGATCGACACGTCGCCCTGCCCGCCGGGGCAGACGGTGGAGGACACGAGCTGCGGCACGCCGTCCGCGCCCAGGCGATAGGCGTTGAAGCCGTGATAGCTGCCCGCCACCATCAGATCGCCAGAAAAGGCAATATCGGTATTGGCAAAATCGAGCAGCGAACCGCGCTTACCGAATTGAGGCTTATCCTCTTCGCCGTCCTTGGCTTCGGCCTTGTCGCCCTCTTCTTTCTCGATCAGCGGCTGAAGCTGCGCCGGGTTCTTGGGATCGAAGAACCCGGCGGGCTTGGGCTGCGCGGCCACCAGCCTGAGGTTCAAGATCGCCTCGCCCGCATCGCGGAAGCCCGCCGCCAGAGTTGCCCGCGGATCGCGCGAAAGATCGGCCAGCACCTCGTTCATGCGGTCGATCTCGGCCTGCTGGTCGCTCACGACATCGTTGGTGAATTCGAACAGCACCGGTTCGTAGGCGCTGCCCGGCGCATCGTGGAGCTCTTCCACCATGTCGAGCGCGCCCTTGTGGTGGGCGATCATCAGCTTGAGGAACAGTTCGTCATATGCGGTGCCGTTCGATGCGGCCAGTTCTGCCATCTGTTCGGGTGTCGCCATGCCCTTCATCAGGCCCATGCCATGCGCGCCGGTATGCATGGAATGCGGCATGGCGATCTGTTCGCCGCGCTGCTCCAGCCATTCGCGCATGAATGTCATCTCGTCGCGCTGGCCCGCCTCGATCCGGTTCGCCGTCTTGAGGATGGCATCGTTATTGGTGCGCTCCTCGGCGAGGCGCGACATCTCTACCGCCTGCTGATGGTGGGCGATCATGCCCTGCATGAAACGCACGTCGGCCGGCGAATAGCGCGTGTCGGACAGCGCGATCGCTTCCGCCTCGCCAACCACACGGGGCGTCTCTCCCGGGGCGCCGGGAAGAACGATCGGCGCGGATTGCGCCATGGCTACGCTCGACGTGGAAAGCAGCAGGCCGCAGGCAGCGGCGCGGAACAGATTGGTCATAGAAATTGGTCCCCAAGATTGTCGGCGCTCATACAGACCCAGCTTGGGCGCGGGGTCAACCGGCTAATCTGCGAACGGCACGGTCAGCCTGTCTAGTTCCGGCCTCGCTCCATCCGATCAAGAGGGTGTTCGGGGACCATTTCGGAACACTGGCCGTTGATTGCGCGAGACCAATTTACTGGAGGAGACATCCATGAAACTGCCGCACAAGGCCCATGTCGCAATCGTCGATGGCGAGAATTTCACCGTAATGCAGAACACCGGCCAGCCGTTCGAACCCAAGCTCGAAGGCGCCCAGAAGCCCGATCTCGATGCCACCAATTTCAGCGCCGGGATCAAGCATCAGGACGATATCGGCCAGCGCCGCGGCGCCACCGATCTCAACGAACTGGCCCATGGCGCGGCAGCCGCGGAATGGCTGAATGCCAAGGCGGTGGCCGGGGAAATCGACGATTTGCTGGTGATTGCCGACCCGAAGACCTTGGGTGAAATGCGCCGTCATTATCATTCGGAACTCGAAAAGCGTCTCGTCGGTGAAATCGACAAGACGATGACCGGAGAACCCACCGACCGCATCGAAAAGGCCATTGCCGCCGCCTGATTTCAGAAAGAAAAACTCTAAAACGAGCACTTAGCTCGCAGCATCTTGAGCGCTGTCGCGACACAATTCGTCGCGGCAGTGCTTGCAGCTTGCGCCAGAATACCGTTAATGTTCTGAAAACCATAACTTTGGTAACAGGATAGCCATGCGGATCACAAAACTCGGGAGTATGCTGGCAGCCGGGGCTCTTGCCCTGGGAATGCCGGCGATCGTCAGCGCTCAAGCGTATACGGCACAATTCGACCAGGTACTGGGCACCGAAGCACGCACGCCCCAGACCTATGAAGCGGTTTACGAAGATCCGCTCGGGCAGCGCATTTCCCAACTGGCAGAAGGTTCGCAGGGGCGCATCGGCGTCTATGCGATCGACCTTACCACGGGTCACGAGATCGGCGTCCTGGCCGATCAGCGCTTTCCGATGGCTAGCACCAGCAAAGTCGCTATCGCGGCAACCTATCTCGCAGGTGTCGACGCTGGAAAGTGGAGTCTGACCAGCGAATGGCGGCTGCCGCGGCCGGGCGGCGCCTATCTATCCGGCAAGCAACACCTCGACCTGATGATCAGCAAGAGCTGCAATGCCTGCACCGACGCCCTGCTCAATGCCGTCGGCGGCCCCAAGGCAGTCAATGACTGGATGCGCAGCGCAGGCATCACCGAATTCCAGCTGACCCGCGATATCGCCACACTGGTGCGCGAAGACGGCAGGGTGGATCCCGCATCCGCCGTCGATTTTCGTGACAGCGCGACCCCGCGTGCCATGGGCCAGCTTCTGGCGGGTATTTATCAGGGCAAGTGGCTCAGCGCCTCTTCGCGCGGCGTGCTGATGAACGCCATGCGGGCCACTACTACCGGCAAGAAACGCATGCGGTCAGCTCTTCCGACGAGTGCCGGCCTTGCGCACAAGACTGGCACGCTGGCCCGCACCGCGAGCGACATCGGCATTTTCCACACGCCCGACGGCCGCGCGGTGGCGGTTGCGATCTATGTCACCGGGCAGAGCCCCTCGATGGCAGTCGAGAATGGCAACCGCAGCCGCAAGCTCGAAGCACGGCAAATGCGCGACGCTCGCATCTCGACGATCACCGGCGCGCTATACCGCGGCTTTGCCGACCGTAAGGCTGATGGCCGCGTCTGGGCGGATGCCGATTACGGCGGTTAGATTTTCCTGCCTTAAGAGTATGGCCACGCACCAAGGGGCGGGACCTATAAAGAAAGGGCGGCGCCATCTGGCACCGCCCTTCTTTTTTGGAACGGTGAACCGTCCCGCAAAGCTGAACCGAATTAGTCGGCCTGAGCTTCTGCGGTGGTTTCGTCCTGAACGTCAGCTTCGACTTCAGCAGCAGCTGCGTCAGCGTCTGCAGCCATTTCGTCAGCGCCAGCTTCCATTTCAGCAGCGCCGTCTTCCATGGTGTTGCCAGCTGCTTCCATGTTGGCTTCAGTGTCGGCAGCAGCCGAATCAACGGTTTCGCCAGCGGAATCTTCGGTAGCTTCCGAGCAAGCAGCGAGCGAGAGAGCGGCGGCCGAAGCGGCGGCGACGAGTGCGATCTTACGCATAATGGTAAATCCTTAAACAGCGAGTTCTGGATGCGGAGAGGAGATCCGTCCCCGCGCAAGGCCATCAAATCCGGCCTTACGATGTCTAAATAGTGGCCACATTGTGGCACTGCAAGCCTTTTTGCGCCTTATTGCCACTATCTTGCCGCAATTCGCCGCATTTACGCCATTTTTACATTCGCAATTTTCGCTCGCTTGACGCTCCCCATCGGGGCGACTGCCTGCTAGTGCCCCTTGCGATGGCAGACAAGCAGCACCTCTATCTCGTCGATGGCTCGGCTTATATTTTCCGGGCGTATCACCGCCTGCCCCCCCTGACCGACCCCGAAGGCACGCCGGTCGGCGCGGTCTATGGCTATACCACCATGTTGTGGAAGCTGGCGGACGATCTCGACAAGGCGGACGGGCCGACGCATCTGGCGGTAATTCTCGACAAGTCGAGCCACAGTTTCCGCAACGAGATCTACGATCAGTACAAGGCCAACCGGCCCGATCCGCCTGAAGATCTGGTCCCTCAGTTCCCGCTGATCCGCGATGCGACCCGGGCCTTCAGCCTTCCCTGTATCGAGGAACCCGACGTAGAAGCGGACGACATGATCGCCTCCTATGCCCGCGCCGCGCAGGCCAAGGGCTGGGACGTGACGATCGTGTCTTCGGACAAGGATCTGATGCAGCTGGTCGGCGAGAAGGACGGCGCCAGGATCGACATGCTCGACACGATGAAAAGTGCGCGCATTTATATCGAAGAGGTCCAGGAAAAATTCGGCGTTCCGCCGGAAAAGGTCGGTGACGTATTGGCGCTGATGGGCGATTCGGTGGACAATATTCCCGGTATCTTCGGCGTAGGTCCCAAGACCGCCAGCAAGCTCATTGCCGAACATGGCGATCTGACCGCTGCGCTCGATGCAGCCGAGGGAATGAAGAAGAGCAAGCTGAAGGAGCGCCTGATCGAGCACCGCGCAAATGCCGAACTCAGTCGCGTGCTCGTGACCTTGCGCGAAGATTGCGGTCTGCCCGTCGATCTCGACGACATGAAGCTGGCTGGCGTTCCCAGCGAACCGCTTGCGGCGTTTCTGGAAAAGCACGGGTTCACCAGCCTCCTGCGGCGGCTCGAATCCGGTACCGGCAGCCCCAACCGCGCGACCGATCTCAATCCGCCCAAGCAGGAAACTGCGGGCACCGAGCCAACCAACGAAGGCAATACCCAGTCCTTGCCCGATATGCCCGCCGTGGACCGCAGCGCCTATGAATGCGTCCAGACGGAAGAGCGGCTCCGATCCTGGATCGAGCGCGCCCGCTACGCGCGGGTAGTGGCGGTGGATACCGAGACCAGTTCGCTCGACTGCATGCAGTGCGACCTGGTTGGCATCAGCCTTGCGCTCGGCCCGAACGACGCCTGCTATATCCCGCTGGCGCATGGCGGCAGCGACATGTTCGCCGAACGGCCCGAACAAATCGAGATGAAAGCCGCGCTGGAATTGCTGAAACCGCTTCTGGAAGATGATGCGGTGCTCAAGATTTTCCAGAACGGGAAGTATGACCTCAACGTGCTGTCACGCAACGGGATCGAGGTATCCCCGATCGATGACACGATGATCATCAGCTTCGCCCTCGACGCTGGTCGCAGCGAAGCCGGGATCGGCGGGGGGCACGGAATGGACGAGCTGGCGGAACGCCACCTTGGCCACAAATGCCTCAGTTTCAAGGAAGTGTGCGGCACCGGCAAGAAAGCGATTCCCTTTGGCGAGGTCCCCCTCGATAAGGCTACGGAATACGCTGCCGAGGATGCGGACGTAACCTGGCGGCTATATACGCATCTGCACCGCCGGCTGCCCGTAGAAGGCGGAACGAAGATCTACGAGCGTGTCGACCGTGCGCTGGTCCCGGTCGTTGCTGGAATGGAACGACACGGCATCAAAGTCGATCGTGCCCAGCTGGCGCGCCTGTCGGATGAGTTCGCGACCGAGACCGCCCGGCTCGAGGGCGAGATACATGAGCTGGCCGGACAGGAATTTGCTGTGGGCAGCCCTAAGCAACTGGGCGAAATCCTGTTCGAAAAGCTGGGCCACAAGGGCGGCAAGAAGGGCAAGAGCGGCCAGTATTCGACCGACCAGTCGGTGCTGGAACGCCTGTCCGGTGATGGCGCCGACATTGCCGACAAGGTGCTGGAGTGGCGCCAGCTGACCAAGCTGAAGTCGACCTATACCGATGCGCTTCAGCAGGCCATCAATCCGCGGACCGGCCGGGTCCATACCAGTTACAGCCTGGTAGGGGCTCAGACTGGCCGGCTTTCCTCAACCGATCCGAACCTCCAGAACATCCCGATCCGCACCGAAATCGGTCGCCAGATCCGCGAGGCGTTCGTGGCGGACGAGGGCAATATACTGCTCGCTGCCGACTATTCGCAGATCGAACTGCGGCTGGCAGCTCACATGGCCGATGTCGGCCCGCTGCGCGAAGCATTTGAGGAGGGCGAGGATATCCATTCGCGCACTGCGAGCGAGATGTTTGGCGAAGTCACCCGCGACACCCGCGCCCGCGCCAAGACGATCAACTTCGCGATCCTGTACGGCATTTCCCGCTGGGGTCTGGCCGGCCGCCTTAAGGTCGAACCCGACGAGGCGCAGGCCATGATCGATACCTACTTCAAGCGCTTCCCCGGCATCCAGAAGTACATTCTTCACACGCTCGAAAGCGTGCGCGAGAAGGGGTATTCGGAAACGCTGTTCGGCCGCAAGACATGGTTCCCACGGATCAATTCGAAGAATCCGAACGAACGCGCCGGTTCCGAACGCGCTGCGATCAACGCCCCGATCCAGGGCACCAGTGCCGACATCATCAAGCGGGCCATGGTTCGCATGGGGCCTGCGCTCGAAGAAGCGGGCCTCGGCCATGTACGGATGCTTTTACAGGTCCACGACGAACTTGTTTTCGAACTGCCCGAGAGCGATGCGGACGCCGCATCCGAAATCATCGAGCGCGTGATGGCAGGCGCCGCACGGCCTGCAATCGACCTTTCCGTGCCCTTGGGTATAGACATCGGAACCGGGAAGAGCTGGGGAGCGGCGCACTAGTCATGAATATGCAAGGCAAAGCTTTGGGTGTCAGGCTTCCGAACGCTATCGTCCTGCTGATCATCGGCGCTGCGATGATGGCGCTCATCTTCCTGGTCTATCAAACCGTGGAGGCGGAGCGCGCGCAGCGCCAGCAGTCGGGACATACTGCAGAACTGATCGAGGAATTGAAACGCGTCGAGACCGCAGCTCTCAACGGCGAGACCGGTCAGCGTGGGTATCTCATTACGCTCGATCGGCGTTACCTCGAACCCTATCAGGCAGGGCGGGAACAGATCGATCCGGCATTGCGCCGGGTCCGCGATCTGCTGGGCGATGACGCGACGGCACGGCAGGAGGAACTGCTGGATCAGATCAGCATGCTTTCCGAAGCGAAGTTCTCCGAGCTCGAGAACACGGTCGTCCTGCTTGAGGATGGCAAGCTGCTGGAAGCCCGCCGCGCGATTCTGAGCGACCAGGGTCAGGAAACGATGGAGCGCCTGCGCCGCTCGCTCAACGAGATGGAAGAAATCGAGCGCGAGCTGCTGTCCAGCCAGGTGCAGGATACAGCGCGGCTCGAAGGGCGGGTTCTGCCCCTGCTCGGCACGTTGATCGCCCTTCTGGTCATCGCGATCTATTTCGGTTCGCGGCTGGTTTCGCGAGCTGCTCGCGCCGAGGCGGAAGCCGCGCAGGCAGCTGCGGTTGGAGAAGCGCGCGATCGCGCCGATCTTCTTGCTCGCGAACTCAATCACCGGGTGAAGAACCTTTTCGCGGTCGTCCTCGCAATCATTCAGATGAGTGCGCGGGACAAACCCGAAGCCAAGGCTGTCACCGACGCCATTGCCGAACGTGTGCGTGCGCTGCTGACCGCGCACGAGGTCAGTCAGGGCGCGCTCGATCGCGAGCTGGCTTCGCTCGAAGCGCTGGTCGAGACCACCTTGGCGCCATATCGTTCGCAAACCCAGCCCGCTCGAATAGACGGACCCGAGGTGTTGCTGCCTGCAAAGCGGATCACTCCGCTAGGCCTGGTCCTCCATGAACTGACCACCAATGCCGTCAAATATGGAGCATGGGCCAACGGCGGCGAAATCCAGGTGAGCTGGAAATGGATGGGCGATGCCATCGAGCTTGTATGGCGCGAAAGCGGCGCAGCGCTCGAGGGAGAACCAGACCGCAAAGGCTTTGGCAGCCTGCTGATGGAAAGCGCCGCCCGGCAATTCGGTGGGAGCGTCGAGCGCGATTTCACAGCTGACGGCCTAATTGTGACCATCCTGCTGCCGCAAGTCGAACGAACTGCGAGCCTTGCAAGCTTGGAGCAAGCCCAATAGTCGCGGTGCCGATGTTCGAGCGTTACTATCCCCAGAATTGGCCGGTTTCTTACGACGGCCTGATCCACACGGCGATCGCACTCGGCGTGGCGACATTCCTGGCGCTGGCCCTGCACTGGATCGTCTTCAAGCTGCTAGGCCGGGTGACTCGCGCTTCGGCAAGCCGCGTGGACGATACGCTCGTAGATAAAATCCGGAAACCGATGCGCTGGGCGATGATCGCTTTCGGGATTTCCATCGCTGCCGAGAACGATGCCCTGATCGGGGACGGGTGGGACGTACTGATCCGCTATCTGATGCCCGCAGTTATCGGCTGGGTCGCCTTTTCCTTCGTTAAGGGGCTGGCGGCAGGTTATGAAGCGCAGCTGGCGGTAACCGGCGATGAAGTGATGCATCGCGGTTATCGGACACGCATCGCGATCCTCTCGCGCACGGCGCGGGTGGCGATCGTCATCATCACGGTCTCCCTGATCATGGTGAACATTCCCGGCGTGCGCGACGTAGGCACGACCATGCTGGCCTCGGCCGGTCTGGCAGCCTTGGCTGTCGGTGCAGCCGCGCAACCTGCTCTCAAATCTCTGATTGCCGGGTTGCAGATGGCGCTGACCCAACCGCTGCGGATTGGCGATCTGGTTAAGGTCGACGGACAGGCTGGCCGGGTAGAGGAAATCCGCATGAGCTTCGTCACCGTGAGGACGTGGGACGAGCGCGTAATGGTGGTTCCGACCAGTCGCTTTCTCGATCAGAGCTTCGAGAACTGGTCGCGGGTCAGCGAAAAGCTGACCGGCCCGGTGATGCTGCATCTTGATCCGGCCGCCGAGATCGATCCCATCCGCGAGGAATTCGAGCGGTTCGTGAAGGCTCACGCTTTGTGGGACGGGCGGAATCTCGCCTTGCTCATGACAGAGGCTTATCCGGAAAGCATTGAGCTTCGCCTGTCGATGAGTGCCGATACGATCGGCGATCTTTTCACCCTGCGCTGCGAGGCGCGCGAACACATGGTCGCATGGTTGCGGAAGAACCAGCCCGACGCGCTGATCCGCCACCGCCTCGAAGTGGAAGCGGCGAACCAGCGCGCGATGGGCAATTAATCAGTCGTCGGCACTGCCGTGCTTGCGATCGCGCGTCGGCTCTAGCATGCCTTCATGGATGAAACCGATCGGCTGAACTTCTGCCGCTCGTTTCTTCAACTCGCCGCGCATCTTCTTGTATTCGGCCTCCATCTTGCTCGTGACCGTGGCGCGGCTGTCTTTGAGCGCTTCTTCAAAGTCTGGCGCGGTCACTTCCTGCACATCGCCGCCAGCACGCTGAAGTGCGTTCAGGCCAGCACGGCGAACCACGTCTTCCAGATCGGCGCCGGTGAAGCGCTCGGTCTTGCTTGCAATACCTCCAAGGCTCACGTCCGAAGCAAGCGGCATATTGGCCGTGTGAATACCAAGGATCTGCTCGCGACCGGCCTTGTCGGGCGTGCCGACATAGACCAGTTCGTCGAACCTGCCCGGACGCAGGAGGGCGGGATCCACCAAGGTGGGGCGGTTGGTCGCACCAATAACCACGACTGACTGCAATTCTTCCAGCCCGTCCATTTCAGCAAGGATGGTGTTGACCACCCGGCCCGTGACCTGGGGCTCGCTCTGCCCCGAGCCACGGGCAGGAACCAGGCTGTCGATCTCGTCAATGAACACGACGCACGGCGCCACCGCCCGCGCACGCTTGAACATGCGGGCGATCTGCTGTTCGCTTTCGCCATACCATTTCGACAGGAGGTCGCTCGATTTCATCGAGATGAAATTGGCTTCCGCCTCCTTGGCGACGGCCTTGGCCAGCAAAGTCTTGCCGGTCCCCGGCGGCCCATACAGAAGAAAACCCTTTGCCGGGCGAATTCCCAGACGCCGGAACGCCTCGGGGTTCTTCATCGGAAGTTCGATGCCTTCCTTCAGCTTCTCGATCGAATCGCCCACCCCGCCGATATCGTTCCACCCGACATTCGGCACCTGAACCATGACCTCGCGCATCGCGCTGGGCTGGATACGCTTAAGCGCCGAGAGGAAATCCTCGCGCCCCACGTATAGTTCGTCGAGCACTTCAGGGGGAATGGTCCGCTCGTCGAGATCGATCTTAGGCATGATGCGACGTACAGCGTCGATGGCGGCTTCACGCGTGAGTGCGGCAATGTCCGCCCCGACGAAACCGTAAGTTGCCTTGGCCAGTTCTGCCAGATCGACCTTGTCGCCCAAGGGCATACCGCGAGTGTGAATGCCGAGAATCTCGCGGCGGCCTTTCTCGTCCGGTACACCGATGACGATCTCGCGATCGAACCGACCTGGACGGCGGAGCGCTTCGTCGATTGCGTCTGGCCTGTTGGTTGCCGCAATGACTACCAGATTGGAACGCGATTCAAGCCCATCCATCAGGGTGAGTAGCTGCGCGACGAGGCGCTTTTCCGCTTCGCCCGGCACGCGATCACGCTTGGGCGCGATGGAATCAATCTCATCGATGAAGATGATCGCCGGTGCCGCCTTGGTGGCCTGTTCGAATACTTCGCGCAGCGCCTTTTCGCTATCGCCATAACCCGAACCCATGATTTCGGGCCCGTTGATGGTGAAGAATTCGGCATCGCTTTCGTTGGCGACGGCCTGCGCAAGCCGCGTTTTTCCGGTTCCCGGCGGGCCGTGTAGCAGCACCCCCTTCGGCGGATCGACACCGAGACGGGTGAAGAGTTCGGGGTAGCGCAGTGGCAGTTCCACCATCTCGCGCAGAGCCTGAATCGTTTCCTCGATGCCGCCGACGTCGTCATAGTTCACCACGGCACGCGCATCGCGGGGCGCTTCGAATTCGGCGCGCAATTCGACTTCGGTATTCTCATCGATATGGACGATACCCTTGGGGCTGGTCGATACGACCGAAAGGCGGATCTGGGTCAACGCATAGGCCGGCGCGTTGAACATGCGCCGAACTTCCGGAGGCATATTCTGCACCGGCTGCTGACCCGTGGTCGCCACGAGATCCCCTGCAGTAAGGGGCTTGCCGGCGAAATTGCGCTTCAGGGCCTGAGCCGGTCCCTGCAGGCGCATGTCACGGTTTGCAGGAGCAAACACCACGCGCGTGGCTGGACGCGACTCAGCAGCCTTGACCTTCACATGCTCGCCCGAGCCGACTTCGGCATTGCCGCGCTGCAAGCCATCAAGCCGGACCACCTCGATAGCCTGGTCTTCATCGTAGGCAGACATCGCAATCGCAACTGTGGCGCGCTTTCCGATTATCTCGACCGGATCTCCTTCGGTAATACCAAGCGCCTGGAAAGCAGAGCGCGGCATCCGCGCGATGCCATGGCCGCTTTCCTCTTGGCGTGCGGCAGCGACCTGCAGCCGGACTGTTTTTTCGTCTACCGCCGTCGCAGCGTCAGCATCGGCCATGTGGAGTAATCTCCCTCGCAAGTGTCTTTCAGTCGGCCCCGAAGATGGGGACGGGTCACACACATGCAATGAGCGAGCAAAGTTATAGTGTCCGACCAGGCACGGAAGCAACCAAGAAAAAAGCCCGACTGGAAAACCAGCCGGGCTTAAAAAGTCTTGGGAGAGGATGCCTAAAAGGCACGAGGAGATATGTCGGTAAAGCGGTTATTGTGCAAGTGCGAAAAGAACAAGGTTTCTTGAAAAAAACGCAAGGTTAATTGGTAAGCTGCTGATTTTAAGTATTCGATGATGGCCTATTTGCTCGCAACTGCAGCAAAACAGCACTTTGCGTTGCTTGGGATGCATGTCGTTATCGCACGCACAGCTTTTGAGGCGAGATGAGAAACGCCCACATCCTCGCCAGTTAACGCTTCGGCTGGCGGGCGAATCGCAATCTTCGGGGTGACTTGCTCCGCGCATCTCGCTAGCAGCAATGCCGTAACGGAGGTTCGATGAACAAGCTTTTTCCCGACGCCGCATCCGCCCTCGACGGGCTCCTCAAGGATGACATGCTGATCGCCAGCGGAGGCTTCGGCCTTTGCGGTATTCCCCAGCGATTGCTGGAAGCCATTAGGGAAAGCGGGGTCAAAGGCCTCACCTTCGCCAGCAACAATGCCGGAATCGATAATGAAGGCATCGGCATGCTGCTGCGTACCCAACAAGTGAAGAAGATGATCTCGTCATATGTCGGCGAGAACAAGGAATTCGAACGCCAATTTCTGTCGGGCGAACTCGAGGTCGAATTTTGCCCGCAGGGCACGCTGGCCGAGCGCATGCGCGCTGGCGGGGCAGGCATTCCGGGGTTCTACACCAAGACCGGCGTCGGCACCCAAGTGGCCGAGGGCAAGGAAGTGAAGACTTTCGATGGTCAGGACTACATTCTTGAGCGCGGCATTTTCGCCGACCTCTCTATCGTCAAAGCATGGAAGGCCGACGAGACTGGCAACCTCGTGTTCCGCAAGACCGCTCGCAACTTCAACCAGCCTGCAGCAACCTGCGGTAAAGTCTGCGTCGTGGAAGTTGAAGAGATCGTCCCGACCGGCTCCCTCGATCCGGATTGCATCCATCTTCCCGGTGTTTACGTACAGCGCATGATCGTGGGTGCCCCCTACGACAAACAGATCGAATTCGTGACTACGCGCGAACGGGAAAGCGCATGATCCGCACCGCTTTTGCAACCACAGCCGCGCTGCTGCTCTCTGCTTGCGCAACAAGCCCAAACGCGGTTGCGCCAACATTTTCGGCAACTGCCGATGCCCCCAATATCATGCAGTGGCTGTATGGATCGGGTGAAGCAGCCGGCGCATCGATCCAGGCTTGGCGCTCGCTGGCAGATTATGCCGTAAGTAAATCGCGCCAGCGCAGCGTTCCGATCTCTGTTGCAATGGGTATCGACGGCGCAATCGCGGACCCGCAAAGCTGCGCAACCACCGGCAGCGCCAAACCACTTGCCGTAGTGTTCGACGTGGATGAGACCGTGCTCCTCAATTTAGGTTACGAATATTGGACTGCGGCTACCGGGGCCAGCTATTCGAGCGAGACTTGGAAACGCTGGGAGGAAACCGGCGCCAGCTACGTCAAGCCGGTACCCGGCGCGGTGACAGGACTTCGTCGTCTACGCGAAGCCGGCATCACGCCCGTTTTCAACACCAATCGCCAGTATAGCGCCGAAGGTGCAACCCGCGCCATCGCAGCGGTAGGCCTGGGCGAGGCGGTGCACGGTGAAACTCTTTTCCTTCGTGGTGACGATGGCTCGACGAGTGGCGGCAAGGATGCGCGCCGCGCGATGATCGCCAGCCGTTATTGTGTGATTGCTCTTGTCGGTGACAATCTTGGCGATTTTGCCGATGTTTTCAACGAAGATGGACTGCCCCCTGCGGAGCGGCGCGAACTGGCAGCGCGCGGCGATCTTGCCCAACTGTGGGGGAATGGCTGGTTCGTCCTCCCTAACCCCGTTTACGGCGATTCCCTGAAGGGAACCGTCAACGACGTGTTTCCCGAAGGCACCCGCTGGACGCCCGAAACCGCACCCTCTGCAGCGCCCGCAATCATGAATGAAGGCAACTGACATGACCGATACCGCAACCCGTACCGGCTGGGACCGTAACCAGATGGCCGCGCGCGCGGCGAGAGAACTCGAGGACGGCTATTACGTCAATCTCGGCATCGGCATTCCGACCTTGGTCGCCAATCACATCCCCGAGGGCATGCATGTCACACTCCAGAGCGAGAACGGCATGCTCGGAATTGGTCCCTTCCCTTATGAGGGCGAAGAGGATGCCGACCTGATCAATGCGGGCAAGCAGACGATCAGCGAATTGCCGCACAGCGCCTATTTCGACAGCGCGCAAAGTTTTGCCATGATCCGCGGGGGCCACATCGATCTGACTGTGCTCGGCGCGATGGAAGTGGCCGAAAATGGCGACATCGCCAACTGGATGATTCCGGGTAAGATGATCAAGGGAATGGGCGGCGCGATGGACCTCGTCGCGGGCGTGAAAAAGATCATCGTGGTCATGGACCACACGGCCAAGGACGGCAGCGCAAAGTTCATCCCGAGCTGCACCCTGCCCCTGACCGGCCAGAACGTGGTAGATATGATTATCACCAATCTGGGGGTGTTTCGCCGCCCCGATCACACCAGCGCGTTCCAGTTGATCGAACTGGCGCCCGGCGTGACTGAAGACGACATCGCCGCCAGCACGACGGCAAGTTACGAGGTCGCGCTCGGCTGAAACCCATATGGCCAGATGGCTCGAAACTCCGCGCAACGAGAACAGCCCGCTCGCCGGGCTGAAGGTTCTCGAACTCGCCCGTGTCCTTGCCGGACCCTGGGCCGGGCAGATCCTTGCCGACCTCGGCGCCGACGTGATTAAGGTAGAAAGCCCGGAAGGCGACAATACTCGCATCTGGGGTCCTCCCTGGGTCGACCATGACGGCGAAACGACCTCCGCCTATTACCACGGCTGCAATCGCGGAAAGCGTGGGATTACTGCCGATTTTCGGGACGAGCATGACCTTAAGATAGTCGCCGATCTGGCGGCCGGGGCCGATGTCGTGCTCGAAAATTTCAAGCCTGGCGGATTGGCCAAGTTCGGGCTCGATTATGCATCGCTGTCAAAAGTGAATCCCGCCCTCGTCTATTGCTCGATAACGGGTTTCGGACAGAACGGTCCGCGGCGCGACGAGCCGGGATATGATTTCGTCGTACAGGCGATGAGCGGCTTCATGGCGCTGACGGGCGAACCCGAAGGCGATCCCATCAAGATGGGTGTTTCGATCAGCGACCTATCGTGTGGGCTTTGGGCTGCCAATGCAGTGCAGGCTGCGCTGCTGATGCGATATCGCACCGGTAAAGGGCAATGGATCGACATGAGCCTGCTCGACAGTTCGGTCGCGCTATTGGCCAATCAGGCAATGAGCTATTTGACCACCGGCCAGAACCCGCCGCGTATGGGCAACGCGCACGCTCAGGTAAGCGCCTATGGAGTTTTTCCCACAAAAGACGGCAAGGTAGTGCTCGCCCCTGCCAATGACACGTTATTCCGGAAATTGCTGTCCGTCTTGGGCCGAAACGACCTGCTGAAGGATGAGCGTTACGCGACCAACGCCAGTCGTGTCGCGCATCGATCCGAAGTGGATGCGATTATCGCCGACGCTACAGGAGAGTGGTTGCGTAACGACTTGCTCGACGCCTGCGCGAAGGCCGCAATCCCGGCAGGCCCCATCAACGACCTCGACGAGGTATTCGACGATCCTCAAGTGAAGGCGCGCGGGATGTGTGTAGAGATCGATGGCATGCCGTCAGTACGCAGCCCGTTCGTTTTCTCGAATGCCGAGCTTGCCTTGGATAAGGCATCCCCCGGGAAGGGCAAAGACAACCCATAAGAAAAGGGCGACCATTGATGGGCCGCCCTCTTCGTTTTGCCTTGTGCCTTAGCGACCCAGCGCGGCCTTGAGGTCGTCGACCAGATCAGTACGCTCCCACGGGAAGGCATCGCCTTCGGCCTGGCGTCCGAAGTGGCCGTAGGCTGCGCTCTTACGATAGATCGGCTTGTTGAGGCCAAGATGCGTGCGAATTCCGCGCGGGGTCAGGCCGCCGAGTTTTTCGATGCCACGGATCGCAGTTTCCAGAGCCTCGTCGGTAACACCCTCGGCAGCAGTGCCATGCGTGTCGACATAGATCGACAGCGGCTTCGATACGCCGATAGCGTAGGAAAGCTGGATCGTGCAGCGGCGCGCCAACCCAGCAGCAACGATATTTTTCGCCAGATAGCGCGTGATGTAAGCAGCAGAACGGTCGACCTTGGTCGGATCTTTGCCACTGAACGCACCGCCGCCATGAGGGGCTGCACCGCCATAGGTATCGACGATGATCTTGCGCCCGGTCAGGCCAGCGTCGCCGTCAGGACCGCCAATCTCGAAGGCGCCAGTGGGGTTTATGTGCCATTCGGTTTCATCCGACACCCAACCTTCGGGCAGCATCTCCGTCACGACCTTTTTCACATAGGCCTTGAGCTCGCTTTCCTTTTCACCCTCATGATAGCCCTTGGCGTGCTGGGTCGAAACCACGATCGCCGTGCAGGCGACCGGCTTGCCATTCTCGTAGCGGAGCGAAAGCTGGCTCTTGGCATCGGGTTCAAGGAAGGGAGCCGCGCCGCTTTTGCGATCCGCCGCGAGCCGCTCAAGGATCTTGTGCGAATAATCGATGGTCGCCGGCATCAGATCGGGCGTTTCGTCGCAAGCGAAACCGAACATGATGCCCTGGTCGCCTGCACCTTCGTCCTTGTTCCCGCTTGAGTCGACGCCTTGAGCGATCTCAGCGGACTGGCCGTGAAGGTGATTTTCAAAGGTCAGAGTCTTCCAGTGAAAGCCGTCCTGCTCGTAACCGATATCGCGGACGGTGCGGCGCACAGCAGCTTCAATCTCGTCTTTCGCGCCGGGGGCCCAGCCCCCGTTATAG
Organism: Qipengyuania triglochinis; assembly: GCF_054655615.1. Taxonomy (NCBI): domain Bacteria; kingdom Pseudomonadati; phylum Pseudomonadota; class Alphaproteobacteria; order Sphingomonadales; family Erythrobacteraceae; genus Qipengyuania; species Qipengyuania triglochinis. The sequence goes on along the minus strand of NZ_BAAHND010000002.1, from coordinate 816,578 downwards.
GACCATTCTTCATTGTTCTTATCGTACATGGGTGCGCAGCGAATTTCGCCCGACAGAATAACGCGCTGGGTGGTCGTCATCGTTTCACAGGCCACCCGAGACTCAGGGTCCTTAGCAAGCATCAGATCGACGATCGCGTCCGAGATCTGGTCGGAAACCTTGTCCGGGTGCCCTTCGGAAACACTTTCGGAAGTGAAGAGATAGTTGGTGCGCATTCGGAACCCCGGTGAAAGATATAAAGATAGCTTTAAGTGTTGCTTCCTAGCTAGCGACGCGCGCGACGGACTGCAACCAGCGATCCAATGAGAAGCAGCAAACCCCAGATGAGGGTGAGCCAATGATCCATCGCCGAAAAAGGAGTTGGCTTGCCTGCAGGCGGCACCAACGTATCGATACGTGCAGCCTTGTTCCTACCGATGTGCTGACGCACGATGCCATTCGCATCGATCACAGCACTGATGCCTGTCGTCGTCGATCGAAGGACCGGCAGGGCCTCTTCAATCGCGCGCATGCGGGCTTGGGCGAGGTGCTGCGGTGGGCCCCAATCGCCGAACCAGCCATCGTTCGACGGGTTGAAGATATAATCCGGACGATTTCCTCGTTCGGCAACTTCCCCCGAAAAGACAATCTCGTAACAGATTTGCATCCCGGCCTTGCCTTGCGGGCCGAAATCGAAAGTAAGGGGCCCGGGTCCGGGAATGAAGTCGATTGAGCCTGCAACAAGGCGCGACATGCCGAGCGGTTCGAGAAGCGCACGCATGGGGAGATATTCTCCGTACGGAACCAGATGTGCCTTGGCATAACGTTTGCCAAGATTGCCCTCTGCATCGATCGGCGTGATAGCATTATAGGCGCCGGTAGCTCGGGCACGGCCATCCACGTCCTCGATCTCGAGATCGACCGCGCCGGTGAGCAGAAGCGCACCCTCCCCCAGCGTCTGGCCGATACGATAACGCGCGAAGGCGGGGTCGCCACCTGCCGTCATCTGCGTGTAATAGCGCTGCGGATAGCCGGGACGAAGGTAATCCGGCACGCCGCTTTCAGGCCACAGGACGAGCCTGCGGCTAACCGGGCGCTCCGGCACGCTGAGAGAGGCGATACGGCGGAACTGCTCCTCATATTTGCTCGGATCGTCGAGCTCTTCCTGCTGCAGATTGGGCTGGACGAGTGTTAGCGGCAGAGTGCCTTCCCTGCGTTCGGGGGCGGGCAGATACATCGCCGCGATCAGGCCAGCCAGCACTGCGCCCGAAACAGCCCAGCGGCGCGCCGAGATTGTCCATGCGAAGATGCCGCACAAGGCAACCATCAGCCCGGACAGCGCATAGCTGCCTACCCACGGCAGGATGACGGCGACGCCAGGCCTTTCCCAATCGCCAAGCATCATCATCGAGAAGGGGCCCCAGGCATAGCCGGTGAAGACCCAACTGCGGAACCATTCCGCGCCGATCCACAAACCGCCTATCGCCAGCGCGAAGGGGATGAGCCCCCTGCCCCGCGTCAGAAGCCACGCACAAAGAGTGGCGAGGGCCGGCCAGACTGCAAGATAGAGCGAGAGGAGCGGAACCGCGGCCCAGCCTAGGGCGGGGGGCATTTCGGCCTGATAGGTGAAGGCCGTCGCGATCCAGTTGTTGGTGAGCGTGAAATGCGCCACCCCGAACAGCCAGCCGGTCAGAAATGCAGCTTTGCCGCTACCCTGCCGACAGGCGAGCCAGACGAACCCGGCCATTGCGGCAAGGCCAACCGGCCACAGATGCAGGGGTTGGAAGCCGGTTGCCGAAATCAGGCCGAGCAAGAGCGCACACCAGCGAGGATGGCGCAGGGCAAAAGCGGGGATTTTCTCCATCGCCACGCCTGTTACGTCAGGGCGCGGCGATGGCAAGCGAAAGCAGGATGGGTAAGCGCGATCAGCCGACCGCGCTCACGTCCTCGCTCTCTTCGGTCTTGCGACGACGGCGGCGCGGCGCAGGCTTTTCCTCGTCCCCGCCGATCGCGGGTGGCAGGGCAGCCACGTCGATCTCGCCATCTTCGGCCTTCTTGGCCTTGCGCGGTGCGGCACGGCGCTTTTTAGGAGCCTCTTCCTCATCGCCCTTACGGGTGAAGGGGTTTTCTTCCGGCTCGTAATCGCTGCCATCATCGTCGTTCGACGAGCGACGCGGCCTGCGGGCGCGCGGTTCCTTCTGGCCTTGATCGTCACCCTGGCGGGTGCGCGGGCGACGGTTCTTGCGGCGATCGTCACCATCATCGTCCGAATCGTCATCGTCCGACTGGTTGGAGCCGCGTTCATCGTCGCGCTTGGCCTTGGCTTCTTCCTGGCGCGCCTTGTTGTCGGCGATCACGCGGAAATAGTGGTCGGCGAACTGGAGATAGTACTCCGCCTGCACGCGGTCGCCATTGTGTTGGGCGTCCTGCGCAAGCTTCTTGTACTTGTCGAGCAGCTGCGGCGCATTGCCGCGTGCCCGGCTGTCGATCCGGTTGGCCGAATTGCCGCCGCCCTGATTGCGATTGTTGTTGTTACGACCGCGGCGACGGTTGTTATTACGGTTGTTGTTCAAGGAATACTCGTCCTTTTATGGCGCGGCGCGAACCCTCGGTCCGCCTCTGGCCGCGTAATCCATCAATCATGCTACGCCCTCACGCAGCATGCGTGCCCCTGTCTGTGCATGGTATGCAACAGCTGAAAGCCGCGCACCGGAACTGCCATGTCGGAGCTGTGGACCGGTGGGTCGAACACTCTCGCGCACCACTGGCCTGTGGCCAGAGTTAGAGGGTCGAATCGGCTTTGCCAACCCCCTATCTTAGAATGAGTGCTCGCGGGCGATTTGCAAGGTCCCGGCGCAGCTCGAAAGCGAAGCCGTTTTCCTTTGCGACCGCCCCCACAGCCTCGGCCTGCTCGTGCCCGATTTCGAGAATCGCCAGCCCATCGGGGGCCAGCAAATCGCGCAATCGCGGCAGGATGAGGCGATAGTCGTCCAGCCCATCGGCACCTGCGAACAGGGCCGTGACGGGTTCGTGATCGCGCACATCGGGATCGAGCACCGCGCTCTCTTCTATATAGGGCGGATTGCACAGCACGATATCGAACTGCCCCAGGGTCGCTGCCCAGCCATCTTCCCGCCAGTCGAGCAGGTGGAAGCGCACGCGGTCTTCCAGGCCGAGCAGATCGGCATTCTCATGCGCCACTGCGAGCGCGCCGGGCGAGAAGTCGGTCCCCACGCCGCTGGCCCGGGTTTCCGCAACCACGCTCAGCAGCAAGGCCCCGCTCCCCGTGCCGAGATCGAGCACACGCTGCGCCCCCGGCTTCAGTTCGAGCGCGGCTTCGACCAGCACCTCGCTGTCGCCGCGCGGGATCAGCGTGTCGGGCGTGACGCGGAAGGTGCGGCCGAAGAACTCCTGATGGCCCAGGATATGGGCCACCGGTTCATGCCCTGCCCGCCGCCCGATCAGCCCGGCATACGACGCAGGCGCCGGATCGCGCATCGAGCGCAGCAGCATTTCGGACCGCCCCGTGCCAAGCGCATGCGCCATCAGCAATTCGGCATCGAGGCGGGCGGTATCGCTTGTCGCTGCGAGACGATCACTCGCCGCGCGGATTGCTTCGGCGACACTCGCGTCAGTCACTGAGCGCTGCGAGCCGCTTGGCCTCGTCCTCCGAGATCAGCGCATCGACCAGTTCGCCCAGCCCCGGCCCGGCGATGATTTCGGGCAGCTTGTGCAGGGTCAGGCCGATGCGATGATCGGTCACGCGGCCTTGCGGGAAGTTGTAGGTGCGGATGCGTTCCGACCGGTCGCCGCTGCCAACCATGGCTTTGCGCGCCTCGGCCTCGGCACCCTGTGTCGCCTCGCGCTGCGCATCGTAAAGGCGGGTGCGCAGAACCTGCATCGCCTTTTCCTTGTTCTTGTGCTGGCTGCGCGCATCCTGACAGGTAACGACGGTGCCGGTCGGCAGATGGGTGATGCGGATCGCGCTGTCGGTGGTGTTGACGTGCTGGCCGCCCGCCCCGCTGGCGCGATAGGTGTCGATCTTGAGATCGCCCGCATCGATCTGCACATCGACTTCGTCCGGCTCGGGCAGGACGGCCACGGTGGCTGCCGAGGTATGGATGCGCCCGCCGCTTTCGGTTTCGGGAACGCGCTGCACGCGGTGCACGCCGCTTTCGAACTTGAGCTTGGCGAACACGCCATTGCCCGCGACATTGGCGACGATTTCCTTGAAGCCGCCCACTTCGCTGGCATTCATGCTAACCGGTTCGACCTTCCAGCCCTGTTCGGCGGCATAGCGTTCGTACATGCGGAACAGGTCGCCCGCGAACAGCGCCGCTTCGTCCCCGCCCGTCCCGGCGCGGATTTCCAGCATGGCAGGCTTGTTGTCGGCACTGTCACGCGGAAGCATGGCGATGGCGAGTTCATGCTCTGCTGCGGGCAGGCTCTGGCGCAATGCGGCCAGTTCCTCTTCGGCCATGGCCTTCATCTCTGGATCGGCGAGCATCTCTTCGAGGCTCGCGATTTCCTCACGCGCGGTTTTCACCTGCGCCGCCACGCGTGCGACCGGCTCCAGCTCGGCATAGTCGCGGCTTGCCTGGACGAACTCGTCGCCCTCCAGCGTGCCCGACGCCATGCGCGCCTCGAGCTCGGCGAAGCGATGGGCGATCTGGTCGAGACGTTCGGCGGGTACTTGCAAGGTTAGAGCTCTGTTTCCTGAACGATGGAGCGCCTGGAGCACGGTCCAAGGGATAAAAACATGGAGGCGACAAGCGTGCCGCAACTAGGTGCGGGATCGAGAAATTGCGTGTCGGCCATAGAGGGGCATTAGCGACAAACGGGGCGTGTAGGAAAGCAATTTGGCCGTGATGGCGGGGGAAACGAGCCCCTACCAACAATACCGTCCATGTCCTTCCACGCCGACTTGTCTGACCCGTCATCCCGGACCTGATCGGGGATAGTGCTGCCTGGTCGATAAGCCGGAAGGAGCCCCCGCCCCGGTTCAGATCCGGGGCGACGATATCTACGAATCCGCCCAGCGGTTGGCGAAGACTTCGTTTGCCTCCGCTTCCCGGTGATAGCCGGTATCGGCGACCGTCAGAGTCTGGGTCCGTTGCCCATCCCTCACGTCGAAGGAAATCAGCACCGCCGGATCGGCCTTGCGCGCCTTGTCGAAACGCTTGCGCGGGCTGCCCGTGGCGAACAGTTCGGCGTTGAAGCCCTGCCGCCGGAAGATGGAGACCATCTCGGCGGCATCGCCTTCGCGCTCCGCATTTTCAGCAGCGATCGCGATTTCCAGCTGTTCGGTGCCCTTGCCATCGCACAGCATCGCCAGCCGTTCGATCCCGGCCGCCCAGCCGACCGCCGGTGTCGCGGCGCCGCCGAGGCTTTCCATCAGCCCATCATAGCGGCCACCGCCAATGATCGTGCTCTGGCTGCCGAGCTTGCCTGCCGCCTCGCTGCCCTCGTCGGGAATGAATTCGAAGGCGGTGTGGCGATAGTAATCGAGCCCGCGCACCAGGCTTTCGGCGCGCGTCCATTTGACCCCGGCGGCATCGAGGCCGCTGGTCACCGTATCGAAGAAGGCGCGCGCATCGTCCGACAGGAACTGATCGATCTTCGGCGCGTCGGCGACGAATTTTTGATCGCGGCGATCCTTGGAATCGAGGATGCGCAGCGGGTTCTTTTCCAGCCGCTCCTGCGAATCCTCGCTCAATTCATCCTTCACGGCGCGGAAATGTTCGACCAGCGCCGCGCGCCAGGCTTCGCGGCTGTCGCCATCGCCCAGCGTGTTGAGATGCAGCGTCACGCCGGTGATGCCCAGTTCCTTCAGCAGCTGGTCGGCCATGGTCAGCAGTTCGACATCGGCCTGCGGTTCACCCGCGCCGATGATCTCCGCATCGATCTGGTGGAACTGGCGATAACGGCCCTTCTGCGGGCGCTCGTAACGGAACAGCGGGCCGTGGGTGGCCAGCTTGGCCGGCGCATATTGCTGCCAGCCATTCGACAGATAGGCGCGCGCGATCCCGGCGGTGAATTCGGGCCGCAGCGTCAGCGATTCGCCGCCGCGATCTTCGAAGGAATACATTTCCTTGGACACGATATCGGTGGTTTCGCCGATCGAGCGGGCGAACACTTCGGTCTTCTCGAAAACGGGCATTTCGACCCGGCGGAAGCGATAGAGTTTGCGGACGCGCTGAAAGGTTTCGACCACGAAGGCGAAAGCTTCTGCGTCGGGGCCGAAAATGTCCTGCGTGCCGCGAATGGCTTGGGGTGTCTTGCTCATCGGGCGCGCATCTAGCGCGTTCGGTGGAGAGGGGGAAGTCGCTCGTCGAGAGTTCGCTTGCCTTCGCCCACCGTCATCCGCATTGCTGCGGGCCATGAAAACCTTTTCCGCGCCGATCGCGCTCGCCGCCGCCCTCCTGCTTGCCACTGGTGCCAATGCCCAGTCCCGGCCCGAAGGCAATTCCGCCCCGATCGCCCCGCAGCTGGATGATGCCACGCCGCTGCCGCAGGATACGGCCTGGCCGGGCGGCACGATCAGGCTGGAAATCGACGCGACCGATACGCGCCGCGCGCTCTATACCGTGAAGGAAACTATCCCCGTGCCCGCCGGGCTGGACCAGCTGAACCTGCTGCTGCCCGAATGGCTGCCCGGCAAGCACGCCGCCCGCGGCGCGCCCAATCTCGTTTCCGACATCCGCTTTTTCGCCAATGGCCAGCCGCTCGAATGGAGCCGCGATCCGCTGGACGTCTATCGTTACCGCGTGAGCCTGCCGCAGGGCGCGCGCGAAGTGGTGGCAACCTTCCGCCACACCTCGCCCGTCACCGGCAGCGAAGGCCGCATCTCGATGACGCAGGAAATGTTCAACCTGCAGTGGGAAGCGATGAGCCTGTATCCCGAAGGCCATTATACGCGGCGCATCGAAGTGCTGCCGACGGTCAAGGTGCCCGAAGGCTGGCAGGTGTTCACCGCGCTCGACGGCCAGACCCGCGCGGGCGACACGGTGAGCTGGGAAGAAGTCGATTACGAAACGCTGGTCGATTCGCCGATTTTCGCCGGGAAATACGCCCGCCAGTGGGATGTCGATGACAATGTCCGCCTCGACGGGGTGGCCGATGCGCCCAAATATCTGGAGCTGGAGCCGCAGAACCTCGCCACGTTCGAAAAGCTGGTGGACGAAGCCGACGCCCTGTTCGGCGCGCGCCCCTTCGATCATTACGACATCCTCCTCGCCATGACCGACCGGATGGGCGGCATCGGGCTGGAACATCACCGTTCTTCGGAAAACCAGTACGAGCCGACCGCGCTGATCGACTGGGACAAGATGGACTGGGATCGCAACGTCGTGGCCCACGAACTGGTGCATAGCTGGAACGGCAAGTTCCGCCGCCCCGAAGGCCTGTGGACGCCCGATTACCGCACGCCGATGCAGGACACGCTGCTGTGGGTCTATGAAGGCCAGACGCAGTTCTGGGGCTGGGTCCTGGCCGCGCGGTCGGGCCTGCAGAAGAAGGAAACCGTGCTGGGCATGTTCGCCAATGCGGTGGCCAATTATTCGGAAGGCCAGCCGGGCCGCGCATGGCGCAGCGTTCAGGACACGACCTACGATCCGATCGTCAATTCGCGCCGCCCGCTGCCGTTCAGCTCGCTCCAGCGGAGTGAGGATTATTACGTCGAAGGCGCACTGACCTGGCTCGAAGCCGACCAGATCATTCGCCAGGGCACGAACGGCAAGAAGGGGCTGGACGATTTCGCCAGCGCTTTCTTCGGCAAGGAAGATGGCGACTGGGGCGTGCTGACCTATGATTTCGACGAGGTCGTGGGCACGCTCAACGCAGTCTATCCCTATGACTGGGCGACTTTCCTCGACACGCGCCTGCGCCAGCCCAACCAGCCGGCCCCGGTGCGCGGGCTGGAAATGGCAGGCTATCAGCTGGTGTGGAAAGACGAACCCAACCCCTATGCCGCGGGCCGTATCGCGAATGGCAAATATACCGACCTGTTCTACTCGCTGGGCGTCAATCTCAACAGCGATGGCAAGGTGACCTCCACCCTGTGGGACGGCCCGGCCTTCAACGCCGGTATCGTCAACGGCACGCAGATCATGGCGGTGAACGGCACTGCCTATTCCAAGGACGTGATCATGGACGCCGTCACGGCCGCCAAGACCAGCGGCGAACCGATCGACCTGCTGGTCAAGCGGGGCGAGCAGTTCGACACGCTGTCGATTCGCTATGACGGCGGCCTGCGCTATCCCTGGATCGAACCCAGCAAGGGCGGCACCACCGCGTTCGATCGCCTGCTGGAAGCGCGCACGCGCTAAGCCACTACCCCGAATGCGCTCCCTGCGTGGTTATCACTGTCTTGCGGTAACCAGGCGGGGCGGTTAGGGCGCGGCGCAAAGCTCCTCCGGGGAGAGGGGCCGACCGAATTTCTGATCCAGCTAGAGAGCTATAATGCGTATCGACATGATTCCCGTGGGCGATGATGTGCCCAACAGCCTGAACGTCATCATCGAAGTGCCCACTGGCGGCGAACCGGTGAAGTATGAATTCGACAAGGACAGCGGCGCGCTGTTCGTCGACCGCATCCTGCACACGCCGATGCGTTATCCGGCGAACTATGGCTTCATCCCGCACACGCTGAGCCCCGATGGCGACCCGCTCGATGCGCTGGTGATTGCGCGTTCGCCCTTCATCCCGGGCTGCGTCGTGCGCGCCCGCCCGATCGGCGTGCTTAACCTGGAAGACGAACATGGCGGCGACGAAAAGCTCGTCTGCGTGCCGATCGACACGACCTTCCCCTATTATTCGGACGTGGCCGAAACCAAGGATCTGCCCTCAATCATCTTCCAGCAGATCGAGCACTTCTTCACCCACTACAAGGACCTGGAAAAGGAAAAGTGGGTCCGCATCGGCGCCTGGGGCGATGCCGCCGAAGCCAAGAAGATCGTGCACGAAAGCATCGAACGCTACGAAGCGAACAAGAAATAAGGATCGAGGGGCGCCGCGGAGCGCCCCTTTTTCTTGGGCGGCGCGACCGCCGCCTATTCCACCGGTCGTGAATGATCGAGCAGGTCCTTTTCCTGCTCACTGCCCGTTTCCCGCCGTTCCTTGTCGACCATTTCGGCAATTTCGTTGACGGGCCGTATGTCCTCGTCGGCCTCGGTCACGGTGACCTGCCGCACGGGCTTGGGTGCTGCCCTCTCCTTGCGCTCGCCACCTTCAGCGATGTTCTCGAACGGCAGCGTGGCGGAACGCGGGTCGAAGCGCAGACGGTAGATCGGCTCGGGCAGGCCGAAGCCCGCCTCTTCCAGCGCTTCCTTGACGGCGGGAATGGCGCGGCTTTGCGCCTTGAACCAGTCGGTCTCGTTCTGGTCGACCCAGCCCAGGAACCGGATCACGACATTGGAATCGCCGACCTCCACGATGCGTGCTTCGGGCGGCGGATCTGACAGGATGAATTCGAGCGAGGACAGCGTATCGCGCCCCAGCTTGCGGGCGGCGCGGGCATCGTCATCGGCATCCACGCCCAGCTCGAACTCGAAGCGGCGCTGGGGGTTACGGCTGAAATTGGTGATCACCGCCTTGAACACCTGGCTGTTCGGCACCCGCAGATGGTTGCCGTCGAGCGTCATCATCACCGTGGCGCGGCTGGTCAGGCGGATCACCCGGCCTTCCAGATTGTCGATCAACACGTGATCGTTGGCGCGGAACGGCTGCCGCAGGCTGAGCATCAGCGAGGCGACGTAATTCTCGATCGTGTCGCGCAGCGCGAAGCCGAGCGCGAGGCCGATGACCCCTGCCCCGCCCAATACCGCGCCAAGCAGCGCGCTCGCGCCGACGATATCGAGCGCCACCACCAGACCGCCGACCACGAAGACGAAGCGCAGCGCGCTGGCGATCAGTTCGGCAAGAAAGCTGTTTGGCGCGATCCGGTGCCAGAGCGAACCCAGCCCGGCGATGAGATAGCCGATCAGCGAGATCCCTGCCCAGACCAGCAGCGCCAAGCCGATAAGCGGCAGCAGTGCGATCAGCCCGTCCCACTTGTCTGCAAGGCTGGCGATGCCCGACGCCTGGGCGGAAACCGAGACATCGCGTTCGAGCCCGTTCTCCACCGTCACCACGCCGGTCACGCGGCTGGCAATGGCTTCGGCACGGGCGACGTCTTCCTGCTTTGGGACGGTACCCGAGAGGGTGACGACGCCCTGGCTCACCGCCACGTTCACCGACTGGAAGGCGGGCAGTTCGGCGAAGATTCCTTCGATCCGGTCGGCCATGCGCCGGTCGGCGCCGGCATCCTGCGTATCCTCGATCGCCTGTGCAGGCGTCGCCGTTTCGGTGGGCGCAGGCTCGCTGGCGGGTGCGCTCGGCAGGATGGCCAGCGCCGGTGCAGCGGCCACGCTCAGGCCGAATGCAGCGGCGGCAGCCAGCAAGCGCTTCATTCGCCCGCCACCATCATGCCGTCGATCCGCAGGGTGGGCACATTGATCGAACGGTGCATCTCGAGATCGTCGGCCGGGGTAAGTGCGCGGTACATGTCGAGCAGATTACCCGCGATGGTGATTTCGGCAACCGGTTCGGCAATCTGGCCCTTGCGAATACGGAAGCCGGTGGCGCCGCGGCTGTAATCGCCGGTGACCGTATTGACGCCCTGTCCGAACAGCGAGGTGACGTAGAGCCCGTCCTCGATATCGGCCATCAGCGCTTCGGGCGATACTGTGCCCGGCCCCATGTGGACATTGCTGGCGCTCACTCCCGGCGAACCACCGCCCCCGCGCGAGGCATGCCCGGTGAGTTCGAGGCCGAGCTGGTCGGCGGACGAGACATTGGTCAGCCAGCCGGTCACGCGGCCATCGCGCACCAGTTCGCGCGGTCCGCAGCGGACACCTTCGCCATCGAAGGGGCGCGAACGCTGGCCGCGCTTGCGCAGCGGATCCTCGACGATGCGAATGGCGGGATCGAAGAGTTCATCGGCTTCATGGCCCAGCAGGAAGCTGGCCTTGCGCGCGATTGCGGGGGCCGACATCGCGCCGAGCAGATGGCTGATAAGCCCGCCGGCGATGCGCGGTTCGAACACGATGGGCAATTTGCTGCTGGCGATGGATTTGGGGTTCAGCCGTTCCACCGCGCGCCGCCCGGCCTCGCTGCCCACGGTTTCGGGCGCGGGGAGATCGGACAGGAAACGGGCACTGCGCGATGCATGGTCGGTCTGCATCGAACTGCCCGCGCCCGCCACCACGCTGGCCGAGAGCGAGAAGCCGCTGCCGGCATAGCCACGGGCAAAACCGGTCGATGTCGCCAGCGCGACCACGGCGCGGCTGGCGCCGGCGCTGCCGCCATTGCTGTTGGTTACACCTTCCACCGCGCGCGCCGCTTCTTCGGTTGCGAGCGCGGCTTCGCGCAGGGCTGCCGGATCGGGCTGGTCGGGGTCGTCGAGTTCGAGATCGGGCAGGTCGCCGGTAAACTGCGCGTCGGCAGGCGCGAGGCCCGAATGCCGGTCTTCGGGCGCATGGCGCGCCATCTGCACGGCCCGTTCGGCCAGCGCTTTCAAACCTTCGGGTGCAAAATCGCTGGTGTGGATCGACGCGGACCGCTGGCCCACGAACACGCGCAGGCCGATCTCTTCGCTTTCGGAGCGTTCGACTTCTTCGAGCTGGCCGAGTCGCATCGCCACCGATTCCGAGGCATTGGCCCGGGCTACGGCGTCGGCGGCGTCCGCGCCCGTCTTCTGCGCCAGCGCGACCAGTTCCTGGCAGCGCGCCAGTGCGGTTTCTTTATCGATCATGCCTCGCCTTCATCTCTGCAAACCTGATGAAGGGTCCGGCTAGGGAGCCAGTGCGGGCGGTGCAAGCCCCGCAGGTCAGACGCTGAAGATAGCCTTGAACAAGGCTGTGAGCACGAAGGGCAGACCGATGGCGATTGCCCAGAGCATCAGCTGGTCGCGCCGGAACGCCCCGCGCAGGCTTTCGTCATGCGCCTTTAGCTCGGGCAGATTCTTCCAGCGCTTTTCGAACCAGCGGCAGGCCGGGATGATTGCGCCGACCAGCAGAATGAGCGCGAAATAGGGGACTGTGCTGGATACACCGTCCTTCAGCGCTTCCACGGTCACGAAGATCTGGAGGCCGGTGTAAACGATCAGTGCGAGAGCGACATTATCGCTCATCCGCTTCGACCAGTCGGGCGACGCGCTATGCGCTGCGGGCGTGAATTCGTGTCTCTTGTCGAGTGCCTTGGCCATCCATCGTCTCCCCAGACTGTTGATGAAGGCATAGTTTCAAATTTGTGACCTTAAGGCAAGCGTCTCGAAAAACCGCTATTCTTGGGGCGTGGCGAACTATTCGCAGCATTGTTTGCGGCAGACTTCGCTCGGGGGTTTTACAAACCGGACCGCATGCTATGGCAATCACCATGGACCAAGACGTGATCAGCCCGGACAATGTAGACGTCCATGATGCCGCGCCGCCTATCCCGCAGGGTGGGCTGGAAGTCATCTCGATCGCCAAGAGCTATGACAAGCGGCAGGTGCTGACTGATATCTCGCTCAGCGTCGGCAAGGGCGAAGTGCTCGGTCTGCTCGGCCCCAATGGTGCGGGCAAGACGACCTGTTTCTATTCGATCATGGGGCTGGTCCGGCCCGATGCCGGCCGCATCCTGATGGATGGCGAGGATGTAACGCGCCTGCCGATGTATCGCCGCGCGATCCTGGGCCTTGGCTATCTGCCGCAGGAAACCAGCATTTTCCGCGGCATGACGGTGGAACAGAACATCGCCTGCGTGCTCGAAATGGTCGAGCCTGACAAGGACACGCGCGCCGCCGAACTGGACCGCCTGCTCGACGAATTCGGCCTCACCCGCTTGCGCGAAAGCCCGGCCATGGCGCTATCGGGCGGTGAACGCCGCCGTGCCGAAATCGCGCGCGCGCTGGCGGCCAAGCCGTCGATCATGCTGCTGGACGAACCCTTTGCCGGGATCGACCCGCTGTCGATCAGCGACATTCGCGATCTGGTGAAGGATCTGAAGACCCGCGGCATCGGCGTGCTGATCACCGATCACAACGTGCGCGAGACGCTGGAAATCGTCGACCGCGCCTGCATCATCTATGGCGGGCAGGTCCTGTTTGCAGGGACGCCGGAAGCGCTGGTGGCGGACGAGAACGTCAAGCGGCTCTATCTCGGCGAGAATTTCACCCTGTGATCGCGGACGGCGCCCGGAGATAGACGATGGCGCTTGGCCCGAGGCTGGACCTAAGGCAAACCCAATCCCTCGTGATGACGCCGCAGCTGCAGCAGGCGATCAAGCTGCTGGCGCTGTCCAATCTCGAAATCGAAAGCTTCGTTTCCGAGGCGCTGGAAAGCAATCCGCTGCTCGAAGTGGGCGAACTGCGCCACGAAAAGGGTGCCGATCAGCCCGAGGCTGCATCCAGCGAACACGAATCGACGCCCGATTTCGACGGCGAGACCGCCCTCGACATTGCCGATTACGCGCGTGATCCGGAGGCCGCCCCCGCCGATCGCGGCGACTGGGCACAGGCGGGCGGCCTGGCAAGCGGCGGCGAAGAGCTGCCCGATCTGGAAAACCGCTCGCGCAGCGAGCTGACCCTTGCCGAACATCTGGCCGGGCAGATCGGCGCACTGGCGCATGACGCCCGCGAAGGGCTTATCGCCGGGCGCATCATCCACGAACTCGACGAAGCGGGCTATCTCCACACTTCGCTGCGCGAATTGAGCGACGATCTCGGTGCCCCGCTGGCCGAGGTGGAGCGGGCGCTGACACTGGTCCAGTCGCTGGAGCCCACCGGAGTCGGCGCGCGCAACCTTTCCGAATGCTTGGCGCTGCAGGCGCGCGAGGCCGATCGTTACGATCCCTGCATGGCGCGGCTGATCGACCATCTCGACCTGCTGGCTAGCGGAGATATCGCGCGGCTGCGGCGGCTGTGCGATGTCGACGAGGAAGATTTCGCCGACATGCTGGCGGAATTGCGCAGCTACGATCCCAAGCCCGGCTGTCGCTATGGCGGCGATGCCGAAACCGCGATCGTCCCCGACGTGATCGTGAAACCCGCCGATGGGGGCGGCTGGCACATCCGCATCAATGAAGCGAGTCTGCCCCGGCTGGTGGTCAATCGCGACTATTACGTCGAACTGGAAGCCGGTTCGCGCGACAAGGCTTCGCGCGCCTGGCTCAACGAACAGCTTGGCGAAGCCGACTGGCTGATTCGCGCGCTGGACCAGCGCCAGAAAACGATCCTCAAGACCGCGACCGAAATCGTTACCCGGCAGGAAGGTTTTTTCCGCGAAGGCGTTTCGGCCATGCGCCCGCTCACCTTGCGCGAAGTGGCGGAGAAGATCGAGATGCACGAATCGACGGTCAGCCGGGTGACCAGCAACAAGTATCTGTCCTGCCCCCGCGGCACATTCGAGATGAAGTATTTCTTCTCCAGCGGGGTTGCCGCGGCCGATGGCGAAGGCGCCAGCAGCCAGGCCATTAAAGCCCGCATCCGCGCGCTTTGCGATGCCGAAGACCCCAAGAAGGTCCTGTCGGACCAGAAGCTTGCCGATATGCTGAACGAGGAGGGATTCGATCTCGCGCGGCGCACGGTGGCGAAATATCGCGAAGCCATCGGGATCGGGTCGTCCGCCCAGCGCAGAAGGTCGAAGAAACTGCGTACCCTTTGACCGGGCAACCTGCCCGCGGTTGCATTCCGCATGCGCTACTTTTACCTCGTCTTAACCTTTTCCATTCACACCTGATCTGGGTAACACGGGACTGGGCTTTTTTCCGGATGGGGACAAGCCAGGGTAAATCAGGGCAAGGGGGCCTCCCATGCGAGTACTGTTGATCGAAGACGAGCCGACCACAGCAAAAGCGATCGAGCTCATGCTGACCACCGAAGGCTTCAATGTCTACTCGACCGATCTTGGCGAAGAAGGCCTCGATCTGGGCAAGCTGTATGATTACGATATCATCCTGCTCGACCTCAACCTCCCGGACATGCACGGTTACGACGTGCTCAAGAAACTGCGCGTCGCCAAGGTGCAGACGCCGGTCCTGATCCTCTCGGGCGTTGCCGAGATGGACAGCAAGATCCGCAGCTTCGGTTTCGGCGCCGACGATTACGTGACCAAGCCGTTCCACCGTGAGGAGCTGATCGCCCGCATCCATGCCGTGGTGCGTCGCTCGAAGGGCCACAGCCAGTCGATCATCCGCACCGGCAAGCTGGCGGTGAACCTCGATGCAAAGACCGTCGAAGTCGATGGCGCCCGGGTCCACCTCACGGGCAAGGAATACGCCATGCTGGAGCTGCTTTCGCTCCGCAAGGGCACCACGCTGACCAAGGAAATGTTCCTCAACCACCTTTATGGCGGAATGGACGAACCCGAACTGAAGATCATCGACGTCTTCATCTGCAAGCTGCGCAAGAAATTGAGCCATGCCTGCGGCGGGGAAAATTACATCGAAACCGTATGGGGTCGCGGCTACGTCTTGCGCGACGACGAAGAAGAAGAGGCCGAAGCAGCCTGATCTACTTTGAACAGGTTCACGGATCGGGGGTTGATCCGGCACCCGTTAAATAGTTAACGCGCGTTAACCCAAAAACGTAAGGCCGCTCGAAGCTATAGGTTTCGAGCGGCCTTACGCTTGATTAACCATACTCCGTATTCTTCCGTAATTGAATATTTTTGCTGAACTGCGAGTTTCCTCGTGGGCAACGGATATAACTTCTCAAGAAAACCGCAGGGCACCGTCCACTCGATGGCGCCCGGTGGTTTTCGTCGTGTGGAGAGGAAAGCGATGAAGGTCTCTAGCGTGCCACGGATTGCCATTGCGGAAGCGGATCGCGCGCTGGCCTTCATGATGGCCGAGACTTTCAGCGCGGCCGGTTTTCACGTGATCGGCTGCGTGCGAAGCGCCGAGGATGCGATCGAGCTGGTGCAGAGCCAGAAGCCCGACATCCTGGTTCTCGAATTCGATCTCGAGGGAGAGAGCAACGGCCTCGAACTGATTGCCGAGATCAAGCTGCGCCATCTGGCCACGCGTACCATCCTCGTCACCGGCTGGGATATCAACGATATCGCCGCACGTATCGAAGGCGTTCATCCCGACCGCATCGTGCGCAAGCCCTTCATGCCGCAGAAGCTGGTCGAAGTGATCGAGCACGTGCATCATCGCGCACAGCCAAATCTTCGCATGGCGATCAACTTTCCGAGTCCGCGGCTCGCCATGCAGATGAACTGACTGCACCGGCGAAACGACACACTGGACAAGCGCCGCCCGCTTGGCCTAGCGCGCCTGCCCATGTCAGCATTCAAGGAAGGCGATCCGACCACGCTCAACCGGCTTTACGGCCGCAGCCAGGGCAAGCCGCTGCGCGCCGCGCAGCAGGAACTGGTCGACAAGCTGTTGCCGCAGATCGCCGTTCCCGCCGAAGGTCCGGTCACGGCGGAAAGGCTGTTCGGTTTCGACCGGCCGCTGCATTTCGAAATCGGGTTCGGCGGCGGCGAACACATGGCCTATCGCGCCGACATGCTGCCCGATCACGGCTTCATCGGGGCCGAACCGTTCGTCAATGGCGTGGCGCAGGCGCTGACCCATGTGCGCGACGGCGGCCTTGCCAATGTCCGCATCCAGCATGGCGATGCGCTGGAAGCCCTCGCCCGCGTTCCCGACGGCGCGCTGACCATGGTCTATCTGCTCCACCCGGACCCCTGGCCCAAGAACAAGCATGCCAAGCGCCGGATGATGAACGATGGCCCGGTGCGCATGATTGCCGACAAGCTGAAGCCCGGCGGCGAATTCCGTTTCGGCACCGATCACGCGGTTTACCTGCGCCATGCGCTGATGGTGATGCGCCGCTTCTCCGACGAATTCGAATGGGTGGTGGAAGACCGGCACAGCTGGGAAAACCGCCCCTCGGGCTGGTGCGAAACGCGCTATGAACACAAGGCGCGCCACACCTATGGCCACGAAGTGTGGTATTTCCGCTTCCGCCGGAAATAGCGCCCGGAACGCGGCGGGGGGCGTGGCGATTGGTTGGGTGTAACCCCAAGCCAAAGGCACTCCCCCGTGATCACCACAACCAATCCCGCAACCGGCGAAATTATCGCCGAATATGAAACCCTCGATGAGAACGGCATCGACCGCAAGCTCGAGACTGCGACACGCACCTATCGCGACTGGCGCACCACTTCGCTGGATAAGCGCACCAGGCTGCTCTCCGCGCTCGGCGATCTTTACGAAAGCAATAAGGAAGAACTGGCCAGGCTCGCCGTGACCGAAATGGGCAAGCCGATTTCGCAGGCACGCGGCGAGGTCGAGAAATGTGCCAGCCTGCTGCATTATTATGCCGAGCATGGCCCGCCGATGCTCGAATCGAAATTCTGGGACCTGTCCGATGGTGGCCGCGCCGAGGCGCGCTGGCTGCCGCAGGGCCCGGTGCTGGCCGTGATGCCGTGGAATTTCCCCTATTGGCAGGTCGTCCGTTTCCTTGCCCCCACTATCCTCGCCGGGAATGTCGGCCTGCTCAAACATGCCAGCATCGTGCAGGGCGTGGCGCAGCGGATGGAAGAGCTGGTTGTCGAGGCCGGCGGCCCCGAGGGCCTGTTCCAGAACCTGTGCGTATCCTCCGATCCGATCGGCGATGTCATTGCCGATACGCGCGTGGTCGCCGCCACACTGACGGGTAGCGAAGGCGCAGGCAGCGCGGTGGCGCAGCAGGCGGGCAAGCACCTGAAGAAGGTCGTGCTGGAACTGGGCGGCAGCGATCCCTTCATCGTGATGCCCTCTGCCGACATGGAGCAGGCGGTAAAGGACGCCGTGACCGCGCGCATCCAGAACAATGGCCAGTCCTGCATCTGCGGCAAGCGCACCATCGTCCACGCCGATATCTATGACGATTTCGCCGAGCGTTTCATTCAGGCGCTGAAGGATGTGAAGCTGGGCGATCCGATGGATGAGGACACCGGCCTCGGCCCGCTGTCGAGCGAGGGCCAGCGCGATACCGTGCTGGACCAGGTCGACAAGGCGAAGAAGGAAGGCTGCACCCTGCTGTTCGGCGCGGAAAAGATCGACAAGCCCGGCGCCTGGATGAACGCGGGCCTGCTGACCGATGTGCCCGTGGGCAGCGAAACCGGCACGGACGAGATCTTCGGCCCCGTCGGCCAGCTTTACAAGGCGAAGGATATCGACGAGGCGACGACCATCGCCAACGCCATTCCCTTCGGCCTCGGCTCTGCCGTGTGGACCACGGACGAAAGCGAGCAGGAGCATTTCGCCAACGCCATCGAGGCGGGCATGACCACGTTCAACGGCGTCAACGGCTCCAAGATCGAGGCGCCCTTCGGCGGCATCAAACGTTCGGGCCACGGCCGCGAGCTGGCCGAATTCGGCCTCCATGAATTCATGAACCTGAAAACGCTGGTCCACCCGGCGTAAGGAGACATTCAATGAGCAAACATATCCTCATCGTCGGCGCATCGCGCGGCATCGGTCTTGGCCTCGCCAAGGAATTCAAGGCGCGCGGCTGGCAGGTCACCGGCACTGAACGCTCGAAGGGCGACGATCTTCACGCGCTGGAGGATGTTGCGGTTGAGACGGTGGATGTCACCGACCCCTCGACTTTCTCGGTCGATGGCGAATTCGACGCGGTGATCGTCAATGCCGGGATCACCGGCGCCGAGCACCAGTCGAGCGAGAAGGCGACCTCGGATGAAGTGGCCAAGGTGATGATGACCAATGCCTTCGGCCCGGCGCATCTCGGCAAAGCGCTGCTGCCGCAGATAAAAAAGGGCGGCTCGCTGTCCTTCATGAGCTCGCTGATGGGGTCGATCGAGGATAGTTCGGGCGGTTATGAACTCTACCGCACCAGCAAGACCGCGCAGAACATGCTGGCCAAGGGCATTGCCGAGCAGGAGGCGAAGGAAGCCGGTGTCACCGTGCGCTCGCTCCACCCGGGCTGGGTGCAGACCGACATGGGCGGCCCCAATGCCAAGATTACGGTGGAGGAAAGCGCAAAGGGCCTCGCCGATGTGATCGAGCAGGCGAGCGGTGGCTACGCCTATGTCGATTATACCGGCAAGACCCTGCCGTTTTGATCCGATCTAAGCTTTAGAAGCGAAGCGCGACGCCGGCCACGACTTGGTCGGTCGTCGCATCGCCCTGCCCCGCATCGGCGAGATCGTTATATTCCGAGCGGCGGTATTCGAGCCGGCCTTCCAGCGGTCCGGGCAGTTGTACCTGCAGCCCGGCGCCATAGCGGATGCCGTCGGTATTCTTCTCCAGCTCGTCCAATGAGCCGCTGTCGGTAAACGCCTTGGTGTCGAGCGCGGTGTAGCCCACCTTGCCATAGGCCGCGATGCCGGGCGTCAGCGCGAAACCGGCGCGCGCGCCGATGTAATACTGTCCGCCGGTTTCCAGCCCTTCGCGGGCGCCGCCGAAGCTGTCGGGAAAGCTGGTCGAACCATCGCTGGTGGACAGTTCGCCCTCGACGCCGACGAAGGCGCCGCCAAGGCTGAGGTCGTAACCGGCATTGATCCCGTAAACCGCGCTGTCGACGCTGGCCGTGGCGGTACCGTCCGCCGAATCAACATCGACGCCTTCATAGCCGCCGAGCACGCCGACATAGAGGCCGCCGGGTGCGCGCGTGTCCTGCGCCATGGCAGGCGTGGCGATTATTCCGGCGCCGATCACGGCGAGTGCGAGTGCTTTTTTCATTCTTCGTCCTTTCGTGTGCGATCCCTGCACGTGCCCCACCTTGTGGGGGAAAGGCCCATAGCCGCCACCGCGCTTGCCATGGGATGAACTGGGGGAATTTCGTTCGACAGACCGGGTCCGCGCTTCGTTCAGGCGAGGCATTCCCGCAAGGTCGACAGCAGCGCGCCGCTATCCGCATCGCTGTTATACAGATGCGGCGTCACGCGCAGCGAGGTGCCGCGCATCGAGACATGCACCTTCCGCTGCGCCAGCTTTTCGGTCAGCCCGTCCGGCACACCGTCGGGAAAACCGAGCGAGAGGAAATGCGGCGCGCGCGTGCCGATGGGGGCGGAGGTCAGCCCCAGTTTCTGCGCCTCGCGCGCGATCGCCTCGGTGCGGCGGCCCAGCTCTTCGGCAATCGCATCGATCCCGAATTCCATCAGGAAATCCAACCCCGCGCCTGCGCCCATCAAGAGCGGGGCGTTCGATTTTTCGCCCATGTCGAAGCGCCGCGCGCCGGGCTGGAAATCATCGCGATAATCGACCAGCCGCGCAAAATCTTCCGAGCCCGCGCGGTTGATCCAGTTATGTTCGATCGGCACGCCGTCATGGTTCTTCGGATCGACATAGAGCATGCCGATGCCATAAGGCCCCATCAGCCATTTATAGCAGGCGGCCACAGCAAAATCGGGCTGCACCGCCGCGAAATCCAGCGGCATCGCCCCCAACGATTGCGTCAGGTCGAGCACCAGCGCCGCGCCATGCGCCCGCGCCTTTTCGCCCACCGCCACCAGATCGACCACGCGCCCGTCCGCCCAGTGATTATGCGGCACCGCAACGATGGCCGTATCCGGGCCGATGGCGTCCAGCACCGCATCGCTCCAGCAGCTTTGCGAAGGTCGCTGCACCGTCAGCACATGCGCGCCGACGGCCCTGGCCTTTTCCTGCCAGACATAGACATTGGAGGGGAACTGATCGCCCAGCGTGACCACATTCTGCCCGGCGGCAAGCGGCAGATTGGCCGCCGCCACGGCCAGCCCGTAGCTGACCGAGGGCACGATTGCGATGGTATCGGGCGCAACCCCCGCCAGCCGCCCTGCCCGCTTACGAAAAGCTTCGGCAGTGCTGAAGAAATCGGCGGGGCGGAAATTCCACGGCTGTTCCTTCAGCCGCGCGCCCTCCACCATGGCACCGCTCACCTCGCGGGAAAGCGGTGTCATATAGGCGCAGTTGAGATAGTGGACATCGTCCGGGATGGTGAAGCGATGGCGCTGATCGGCAATGCTCATCGCTTCGTTCTCCCTCAGCCCACCACTCCGGCGCTGGCCAGCACGGCCAGCGTCAGCAGGTCGGGCGCGATGGCGGTCATCGGCGCGATCTGCACGGGCTTTTCGCTGCCGATCATCATCGGGCCGACCATGGTTTCGCCGCCCAGTTCGCGCAGCAGTTTGGCTGACAGATTGGCCGATTGCAGACCCGGCATGATCAGCACATTGGCAGGCCCCGACAGGCGGCTGAACGGATAGAGATCCATCACCTTGCGGTTGAGCGCGGCATCGGGGGCCATTTCGCCTTCATATTCGAAGTCGACCGTATCGTCCGCATCGAGCAGCGCCACGGCATCGCGCAGATTGTTGAGCCACTGGCCGCTCGGATTGCCGAAAGTCGAATAGGACAGGAAGGCAACGCGCGGTTCATGGCCCATGCGGCGCGCCACGGCAGCCGTCTCGCGCGCGATATGCGCCAGCATGGCGGCACTCGGGCGTTCGTTGATCGTGGTGTCGGCCAGGAAGGTGGTCTGGTTCTTGCCGATCATCATGTGGATGCCGAACTGCGTCGCACCGGGTTTCGGATCGATCACGCGGGCCACTTCGCGCGCGGTCTGCGCATAGGTGCGCGTGAGGCCGGTAATCATCCCCTCGCCATGGCCCAGCGCCACCAGCAATGCGGCGAAAACGTTGCGTTCCTGGTTCACCATGCGCTGCACGTCGCGCTCGGTATAACCGCGGCGTTGCAGGCGCTTGTAGAGATAATCGTTCATCGCCGGCACTTTGTCCGACAGGTTCGAGTTCTCGATGATCCAGTCGCTCGGATCGTCGACGCCCAGTTCCTTCAGTTTCGCCAGCACTTTCTCGGTGCGGCCGACCAGGATGGGTTCGCCATAGCCATAGTCGCGATACTGGATCGCGGCGCGCAGGGCGACGTCTTCCTCGGCTTCGGCAAACACCATCCGCTTGGGATTGGCCTTGGCCTGCCCGTAAATATTGGTGAGCGCGCCGGTGGTGGGGTTGAGGCGGGCCTTCAGCGCATGGCGATAGGCGTCGAAATCCTCGATCGGGGCCTGCGCCACGCCGCTGTCCATCGCGGCCTTGGCGACGGCAGAGGACACCACTTCCATCAGGCGCGGATCGAAGGGCGCAGGGATGATGTATTCCTCGCCGAACTGGTGGACCACGCCGTATGCGGCGGCCACTTCTTCGGGCACGCGGTCACGCGCCAGTTCCGCTATCGCGCGGGCGGCGGCGATCTTCATTTCCTCGTTGATCGCGGTGGCCTGTACGTCCAGCGCGCCGCGGAAGATGAAGGGGAAGCCCAGCACATTGTTGACCTGGTTGGGATAATCGCTGCGCCCGGTGGCGATGATCGCATCGGGGCGCACGGCCTTGGCATCTTCGGGCATGATTTCCGGCACCGGATTGGCCATGGCGAAGATGATCGGGCGATCGGCCATATTGGCCACCCATTCGGGTTTCAGCGCACCGGCGGCAGACAGGCCCAGGAAGATGTCCGCGCCCTGCAGCGCTTCTTCCAAGGTGGTGGCATCGGTGGGCACGGCATGCGCGCTCTTCCACTGGTCCACATCGGCGCGGCCCGGGGTGATCGGGCCAGAGCGGTCGCACACGATCACGTTTTCGTGCGGAATGCCCATCGCCTTGATCAGCGCGGTACAGGCGAGGGCAGATGCGCCCGCACCGTTGACCACCATCTTGCAGTCCTTCAGCTCGCGGCCCGTCACATGGCAGGCGTTGATCAGGCCGGCGGCGGCGATGATCGCGGTGCCGTGCTGGTCGTCATGCATCACCGGGATGTTCATCTTTTCGCGCAGCGCCTGCTCGATGATGAAGCATTCCGGCGCGGCGATATCTTCCAGATTGATGCCTCCGAAGCTGGGTTCCATCAGCGCCACGGCATTGATGAAAGCTTCGGGATCTTCGGTGTCGAGCTCGAGATCGATCGAATCCACATCGGCGAAACGCTTGAACAGGACGGCCTTGCCTTCCATCACCGGCTTCGACGCCAGGGCGCCCAGATTGCCCAGGCCCAGGATCGCAGTACCGTTGGAAATCACCGCCACGAGGTTGGAACGGGCGGTATAGCGGGCCGCATCCTTGGGATTGGCGGCAATCGCCTCGACCGGGGCCGCAACGCCGGGCGAATAGGCCAGCGCCAGATCGCGCTGGGTCGCCATGGGCTTGCTCGCAACGATCTCGATCTTACCGGGACGGATCGTTTCGTGATAGAACAACGCTTCGCGCGTGTTGAAACCGTTCTGCTTTTCGTCGGCCATGCTTGTCCTTTTGGGCGGGTTTCCGATGTGTCGTGCCCGCCCCTAAGGGGATTTTGCGCGAAGTCATAGGGGAAACACCCGCCGCGCCGCTTCCCGAATCGCAAAGCGGGCCGCTACGGCATGGCCCATGGCCGACTCACCCACTCCGATGATGCAGCAATACCTCGCGCTGAAGGAAGAGGCGGGCGATGCGCTGCTGTTCTATCGCATGGGCGATTTCTTCGAACTGTTCTTCGACGATGCCAGGGTGGCCGCGCAAGTGCTCGACATCGCGCTGACCACGCGCGGCGAACATGGCGGGCAGCCGGTGCCCATGTGCGGCGTGCCCGTCCATGCGGCGGAAGGCTATCTCGCGCGGCTGATCAAGGGCGGCTGCCGCGTGGCGATTGCCGAGCAGACCGAAACGCCCGACGAGGCGAAGGAGCGTACGAAGCGCGAAGGCAAGCCGGTGTCGAAGGCGCTGGTATCGCGCGATATCGTGCGTTTCGTCACCGCGGGCACGCTGACCGAGGAAGCCCTGCTCGAACCACGGCGGGCCAATCTGCTGGTCGCGGTGGGGCCGGTGCGCGACGGGGTCGGCCTTGCCGCCTGCGATATCTCCACCGGGCGGATGGAACTGGAATACTGCGCGCCCGACCGCCTCGATGCCGCGCTCGCCCGCTTGGGTGCGAGCGAGGTGGTGGGGCCGGAAGACTGGGACGATGCGCCTGCCGATGTGATCGCGCGCCCGCGCCACGATTTCCGCAGCGAGGTTGGCGAGGCACGGCTGAAGGATATTCACAGCCTCGCCACGCTGGATGGGCTGGGCGATTTTACCCGCCCCATGCTGGCGGCGGCTGCCGGACTGATCGCCTATCTCGACCATGCCGGCCGTGGGCAGTTGCCGTTCCTGCTGCCACCCGTGGCGCGGGGGAGCGAAGCGCATCTGGCGATGGATGCCGCCACCCGCAGCAGCTTGGAAATCCTTGCCGCGCAAACCGGCGGGCGCGAAGGAAGCCTGGTCGCCTGCGTCGATCGCTGTGCCACCGGTGCCGGGGCCCGCCAGCTGGCAGAGGACCTCTCCGCGCCGCTGGCCGATCGCGCTGCCATCGAACAACGGCTTGCCAGCGTGCAGCATTTCCACGGCGATCCGCTGCTGCGCGGCGATATCCGTGCCGTGTTGCGGCAGGCCCCCGATATCGGGCGCGCGCTGGGACGCATCGTGGCCGGGCGCGGCAGTCCGCGCGATCTTGGCCAGATCCGCGATGGCCTGACCGAGGCGCGGCGCCTGCGCGACATGCTCTCCGCCGCCACGCATCTACCGCCCCTGCTGGCGCATGCGGTTGAAAAGCTGGGCGGCCACGGCGCGCTGGTCGATCATCTGGGCCGCGCGCTGGTCCCCTCCCCGCCGACCGAACGCAGCCAGGGCGGCTTCATCGCGGGCGGTTACGATCACGCGCTCGATGCCTTGCGCGAAACCAGCGGCAATGCGCGCAAGGCCATCGCCGCGCTCGAGGCGAAATATCGCGACGAGACCGGTACCCCCTCGCTCAAGATCAAGCACAACAAGGTGCTGGGCTATTTCATCGAAGTACCCGCCAAGCATGGCGACAAGCTGATGGCGGCCGACAGCGGCTTCACCCATCGCCAGACCATGGCCGGTGCGGTGCGCTTCAACTCGATCGGCCTCCACGAAGAAGCCAGCCGCATTGCCGAAGCCGGCGCCCATGCCCTCGCGGCGGAGGATGCCCATTTCGAAACGCTGGTGGGCGAAGTGGTCGCCAGCCGCGAAGCCATCGCCGCGACTGCCGCCGCGCTGGCCCGGATCGATGTTTCGGCAGCGCTCGCCGAACGGGCTGCGGAAGGCGACTGGTGTCAGCCGGAAATGCTGGACGAACCTTGCCTCGAAGTCGTCGCCGGTCGGCACCCGGTCGTGGAGCAGGCGCTGATCACGACGGGTGATCGGTTCCGATCAAACGACTGTTCGGTCGGTTTTTCGGAACGTTTATGGCTCATCGGCGGGCCCAATATGGGCGGCAAATCGACCTTCCTGCGGCAGAATGCGCTCATCCTTTTGCTGGCCCAGGCGGGCAGTTTCGTCCCCGCAACCAGCGCCAAAGTGGGCATCGCAGACCGCCTTTTCAGCCGGGTTGGCGCCTCCGACAACCTCGCGCGGGGCCGCTCCACCTTCATGGTGGAAATGGTCGAAACCGCCGCAATTCTCAGCCAGGCAACCGATCGCAGCTTCGTGATTCTGGACGAAGTGGGCCGCGGCACCTCCACCTACGACGGCATGGCCCTCGCCTGGGCCGTCGTCGAGGCTGTGCATGAACAATTGAAGTGCCGCTGTCTGTTCGCAACCCATTATCACGAACTCTCGCGCCTCGCCGAAACCTGCGATGCGCTGAGCCTCCACCATGTCCGCGCCCGCGAATGGAAAGGCGATCTCGTCCTCCTCCACGAACTGGCGAGAGGCGCAGCGGACCGCAGTTACGGCCTCTCCGTCGCCAAGCTGGCGGGCGTCCCGCCGCCGGTAATCAAGCGCGCCAAGGCGGTGCTGGACAAGCTGGAAAAAGGCCGCGCAGAAACGGGCGGGCTGGCCGCAGGTCTGGGCGATCTACCCCTGTTCGCCGCGACCGCCCAAGCGGAAGAAGAGAAATGCGATACCCTGCGCGATGCGCTGGAGGCGCTTGACATCGATTCCCTCTCCCCTCGCGAAGCGCTGGATGAACTCTACCGCCTCAAGGCCGAGGCTGCGAAAAGCAGTTCTTAACCATTCGGGCGCTAGGGTTCGCGGGCTATGTCGCTACGCACCACTTTCTACTGGATCGCGGGAATGCTGGTGGGCCTTGGAGCCCTCCTCTTCGCCGCGAAGAGCTTCTTCCCCGATGCCGGCAACCAGGATTACGCGGCGTATAGAAGCGAGAGCGGCCCTCCCCCTCCATCGGATATGGGGCCGCCGGTTATAGTGCGCGAAAGCGAACACGTATATTCAGGCCCCAGCGATCGCGTTGACCCTGATCTCGACAGTTGGTACTCAGAAGCTGGAAACACCGAGGACGAAACGTCCGATTTCGGGCCAGAAGGGCCCGGGCAACGTATCGAGATCCCGCCTGAACTGCTCGTAGATACCGAAGGACGCGTCCTGAGTTCTCCCGACGATTACTGAACCACCCTCGCTTTCCAGGGCATTGGATTCGGCACACTAAAAGGCGGGCCCGTATATACAACGGGCCCGCCTATCGTACTGCTTAAGCTCAAGCGTTTAGGTGCCGTCCCCACGCAGACCATCAGGCTTATGTTCCTTGCCGTACTTATCGACATTATCGTCGTGGTTCGGCTCGCCCTTATAGGCATCCATATCGATCCGGCCCGAGCTTTCCATGTCGCGCATGTGGTCGATAGTGTCCTGAGTGGAATCGCCCATCAGGCCCGACTTGTTATCGCCCTTCCCGCTTTCCGTGGGTGACCGCGTTTCGGTCGTCACGCCCTTCGCTTCTTCGGCGACTTCCTGCGCCTGATTGCGGTGATCGTCCTGCTCGTCATTATGCGTTTCGGGCGCGAGGCCCGTCTGCCGCGCTTCCTGGCTTTCGCCGACGGGAGTGTTGGTCTTGTTATCGCTCATGGCGTAAAATCTCCTTTGCCCATGAACGAGCGGGCCTCGCAGGCTGTTCCCATCACTCACCGCGTCGGAACGGGTTCCTCGCCGGAATAGTCGTAGAAACCGCGCCCGGTCTTGCGACCCAGCCAGCCAGCCTCGACATATTTCACCAGCAGCGGCGCAGGCCGGTACTTGCTGTCGCGCGTGGTCTTGTAGAGCACCATGAGAATATCGAGACAGGTGTCGAGGCCGACGAAATCGGCCAGCTGTAGCGGGCCCATCGGATGGTTGAGACCAAGACGGCAGCCCTTGTCGATATCCTCGATACCGGCCGTCCCCTGACCCAGCACGAACACCGCCTCGTTGATCATCGGCAACAGGATGCGGTTGACGACGAAGCCCGGTTCATCCTGGCTCAGCACCACTTCCTTGCCCAGCGCTTCGGCGAGAGCGCGGGTGCGTTCGGTCGTCACTTCCGCCGTGGCGAGACCTGGAATGACTTCGATCAGGCCCATGACCGGGACCGGATTGAAGAAATGCAGGCCGATGAAGCGGGCCGGATCGGGCGAATAGTTGGCCATGCGCGTGATCGGGATCGAACTGGTGTTCGACGCCATGATCGCATCGGGACCCAGCACTTTGCCAGCCTTCTCGAAGATGGCCTGCTTGATCTCTTCCT
The DNA here is from genome assembly GCF_054655615.1 of Qipengyuania triglochinis. Classification (NCBI taxonomy): domain Bacteria; kingdom Pseudomonadati; phylum Pseudomonadota; class Alphaproteobacteria; order Sphingomonadales; family Erythrobacteraceae; genus Qipengyuania; species Qipengyuania triglochinis. The sequence goes on along the minus strand of NZ_BAAHND010000002.1, from coordinate 789,077 downwards.
TCTCGGTCGCCGCCTCGATGATGAATTCGGCTTCGCCCATCCGCTCGTAATCGCCGACCGGCGTGATGCGCTTCATCGCACCTTCGGCGTCGGCAATTTCGATCTTGCCGCGCCCGACGAGCTTGCCCAGCGACTTGTCGATCTTGCCGACGGCGTCTTCCGCCTTGTCGAGGCTGACATCGGCCAGCAGCACGTCCATCCCGTTCTGGGCGAACGTCTGCGCTATGCCCGAGCCCATCTGGCCCGCGCCGATGATGGCGATTGTCTTGCTCATCGAGAAATCCCTTCGCATGTGCAGCAAAACGCGGCGTCTAGCGGGGGGAACGGGGCTTGGCTAGCGGTTAGCGCCCGGGATCCACTTCACATCGCCGCGGCCATCGTCATTCGCCACGCGGGCGAGGACGAAGAGATAGTCGGACAGGCGATTGATATAGGCCAGCGCCTGCGGATTGGTCGGTTCGACCGCCGCCATAGAAGTCATCGCGCGTTCGGCGCGGCGGGCTGCGGCCCGTGCGACATGGACGCGCGCCGCCTGCTCCGTTCCGCCCGGCAGCACGAAGCTGGTCAGCGGTTCGAGCCTGGCGTTCAGTTCGTCGATCGCGGTTTCAAGCCATTCGACCTGCGCGGCGACCATGCGCAGCACCATTTCGGAAGGGGCGAAATCGGCACCCTCTTCTGCCGGAGTGGCGAGATCGGCGCCCAGATCGAACAGGTCGTTCTGAATCCGGTAAAGCGCTTCGCCAAAGGCAGTCTCTTTCAGCGAGACCGCAGCGAGGCCGAGCGCGGAATTCGCCTCGTCCACCGCGCCGATCGCTTCCATCCGCGCCGCGTGCTTGGGCAGGCGCGAACCATCGACAAGGCCCGTGGTCCCATCGTCACCGGTGCGGGTGTAGATCTTGTTGAGCTTTACCACGCTGCGGCGAAATTCAGGTCGCGACGCCGAGCAGCACGGCGATGATCAGGATCGCGATGGCCTGCCACTTCACGCGGGCCATCATCGCCTTGTTCTGCCGCAACTGCATTTCCGTCGCGTCCTGTTGTTCGCCGGTCTGGAGATCCACCTTGGTGCTTTGCAGGAAGGCGACGACGCCGCGCACCAGCGAGAGAAGGACCATGGCCATGGCCGCGATCAGCAGGATGACGAGAAAGGTGTTCATGATCCCTATCTAGGCACTCGCCAGCGTAATGCCAGCGGGGAATTCGCCGCGCCGCAGCCGGTCCGCCAGCGCGCGGCCATCCTCTCCCGCCTCGCGGCGATCGGCCAGGCTCGGCGAATTGCGCCGCTTGGCCAGCTTTTCGCCATTCTCGTCCAGCAGGATCGGATGGTGGTGCCAGCTCGGCACCGGCAGGCCGAGCAGCGCCTGCAGCAGGCGGTGGATGTGACTCATTGCGTAGAGGTCCTGCCCGCGGGTCACCAAGGTCACGCCGTTGGCCGCATCGTCGAGCGTGGCGGCAAGGTGATAGCTGGCAGGCGCATCCTTGCGCACCAGCACCACATCGCCGAAGGCGCGGGGATCGGCCACATGCGCGCCCGCGACCTCGTCTTCCCACACCAGCTCGCCCACTTCCGCCATGGCCCGGTCGACATCGAGCCGCAGCGCCGCAGGCTTTTCCGGATCGAGTCGCTGGCCCTTGCAGGTGCCGGGATAGATCGCGCCTTCCGGCCCGAGCCGGGGTTCCAGCGCGGCGATTTCCTTGCGGGTGCAGCTGCAGGGATAGAGCAAGCCCCGGCGCAGCAGCGATTGCGCAGCCTCTTCGTAACTGGCGAGCCGGGTCGATTGCGCAGGCACTTCTTCCCATTCCAGCCCCAGCCAGGCGAGGTCCCGGCGGAACTCCTGCGCCTTTTCGGGCAGCGAGCGTTCGCCGTCGATATCTTCGATCCTCAGCAGGAAGCGGCCACCGCGTGTCGCCGCGATATCGTGCGCGCGAATGGCAGAATAGGCATGGCCCAGATGCAGCGATCCGTTCGGACTGGGGGCGAACCGCGTAACGACCATATTCATACTCTAGCCCGCATGATCGGCAGATCAACGGGACAAGTCTGTGGAAATCCTGTCCGTAACACACTTGACGCTTTGCCGTGCAAGTGGATGTATCCGGAACAGGAGTATCGGGAGGACGCAACGTGTTCAGGGCCGAACTGCTTGAAAGAGCCGCCAGCTTTCGCAGTGCCGAAGGCGATCCGACGCGCAATCTGCAATCCTGCCCCAGCCTGGTGCTGAACGCGGATTACACGCCGCTGTCCTATTACCCACTGAGCCTGTGGCCGTGGCAGACCGCGATCAAGGCGATCTTCCTTGACCGGGTCGATGTGATCGCGACCTATGACCGCGAGGTGCATTCGCCCAATCTCGACATGAAGATCCCCAGCGTGATCGCGCTGAAGCAGTATGTGAAGCCGTCCGAATTCCCGGCCTTCACCCGCTTCAACCTGTTCCTGCGCGATCGCTTCGCCTGCCAGTTCTGCGGTTCGATGACGAACCTTACCTTCGACCATGTCGTGCCGCGCCGCCTTGGCGGGAAGACCACGTGGGAGAACATCGCCACCGCCTGCGCGCCCTGCAACATGAAGAAGGGCGGCCGCACGCCGAAACAGGCGGGCATGAGCCTTTATGCCGAACCCATCCGGCCGACGCATTGGCAGCTGCAACAGCATGGCCGCCAGTTTCCGCCCAACTACCTCCACGAAACCTGGCGCGACTGGCTTTACTGGGACATCGAACTGGAGGAGTGATACGTTCAGCTTCGCCCATGCGGGCCTGAATGATGGAGCACCTGGAGCACAGTCCTGGGCAAAAAAACTCCGGGCGCGTGCCGTCCCCGTAAAGGCAATCGAAGAGAGGGGGATGCGCCGGGCCATGCGCCATCAATGGCATAGGCATGAGCGTGTAGGACAGTGGCTTTTCTCCGCCACCGACCTGCGACCGGGCGCTCTTTCCCCAACGCTTCATTGGAATAGCGTTTCTATTTCACGTTTTGCAACGAATTCCTATCGACAAAGAAAAACCCCGTAGTAAAAATCCGTTTGTCTTCGATTGAAGGCAGGGGTCATTACCAACAGGGGAAATCATGAAGAAATATTATACCGCACTTGCGGCCATTGCGGCCGTGGGTCTTTCGGGCTGCGCAACGGTCGTGAACGGGCCGAATCTCGATTATGCCATCGACACCACGCCGGACGGCGCACAGGCGACCTTCCTCGATGGTCGCAGCTGCACCACGCCGTGCGAACTGGTGATGCCGCGCAAGACGTCCAGCCGCGTCGATATCGTACGCGAAGGCTACGAGCCGACGTCGGTTCTCGTATGGAGCAAGGCCGGCGCAGCCACTCTGGGCAACGTCCTGATGGGCGGCGGCATCGGGGCCGTGGTCGATGGATCGAACGGATCGAACCGCTTCCTCTCGCCGCGCCCGCTGATCGTGCGCCTCGCGCCGCTGGGTTCGGGCGAAGAAGCCGTGCTGCTCGACAAGAAGGGCGAAGTCATCATGACCGTGGCCGAGCATAATGCCGAAGCCTATGAAAAGGTCGCCAAGCAGATCGGCGATGCTGCCGACAACGTGCCGATGGCCGCCAGTGTAGCGGTTGATGCCGACTAAACAGGTTCAAGGGGGTAGCCCTGCCCCCGCCTGAAAGCGAGAGGCCCGGGAGCGCAAGCCGCACTCCCGGGCCTTTTTGCACGAGGCTTGGCGGGACTGGCTCTGTAGGGACGTCGAGCTGGAGGAATGAGGCCAGGGAGTAATGTCCGCTGAAGCCTCTAATTGCGGACTCTCTGTTACTTGTTATCAAGCCAGCGATGAAGTCGTTTTGTTGCCTTTTGGCACTTGGCCTTACTGGCTGCGCCACCTCCACGAATTTCACATATGCTCCCCGTGAATTGGCGGCCGGCTACCCGGTATTCGTCGATAGTAGCGGAGCGAAATGTCTGTTTCAGCTCCAAGATATGCTCGTCGATAGAGAGCAGCTTTCAGAATGGATGACGGACCTGGCAGACAAAGCACGACGGGTGGATTTGGTGGTGGCGAAAGGTGCCGAAGCATGTGCCAGTCGCGCGGGACGCGCTATAAGAAGTGCCGGGTTCGTCGAGATTGCATTTCGCCGCAAAGGCGATGTGATTTATTCGAATGGGCAGGAGCCAGCCTAAACAGGCTTGTCCGCTTTCCGTCCATAATCGGACATTCGCGATGTTCATTACCGGAGCAAAGCTGCCCGTCCGCTTTCAGGCATCCGAACGGAAATTCTGAACAGCCTGAATGAAGGCGCTTCGCAGATTGGCAGGAACGGGGCCGACAGCGGTCAGTCTGCTTTTAGGTGCAATGACGACGAAACCCTACATTCCGTAAGCTACCCCATTGCGGAAGTCGTTGAGCTGGAAAGCGTTCCCCAAACCCTACGACGATACCGCTTCTCGGCTACCTCCGCTGCGCGTTTAGTATACTCTGGATAGTACGAGCATCTTCGCTTTCAGCCTCATAGATGAACGCAGCTGAGCAGGGCGCTTGGAGAAGCGTCAAGGCGCGTGGGTCGGGGTCAGGTAAGACTGTGGCGCTAGGGCCGCGCAATGGAGGGGCAGCCGAGCTCGCCCGACGCAGCGCAATCAAGTAGCGCCCGGGCGCGATTTGGTCTGGTTCCCCGAACGTCGAGTTATCCCACGTGACCGAAAGGTTACCCTGGACCGGACCCATGAGAACCTCGTCAACTTGAATGTCGAAACGCGCGTAATCGGAGAGCAAGCGTTGCGTGGGATCCTCGTATATCCTCCGCGTTTCTGGGGCTAGGCCGGGTGCTGCGAGCATCCTTTTGCGGAATACCTCGTCGCGGACGATTCGATAGTTGGCTATGCGACCGATCACGACGACATCGGCATAGCCGATGTCTTCAAAGGCTGGAGAAACGGAGATTCTGCAGGCCTGAGCCGATCCGGATGACGTTGTCGCCACTGCGACCGCCATCCAGCCCAAGAGCTTCCACTTGGAGTATCGCATTACGATTCGGCCTTTCAATTATTGACGCACGCGCAGTTTAGGGCGGCTCAGTTAACGCTAGCTCTTCATGTTACGAAACCCAAAGCGGCATACCAGCTTTCGCCCAAAAGCGAAGGTCAGGTAACCGCCGCGCGCTCGCGGAATTCCTCGCGCTGCCATTCGCCGGTTTCCAGCACTTCCTTCAGATGGCGGACCGCTTCGGCCATGTCGGCAAAGCGCAGATAGGCGGGTGCAAAGCCGAAGCGCAGGATGTCGGGATCGCGGAAATCGCCGATCACGCCGCGGGCGATCAGCGCCTGGCAGATCGCATAGGCTTCCTTGTGCCGGAAAGAGAGCTGGCTGCCGCGCGCGCCCGGATCTTGCGGGCTGACGAGTTCCAGATCGAGCCCGCTTTCGCCAAGGCACTGGCGGAAGAATTCGGACAGTTGCTGCGACTTGGCATAGAGCGGCTCGATCCCGATCTCGGCAATCAGATCCACGCCCACTTCCAGCGCGGCGAGCGCCAAGATGCCCGGCGTGCCGCACATCAGCCGCTCCACCCCCGGAGCGGGCTGGTAATCGTCGCTGAAAGCGAAGGGCGCGGCATGGCCCATCCAACCGCTGAGCGGTTGCTGCGTGGTTTCGATATGCCGCTCCGCCACGAAGGCATAGGCCGGAGCCCCCGGCCCGCCGTTGAAATATTTATACCCGCAACCGACCGCGAAATCGGCCTGCGCCCCGTTCAGATCGACCGGCAGTGCGCCGCCCGAATGCGACAAATCCCACAGCACCAGCGCGCCCGCATCGTGCGCAGCCTTCGTCAGCGCGGGCATGTCGAACAATTCGCCCGTCTTGTAATGCGCATGGGTCAGCAGCAGCAGGGCAACATCATCGCCGAGCGCATCCATCATGGCATTGCGGTCGGCCAGCCGCCGTTCGGCCAGCCCCTGCTTTTCCAGCCCTTCGATCATGTAGATATCGGTCGGGAAATTGCCGGGTTCGCTCAGCACCACCTTGCGGCCAGCCCCATGCTTTCCGGCCTGCATGGCCAGCGCGGCGGAGATCAGCTTGAACAGATTTACCGATACGCTGTCGGTCGCGATCACTTCATGCGGCTGCGCGCCGATCAGCGGGGCGATCTTGGCGCCGACACGCTTGGGCATATCGATCCAGCCCGCGCTGTTCCAGCTGCGGATAAGATCATTGCCCCATTCTTCCCGCACGACCTGTTCCAGCCGCGCGGGCGTGGCGCGGGGCAGACAGCCGAGCGAATTGCCGTCGAGATAGATCACGCCGTCGGGCACGTCGAAACGATCGCGATAGTGGGCCAGCGAATCGCCTTCATCGAGAATGCGCGCGCGCGCGCCAGTCGGATCAGTCATCGGCCAGCTCCCGCAGGATCGCGCGGCACAGGCCGGCATCGCCGCCGCCCACCTTCAGCGGCAGGGCGATCAGTTCGTACCGCCCTTCAGGCACATCATCGAGCACCAGCCCTTCCAGAATGCGCATATTGTGTTTCAGCACGGCCTTGTGGGCTGCCATGGTCTTGCTCTCCTGCGGATCGACGCTGGGCGCATCGGTGCCGATCAGCTTCACGCCCTGCAGCGCCAGCCATTCGATGGTTTCGGCGGCAATCGGCAGCCAGTCGCTGCGCCATTCGTCATGCGGAAACACGTCCCAGGTGCGGAACAGCACGCGGTCGACGCTGTCGATATGCGGCAGGTCCGCCACGTCGACCTCGCCCTTCACGCCGCGCGCATCCACCACCAGGCAGGTGCCGATATAGGGATCGAGTTCCATACTGGCGGCATCCAGCCCGTCCTCTGCATAATGCAGCGGCGCATCGGCATGGGTGCCCGAATGCGTGCTCATGGTCATCTTGCCGACATTGACAGGCGAACCCTCGTCCATCCGCCATGTCCGCTCGAAGCCGAATTCGGTATCGCCGGGCCAGACGGGCAGCGCCGGGCGCAGGGTCTGGCTGATGTCCCACAGGCGGCGCTGGCTCTTCCAGGAACTCATAATGCCGTCCTCACGCTCAGCAGTTCGGGGAAGAAGGCCGCTTTCAGCACGCCCGCCAGATAGGGCACGCCGGGCGTGCCTCCGGTGCCTTTCTTGAAGCCGATGATCCGTTCGACCGTCTTCAAATGGCCGAAGCGCCAGCGTTGAAAATGGTATTCCAGATCGACCAGCTTTTCAGCCAGTTCGTACAGGTCCCAATATTCCTGGGGGTCGCGGTAGATTTCGGCCCATGCCGCCTCCACTGCGGGCACATGCTCCCACGCGCTGCCATGGTCGCGCTCCAGCACTTCGGCAGGGATATCCAGCCCGCGCCGGGCCAGCAGGGCGATCGCTTCGGCATAGATGCTCTTGCGGGTCAGTTCCTCGCGCAGGCCCGCGGCAACCTCGGGCGTCGCCTCGTGCATGGTGATCATGTCGGGGTTACGCCCACCGAGGAGGAATTCCATCATCCGGTATTGCGCGCTCTGGAACCCGCTCGACCCGCCGAGGAAGGGGCGGATGGTCGAATAATCATGCGGCGTCATGGTGCTGAGCACGTCCCAGCTCTGGATCAGCTGCCCCTGTGCGCGGGCCACTCGGGCCAGCATCTTGAACGACGGGCGCAGCCGATCCTCGCGGATGCATTCGCGCGCTTCGGTCAGTTCATGGAGGCACAGCTTGAGCCACAGCTCACTGGCCTGATGGACGATGATGAACAGCATCTCGTCATGCGCATCGGACGACGGGTGCTGCGCCGACAGGATGCGGTCGAGATCGAGATAGCTGGAATAGGTGATATCGGAAGCCATGCGCGCAGCCCTAGCGCGCGGCGAGGGACAAGCAAACTACTGGTCGATGACCTTCGTTTCGGGATGATGCTTGTCGAGATGCCTGCGGATGGTCTTCAAATTCTTGGTATTCGACCGGTAGACGAGGTCGAAGGCGTCTCCCACCAGCGGCACGGCGCCGATCGCCGTATCGAAACCGATGCGCCCGGCCATGTGCCACAGCTTCCATTTCGGCAGGCCCAGATTGCGCGCCTCCCAGACGATGTAGCTGCCCATGGCCGCCGTCACGAGATCGCCCAGCACCGGCACAAGGCCAATGATGGTATCGAGGCCGATCCGGTAATTGGTGCCCGGCAGGGTCATCGATCGTTCGAGAATGATTTCCATGGCTTCGATCCGGCGGCGGATCGATTGCGGGTCGCGTCCGCCCGGAAAATCGAAGCGCAGCGGGCCGGCGGTGCCTTGCGGTCCGGTGGCGCCTTGCGGTCCGAAGCCTTCGTCCTGGCGGGGCTGCGGGTCGATCGGAGTAAGGCGTCTGTCGTCCATTGCCCTTAAATGGGGGCTTTCGACAGCGGGAACAAGGGATGCACCGCCCAGCCGTTCTCGGAGAAGCCCTCTACCCCGGCGCGGGCCTGCGACCAGCGGATCGGCGTGCCCAGCGGGATGTAGAGATTGGTGGCGGTGAGCGTCTGCTCGGCCTCCGCCAGATAGGAAGCTTCTTCCGCCGCATCGGCCGCATCGAGCGAGAGTTCGACAAGGTAATCCGCATCCGCCGAGCAGACGGGAGCCGCGAAGGCGCAGTTGAACTGGTTGAGGAACCAGCGAGCCCCGGCATAGCGCGCCACGCTGTCACGCAGGGCCAGGTCCGCAAGATCCCTGTCCGCGGCGCGCAGCAGCGCCACGCCGACCGAGGACAGATCCTCGGCCAGGGCAGCGAAAAGGTAATCCGACCCTGGCCCTTCCGGCAGATAGACCGATACGGTCGGTGCGCTGCCGCTTTCTCCCTGCCACTGCCGCACCCGGGATGCAGCTTCGGCACGGCGCTGGTCGAGCGAGAGGCCGGTCCAGCGCTCACCCACACTGCCGTCGTCACCCGCCATGGCGGCGCCTACGATGCGGTTCGAGCCGGTCCAGCCCGACAAATTGAACTGTTCCACCAGTGTGGGGCGATCGATCGCGAGCGCCAGCGCCTCGCGATTGGCGGGACTGGCAAGAAAGCCCTCGGGCCGCAGAACGTCGAGCCCGAACATGCCGATCGCCGAATCGAGCCGGACGGTGCCGCGCGACAGCGCCCCGGTAATGGCGAGCGGAAGCGTTTCGAGACGCCCGCCGAGCAAGAGATCGACCTGCCCTTTCTCGAAGGCCTGCGCCGCATCGCGCGGGGCATAGGGCGCCAGCTGGACCCGGTCGACCAGTTCGAGCCAGTCGCTGCGCTGGGTCTGGCCGCGCAGTTCGGGCGGAATGGGCGCAAGGATGGTGGCATCGCCTTCGCGTTCGGCAAGCATCGGCCCTGCATTCCCTTCGGCAAGGGCAACACCCAGTTCGGGCTGCGCGATAAGATGCAGGAAACCGGGCATCGGACTGCGCAAGCGGATTTCGATGACGCGACCGGTCATCACGCGCACTTCCGAAATCTTGGCGAGGTCGAGGGCGAGGCTGGTGCCCTTCACCCGGGCGATGCTTTTCTCCAGCCCATCGGCGACGGCGCGCGCGGTCAGTCGGGTGCCGTCGGGCAGATCGAATTCGGTGATGCGGAAGATATAGCTGCGGCCGTCATCGGTGACGATCCAGCGTTCGGCCAGCCCGGGGACGATCTCTCCCGCCTCATTGAACCTGACGAGACCCTGCTGCTGCGCCGCATGGAGCAGCTGTGCGCCGGAGGACAACTCCGGCCCGGTCGCGTAAAGCGAGGCCGCATCGCCCATATGGGCGACCCTGACCAGGCCATCATCCGTCCCCCCGCCGCAGGATGCCACGAGCGCGGCGAGCAATAACAGGGCTGAATGACGGAGCATGCGTGTGACCTAGCAGCGCGGCAGGCACACGCAAGATGAACGGGTCAGACGCTGCGCGGCTTTCCGTAACTTTCGCGCGGCGTCAGCGCGGCGCGGGCATAACGGGGTGCTTCGGGCATGTCGCCGACGAGGCTGGTACGCGCCGCGCCCGAATTGATCGGCTCGTCGAAGGAAATGCCGATTCGCGCGCTCTTCGTCCAGGTAACCACGCCGCCCACATCGCCGATCTGCCGGATCGTGACGACGGCCCGCTGCCCGTCCGTGGCAAGCACAGGGCCTTCGACCTGGATGCCGGAATTGGACAAGTTGCGGATCTTGACCTTTTCGCTGCTACCGGCGCCCTCCACACGGAGCTGGGCCATCATCAGCACGCTGTCGCGTTTCTCATTTCGCTTGTCGGTGGCAGGAATCATCTTCGCCTCGATTGAGCAGTGAATGGTATCCTTCGGCTTGCAGCCAGATACAGGCTGCGGCCGAAAAGATAAACAGCGGTTAACCTTATATGTTAACCCGCCTGCCAAACCCGCAGCGAGGCCGCGTCAATCGTCGCGCGAAACCTTCTCGCGCCGCTCGTGCGCTTCCTGCGCCTCGACAGTCATGGTGGCGACGGGGCGCGCGATAAGGCGGCGCAGCCCGATCGGATCGCCCGTCACTTCGCACCAGCCGTATTCGCCCGCATCGATGCGGCGCAGGGCAGCATCGATCTTGGCGATCAGCTTGCGCTGGCGGTCGCGGGTGCGCAATTCGATGCCCCAGTCGGTTTCCGACGATGCGCGATCGTTAAGATCGGAATCGCGGATCGGTCCGTCCTGAAGCGATTGCAGCGTCTGCCCCGCGGCATCGTGGATCGACTTCTTCCAGTCGAGCAGAAGCACGCGGAAATAATCCAGCTGCGTGTCGCCCATATACTCTTCATCGTCCGATGGGACGTAATCGGGATCGACGGCAGCCTTTGCCTGTGCAAGTTTTTCCGAAACATTCGACGCCGATGGGGCCATTGAGCGTGGTACCTTCTTCCCAACTCTCGTGTCCACGGTGAGCCGACATCCCGCTGGCCCGGATATTTCCGATACCTGCAGCCCTCCGAAAGCGCGGCCTATAGAAGCGGTGCGAAGGGCTCGCAAGCGGGTTTCGGGCGATTTGCCCGGACTGTTTCGGCACGGCCGGTCAGGAGGTTAACCCGAATTGCATTCAAGTTAACCATATGTTGACCATCAGGTACCAGTCTGGACCTTGCCGGCAGCCAAGCCGGTAATCGATACGGGGAGTTCGGGACATGGCTTTGAAAGCAATCGACGGGGGTGCGGGGCGCATCGAACAAAGTGACCGGGGATTGGTAACGATCGCCGAATATCTGGCAAACTATCATAGCGGCAGCGTGGATGCGCTCTACGATCTGGGCGTCGCGCTCTCGACGGGCAGCCACGGGTGCACGGCCGACATGATCGAGGCACACAAATGGTTCAACATCGCCGCCTCGCTCGGCCATAAAGAGGCCGCCTGGGCGCGGGCCGACGTCGCCGATGAAATGACCCTGCGCGAAATTCACGAGGCCCAGCGCCGCGCGCGCAGCTGGCTGATCGAGGATCAGCGCAAGGTTGCCTGATCTAGCCTTGCCGTTTGAAGGGCGTTCGACGCTCGAGATAATTGCGGTCGGTGGCCACGCCTTCGCGCTCTCGCTCGAGGAACTCCGCCACCGCCGCGCGGAAGCCGGGATCGGCGATCCAGTGGGCGGAGACGGTTTCGACCGGTTCGTAACCGCGGGCAAGCTTGTGCCCGCCCTGCGCCCCGGCCTCGACTCGCGCCAGACCTAACTCGATGGCGACATCGATCGCCTGATAGTAGCAGAGTTCGAAATGGAGGAAACGCACCTGTCTGGTGCAGCCCCAATAGCGGCCGTAAAGCGCATCGCCGCCGATGAAATTGAGCGCGCCGGCAATCGGTTCGCCGTCTTCCAGCGCCAGGACGAGGACGATCTTCTCGCCCATACGCTCGCCCAGCAGGTCGAAGGCTGCGCGCGTCAGATAGGGCTGGCCCCATTTGCGAGCGCCAGTGTCCTGATAGAAATGCCAGAACGCATCCCAGTGGTGGGACCGGATATCACCGCCGCTAAGGCGCAAAATCTCCAGCCCATCCTGCGCCGCCGCGCGTTCCTTGCGCAGATCCTTGCGCTTGCGCGACGTCAGCGTGGCAAGGAAATCGTCGAAGCTGGCGAAACCCTGATTGACCCAGTGGAACTGGATATCGGTGCGCAGCAACCATTCGGCCTCTTCGAACAGGGGCACCTGATCCGGTTCGATGAAGGTTGCGTGGGCAGACGAAAAGCCGTTCTGCAGGCAGACCTGCTCCGCCGCCGAGAGGAGCGGCGCGGCCAGTGCCGGGTCGGACAATAGCAGGCGCGGCCCCGTGGCGGGGGTGAATGGCGCGGCAATCTGCAGCTTCGGGTAATAATTGCCCCCCGCCCGTTCATAGGCATCGGCCCAGGCATGGTCGAAGACATATTCGCCTTGGCTATGGCCTTTGGCATAGGCAGGCATGGCGGCGAGCGGCGGGCCGTCCTCGGCCGAAATCACCAGCGGCACCGGTTGCCAACCACTGCCCGGACCCACACTGCCCGAATCTTCCAGCGCGGTCAGGAATTCGTGGCACATGAAGGGGTTATCGCCCGCCAGCGCATTCCACGCCGCGGCATCGAACGCGCCGACCGAACCGGCCATCCGTGCGGCAAGGCCTTCCCCGCTCACGCCAGCCCATCCCCTTCGGCGATAAGCGCATCAGCATACTCCGAGCCCTGCGCCCGTGCCTTGGCCGAATCCACTGTCCAGGTGAGGACCGGCATTCCGCGCTTGCGGAGCGAAGCAACCATGGGATTGGGCAAAGCGGCGACATGATAGGCGATGAATTCGGGCCGCGCCGCCCACAGCGCCATGTGCCGCTGCCAGGCCTTTTGCGTCATCCCGATCTCGTCCTCGCGCATGACAAGGCCGCGCACTGTCTGCGGCGAGTGCTTGGCGAACCAGATGCTGACACGCGGATCGAAGCTCATCACGGCATGCGGCCCGGCGTAGTTTTCAAGCGCGCGGGCAACGGCGCGGCAGCTGCGCTTCACGTCGTAACCGCGCCGCGATTTCACCTCGATCAGGATAGGCACCGTACCGTCCACCAGCGGGAGCAGATCGTCCAGCCGCGCCAGCTTGTGCTCGCTATCGAGGAAAGCGATCTGTGCCAGTTCTTCCGCGCTATGCGCCGCCAGCGGGCCGCTGACGCCAGTCAGCCGTTCCAACTCCCAGTCATGCACCAGCATCGCCTGGCCATCCCGGCTGCGCTGGATATCGCATTCGACCCCAAGCCCGCGTTCGACCGCCAGCGCAAAACCGGCGAGCGAGTTTTCGGGGATGCCCGGCGAATGCAGCCCGCGATGGGCATAGGTCCACTCGCGCAGCCACCCGACCCGCGCGGGATCGGGTGCCTTCACGGCCAGACGGTCAAGCAGCGAGAACACGCTCGCTCACCGCTGCCAGCCGCGCAAGATCAGTCCTTGAGCGCAATGATCGCGTCGACTTCGACCGCCGCATCGAGCGGCAGGACCGGTACACCGACGGCGCTGCGCGCATGGCGGCCCGCGTCGCCGAAGACTTCGAACATCAGATCGCTGGTGCCGTTCACGACCTTGGGCTGGTCAGTGAAGTTGGGAACGCTGGACACGAACCCGCCCAGCTTGACCACCTTTTCGACCCGTTCCAGCAGGCCGGCCGCCTTGAGCTGTGCAAGGATCATCAGGCCGCAGGCGCGCGCTGCCTGCTGGCCGCGTTCCAGCGTGACATCCTGACCCAGCTTGCCGGTGACAAGGTTGCCGTCGACAAAGGGAAGCTGGCCCGAGACATAGGCTGTGCTGCCCGACACGACGAGTGGCTGATAGCTGGCAACCGGTGCCGCTGCTTCGGGCAGCGTGATGCCCAGTTCTTCCAGTTTGGCCTCGATAGTCATGCGTTTTCCTTCTGCAATTGCTCTTCCAGCCAGGGCAGCGCCTTGTCCCAGGTGTCGATCCGCGCATCGGCATGGCCCGCTGTATGGGCGCAGTCGATATGCGGAGCGAGTTCGGGTTCGCCGCACAGGTGGAGCGTAGTGATATCGGCAACGGTTTCGCGCGCGGAGCGGTGGTGCTGCGCGAGATCGTCGATGAAAATGGCTTTCGACGGCTGATATTCGTCGAGAATGGCCTGCAGCGCCGGACCCTTGGGGCCCTGGTTGGTGAAGACCCGCGCATCGAGGCCATGCCCCGCCAGCTGCTCGGTCCGCATCTGCTGGCGCTTGTCGACCAGATTAGTGAGGATCACCACGTCTGCCTGTTCGGACACCGAATTGAGCCCTTCGATCGCGCCGGGAATGGGTTCCTGCCGGTGCATTTCGGTATCGAAGAACATGCCGAGCTTGCGCCAGATTTCTTCCTGGTCCAGCACCGCGCCGCCGTCCTGCCAGCGCAGCGCCTGCGAAAAATCGTTGCCACCCATGTGGAAATCGACGCCCTGCGTTTCGGCAAGCCAGCTGCGGAAGGGCGATACCATGTAGAGCAGTACCTCGTCGCAATCGGAGATGATGAGGGGGCGGTTCATGTGTTCAGTTCCCTTGCGGCGGCGACCAGAGTTTCGGGTGTCGTGTTCAAAGCGTCTGCGGCCAGAATAAGGTCCGGCTCGTGATTGGCGAGGAATTCCAGCACCGCCGCCTGCACGCCGCGATCTTCCAGACCATGGCGCAATTCTTCCGGCGTGAGGCCGGTCAGCGAAAGCAGCCGTTCGGCCCGCTTTTCATCGGTCAGCGCCCAGCCCAGCGCTTCGAGCGCCAGCACTTCGGGCGCACGGTCGTCTCGTCCCGACGATTTGTACCCGCTCGTAATTGTCAGTCCTTCCGCATCGCTATAAGGGGTCACCCCTAGAGGCAGGAGTGACAGGCCAAGTGGCAAAGAGAATCCTCGTTGTCGAGGACAACGACCTTAATCGTAAGCTGTTTTGTGACGTTCTGAAGGCGAACGGTTACGAGGTCGTGCCGGTTTCCGATGGCAGCAATGTCGTGGCCGCGGCAAAGAAATCGGAACCTGCACTGGTTATCATGGATATCCAGCTGCCCAATATCAACGGGGTGGAGCTAATCGCCCAGCTGAAGGCCGACAAAGCCTTGAAACATGTGCCGGTTCTGGCCGTGACGGCCTATGCCGGCAAGGGCGACGAAGAACGCATTCGCGAAGCCGGCGCGCAGGATTATCTGGCCAAACCGGTGTCCATCGGCCCCTTCATGGCCTCCGTTCGCAAGCTGCTGGCAGCCTGAACGCATTGCCGCCACGCTTGACAAGCGGGGCAGGAAACCGCTTTGCCGACCCATTCGTTAGGGCCTGCAGTACTGCAGGTCGCACCGCATATTGAAAGAACTGGACCAAACCATGGACCGTGCCGAGGTAGACGCGAAGATCCGCGAACTCGCAGAACCCTTCAACAAGAAGGGCATCGAAATCAAGGAAGACACCACCTTCCAGAACGATCTCGAATTCGACAGCCTCACCGTGATGGATTTCGTTGCCGAGATCGAGGATGAATTCGACATCATCATCTCGATGAACCAGCAGGCCGAAATCGAAACCTACGGCCAGCTCGTCGACGCGGTTCACAAGCTGCAGGCCGCCGCATGAGCGAAGGCATAATCCAGGCCGACCAGCCGCAGACGATCGAAGGGGATGGGAAAGACCTGTTCTCCAAGTTCGACGACATCATCAACCTGCGCGAAGGTCTCCTTTCCAGCGGACAGGAAGACCCGTTCAATCTGGTGATGGAAAAGGTCCTCTCGCCGACCCGCGCAGTGTGCAACGGGCGCGAGACCATCCTGCTCGGCACCTATAATTACATGGGCATGACCTTCGATCCCGACGTGATCGAGGCAGGCAAGCAGGCACTGGCCGATTTCGGATCGGGCACCACCGGCTCCAGAGTGCTCAACGGCACCTATCAGGGCCACAAGGAGTGCGAAGACGCGCTGCGCGAATTCTATGGCATGGACCATGCCATGGTGTTCTCCACCGGCTATCAGGCCAATCTGGGGATCATCAGCACGATCGCAGGCAAGGGCGATTACATCATCCTCGACATCGACAGCCATGCCAGCATCTGGGACGGCTGCGCGCTGGGCCAGGCCGAAGTCGTGCCGTTCAAGCACAATGATATCGAGGCGATGGAAAAGCGCCTGAAGCGCGTTCCCGAAGGCGCCGGCAAGCTGGTCATCCTAGAAGGCGTCTATTCGATGCTGGGCGATGTCGCGCCGCTCAAGGAAATGGTCGCCATCGCCAAGAAATACGGCGCGATGGTACTGGTCGACGAAGCGCATTCGATGGGCTTCATCGGCGAAAACGGCCGCGGCGTGGTGGAAGATGCAGGCGTGATCGACGATGTCGATTTCATCATCGGCACCTTCTCCAAGAGCGTGGGCACGGTCGGCGGCTTCTGCGTCTCCAACCACCCGAAGTTCGAGATCATGCGGCTGGTGTGCCGCCCCTATGTCTTCACCGCTTCGCTGCCGCCATCCGTGGTCGCGACTGCCGCGACCAGCATCCGCAAGCTGATGAGCGGTTCGGAAAAGCGCGCCCATCTGTGGGAGAATTCGCGCACGCTGCACAAGGGCCTGCGCGAACTTGGCTTCAAGCTGGGGACCGAGGAACCGCAAAGCGCGATCATCGCGGTGATCATGCCCGATCTCGAAAAGGGTGCGGCCATGTGGGAAGCGCTGATCAAGGGCGGCCTGTATGTGAACCTCGCCCGGCCGCCGGCAACGCCTGCCAATATGACGCTGCTGCGCTGTTCGCTTTGTGCCGAGCATAGCGAAGAGGAAGTCGGCCAGATCCTCGAGATCTTCGAGAAGGCAGGCAAGGACATCGGGATCATCTGATCGGCACGCGATGAAGGCAGGCACATGACAGCGGGCATGGCGACATGAAGGCCCTGCTCGGCTGGCTGGGGCGCACCGGGGTACTCTACCTTGCGCTGTGCCTCGCTTTTGCCTTCTACATCCTCGTCTGGCCGCGCGTCGCCTCGGAATTCACCAGCGAGAGCCTGCGGCAGGACACCATGTCGGTCGCGGATATCCGCACGACGATCGCGCAGGAGCGCCGCGACCTCGAAGCCGATCTGCGCCGCCGCGAGGGGGCCATCCGCGCGCTCGGCAAGGACCAGCTCGACGCCCGGATCGCCGAGGTGCGGCAGCAACGCGCAGACCTGCAGCGCGAGCTGGACGAAGGCGGCGGCCTGCTCGACACGGTGCGCCCGTCCCGCCTGCTGGCGGCGCAGCGGACCAGGCTGCAGATCGCCGCGCTGGGGGCCGAAATCGACGCGCTTACTGCGGCACGCGAGGCGCGTGTTTCACAGATCGCCGTCGATGCGGCGGACCGCCAGCTCGATCGCTATCGCCGCATCCCCACCGCCAATGCCATTCGCGTTTCCTATCGCTTGTGCCGCGAGGCGGAGACGCAGCTGGCGCAGTTCGACCGGCTCAATGAAGTCGAACAGCAGGCGCGCGATATCTTCCTGCGCGAACGCGAGCGGCTCGAAGAACGGCGTACCACGCGCTGTGACGCCGCCGATGAACGCAAGGCACGGCGCGAGGCCGGGATTGCCGCGCGCGAGCGGTTGGCGCAGGCCCGGCAGGCCTATGCCGAGGCGCAGGAATGGACCACCGCCCCGCTGGCCGACACGACCGAGGGCATGGCCGACACCACCTTGCGCGATGTGCTGGTGGCCGCCGCTTGGGCGCTGCTCGGCATCTTGCTCACGCCCTATCTGATCCGCGCCTTCCTCTATTACATCGTCGCCCCCTTTGCCGAGCGCCGCCGCTCGATCCGGATCGCAGTGCCGAATGCAGGCTCCGGCGCGCAGGTCGCCGCGGCGGACCAGTCGCGCGCTTCCGTGCCGATCACGCTGAAGGCGGGCGAGGAGCTGCTGGTGCGGCAGGGTTTCCTCCAGTCCAGCCCGGCTGGCGCGGAGTTGCGGACCAGGGGCATGGTCGACTGGAAAAGCCCGCTCACCAGTATCGCCAGCGGGATGACCTTCCTCACCAGAGTGCGGGGGGCCGGGACGACCACCGTCATTTCCGCCGACGAGGATCCCTTCGCCGAAGTCACCGCGATCTACCTTCCGGCAGGCGCGGCGATGGTTTTGCAGCCCCGCGCGCTGGCCGCCGTGGTGCAGCCGCAGGACCGCCCGCTACGGATCGAGAGCACCTGGCGCATCTTCAATCTCAACGCCTGGCTGACCCAGCAATTGCGCTTCCTCGTGTTCCACGGCCCGGCACGGCTGGTGGTCAAGGGCGGGCGCGGGGTGCGCGTGGAGCCGGTCGATAGCGGGCGCCGCTTCGGGCAGGACCAGCTGGCGGGCTTTTCCGCAGAACTCAGCTATTCCGTGGCCCGCAACGAGACTTTCGTGCCCTACCTGCTCGGCCGCGAGCCACTGCTGCGCGACCGGGTCGAAGGCGGCAGCGGTGTGCTGGTGCTGGAGGAAGCGCCGCATGCGGGCCGTAGAAAAGGGGTGCGCGCCGGGCTGGAAGGCATGATGGATGCTTTTCTCAAGGCCTTCGGGATCTGAGGCGACCGGCCAAGCCTATCTTATTCCTGTAATAAACCGGCGCCATCGGGGCGGCTCTCCCCCATTTCACCACCGCTTCCGGAGCCGATGATGCGCCTCGCCACCACCCTGTTGTCCGTCCTTGCCCTGACCTTTTCGAGCCCGGGTATGGCACAGGACGATGATTACGATATCTCCTTCGTGGCGCTGGGCGATACGGGTTATATTCCAGCCTACGACACGCCAGATGCGGACGATCAGATCCATCGCGAATTGGGCGATTATCTGGCGATGGAAGCCGAAGACTGGCGCGAGCATAACGGAGACCTGACCGGTTTTCGCCCCACGCCCTGGACCTTCGAAACCGCAAGTGGCGGCTTCATGGCGGCCAGCGGCATGTATCCGGTGGCGATGGCGGCCAAGGAAGTCTGCCTGCGCAAGGGGTGCGATTTCGGCGCGCTGCTGGGCGATAACATCTACCCCGACGGGGCGACGTTGGGGGCTGACGGAATTTCGGATGCCCGCCGGTTCCGCGAGATGCTGGACCAGCCGTTCGGCCGCTTCGCCAGCGGTCTTCCCGGCTTCACCTTCTACGCCATGATGGGCAATCACGATTGGCACATCTCGCGCGAAGCGACCGATGCGCAGCTCGACTATCTGCGCCAGCATCCCGCTTTCACCATGCCCGACCTGTTCTATCGCGCGGTGCCGGAAGGGATGGAGGGTCAGCTCGAAATCTTCGTAATCGATACCGAGATGCTGCTCGCCGGAACCGAAGTCCACGAGGATCAGCTCGACTCTGCGGGGAACGAGATCGCAGACACCCCGCTGGAAGAATGGCCCGATTTCGCCCGCGCCTCCAACGATCGCGAACGCCGCATGGTCGAATGGCTGGGCGAGGCGCTGGCTTCGTCGAACGCCAAGTGGAAGATCGTGATGGGCCACCACGCGCTGTGGTCCAGCGGGGGCAGCAAATATGAAAAAGCCCGCTCGCTGCGCCGCCTGCTGCTCGATCCGATCTGCCGCTATGCCGATGCCTATGTCGCGGGCGATGATCATCTGATCGAAGCCTATACCGACGATTGCTCTGCCGTGCCGGGCGCTAAAGGCGGGCCGGTGCCGATGATCGTTTCGGGCGCAGGCTCGAAATACCGGCCGCAGCACACGATGTTCGCGCGCCGCCAGATCGCCGCCAACCCGCAGATGACCAATCTGTTTTCCCGCGGATCGACCTGGGGCTTTGCCCATTTCGGCATTCGCGGCGACACGCTGGAAGCGACGCTCTATTCCACCCCTGCCGACCAGTCGGGCCGCCCGGTGGAAGAAGCGCGTTTCACCTTCCCGCATCGCAGCCGCTGAGGAACCTGCGCCTGCCATCGTTCGTCTGCCAAGGGAAAAGGAGATTTAACCATGGCAATCACGAACAATGGCAGCGCAACCTATGAAGGTCTCGGCAAGGACGGCAAGGGCCATGTCAGCACCGGATCGGGCGCGCTTTCGGCCCAGCCCTATGGCTTCAACACCCGTTTCGAAGACGCTCCGGGCACCAATCCCGAAGAGCTGATCGCGGCCGCCCACGCCAGCTGTTTCACCATGGCGCTGAGCTTCAAACTGGCGGAAGCCGGCTATTCCGACGGCAATCTGACCACCGATGCCAAGGTCAGCCTGGAAAAGCAGGACGGCGGCTTCACGGTCACCAAATCGGCGCTGCACTGCAAGGGCAAGGTCGACGGGATCGACCAGGCAAAGTTCGAGGAAATCGCCGCCGACGCCAAGCAGAACTGCCCCATCTCGCGCCTGCTGGACTGCGAGATCACGCTGGAAACCACTTTCGAAGGCTGAGCCTTCCACCACGCAAAAAGGGAGGGTGCCGCATCATCGGCGCCCTCCCCTTTTTGTTCCGGATCAGCGCCCGAACACCCACTTGATCGGTGGCGACACGCGCCGAACGCCGGTTTCAGGCCTGATCGTCATAATAGATCGGCCCCAGCGCATCGATCACCGTCAAGGCTTCCACTGCATTGGCCCTTTCTCGATTCCCGTCCGCAAGGTCGATCACCACCTCGGTCTTGTAACCGGTCAGCGTCCGCGATTGCTCGATGCCATACTGGCTCTTCGACAGGTAACGCTGGAAGTCCTTGCGGGAACGGATGAAGAAATAGGACTTGCCCCTGGCCTGCGCTATTTCGGCAGCGCGCAGCAGGGTCATTTCCTGCACCACCGCGCCCGAGGTCGTGTCGCCCGTATATTCGACCTTGATCGAACCATCTGCATTTTCGACCTCATCGAAACCCGAGGTGCGCGGAATCCCGCCCAGCAGGCTGGTGCCAAAGCTGAGTGCCCCGCCGACCAGCGCGCTGAGGACATCGGGGCGCGCCTTCTTGTAATCGATCAGCTTGCGTTCCGATTCGGGCCGCAGCAGCAGGCTGTCGGCCATTGATGCAAGCTTGAGCGGTGCCCGCTCCGCCCGTTTTTGCAGGGGCGCAAGCGCGGGTATTTCATCCGCCAGGCCCTCGGCGGCGGCGGCATAGGCCGCGTGAAATTCGTCCGTTACACTGGCAGAGCGAAGCCCCATGCCTTTGACGGCCGCCGCGGCATCGCCCAATCGGCCCTCGCCAATGGCAATGCGCCCTTCGACGAGCTTTTCCATCGGCACGAACACCGAAACGCGCGCCATGTCGGCAAACGCATTTGTGAGGCTTGCCGCCTTGGCCTTGTCATCCGACGGCGGCCGGGGGGCCAGCGCGGCGCGGGTTGCATCGATCCACGCGCGCGCCCGCTCCGTTTCGCCAACGGCGGCAAGTGCATAGGCAGTCTGCATGGCCTCTGCGACCGGGTTCTCCCAGCGCCCCGATGCGATGGTGGATCTGCCGTTCTTCATCACGAGATCGTCGAGCGACGGGGCCTCGGGAAGGTTAATCACCGGTTCTCCGGCCGATGCGGCGAGCGTTTTCAGGCCGTCGGTGCCCTTGGCAATGCCGGGCAGCACGCTGCGGAAATCGGGATCGATCCGGCTGATCCCCTGCCACAGACCGTCATGATCGGCCGATTCCTCATTGCCTGCCACAAGCAGGGTCGCGACGCGCTGCACGGACAGGGCGTAGGGCCGCCGGTCCAGTGCGGTCCGGGCGAGCGAAACGGCCTCTTCGCGCCGACCCAGTTCGTTCATCGCGATGGCGCGCAGGAGATCGATCGAGACGCCCATCGACCTTTCGTAGAAAAATTCCCCGGCATATTCCTTCGCCGCAAGGTCCGCGGCGTCGAGATCGGCGAGCGCTGCCTCGTGCTCGCCGAGCCGGATGTTTGCCGCAGCGCGGGCGCGCATCATGTGGGCGCGGCGCAGCGTCTGTTCGGGAAGCAGCTTGCCAGTCTCGAATGCGCGATCGCACGAGCTTATGGTTCCCCGCGGATCGGGCGCATCGTTCCGGCGGAAGAAGATCGAGCCGCCGCCCGGCAGGGTCGCCTCCCCCCGCATGCCGTCATCGCTGCGCTTGGGCTTGCGCAGCCCGTCGCACCCGGCGAAATCCTGGCTCACCCCGGCCTGTGCCGGTACTGCCAGCACAAGCGCCAGCGATGCGAGGCCGAGGCCCGCCAATATGTTTTTCATGAATTCGATTCCCCCACAGGATTGCCCAAACGGACGTTATCCTAAGCGGCTATTTTTAAAAGACAGTTTAAGGGGGTAAGATCACGGCGCGCCCCGGCCCCCCGGCAACAGCACACCCGCCATGGCGTGGGCGGCGGGGCGCAGGGCTTCGTCGGCCAGTTCGCCCGCGGTCCAGAAGGACAGGACGCCGCGGAAGGCGAAGGCGAGGCGTTGCGGGAGGTCCGGGTCGGTCGCCTCGTCGCCCACCGCCTTGTCCCAGAGCTTTGTAGAGTGGTCGAGGACACGGACTGCTGCCCCATCCTGCCCCGAAGGCGGCGAACCGATCGCGCCCATTACCGCGCGGTTGACCGCCGGTTCGGCCAGCATGGTGTCCACCGCGATGTCGATCGCCAGCGCCACGCGGGTCGGCAGATCACTCGTCACAGCGCCGCCGGGCGCTTCCTTGCCATAGCGGTCTATCATCGCGTCGATCCGCCGGGCCGACAGGGCGCGCATGATGGCCAGCTTGCTGCCAAAGCGGTTGAACGGCGTGGCAAAGCTCACCCCCGCCTCCGCCGCCAGATCGCGCATGGAGAAATCCGCCTTGCCGGTACGCAGCAGCCGCTCCGCCCCGTCGAGGATTTTCGTGCGCATCGCGTCAGCGCGCGCGGGGTTTGCCGGGGGGCTTGTGTCTTTCTCTGCCATCGCCTAGTTATATCATGATATATTTTAAAGCCAATGACGGAGTTTCGCATGACTGCCCCGCAAACCAAGACCTTTTTCATCACCGGCGTCAGCTCGGGCCTTGGCCGCGCCTTTGCCCGGGCCGCGCTGGACGCCGGGCACCGCGTCGCGGGCACGGTGCGGCGGGCAGAGGATGCCGCCAGCTTCACTGCCCTGGCGCCGGATCGCGCCCATGCCGTGATCCTCGACGTGACCGACTATGCCGCGATTCCCGCCGCGGTAGAGGAGGCGGAAAGCGCGCTCGGCCCGGTCGACGTGCTGGTCAACAATGCCGGCTATGGCCACGAGGGCGTGCTGGAGGAATGCTCGATTGGCGAGCTGGAGCGCCAGTTCACCGCCAATGTCTATGGCCCGGTCGCGCTGATGCAGGCGGTGCTGCCCGGCATGCGCGCGCGGCGCAGCGGGCACATCGTCAACGTCACCTCCATGGGCGGCTTCATCACCATGCCGGGGATCAGCTTCTATTGCGGCAGCAAGTTCGCGCTGGAGGGGATTTCGGAGGCGCTGGGCAAGGAGGTCGCCGCCCTCGGCATTCATGTGACCGCACTGGCGCCGGGCCAGTTCCGCACCGACTGGGCGGGCCGGTCGATGCAGCGCACGCCGCGCGCCATTGCCGATTATGATGCGGTGATGGATCCCCTGCGCGCCGCCCGCAAGAAAAAGAGCGGCAACCAGCCCAACGATCCCGCCAAGGCCGCCGCTGCCCTTCTAAAGCTGGTGGCGAGCGATAATCCACCCGCGCGCCTGCTGCTGGGCGAAGATGCGCTGGCGCTGGTGGAGCAGAAGCTGGACGATGTGCGCGAAGAGATCGCCGCGTGGGAGGATGTGACCCGCTCCACCGGCTATGCCGTATGAGGTGAAGTGAGGCGGCGTGAGGCCCGGCGAGGGATCGCCCCGCCTCAGGCCGCCGGGTTTACCTCGGTCGCATTGGCGCAGACGCCGCCTTCCTCGCTGCTGCCGCCCAGTTGGGTGATGGCCAGCACGCCGCCCACCACCAGCACTACGAAGACCGTGGTCACCGTGCCCAGATATTTGTCGATCACGCGCTTGATCGGGGCGCCGAAGACGCGGAACAAGATGCCCACCGTCATGAAGATCAGCGCGCGGGCGAACAGGCTCGACAAGACGAAGGTGACGAGGTTCATGCCGATGAAACCGGCGGTGATCGTCAGCAGCTTGAACGGCACCGGCGTGGCGCCCGCGATCAGGATCGCCTCGAAATCATATTCGCGTAAGTGGCAGGCGGCGACGGGGAAGGCCTCGGTCAGGCCCAGCGCGTTGATCAGCCACACGCCCACCGTGTCATACAGCCCCCAGCCGATCGCATAGCCCAGCAGCGCGCCCGCGACAGAGGCCAGCGTGGCTACAGCTGCAAACTTCACCGCCTTTTTCGGTTCGGCCAGGCACATCAGGCCCAAGAGCGGATGCGGCGGGATCGGGAAGAAAGAGGATTCGACGAAGGCAAAGAACGCCAGCCACCACACCGCATGCGGGTGCGAGGCCTTGTCCATGGTCCATTCGTAAAGCCCACGCAGCGGTTTCATCAGCATGGCGAGGCGTTTAGGGGCTGATGCGGAGGCGGGCAAGCGGGTGTTGTGGTGGGGCGGTTACGCCAGCGGCGGCTCAGCGGGCGGGCCAGCCCCAGTTTCCCCAATCGAGCAGCGAGGCAGGCGGAGACGCCGCGCCTTCGGGTGCCATGCCGCGGGTGAGGCTGGTGGCCTTCAAATAAGCCGGCGGACCTTCCAGACCCTCGTCGACGATCAGCGGGATGCCATCGGCGGTCTGGCATTCATTTCGATGTAGCAGGGTGTTAAATCTGGGCTCGGAGATTTCGAACCACGAACACGTCTCTCCGAGCAGTGTTCGCCCGGGCGCCTCGATCGGTTTTCGCGATATTGCGGGCCGGTTCTGCGGTGCCTTGTGCCGCTGCAATACCAGACCATCTCTTTCAGAATAGGAGAGCACGGCGCGGGGCGTGGTCATATACATGTCGCCGGTGGTCTGGCCGGAGCAATAGGCAAGCGCATGGTCCGCGCCCTGCACCACATGCGTCTGCGTTGGCGAACCCCACCCTCTCCAAGGTACAAAGGGCTTGGTATTCCGCCCGAGAGTTACCGTGTAGGCAGACGACCGCTCGGGCGGCTGCTTCGAGGGCTGCACGGCCCATTCGCTCCAGTCCAGCAGCGCGCGCGGCGGCATGACATCACCGGGGGCCACGGGCCCGCGCTCGACCGTGATGGCGCGATCCTCGGCAGTTACCTCGTTATCTTCGCTGAAAGAAGTGGCGCGCAGCACGATCCCGTCATCGGTTATGCAGGCTTCCTGGCGCGGCCGAGCCGAAAATCCGGCGGCAGGCAGAGCGGTCCAGACGGTGCATGTCTCCCCTGCAATGCTTTCCCGGCGCGCGGTGCGCGTCACGCGGTAATCCTGTTCGGCAGCGGGAGTTGCGTCGCGCCTGTTCGCTCCTGCGGATTGGCCGCGAGTGAAGCGGGCGAAAATCGGCATGCCATTGGCCGCGAAATCCGCCCTCACTTGCGCAGCGGTGGAGAAATTGCGGAACTCCGACGAACGCGTCCTGACAAATGCCGGTGCGTTTCTCGATCTTTCAGCTTTCCGCAGTTCTTCGGCTCGCGACCAGCCACTATCGAAGCGGAAGAGCGGTCCGCTCCGGCGGAGCATAATGCGCCTTTCGGGCCCGTCCGCCCCGCCGTAGGTGACGGTATGATCGATCGCCTTTACCGGGGTCGCAGGGCTCAAATCCGTGGCGATGAATGGTTCGGTCGTGCCTGCCGCGCTCTTGTTCACGGCAGGGGGGCCGACATCGGCGAGGTTGCACGGGCCGGTATCGATTACCGCGCCATACGATTCCAGCGGCGTGAAGGCCGCCGGGCCTGACCCGTCTTGCTCCGCTGTGCCCTGACAGCTCGCGCAGGCGAGGGACGAAACCAGGAGAAAAGACAGGCGCGATAGCATGGTGCCAGCAGTCTGGCGCAAAACCTTGCGAGTCGGGTTAACGCGGCGCTCCGCAATCGTACGCAGGCCGTAGAAGCGAAGAGACCTATAACCCATTTGGTTCTTTATGCTTGACATCGTCACGCTGTTCTGGCACATAACAGGAACATCGCGATAGTGTGATTCGAACGGGCAGGGCCTTCTCATGGGGCCGCTGCCCGTTTTGCGTTTTCGAGCAGATGGAGGACGATGATGAGCAGGCCGGAGCAGACCGATGCCGCGGCGCAGCCCGCGTGGATGGCGGGTTTTCTGGAGGCGCTGAAAGCCGGGAAAGGCGTGCGGCGTGCGGCGGAAATGGCAGGGGTGGCGATCTCTACCGCCTATGACTGGCGGGCGCGCGATGCCGAGTTCGCCTATGACTGGGACGCGGCGCGCGGGGTGCCGGTGGTGGGGGCGGAGTGCTGGGGCGGCGTGCGGCGCGTGGGCAAGCGGCGGATCGCCTGTTTCCTGGAAGCGCTGGCGGAAAGTTCCAATGTGCGCGCGGCGGCGGCGGCGGCGGATCTGGACACGGCCAGCGTCTATCGCCTGCGCCGCACCGATCCCGATTTCGCGCGGCAATGGTATGCGGCGCTGGCGGAAGGCTATGACAATCTGGAGATGGAGCTGCTGGCGCATCTGCGCTCGGGCGGCGAAAATCCGCAGGATCCGGGCAGTGTGCGCAAGTTCGACACGGCGGCCGCGCTGCGCAGCCTGGCCGCCCACCGCGAAGGCGTGGCGCGCGAAAAGGGCCGCCGCGCGCTGGCCGACGAGGCGGCGACCATCGCCTCGATCAACGAGAAGATCGACAAGCTCCGCCTGCGCGGGCTGGCCAAGGACGAGGCCATCCGCGCCTCGCGCAAACGGGCGGCGAAACGTGCGCGGGGGTGAGGTGGACAGGGATGCGGACGTGTCGGCGCAGGCCCCCTCGCCTATTCCTTCACCCGTCCCGTCCCGGGGCGTGTGGCTGCGGCGCGGCGGGCGCGAGGGCACGGTGGACCGCGCGCTGCTGGGCACCATGCTCACCCCGCACGAACTGGCCGCGCTGGGCAGCTATTACTGGGAAGGCTGGGCGCGCGATGCGCAATTGCCGCCGGCCGATGCCGGGCGGGCGTGGCGCATCTGGCTGATCTGCGCCGGTCGCGGCTTCGGCAAGACCCGCGCGGGCGCCGAATGGGTGCGCGATGTGGCGCGGCACGATCCCAGTGCCCGCATCGCCTTGATCGGTGCCACGCTGGCCGAGGTGCGCAGCGTGATGGTGGAAGGCGACAGCGGCGTGCTGGCCGCCGCGCCGGGCGCGCTGCCCCCGCATTACGAGCCCAGCCTGCGCCGCCTGACATGGGAGAACGGCGCCACGGCCTCGCTCTATTCGGCGGGCGAGCCCGAAAGCCTGCGCGGCCCGCAGCATAGCCATGCCTGGTGCGACGAAATAGCCAAATGGGATAATTCCAGCGATCGGGCCATGTCGGCCTGGCACAATCTGCAACTGACCATGCGGCTGGGCGAAAGCCCCCGCGTGCTCGCCACCACCACGCCGCGCGCCACCGCGCTGATGCGCCATATCATGGCCGGGGTGGACAGCGGCGAGGTGGCATTGGCGCGCGGGCGGACCACCGACAATAGCGAGGTGCTGCCGGGCGCATACCTCTCCGCGATCATCGAACAGTTCGAGGGCAGCGCCTTCGGGCGGCAGGAACTGGCGGGCGAAATGGTCGACACGGTGGAAGGCGCGCTGTGGACCCGCGCGCTGATCGACCGCTGCCGTCTGGGCGCGCAAGGCTCCGGCCCCGCCCTGCCCGAACCGCGCCGCGTGGTGGTGGCGGTGGATCCGCCCGCGGGGAGCGGGTCGGGCACCGGTGCCTCGGGCAAAGGCGATGCCTGCGGGATCGTGGTCGCCATGCTGGGGACCGACGGGCTGGCCTATGTCCGCGCCGATTGCACGGTGGAAGGCGCCACGCCCGAATGCTGGGCCCGCGCCGTGGCCGCCGCCGCCAGCGCCTGGAACGCCGACCGCGTAGTGGCCGAGGCGAACCAGGGCGGCGCCATGGTGGCCAGCGTGCTGCGCGCCGCGGACATCGCCCTGCCGCTCAAACTGGTGCACGCCACCAAGGGCAAGACCGCCCGCGCCGAACCCGTCGCCGCGCTGTACGAAGCGGGCCGCGTGCGCCACGCCGGCGTATTCGCCGCGCTGGAAGACCAGCTCTGCGGCCTCGCCACCGGCGGCGGCTACGAAGGCCCCGGCCGCTCCCCCGACCGCGCAGATGCGCTAGTCTGGGCGCTGACGGAATTGATGCTGGGCAAGCGGCGGGAGCCGGGGGTGCGGGTGGTGTGAGGGGGGGGGCTGAGGCGATGGTCCTGTTTCACCAGGAAAGAAATTTCCAAGGGAAAGTACTTCGCTTCGCCCCACCCCCCGCCTACATTCTCCGTAACTTAAAATTAAAGGAATAATTCGAAAGTACAAATGAAGTATTCGCGGGACAACAATTTGATCTGCCCAAATGGGGATCTTACGCAATGGCGGCAGATAGACTGACAGCAGGGGTGGAAAATGCACGTAAACATTTCGGGATCGGGCTTTACCTCGACACGGTCGAGCAAGAAGAAAATCTGGCTCACATCCACGGCTCTGTTTGCCGCATCATGCGTTCCCCATCCGGAGCTCACCTCAACGTCCCCCGAAAAGGAGGATCGTGACCAATACAATTTTGCTCGCGAATGGCGATCGAACGCGGATGGCTTTATTTACGCGACTGGTTATTTCACGCCCAGTGAGGTCTCCTCCCCGGATTGGGAAAAAGCGCGACTAGATGACGTAAAGACAGTCGAATTTTGCGATAGCAAAGCAGTCGTCCGCCGGGACGTTCGCTGGTTTGCACCGATCGCCAAGGGCGAGCCCAAGTGCGCGAAGGTCATATACAGTTTCACATGCCCTTCAAAACGTCCGGAATGGGGTGGATCGCTCGAGACGGTTCGCAACGAGTTCTTACTGGGAGAGCCGACTTACCAGATCGGCACTGATTGTGGATCGATTACCCGCAATTTTCTGATTGGCGGAAAGAACAGTTTTCCGCCGCCTAGAGGGGTGCTGCTTCATGAAAATGCCCGGTGCATACGCAGGCCCGATATCGATGAGGGCGAATTCAGGCTCAAGGACATCAATTTTATCCATGGCCAGACTTTCGTCTCGCCCGACTTCGTGCGTGCGGTGCCCGCTCCCTATCCGCCCGACCCGACCATATTTCTGAAAAATATCGGCGGTAACGGGCCGCAGTTCATCGGAGCAGCTTCCGATCTGGCGCGCGACGACGACAACTTCTTCGTTGCCCTCACGTTCTCGGCGTCCTCCAAAGGCTATTGCGCAACCTTCGAAGCGCGGCAAGGGGACAGCAAGTGGCGACAGACGCTTTATCGTCCAGCTGTTCCCGACGAACAAGATCGTCGCGAGATGGTCGATATGCATTATCCGGACCCCGAAACGCAGTGGGATGAGTGGGGAGATGCCCATCTCCTGCAACATGCCTTCGCCGAACATATCGGGCTCAAGATACCGGAAGATCACGGCAAGCCCAAGCCAGGTAGCGCAAGCAAACGGCCCAAGCCTCCGGAACCGCAAAAGAAACAGCCCCGAATGACGCCGACATTACCCTCTCCGGCCCCCACCACTCCAACTAAGAAAGACTAAGGCGGGCTCGATACCGGGCCAACTGTCCGCCAACTTTCGGCTATTTCGCTATTGTCGCGTGCTGGAAACCAGGAGCGCTGGTCGGCCGCGTCCCGGGCAATCGCCGCCCCCTCGCGGTGCTGGTACACCCGCTGGGCAAGGTCGGACGTGACGCCCGCATAGAGCGTGCCGTTCCGCCCCGAGGCGAGCAGATAGACCATCGGATTGCGTTCGCGCGGCATTGCGCCGTGGCTAATCCAATCCCGCCTGCGCGGAAATGACGATTTGGGGGATGTCGCCCGCAGCGATCGCCCCCAACCCACTCACAACCAAAGGAAACCCCATGTCTTTCCTCACCAGTCTCGCTTCCGCCTTCAAGGGCGGGGGCGGCACCCGTGTGCCTGTGGCGCGCGGGTTTGTTTCGCCGTGGGATGCGGCATTCGATGCCGGGGCCAGCACCGCGCCCTTCGACTATCGCCGCGCGGTGGGCGAGGCCTATCTTGCCAATCCGGTGGCGCAGCGCAGCGTGCGGATCGTGGCCGAGGGGGTGGGCGGCGCGCCCATCGCCTGCGCCGACCCAGCGCTTGCCCGATTGCTCGCCGGATCATGCGGCACGCAGCCGCTGATGGAGGTGCTCGCGGCGCAGCTGGCGCTGCACGGCAATGCCTTCGTCCAGATCCTGCGCGACGGGGCGGGCGTGCCGGTGGAGCTGTTCCCCCTGCGGCCCGAGCGGGTGCAGGTGGTGGCGGGCGAGGATGGCTGGCCCGCGGCCTATCGCTATATCCTGGCCGACCGCACGATCACCTTCCCGGTGGAGGATGCCGATGGCTGGCCCGCCATCATCCACCTCAAGCATTTCCACCCGGCCGACGATCATTACGGCGCGGGCTGCCTGGCCGCCGCGGCCCCGGCCGTGGCGGTCCACAATGCGGCGAGCGAGTGGAACCGCGCGCTGCTGGCCAATGCGGCGCGGCCATCGGGGGCGCTGGTGTTCGAGAATGGCGATGCGCCCCCGCTGACCGCCGAACAGTTCGACCGGCTGAAGGCGGAACTGCACGGCGCCTATCAGGGCGGCGGCAATGCCGGGCGGCCGATGCTGCTCGAAGGCGGGCTGGACTGGAAGGCGATGAGCATGACGCCCGCCGACATGGATTTCGCCGGGCTGAAGGCCGCCGCCGCGCGCGACATCGCGCTGGCGTTCGGCGTGCCGCCCATGCTGCTCGGCCTGCCGGGCGACAACACCTATGCCAATTACCGCGAGGCCAATCGCGCGCTGTGGCGGCTGACGCTGCTGCCGCTGGCCGCGAAGATCCTGAACGGACTGCAGGCAGGCATGGCCGACTGGTTCGCCGGGGGCGCGGCAGTCGATCTCGACCGCGTGCCCGCGCTGGCCGAGGACCGCGAGCGGCTGTGGACGCAGGTCAGCGGCGCGGATTTCCTCAGCAGCGCGGAAAAGCGCGAGCTGCTGGGGCTGTCATCACGAAAGGACATCGCATGACACGGGACGATATGCTCGCGCGGCTGATCGCGCATGCCAGCCATGAAGGGGGCGAGCTGATCACGCTGCGCGCCATTGTCGAGGAAGCGAGCGAGCTGGGCGCGCAGCGGGCGCTGGCCCGGCTGGGGCTGGAGGATGCCAAGGCCGAGGGCGATATCGACGAATTGCGCGAGCTGCTGTCGGCCTGGCGCGATGCCAAGGCCAGCGCGTGGAAAGCGGCGGTCGAATGGCTGGTGCGCGGCATTCTGGCGCTGCTGCTGGTGGGCATCGCCATGCGGCTGGGCCTGGGCGAGATCGTCTCGTGAGCGGGGACGTGCCTTTGCGCATCGCGGGCTATGCCGCATTGTTCGACCGAGTGGACGGCGCGCGCGACACGATCCGGCCCGGCGCCTTCGTCCGCACGCTGGCGCAGCGGCGCGAGGCCCTGCCGCTGTTCTGGCAGCACAGCCCCGCCCGCCGCATCGGCTGGGTCGAACAGGCGGGCGAGGATGCCCGCGGCCTGCGCGTGGTGGCCCGGATCGACAACCCGCAGGACCGCGCGGCGAAACTGCTGCGCGAGAGGGCGGTAAGCGGGCTGAGCTTCGGCTACCGCGCACGGGCGTTTCGCCAGACCCCGCAAGGCCGCGAACTGGCCGATATCGAGCTGTTCGAGGTGAGCGTGGTGACCCACCCGCTGCAACCCGAAGCGCGGGTGCATTTCGTGGGGGTTTGAGGGGGCGCGACCACCTCTCACAACGTCATCGCGAGCGTAGCGCGGCGATCCATCATGCAACGGTGCGCCTTGGCGCGAGGGCAGAAGATGGATTGCCACGTCGCCTTTCGGCTCCTCGCAATGACGGGGTGAAGGCATCGCCCACCATCCAACCAACCCGAACACGCCGCCTTCACGGGCGGCTTTTTCGTTTCTCAAGGAAGGAAATACCATGGAAATCCAGACCCCTACCCCCAGCCAAACCCCAGCTTCCGATCAGGCGGAGGTCAGCTTCGACATCGTCGCGCGGCAGGACCGGACCGAGTCCGATCTGGCCGCCTTGCGCGGCGAGGTGGACGAGGTGAAGGCCCGCGTCGATCGCATCGGCCGCGCGGCGGCGCGCCCGGCCATTGGCGGCACCGATGCCCCAGCGCCCGAGGTGAAAGGCTTCGTCGACGGCTATCTGCGGCGCGGGGCCATGGCGGAATACAAGTCAATCAGCGGGGCGGTGCCGTCGGATGGCGGCTATGCCGTGCCGCGCCAGATCGATGCGCTGATCGCCCGCCAGCTCGCCGAAACCAGCCCGATCCGCGCCATCGCGCAGGTCGTGCAGACGGGCAGCGCGGGTTACCGCAAGCTGGTGACCACCGGCGGCACGGCCAGCGGCTGGGTCAGCGAAACGCAGGCGCGGCCTGAAACCGATGCGCCCGCTTTCGCCGAAATCGCGCCGCCCACGGGCGAGCTTTATGCCAATCCGGCGGCCAGCCAAGCCATGCTGGACGATGCAGGCTTCGACCTCGAAAGCTGGCTAGCGAGTGAGATCGCGGCGGAATTCGCCCGCGCCGAAGGGGCCGCCTTCGTGAACGGCAGCGGGGTGAACCAGCCGCGCGGTTTCCTCGCCGCGCCGACCTCCAGCGCAGGCGATGCGGCGCGTGCTTTCGGGACGCTGCAATATCTGGGCACGGGCGATGCGGCGGGCCTTGGCTCGGCCGCGGAGATCGCACTGATCGACCTGGTCCACGCGCTGAAAGCGGGGCACCGTCAGGGCGCCAGCTTCGTGATGAACTCGGCGACGCTGGCCGAAATCCGCAAGTTGAAGACCGATGACGGCGCCTTCTTGTGGCAGCCGGGACTGGTCGAAGGGCAGCCCGATCGCCTGCTGGGCTATCCGGTGGTCGAGGCGGAGGACATGCCCGATGTGGCGGCAGGCACCTGTCCCATCGCTTTCGGCAATTTCCGCCACGGTTACCTGATCGCCGAACGCAGCGCGACACAGGTGCTGCGCGACCCCTTCACCAACAAGCCCTTCGTCCACTTCTACGCCACCAAGCGCGTGGGCGGACAGGTGCTGGATTCGGACGCGATCAAGCTGCTGAAAATCGAGGAATAAGAAAGAAGAAGAAGAAGAAGGAAGGAAGGCGGGTGGCTCGCCCAGATCGGGCTGCGACCAGCAGCCCGCAAGGGCGACCGCCCGCCCGCAGCGGGCGCAGCTTGCTGCGCATCTAGCGAGGACGCCCCCGCGGAGGCGGGGGCGCAAAACAAGAAGGACCACAACCCACCATGCCGACAGACCTGTCCGGCCAGCCGCTCGAGGAACTCAAGCAATGGCTGGCCATCACCACTCCCGGCGAGGACGCGCTGCTGCTGCGCCTGCTCCAGACCGCGTGGCAGATGTGCCTGAACTTCACCGGGCTTGCCGCGCCCGATTGGGAGGCGCTCGACATGGGCTTGCGTCATGGCGTCATCCGCTTCGCCGCGCATCAATATCGCGAGCGTGACCGGGGCGAGGCAGGCGCGATCCCTGCGGCGGTGGCGGCGCTGTGGCGCCCCTGGCGGCAGGTGCGGCTGTGAGCTGGGACAGGCTTGCCGCCACGCTGGCCCGGCGCGCGGCGGCGCTGGTCGAGCGGCGCAGGGCCCACCCCCTCGGCGATCCGCAGCGCTGGCGCGATCCACGCTGGCTGTGGCCCGATCTCACCGAGAAGGAGGGCTGAATGGAAAGCGCGCTCAGAACCGCCCTGATCGACTGGCTGCGCAGCGATGGCGAACTGGCGACCAGCCTCAACGCGGTGGACGAGGAAGCCCCCAGCCCCGCCCCCGCACCAAGTCTGGCCATCGCCGCCAGCGCCGCCGCCGACTGGTCCACCAAAACCGCCCAGGGGCGCGAGGTGCGGATCGCCCTGGAACTGCTCGACCGCAACGATGACGCAGCCCGCACCGCCGCGCTGGCAAGCCGGATCGAACACAGAATAGCCACCCTCCCACCCGCACAACCGGGCCTGCGCGTAGTGGTCACGCAATTCCTCCGCAGCCGAGCCGAACGCCGCCCCAGAAACCTGCGCGCGGTCCTCCTCGAATACCGCTTCAAAATCCTAGAAACCTAAGTGGCCCACCCATCGGGCTGCGACCAGCAGCCCGCAAGGCCGACCGGCCGCCCGCAGCTTTGCTGCGCATCTAGCGAGGATGCCCCCGCGGAGGCGGGGGCACAAAACTAAAAAGGACATCCAAAAAATGACACCCCAGAAAGGAGCCGCTTTCCTGCTGAAAGTCGGCGATGACGCCGTGCCCGCCGCCTACGAAACCGTGGCAGGCCTGCGCACCACGCAGATGTCGGTCAATGGCGATACGGTGGTGGTGACGCATAAGGGCAGCGGCGGCTGGCGCGATCTGCTGTCAGGCGCGGGCACGCGCTCGGTCTCGGTAAGCGCGTCGGGCGTGTTCCTCGGCTCCGATGCCGAAAATGCGATCCGCACCCATGCGCTGGCGGGCACGGTCCATCCCTATGAGCTGGGCTTCGAGGACGGCGCGCGGATGCGCGGGCGGTTCCTGGTCCAGCGGCTGGATTATGCGGGCGATTTCAATGGCGAGCGCACCTATGCGATCCAGCTCGAAAGCTCGGGCCAGGTGGTGCCCTCGTGAGCGGCGCCCCGACACAGCCCAATGCGCAGCGCGGCGAGGCGGCCATCCATGTGAACGGGCGCGAGGTGCTGCTGCGCCCCACATTCGCGGCGCTGGTCCGCGCGGAGGAGGAGCTTGGCTCGCTCTTCGCGCTGGTCGAACGTGCCGGACAGGGCGAATTGCTACTGTCCGAAATCGCGGCGCTGTTCTGGTTCTGCCAGCACGGCCCCGCCCCGCTGCCGCGCGAGGAGATCGGCGAGGCGGTGGTGGCAATGGGGCTGGCCGGGGCCGCCGCGCCGCTCAAGACCATGCTCGGCCAGATCCTGCGCGGGCGATGAGATGGCGGATTTCGCAGCAGGCGCGCGGCGGCTGGCGGGGTTGAGCGCCCGCACGCTCGGCTGGCTGCCCGACATCTTCTGGAACGCCACGCCCGAAGACCTCGCGCTCAGCCTTACCGCAGGCGACCCCGCCGCCGCCCCGCCCAGCCGTGCCGAAATCGCGGCGATGATGGAAAGGGACCGGAATGGACGATGATTACGACGATCTGCTGGTGGCCGTGCGCGCCGACACGCGCGGCTTCGCGCAGGATATTGCGGCGATGCGGCAGGATTTCGACACCACGCTGGTGAGCGGGTTCGAGATGGCCGGAAAGCTGTTGGAAACGAGCCTCACCGGCGCGCTGCGCAATGGCAAGCTGGAGTTCGAGGATCTGAAGCGCGTGGCCCTCTCCGCGCTCGACCAGATCGCGGCCCGCGCGCTCAATGCCGGGCTCGACAGCATCATGGGCGGGGGCAATCCGGCGGGCGGAATGGGCGGCATGGGCGGCGGTGCTGGCGGGGGGCTGGCGCAAATGGCGGGCCTGTTCAGCCAGCTGATCGGCAGCTTCCTCGGCCTGCCCGGCCGCGCCACCGGCGGGCTGGTCGGCCCCGACCGCCCCTATCTCGTCGGCGAGCGCGGGCCTGAGGTCTTCGTGCCGACGAGTGCTGGCCATATCGAACCGAACCACGCTTTGGGCGGCCAGCCGCGCGAGGTGCGTGTCGCGATCAACATTACCGCGCCGCAAGGGACCAGTGCGCCCGTCGCGCTGCAACGCTCGTCCCGCCAAGTAGCAAGCGCCCTGCGAAGGGTGTTGATAGGTTAAATTTTATATCGCCGAATTCGGAGACAAACCCATGCCATTCTGGCTCGCGGACACGCGCCGCAAACAGCAGGCCGACTGGATCGCGCGGTTCGATCCGCGGTTCTGGACGGTCAATTTCCCGCGCCCGATGATGGCCAGCGTCGTCACCACAGCGCCCGATGCGCTGCGGGTGGAGTGCGAATTCTATCACCAGGGCGAGCTGGCCGGGCTGATTTGGGAGAGCGAGGACCGGCTCGATCACCCGCTGCTCGCCTATCGGACCGAGCGGGATTACGCGCATTGCGTGCTGCGTTTCCGCTGGCGGTCGTCAGGCCTCGTCCCTCTCGACCAGGCGAACGGTCCGACGCTGACGATCGAGGGCAAGGATGCCAGCGGCACCTCCCGCGCATGGTATGTCCGGCTGTGGAACTATGCCAGCGGTTCGCCCGAGGATGCGGAGATCACCCTGCCGTTCTCGCAGCTGGAATCGGGCTGGGCGCTCCCGGGCGAGAAGGTTCATGTCGCCGCGATCGAGCGCATGTTCATCAGCCTTGCGCCGCGCGGTTTCGCCGCCGGTTCTGCCACCGCCTTTCCCGCCCGCCGCACCGGCTGGGCCGAAATGCGCGCCATTACTTGCGAGGGTGAGCGCGCGGTGATCGCCATCGGCGATGTCATCCTGCCCGCGCATGGCGAGCAGATGGCGACGGCCTATGACGACAGTTTCAACCAGACCCCGGCGCGGCTGCTGCGCCAGATCGAACAGCTCGGCTATCGCGGGCGGATCGTCCATTATCTGGGCATGAGCCATTATTACCGGCTCCGCCCTGCCGATCTGCTGGTAGAGGAAGATGGCACACTGAGCGGCCCGGCGCGGGCTTGGCACGCGGATTATTTCGCCCGCGCGGTGGCAATGGATTTCGCGCCCATCCCCTCGCTCTCCTTCGAATTGCTGGCGCAGAATTGTCCCGATGGCTGGAAACAGCGCGACCATGCGGGCCATGCGGGCGAGACCGGCTGGGATCCGCCCTCTGCCCTGCTGTCCCCCTGCAATGCGGAGGCGATGGCCTTCCTGCGCGCCGTGGCGGTGCAATGGGTCGCGCTGCTCGAAAGGGCTGGGGCGGACGTGCTGTTCCAGATCGGCGAGCCGTGGTGGTGGGTGCAGCCTGCCAGCGGCGCGCCCTGCCTTTACGATGCCGCCGCGCGCGAGGCATGGGGCGATGAGCTGGTGACGATCACCGATATGCGGCAGCCGCTGGATGCGGACCAGACCGCATTGCTCGACCGGGCAGGCGCTGCCCTTGGCGCAGCGACCGCTGGCGTGGCCGAAGCCGTGCGCGCGGCGGCGACGGGCGAGGCGGAAATCCTGCTGCTCGCCTTCACGCCCACCGTGCTCGATCCCGCCATGCCCGAGCTTTACCGCGCCAATCTGCCGCTGGCCTGGGCCTGGCCCGCCTTCGACCGGCTGCAACTGGAAGATTACGACTGGCTTACCGCCGGGCATGATGCCGCCCGGCGTGAGGCGCGGGACTTCGTGGACCGGCGGCTGGGCTATCCCACCGAACGGCAGGACTACCTGTCGGGCTTCGTGCTGCGCGACGGGGACGCCGAAAACTTCTGGCCGCGCATCGATGCCGCGCTGGACGAGGCGCGCGGGCGCGGCATCGCGCAGCGCTTCGTCTGGGCGCTGCCGCAGATTGTGCGCGACGGGTACGTCCGCCTGCCGACCTATGAGGACAACGAAATGAATGCATTCGACGATGTCGCCTATCCGCTGGCGCTGGGGCGGGATGCCTCGGTCAGCCCGGAATTCTCCACCAGCGTGGCAGTGACCGCATCGGGCCACGAACGGCGCAACGCCCTGTGGAGCGATGCGCGCCTGCGCTACGATGTCGGCCCCGGCATCCGCTCCGAAGCGGAGTTGCGCGAATTGCTGGGCTTCTACCGTGCCCGCTATGGCCCGGCGCGCGGCTTTCGCCTGCGCGATCCTTTCGACCACAGTTCCGCCGGGGGCGATGGCGAGCCGGCCGCGCATGACGAACTGATCGGGATCGGCGACGGCAGGACCGCCGATTTCCAGCTGGTACGCCATTATGGCGATCAGCAGCGGCGCATCACGCGGCCGGTGCCGGGCAGCATTCTTGTGAGCCTTGGCGGGGATGCAGCGTCGGGCTGGCGCCATGTCGGCAAGGGACTGATCCGTTTCGACCAGCCGCCCGCCGCCGGGATTAAGGTGCGCGCAGGCTTCCTGTTCGATGTGCCCGTGCGCTTTGCCGAAGACCGGCTGGATATTTCCAGCGCGACCTTCGCTGCGGGCGAGGCGCCTTCCGTGCCATTGGTCGAAATCCGGGAAGCGCCATGAGCCACGCTTTCTTCGCCGACGAGCTGGACACGGCGGCGAGCTGGTGGCGCATTTATCGCAGCGACGGCGTGACGCTGGGCTTCACCACGCATGACCGCGACCTCTATTTCGGCGGCATCCTCCACCGCGCCGCGCCGGGCATGCTGCCGTCTGCCATCCGCCAGTCCATGCGGCTGGAGGATGACGAGGCCGAGGTGGAAGGCGCGCTTGCCCATGACACCATCCGCGCCGAAGATATTGCCGCCGGGCAGTTCGACGGCGCCCGCATGAAAAGCGGGGTGGTCGATTGGGACACGCTCGAACACGCCGTCCTCTATACCGGATCGATCGACGCGCTGACGCAGGACAGCTGCACATTCGGCGCCCGCCTGCGCTCGGCCAAGGCCGATCTGGACGTGGACCCGGTGCCGCGCACCAGCCCAAGCTGCCGCGCGCGGTTCTGCGGGCCGGGATGCAATCTCTCGGCTAGCAGATTCACCGCCCGTGCGGTGCTGATCGAGGTGGATCCCATGCGCAATTGCGCCCGCTTCGATGTGGGCGATCCGGAACTCTACCGGCAGGGCGAATTGCGCTTCATCGACGGGCCGCAGGCGGGCATCACCTTCACCATCATCGCGGTGGACCAGGCCGGGTTCGAGCTGGACCGCCCGTTCTATGGCGAATGGCAGCGGGGAATGCGGGCCGTGCTGCGCCAAGGCTGCGACCGGACCATCGCGACCTGCGCTAGCCGGTTCGCCAATGCGATCAATTTCCAGGGCGAGCCGCATCTTCCCGGCAGCGACCTGCTGGCGCAATACCCGCAGCCGCGATGACCCCGCTGCCAGAGCGCTTCGCATCGGCGGCGGAGCGGCTGGCGGGCACGCCTTTCCGTCTGCACGGCAGGAATCCGGACCACGGTCTCGATTGCGTGGGCGTGGTGCTCGCCGCGCT
Organism: Qipengyuania triglochinis; assembly: GCF_054655615.1. Taxonomy (NCBI): domain Bacteria; kingdom Pseudomonadati; phylum Pseudomonadota; class Alphaproteobacteria; order Sphingomonadales; family Erythrobacteraceae; genus Qipengyuania; species Qipengyuania triglochinis. The sequence goes on along the minus strand of NZ_BAAHND010000002.1, from coordinate 750,245 downwards.
GCGGAGCTGCGGCGTCACGGCGGATGTGGCGCGGCCCTATGGCCTCAGGAACGCGAGCATTTCGGCATTCCTCCCGCTGGCGGCACAGCTGGGGCTGGTCGAGGCGCAGGGGTCACCACGGCGCGGCGATGTGCTGCTCGTGATCGCCGGACCGGCGCAGCATCACCTTCTCGTCGTCACCGACCCCGACCGTTTCGTGCACGCCCATGCTGGGCTGCGCCGCGTGGTCGTGCAGCGCGGCATCACGGCCTGGCCGTGCACCCGCCACTGGCGACTTTCGGATCGATAGGACATTTTCATGGCAACCATTCTCCTTTCCTCGGTCGGCAGTCTGTTCGGCCCCTTCGGCCAGATCGCGGGCACGCTGGCCGGGAGCGCGATCGACCATGCGCTGTTCGGCCCGCAGGACCGCCACGGCCCGCGGCTGAAGGAACTGGCCGTCACCGGATCCAGCTATGGCACGCTGATCGCCCGCCATTACGGCACGATGCGCAGCGGCGGCTCGATCGTCTGGGCGGCCGATCTGACCGAGCACCGCGAGCGTGAGGGCGGCGGCAAGGGCCAGCCCAGGACCGTACGCTACAGCTATTCGGCATCCTTCGCCGTGGCGCTGTCGAGCCGCCCGATAGACCGCATCGGCCGCATATGGGCGGGCGGCAGCTTGCTGCGCGGCAAGGCCGGGGACCTGAAGGCCGGGGGCCAGCTCCGTGTCCATACCGGGTATGGGGACCAGCCATGCGATCCGCTGATGGAGGCGGCGCTGGGCGCGCAATGCCCTGCCTTTCGCGGGCTGGCCTATGCGGTGTTCGAGGATCTCGACCTCACCGATTTCGGCAACCGCATCCCGCCGCTCAGTTTCGAAATTTTCGCTGGCGACGGCAGCCGCATCGTCGAATTGCTGATGGAGGATTGCGGGGCCGGATCGGCCAGGGGCGTGCGGCTCGGTGAACTGCGCGGCTTTGCGCATGAGGCAGGCTCGGTGCGCGAGGTGCTGCAGCTGGTCGACCGGCTCTGGCCGCTTACAGTAAGTACGGGCGAGGAAGGTTGCGCGGTCCGGCTCGCATCTTCCGGCGAGGAGCCCGTTTGCGCCCTCCCCTCGGCGGTCCGCTGAGACGAAGGCGATTTCGGCCATCTGGATGGCTCCAGTATCTCCCGGCCCACCAGCGGCGGCGGGCAGCTGTCAGCGCTGCGCTATTACGACGCGGCGCGCGATTTCCAGCCGGGTCTGCAATATGCCGGGACCGTCGACGACTCGTCCCGCACCCTCCAATTTCCCGGCGTTTTCGATGCAGGTGACGCGCTCAGCCTTGCGCGCCGTGCGAATGTTCGCGCCAGGGCAGCCGGAGAACGCCTGCAATGGCGTTGCAGCGATCTCGATCCGCAGCTTTCGCCCGGGGCGATCGTTACCGCGCCTGGCCACTCCGGCCTGTTTCAGCTCCTCGCCCGCGAATGGCGCGACGGCGGCGTGGAACTGGAGCTTGCGCGGCATCGCCCGGCCGAGCCGGTGACCGCGCCGCCCGTAGCCGATTCGGGGGAGGCGTGGTCGCCCGCCGATCGGCTGGCGAGCAAGACGGTCCTGCGCGTGTTCGAGACCCCCTGGAACGGCGTCGGCAATCCAGGAGCGCGGATGGTCTACGCCGCACCATGCGCCCCGGCTGGCCGCTGGCCGGGCTGCACCCTCTATAGTGTCGAGGACGGCGCAATGGTGCCGCTGGACATCGCCGCGCAGGAGCGGGCGCTCTGCGGGCAGCTGGTCGCGTCGCTTGCCCCCTCGCGAGCACTCCGGTTCGAACCGGAAGCCAGCCTGATCGTGCAGCTGATCGACCATGAAGCCTCGCTGATTTCGACAGACTTGCGCGGAATCGGCCGGAACGAGAACCTCCTGGCGCTGGGCGGCGAGGTCCTGCAATTCGCCCAGGCCATTCCGCTCGGCTCGGGGCAATGGCAGCTGCTTGGCCTGTTGCGTGGCCGTGGCGGGACTGAACGGGCGGCGGCAACTGGCCACCCGAGAGGCAGTGCGGCGACAATGCTGGACGACCGGCTCGTTTCGCTCACCTCGGTTACGCTCGATCCGGGAAGCATACGCTTTGCCGCGATCGGCCCCGCAGACGACGAAGCTGCCTTTGCAGCCCTCGAAAACGGCGGCGCGTCGCTGCGGCCCCTGTCACCAGTCCATCCGCGAATGCAGGTAATGGAAGACGGAGCGCTGCTCCTTTCCTGGACCCGCAGGGCGCGGGGCCAATGGGGATGGCCCGACCACGTCGATCTGCCGCTGGTCGAAGAAGCGGAAAGCTATGAAGTAGTCTTCGGCCCCTCCGATGCACCGCTCAGGCGCTGGACCACCAGTCAGCCCTCGCTGGCGCTACCGGCAGGCGAACTGGCCTCACTGACAGCAGCACTGCCCGGCGGCCTTTTTCACGTTCGGCAGATCGGGACCTACGACCGGTCTGCGCCACTCGAACTTGGCCGTCCGGCCTGACACCCACCCACCATCGGGAGACAAATCATGCATCACGCAACCGCCAATCTCGGGCTGCCCTACCTTTACCCCGGCCAGGCACAGAAAGAATTTACCTTCAACGAAGCGATGGCGCGGCTCGATATTCTGATCGATCCGAATATCGAAGGCGAACGCCCCGACCCGCCCGATGCACCGCTCGCCGGGCAACGCTGGCTGATCGCAAGCGGGGCGACGGGCGCCTTCCTCAATCACGAGCGCGAACTTGCCAGCTGGGATGGCGAGCAATGGACCTTCATCGTTCCCCGGCCCGAAATGTTGCTGTTCGACCGAAGCGAGAGCCGCTTCCTCCGCTATCGGGCAGGAGAATGGCAGGGCCTAGGGGCGCCGGCTTCTCCCTCAGGCGGCACGGTGGTCGATGTAGAAGCGCGTCAAACTCTCGATCAGATACTTAGCTGCCTGAAGACTTTCGGCATTTTTTCTTGAACACGGTGGAACCACCCAAGGCTCATGACGTTACGCATCCGACACAGGAGGGGGTTACCGCCCGGAAATCCTTGTTTACACTTTGGGAATTGCGGCATTCTTGCAACAGTTCCCGACTATTGCCCGCTTGCCAGCGTGGTGACGCAGTTCTAAATACGCGGCACTCGGTGGCTCCAATTCGCAAAAAGGGGAAATAACTAATGCGGAAATTAGTCATAGGAATGGCGATGGCCTCTACGGCCCTTGCATCGCCAGCCCTCGCAAGGGATAATTCTTGGTACATCGGCGGTGAATTCGGCCCGATGCTTGTCGAGGACATGACCCTGTCTGACAGCAACGATGGCGGCGCACCTTCGCTCGACATCGATTATGAATATGGTTTCGATGGCGGCGGCTACGTCGGTTACGATTTCGGCGCATTCCGTCTGGAAACCGAAGTCAGCTATCGCGATGCCGATCACGATGAAGTTAATGTCGACGGTATCGGTACTTTCCCGACCAACGGTTCGACCAACTCGCTCGCATTCATGCTCAACGGCATGTTCGATTTCGGTCCCGATGACGGCCTGCAAGGCTATGTCGGCGGTGGTGCCGGTGTTGCTCGCACCAGCCTCGAAGGCCAGATCGCAGTACCTGGCGCGGCCGATCCGGTCATCGACGATTCGTCGACCGATTTCGCTTGGCAGATTCTTGCCGGCATTCGTGCGCCGCTCAACGACAATGTCGACGTCGGCCTGCGCTATCGTTTCTTCAACGCCGAAGACGTGTCGCTCGTCGACAACACCGGTGTAGAACGCGACGGTCGTTTCCGCAGCCACTCGCTGATGGGTACGCTGAGCTACAACTTCGGTGCGCCTGCTGCGGTAGTACCGCCGCCGCCGCCCCCACCGCCGCCGCCGCCGCCGCCGCCTCCCCCGCCGCCGCCGCCGCCGGCTCCGGTCTGCCAGCAGGGCCCGTACATTGTCTTCTTCAACTGGGACAAGTCGGACATCACGCCTGAAGCAGCGACGATCCTCGACAACGCGGTTTCGGCTTACGCCAACTGCGGTATGGCTTCGGTCATGCTCGCTGGCCACACCGATACCTCGGGTTCGGCACAGTACAACATCGGCCTCGCCGAGCGTCGTAACTCGTCGGTCCGCGACTACCTCACATCACGTGGTGTACCGGGTGGCCGCATCTCGAGCGAAGCATTCGGTGAAACGCAGCTTCGCGTTCCGACCGCCGACGGCGTTCGCGAACTCCAGAACCGCCGTGTGGAAGTTACCTACGGTCCGGGTTCGGGCATGTAATTCACTCTTCGGAGTTGAAACATCGGAAAGGGGTCGGAGCAATCCGGCCCCTTTTTCGTTGGTACGGCGTGACTAGAACAAAGGGACAAGATTTATGCGTATGATGCTCGCCGCTCCGATCGCCGCAATCGCACTCGCCGGTTGTGCCACCATGGACAACTATTCCACCGATCCCATCGCGGAAGCCGAACTGACCCGCGCCAATGGCGTACCGGTGGGAATGGCCCAGCTTAATTCAGATGGCACGACCCTGTCGCTTGCCATGACTGCGACCGGCCTGGAGCCGGGTGAGCATGGTTTCCACCTTCATACGACCGGCAACTGCGAAGCTCCGGACTTCAAGAGCGCGGGCGGGCACCTCAATCCGCTCGATCGCGAACACGGCGCGCTCAATCCCGAAGGCAAGCACGTCGGCGATATGCCCAATCTGGAGGTCAGGACTTCGCGCACGGCCAGCATTACGGTCGACATCGGCCCGGATACGCCTGCCTATCGCAGCTACCTCTTCGATGCCGACGGTACCGCGATCGTCATCCATGCTGGACCTGACGATTACCGCACCGATCCTGCAGGTGACGCAGGATCGCGCGTCGCCTGCGGCGTCCTCAAGATGAGTTGATCAGACCGTAATCTCTTCGCCCGCCGCGCGTGCCCTGTCGAGCAATGACCGTTCGGCTTCGGGCACCGTGCGGTGGGCAATGAAGAGAAGAACAAGGCCGATCGGAACGGCCACGAGAAGGCTCAGCCCCCCGGTCGAAAGGCTTCCAGTCATGCTCGATACCTGGCCCGCCATATAGGGCCCCAAAGCGAGCCCCACGAGCGTCGTCGACAGGAAGAATGTCGCCGTCGCGGTTCCGCGCATACGCGGCAACACCAGATCCTGCGATGTAGCGGCGGCGGCGCCGAGGGCCGAACTTCCGAAAAGCGACTGCAGGAAAGCCGCTATGTAGAAAACCATGGGGTTCATGGTGGTGAACATCGTGTAGAGGAAGGGCGCCGCGCCCACGAGACCGATGCCGACTACCAGCAGACGACCGGTAGCGTAACGCTGGCGCAAACGGTCCGCCATCCACCCGCCACCGATCACGCCGAGGAAGCCGCCCAAAGCACCTGGGCCGCCGATCCAGAAGCCCGCCGTGGACGGGGCCTCTTCAAGGATGCGGATCGCATAGGGCGCAGCCCAGAAGGATGCGGCATAGGACATGAAGGCGACCATGCCATAGGCAAGAATCGTGCTGAGAAAGGCGGGGGTACCCCAGATCAGGGAAAAGGCCGGTTCGTCGCGGCGCTTCAGCGTCGATGCCCATGAGAAGATCGCATAATAGCCGATGCCGACCGCAATCCATTGCTGAGCATTGCCGGTTACTTGCGTAAGGACATAGGCAACGGCGCCGATGACCAGGGCGCCTGCGAGGTTGAGCGCAATTCCCCCTATTCCTGCCCTTGCCGCCCCGATCAGGGTGAAGGGCGGAATGACAGCGATAAGCTCACGAAAGAATCCACGGAAGGGATCCTTGGACGGCGGGGTAATGATGCCGTCGCTCTGGCCGCGTACCGGTTCCTTCAGTGTGAAGACGAGCAGCGCGAGCAGGATGCCGGGCAGACCAACGATCACGAAAGCTGCCTGCCATCCGGCAAGCCCAAGCGGGGGATTGTTCGGGAAGCTTGAATTCCAGTTCTCGACAATAGCGCCGCCGATGAGGAGCGAGATGCCGCCGCCGATGTACAGGCCAGAGGAATAGATGGCGAGCGCGGTCGCCCGCATCTTCTTGGGAAACCAGTCCGAAATAAGCGAGTAAGCGCTGGGGCTGGCCGTTGCCTCGCCAACGCCAACGCCGATCCGGGCGACACTGAGCGTTGTGAAATTGCGCGCGAAGCCGGAAAGCGCGGTAAAGGCCGACCAGATCGCCAGCCCTGCCGTCATCAGCCTAATGCGGTGCCAGCTGTCCGCCAGCTTGCCCAGGGGGATGCCGAACAACGCGTAGAACACACCGAACGCGGTGCCATAGAGAAAGCCGATCTGGTCATCACGCAGACCAAGGTCTGCCTTGATATCCTCTGCGAGGATGGAGATGATATTGCGGTCAACGAAATTGAGGACATAAACAACGACGAGAACGCTCAGGGCGTACCAGCTATAGGCCGGGACCTTGTCCAACCCCACAGGATCCTTGGGATTTTCGACGGTCTCCGCGTGTGTGGTCTGATTCAATTCTCTACTCTCCCTGGGCTTTTCGCCCTTATGAGTAGACAGTCGTATCGATAACTCCCGCTTCTTCAAACCCTTTTTGCCGCAAGCGGCAGGAATCGCATTCGCCGCAGGCACGCCCCTCAGGTGTCGGATCGTAGCAGGACCAGCTCCACGCGGGGTCGAGACCGAGACGGTCGCATTCACGGGCTATGTCGGCCTTGGTCATGTATTGTAGCGGCGCATGGATCGTGAAGGGGTCGCCTTCGACGCCCTGCTTCGTGCCGAGGCGCGCCGTTTCCGCGAAGCTGGAAATGAATTCCGGCCGACAATCCGGATAGCCCGAATAATCGAGTGCGTTGACGCCGATGAAGATATCGCGCGAACCCGAACTTTCGGCAAAGGCCGTTGTCAGGGCAAGGAAAACGAGATTGCGCGCCGGTACGTAAGTCACCGGGATCGCATCTTCGTCCACACCGGTTTTGGGAACATCGATATCGGCAGTCAGCGCAGATCCACCGAATTTCCGAAGGTCGAGCGGCAGTTCGACATGACGTTCAACGCCGAGCTTTTCCGCGATCGCCTTGGCCGATTGCAATTCGCGGATATGGCGCTGGCCATAATCGATGGTCAGCGCATGGACGGCGTGGCCCCGTTCGCGCGCAAGGGCGGCAGAAACCATCGAATCGAGCCCCCCGGAAAGGAGCACGACTGCCGGGCCCGGTGCTTCTGAAGTCGCCTTGGTCATGTATCGTCCGCTAGCTCTCAGCTCCGGGATCGGCAAGTCAGCGGCAGGATCCGGTGCGACGCGCCTCTGCAGAAAACTGGAACGGGCGGCCATCGGCAATGCCCTGGCTGTCTATCTGGACCAAGCCGGAATTCTCACGGCGGATGTTGGTCCGGCCATAGCCATTTCCACGGCAGGTATACTGGACCGTGACCTGGGACTTTCCATCTTCGACGACGAAGCGGTTGCAGGTGTCCCCGGCGTGCCGGAGCTGGATGAATTCCCGCCCGTTGCGGACACAAATGCTCCGCGACGGGCTACCGTCGCGATAACGAAGTTCCCAGCCCCCGCGATCAACCGAGTCCAGCATGGCTAGTGAAGCCTGCGCGACTACCGGGGCGCCAAAGGCCAGCGCACCAATTGCGGAAAGACCTGCTACTGTTCGTTGTGATTTCTTCGATTTCATCATGATTTTCTATCTGCCAAGCACTGCGCGTTCTTGCGATTATATACCAAGAGCGGTGAACCGCACCATAACATCGCCAAGACGAAATTGCTTTTACGTTTAATGGACCCGTCAGGCATCGATCGGGAACTGACGGGAACAGAATGCGCAATCCACGCTAATGATCCCGTTATCATCCCGCATCTCCGCACGGTCGGCTTCCGGAAACTTCGAGAGAACGTCTCTGTAATGTTCGATTGAACAGCGACAGCCCTTCCTCGCTTGTTCGCCATGTTCGACCAGCACTTCGCTTTCTTCATGGAAGAGGCGCCACACTATGGCTTCGAGCGAGAGGTCGCTTGAGAGGAGTTCTTCATGCTTCAGCGAGCCGCCCAATATCGCGACGTGTTCCCATTCCGGGTGATCGAGCCGCGCATGGAGCCGCTCGCGCCCCTCTTCGCCATCGGGAAGGTGCTGCAACAGCATTCCCGCACCCGTGCATCTGCCACCATCTGAGCGGATTGCCGTCCGGATCAGGGTAGGTACCTGTTCCGATTGCATGAAATAGCTTTCGCATGCTTCAGCCAGCGTCTCACCTTCGAGCGGGACAATACCCTGATATCTGCCCTTGCCCGTCGCAAGGTCGAAGGTGATCGCCAGATAGCCCTTGCCGAACAGGGCAAAGAGCGAAGGATTGGCGCCAAGTGCAGCGAGACGATCTTCGTCGAAATCGACATAGCCTCTCAGATCGCCGCCCTTGTAATCGCAAACGAGCAGATTGATCGCGCCGGCCTCTGTCTGGGCCTGCATCGTAACCTGGGATCCATCATCCTTCACCAGCGAACCCATGAGGGTGATGAGCACCAGCGCTTCAGCGAGCAGGTGTGTAATCGGTGCCGGATAATCGTGCACCGACAGGATTTCATCGAGCGAACTGTCCAGCCGAACCAGGCGACCGCGCGCATCGCGCGAAGGGATGGTGAATTTCAGCGTGCGACCGGCAAAGGTCTCTTCATTGGCATGTGTCGTGGAAGTCATGGGCGCTCATATGGAGTGCGCCATCACGAATTTACAGACCCCGGCAAATCAACCCAGCAGGCCGAAGCTCCAGAGAAGTACAGACTTCTGCGCATGGATGCGGTTTTCGGCCTCGTCGAATACCACCGACTGGGCGCTCTCGAAAACATCCGTGGTAACTTCGTCGCCCACATGCGCCGGCAGGCAGTGAAGGAATTTAGCGTCGGATTTCGCGCATTCCATGAGCTGCGTGTTGACCTGGAATGGGGCCATTGCAGCAATCTTGTTGTGGGCGTGGTCCTGACCCATCGAAACCCAGGTATCCGTCACGATGATGTCTGCCCCTCGCGCAGCCTCCGCGGCATCGTGAGTCAGGGTGACCTCGGCGCCACCCTGCCGTGCCATTTCGATGAACTCGGCTTCCGGCTCGTACCCGCGCGGCACGCCCACCCGGACGTTGAACTTGAACAGTCCTGCGGCTTCGAGGATGGAATGAAGGACATTGTTGCCATCGCCCAGCCAAGCCAGTTCCAGACCAGGCAGCGCCTTCCCCTGCTCGACGACGGTCAGCAGGTCGGCCACGATCTGGCAGGGGTGAGACCGATCTGTCAGGCCGTTGATCACCGGCACGTGCGCGTAATGCGCCAATTCCTCGGCCTTTGCGTGATCGTCTGTCCGGATCATGATGGCATCAACCATCCGGCTCAACACGCGCGCCGTGTCGGCGATGCTTTCACCCCGACCCAGCTGGCTCGTGCCCGAATCCAGGATGAGAGCCGAGCCACCGAGCTGACGCATGCCGATGTCGAAGCTGACACGGGTACGGGTGGAGTTTTTCTCGAAGATCATGCCCAGCACGTGGCCGGCAAGCGGCGCATCGGCATCGGGCTTGCCCTTGGGCCATCCCTGACGCGCTGTCTTTCTGTCCTGCGCATCCACCAGCATGGCGGCGATCGCATCTCCGCCCGCGTCCGAAAGGTCGAGAAAATTCCTGACCGCCGGAGCTAGATCGAGCGCGTCGCCGCCCGCCATCAGTTTGCCGCCGGATCGTAGCTTGCCGCGCCGGTGGAGAGCTTGTCGAAGAATTCGTCGAATTCGGCATCATCGGCAACCAGCGGCGGCAGGACGCGCAAGGTCTGGTCGCCGGCGGCCACGGTCAGCAGCTGGTGATTGTCGCGCAGGTGAACGAAGAAGGGCCTGCTTTCGACCTTCATCCGCAGACCCAGCATCAAGCCCTTCCCGCGCACGAAGTCGAACAATTCGGGATAATTGCCGATGAACTGTTCGAGACGGCTGCGCAGGCGTTCGCCCTTTTCGGTGACTCGGGCAAGGAATTCGTCATTCGCCACAGCATCCATCACTGCCGTGCCCGCAGCCATGGCAAGCGGATTGCCGCCATAGGTAGAACCATGTGTGCCGAAGCCCATGCCCCGGGCAGCTTTTTCCGTCGCCAGGCAGGCGCCCAGCGGGAAGCCCCCGCCGATGCCCTTGGCAGTCGCCATGATATCCGGCTCCACGCCGTAATGTTCATAGGCGTAAAGCTTTCCGGTCCGCGCCACACCGCACTGAACTTCGTCGAACACCAGCATCAGATCGTGTTCGTCGCACAGCGCCTTCAGCCCGTGAATGAATTCATCCGATGCCGGGCGGATACCACCTTCACCCTGGATCGGTTCGACGAGGAAGCCGGCCGTCTTGTCGGTCACAAGGGCCTTGGCGCTTTCGAGATTGTCGAATTCCGCATACTGGAAACCAGCGAGCAAGGGCATGAACCCCTTGTGCATTTTTTCCTGATTGGACGCGCTGATCGTCGCCATGGTTCGGCCATGGAAAGCGTTAGTAAAGGTGATCAGCTCGGTGCGATTGGCGTCGCCATCTTCATGCTGGTGATAGGCGCGAGCGGTCTTGATGGCCGCTTCGACGGCTTCCGCGCCCGAATTGGTGAAGAACACGGTGTCCGCGAAAGTCTTGTCGACCAGCCGCTGCGCCAGAGCTTCGCCCTGGGGGCTGCCGTAGAGGTTGGAGACATGCATCAGCGTCTCGGCCTGCTTCTGGATGGCTCCGATCAGGCCTTCGTGGCTGTGCCCCAGCAGATTGACTGCGATGCCGCTGGCGAAATCCAGATATCGCGTACCGTCTTCGTCGATCAGATGGCAGTGATCGCCTGCGACAGGGCGTACGCCGCAGCGGGGATATACGGGCATCAGCGGGCTGATCGACATTCTCAGGACTCTCCTCACGAGTATCAAAGACAAATGGCGGCCCCGGAACGGGAGCCGCCATCTGCGTGTTTGCCAGCGATCTATTCCTTCACGCCGCGTTGGTCAAACGACAGCGGAAGGAGTGCTCTCTGCCTTATTCGGCAGGAACCAGATTGACCGCGGAATATTTGCCGCGTCGGTCGACCTCGAGGTCGAATTCGTAGCGCTCTCCTTCATTCAGAGTGGAGAGGCCCGAACGTTCCACGGCGCTGATGTGGACGAATGCGTCCGGCTGACCATCGTCGCGCGTCAGGAAGCCGAAGCCCTTCATCGAATTGAAGAACTTGACCGTACCGCTCGCTCTTTCGCCGGTCAGTTCGCGGCGCGGTGCCGCGGCCTTCTGTTCGACTTCGATCACGTCACCGACAACCTGAAGGTCCTGCGCCGAAACTTTGCCGCCGCGATCCACCAGGTTGAATTCCAGTTCCTGCCCTTCGGCGAGGCCTTCAAGACCTGCACGCTCGACAGCGCTGATGTGAACGAAAATATCTTCGCCACCGGTTTCTTGCTGGATGAAGCCGAAGCCCTTCTGCGAATTGAAGAACTTCACCGTGCCCTTGCCGGTACCAACGACCTGTGCCGGCATGCGGTTGCCACCGCCAGCACCGCCGCCCCCGCCGCGTGGACCGCCGCCGAAGCCGCCGCCGCCACCGCGGTTGCCGCCACCGAAGCCGCCGCCGCCACGATTACCGCCGCCGTATCCGCCGCGATCACCACCGCCGCCGAAACCGCCGCCGCCGTAACCGCCACGATCACCGCCGCCAAAACCGCCGCCCTGTTCGAAACCGCCGGGAGGTCCACCGAACGGGTCAAAATCTTCGCCGATATTGTCCCGCTTGTCCCGTCCCCGGCGCCGCCCTTTGTCGTAACCCATAAGTCGTAAAATACCTTGTCGCGCAGCCGAGTAATCATTCGCTCGGGCACGCAGGCTGCGAGGCGTACCCGGCGTTTGCGCATGGGAGAATCTGGAAAATCCACCCCGCATTACTCGCATGCATAGCGTGAAAGATTGCATCTTGCGAATATTTTAGCGCACAATCGTGTTCTGACGCACGAATGTGACATTTTCGCATGTAAAAGTCGGCAGAATTCTCCCTTGCCACCGCAACTAGGCTTGGGCATCGGGGGCAATATGGACTTGATCGCGCTGTTTTCCGACCCTGCCGCATGGCTGGCTTTGCTCACTCTCATTGCCCTGGAAGTAGTTCTTGGGGTGGACAACCTGATCTTCATTGCGATTCTTTCGAACAAGCTGCCTGAACATCAACAACAGAAAGCCCGCAGGATCGGCCTTTCGCTGGCACTGGTGATGCGCATAGGGCTGCTGATGCTGATCGGCTGGATTGTGACCTTGCAGCAGCCTTTGTTCGATCTCGGCATTCAGGGTTCGCCAAGCGCATATGGAGAGCCGACCTTCGAGACCGCCTTTTCGGGGCGGGACTTAATTTTGCTGGTCGGCGGCCTATTCCTCCTCTGGAAAGCGACCAAGGAAATCCATCATTCGATGGAGCCGGAAGACAATTCGGGCGACCTTCTGGACAAGACGCCTGGTGCGGCTGAGGCCGTGACCGCAACATTCGGCACCGTTATCGCCCAGATCGTTGCGATCGATCTGGTATTTTCGGTCGATTCGATACTTACCGCAGTCGGCATGACCGATGACATTCCCATCATGGTCATAGCAGTCGTTATAACAGTCGGCATCATGATGATCGCTGCCGATCCGCTGGCGAAATTCATCGAGAAAAACCCCACGCTGGTAATGCTGGCATTGGCCTTCCTCGTTATGATCGGCCTGGTCCTCATTGCCGACGGCTTCGGATTCCATGTTCCCAAGGGCTACATTTATGCCGCGATGGGATTTTCGGTCGGCGTCGAGTTGCTCAACATGGTACAACGGAACCGGCGGGCCAGAAAAGCAAAGGAGGCTTAGGACAGTGACCGAATTCAAGCTGCTGCGCGAAGGAATGCTGGCATCGCCTCAGATCGTGGCGGAGGACGTCGCACGGGCGAAGGAAGCCGGGGTCACTCTGATCATCAACAACCGCCCCGATGGCGAGGCGGCGGATCAGCCTGACGGTGCAGAAATCGAAGCGGCCGCCCATGCAAACGGCATCGCCTATCGTGCCATCCCGGTCAGTTCGGCCGGTTTCAGCCTGCCGCAGATCGAAGAGATGCAGACTGCTTTGGACTCTGCGGAAGGAACCGTGTTGGCCTACTGCCGCTCCGGCACCCGCTCGACGATCCTCTGGGCACTCGCGAATGCCAAATCCGGTGCGCAAGTCGACCAACTGTCGGAAGATGCCGCAGCAGCGGGTTACGATCTTTCCGGTATCAGGCCAACCATGGACCTGCTGAGCCGCCAATCTGACGGATAAAGTACAGAACCATGTATTGCCGTCGGGCGCCGCAAGCAGCGCCTCGGCTGTAAATTCATGACGCTAAAAACCGGTTGCAGTTGAAAACCCGATTGCAGGCAACACCGCCTCTGCCTAACCTCCCGACTCGGGAGAGAGAAAATGGGCGAATTCGACGTTGTCGTCATCGGTGGCGGAAGTGGTGGTAGCGCAGTTGCCGGGAGACTGGCCGAATCCGGCAAGACTGTGTGTCTTCTGGAGGCAGGGGGCCGAAATACCGGATTACGCGTGACCACCCCCGGGCTATTTGCAGTGCCGAACCCCGGGGCCAACTACATGTACGAAACCGTGCCTCAGATGGGCCTGAACGGGCGCACCGGTTATCAGCCGCGCGGCAAGGGTTTGGGTGGCAGTTCCGCTATCAATGCGATGGTATACATCCGCGGTAATCGCTGGGATTATGATAATTGGGCGGCGCTCGGTTGCACCGGCTGGGCCTATGATGACGTCCTTCCCCACTTCAAGCAGGCGGAACACAACACCCGCGGCGAAAGCGAATATCACGGTGCCGCTGGCCCCCTTTGGGTGAGCGACCAGCACTACGCCAACCCTGCAAGCCTTGCCTTCGTCGAAGCGGCGGCACAGTTGCAGCTGCCGCGTAACGACGATTTCAATGGGGCGCGGCAGGAAGGCTTCGGCGTTTTTCAGGTCACGCAAAAGGACGGCGAGCGCTGGTCGTCGTCGCGCGCCTATGTCGAACCGCTGAGAGGTTCGAGAAACCTTGATATCCGCATTGGCGTGACCGTACAGAAACTGGTGATCGAGGACGGACGCGTTACCGGGGTCACCTATTCCGTGGGGAAACGGACCCGCACTGTGAGCGCCCGGGGCGGAGTGGTCCTTTCCGCTGGCACCTTCAATTCACCACAGATTCTCATGCTTTCGGGCATCGGCCCCGGAGTCCATCTGCGAGAAAACGGTATCCAGGTGAGGATCGACAAGCCGGCCGTCGGATCAGACCTCCAAGACCATATCGATTATGTTTCCAGCTGGCAGTCTGAGAATACTCAGCTCATCGGCAGCACATTCGCAGGGAAGCTGCGTATGGCGAAGGCGCTAATCGAACATCGGCGCAAACGCACTGGCATTATGACCACTCCCTATGCCGAAGCTGGCGGGTTCTGGAAGGTGATGCGTGATGCTCCTGCCCCCGATATCCAGTGGCATTTCGTTCCGGCCGTGCTGGAAGATCATGGCCGAACTAAAGTAAAGGGGTATGGTTTTTCGCTTCACGCCTGCGTGTTGCGGCCGGAAAGCCGGGGGAAGGTGCGGCTCGCAAGCAGAAACGCAGAAGACGGGCCAATTATCGATCCCAACTTCCTTGCTGACGATCGCGATATTGCCACCCTGCGTGAAGGTGTGAGGATGTCGCATCGCATCGCTGGCTCCCCTGCCCTCCAGGCGTTCGACCCACGCGACCGCCATCCGGTCGATCTGAACGACGATGCGCAACTCGACGAAATAATTCGCAATCGCGCCGATACCGTCTACCATCCAGTAGGCACTTGCCGAATGGGACCGGGTGACGACGATGTCGTCGATCCGAAATTGCGGCTGCGGGGAGTTGAAAACCTCTGGATCGCGGATGCCAGCATCATGCCGCGGATCGTGTCTGGCAACACCAACGCGCCGAGCATCATGATCGGCGAACGCTGCGCACAATTCGTGAATGAAGCGCTTGGCCGCTAGGCTGGAGGTCGGATCCTTCCTTTGCTCGGAAGGGTCGTGATACCGTAGGTCAGTGCGCTGAGGCTAGAGTTGCTTGGTCATGGTGGCGAGGGGGAAAGCTATGGGACCGTTGGTATCCTCCCATTCGCTTTCGACTTCGTAGCCACAACGTAAGTAGAAGGGCTTGCCTGCCATGGTGGCGGCCATTTCCAGTTCCGTGAACCCTTCCGCACGAGCAGCGCTCTCGGAGGTCTCGAGTATCAACCTGCCCACTCCTTTGCGCACATGATCGGGATGAGTGTACATCGCGCGGATCCGGGCACGCTCGCTCGACGGGTCCAGAAGCCGCGGATTTCTGCCAGCAGAATGATTGCCTCCATAAAGGGTCGCGCGGCGCGACCAGCCACCACAGCCAGCCAGCGCTCCGCCTGCTTCCACCACGAAATAGGTGCCGTCTGCGATCAGCATCGCATCGAGACCCATTCCCCCCTTGGATGCTTCGATCTGTTCGGGCTTCAGATAGCCTCGCTGCAACTGCTCGATAGCCTGCGCCATAAGCTCAGCGATAGCACTCTCGTCGTCATGCCGGGCCAGCCGGATAGTCAGCATTGCGATCCTTTCGCAAAGAAAGGGGCGACCGTTACGGCCGCCCCCCTCCTTCAGCAAAATGGCTTTGCTGTTACCACTGAAAGCGCGCGCGCAGGTAATAGCTGCCGCCGTTGAAGCCGAATGGCGAACGTTCGCCATACTTGCCCCCTGCAACGCCCGAATAGGGATTGAGATCGGGATAATTGTCGAACAGGTTCTGTGCACCTGCCGCAATTTCGAGGCCGTCTATAACTTCGTACCCTAGTTCAGCATCGAAGGTGACTTCAGCGCCTGCGTCGATCGGCAAGGTCGAGTCCTCCAGATAGGCTTCGTAATAGCTGCCGAAATAGTTGGCGCGTAAAAGTCCTCGGAGACGGCCCTGCTCATGCGTCAGGTTGAGGAAGCCTTTCCATTTCGGCAGACCTTCTTCCAACTGGCGTACCCGCGTATCCGAGATAGTCTCCCCGACGTCGGTCACCGACGTATCGGTGTAGTTGATAGCAAGAGTTGCCCGCGTGGTACCTCCCTCGATCGGATAGAGGCGTGCATTCGCCACGAAATCGAGACCTTGCGTGCGTGTATCGAAGTCATTGTTGAAATAGGTGAAGGCAACAAGATCCTCGAACCCGGTGAAATCCGCGCGGTTCAGGGATCCCGCCGCATCCAGCTGTGTCAGCAATTCGGCAGGAGACGGGAGGTCCGCGTCAGCCGCATTGTAATCCGTCGGACAGGCTGTTCCCACACCATCCCGTTCCGCAACATAGCACAGCGCCGCAGGGAAATTGATCGTGGAGGAACGCGAAATGCGGTTCTTGAGCTTGATGTTGAAGTAATCGAGAGTGACGGAGAAATCACCGAAATCACCTGCTACGCCAAGTGTGAAGCTGTCTGCCTTTTCGGGCCCGAGCGTCGGACGGTCGAGACCCAGACTATTCTCCACATAATCCGCGGCGATGAGACCGGGAGGGCTGTTGAGCGGGAAAGTACCCTCGTCCTGCAGCATCCCCCCGGAGAACTGCGTCGTCACATTGATGACATTCGCCTGGCCGGCCGTGGGTACATGGAAGCCGGTCGAATAGGTGCCGCGCAAGCGAAGCGCATCGGTCAGCTTGTATAGCCCACCCAGCTTCCAGGTTACCGTATCGCCGAAGCTCTTGGTATCTTCATAGCGGACAGCACCCTGGAGGGTCAGAGCATCGATGAGATCGGCCTCAATGTCGATATAGGCCGCCTTATTGTCTTCCTTGCTCGAACCGGCCGCATTGGTCGCGAAACCGGGGAACCCATTGGAGCTGGTCGAAAAGCCCTGGCCGATGGGATAAGCTGCGGTGGGCTGCGCCAGCGGACCGAGCTGGAAGGACTCCGGATCGCCAGCAGTAATCGTGAATTCCTCGTCACGGTATTCCGCACCGGCCGCAACATATACGCTGCCTTCGCCTAGCGGAACTTCATAGCCGAGATCGAAATTTACGACGTTTTCCGTCTGCGCATAGCCACCGGGATTGAATGTGGTGGGGGTGTTGGGCCCAAGCGAAGCGTTGACCGTATTGCGTATCTGGAAGGATGTCTTGTTGCGCCCGTGGCGATAGCTGAGGTCGTAATCCAGGCCACCGAACAGCTGGCCACGGAAGCCGGCAGCTACCGAATAATCCTCTACGTCACCGCCGAAACGCGGAGTGAATCCGCCTGGGAAAATCTCCACGAAGCTGAAGCAATTGTCATCAGCCTGTACTTGCCCAAGGATCGTCGGATCGGGGATGAGACCTCCTCCCGCGGTCAGCGGAATGCCGGCAGGACAGTCGCCTGCAGTGTCGATCGAGAGATCTCCGACCAGCACGGAGGGCACGCCGCCATCTTCTTCCGCCAAAGGCTGGCCTGTCGCCGGGTCGACTGTCGGCCCTGCGAATACACCACCGCGATTGGTTGGATTGCGGAAATAGAAGCCGCCGTCGACATTGCGTTCTGCATAGTTACCGAAAGCATAAAAGCTGACGGCCGGGCTGAATTCATAACCCATATTGGCATAGAATTTGGTGTCGTCGTTGACGTTGGGCTGCCCCCAAATCTGCGCCGGGTCGGCGACGGCCGTATTACCCGCCGCGATAAGTGCAGCCGCATCGTCGCGCTGAACCGAGCGCGATGTGGCCTCGGATTCGCCATATTCCCCGGACAAATTGATGAAACCGCCGGTTCCAAGTCTGAGGCCGATATTGGCACCAATCGTATATTGGTCGCCGTCCCCCTCGTAAGTTTCTCCCCACTGAGCCGAGATGGTCCCGCCATCGGGAGCATCTTTCAGGATGAAATTCAGAACGCCTGCGATGGCATCCGAACCATATTGCGAAGACGCTCCATCGCGCAGGACCTCCAGCTGCTTGATCGCGATTGCCGGAATGACCGAGATATCCGGACCCTGCGAGCCATCTGAAATTCCGCCACCAAGGAAGGCGATGACGGCGGCGCGGTGCATGCGCTTACCGTTTACAAGGACAAGTGTGTTGTCAGGCGACAGGCCCCGCAAGTTGGCTGGTCTTACCAAAGTAGCGGCGTCGGAAATTGGCTGCGTGCCCACGTTGAACGACGGCACTGTAACGCGCAGCACATTGCCAATGTCGCTGTTTGCAGAATTGTTCAGTTCTTCCGAGCTGACCACATCCACGGGCGCAACGGTATCGGCAGCGGACCGGTTGGTTTGTCGGGTTCCGGTGACGATAATGGCTTGCGAGTCAGCGGCGGCAACGGCCTCCGCATCCGTTTCAATCCGCGTTTCTGAGTCCTGCGCCAGAGCGGGCACATTGGCCCCCAAGCCGGCTACCCCAGATAAAAGAGCTGCTCGATAAAGTATTTTTGTATTCCTGGATCGAACCATCATCATTTCCTCCCTGATGAACATACCAAAACACAAGTAACGGCATGTGATTCGATGCTTATACTCTTCCGAAAGAGTCTACAATTCACTTATATTTCAAATATTTATAAAAAAGGGGCCGAGATCTTCAGATCCCGGCCCGTCGGTAGTCGGTGTTCGCAGGAGGAACATGTGTAGGCGGGGCCGCCTTTAGCTGGAGAGAGAGGTGGCGGCCCCGCCAAACTGGTAATCAGGTCGTACGTGTGAATTCCGGATAGGCTTCGATCCCGGTCTCCCCTAGATCGAGGCCGGCCATTTCTTCCGCTTCGCTAGGACGAAGGCCGATGGTGGCTTTCAGTGCAAACCACACCGCAGCCGAGACGATGCTGACGAAGACGCCGGTCGCGACCACACCTGTAATCTGGGCCACAAAGGGGACTTCCGTATTAGTAAGCGGAACCGCGAGCGTGCCCCAGATGCCGGCCATAAGGTGAACCGGAATAGCACCGACCACGTCGTCAACCTTGAGCTTGTCGAGGATGGGGACGAAGATGACCGGAAGCGCACCGCCGATACCGCCGATGATGATGGCCATGCCGACATTCGGCGTCAGCGGTTCAGCTGTGATAGCGACCAGGCCAGCCAAAGCACCGTTGAGTGCCATGGTGGTGTCTGCCTTGCCATAACGAAGCTGCGTAAAGATGATCGCGACCACCACACCTGCGCATGCGGCCATGTTGGTATTCACGAAAATCTTCGACACGTCCGAAACATCGCCCACCGTGCCCATTGCCAGCTGCGAAGCGCCGTTGAAGCCGAACCAGCCGAGCCAGAGAATGAAGGTCCCGAGAGTGGCCAGAGGAATGCTGGAACCCGGGAATACAGCCATCTTGCCGTCTTTGGCATAACGGCCGAGACGCGGGCCGATGATCAGGGCGCCCATGAGCGCAGCCCAGCCGCCGGTCGAGTGAACGAGAGTGGAGCCGGCAAAGTCCGAGAAGCCCATCGCATCGAGCCAGCCGGCACCCCATTCCCAGCTTACGATTACCGGATAGATGAAGCCGGTGAGGATCGTGACAAATACGAAGAAGGGAACGAGTTTCACGCGTTCGGCCACGGTGCCTGAAACGATAGAAGCAGTAGTGGCGCAAAATACCATCTGGAAGAACCAGTCAGATGCGACTGAATATCCCGTGCCGGTATCCGCTTCTCCCACTCCCTGCATGGTGTAGGGGAAATTGGCGATGCCGAAATAGCCGCCTTCGAAACCGGGGTACGCGATCGAATAACCGATCACCCAGAACATCAGGCCTGCAATGGCATAGAGGCCAATGTTTTTCAGACATTGTACCGAAACATTCTTGGAGCGGACCAGGCCGGCTTCCAGCATGGCGAAGCCAGCCGCCATCCACATGACGAGAAAGCCGCCGATAAGGAAGAGAAGCGTATTGAAGATATATGCAGTGCCGCCGCCAACAGCTTCTGCGGCGGGCGTTGCAGCTTCCTGAGCCAAGGCAGGTTCAGCAAGTCCAAGCCCGGCGAGCGCCAGGGGAGCGATGCGATAAAGCGAGCGTTTCATGTTAGAGGTCCCCCTTAGAGCGCGGTTTCGCCGGTTTCGCCGGTGCGAATGCGGGTGGCGCTGGCTAGGTCGAAGACGAAGATCTTGCCGTCGCCGATGGCTTCGGTGCTTGCAGTCTGCTGAATTGTTTCGACGGCCTGCGCGGCGAGTTCGTCGGCGACTGCGATCTCAAGCTTTACCTTGGGCAGCATGTTCGTCGAATATTCAGCGCCGCGATAGATTTCGGTCTGTCCCTTCTGACGGCCAAACCCCTTGACCTCGGTAACTGTCATTCCAGCCACACCAATACTTCCGAGGGCTTCCCGCACCTCGTCCAGTTTGAATGGCTTGATGACTGCGATGATGAATTTCACGCCCTCGCCCCCTCATACACTAACCGGTCCAAACACCGGCTTTCAGAGATGAGCAAAAGGCATGCCAAACGGCTTAGGGCGCAAAATTACGCCTTTAGCCTCCATTTTGGAATAAACACTGCCCAAATCTCGGGCGGATGATTACTTTTTAATCAACTCAAGTGTGGCGGAAATCGGTAGGTGATCCGATGCGAGCGTCGATAGGCCAGTTCGGTGCACCCGATGTCCGTCGCAGGACCAATGGCGCGTGGCCACAATCCGGTCGAGCGTAGCGACCGGCTGTCGCGAAGGATAAGTTCGGCCGGGCGTGACTACATTCCAGTATTCCGTAAATTCACGCATGGCGCCTGTCGCACGGCCCCATTGGTTGAAATCGCCCATGATGACCGTCGGCAGGCCTCGCTCGCAACTTTCCACGTAACGAACCAGAGTCCGGATTTGATCGCGTCGGCGCAGGCCGGAAAGGTCAAGATGGGTTCCGATAATCCGGATGCGCTGACCTTCGACTGTCAACTCTCCGCATGCAGCACCCCGAGGCTCCAGGGTCGGCAAGTCGAGAGCTTCTGCATCATGCACTTCGAACTTGCGGCGAACGAGCAGGGCGTTGCCATGCCAGCCGATGCTTCTTGGCCGCTTGGCCACTTCGACAAGGCGCCATGGACTGTCGTCGATCTCGGAACGGGGGATACAGGATTCGCGTGCGCCAATGCGTCGATCGGCTTCCTGAAGCGCTATGACGTCCGCGTCGATCTCGTGCAGGACGGATAGTATCCGCTCCGGATCGCGCTTGCGATCCAGCCCCACGGCCTTGTGGATGTTATAGCTGGCAAAAGTCAGGCGCACGGAAGTCTCAATGCTCTTGGCGACTGTCTGGTGCCGGTAACTTCAAAGAAAATCCCGAATAGTTTTCATGAAGCGATCGAATTGGTCATGGTGCAGCCAATGGCCCGCATTCTCGAACTCGATGACTTCCGCGTTCGAAAAATGGTCGAGCCTGCCATCGCCTTCAGGGTTCGAAGCCCAGCTATCCGCGCCATAAAGCAGCAGAGTGGGGGCGGAAATCGCGGACCAGGTCTGGTGAAGAAATTCATCCGCGACGTCTTCTACTTGCCAGACGTTGAGATGCGGATCGAACTTCCAGCTGTAAGTGCCATCTTCGTTTCGGTTTATGCCGTGGATCGTCAGATGGCGCGCCTGTTCCTCGGTCAGATAGCTGTTTTCTTCGATCATGCGGGCAAAGGCGGACTCGATGCTATCATATTTGCGAGGCGTCCGACCGGAAGCAGCGCGTTTCTTGCCAATCCATTGGGCCATGCGTTCCGGGTAGCTTTTTTCCCGCATTTCGGCCTGCCGTTTCGGGCTTGGACCCAGACCTTCGATCGCCACGATCTTTGTGACCATATCGGGCATTGTCCCGGCATAGCGCAGCGAGACATTTCCGCCCATGGAGTGGCTCACGATCGTAACAGGGCCGACACCAAGCTGGTGAACCAGCTGAGCCAGATCGTAGACCATGTCGGTTACCTGATAGTTCCCATCGGAAACCCAGTCTGAGTCCCCGTGGCCGCGGTGGTCCATCGCCACAACATGCCAGTCGTCCCGCAGTTGCTCCGCTACCCAGTCCCAGCTGCGCGCATGATCGCGGCCACCATGAACAAGAATTAGCGGCGGCTTACCGCGATTGCCCCAGTCCAGATAGTTGAGGCGAAGGCGTTGCGAGATGAAGGTTTGCGATGTGGGGCCGGTCAGCGTCATGCCTGTGCTTTGCAACGGCGCCACACTTGATTCAAGATCACCGTTCCTTGGTTGCAGAGAAGGTGAGATCGGGATTTTTTTCTTCCTGATAATTCACGTCCCATGGGCTCTTCGCCATGAATACGAGATCTCCGTCCCTATCCTTCGCCAGGTTCGCGCGATTGAATTTCTCGAATTCGTCGACTGCCTTGGAGTCCCCCCTCAACCAGCGAGCTGTCGAGAAGGGGGAGGCTTCCAGCCGCGCCTGGACTTTGTATTCAGCTTCCAGCCGGCTGATCAGGACTTCCAGCTGCAACTGGCCAACGACGCCGATAATCCATTGCCCGCCAATTTCGGGGTAGAAAACCTGGATCACGCCTTCTTCCGAAAGGTCATCCAGTGCCTTGCGCAATTGCTTGGTCTTCGTGGGATCGGCAAGCTGCACGCGGCGGAGGATTTCCGGGGCGAAATTGGGCAGGCCGGTGAAGCGGACCTGGTTCTTTTCCGACAATGTGTCACCCACGCGGAGCGTACCATGGTTGGGAATGCCGATGATATCGCCGGGTTCGGCCGTATCGGCGACTTCCCGGTCTTGCGCGAAGAAGAGGATCGGCGAATGGATAGCGACAGGCTTACCCAGACCCGAAGGGGTCAGTTTCATGCCCCGTTTGAACGTGCCCGACACCTGACGCATGAAGGCAATGCGGTCGCGATGATTGGGGTCCATATTGGCCTGCACCTTGAAGATGAAGCCGGTAACCTCGTCGCGGTCGGGCGAGATTTGTTCCTCGCCCGCAGGCTGAGGACGCGGCGGCGGTGCATATTTGGCAATCGCCTCGATCAGCTCGACGACGCCGAAGTTCTTGAGCGCTGAACCGAAATAGACCGGTGTCAGATCGCCGTTGCGATAAGCTTCGAGGTCGAATTCGGGATAGCCGATTTGCGCCAGTTCGGTATTCTCGGCGATAGCCTCGGGAAGCTCGAAGTCTGCAACCCGCTTACCCTTGAATTCCTTCGACGGACCTTCGGGCACCACCACTTCGCCCGACGCAAAGTCCAGAATGCCCTGGAATTCCCCGCCCATGCCGACCGGATACATTTGCGGGCTGACATCCAGTGCAAGCATGTCCGCAATCTCGTCGAGCAGTTCGAAGACCGGCCGTCCCTCGCGGTCGACCTTGTTTACGAAGGTGATGATCGGTACGCTGCGCAGGCGGCAGACTTCGAACAGCTTACGCGTTTGAGGCTCGATACCCTTGGCCGCGTCGATCACCATGATGGCGCTGTCGACTGCGGTGAGCGTGCGATAAGTGTCTTCGGAGAAATCCTCGTGCCCGGGCGTGTCGAGCAGGTTGAAAGTGATCCCGTCACGCTCGAATGTCATTACCGAGCTGGTTACCGAGATACCGCGCTGCTGCTCGATCTTCATCCAGTCCGAACGCGCCCGGCGGGCCTGCCCGCGCGCCTTGACCTCGCCCGCAAGATGGATCGCACCGCCGGTGAGCAGCAGCTTTTCGGTCAGCGTGGTCTTACCCGCGTCGGGGTGCGAGATGATGGCGAAGGTGCGGCGGTCGGAAGTCATGGAGAAAGGTATTTCGGGTCAGTCGCGCGCGACCTGAAAGCCGGCATAGCTTTGGCTAACGGGCATCAGTTCTAGCGTGTTGATATTGAGATGCGGGGGCAGTTCAGCCACCCAGCGAATGGTTTCGGCGATATCTTCTGCCGTCATCGGCTGCGCGCCGCCGTAAAGCTTATCGTGCGCCTCTTTGTTGCCACCGGTGCGGACCATGGTGAATTCGGTCTCCACCATACCCGGCTCGATCGAGCAAACGCGCACGCCGGTTCCGTGGAGATCGCTTCTTAGACCCAAAGTGAACTGGCGAACGAATGCCTTCGTCCCGCCATACACATTGCCGCCCGTGTAGGGATAATTCGCCGCAACCGATGAAAGGTTCACGATGCCGCCTTTGCGCTCGATCAGCGTTGGAAGGAGCTTGTGCGTCAACGAAACCAGCGCGGTGACGTTGGTCTCGATCATGGTCTTCCAGTCGGCAAGATCGCTGTCCTGCGCAGGCGAAGTACCGAGCGCCAGGCCGGCATTGTTTACCAACAAGTCGATCCCGGCGAAGAGTTCGGGCAAAGCGTCAAGCACAGCGTCGCGCGCCGCTTCATCAGTGACATCAAATGCCGCCGCGTGGACCTTGTCCGCACCCAGTTCCTCGACCAGCGCGTCGAGGCGCTCCTTGCGGCGTCCGGTTGCTACACAGCGCCATCCGCTCGCCACGAGCGTGCGAACAGTTGCCTTGCCAATGCCTGCAGTGGCTCCGGTTACAAGTGCGGTCTTCATCCGCGAAGCTCCGCGCCCTGCTTGGCGGCATTGGCAACGACCTTGTCCGAGATCGCCTTGATCTCTTCGTCGGTGAAGCTCTTGTCGCCCGGCTGCATCACGACCTCGACCGCGACGGATTTCTTGCCTTCGGGCACGCCCTGTCCGGCGAAGACGTCGAAGACGCGCGCGTCCACGATCGCCTTCTTTTCTGCACCGCGGACCGCCTTTACAAGGTCGCCTGCGGCAAGATCGGCAGGGACGAGGAAGGCGAAGTCGCGCGTGATCGCCTGCAGTGCTGGTGGTGCATATGCCGAACGAGCAAAGCCGCCACCTTTCTTCGCCGGGATCGCATCGAGGAATATCTCGAGCGCCATCACCGGGCCATCGATGTCGAAAGCCTTTAGCGTGTTGGGATGCAAAGCACCGAACCGGGCGAGCACGTTCTTGGGACCGAGGCGCAAGGTGGCTGACTGGCCGGGGTGAAACTGGTCGCCAGCCTCGCCCATCACCATCAGATTGCCGGTTGGAGCGCCAGCGGCTTCCAGCAGCGCCATAGCCTCAGCTTTGGCGTCATAGGCGTCGAAACGTTGGGCCTTGCCGCTATTCCAACCACGCTGGGTCTTCTCGCCCGATAGCACTACGCCCAGCGTCGGTTTTTCGTCGCTCGCACCATCTTTGCCGCGGAAATAGCGACGGCCGATCTCGAACAGCCGCGCACCTTCCGCACCACGGTCGGCATTACGTTTCGCAGCCGCAAGCAAACCGGGAATGAGCGAGGGGCGCATCGCCTTCATGTCTTCGCTGATCGGGTTGTCCAGCACCCACAGCTCGGCGCCGTCTGCGAAATGGTCGGCTTCGTCCGTAGGGAGGAAGGACCAGGTAATCGCCTCGTTCAAGCCGCGTGCAGCAGCTGCACGGCGCAGCTTGCGCTCCAACTGCTGCAGCGGCGTCGCGGTCGGCAATGCGACACCGGGGCGACGCGGCAGCGCCACGCTCTCGACATTGTCGATGCCGTGGATGCGAACCACTTCCTCGACGAGATCTGCAGAGCCTTCAATATCATGGCGGCGTGGCGGACAGGTAACCGTCCAGGCGTCATCAACCTCGAAGTCGAGCGCGGTAAGGATTCCGCGCTGCTGTTCGTGGGGGACGGACACTCCGCCCAGGCGCTCAGTCAAATCCGGATCGAACTTTACCTGTTTGGCTTTGGTTGGCGGCGTTCCTGCGCGAACAACTTCGGTCGGTTCGCCACCACACGTCTTCAGGATCAGACTAGTGAGGATCGCAAGGCCGTCATCGAGAAACATCGGATCTACGCCGCGTTCGAACCGCGTACGTGCGTCTGAAGCGAGGCCAAGCTTGCGGCCCGTCACGCCGATCCGTTCAGGATCGAAATAGGCGATTTCTAGCAGCACCTCGGTGGTTTCTTCAGTCGCGCCTGAATGCTCGCCGCCCATGATGCCGGCGATATCATGCACGCCCGTGTCGTCGGCGATAACGGTCATCGTATCGTCGAGCGTGTAGGTTTTCTCGTTGAGCGCTTCGACCGTTTCGCCATCCTTTGCGCGGCGCGCCACGATCGCACCCGACAACTTGGCGAGATCATAGACGTGGGCTGGACGCCCGAATGCGAGCATCAAATAATTGGTCGCATCCACCAGCGGCGAAATGATCCGCTGGCCTGCCGCAAGCAGGCGGCGCTGCATCCATTCGGGGCTCGAACCGGTATTGTCGACGCCGCGAATGACACGGCCATAGAATGCCGGGCAGCCTTCAGGATCGTCAGTGCGGATTTCGACCGGGCACGAACCTGCTCCAGCAATTTGGGATGTTTCGACCGGTTTGAGCGAGCCTAACCCAGCCGCAGCGAGATCGCGCGCGATCCCCTGCACGCCCATGCAATCGGGGCGGTTGGGAGTGATGGCCACGTCGAAAACGGGCGAGGCATCGTGATATTCTGCCATGCCCATGCCGACTGGCGCATCATCGGGCAATTCGATGATGCCGTCATGCTCGTCACCCAGTTCGAGCTCGCGCACCGAGCACATCATGCCATTGCTTTCGACACCGCGGATCGCGCTCTTGCGCAGTTCCATGCCGTTCGCCGGGACAACGGCGCCGGGAAGGCCAAGCACGCCCTTCATTCCAGCCCGCGCATTGGGCGCCCCGCAAACCACCTGTAGCGGATTGCCTTCACCGGTATCGACCGTGAGGACCTGCAGCTTGTCGGCATCGGGATGCGGCTCAGCAGTCAACACCTTTGCGACGCGGAAGCCGGTCAGCTTTTCGGCCGGATCCTCGATGCCTTCGACTTCGTGGCCGATCCTGTTCAGCGCGGCCGCGATGTCTGTGACGCTGGCGTCCGTTTCGAGAAAGTATTTCAACCATTCGAGCGAAAACTTCATGCGCCTGCTCCCACACCTGCTGAAAGCGTAGGCTGGTCGAAGGGCGAGAAGCCGTAATGGTCCAGCCAGCGCTGGTCGCCGTCGAAGAAGGCGCGCAAATCATCCATCCCGTATTTGAGCATGGCGAGACGATCGACGCCGAGACCCCATGCAAAACCCTGCCATTCGTCCGGATCGAGCCCGGCGAATTCGATTACCCGGCGATTGACCATGCCTGACCCAAGCAATTCCATCCAGCCGTGGCCCGGTGCATCGCCGTCCCCGCCGAGAACCTTGCGGCCTTTCACATCCTGCCAACCGACATCGACCTCGACCGAAGGTTCGGTGAAGGGGAAGTAGGAAGGACGCAGGCGGAGCACGATATCGTCTCGCTCGAAGAAGGCTTTGAGGAAGGTTTCGAGCGTCCATTTAAGGTGGCCGAGATGGATGTCCCTGTCGATGACGAGCCCTTCGACCTGATGGAACATGGGTGTGTGCGTCGCGTCACTGTCGCTGCGGTAGACGCGGCCGGGAGCGATGATGCGGATAGGCGCGCCCTGTTCTACCAGCGAGCGGATTTGTACCGGACTGGTGTGCGTCCGTAGGAGCATCCGATTTCCGTCCGCATCGCGGTCGGGAAAATAGAACGTATCGTGCATGGCGCGCGCGGGGTGCGTTTCGGCCATGTTGAGCGCGGTAAAATTGTGCCAGTCGTCCTCGATTTCCGGACCAGTGGCGACCGAGAAGCCAAGATCGGCGAAGATTTCCGTCAACTCGTCCATCACCTGGCTGACCGGGTGCACGCTACCCAGCGGGGCCTGCGGCGCAGGCAGTGTAAGATCAAGCTTTTCGGACGATAGTTTCCGCTCCAGCTCCTCCGCTTCGAACCGGGCCTTGCGGTCGGCGATGGCGTCGGCGACGGCGGTGCGAGCACCCTGGATTTTGGGCGCCTGCTCCTGCCGCTCGTCCGGGCTCATCTTGCCGAGCGTTTTCATCAGGGCGGAAATCGAACCCTGCTTGCCCAGAAATTCGATCCGGATGGCTTCCAGCCCTTCGGCGTCCTGGGTTTCGGCAATGCGTG
The DNA here is from genome assembly GCF_054655615.1 of Qipengyuania triglochinis. Taxonomy (NCBI): domain Bacteria; kingdom Pseudomonadati; phylum Pseudomonadota; class Alphaproteobacteria; order Sphingomonadales; family Erythrobacteraceae; genus Qipengyuania; species Qipengyuania triglochinis. The sequence goes on along the minus strand of NZ_BAAHND010000002.1, from coordinate 722,390 downwards.
CGAGCGCATCGGTCTGCAATGTGAGGAAGTCGGTCATCTAACTCTCGGAAAATCACTCTTGCGGCCAGCCCCTAGCGGCATTGCGCCGATAGCTAAAGCCCGCTCTGTCGGATCATCCTGCGTCGGTTGGTTCGACCTGCTCGGCGGAGGCAGGCGCGGGCAAGCCCCAGATCCTCTTCCGCTCCGCGACGAAAGCATCGAGGATCGGGTGGTCCATCTCGGCATATTGGGTGGGATTCATGCCCATGAAACTGCGAAATTCACGCACGAAGTGGGCCTGATCGTGATAATGCGCGTCCATGGTCTTGGACCAGTTCTGCGCCCCGCTTGCTAGAAACGCCGTCAAACTGCGGATCAGGCGCTGACGCCTGAGCATCAGGCGCGGCGGAAAGCCGAAATAGCGGGCACACATCCGCTCCAGAGTGCGAACCGTCATACTGACCCGATCGGCAAGCTCGGGAACTTCGATAAGATAGGGATCGGCCATCGCCGAATGGATGGCCATTATCCGCCCCTCGTCGCGCGGCGGAGGGGCAAGCGCGCGCGCGAACTCGACGATCCGCTCGAAGTCCTCTTCTTCGCTCGCCTTCGAAGCACACAGTTCTTCGCACAGGGGGGCGAAACCGAAAAACGGGCTGGGCTTCATTCCGTCGAATACTCGGTCGGCGCAATCCTTCGCCTGCGCCTGGACATATCGGGCCCAGCCGACCGGCAGCAATCCGATGCCCCATAAGGTGCATGGCCCGACCTCGAAATTCACCGGATGCGAACGCGGGCCAGTCGCGGCAAAATGGCTGGTTACTTCACCGCCACTTGAAACAGTAAATGTAGGGGGGTTTTTGACAACCATTCGCAGGTTTCCCCATTCCGGCAGCAAGCAATCGGACACCATATGGCCCGGCAATGGCTGAACAGTGACCCTGTAAATAGTGCTAAAACAGTGAACGAGATCATCGGGCAGCGCAAAAAAACGCACATTTACTGTCCCAGACAGCCCCTTAGTCGCAACCTCTCTCACTTGACTATTATAGAGTAACTTTCATATTCGTACTAGCTGATATTACAAAAAAGCGGGCGCTTTCCGTCTGGAAAACGCCCGCTCCTTGATTTTTCATCGAAATTTTAATTAGGCGGGAAGCGCCTTCTTGGCCTGTTCGATGATGGCCTTGAATGCTGCGCCTTCGTTCATGGCGAGATCGGCCATTACTTTCCGGTCCAGTTCGATGCCGGCCAGCTTGGTGCCGTGCATGAACTGCGAATAGGTCAGGCCTTCTGCGCGGACAGCCGCGTTGATGCGCTGGATCCACAGGGCGCGGAAGTTCCGCTTCTTAACCTTGCGGTCGCGATAAGCGTACTGGCCGGCCTTTTCGACGGCCTGGCGTGCGACGCGGATGGTATTCTTGCGACGACCGCGATAGCCCTTGGCCTGGTCTAGGAGCCGCTTGTGCTTCTGGCGTGTGGTAACGCCGCGTTTAATGCGAGGCATATCAGATTCTCCTTAGTTCGCGATCAGTCGAGGCCGTACGGCGCCCACTTTTTCACTGCTTTCCAGTCCGCTTCGGACAGGACAGTCGTGCCGCGGTTCTGGCGGATATACTTCGCATTGTGGCTGGACAGACGGTGGCGCTTGCCGGCGACACCATGCTTGACCTTGCCGGTTGCGGTGAGCTTGAAGCGCTTCTTCACACCGCTCTTGGTCTTCAGCTTGGGCATTTTTATCTCCTTTGTCAGAGACACGTACGAACCAGCCCTGGCAGCCCTTGTCGCCAGGCCGGCTGAGAATCACGTGTCGGTGAAGGCGCGCGAAATAGCGCTTCTCCGCGCAAATGCAAGTCAGAAGTGGGTTACGTAGCCGCCGTCGACGACCAGAGTATGGCCGGTGATATAAGAAGAATCGGGGGAGGCGAGGAAGGCGACTGGGCCGGCGATTTCTTCCGGCCTCGCCCAGCGGCCGAGCGAGGTGCGGCGCTCAAGGTGATCGGCGACCTCGGATGTGCAGGTGAACCATTCCTCGTTCCGCTCCGTCAGGACGAAGCCTGGGGCGACCGAATTGACCGTGATTCCATCCGGCCCAAGCTCCGCCGCGAGGGCGCGTGTGAGGCCGTCGAGCGCGGATTTGCTGGCGGTATAGGAGGCATCCCCGCGCGCGATCAGGGAGGCGATCGAGGTGATGTTGATGATGCGGCCATAGCCGCGCGAGCGCATCAGCGGCGCGGCGCGGCGGGCCAGATCGAAGGGGGCGACGAGATTGATTTCGAGCAGGCGCCGCATGTCCTCCCGCTCGATTTCCTCGAAGGAACGCCGGTCCCGCTCGCCGACATTGTTCACGAGAATGTCGAGCCCTGTTCCGGAAAAGGCCCCGAACGCCCTCTTGATCGGTGCCTGATCGGCCAGATCAAAGGCGAGCGGCCGGACCTTGCCCCCGATCGCGTGGCACGCCTCATCGAGCGCCGCCGCATCCCGTCCGCCCAGCCAGACTTCGGCGCCATCGCCAGCCAGCCGCTGCGCAATCGCGAAACCCAGGCCCCGCGCCGCGCCGGTGACCAGCGCGATCCGCCCATCGAGTGATCTGCCGCCTGCCATGGTCAATGTTCGTAGATCATCTTGACCGTCATCCCGCCATCCACATTGAGATGCTGGCCGGTCACGAAGCCAGCGCCGTGCAGATAATCGACCGCCCCGGCAATATCTTCGGGCGTCCCGATCCGGCCCACCGGATGCTGGTCCCGATCCTTGTCGCGATGCTCCGGGTGAGAGCGGGCAGCGCTTTTCTGCCATGGCCCGGTTTCGATCCAGCCCGGCCGGATCGCATTGACGCGGATTTTCGGGCCCAGCGTCACCGCCATCGAATGGGTCAGCGCATCGATCCCGCCCTTGGCCGCCGCGTAGGCGAAGCTTTCAGGCTCGCTCATCACCGCGCGAGTGGAGGAGATGTTGGCGATGCTGGCGCTCTCGGCCCGGCGCAAATGCGGCAGGGCGGCGCGGCTGACGAGGAAGGTCGCCGTCAGGCTGGCATCGATCCACGCCTGCCAATCGGCAAGCGCCACATCTTCCAGCGGCCCGCAATAGGGATCGGCAATGCCCGAATTGTTGACGAGGCAGTGGAGCGGCTGGCCGCCGAGCCACTCGGCAATCCGCTCGAACGCTTTTGCCACCTCGCCTTCCTTCCCGACATCGCAGGTCAGCAACAGCGCCTTTTCGCGCGGCAGGGCATCGCGCAATTCGGCCAGCGCTTCGGCATCCTTGTCGAGGCCGATCACCTTCCAGCCCTTGCCGGCAAAATGCATCAGGGTCGCGCGGCCAATCCCGTTGCCCGCGCCAGTGATCAAGAGAGTGGTATCCTGCGTCATGCCTTCCTAACGCGTAAACTGGAAAAAGGGCGGAAAGCCCCTGCTGGATCAGGAGTGCCGGGTCAGGATTGGCCCATGGCCTCCAGCACGTCTTCCAGCCGTGCCGGATCGCCGATGGCCAGCACCGTGCCATCGCTTTCGGCATGGAGCGGTTCGCCCGCCCAGTCGCACATCAGGCCGCCCGCGCCTTCCACGATCGGGGCCAGCGCCGCGAAATCATGCAGCTTGAGGCCCGCTTCGCAGACGATATCGACATGGCCGCTGGCGACGAGGCCATAATTGTAGCAATCGCCGCCATAGATCATCTTCCGCTCTGCCACGGCCTTGGCCAGCCCCATGAAATGATCGGCCTCGTGATCGGAAAAATGATGCGGCGAGGTGGTGCCCAGCACGGCATCGGACAGTTCGCGGCAGGGCGCGGTCCGCACCGGCTTGCCGTTGAAGGTAGTGCCTTCGCTCATCCGCCCGGCCCAGCGTTCGCGGGTAATCGGCTGGTCGATAATGCCGAGCACGGGAAAGCCATCCTGCAGCAGGCCGATCAGCGTGCCGAAGATCGGGCGCCCGGCAATGAAGCTGGTAGTGCCGTCGATCGGGTCGAGCACCCACTGGCGGCGCGCGCCTTCGTTCCGCGTGCCGTATTCTTCGCCGATGATGCCGTCATCGGACCGCTCTGCCTCGAGGATGGTGCGCATCGCGGCTTCTGCCGCCTTGTCCGCTTCGGTCACGAAGCTGCGGTCGGCCTTCTGCTCCTCGCTCCATTCGCCCCGGAACAGGGGGCGGATCGCCTCTCCGGCGGCATCGGCGAGGCGGTTTGCGAGTTCTAGATCAGAAGGGGTAGCCATAAGGCGCATTTGACAGGTCGGGCGCTTTGGTCAAGGTGTGAAGGAAATGCCAACTCCCTTCGGGTCGCACTGAAGGGGCGCAAATGATTATGGGTGCAACAGGGGCAAGAGGGCTGTCGATATGACGGCGCTGGGGATGCCATCAGGCATAGTGTCGGCCACGGGTTCGACACCGGAGGGCATGCCCCTCTCGCACAATCGCGCGCCCAAGGAATGTCTCCAGCCCTGGATCGCACGGCTTGGGGTAACTGCCGTTACCCTGCCCGAAGGCCAGAGCATATCCTGCGGGGCATTCACCGAATTTCCCGTGATCCGGGTGATCTACGGAGCCACGTGGACAGCCGCCACGGCCAGCGGGCTGAAGACGTTCGAGCCCGGATCAGATGGTCTGGCGCTGTATTTCGGACCCTTCACGAAGAAGATGGAGCTGAGCGCCTACGGCAGCTTCAAGGTGGTCTCTATCAATTTAGCGCCCGGCGGAATGGGGGATTTGGGCCTGCCCGATCCGGGCAGTGTGACCGACGAGGTAATGCTGCTCGACAGCGCCATCGGCGAACACGCGCCGGTCCCCGATCTTGCCCCTGACGACGATGCTACGGTCTGGATCGGCAGCGTGGAAGACCATATCGCCACCGAGATCGCGAAGGCCGATCCATCGCGCCCGCCCTCCATCGTGGAGGATTTCGAGACTTTGTGCCTGACCGATCCGGGGGCCTCGCTCGATGATTTCGCCGATGCCCATCGCATTACGCGGCGCACGCTGGAGCGGGTGATCGGGCGTGAATTCGGCGTTTCACCGCGCTTTGCCATGCGGCGCGCGCGGGCGCTCGACATGGCAGCGGCGCTGCTCAACATCGCCATGGAGGATGAAGAGGCCGAAATGCACCTGCGCTATTTCGATCAGTCGCACCTCACGCGTGAGATGCATCAGTTTTTCGGCACGACGCCGGGCAAGCTGAAGAAAGGCCCCAACCCGCTGCTGCGGATCAATCTGGAAATCCGCCAGTCGCGGCGACTGGAAATGCTGGAGCGGCTGGGCTGCGATGAACCGCGCCCGTGGCGGGACCCGGAGGCCGAACCGCGCTGAGCGGTCCGGTCCCCGTCTCCATGCCAGCTTAATCGAAGAGCGAGCTTACCGAGCTTTCATCGGCAATACGGCGTACCGCTTCGCCGATCAGCGGGGCGATCGGCAGAATGCGGACCTTGGCCGAATCGCGGACGGCATCGGTGGGCCGGATCGAATCGGTGATGACCAGTTCTTTCAGCGAGGAACCATCGACGCGGGCAACAGCACCGCCCGACAGGACGCCATGCGTGATATAAGCCGCGACCGAAGCTGCGCCCTGATCGAGCAGGGCCTGCGCGGCGTTGCACAGCGTGCCGCCCGAATCGACGATATCGTCGATCAGGATGCAGTGGCGGCCGGATACTTCGCCGATGATGTTCATCACTTCGCTTTCGCCCGGACGATCGCGGCGCTTGTCGACGATGGCGAGCGGCGCATTGTCGAGCCGCTTGGCCAGCGCGCGGGCACGCACCACGCCGCCCACGTCGGGGCTGACGACCATCAGATCCTGATCGCCGTACCGCGCCTGGATGTCCGCCGCCATGACCGGCGCAGCAAAGAGGTTGTCGGTCGGGATGTCGAAGAAGCCCTGGATCTGGCCGGCGTGCAGATCGACCGCCAGCACGCGGTCGGCACCGGCTTCGGTGATCAGGTTCGCCACCAGCTTGGCCGAGATCGGCGTACGCGGGCCGGGCTTGCGGTCCTGCCGGGCGTAACCGAAATAGGGAACCACTGCGGTGATGCGGCGGGCCGATGCGCGCTTCAGCGCATCGATGCAGATCAGCAGTTCCATCAGATTGTCATTGGCCGGGAAGCTGGTCGACTGGACGACGAACACATCCTCGCCGCGCACGTTCTCGTGGATTTCGACGAAGATTTCCTCGTCGGCAAAACGCCGCACCTGGGCATCGACGAGAGGCATTTCGAGATAACCTGCAATCGCGCGGGCAAGCGGCAGGTTCGAATTGGCGGCCATGATCTTCATTGGGACGAATCCTTGGGCATTTGCTGCGGTCGGCCCGCACTAGAGCGCTGACCCCAAAACGCAACAATTGGCAGGCGTGCGGTTGGGGGATAGGCCGCCCGGCAAGCAGGCAGGCGGCGCGCCCCCGACCGGCTCAGACGCGGTGTTCGCCCTTGATCCAGCGCACGGTGCCGCTGGATGCGCGCATCACCACGCTTTCGGTCGTCATCGTGCCGCCGCGGCGATATTTCACGCCTTCGAGCAGGCTGCCGCTGGTCACGCCGGTGGCGGCGAAGATGCAGTCGCCGCGCACCAGATCGTCGCGCGTGTAGATACGGTCGAGATCCTCGATCCCCCATTTGCGCGCGCGGGCCTTTTCGTCATCGTTGCGGAAGACGAGCCGGCCGTTGAACTGGCCGCCGACGCAGCGCAGCGCTGCTGCGGCCAGCACGCCTTCGGGGGCGCCGCCCTGCCCCATATACATGTCGATCGTGGTGTCTTCATCGGTCACCGCGATCACGCCCGCCACATCGCCATCGCCGATCAGCACCACGCCGCAGCCCAGCCCGCGCAGTTCGGCGATCAGGTCCGAATGCCGGGGACGATCGAGCACGCAGACGATGATGTCGGACGGCTTCACGCCCTTGGCCTCGGCCACGGCCGTCACATTCTCGCTGGGCGTCTTGGCCAGACTGATGATCCCGTCGGGATAGCCGGGGCCGACCGCAATCTTGTCCATATAAACGTCGGGCGCGTTGAGCAGGCAGCCTTCTGCCGCTGCTGCCAGCACGGCCAGCGAATTCGGCCCTGCCTTGGCGGTGATGGTGGTACCTTCCAGCGGGTCCAGCGCGATGTCGATCTTCGGACCCTTGCCCGGCGCGCCGCCCACCTTTTCGCCAATGAACAGCATCGGGGCCTCGTCACGCTCGCCCTCGCCGATGACCACGGTGCCATCCATGTAAAGCGTGTCGAACGCCTCGCGCATGGCTTCCACGGCGGCGGCATCGGCGGCCTTCTCGTCGCCCCGCCCGATAAGCTTCGACGCCGCCACTGCGGCAGCTTCGGTCACGCGGACCATTTCGAGCACGAGAACACGGTCGAGCGGGTTCGAAGAAGGCGAGTTCATCAGGAGTTCATTCCTTTGGCCGGAGGTGCGATGGGCGGATTGGGTTTCGTGAAATCGTATGCGCGGCGGATAGCCAGAGAGGGGTGGAATGTCGAGACTGGGGCTTTGGGCACTGGGCTTTCCCCTGTTCGTCATTGGTGCGCAGCCGATAATCGCCCAGACGTTGCCGCCCGCGCAGACCGGGCGGCCGCCGGGAAAAATCGACATCCGGGTCGATACGACACCCGAAGCCGGGACCTATGAAGATTGCGAAGAGGATCAGGACGCCGCGATCATCACCGGAGAGATTATCGTCTGCCGCAAGCGGACCGGCGATGAGAATCGCCTCTATGACAAGGAAACCGCCGAGCGGCGCCATGCGGAAGAGACGGCGTTCAAAAAGGACCCGAAGGCCCCCGATTTCATTTCCGACTGCCAAGATCAAGGGTGGCCTCCCGGATGCATGCGCATGGGGAAAGTGCCCCCGCCAGCCTATCTGATCGACTTCAGCAAATTGCCCGAGACGCCGCCGGGATCGGATGCGGACCGGATCGGGCGCGGGCTTGCGCCGCGCGGCAACAGTACTGGCACGGTCACGCCGCCGCCCGCTCCGGAGCAGGGGCAGCAGGACAATGCCGAGGTGCTTGGCCTGCCGCCGCCGCTCGAGGCGGACGGGGTCAGTCGCTCAGGATCGGCATCACCAGAGGACGCGCCGTCAGGCTAGGCGATCCGTCGAGCAGGTCGAGCGCCTTGCTCACGCAGCGCTCGGGCCCCTCATGCGTGACCATCGCCACCTGCACATCGCCGCCATCCTTGTCGCGCCCGCGCTGGATCAGGCTCTCGATCGAGACATCGGCATCGCGCATGGCGGCGGTAATTTCGGCCAGCACCCCCGGCCGGTCAGCCACGGTAAAGCGGATATAGTCGCGCCCTATGCGCGTGCCGGGATCTGCCGGCGCGCACTGGACGAGGCTGGTCGTCGGCACGGAGAACGGCGCCCCGCTCTGCCCCCGCGCAATGTCGATAAGGTCGGCCACCACGGCGCTGGCCGTCGGCTTGTCGCCCGCGCCTGCCCCTTGGAAAAGAAGCCGCCCGGAAAAGTCGCCTTCGGCCACCACCGCATTGGTCGGCCCCGTCACTGCCGCCAGCGGATGGCGGAACGGCACCAGGCACGGCCGCACACGCTGGAGCAGGCGGCAATCCTCGCCCTCGCCCACCAGCGCCGCGATCCCGACCAGCCGGATGACATAGCCCAGCGTATCGGCCTGCTGGATATCGCTGGCCCGGACCTGCGTGATGCCTTCGGTCTTCACATTGGGGAAATCGATCGTCGTGCCGAAGCCGATGGCGGCCAGGATCGCCAGCTTGTGCGCCGCATCCACACCCTCGATATCGAAGGCCGGATCGGCTTCGGCATAGCCCTTATCCTGCGCGGCGGAGAGCATCTCGTCGAAATCCGCGCCGGTCTGCTCCATCTCGGACAGGACGTAATTGCAGGTGCCGTTGAGGATGCCGTAAATCCGCGTCAGCGCATTGGCAGCGGTCCCCTCGCGCAGGCCCTTGAGCACGGGAATACCGCCCGCAACCGCCGCTTCGAAAGCGAAGGGCGCATTGTGGATCGCCGCCGCTTCGGCCAGCTCCAGCCCATGGTGGGCGACCATTGCCTTATTCGCAGTGACCAGCCCCTTGCCAGCATCGAAAGCCGAACGAGCCAGTGTCAGCGCCGGACCATCGGACCCGCCGACCAGTTCCACCACCACATCGACATCCTGCCGCTGCGCCATGGCCTGCATATCGTCGACCCAGGCATAGGGCGACAGGTCCACACCGCGATCCTTGCCGCGTTCACGCGCGGAAACGGCAACGATCTCGATCGGCCGCCCGGCACGCGCCGCGATCATGTCGCTATTGGTTTCGATCAGGCGGATCACGCCCGCGCCAACTGTGCCGAGCCCGGCAATTGCGATTCTCAGCGCATCAGCCATGATCGGCACCCTGTATATAAGAGCCAAGGGCTTCGCCCCGCTGGTTCAGCAGGAGGGCGGGCGGATCAATGTCATCACGAAAGCATATCATGGCCGGGGGCCTAGCGCATGGCCCCGCCATTCGTGAACCAGTTTGTCTTCGGCCCGCCTAAGCTGCGCATTCAAAGCGAGCGTTCGCACGCCCCCAACTGCTGGATGACGAACGCATAGTCGCGACTGGCAATTTCCCTTGCCCGCGTGTCACGCGACAGGTTCGCTTCGCCGGGAAGGGCTGCCGGCAGGCTGCAGGCCAGTCGGTACCATTCGACGGTATTTTTCTGCGGCGGACGTGCGGACTGGTCGACGATCTCGGTCCAGGAAACACCCCAGCGCGGCTGCTGATTGGGGCGTCGGACGACCGTAATAGAAACCGGCTCGTTATTCTCCGTGTCGAGGAAAAGCTGGGTTTCCGATTCGCCCGTCAGCGCACCTTCGACAGCGAGAGCGTCTGCAATGCGGGTGATCCGGGGCGGTGCATCCGCGGCGACGAGCGATGCCAGAACAGGCCTCAGGCGCGCCTCCAGCTCCGGAGTATAGGGCTGTTGCGCGTTCGGCCCCGTCAGCTGAAGGGAACCTGGCTTGCCCGGGACGCTGCGCGCGAAAAGCAGGACCTCTTGCTTCTTCAGCTTGGGAACCTTGCCCTTCTGCGTGAGCGGGACATCGACCAGATAGGTCAGTTCCTTGCCGAGCGGCACGTTGCCCGAAAGCAGGGCAACCGTCTCTGCCTCGATGAACAGCCGGACGTGATTGGGCGCAAGCCCGGGCGCACGCTCGGGCTTCAGCGCGACCTGGTCCGTAATCCTGGCGCGAACCACGAGCGGCGAACCGTCCGCCAGATCGACGACGTCTGCATACGTAAGCATGGTCGATCCGGTGTCCTGAGCGAATCCCGGAGTGGCAAGCGCTAGAAAAGCAACTGCACCCAGCAAAGGTTTATTGAACGAATACAAAAGCAGACCTTCCGAAAATTCCTGTCGGTGACACAATCTTGCAAACCAATCGAAGTAATTATCCGTTCCCTTCACACAAGGCCGTGAATCGGCGCTTAACCGATAAAGCGTTTGCTCCACATGTCCTGCAACGCTAAGGGGTGCGGCAGGACTGTGCTAATGATACAATATTGCCGGAACGTTGCCTTTTGCGACGTTATCGGGAACAAGCTCAGCCATACGCCATCGTACCTAGAACGGGATCGCGAAGGTGTTACACGGAATGCGGCGTCGGGGATACGGGCTGGTGTCCACCCCCACGGCGTCGAAGAATGGCCCGATGCAGATCGGGCGGACACGATGGAGTGATGCAACCGAATGGCTTATGCTGACCAACAGATGAGTGGGAATCGCGTCGTCGCGATCATCATCGTTGCCATTATCCACATTGCCCTCGGTTACTTGCTCATCACAGGTCTCGCTATTGATGCGGTGAAGAATGTGGTTGAGCGCGTAACAACGATCGACGTGGAAGAACCCCCACCACCGCCAGAGCCGGAAGACGAACCGCCGCCGCCGCCGGAAGATATTCCGGAGCCGACGAGCCCGCCTCCGCCGGTTTCGCCGCCGCCGCCGATGAATATTTCACCGGCACCGCCGACGATCCGGACAACTCCGACGATTCCGCCGCCGGCTCCGCCGACGCTTCGGATCCCGCCGCCAGCTCCGCCGGCACCGCCGGCTCCTCCGGCTCCGCCGCCCGCTCCTTCGAAGGCTCGTGGCGCATCGCCTGACGGTCTGAACCGGTGGGCTGCACGAATCCAGGGTGACTACCCCTCCAGCGCGCTTCGTCGCGAAGAGTCGGGAACGGTCTCCATGCGTATCACGATCGGATCAAACGGGCGCGTGGAAGCCTGCTCGGTTACCGGCAGCTCGGGTTCGAGTGCGCTCGACGACGCGGCCTGCCGCGGCATGCAGCGTTACGCTCGGTACAATCCGGCTCTCAACGCAGCCGGGGACCCGATCTCGTCTACCACTACTCAATCGATCCGTTACGTGCTGCCCGATTAGGGACATCGGCAGCTTAAAAACGTCTATTTCAAGAGGATAATCCGCTATGTTTTTCACACTTCTCGCTGCTGGGGCTGAAGCTCCCAAGAGCTCTTTCGGCTTCCTTCAGGCGATGGAAGAAGGCGGCCCCGTCGCCTGGTCGATCCTTGCTGTCATGATCATCATGTCGGTCGGTTCGTTCTACATCCTGTTCACCAAGTTCTTCGAACAGCGTAAGGTCATGAGCCAGTACAAGGATGTTCGCGGCGGCTTCTGGCGTGCAAACAGCCTCAAGGAAGGTTCGACCAAGCTCGAAAAGAACAGCGCATGGCGCCAGCTGGTAGACGACGCTGTCGCTGCCGAAGAAAAGCATGCCAAGCTCAACGACAGCCTCGAAGCCCACGACTGGCTGCACGGCTCGCTCGAGCGTTCGGAGCACGCCATCATGGCGAAGCTCAACGGCGGCCTGCCCTTCCTGGCAACCGTTGGTGCTACCGCACCGTTCGTCGGTCTGCTCGGTACGGTTATCGGTATCTACCGCGCTCTGATCAACATCGGCATGGCCGGCTCGGCATCGATCGACAAGGTCGCTGGCCCGGTCGGTGAAGCACTCATCATGACCGCCATCGGTCTGCTGGTCGCAGTTCCTGCCGTGTTCGCCTACAACTGGCTGCAGAGCCGCAACCGCCGCATCGCCGACATGATGGGCGGCTTCTCGACCGACCTGCTTGCAAACATCAACTCGAACGGCGCGATCAAGCCGGCGACGATGACTGCCACTTCGACGCAGGCTTCGGGCAAGGCCGCTGCTGGCCGCACCACCACCACGGCGACCACGCCTGCTGCCGGTGCGACCACCACCACCACCACGACCAAGCGCTAAGCAGGGCACGCGGGCGGTTCGCGCCGCCCGCGTCCTTCGCGTCAATCGTGTGAAATTGAATACGGATAGGATGTAAATATGGCGATCCAGATGGGAGGCGGGGCAGACTCGCCGATGTCAGACATCAACACCACTCCGCTCGTGGACGTGATGCTGGTGCTTCTGATCATCTTCCTGATCGCGGTTCCGGTCGCGATCCAGACCATCGAGCAGCTGGAAATTCCGGTGATCGAATCGGTCGAATCGAAGGATAAGGTCGAAAACCTCCTCCTGACGGTCAGCACCAGCGACGAAGCGGGCCGGAGCGCCGGCGATACCGGCTACACCGGTGCCTCGCGCACTGGCGAATGCCGCGTTTATTTCAACAACCTCACCCCGGTAACTTCCGAAGAGCTTTATGATCAGGCGTTCGAACGCCTCGACACCATCGTCCAGCGCGCTGGTGGTCCGGAAGAGATCATGAACGATCCGGAGAAAATTCCCCAGGTCCACATCCGCGGCGACGTCAATGCGCCCTGGTCCTGCGTTGCAGGGGCGATCTACAACGTCCAGGCTGCCGGTTATCCGATCGTCGGCTTCATTTCGAACCCGATCGATCCCAACGCCTGAGCGCATTTCGCGACGGCCCCGGACAAGAATTCAGGAGTAAACGACCATGGCAATGGCAGGCGGCAAGGATGATGGCGCCCCAATGATGGACATGAACATGACGCCGTTGATCGACGTCCTGCTCGTGCTTCTCATCATGTTCATCATCACCATTCCGATCGCGACCCACTCGGTCGATATCGACCTTCCGCAACCCAACCCGAACCCGCCTCCGGTGGATGTCGAGCCAGACAAGAACAAGCTTGTTCTTACGCAGGACGACCGGATGCTCTGGAACGGCGAGGAAATCCAGATGGGCGACCTCGTCAACCTTCTCGAGCAGTCGACCCGGATCAACCCGGAACCGGAACTGCAGTTCGAACCGGAAGCTCTCGCCAGCTACGACCTTTCAGCCAGCGTGCTTCAGGTCATCAAGGCGAGCGGCGTTTCGAAGTTCGGATTTGTCGGCAACGAACGGTACCGCACCTTCGGCAAGGCCGGAATGCAGTAAGGCTTCGGCAAAATAAAACAGCGAAAGGGGGCGGAGCAATCTGCCCCCTTTTTCTTTGGCAGGCAGAGGTTCGCGGCCGAAGTGGCCTCCTCTAGGTCAGCCCCTCATCCTCGATCTCTGTGACGCGCATTGCGGCGCTGGCGAGGTCTTCCGCTTCCAGCAGCAGCTCGTCATCGACCGAACCTTGCGGCGTCGCCTCCCGGCCGATCATGACCATGACCGGCACCGCCAGCGGGCTGACCCGGTCGAGTTCGACGTGAACCAATTGTCGGGCCGAACGGTCCAGCAGATCTCCCAGACGCCCCACATCGGTCATACGCGTACGCGCGTCCGCCCAGGCAGCTTCGAGCAGGACATGATCCGGTTCGTATTTCCGCAGGACGTCATAAATGAGGTCAGTCGAGAAGGTGACCTGCTTGCCAGTCTTGCGTTTTCCCGGATGCTGTCGTTCTACCAGGCCACCGATGACCGCCACCTCACGGAATGCACGGCGCAGTAGGTGGGAATTCTGGACCCACTCCAGAAACTCGTCCTGCAAGATGTCTGGTGAAAGCAGCGGGGCTGGATCCGGCACCGGTTTGAGGCCCCATACGGCAAGCGAATAGTCATTCGCCACGAAACCTCCGGGCAGGAGCCCCCTGTCCTCCATCCGCCGCGTAATGAGCATCCCGAGGCTCTGGTTCGCGTTCCAGCCTTCGAATGTATAGTAGACGCTGTAGTGACGCTTGGCGTGCGGGAAACTCTCGACCAGAAGCTGGCCGGGCCCCGGCATTTGGCTGCGCCAGTCCTGCACCTCCAGCCATTCGCGCACATCATCGGGGAAACGCGCCCAGCCCGCCCGATCCACCAGCATGGTCCGCACACGTTCGGCCAGATGGGTCGTCAGCGGCATTCGCTGGCCGCCATAGCTTGGGATCATCGCGTTGGAAGTCGCCGCTTTGACCAGCACTTCCATATCCTGAAGCTTGACGACTTCGAGACTCATCCCGGCGAAGGCGAAGGTATCTCCGGGAGAAAGGGAGGCAGCAAACCGCTCCTCGATCTTGCCGAGACTGCGCCCGCCCCGCCCCCGACCCGAAGTAATGCGCACCTCCAGCATTTCGCTGTCGATAATGATCCCCGCGTTCAGTCTATGCCGCGCCGCCTGATCCGGATGGGTAAGGCGCCACACGCCTTCCTTGTCGCGGACGATGCGTTTGAATTTGTCGTAAGCCTTGAGCGAATAGCCCCCCGTCGCGACAAAGATCAGAACCCGGTCCCATGCTTCCTTGTCCACCCAGGCATATGAAAGGCTGGAGCGTATCTCGCCCAGCAGGGCATCTTCTTTAAAAGGTCCCGCGCACGCACAGGCCATCACATGCTGGGCGAGCACGTCCAAGCCCCCTGGGCGGAAATCCTCCCCGTCACGCTGTCCCTCGTCGACAGCCTCCTTGGCTGCCGTGGCCTCGAGGAATTCGAAACGGTTGCCCGGCACCAGCAAGGCGCGGCTTGGCTGGTCGAGCCTGTGGTTGGCCCTCCCGATCCGCTGCAGCAGGCGCGACGAGCCTTTTGGCGCCCCCATCTGGACCACGAGATCGATGTCGCCCCAGTCCACACCCAGATCGAGACTGGCCGTCGCGACAAGAGCCCGCAACTCTCCCCGCGCCATTGCTCCCTCCACCTTTCGGCGCGCTTCTTTCGAAAGCGATCCGTGGTGAATGCCGATCGGCAAATTGTCCTCGTTCACATCCCACAGGTTCTGAAAGATATATTCCGCAAGGAACCTTGTATTGGTGAACACCAGAGTGGTCTGGTTACGCCGGATTTCTTCATAGAGCTGGGGGATCGCCCATGTGGCGGCGTGCCCGCCCCAAGGAACGCGCTCCTCTTCGGGAAGCAGGATTTCGACTTCGGCCCGTGCGCCCTCCTCGCCCTCTACCAGAGCGACGCTGTCGATTTCTCCCCACGGTGCCAACCATTCGCGAAAGGCCTCCGGGGACGCCACTGTCGCCGAAAGTGCCGCACGCTGGAGATCGGGAGCGATCGCTTGCAACCGCGAGAGAGCGAGCGCCAGCAGATCACCACGCTTGCCGGTGGCGAAGGCATGAACCTCGTCGATTACGATCCGCTTCAGGCCAGCGAACATATGAAGGCTGTCGGGATAGGACAGCAGCAGCGAAAGGCTCTCTGGCGTCGTTAGCAAGACATTGGGCGGCTTCGACCGCTGGCGTTTCTTGCGATCGGACGGCGTATCCCCGCTCCGCGTCTCCACCGTGATGGGTAAGCCCATCTCTTCCACCGGGGTCAGCAGATTGCGCTGGACGTCGTGCGCGAGTGCCTTGAGAGGCGAGACATACAGCGTGTGCAGTCCCTCGGGCGGACTGTTCCTGCTGCGCGAGGGCGCGAATGCCGCCAGCGTGGGCAAGAAGCCGGCCAGCGTCTTGCCAGCACCGGTGTCCGCTACAAGGAGGCTGTGCCGGCCTGCATCGCTAGCCGAAAGCATATCCGTCTGATGCCGACGTATTCGCCAGCCCCGGCCCGCGAACCAGTCGGAAATTTCAGAAGGAACGATGGTTTGCATCTCTGCTCAAGCGATACAGGGAGAAGCCGGTTCCCCCCAGCGAGAGCCAAGGACCCCGTCCTTAGTCGACCATGCCAGTCTCGTCGGAAGCCATAGGCCGTGGCGGCCTGATTACTTCGGACAAATCTTCAGGCTCAATCCCCAGCAATTCGGCCAGCCGCTGACGCTGGGCCGCCGTCAGATCCGAATAGGCGGCTTCCTTGGGGAGGTTCGCCATCGATTCCTCCATCGCCGTTTCGATATTACCGAAGCTGCTCATCATCGCCGGCAGCGCTTTCATGCTCGCCTGCATGACCTGCGGATCGGAAAACAACGCCATCGACTCCTTGGCATAAACACTTCCCGTCGGCGTGGCGAAAAATGTGGCGATATCGGCCAATTGGTTGTCATCGAAGCGGACAGCATAGGCTTTGGACAATCCCTCGCGCATGGGATCTTCCATGACAGCGAACATGCCACCCATCTTTTCCGTCATAACGCCGATGATGGCATCGACCCGCTGATCGAACGCCGGATCGAGCATGGCGGAAATTTCAGCCTGTTCTGCTTCGGTCAGTTGACCGATCGCTTCTTCATCCAGATCGAGGCGCGCCGACAGGATAATCTCGGGCGATGAGAACATCGTCATCATGGGCCGCATCATCTTGTCGACGATGTCGGCCATCATGGTTCCGTAAAAACCGTCGGGCATCATCGCCCCGACCACGGCCTGCGCCGCCGGCAGCCGGGCTTCCTGTTCTGCAGTCAAAGGATCCGCCACGAAGAGATTGCTCATCATGGAAGAGATTTCTTCGAGCCGCTGCTGCGAGACTTCTTCTGTTGCCGCCCCGGTCTGCGCTTGCGCAGCGAGAGGCGTGGCCACGAGAGCTGCGCCACACGCAGCCGCGTATACAAAACTTCGCATATTCAAACCCCCTCTGAAACTTCGAGATCAGTGCCCTACGCTTTCGCCACGCTCCAGACCCGAAAGCTTCAGCTGTTCGTCGATCTGCGCCATCAAACGAGAAAGCCCATCCTCGCTATCGCTTTCGGCGCGAGCCACCAGGACATCCTGTGTGTTCGATGCGCGCAACAGCCACCAGCCGTCCACCGTGTTCACGCGTACTCCGTCGGTGCCGTTAACGTCCGCATCGGTGCCCGAGAGCCGCTGCTTGACCTCTTCGATCGCTGCGAATTTCCGGCTCTCGTCGACCTGGAAACGCATCTCGGGCGTGTTGATCATCTGCGGCATATCGCTCCGCAATTGCGTCACCGATTTTCCGAGGCGGGCGGATGCCGCCATCAGACGCACACCGGCGTAGAGTGCATCGTCGAAGCCGTAATATTCATCGGCGAAGAAGACGTGGCCACTCATTTCCCCGGCTAGCGGCGATCCGGTTTCCTTCATCTTTGATTTGATAAGCGAATGGCCGGTCTTCCACATCAGCGGCTTCCCACCGCAAGCGTCGACATGATCGTAAAGCGCCCGGCTTGCCTTCACATCGGCAATGATCGTCGCGCCCTTGCGCGTCCGAAGCAGGTCCTCGGCGTAAATCATGAGGAGCTGATCCCCCCAGATCACGCGGCCTTCGCCGTCTATCGCACCGATGCGGTCTCCGTCGCCATCGAATGCCACGCCGAAATCGAGCGATTTCTCGGCGACCAGCGCGCGCAGATCTGCAAGGTTTTCTTCTACAGTCGGGTCGGGATGATGATTGGGGAAGCCGCCATCGACTTCTGTAAAGAGCAGGTGATGTTCGCCAGGAAGCTTTGCAACAAGCTTTTCGAGAGCTGGCCCGGCCGCGCCATTGCCCGCATCCCATCCGATCCGCATTCCGGCTAGAACCGAGCGGTCGATGCCGTCGATCGCTTGCACCAAGCGCTCGACATATTCATCGAGAATATCCCGTTTTTCTACGTCCCCGGCGCCATCGGTCCACTCGCCAGCCTCGGACAGTCTGCCCAGCTCCTGAATGTCGCTGCCAAAGAACGGGCGGCCCTGAAAGACCATCTTGAAGCCGTTGTAGTTAGGCGGATTGTGACTACCGGTGATCTGGATGCCGCCGTGTATGTCCTCGTCGCTGGCTTCCGCATAATAGAGCATGGGTGTGGCGCCGAGACCGATCCTGACGGTGTCACAACCACTCGCCGTAAGCCCTTCGACCAGCCCATGCTCGAGCATGGGCGAAGACCGCCTACCATCGTAACCCACTGCAACCCGGCTACCGCCCTGCTCGCGAAGCATCGACCCGAATGTCCTGCCGATCGCCCGGGCGTCGTCGGCGCCGAGTGTCTCACCGATAATCCCCCGTATGTCATATTCACGAAGGACAGTTGGATCGAATGCATGGCTCATCGGGGAGGCTCCGGAATTTCGTAAGGTAGATCGTCTAACAGAAGATCACGGGCTGCATTGAGTTCCTGCATCTGCGCCTTACTGCCCCCTCGATCAGGGTGGGCAAGTGCTGCCATGCGGCGATGTGCCTCGCGGATATCCTTGTGGTCGGCCTTGGCGGATACGTTGAGCAGCTTGCGTGCACGGAAGATCGCCTGGCTCCGCGTGGCGGGAGCGCGAAGGTAATCCCACGGCCATTTCCCGAGCGCCCAGCGGCACAGGAACGTTAGGCCTATGGCCAGGACGAGCAGCTTGATCATGCGTCGACCTTTTCCGCAGGAGCCGTGGATTTTTGATTGTGGGGAAACCTCAAAGCAGCCATGAGCTGGCGTAATTCCTGGCGGGCCACCAGATGACTGGTGCCCAGATCGCCCAAATGGCCCTTGTCGAGCAGAGTGAGACCCGAGGGGAAAAGTTCGCGATAGATCACGCGTTCCGAAAGACCCTGCGTAACCCGGAATCCGACCCGCTTCGACATTTCGCCAAGCGCCTGTTCGATCCGGCTGCGGTTGCGTGCTTCGGTGTGACCGGTGCGGTTGCGCACGACAACCCAATCCATTTCGGCGCGACCTTCCTCGATCGCCTTGCGGCTGCGTTTGATCCGCGCTTCCCAGATCAGTTCGGCATAGAAAGACAGTTTGCGTACCTTGAAATTCTCGCCCTCGACCTGACCGATCAGATCGAAATCCACGAAGCTGTCGTTCATGGGAGTGACGAGCGTATCGGCGTTAGTGGCGGCAAACCGCGCCAGGGGATCATCGCGGCCCGGCGTATCTATGATGATGAAATCGGCGTCACCCGCATGGCGTTGCAGAATCTCGCCGAATTCATCGTCCGGAATCGGAGGAATGGTATGACATTCGATCGTCGGCAGATCGATTTCGCGTCGCTGCATCGTCTCGGCCCGGTTTTCGATATAGCGGGCAAAGGTGCGCTGACGGTGATCCAGATCGAAACCGACCACCCTCGCCCCGCGATAGGCCAGGGCGATTGCCACATGAACCGCCGTCGTCGATTTTCCTGTCCCGCCCTTTTCGTTGGCGAAGGTAATCCAATGGGGGCCGGTCTGGGGCAAAGTGTTTCGCTCTTCTTCTCGTTGTATTCGATGCCGCTGCAAGGTTAGGGCAACTCTCCTGAAACCATAATCTAGGGGAGTCGGTGTTGCAAATCGCTCGCACACTGGAAATGTTGAGGAAATCCCTGACCGCTTTGCGGGCAGATGGCCAGACTGTTGCGCTCGTCCCAACTATGGGGGCATTGCATGAAGGCCATCTGACGCTCGTCCGCAGGGCGAAAGCGCAGGCCGATCATGTCGTCGTGTCGATTTTCGTTAATCCTCGCCAGTTCGGCGCCGGGGAAGATCTCGATGCCTACCCGCGTCAGCTGGAGCGCGATGCGCAACTTCTGGAGGACGAGGGTGTCTCACTGGTTTGGGCACCGGCGCCGCAGGAAGTCTATCCGGAAGGCTACGCCACGAATATCTCGGTCGCTGGGGTCAGCGAGGGATTGTGCGGCGCAGACCGTCCTGGGCACTTCGACGGCGTGGCTACCGTCGTCTGCAAGCTGTTCAATCAGGTCACGCCCGACATGGCGTTTTTCGGCGAGAAGGACTGGCAGCAGCTGGCTGTCATCCGGCGCATGGCGCGCGACCTTGATCTAAACTGGCCGCATGTGGATGCCATTTACGGTGTTCCGATTGTCCGCGAGAAGGACGGCCTCGCGATGAGCAGTCGTAACGCTTATCTTTCGCCGGAACAGCGGCAAGAGGCGGCCGCGCTCCCTCGAGCCATGAAAGCAGCGATCATTAAGCTGTCAGAAGGCGGAGCGCCGGATCGCTTGCTCGAGGATATGCGGCAGGATTTGCTCGCGAGCGGATTTGATAGCGTCGATTACGCGGAACTCCGGGATGCCGATAGCTTGGCGCCCCTAGCGTCAGACAACGGCAATGCCCGTCTCTTTGTCGCTGCCAGGATCGGCGGCACTCGCCTGATCGACAATATGGAAATTTAGTGGAGCGAGCCACCGCTTCGTGAAGCTACGCTTATCGGCAGGTCGAACGAAACGCGCTTTCGCGAGCGAAATCCGGTTCTGTAGGGAAGTTGGAGCGGGTAAGGGGAATCGAACCCCTCTAGCCAGCTTGGAAGGCTGGAGCATTACCACTATGCTATACCCGCGTCGCGGAGGAGGGCAGATGCCTTCCTCCGCCAGATTCGTCAACCTGTCATTGCGTGGTTTTTGCGGTCGCCTTGGGCTTTGGAGCTGCCGACGGAGGCGCACTCGCCGAAGTTTCGGGCATGCTGAGCGTTTCAATCAGGGTTTGCTCCCTAGCGTTGCTCTCCCCGGTTTCGACAGTCAATTCCACCCGGCGGTTGGCAGCACGCCCTTCTTCATTTGGGGTGCCATCCGGAAGTGCGTTGGGCTCGATAGGGTTTTGCTCGCCAAATGCGATCACTTCGATCCGCTCTTCCGCGATACCGCCATCGACGAGAAATTCCTTCACCGCATCCGCGAGATCGCGTGACCTTTCGACATTTGCCTCGTCATCACCGGACGAATCCGAATGGCCCCGCAGGATGATTGCGCCACCCGACGCGACCTGAGGGGAGCGCAGGACCGTTGCGAGCTCCGCCCGAACCGCCTCGGTAAGATCGGAGGTACCATCCGCAAACGGCAGGACTGTTTCCAGCGGGGGAAGCGTCTCGGTCGGGAGCATGGAGTCCGCTGCGGTCGGCTCTTCCTGGAAGATGGAACGGGGCGTGTCGGCCTGGGTAGGTTCAGGTTCAGGTTCATCGCGTTCGACCTTGCAAGCCGTCAGTCCGAACAAACCTGCGACACTCAGGCCCGTCGCTGCCAGTTTCAATGTTGCCCTCATGTCGTCTGCACCCCCTGCTTTTTCCCGGCCTTCTTTGCAGCCTTCTCTTCCGCGGTCCTGGTCTGCGGTGGCGAGAAACTTAGAATGACATCGCCTGCACGCGGTTCGGGCCGCGCGGCATGCGTGAAGAAACGGATATTTCCATTGTCCCGAACCAGCAGCAACATATTGGCTGCATCGGGCAGTTTTTCCTGCATTTTTTCGAAATCGAACTCTTCCGACAAGCGCGTCTTGCGGAATACCCATCCCTGGCGCTGACGCTCGCTGACGTCCTCGACGCCGAAGCCGCTTTCGAACAGCGCCCTTCCCCGAAGGCTTTCCGGAAGCGAGTGGCGGTCTTCGCCATCCGCGCTCTCGCCCAACTGAAACACACTGTCGCGGCCGATTTCATGAGCGAATTCGTTGCAGACGAGTGCGTTATAGGCCTCGTTCTCGGTGGCCGCGACGAGATTTTGATAGGGGGCCAGTTCGAGATTGTGTTCCGTCGCCTCGTTCAGGATTTCCCCGTGATAGGTCGGTATCCCCTTCTGGCGGGCCAGGGCGAGGCGCTGCCAGCTCGGGTCCACCACCATGACCGGGGCCTTCATGTCCTGCATCTGCTCGGCCAATGCGACAGTCCATGGTGTGCTGCCCACTACCAGGATGCCGGGCCTGGTCGTGCCCTTCACCTTCAAAAGCTTGGCGACGAAGTCGGCAGTGAACCCGTGCGCCACGATGGTTACGACGACCACGGCGAAGCTCAGCCCGATCAGGAGATTACCGTCGCTGAAGCCGAGGTCGGAAAGCCGGAGTGCGAACAGGCCGGAAATCGCCACGAGAACGATCCCGCGCGGCGCAATCCAGGCGAGGAAAAGCCGCTCGTTCCAAGGTATGTTGCTGCCCAGGAGGCTGAGAAGAATAGTCGCAGGCCGGACCAGGAACAGTAGCGCCAGCAGGAACCACGCGATGGGCCAGTTGATGTAGCGAATATCTTCAATGCTGAGCGATGCAGACAGCAGGATGAAGATTCCGGACACGAGGAGAACCGCGATATTCTCCTTGAAGGGATGGATTGACCGCAGGCTCGTCACGTTCATGTTGGCCAGCGCCACGCCCATCACGGTAACTGCGACAAGCCCTGCCTCATGTTCGATGAGGTTCGAGATGACGAACACACCGATCACAGCGGTAAGCAGCACAGGGACCTTGAGGTATTCTGGCACGGCACCGCGGGGGAAAGACCAGGCAATTGCCAGCGCGGCGACATAGCCGATCAGGCCGGCGATTATGGCGGCGATGATAAGGGGCGGGACGACTTCGAACAGGGTCGCACCGGGTTGCTCGGCCACCTTGCGGAAGTATTCATAGGCAATCACCGCGCAGAGTGCGCCGGTGGGATCGTTGACGATCGCTTCCCACTTCAAAATCGAAGCGGGGCGCGATTTGATCGAGCTTTGGCGCAATAGCGGAATCACGACGGTAGGCCCGGTTACCACAAGGATGCCACCGAAAAGGATCGCGACTTCAGGGGCCAGGCCAGCGATATAGATGCCAGCGAGAGCGCCGAATAACCAACCCAGCGCAACCCCGATGGTCGCAAGGCGACCGACGGCGCTCCCCGTATGGCGAAGCTCACGGAAATCGAGGCTCAAACCACCTTCAAACAGTATGAGCGCAACCCCGATGGCGACCATCGGTTCGAGCAGCCCCCCGAACGCGTGTTCTGGATCGAAGACCCCAAGAACTGGTCCCGCCAGAAAACCAGCGATCAGCATCAGGACGATGGCAGGAAGCCCCGTCCGCCACGCAAGCCATTGCGCGCCGATGCCGAGTATGCCCACCAAGGCTATTACCAGTGTTTGTTCCATGCCCCTCGTCGCGTTTCGCCCGATTGGCGGGCCGCCCGGGCCTACAATGCCCTAGGTCGAAACTTTATCCAAGGATCGACAGGAAAAAGGTCAATCGCCTTCAAATTGCATAAGAGCTGCAACCGTGATCCCGCGGTCTTTGAGCTTCTCCGCGCCGCCGAGATCGGGAAGATCAATAACGAAGATAGCGTCGGCGACGCGGGCGCCGGCTTCCCGAAGGAGCTGCGCAGTCGCGCACGCCGTACCGCCGGTAGCCAGAAGATCATCGACGATCGCTACTTTCTGCTCCCGCTCCACAGTCGTCGGATCCATTTCGAGCCGGTCGGCACCGTATTCGAGCGCATAATCGATACCAATCGTCTCGCAGGGGAGCTTCCCGGGCTTCCGAATGGGAAGGAACGGCAAACCGAGCTTCGACGCGACCGACGCACCGAAAATAAAACCGCGCGCTTCCATTCCCGCGATGGCCTCTGCTTCCGAGGCTTGGACCCGATCAGCCAACCAATCCACGGTTGTGGCAAAGCCCTCCCCATGAGCGATCAAAGTGGTGATGTCGCGAAACTGGATTCCAGAAACCGGGAAGTCAGGAATGGTGCGCACGAGCGATTTCAATTGCGTCGGTGTGATCGGCTTTCTCCCTCAAACGAGAACGCCCCTCCCATCGCTTGGATGGAAGGGGCGTTCGAGAAGTGGATAAGCGGTTGGCTTATTTCTTGCGCTTCAATGCCGACCAGATCTGGCGCTTTGACATGTAGGCCAGCACGGTTGCGAAGAGCAGGAAGATCAGTACCGGCCAACCGGTCTGCTTGCGCTTCACCAGGGTCGGTTCGGCAGTCCATGTCAGGAACGCCGCGACGTCCGTGGACATCTGTTCGACAGTCGCCTCGGTCCCATCATCATACGTAACCTGACCTGCGCTCGTAAGCGGCGGAGCCATCGCGAGATTGAGGTTCGGGAAGTACGGGTTGTGGTGAAGGCCCGGGGCCGGCGCAGCTTCGGGATGCTCTTCCAGAAGCTCAGCTGACGGCTCCTGATAGCCTGTAAGAAGCGAAGCCACGTAATTAGTCCCGTCACCGCGAGCTTTCGTGATCAGCGAAAGATCCGGCGGAATGGCGTTGTTGTTCGCCGCCGCAGCCGCAACCGCATTGGGATAAGGCGACGGGAAATAGTCGGTCGGAAGCCCGGCACGTGTAGTCGCTTCACCCGTATTGGGATCGATGCCCGGGACCTGCTTCGAAGCGGCAAACGCCTTTACCTGGCCTTCAGAATAGCCGAGTTGTTCGAGATCGCGGAAAGCGACGAACTTGAGGCTGTGACAAGCCGAGCAAACTTCGTTGTAGACTTTCAGGCCCCGCTGAAGCTGGGCCTGATCCCATTTGCCGAACGGTCCGTTGAAGGAATAGTCGATGTCACGCGGATGCTCGTAGGGCAGATGGCCCGGAGCTTCTTCGGTGGCGGCGTTATAGGCACCGACAAGGAAGCCCCACAGGACGGCGACGGCAAAGCCGAGACCGACGAGGATGGCAACAAGGCGGACGCTGAGAAGCTTGGTCATGGATCTCTCGTTACTCGCTTAGACGGCCGGCGACGTGTGTTCGCCTTTGACCATCTTCTTGTCCGAGCCGAGGACGGCTTCGGTGATCGAATAGGGCAGCGGTTCGGGTTTCTCGACGCTCGAGATGATCGGGAGGATCACCAGGAAGTGGAGGAAGTAGTATGCCGTCGCGAGCTGGCTGAGCATCACGTAAGGCTCTTCTGCCGGGGCACCGCCGCAGATGAACAGGACGATCATCGTCGGGATGAGGCCGAACCAGAAGAACTTGCGGAACAGCGGACGGTAATGGCCACTGCGCACCGGCGATTTGTCGAGCCAGGGCAGGAAGAACCACAGCAGGATGGACGAGAACATCGCGAGGACGCCCATCAGCTTCGCCGGGACGAAGAAGAAGTCCACCGTGAAGGCACGCAGGATCGCATAGAACGGCCAGAAGTACCATTCGGGCACGATGTGCGCGGGGGTCGAGAGCGGGTTCGCTTCGATGTAGTTATCCGGATGGCCAAGCGCGTTGGGCAGGAAGAAGACCAGCGCGAAATAGGCCAGGAGTGCGATGCCGAGACCGAAGCCGTCCTTCGCCGTGTAATACGGGTGGAAAGGTACGGTATCGCTTTCGCTCTTCACTTCGACGCCGGTCGGGTTGGACGAGCCGGGAATGTGCAGCGCCCAGATGTGCAGAATGACGACACCTGCAATTACGAAGGGCAGCAGGAAGTGCAGGCTGAAGAAACGGTTCAGCGCAGCGTTATCGGGAGCAAAACCGCCGAGCAGCCAGACCTGAATGGGCTCGCCGACGAGCGGGATAGCGCCGAACAGGCCGGTGATAACCTTGGCACCCCAGAAGCTCATCTGTCCCCATGGGAGAACGTAACCCATGAAGGCAGTAGCCATCATGAGCAGGAAGATGACGACGCCGAGCAGCCAGATCATTTCCCGCGGAGCCTTGTAGCTTGAATAGAACAAGCCGCGGAAGATGTGCAGGTAGACGACGATGAAGAAGAAGCTCGCGCCATTGGCGTGAGCATAGCGCATCATCCAGCCCCAGTTGACGTCACGCATGATGTGTTCGGTCGTGGCGAAGGCAACCTGCGCGTTCGCCGCATAGTGCATGGCAAGCACAACACCGGTGACGATCTGTACCATCAGGAAGAAACCGGCGAGAACGCCGAAATTCCAGAAATAGGAAAGGTTGCGCGGAACCGGATAACCGGCGCCGACAGCGTTGTAGACGAGGCGCGGAAGCGGCAGTTTCTCGTCGAGGAACTTGGTCAACCCGTTGGTGGGTTCGTACTGGCGTGCCCAGGGAAAGCTCATGTCTTAGTCTCTCGTCTTATAGCTCAGCCGACCTGGATGACCGTATCCGAGGTGAATTCATATTCCGGCACTTCGAGGTTCGCCGGCGCCGGACCTTTGCGGATGCGCCCGGCGGTGTCGTAATGCGAACCGTGACAGGGGCAGAAGTAGCCTCCGAATTCGCCCTTCACTTCGCCTTCGGCAGCGCCCAAGGGCACACAACCGAGGTGGGTGCAGACACCCATGGTGACGAGCATGTCACGGTGACCTTCCTTCGTACGTTCTTCCAGCGTCTGCGGATCGCGAAGCGAGGATGCGGGGACCGCATTCGCCGCCTGGATTTCTGCCTGGGTCAGGCGACGCACGAAAAGCGGCTGTTTGCGGAACACGGCCTTGATAGCCTGCCCTGGCTCGATCGCGGACACATCGACTTCGGTCGAGCTTGCAGCAAGAACGTCTTTCGAGGGAGCCATTTGCGATACCAGCGGATAAACCACTGCGAGACCGCCGATACCGGCAGCACTGATTGCAGCGATATCGAGAAAGTCGCGCCGACGGATACCGTCTTCGCTTGTCGTCACCGTCTCGGGAGTAGCGGTTGCAGTCGTGTCTGCCATCAGCGCCTTGCCTTGCCTGCCTTAGCTTACCACGCCGGATGGCGCGGGAATTGTTGCGATCCACATGCCGGATGAGGCCGAATGCCAGCGCCAAGGAAAGATGCGCGAATGCCCCCGGTATATCCGGTTTGGTCGCGCCTCTAGCCGCTATGCGGCCCCTTGCCAACCGCCATTTTGGCACGGGCTGGCTGATGGGTGAGTGGTGGGCTATCCTAGCTCGGGTAGAGCTATCGCGCTGATCTGACGGCCCTGGGTCGTCTCGCCGCGATGAGTCGCGCGCCTGTAGGAATGGAATTGCGCCTCGTTTGCATAGGTGTCCAAGGCAAGGTCGGCGATTCGGCCGGTACCCGCAACGGCGAGGCGGTGAGCCACATAGGCGGGCAGATCGAACTGATAGTGCCCCTCTCTGCCCGGAGCGAAGAAACGTTCGTCGGCGTCCTCGAACTGGCGCCTCATGCCCTTGCCGACTTCGTAACTGGATTGCGCGATAGTCGGGCCGATGGCGGCACTGATGCGCACGCGATCGGCACCGAGATCCTCCATAGCCGCAAGCGTCGCTTCCAATATCCCGGCGCGCGCACCCTTCCAGCCTGCGTGAGCTGCACCAATGACGCCCGCGTCAAGATCGGCGAAGAGAACCGGCGCGCAATCGGCCGTCACTATGCCAAGCATCAGTCCAGCGCGATCGGTGACTAGCGCGTCGCCTTCCCGAATATCCCCGCCAGCTTCGCGCATCACGCACACGTCGGCGGAATGGATCTGCTTGAGCTTCACCAACGGCGCTCCGGCGACCACGTCATCACTTTCCAGGCCATCGCGCGCCGAGAACCCGTGGGGCACGCCTGCCAGCACTTCGCAAGTGAGCACTTTAGCCAAGGGACCGGGTGACCTGCTCGAATGTGTCGCGCGAAAGCTTGGGCGCGGCCGCGATGCGCTCCAATTGTTCGCGCATCAGAGCCGACCTGCCCGGCTCCATCTTTCGCCACCGCCCGAGCGACGGCACGAATCGCGCTGCTGTCTGCGAATTGATCGGGTCGAGTTCGAGGATCAAATCGGCGATTATCCGGTATCCTTCGCCACTTGCAGCATGGAAGCCGTGCGGGTTGGCAGCGAAAGCCATGTAAAGCGAACGCACCCTGTTCGGATTCTTGAGCGTGAAGTCCTCATGATCGGCGAGAGCCTTAACATGCTCGATCACGTGAGGATGGAGCGACATAGCCTGCAACGAGAACCATTTATCGATGACCAACGAGTTGCCCTGGTAATGATTATAGAAGTCCACCAACGCATTTGTCCGTTCTGCACTATCGACACCCGTCAGAACCATCAGTGCGCCTTGGCGATCGGTCATATTGTCCGCTCCCTCATACTGCTGCGAGGCAAGCTCGGTAGCCTTCTGAGGATCGCCCGCTACGAGATATGAGAGGATTAACGTCTTCAATTTTCGCGCGCCCTTCGCCTGTGAATCCTGCGAATAGGGGACTTTCGCCGCGCGATTGTAAAGGCGCTGGAGGCTTTCTTCCAATTCCTTCGCGATGACAGCCTTCAGCCCCTCGCGTTGCTCGAAAATCCGGCCAGGATCGGCATTTTCGAGCCGCTCCATGATATACGTCTGGCTGGGCATAGACATAAGCTCGCCGCGCATGAGGTCGTCGATTTGCTCGTCCTCGATCACACTGCGGACCGCGCGCATGATATCCTTCTCATTCGCAGTGCGCGTGGCGTCATCGAGGGCACCCTTGCTTGCCGCAACGAGATGACCGACCATCAGATCCTGCATTGCTTCGTATCGTGCGAAAGGGTCATCATCGCTAGCGGCGAGGAAGACCAGTTCGTCACCTGCAATGTCTCGCTGAACGGATATCGGGGCGGAAAAGCCGCGATTGATGGAAAGCACCGGTTTTGACGCAAAACCGGGGAAGCGGATCGTGTCGCTCGCCTTGTCCAGAACGATCAATTCTTCACCGGCATGCCTGCCGCTGTCCCGGTCGAACAGAGCGATCTTCAATGGGATCGGCATGGGCTTTTTGTCCGATTGCCCGGGTGTGTCGGGGATGGTCTGCGAAAGCTCGAGCACGGCTTCGCCGCCGTCATGTGTAAGCTGCACGGAAACCTGGGGTGTACCGGCCTGCGCATACCATAGCCGGAACTGCGAAAGATCGAGACCGGTGCCATCCTCGATCGACTTCACGAAATCCTCGCATGTCGCGGCCTCGCCATCGTGGCGATCGAAATAGGTATCGGTGCCACGCCGGAAGGCATCGTCGCCCGCCATGGTCTTCATCATCCGAATGACCTCGGCGCCCTTGTTGTAGACGGTTGCGGTGTAGAAATTGCTGATCTCGCGATAGCTGTCCGGGCGGATCGGGTGCGCAAGGGGGCCGCTGTCTTCGGGGAACTGGGCGCCACGCAGGACGCGAACGTCCTCGATGCGTTTGACCGGTGCACTGCCCATGTCCTGGCTGAACAGCTGATCACGCAGGACAGTGAAGCCTTCCTTGAGGCTGAGCTGGAACCAGTCGCGGCAGGTGATGCGGTTGCCCGACCAGTTATGGAAGTATTCGTGGCCGATCACGCCCTCGATGCCATCATAGTCGCCATCGGTGGCGGTTTCCGGATCGGCGAGGACGTATTTGGTGTTGAAGACGTTGAGGCCCTTGTTCTCCATCGCGCCCATGTTGAAATCGCTCACGGCGACGATGTTGAACAGGTCGAGATCGTATTCGCGGCCGAAGGTTTCCTCGTCCCACTTCATGCTGCGCTTGAGGCTTTCCATCGCATGTTCGGTGCGATCGAGGTCGCCGTCGCGCACATAGACATTCAGTTCGACCTTGCGGCCGTTCATGGTGGTGAAGCTGTCCGCCCGCGCCACCAGATCGCCGGCGACCAGCGCGAAGAGGTAGGACGGCTTGGGCCACGGATCATGCCATTCGGCGGTCAGAAGCTCGCCATCATCATCCATACGGACGCGGTTGCCGTTGGAGAGGAGGACGGGGAAATCCTTCTTGGGGCCGCGCATGGTGACGGTGTAGGTCGACAGGACGTCTGGCCGGTCGGGGAAGAAGGTGATGCGGCGGAAGCCTTCGGCCTCGCACTGGGTGCACAGCATGCCGCCCGAGGCATAGAGACCCATCAGCTGCGAGTTGGCGGACGGGTCGATCTCGGTCACGATTTCCAGCGTGTGGCTGTCACCTTCGAGCGTTACCACTAGATCATCGCCGTCCATCATGTGACCGGCGCAATCGCCCCCGTCGCACTTCAGCGAGACCAGCTCCAGCCCGTCGCCATTGAGGCGGATCGTGGGCGAGACTTCGGCGGCAGGATTACGCTCCACCTCCAGCGTCGCAGTGACGCGCGTCTTCTCCAGCCCCAGATCGAAGTCGAGCTTGGTGGTCGGCACCAGCCACGCGAAGGGCGCATAATCCTCGCGCCGGATTTCCGGCGGAGCCTTGGGCTCGACGGCCGCATCGGCCATTTCGATGTTGCCATCGGGCGTGGAGGGGTTGCGCGCGATATCCATGGTGGTCCTGTTCTTTTGAGAGCTTTGGGCTAATACGCCCCGATGCCTCGTTTGTTCATCTTCGGCCTCGGCTACACGGCAAAGCGTTTCGCGCACAAGATGCGTGCGGAAGGATGGCAGGTCGATGCCACCGGCAGCGACGGGACGGTCGATTTCACCGACCATGACGCTGTCGCCGCGCAGATCGCCGGTGCCGATGTCGTGCTGAGCTCGGTACCGCCCGCCGATGGCAGCGATCCCGTGCTGGAGCGTTACGAAAGCCGGCTGGCGGGCCGCTGGCTGGCTTATCTATCCTCCACCGGCGTCTATGGCGATGCGGGCGGCGCCTGGGTCGACGAGCAGGCCCCCACCGGCACCGGCCGCCGCACTGCGCGCGCGGAATGCGATGCGCGCTGGCTGGACCTCGGCGCGCGGGTGTTCCGCCTGCCGGGCATATACGGCCCCGATCGCAGCGCGTTCGACAAGGTTCGCGAAGGAACGGCCCACCGGATCGACATGCCGGGGCAGGTCTTCAGCCGCGTGCATGTGGAAGATATCGTGTCCGGCCTCGACGCTGCCATTCGGCATGACGCACCGCCCGGCGCATATAATCTGGGCGACGATCTGCCCGCCAGCCACAATGAAGTGACCGAGGAAGCCTGCCGCCTGCTGGGCGCCATGCCGCCCCCGCTCCAAACGATGGAGGAGGCGGACCTTTCGCCCATGGCGCGCGGTTTCTACGCGGAAAATCGCAGGGTCGCGAATGGCAAGGCGAAACGCGTGCTCGGCTGGGAGCCGCGCTATCCCACCTATCGCGAAGGCCTGGCCGCGATCATGGCTCGGGCGTAGCGCGCCTTGGCGGAGCTGCGGTCCGGCCGCGCATCGCCACCACCATGCCCGTTAGCGTGATCGCCGCGCCCGCCGCGGGCAGCGGACCCCAGACATAGCCTTCGAACAGGGTCGACAGGATCATCGCCACGATCGGAACGATCACCGAACTGTAAGCCGCCGTTCCGGCCCCGACCTTGCGCACCAGCCCGTAATAGAGCGGGAAGGTCACCACCGAGCCGAGCAGGCCGAGATAGAGAATGCCCAGCGCATAGGCCGGCCGGTCGTCGAACTGGGGCGGCCCCTGCGTGGCAAGGGCAAAGCCTGCGTTGAGCACCACGCCGACCGCCATCGACCATGCGAGCAGCGTCAGCAATGGCTGGCGCTTCGCCCCTTCGGTAGCCTGAATGATATTGGCCGCACTGGCAGACAGGATGCCGCAGACGGTGAGCCCCGCCCCCATCAACACTTCGCCCAGCGTGGCAGGCGATGCGCGCCATTCCTGCGCGAACAGCATGGCGACGCCCAGCGCGGCGATGGAGGAGCCGATCACGAATTCGCGGCGGATCGGCTGACCCAGCACCAGCCGCCCGAAAATCGCATTGGGCACCACCAGCAGCGCGAACATCACCGCGACAAGGCCGGAGGTGATGAATTTCTCCGCATTATAGACGAAGCTGAAATTGAGGCAGAACTGGAACAGCCCCAGCGCAAAGGCCCAGCGCCAGCCAGCGCGCGGCAGCCGCAGCGGTTCGCCGCGCAGCTTGGCCAGAGCGAACATGCCCAGCGCCGCGACGACGAAGCGCCAGGTGATCGACCAGCTTGCCGGGACCGAGGATATCTGGTCGCGGATCACCAGCCAGGTGCCACCCCATATCACGCTGACCAGCAGGAAGGCAGCAAGGTTGCGGGGAGTAAGCAGGCTTTCGCCGCCGGATTGCGCGCTCATAAACCGGAAATCGCCTCTGCCAGAGCGCGGGCATCCTCTTCCCGCGTATTCCATGCGGTCACGAAGCGGGCGGCATCCCCGCCCCAATCGTAAAAGCCGAAGCCGCGCTGGCGCAGCGCCTCACGCTCGTCCGCCGTGCAGCGCACGAACAGTTCGTTGGCTTCGACTGGGTGCATCAACCGGTCGCCGCAGGCCCCGGCGATTTCGGCAGCGGCGGCATTGGCCGCGCGCGCATTGTGCAGCCAGACATCGTTATCGAGCATGGCGTGGATCTGGGCGGCAAGGAAACGCCCCTTGCTCTGCAAGTGCCCCGCCCGCTTGCGGCGGTATTTCGCCACATCCGCAAGGGCGGGATCGAAGAAGACGATCGCTTCGGTAGTCATCCCGCCATTCTTCACGAAGCCGAAGCTGAGCGCATCGACCGGCCCGGCAGCCGTCGCAGCCGAAACGCCGAGGAAGGCTGCGGCATTGGCGAACCGCGCGCCGTCCATGTGAAAGTGCAACCCGCGTTCGTCCGCCAGCGCCCGGATCGCGGCAATTTCCGCGGGGCGATAGGCGCGGCCATATTCGCTGGCCTGCGTGATCGAGATCGCATGCGGCTGGACCTGATGCACATCGTCGCGAATGGGATCGATCACCGCGCGGAGGCCACCCACGTCCAGCTTTGCCCCTTCACCCTGCCCCAGCAGCAGCTTGGCCCCGTGGAGGTAGAAGCCGGGCGCCCCGCCCTCGTCCATCTCGATATGCGCCTCTTCATGGCAAACGACCGCGCCATGCGGCTGCACCATGGTGGCAAGCGCCAGGCAGTTCGCGGCCGTTCCCGTGGCTACCCACAATGCCGAGCAATCGCGCCCGAACAGATCGCTCATCCGCTCGTCCAGCGATGCGCTCAGCGCATCGCCATCATAGGGGGTATCGCTGGAGTCAGCCGCGCGCATCGCGTCCCACACGGCGGGGTGAACGGAAGCGGAATTGTCGGACAGGAAGTGCATGGAACGCGCATAGCGACCTGCGCGTTGAGCCGACAACCACAGAAAGACGATTATGAGCACAAGCCAGATTGAAATCGAACGTCACGACAACGGCAGCCAGGGCGAATACATCGCCAAGCTGTCCGGAAGCGAGGACAAGGCCGAACTGAGCTGGACCGACCGGAACGGCGTGCGCCACGCGACCCATACCTTCGTGCCGCCCAGCCATCGCGGCAAGGGCGTGGCCGAAGAACTGGTAAAGGCATTGGTCGCCGATGCCCGCGAACAGAATTTCAAGATCGCGCCCGACTGTTCCTATGTCGAACGCTGGTTCGACCGGCATCAGGATTACAGCGACCTGCGCGCCTAAGCGATAGCGGATCCCTTGGTATCGAGCAGGCGGGAGAAATCCGTGCCTGCCATGCTGCGGCATATCTGTGCCCGCCATTGCTCTGCCTGGGCCAGCGGCACGCCCTTGATACGGAACTTGCCGCCCGCCAGTCCGAGATGGAGCGTCGCATAGCCGCGCCAGCGGGCAATCGGCCCCTGCGAAATTTCGACCGACTGCAGCTTCACGCGCGAAGCGATCGAAAGCTTCGGGGCCAGGCTGCCGATGCGGTTGTAGATCTGGTCATGGTCGATCGCCCGGCGGTCGCGTTTCCAGCGCCACCATCCGAATGCTGTCACCAGAATGATGGCGAGCAGCGGAACCGCCCACAGTGGTTTGCTGACTAGAATCGCCGCAATGATGGCGAGGATAAGCAGCATGGACGCGGCAATGATTACGCGGTCCATGAAATAACGCGGGGCCGCGCGCACCCACTGCGTATCGGGTGCCGGGCGATGAAAGCCGGTCAGGCCGATGACCTGGTCCAGTTCGGGCAGCTTGCCGAAGGGCACGGCGTCGTGATTGTCGCCCCCGCTGTCATTCGCCAGGCTGATGATCTTGAGCGAATGCCAGCCGAAGCGTTTGCGCACCAGCCCGGTTTCCATGCGCAATGCCTGCACGCGGTGCAGCGGCATAACCAGATCGGTGCGTGTCAGCAGCCCGCGGCGCCGGCGCAAACCCTTGGGCGTATGCTCCAGCCGGAAATCCCATTCGCGCAGGGATGTGCGGATCACCCCGGTCGCAATGCCGATGGGGATCAACGACACGGCAGCGATGATGAAACCGGCAGTCCGCGCAAACGGGCCGAGATCGGCAAGCCATTGGCCCGGACCTGCCAGCTGCTGCTGCCATTCGTCGACATCCCACAGATCGAAGGGCAGGAGGAACTCCAGCTGCTGTGCGGCACCGGCCAGCACGGCGACGATGGCCAGCGAAAATTCGAACAGGCCGAAGGTCAGCACGCGTTGCGGGTTCATGGCAAAGACCGTTTCGGCCTCGGGCTCCACCCGTTTGGCTGTGGGCGTCTCCATTCCGGATATCGCCGCCGCTTCTGCCTGCGCATTCTCGGGCTGCAAAAGGGCTGGCGTATCGTCCTTGCGATCGCGCACCACTTCGCGCAGCCGCTCGCCCTCGGCTTCCGAGAGATAGGCGAGCTTGAGATCGTCCCCGCCGCCGGCCCCGGTCTCGAACTTGACCTCGACGAGGCCGAACATGCGCGGTAGCAGCTTCTGCTCCAGGCTTACGTCCTGAATGCGCTCGTAGGGAACAGAGCGGGCCGCCCGCGACACTATGCCGCTTTCCACCCGCACATCGCTCTCGCCGATCGTATAGGTCAGGCGCAGCCACTGCAGATAAGCGAAGAACACGTTGGCGAGGATGACCGCGATCAGGATCGGCACGGCAAAGGCAAGAAACCCGCCATTGCCTTCCCGGTTCAGGATAGCCACCCCGCCCAGCACCACCGGGACCACGAGCTGAAACAGCATGCTCACCGCACGCACCCCAAAGCTGAGCGGATTGGTCCGCCGGGGCTTCATCGGTTCACCGGTCATTGCGTGTCGCGCCGGATGGCGAGCCGGATTTCCTCGCGCATGGCCAGCGCATCCTCATGCGCCAGCCCGCCGAGCGAGACCGAGGCATTGTGCGATCCGGCCGTATGCACCGTCACCGTGGCAAGGCCGAACATCCGTTCGAGCGGGCCGCGATCGACATCGATATGCTGGACACGGCCGAACGGCACTACCGTATCGGACCGGAACAGCACGCCGCGCACCACGCGCAGCCGCTCTTCCGCGATCGAATAGCCGCGCGTACTGAACCGGCGCATCGGCATGTAAATGACGAGGACCGCAGCCAGCAGGAGCGCGGGCACCCACACCACGCCGGTCCAGCCGGGAATGGCCACTTCCGCAACGGTCGATCCGATAATCAGCAACACCGCCGGAATGGCAGCGACCAGCCGCATCATCGACTTGTAGCGCGGATCGAGCGGGGTAAGGTCTTGGCTGTCGTCCATAGCGCCTTGCATATGCAAGACACCCGTCGCGTCAACGCCTTTGATTGAAACGCCGTCCCACCATGGCAGCGGCGATATTGGTTTTCTGCACATCGGTGGTGCCGCCCGCTATGCCCCAGGCGAAACCGTCGCGCACGCGCTGCTCCATGCCGTAATCCTTGTGATAGCCATAGCCGCCCATGATCTGCATTCCGTTGGCCGTGACGCTGCGCACCATTTCATTGGCGAAGCACTTCGCGGTCGAGCTTTCGTAGACATCGGGCAAACCATCGGGATTATGCGCGGCATTGGCGGCGGCACGGTAGATCAGCAGCCGCGACGCATCGACCTGCATCGCCATTTCAGCGAGCCGCAGCTGCACCGCCTGGAAATCGACGATCGGCTTGCCGAAAGCAGTGCGCTCCTGAACATACTCGGTCGCCTGTTCCAGCGCCGCGGCGGCTAGACCAAGCGATTGCGTGGCATTGCCGCAGCGTTCGAGTCCGAAGGCGCTCATCAGTCTGCCGAAGCCCCCGGCAGGCACGATCAGGTTTTCGCGCGGTACCCGGACGCTGTCGAAGGCGATGTCGCGCGTCTCGATCCCGCGAAAGCCCATCAGCGGCTCGCGCTTGCCGAAAGACACGCCTTCCATTTCGCGATCGACCAGCAGTGCGCCGATACCCTTTGCGCCGGGTGCGTCGGACAGGCGGGTGTAGACAACATAGTAACTGGCGTGGCCGGCGCCCGACGTCCAGCGCTTCGTCCCGTCGAGGATGAAATGGTCCGCTTCTTCCCTCGCCCGGGTGTTGAGGTCGGTCAGCGCTGTGCCGGCATCGGGTTCGGACATGGAAACTGCCACCGTCGCCTCGCCCCGCACGACTGCAGGAATGATGCGCTGCTTCAGCGCCTCCGAACCGAAGCGTTCGACGGTCCGCACCGGCCCCACCAGCGCCTCGAACACAGGAAAGGCGACTGCATTGGAAATCATGGCGAACTGCTCGAGCACCAGCAATGCTTCGAGGTGCCCCAGCCCCAGGCCTCCGTATTCTTCAGGCAAATTGACGCCGAGGAACCCCATCTCGCCGTAGCGGCGCATCATTTCGGAAGGGACGGAGAAGTCCCCCTCCTCCATTTGCCGGGCTAGGTCGGGCAATTCCTTGCGCGCGAAATTGCGCGCAGCCTGCTGAAGCTCTGCCTGCTGCTGCGTAAGCCGGAAATCCATGGCCACCCTCTCCTTCGCCAGAAAGGATGCCGCCATCTCAATTCACCGGCAAGGGCAAGCTGGTCTGGCGTAGTTGAGCAGGGCGTTAGGCGGAGGCGCCGCCGCTGGAGCCGACTGCTTTTCGCGAACAGCACCGTCAGCCGCACACGGAGTCGGTTTCTCGCCAGCCGTTTGGGGTCTGCGATGAAGAGGTCGTGCTCGAGAAATGGTGCTGCTGGGGAGGATTGAACTCCCGGCCTCACCCTTACCAAGGGTGCGCTCTACCACTGAGCTACAGCAGCACATGTCGCCGCGAGAAAAACCGTCGCGGGGTGGAGGCGCGCGCTATTGGCAGAAGCGAGACATAAGTCAACCTTCGCTTGCCTCCTTCATCGATTTTCGCAAGAGGAATGCGCCATGAGCGCTGGAAACGACAAAATGACACGCGAGGAACGCCTTGCTGCGAAACTTCGCGAGAACCTGCGCCGCAGGAAAACGCAGACCCGCGAAATGCGCGAATCGGGCGACGACGGGGTTTCCAACCCGCCTGAGGGCCGCTAACGCGCAGGTCTCCTAGGGAAAACCGGAG
Source organism: Qipengyuania triglochinis (assembly GCF_054655615.1). NCBI lineage: Bacteria > Pseudomonadati > Pseudomonadota > Alphaproteobacteria > Sphingomonadales > Erythrobacteraceae > Qipengyuania > Qipengyuania triglochinis. Next base: position 685,539 of record NZ_BAAHND010000002.1, on the reverse strand, counting down.
TATTCATGTCGAAGCTGATCCTCGTTCGCCACGGCCAGAGCGAGTGGAACCTCGCCAATCGTTTCACCGGCTGGTGGGATGTCGACCTCACGGAAAAGGGCGAGGCAGAAGCCCGCGCGGCCGGTGAACTGATGAAGGCCAAGGGCGTTCTGCCCACCACTGCCTTCACGTCGCTACAGAAACGCGCGATCAAGACGCTTAACATGGCGCTGGAAGAATGCGACCGGCTCTGGATTCCGGTCACGCGCGACTGGCACCTGAACGAGCGCCATTATGGCGGCCTCACCGGCCTCGACAAGCAGCAGACGCGCGAGAAGCATGGTGACGAGCAGGTTCACATCTGGCGCCGCAGCTTCGACGTGCCGCCGCCCGAAATGGAGCGCGGCAGCGAATTCGACCTGTCGGACGATCCCCGTTACGCCGATATTGACGTTCCGCTGACCGAGAGCCTGAAACTCACCATCGAGCGGGTTCTTCCCTATTGGGAAGAGGCTATCCTGCCGCTGCTCGGCAAGGGAGAAACGGTCATCATCTCGGCGCACGGCAATTCGCTGCGCGCGCTGGTTAAGCACCTCTCCAATATCTCGGACGAGGAAATCACCGGCCTCGAGATTCCGACCGGCCAGCCGATCATCTATGAATTCGATGGCACGGCGGTTGCCAGCGAACGCTATTATCTGAAGGATTCATAAAGATGGCCGCGGGGGAGGCAAAAGTTGCCATCGTGATGGGAAGCCAGTCCGACTGGCCGACCATGAAGTGCACGGCGGACGTTCTGGATGAACTGGGGGTCGCCACCGATGTCCGCATCGTGTCCGCCCACCGCACGCCGGATCGCATGTATGATTTCGCCAAGGCGGCCGAAGCAGACGGGTTTCACGTCATCATCGCAGGCGCCGGCGGTGCAGCGCATCTGCCCGGTATGATCGCCGCTCTGACCCACATCCCCGTTCTGGGCGTTCCGGTTAAATCCCGCGCGCTGTCGGGGCAGGACAGCCTGCTTTCCATCGTCCAGATGCCGGCGGGTGTCCCGGTGGGCACGCTGGCGATCGGCGAAGCAGGCGCGACCAATGCTGGGCTGATGGCTGCCGCGATCCTAGCCAATGGGGACGAGCATCTGAAGCAGCGGCTGAAGGACTGGCGCAAGGCTCGCAGCGATGCGGTGACGGACCGGCCAGAGGACTAACGCCTTTTCATCGGGCCAGGCTTGTCGCGGCCCTGAACTTTCTTATCGCGCTGTGGCACTAGCCCCGGGCGAATAATTTTCCGGGAGATTTTCTTGCTCAAGCGCGGGTCCACCATCGGCATCCTCGGCGGCGGCCAGCTCGGTCGCATGATGGCCACGAGCGCCGCCCAACTGGGCTACCGCGTGATTGGCTATGCCCCCGAAGGCGATAATGTCATGGATACTCTAGCCGAGGGTTTCGTGACTGCGGACTGGGACGACAGCGCTGCCCTCGCCGATTTCGCGGCACGCTGTGATGCCGTGACGTGGGAGTTCGAGAACGTGCCCGTCGCTACCGCGCGCAGCATCCCGGGTCAGGCGATCTTTCCCGATCCGCGTGCGCTGGAAACCGCACAGGACCGGCTGAATGAGAAACGCTTTATCGAGGATCTGGGCGGCAGGCCGGCATCCTATGCCAAGGTCGATTCCACTCACGATCTGATCGCTGCGGTCGACCGGCTCGGGGCACCGGGCATCCTGAAGACCCGGCGCGACGGCTATGACGGCAAAGGCCAGTGGCGCATCGGAAACGGACGCGAAGCGGAGGCGCTCCGCGTTCCCGACACACCATGCATCTATGAAGCCTTCGTTGAATTCGACGCTGAATTTTCGGTCATCCTCGTGCGCAGCCGTGATGGGGAAATCCGGTTCTGGGATTCGACCCGCAATGAACATCGCGATGGCATCCTTGCCGCGTCGCACTTCCCTGCGGGCGAGGTGATTTCGGCGCAGATCGATGGGGCGCGCGAATTGGCGCGGAAGGTGGCCGATGCTCTCGAATACGTTGGTGTACTGACCCTGGAATTCTTTGCCACGCATGAAGGCCCGATCTTCAACGAGATGGCGCCAAGGGTGCACAATTCGGGCCACTGGACGATCGAGGGGGCGGCCACCAGCCAGTTCGAGAACCATATCCGCGCCGTTGCGGGCCTGCCGCTGGGCGATACGCGGACCACCGCCGCCGGGGTCGAGATGCGCAATATTCTTGGCAGCGATATCGAAAATGCACATGCTACGCTGACCGATGCGCGGCTTCACCTGCATGATTACGGTAAGGCCGAGGCGAGCGATGGCCGCAAGATGGGCCACGTGACGCTGATCACGCTCGACACGCGCGCATGAGCCTGTTCCTGATCTATGCCCGCGCCGCCAATGGTGCGATCGGCAAGGAGGGCCGCCTGCCCTGGCACCTGCCCGCCGATCTCAAGCGCTTCAAGGCGCTGACCATGGGAGGGGACAAGCAGGGCCTGCCGATGATCATGGGGCGCAAGACCTTCGAGAGCCTGCCCGGCCTGTTGCCCGGCCGCCGCCACATCGTGCTGACAAGGCGCGAACGGTGGGATTCGACCGGCGCCGAGGTAGTCCGTTCGGTCGAGGAAGCGATGGCGAAAGCGGGAGATGGCGACGTCGCGGTGATCGGCGGGGCGGCGATTTTCGACGTGTTCATGCCGCTCGCTGCGAAGGTCGAACTCACTGAAATCCATCGGGATTTCGACGGCGATGTGTTCATGCCACCCCTCGGCCCGGAATGGGAGATTTGCGGGCGGGAGGACTTTGCGGCGGAGGGTGAGAGGCCCTCCTATTCCTTCCTCACCTATACCCGCGTCGGCGAGGCAGCGGCGTGAGGTTTCTCGACCATCGCGAGCGGTTGCCCGAATCCCTGCGCGGGGCGATTATCGCGCTGGGCAATTTCGACGGCTTTCATCTTGGACATCAGGCGGTGGCGAAGCAAGCCATTGATTGGGCACGCAAAGAAGGCCGCCCGAGCATCATCGCCACCTTCGATCCGCACCCGGTGCGCCACTTCAAACCCGATGTCCCGCCCTTTCGGCTGACCACGCTGGAGCAGCGCCAGGAACTCTATCTGGCAGCGGGTGCCACGGCGATGCTGGTCTTCCATTTTGACCAAAAACTGTCCGAAACTACGGCCGAACACTTTCTTGATCGGATCTTGATCGACCGGATCGGAGCCAGCGGCGTGGTGACGGGTGACGATTTCCGCTTCGGCAAGGGCGCGGCGGGCGATGTGGCCCGATTGCGCGAATCGCCGTTGGAGGTTCGCGCAATCGATCCGGTGATGGATGGCGGCAAGCCCGTGTCGTCCAGCCGGGTGCGCGAGGCGCTGCGCGAAGGCGATCCGCAGGAAGCGGCCCGGCTGCTCACCCGCCCCTTCGCCATTCGCGGCGTGGTGGAACATGGCGACAAGCGTGGCCGCACGATCGGCTATCCCACGGCGAATGTGTCGATCGAAAGCTATCTGCGGCCCAGATACGGGATATATGCCGTGACGGGGCGGATCCTGGCTACCGGGCAGGTGCTGAAGGGCGCGGCCAATATCGGGGTGCGGCCCCAGTTCGAGCCGCCCAAGGAATTGCTCGAACCCTATTTCTTCGATTTTTCCGGCGATCTGTACGGTCAGGAGATCGAGGTGGGTTTCCACCACTTCCTGCGCGGCGAGGCGAAGTTCGACAGTCTCGACGGGCTGGTCACGCAGATGGAGAAGGATTGCGACGAGGCGCGGCGGTTGCTGGGCTAGGTTGCCTTCGGGCTTGGTATCCTTCCCGCAAGTCATTGCGAGCGGAGCGAAGCAATCCATCGTGAGACGTTGCAACCGGGGGCGAGGGATGGATTGCCGCGTCGCCTTCGGCTCCTCGCAATGACGTAGTTTTTGGTGGAGGTGGATTGTCCGTCCGAGAACTGCCTTCCCTTCGCCCTCTCGCGATGACGAGTATTTGCACGGGGCGCGCAAGCGGCTAAGGCGCGCAGCCTATGGCCGATAGCAACGACACCAGCCGCGATTACCGTGATACGGTCTTCCTTCCCAAGACCGATTTCCCGATGAAAGCCGGGCTTCCGCAGAAGGAACCGAAGATCCTTGCGCGCTGGCAGGAAGAGAAGCTGTACGAACAGCTTCGTGAAGACCGTGCCGGGCGCGAGAAGTTCATCCTTCACGACGGCCCGCCCTATGCCAATGGCGACATGCATATCGGCCACGCGCTGAACCGCATTCTGAAGGATATGGTCGTCCGCAGCCAGTCGCTGCTGGGCAAGGACGCGCCCTTCGTGCCGGGGTGGGACTGCCACGGCCTGCCGATCGAATGGAAGGTCGAGGAAAAGTACCGCAAGAAGAAGAAGGACAAGAAGTCCGTCCCCCCGGCCGAATTCCGTCAGGAATGCCGCGATTATGCCGCCCATTGGGTCGACGTGCAGCGCGAACAGCTGAAACGGCTCGGCCTGATGGCGGATTTCGACAATCCGTACCTCACCATGCAGTTCGAAAGCGAGGCGACCATCGTTGCCGAGCTGATGAAGTTTGCGGAAGGCGGCAATCTCTATCGCGGATCGAAGCCGGTGATGTGGAGCCCGGTGGAAGAAACCGCGCTGGCCGAGGCCGAGGTGGAATATGAGGACATCACCTCGACCCAGATCGACGTGGCATTCGAGATCACCGAAAGCCCCATTCCCGAACTGGTCGGCGCGTATGCGGTGATCTGGACCACCACCCCGTGGACGATCCCGGTGAACCAGGCTTTGGCCTATGGGCCGGAGATTGAGTATCGTCTTCTCGACATCACTTACGATGCGGGAGCGCCTGACGGACAGTCGCCGCAGGCTGGGACGGTAGCAACCGTCGAGGCCGCAGAGGCTGCAGGACTTCCAGCCGATGCAACCCGAATCTTAATTGCCTTCGAGCTTGTCGACCAGTTTAAGGCTAGGCTGAATGCAGCTCTCTCCAAGCTCAATATCGAAGGCGCTGTCGAGCCGACGGTAAATGTCTTTGATGCCCTCGGGGCAAAGAATAGCCGATACAAAGGCTCCGACCTAGCCGGAACCGTCGCCCGCCACCCAATGCACCATCTCGGCGGGTTCTACGCCAAGCCGCGTCCGCTGCTCGCAGGCGACTTCGTCACTACCGACAGCGGTACGGGCCTCGTCCACATGTCGCCCGATCATGGCGAGGACGACTTCCTGCTTTGCCGCGCGAACGGGATCGAACCGCAATTCGCCGTCATGGGCGACGGGCGCTATCGCGACGACTGGGAATGGCTGGGCGGCAATGACGAGCGCCGCCGCGCGGTCATCAACAAGCAGTTCAACGCGCCCGACGGCCCGATCTGTTCGGATCTGCGTGAGGCAGGCGCGCTGCTGTCGGCGAGCGACAATTACCAGCATTCCTATCCGCATAGCTGGCGTTCGAAAGCCAAGATCATCTATCGCTGCACGCCCCAATGGTTCGTGCCGATGGACAAGGAAGGCACCACGCCCGATGGCAAGACGCTGCGCGAAACCGCCCTGTCCGAGATCGAGCGGGTAAAGTTCTATCCGGAAAAGGGCCGCCGCCGCATCGGGTCGATGGTCGAAGGCCGCCCCGACTGGGTGCTGTCCCGCCAGCGTGCCTGGGGCGTGCCGATCACGCTGTTCGTGCGCAAGGACGGCAGCTATCTGCAGGACCCCGAAGTCAACGCCCGCGTGATCGCGGCGGTGAAGCAGCAGGGCGTCGATGCCTGGGTGGAAAGCCGCAAGGAAGAATTCCTGGGGGCGGATCACGACAGCCAAGAATTCGAAATGGCCACCGACATTCTCGACGTGTGGTTCGATAGCGGCTGTACCCACGCCTTTACGCTGGAAAGCGGCCGCTGGCCCGCCTTGCGCTGGCCCGCCGACCTGTATCTGGAAGGCAGCGACCAGCATCGCGGCTGGTTCCAGTCCTCCCTGCTCGAAAGCTCCGCCACGCGGGGGCGCGCGCCTTATGACGCGGTGCTGACCCACGGTTTCACCATGGCGAGCGACGGCAAGAAGATGTCGAAGAGCCTCGGCAACACCATCGATCCGCTGAAGGTCATGGAACAGTATGGCGCCGACATCATCCGCCTGTGGGCGCTGAGCGTCGATTTCACCGAAGATCACCGCATCGGTGACGAGATTCTGAAGGGCGTGGGCGACCAGTATCGCCGCTTGCGCAACACCTTCCGCTATCTCCTCGGCGCGCTGGACGGATTCGTCGGCGACATGGGCGATGCGGGCGAGATTCCCGAACTGGAGGTCTATATCCTCGCGCTGCTCGCCGATCTCGACGGCAAGCTGAAGACGGCGCTCGAGGCGTATGACTTCAACACCTACACGCGCCTGCTGGTCGATTTCTGCAACGAGGATCTGTCGGCCTTCTACTTCGATATCCGCAAGGACACGCTTTATTGCGATGGCCCGGATTCGACGCGGCGCAACGCCTATCGCACCGTGCTGGATCTGCTGTTCCATTCGCTGGTCCGCTATGCCGCGCCGGTGCTGGTGTTTACCGCCGAAGAAGCGTGGGGCACGCGCTATCCCGAAGGGGGCAGCGTCCACCTGCTCGAATGGCCCGCGGTCCCCGGCGTTTCCGCCGATGGCGAACGCTGGGCGAAGCTGCGCGACCTGCGCGAGCGCGTGACCGAGGCGATCGAGCCGCTGCGGCGTGACAAGACCATCCGTTCCAGCCTGGAAGCGGATGTGACGGTGCCCGCAGATGCCGTGCCCGAAGGCTTTACCGACGACGATCTTGCCGAGCTGTTCATCACTGCGTCAGTGACGCGGGGGCAGGTGGGCGAGGTGTCCGTTACCCGTACAGACGAAAACAAATGCGGCCGTTGCTGGCGCCTGCTGCCCTCGGTTTCCGAGGACGGGGCGCTGTGCGATCGCTGCGAGGATGTCGTCGCCGAAATGGATGCTGCCTGACATGAACCCGCTGCTGCGCCTGCGCCTTTTCGGCGTGCTGTTCGCTTTTGCGATCTATGCCATCGACCAGTGGGTCAAATGGCTGATGGTCGTGCCCCTGCAGCTGCGCCAGAAAGGCGTGATCGACCTGCTGCCGTTCTTCGACCTGCGCTGGACGCAGAACTTCGGCGTTTCGATGGGCCTGTTCGAAGCCGACAGCATGGAATCGCGCTATATACTGGTGGGCGTCACCGCGCTGATCGCGCTGGTGGTCACCATTTGGATGTTCCGCGAAAAGGCATGGGGCGATATCCTCGGCCTGTCGCTGATCCTCGGCGGGGCGCTGGGCAACATCAAGGACCGCTACGATCTTGGCTATGTCATCGACTATGCCGATTTCCACATCGGGGAATTCCGCCCCTTCCTGATCTTCAACATCGCCGATGCGGCCATCACCATCGGCGTCCTGATAATTCTTGCCCGTGCCTTCTTCATGCGCGACAAGGATCATGACGAGGTCGATGACCTCATGCACGGCAAACCGGCAGACGCCGCGGAGAGCAACTGATGAATACCCTTACCCGTATCGCCCTTCTCGGCGCGACCTCGAGCATGCTGGCGGCCTGCGGCGGCGGCGGTTTCCTGAACCGCGAACGCCCGGACGAATTCGCCGTGCAGCGCCAGGCGCCGCTGGTGGTACCGCCCGATTTCAACCTCACGCCCCCTGCCCCCGGCGCGCCGCGCCCGGCCGAAGGCACCGCTGCCGAACAGACGCTCGAAGCGCTCTTCGGCGGACCGGCAGAACGTAGCGCGGTGGAAACCAGCGCGCTCGACCGGGCCGGCGTGGCCGAACCGGGCATCCGTTCGTCGGTCGGTTCGGAAGAGACCAATACGGTCGCCAAGGGCACCGTCACCCGCGACATCATCGCCGCCCCCGAAGGCGACGGCGGTACGGCGCAGGCCGTAATTCCGGGCTGATTATTTCAACGCGAGGTTGCAGGCGTTTGACCTGCAACCCTCGTGGCTCCGCAGTTTTTTGTTTTCGCCCTCAAACGCCGGGCGCAACGCATCCGCGTTGCTTGGCTTCGCCGCATAAGCGGCGGCGCGCGGTCGCGCTTTGGCTGCCGCGACCAGGAACAGGATCTCACCTATATCGCGCTAGTCCGGTTCGCGACCAGCGAACCGCAAGGGCGACCGCCCGCCCGCAGCGGGTGCAGCTTGCTGCACGCATAGCGAGGACGAACCGACGGAGGTCGGTTCGCAAAACAAAAACTAAAACCTAACCTAATCCCCGGCGACGTCGTCCACTTCGGGGTCGCCGGCGATGGCGCTCACCAGCACCTTGTCGATCCGGCGTTCGTCCAGATCTACCACTTCGAAGCGCCAGCCCTGTTCCTCGAACCATTCGCCTTCGGAGGGCAGCTTCTTCATCACGGCGAGGCAGTAACCGGCCACGGTCGCGAATTCGCGATCGTCGCCGTAGTCGAGCTCCAGCCGGTCGGCGAGCGCATCGGCAGAGAGCGAGCCTGCCACCAGCAGCGAGCCATCCTCCCGCTCCACGATGCCGGGCGTGTCGTCGGGGTCCTGGTCGCTGGCGAAATCGCCGACCAGCGCGGTCAGCAGGTCCACCGGGGTCACGATGCCGTCGAGATGGCCGTATTCGTCATGCACCATGGCCATGGCGACATCGGCCTGCTGCAAGACGCGCAGCGCGTCGACCGCATCGAGCTGGTCGGGCACGACCTCGGCCTTGCGCATCAGCGCTTCAAGCTGGAGGCCCTCGCCCGCCAGCAGCGCGCTCAGCACCTCGCGCACGCGCACGAGGCCCATGACCTTGTCGGGTGTGCCGTCGGCCACCGGCCAGACCGAATGCGGGCTGTCCTCGAGCAGCTGGCGCACCGCCTCTTCGTCGGCACTCACGTCGATCCAGTCGAGATCGGTGCGCGGCGTCATCACCTCGCGCACGGGGCGCTGGGCGAGCCGGACCACCCCGGCGAGCATCTGGTGCTGTTCGGTCTCGATCACGCCGCTGCGCGTCGCTTCGGCAAACAGCATCTGCAATTCTTCCGCCGTGACCGAGCTTTGCCCGCCAGGCTTCACGCCCAGCAGGCGAATCAGGGCGCCCGACGACGCATCGAGCAGCCACACCACCGGCGCGGCGATCTTCGCCAGGATGGCCATGGGCAGCGCCATGGCAATGGCGATCGGCACGGCTGCCCGCAGCGCGACCTGCTTGGGCACGAGTTCGCCCACGACGAGGCTGAAATAGGTGGTGAGCGCGATGACCAGCGCAAAACCGGCCTGGTCCGCCCACTCTGCAGGCACACCCAGCGCGACCAGCCGCTCACCCGTCGGACCGCCCAGGCTGGCGCCCGAATAGGCACCGGCGACGATGCCGACCAGCGTGATGCCGATCTGTACGGTGGAGAGGAACTTGCCCGGGTCCGCCGCCAGTTCGATCGCGGTCTTCGCCCCCGCGCTCCCTTTCTGTGCGGAGGTGCGCAGCCGTCCCGTGCGGGCGGAAACGATGGCAAGCTCGCTCATGGCGAAAACGCCATTGAGCAAGATCAGGCCGGCGATGACGAGCAGATCTGTCCAGGGATAGGGTGTCACGCTTCCTCGCTAGCACAAAAGCACGGCGCTGCCAGCGCTTCGGGGGAACAGGCTGTTAATTGAGTGGTTGGGAGGTTCTAGAGACGCAGGTGGGCGCGTCCCATCGCACACGGGTGTGGAAGGTCCCAGGGCTGTGAAACCCCGTCTCGCAAAAAGGGAACTAAAAACATGAAGACATCACGCTTTTTCCTCGCCGGCCTTTCCTCGGTCGCCCTCCTGGGCACCTCGGCCTGTGTCACGGACCCGAACACGGGTGAGCAGAAGATTTCGCGCACCGTTCTCGGCGGTGTCGGCGGCGCAGTTGCCGGCGGCCTGCTTGGCGGCGTTATCGGCGGCAAGACCGGACGCATCATCGGTGCAGCTGCAGGCGCGGCAGGCGGCGGCTATGTCGGCTACCGCATGGACCAGCAGATCAAGGAACTGAAAGAGCAGACCGCCGGTTCGGGCGTCGATGTTTCGGAAACCGATGGCGGTGACGCCATTCTCGTGAACCTGCCCAACGGCGTGACTTTCGCCACCGGCAGCTACACCATCAACGAGACCTTCCGCCAGACGCTGGACAATGTCGCTGCAAACCTCGTCCAGTATCCCAACAGCCTGGTCGACGTTTACGGCTACACCGACACCGTCGGTTCGAGCGATTCGAACCAGCGCCTGTCGGAGCAGCGCGCGCAGGCAGTTGCCAACTACCTCACCAGCCGCGGCGTAAGCTCTTCGCGTATCCGCTGGATGGGCTTCGGCGAAACGCGCCTGGCCGTGCAGACCGGCGACAATGTGGCAGAGCCGCTGAACCGCCGTGTCGAAATCAAGATTATTCCGTTTGATCAGGACGATGTGAACGCAGCGCGCGCCAATCAGTAAGCGCCGCACTGCGGACTGACATAGCAGTCACCAGAGGGGTCGGGCTTAGTCCGGCCCCTTTTTTGTCGGGTGCTTACTGGCTAACGACCTTGTTGGCCCGATCGGCAAGGTGCTCGATCGTGGCGGAATGAATGCCGGGCGCGCAGGCGACCACGCCGAACGCGCGCGGATCGCGCTTGTTATAGTCCAGTTTCCGCCCGAAACTGTCGGACACCGCTGCCCCGGCTTCGCGCGCGATCAGCCCGGCTGCGGCGATATCCCATTCGAAACCCCAGCGCAGCGTGGCGACCAGATCGGCACGATCGTCGGCAACCATGGCGATTCGCAGCGCAATCGAATTGGGCTGCTCCACCTTGGTCAGCATGTGGTCCTGCTTCATCAGATCGTTGGCCGGAACACGCGCCCCGTCGAACTCCTGGCGAATAGATGCGCGGATGGCCTTGCCATTCAGCGTGGCCCCCTGCCCCGCAACCGCCTGCCACATCTCGCCGCGCGCCGGTGCGCACAGCGTACCCAGCAACGGCCGCCCGCCGCTGATCAGCGCGACACTGACCGCCCAGCCCTTGCGCCCGCGGATGAAGTCACGCGTGCCATCCACCGGATCGACCAGCCAGATCAGATCGCGATCGAGCCGTTTCGGATCGTCGACCGTCTCTTCCGACAGCCAGCCAGCCGAAGGAAGCAGCGCCCCCAGTTCGCGCTTGAGAAAGGCATCGACGGCAAGGTCCGCTTCGCACACCGGGCTGCCGGGCGCCTTCTCCCAGGTGCGCAATTCCGCACCGGCGCCGGGCCACAGGCCGAGCGCTATCTCGCCGGCCTGAGCGACGATGGTTTCGAGGCGTTTGCTGTCAATCATGGGACGCCGCCGCCCCTGCACCTGAAACCCGCTCTTTTCAAGCGCGCCCAGACATGCTTATGCGCGAAGCGCAATTCCCACCCCGTATAGCGCTACCAGGCGCGAAGGATCAGCGATCGACATGAACATTCACGAATATCAGGCCAAGGAACTCCTCGCGAAATACGGCATCGCCGTTCCCACGGGCTACGCAGCGCTCACCGTCGAGGAAGCCGTCGAAGGTGCGAAGAAACTCCCCGGACCGCTCTATGTCGTGAAGGCTCAGATCCACGCCGGCGGCCGCGGCAAGGGCAAGTTCAAGGAACTCGGCCCCGACGGCAAGGGCGGCGTCCGCCTGTCGAAGAGCGTCGAGGAAGTCGAAGCCAATGCCAAGGAAATGCTCGGCAACACGCTGGTCACCATCCAGACCGGCGATGACGGCAAGCAGGTCAATCGCCTTTATGTGACCGACGGTGTCGACATCGAAAAGGAATATTACCTGTCGATGCTGGTCGACCGTGCCACCGGCCAGGTCGCCATGATCGCTTCGACCGAAGGCGGCATGGATATTGAAGATGTTGCCCACGAAACGCCCGAGAAGATCACCACCATCACGATCGACCCGGCGCAGGGCTTCATGCCGCACCACGGCCGCGCAGTGGCTTTCGCGCTCAAGCTGGAAGGCGACACCAACAAGCAGTGCCAGAAGCTGGCCAAGCAGCTTTACACCGCCTTCATGGAACTCGACATGGAAATGCTTGAGATCAATCCGCTGGTCGAAGACAAGGACGGCAATCTGTCCGTGCTCGACACCAAGATGAGCTTCGACGGCAACGCGCTTTATCGTCACAAGGACGTGGAAGCGATGCGCGACGAGACCGAGGAAGACCCGGCCGAAGTCGAAGCCAGCGAATACGACCTCGCCTACATCAAGCTCGACGGCAACATCGGCTGCATGGTCAATGGCGCGGGCCTCGCCATGGCAACGATGGACATCATCAAGCTGAACGGTGCCTTCCCCGCCAACTTCCTCGACGTGGGCGGCGGCGCCACCACCGAGAAGGTGACGGCGGCATTCAAGATCATCCTCAAGGATCCGGCGGTCGAGGGTATCCTCGTCAACATCTTCGGCGGGATCATGAAGTGCGACGTGATCGCCAACGGCATCGTGCAGGCAGCCAAGGACGTGAACCTGTCGGTTCCGCTCGTGGTTCGTCTCGAAGGCACCAATGTCGAAGCCGGCAAGGAAATCCTCGAGAATTCCGGCCTGCCCATCGTCAGCGCCGACGATCTGGGCGATGCTGCGAAGAAGATCGTGGCGGAGGTCAAGAAAGCGGCCTGATCGCCTCTGTCCAGACAGAGACACCGGAAGGCGGGCCCGCGGAAACGCGGCCCGCCTTTCCTTTTGGAGCAAGGCGCGGGAACGCTCGCAGGCGCCCCGCCTTATCTAAACAAGCACTCGCCCCGCCTTGCTTGACGTTTACGTAAACGCAAGCTAGGCGGGGCCTACAGTTTTCAAGTCGAGAGGAAGGTACCCCCCATGAAGATCCTCGTCCCCGTCAAGCGGGTGATCGATTACAACGTCAAACCGCGCGTGAAGGCCGATGGCTCGGGCGTGGACCTCGCCAACGTCAAGATGAGCATGAACCCCTTCGACGAAATCGCCGTCGAAGAGGCGATCCGCATCAAGGAAGCGGGCAATGCGGAAGAAATCGTGGCCGTTTCGATCGGCCCGGCAAAGGCGCAGGAAACGCTGCGCACCGCCCTGGCCATGGGTGCGGACCGCGCGATCCTCGTCGAAACCGATGACGAAGTCGAACCGCTTGCCGTCGCCAAGATCCTCAAGGCCATCGCCGAGGAAGAACAGCCCGGCCTGGTAATGCTCGGCAAGCAGGCGATCGACGACGATTCGAACCAGACTGGTCAGATGCTCGCTGCCCTGATGGGCCGCCCGCAAGGCACCTTCGCCAACACCGTCGAAGTTGCTGGCGACAGCGTGACCGTGAAGCGCGAAGTCGATGGCGGTCTCGAAACCGTGAAGCTGACGCTTCCGGCCATCGTCACCACCGACCTGCGCCTGAACGAGCCGCGCTATGCTTCGCTGCCGAACATCATGAAGGCGAAGAAGAAGCCCTTGGATACCAAGAGCCCGGCCGATTACGGCGTCGACACCACGCCGCGCCTCAAGACCACCAATGTCTCCGAACCGCCGGTTCGCCAGGCAGGCGAAAAGGTCGAGGACGTCGATGCGCTGGTCGCCAAGATCAAGGCCATGGGCATCGTATAAGAAATTCACCCATCATCCGTTCGTGCTGAGCTTGTCGAAGCACCGTCCTTCTTTCGGGCGCTCGGATGAAGAAAGTACGGCCCTTCGACAAGCTCAGGGCGAACGGACTTAGAGGTTTGAAAATGAAGACACTCGTATGGGTCGAACACGACAATACCGAGATGAAGGACGCAACACTGGCAGCCGTGACTGCGGCGAGCAAGCTGGGTGACGTACACCTGCTGGTCGCCGGTTCGGGTTGCCGTGCCGTTGCCGAAGCCGCGGCGAAGATTGCCGGAGTGGGCAAGGTCCACCTCGCCGACGATGCGGCTTACGAACATGCACTGCCGGAAAACGTCGCGCCGCTGATCGCCGATCAGATGGGCCATCACGACGCCTTCGTTGCGCCTGCCACCACCACCGGCAAGAACATTGCGCCGCGCGTGGCCGCCCTGCTCGACGTGATGCAGATTTCGGACATTCTTTCGGTCGAAGGTGACAAGACCTTCACCCGTCCAATCTATGCCGGCAATGCGATCGCCACTGTGGAATCGAGTGACGAAAAGCTCGTCATCACCGTGCGCGGTACTGCCTTCGACAAGGCGGAAGCGGAAGGCGGATCGGGCGAGATCGAGGAAATCTCTGGTCCAACCGATGCTGGCATTTCCAGCTTTGTCAGCCAAGAAATCGCCGAAAGCGATCGTCCCGAACTCACCAGCGCCAAGGTCATCGTTTCGGGTGGCCGTGCGCTGAAGGATGCAGAGACCTTCGAAGAATACATCACCCCGCTGGCCGACAAGCTCGGCGCCGGCATCGGTGCCTCGCGCGCCGCGGTCGACGCGGGCTATGTACCCAACGATTACCAAGTGGGCCAGACCGGCAAGATCGTGGCCCCGGAAGTCTACATCGCCATCGGTATTTCGGGCGCCATCCAGCACCTTGCCGGGATGAAGGATTCCAAGACCATCATCGCGATCAACAAGGATGAAGACGCCCCGATCTTCCAGGTCGCGGACATTGGCCTCGTCGCTGATCTCTTCAAGGCGGTGCCTGAGCTTACTGAAAAGCTTTAAGCTCAAAACCAATTGAACACGCACCCCCTTCGCGGCATGTTTGCTGCGAAGGGGGTTTTTCATGCGCATTTCAAAACTGATATACGCGATTACTTCGCTTGCGGTCGCAGGGTCTGCCACCCGGCCTGCTTTTGCAGCGGAGGATGAAATGCTGGTGCTCAAGCCGAACAGCGCTTGGGTACTCGACATGGGTGAGAACAAATGCCGCATCGCCCGTGTGTTTGGGGAAGGCGATCAACAAACCATTTTCTACCTCGAACAGTGGGATCCCTCTGTCGTGGCGAACTGGACAGTCGCCGGTCAGCCTCTCGAAAAATACAAATCATGGCGCGATACCGAATTCCGCTTCGCTCCCGATGGCGCCGAAGGCGAATTCCGGTTTCAGGAGTCGACGCTCGGAGACTGGGGCAATGCGATCACGCAAATATCCAGCCTGACCCTCTCGGATACGAATGACGAAGACGATTCCGAACGCGATTACATCGCCGACCCGCGCGGGCTGCCAAGTCTGGATGCCGAAGCGGGTGCCAATATCGAAAGCCTGTCGCTGAACCAGCGCGGCAAGCCGACTATGGTCCTCGAACTCGGCGAAATGAAGAGTGTCATGGCCGCCATGAACAATTGCATGGCGAATTTGGTCGAACACTGGGGCTTCGATGTGGAGGAACAGAGAACCGTCCAGTCGCCGCCGACAGTGAACAATCTCAATCGGGTCACGAGGAGGATCGTGGACTATTATCCGCATGATGCGCTGAGAAAAGGCGCGCAGGCCGACTTCCACCTCCGGCTTACGGTCGGGTCGGATGGGCTGATCAAATCATGCACGCTGCTCAACCAGACCCTCGCCCCCGACTTTGACATGGAGCGCCATCCCTGCACCGCCTTTGAAAGGATCGGTGAGTTCGAACCGGCGCTGACCGCGAATGGCAATCCGGTAGACTCTTATTACACCGTCCGGATCAGGTATGTGATGCCCGAGTAAGGGCCGGCTCCTTGCCCGGGTTCAGCCTAGAGCGCTCGAAAGAGCATGGAGCGTCAGCCCGACCAACCCGCCGACCAGCGTTCCATTAATACGAATGAACTGGAGATCGCGGCCCACCGCGCTTTCGACGCGCGAGGTCAGCGTGGTTGCATCCCAACGGCGCACGGTTTCGCTCACCAGTTGGACTATCTGGTCGCCGTAGCGCGTTGATACGCCGACAGCGGTACGACGGGCGAACCGATTGATCTGGCGCTGGAGACGGAGATCGTCACGTAATGCACTGCCCAGCTCTGCAATGGTTTCGGCAAGATAGCCGCTACCCGATCCGCTGCTGTCCCTGATGCTGGCGATCAGGCGCGCGCGCAGCCGCTCCCAAACCGATTGCCACCAGTCGCCGACCGCAGGGTTATTCAGCAGTTCGATTTTCACCCGTTCGACCCGCGCCTGCATTTCCGGATCCTCGCGCAGATCGCGGGCGAAGTCCTGCAGACCTTCCTCGATCTTGTTGCGCAGCGGATGCTCGGGATCGATCAGGACTTCGGCCAGAAGCTTGTAGAGCCCGTCGATAACCGAATTGGCCAGCCGTTCATCGAGCCCGGTGAACCGCAGCACGGCATTGGCACGGTTGTGCACCATGTCGCGCACCATCTGCTCGTTGTCTTCGAGCACCAGCCCCGCCCAGCGGATGATCTTGTCGATCAGCTCCTTGTGACGCCCCTTCTCGATCATCGCGTCGAGCATCGAACCCAGCAGCGGCGCGATTTCCAACCTTTCCAGCTGCGCCGCAAGGCCAGCACGGACCTGCGTGCCGAGCCGATCGGGATCGAGCGACTCGAGGACCTCGACCATCAGTTCCCCTGCCCCAGCGCGCACGCGCGAATCGCGCGACGCCGCAGGATCCGCCAGATAACTGCCCACAGCGCCCGCAAGGTTCATCGCCCCCATGCGCCGCGCTACCACCTGCGCGGTCAGGAAGTTCTCGCGCAAGAAACCGGCCATGGTGTCCGCGATCCGGTCCTTATTCTCCGGAATGATGGCAGTGTGCGGAATTGGCAGGCCCAGCGGTCGGCGGAACAGGGCCGTTACTGCAAACCAGTCGGCCAGACCACCAACCATCGCCGCCTCGGCAAATGCATGGACATAGCCCCAGGCAGGATGGACATCGAGCCAGCGACCGGAAGCGATGAAGATCGCCGCCATCAGCACCAGCATGCCGGTGGCGGTGCGGCGCATCACGCGGGCGCGATCAGCCGGGATAGGTGCACTGCCCACCGGCGTGATCGATATCGAGGAATTGCCCGCCATATATCAGGCGACGCTTATTCCGCCGGTTCGATCCCGGATTTGCGTCCGCGGATCTCCCCCGTGTCCATTCCCGGGCGGTAGGAGAGGAACCGGTTACGCAGTGCCGGCCCGAGCCGCTTCTCGATTCCATCGGCCAGACTGAAGCCCGCTGGCACGATCAGCAAGGTCAGGAAGGTCGACAGGATGAGGCCCCCGATGACGGCCACACCCATGGGCTGACGCCAAGCGCCGTCCGCCGAAAGCGAGAGCGCGGTGGGGATCATGCCCGCCGTCATCGCGACCGTCGTCATGACGATCGGCTGCGCACGCTTCTGCCCAGCCTCCATGATTGCATCATATTTGCGCTGGCCATGCTCCATGGCCTCGATCGCGAAATCGACCAGCAGGATCGAGTTCTTTGCAACGATGCCGAACAACAGGAGGACACCAATGAAAACTGGCAGCGAAAGGGCGAGCCCGGTCAGCTTGATCGCGATGATCCCCCCCAGCGGAGCAAGGAGCAGCGAACCCATGTTTACAAGCGGTGACATCAGTCGCCGATAGAGCAGCACAAGGACCGCGAAGACCAGCAGGATGCCCGACGCCAGCGCGATCTGGAAGTTCGTAACGAATTCCATCAGCCAGCGGTCCTGCCCGCTCGGTGCGTTCGAAACACCGATCGGCAGGTCCTGCATGAGCGGCAGTTCGTTGATCTTCTTTTTGGCTAAACCTTCTTCGGCGCCTGGCGCGAGGTCCGCGCTGACATAGACACGGCGCTTGCGATCTTCGCGCTGGATGGTCGTCGGGCCGGCACCGAAGCGAATATCGGCGATACGCTCGAGCGGGACCGAACCGCCACTTGCGGTGGGGACCGGTAGGTTGCGAATGGTCGATATCCGATCGCGCGAGTTTTCCGGGAGCATGACCCGGATCGGGATCTGTCGATCCGACAGCGAGAAGCGCGCGGCATTCTGATCGATTTCGCCAATCGTCGCGATGCGGATCGCCTGGCTGAGCGAGGCTGTCGTAACGCCAAGCGATGCCGCCAAATCAGAACGTGGTTCGATGATCAGTTCGGGGCGCTGCAAGTCAGCCTCTACTCTCGGCCCCTGAATTTCGGGGAGATCGCCCATCTGTTCGACCAGGGTTTCGGCCGTGCGCTCAAGCAGATCCGGGTTGCTGCCCGAAAGCATCACATTGATAGCGCGGCCAGATCCGCCTCCGCCGCCACCCTGCTGATCGCGGAAATTGATCCGCGCATCGGCAACCTGGTTGAACAGGACGGACACGTCGCGCTCGATCTCCTGACTCGAGCGCTCACGCTCCGGTAGATAGGTGACGAAGAACCTGGCGCTGCCTTCGGAGACCGTCATGAGGACCTTGTCCACTTCGGGCTGGTCTTCGATAATGGCCAGAGCCTGTTCGGCCCGCGCCTCTGTCTGTTCCAGCGTGGTGCCCGGGACCATTTCCAGATCGACCTGACCGAAATCCAGATCGGAATCCGGAAAGAACTGCATGGGCGTGCTGACGAACATGAAAATGGTCAGGAAGAACGACAGCAAGCCGATGCCCATGACCCACGCACGGTGATCGCCGCGCAAATGCGCGAAGAGCTTGCCGAAAAAGCCGATCTTGCCACGGCGTTCGATCCGGGCATCCTTGATCTCGCGCGCCCGTGACCGATCGAGCGTCCATTCGAGAACCCGCGCATAGCGCTGGATCCACGGCCCGTTTGCATGTTCGGCATGGCCATGTGGCTTGAGGAAATAGGCCGCCATCAATGGCGTGATCATTCGGGCGACGGCAAGGCTCATCAGCACCGAGACGACGACCGTGACGCCGAAGTTCTCGAAGAACTGTCCGGCAACGCCGGGAAGCAGCGCGACTGGAAGAAAGACCGCCACAATCGAGAAAGAGGTCGCGGCAACTGCGAGGCCGATTTCATCGGCTGCATCGATGGACGCCTGAAACGCGTTCTTGCCCATCCGCATGTGCCGGACGATGTTCTCGATCTCGACGATCGCGTCGTCGACGAGCACCCCGGCCACCAGCCCCAATGCCAACAGGCTCATCTGGTTGAGCGTGTATCCCATGTATTCGAGGAAGAAGAATGTAGGGATCGCGGAGAGCGGAATGGCGATGGCCGAGATAAAGGTGGCCCGCCAATCGCGCAGAAAGAAGAACACCACGACGACGGCAAGGATGGCCCCCTCGACAAGCGCCGCGATCGAGCTTTCGTACTGCGCCTTGGTATATTGGACGATGTTGAATAGCTCTACGAACTCTACGCCCGGATATTCCTCCTCGATTTCCTGCATGACGATCTGCGCATCGTCATAGACCGACACGTCGGATTCGCCTCTGGCGCGGGACAGATCGATCGTAACTACAGGCTGGCCATTGACCTTCGAGATCGAGCGGATTTCGCTTTCGCCATCGCTGACATCGGCTATGTCAGCGAGCTTGATCGACCGGCCCCCGCCCAGCGAAATGCGCCGCTGGCCAAGCTCATAGGCTGTCTCGGCATTGCCGACCACGCGGACCGACTGGCGCACGCCGGCGATTTCTGCCTGTCCGCCCCCTGCGTTGAGGTTGTTCTGCCGCAGGACGGAATTCACCTGTGATGCCGTCACACCAAGCGATTGCATTCTTGCCGGATCAAGAATGACGCGTATCTCGCGATTGACCCCGCCGCTACGCGAAGCGCTGGCCATGCCCGGCACGGCCAAGAGGCGCTTGGAAACCGTATCGTCGACGAACCAGCTCAGCTGCTCCATCGTCATGTCTTGCGAAAGGACAGCGTAATTAGCGAAGCTGTTGTTGCTCGTCTGGACCTTGTAGACCCGTGGCTCGATGATGCCTTCCGGCAGATCTCCGCGGATCTGATCGATATTGGCCTTCACCTCATTGACGAGATCATTGACGTCATAACCGAGTTCGAAGGAGATGAAGGTATTTGAATTACCTTCCCTCACCGTACTGCGAATGGATTCGAGCCCCTCGAGCGACGCAATCGCGGATTCGACCTTCTCGGTAATCTGCGTATCGATTTCCGTCGGTGCTGCACCGGGCTGAGAGATTGAGACGATCACTGCCGGGAATTCGATATCCGGATCGTTTTGCACCTGCATCCGGTTGAAGGCGACGATGCCAGCCAAGGTCAGTGCCGCGAACAGCACCAGGGGCACAACCGGATTGCGGATCGACCAGGCGGATAGATTGCGCAGGTTCATGGTTTAATTGCCCGTCCCGCGTTGCAGCTTCGGTTTGACTTCCTGACCCTCGCGCAGGAAACCGCCCGCACGAAGAACGACCCGCTCGTTGCCCGAAAGGCCATCGGTCACGGTCAGGCCGCCATCGGTAATGATGCCCGTCTCCACGTTCCGGCGAGCGACCTTGTTCTCGCTGTCGATAATGTAGACATAGGTCTGACCGTCATCGTCCAGCAGCGCGCTTTCAGGCAGGACCGGGGCGACGACGGTGCCGGAATTGATGGTAGCGCTGGCAAAACCACCTGGCTTCAGTTCCGGGCTGTAGGATAGAGCGATGCGGGCCGTACCCTGCCGGGTGGTGTCGTCGATCGTTGGGGCGATCTGCCAGATCTGTCCGGTAAACCCCTTCTCCGTACCGACCGGGAAGACCTCGGCGGTGGCCCCGGCACGAACGCTGGCAAGCTCTGTCTCACCAAGTTGTGCGAGCATCTCCATCTCGCCGCCCTGGGCGATGGTGAAGAGTGCCTGTGAGCCGGCACCGACCGTCTGTCCGGGTTCTACGTTGCGCTCGAGCACCAGGCCGGCCGCAGGAGCAACGATATTGAGGCGGGCGTTGCGCGCCTGCAATTCGCCGGCCTGTGCTTTGGCAACCCGAACGCGGGCAACCGCCGCGTCGCGCGTCGCCGTCAGCCTGTCGACATCGGCTTGGGAAACGAAGCCGCGCTCGACAAGTTGAAGTGCGCGGTCGAGATTGGACTGGGCGAGATTGGCGTCGGCTTGTGCAACCTGTACCTGTGCAGCGGCGCTCTGGGCCTGCTGATTTTGAACCGAACGATCGATCACTGCGAGGACTTGCCCCTGACGGACCCAGCTACCGGCATCCACGGGCACCGATACGACGCGCCCACCCTCTCCGACGACGCCGACTGGCAGGGTACGGCGGGCGGCAATTGTTCCGGTCGAGGAGATTTCTCCTTCGACGGTGGTCCGGCCGGGTGCCACCACGGTCACAGCTGGCAGTTGCGGGGCTGAGGGCGCTGCTTCCTCGTCGCCGGCCAAGAAATACCAGCCCAAAGCGAGCACCGCGAAAAGGACGACGGCAGCAATGGCCAGTTTACGGCGCCTGCTGCTTCTTTGGTCCGCAAGCTCGTTGTCAGCCTCTACCCGTTCGGGCGACAAGACACCTTCATCTTCAGCGCGGATTTCCGTTTCGTACGTCATCAAATAGCCCCGTCTGGCAGCAGCCCATATCGATTGGTGTATTACTCTGCTAAATCACAGAGCGCAAGGCTGTGAAATTTCTCGTAGGGACTCGGCCAAGTTGGAGCAATCTTACACTCGATGGGAGCACGAGCGAAACAGACGAATGTCTTGAGTGCTCGAAAGACGTAAAAAGGGCGGCTCAGCAATGCTGAACCGCCCTTCGAATTAGAAATTCTTTCAGCTGTTAGCGAACGCGGCCACGCTGAATGAGGTTGGCGATGCCAAGCAGAACGATGGCACCGACGATGGCGATGATGAAACCGGTAAGATTGAACGTCTGAATAGTACCTTCGATACCGAAGAGAGCTCCGGCGAGGAAGTTACCGATCAGTGCGCCGATGATGCCGACGATGATATTCCAGAAAATGCCCATTGAGGCATCACGTGCCATAACCATGCTCGCGAGCCAGCCGGCGATACCCCCGACGATAATTGCGATAATCCAACCCATTGCAAATCCTCCTTTACTTCCCATCCGACCCGATGCCAGCCGAACGGGTGGCAATGTCGGCGGTTCCCCTTTTTCTGCATGGGGGACACGATTGGAGCGGATTTACAGAGTTTTTGTTCCCGCGACTTGGCGGGAGAGGACCATCAATACTTGAACTGGCGTTCGTAGAGATCGCGATAATGCTGGATGCGGGTCACACGCAGACCCTGCATCCCGGACCGGTCTACCGCGCGCTGCCACGAGGCAAATTCTTCCAGCGTCAGACCATACCGCTCAAGCACTTCGTCAATCGTCAGCAGTCCACCATTTACGGCAGCTACGACTTCCGCTTTGCGGCGCACAACCCAGCGCTTCGTCGAAGGCGACGGCAAATCCTCTAAGGTCAGCGGCTCCCCTAACGGGCCGATCACCTGTGCAGGGCGGATGTCCTGATTTTCGATCATCTATTTCTCTCGGTCGCCATGCACCGCACCATTTGCGGCGGAGCCCCTACCTAGCGGTTCGGATTTTCCATGCGCTAAACCATTGTGGTTAACGGCCCGTTTACTTTCTATTTCAGTTTCGCGCCGCGCCTCGCCGAACGCCTGAAAGCCGGCATGCTCCTTTTTCGCCAGTTCCTCGCGTAGCTCGCGAGTCGCAGACAATTTCGCGACTAGTTCAGTCCAGCGGAATTTGTGGAGGACGTCCCTGTTGCCGGCCGACTCCTCGCTCTTCTTGGTGAATTGCCCCTCGATCATGGAGGCTGTGATAATCAGACATGGTAAAGAGGATGTGAATCATCGTGTGCGGCACGAAACGGTAAATACTGGAGCCTCGAGCCAAGGCCGTGTAAGGGGCCGCTCATGCTAGAATCCCGTTTTCTCGACCCGGCCGGCGCAGCCGCGCTGTTCGATCTTGGCAAGCCTGCGTCCGAGGCCCGCATCGTCGTGGCGATGTCGGGCGGAGTCGATTCTTCCGTCGTCGCCGCTCTCGCCGCGAAAAGCGGTGCAGAAGTCATTGGCATTACGCTGCAACTATACGATTACGGCGCTGCGACGGGGCGCAAGGGCGCGTGCTGCGCCGGTGACGACATCGCCGATGCGCGCGCGGTGGCCGACAGGCTGGGCATTGCTCATTACGTTTCCGATCACGAGAGTGCTTTCCGTGAAGAAGTGGTCGAAACCTTCGCCGACGAATATCTTTCGGGGCGCACGCCCGTACCGTGCATCCGTTGCAACATGGGTCCCAAGTTCACCGATCTTTTCGCGATGGCGCGCGAACTGGGTGCCGATTGCCTTGCCACGGGGCATTACGTTCAGCGCATGATGGGCCCTGCAGGTCCAGAGCTTCATCGTGCGACCGATCCGGCGCGCGACCAGTCCTATTTTCTCTATGCGACGACCGAAGATCAGCTGGCATACCTGCGCTTTCCCTTGGGCGGCCTGCCGAAAAGCGAGGTCCGCGAACTCGCCGAGGCCGCAGGTCTGCGCAACGCTTCCAAGCCGGACAGCCAGGACATCTGTTTCGTCCCGGACGGCGACTATGCGAAGATCGTGAAAAAGATACGGCCGGAAGGCGCGCGGTCGGGCGCGATCGTGCATGCCGCCACGGGCGAAAAACTGGGCGAACATCGCGGTGTGATTCATTATACCGTCGGCCAGCGCCGAGGTCTGGATATTGGGGGGCAGCCTGAGCCTCTATACGTGGTCGGCATAGATGCCGATGAAGCGCAGGTGAAAGTGGGCCCGAAGCGCATGCTCGCCGTGTCCGCCGCTCACCTTGTCGAGACGAATCGCATCGGCCCCCTGCCCGATGTGCCGCTGACGGCCAAGGTGCGCAGCCTGGCGAAACCAGTGCCCATTACGCTCGCCGGTCCGCTGGGTAACGACGAAGCCACGACTATCCAGTTCGAGACACCGGAGTTCGGCGTGGCACCGGGCCAGGCAGCCGTGATCTATGCTGGAGAGCGCGTGGTTGGTGGCGGCTGGATCGACAGCACTACGCGCTGCGAAGCTTGATCTGAGCCGCTGCGCGATGACTGGGCTCAGTGGTCCCACTCGTCGAGAACGCAGCCGTATCCTTCGCGATAGCGGGCCGTATCGGATGCGATGACAGGTATACTCGCGGTCACACTACGGCTTTGCGCATTCTCGCTCAGCGATACCAGTTCCATGCCTTCCAGCTTGTCCTTGCCGCAATCCTCGAGACTACGCCCGGCGACGAAGCGGCAGGAGCAACCTACCCGTGCCGCATAGGCCGTGGCGACTTCGCCCGTGCGCGTCGCCGAATCGCCATAGGCCAACCAGGCACCGCCAGCCGCGGCGGCGAGAACCAGCGCCAGCCAGAACCACCAGCGGGAAAGAAGGGAGCGTTTTTTCGCCATTGCGCGGATGTAGTCCTCATGCGAGTGGAGCGGGCATGTTCCCGCGGCCCCTGCCCCTTATCGCTCTTGCCCTCCTCGCCACAAGCCTTGCCGCATGCGGTTCGTCCGGAGGCGAGGAAGAGCCGCCGCTGAGCGAGGCTGCGCTGGCTGCCGTGGGCGATGATCCCGGCGCGCCGACCAAGGCTTTGGCCCGGGAGATCGACGATCTCTTCACGCAGGAAGGCCTCGGCGAGACCCGGGCCCTGATCGTGATGCACGATGGCAAGCGCGCTGCCGAACGCTATGCCGAGGGATATGACGAGAACACGCCTTTCGTCAGCTGGTCCATGGCCAAGACCGTGACCGCCATGATGATCGGCCAGCTGGTCGGGGACGGCCTGCTCCGGCTCGATCAGCCAGCTCCGGTTCCCCGCTGGCAGCGCAGCGGCGATCCGCGCGCCGACATTACCCTGCGCCACCTCCTCCAGATGCGTAGCGGGCTCGAACATACCGAGTCGGGCGATCCACCCTATGAGAGCAGCGAAGTACGCATGCTCTTCCTCGACGGGCGCGACGATATGGCCGATTATGCCACCGCTCAGCCGCCCGAGGCAGAGCCGGGCGAGAAGTTCGAATACTCATCCAACACCACGGTCATCCTGGCCGACATCGCCGCGCGGGCATTGACCGACAGCGACCAGCCCGAAGCGCGGCGCCGAACGGTATCGGACTATCTCCATGCGCGCCTGTTCGAACCGCTGGGCATGACCACCGCCGTCCCCGAATTCGACCGCGCCGGCACGCTGATCGGCGGAAGCCTGATGCATGCGAGTGCGCGCGACTGGGCCAAGCTCGGCGAATTGCTGCGCAACAAGGGCTCCTATCGCGGCGAACAACTGGTGCCGCGCAGCTGGGTGAGCCAGATGGTGACCCCCAGCCCCAAGTCGCCCCAATACGGCCTACAGACATGGCTCAACCGCCCGACCGGCGAGGCCGAGCACCCGCTGTTTCCCGACCGTGCGCCCGAGACGGCCTTTTCCATGATCGGCCACATGGGCCAGTATGTCTTCGTCTCGCCCGAGCAGGGCCTGACCATCGTGAGGCTCGGCCATTCGAATGCTGCCGAGCGCAAGGCCATGCTCCAACAGCTGGCCGATATCGTGGAGCTTTACCCCTCCGAGGGCAGGTAGAAGCTGCCTTCGACCACGGTCACGCATTGACCGGAGAGGATTGCACGATCCCCTTCCAGCCGACAGCCGACATAGCCTCCCCGGCGGCTTGCCTGATAGGCGGTGAAGCTGCCGCGCGAGAGCCGGTCGGCCCAGAAGGGGGTCAGCGTGGCGTGGGCCGCGCCGGTCACCGGATCCTCGTCCACTCCGCCGCCCGGCACGAAGACGCGGCTCACGACGTCGGTTTCACGTCCCGGAGCAGTGCAGACGAAGAGGTTGTTGCCCAGCTTCCCCAGCCCGCGCAGATCGGGCGTGAGCGCATGGATCGCGTCCTCATCGGGGTAGAGGAACAGGTCGTAACCATGGGGATTGCGCCAGCACTCGGTCGGCGATCCGCCGAGTAGCACAGCTGCCTCGGGCCACTCGCCCTGCTCGGTCCGGATTGCAGGCAAAGCCAGCTCGTACCCCTCTCCAACCTTGCTCACTTCGAGAATGCCCGACTGGCGGGTGCGGAAGGTGACGGTATCGCCGCCGTTCTGCTGCAGCAGGACATGGCCGCTCGCCAAAGTGGCATGGCCGCACAGCCGCACCTCTTCTGTCGGCGTGAACCAGCGCAATTCCGAGTCGGCCTCGCCCGTATCGTCCTTCACGACGAAGGCGGTTTCGGAGAAGTTGTTCTCTTCGGCGATGGCGAGCAGCGTCGCATCGTCCAGCCACTGATCGAGCGGCATCACCGCCGCCTGGTTGCCGGAGAAGGGCCGCGAGGCGAAGGCATCGACGTGGGTGTATGGCAGTTTCATCAACTGTCGCCCTCCAGTTTGGCGAATTCGTCTTCCTCGACCAGCGGATTGCCCGGATCGTCCACATGGCCTTGCGGATCAATATGGATCAGCAGCTCCATATTGGGAAAGCGCTGGCACAGGTCCCGCTCGACCCGTTCGATGATGTCATGCGCTTCCTCCACCGTCATGCTGCCCGGCAGATCGACATGGAACTGCACGAAATCGCGATTGCCGCTGGCCCGCGTGCGAAGATCGTGGAGGTTGGTGAGTTCGGGGTGAAGCGCAGCCGCCTCCACAAAGGCGAGCCGCTTTTCCTCCGGCCACTCGCGGTCCATCAGATCGTCCACGGCTTCACGCGCGGCAGTAAAGGCGCCCCACCCCAGCCACGCGGCAATAGCGAGGCCGAACAGCGGATCGGCCAGCGCGAAACCCGCATATTGGTCGAGGACGAGCGCTGCGATCACCGCGAGGTTGAGCAGCAGGTCGGATTTGTAATGCAGGTGGTCGGTCTGGATCGCGAGGCTGCGCGTCCGGTTCATC
Source organism: Qipengyuania triglochinis (assembly GCF_054655615.1). NCBI lineage: Bacteria > Pseudomonadati > Pseudomonadota > Alphaproteobacteria > Sphingomonadales > Erythrobacteraceae > Qipengyuania > Qipengyuania triglochinis. The sequence continues at coordinate 658,951 of NZ_BAAHND010000002.1, read as the reverse complement.
ACATATCTCTGCCAGCCGAGCAGCGCGAAGGTGAGCACGATGGCCACGGTCGACACGGCAATGCCCTCGCCCGCTGCCGCCGTCTGCGTACCACCGGCCAGCTGGCTCAGCGCGCGGGCCGCGATGCCGAAGGCGGAGACCGCGATCAGCATGACCTGGAAGATCGCCGCCAGCGCTTCTGCCTTGCCGTGGCCGAAGCGGTGATCTTCGTCCGCAGGCATGGAGGCGATCCACACGCCGGTCAGCGTGGCGATGCTGGCAATGAGATCGAGCGCCGAATCGGCAAGGCTGCCGAGCATGGCGGTCGACCCGGTGCGCCAGCTCGCCCAACTCTTCAGCGCGACGAGGATCAGCGCCACGGTGATCGAGGCAATCGCTGCCGATCGGGCGAGTTTCGCGCGGTCGTCTGTCGCGGTCTGCCTCATGGGTAGAGCAGCGTGTTCGACCACGCTTCACCCGGCCCGTTGCGCGTGAACTGGCGCCGGTCGTGCAGGCGGAATTCGCGGTCGCGCCAGAATTCGACCGTGTGCGGTGTCAGCAGGAACCCGGTCCAGTGCGGCGGGCGCGGGAGATCGCCTTCGGGATAGCGTTCCTCCAGCGCGGCAACCCGGTCGAGGTAGATCTGCCGGTCGGGCAGCGGGCGCGACTGGTCGCTGGCGGCCGACCCGATCTGCGAAGCATGCGGGCGCGAGTGGAAGTAGTCGTCCGCGTGTTCGCCAGCCACTTCTTCAAGCGTGCCTTCGATCCGGATCTGGCGGCGCAGGCTTTTCCAGTGAAACAGCAGCGAAGCCTGCATATTGCTGAGGATTTCCTGCCCCTTGCGGCTTTCGGCATTGGTATAGAAGACGAAGCCGCCCCCCTCGCCCCAATGCGAACCGTGGCCTTTCAGCAGCACCATGCGCACCGAGGGCCGACCCTGCGGCGTGGCGGTGGCCAGCGCCATGGCATTGGCATCATTGGGTTCGCTGGCCTTGGCTTCGCCGTACCAGATCTCGAACAGCGAGAACGGATCGGCGACCGGAATGGCGCTTTCGGATTCGGGGGCAGTGTTGCTCATAACGCAATCCTACAGGATGGAGCACATGGAGCACGGTCCAGGGCAAAAAAACCGGTGGGGCATTTTTCGCCCGAGAACGGCGGAACCTTGGGGGCTTGCGGCACATTGAGCGGTGACATGAACCATTCCCTAGCCAAACCCGCTTTTGTAGGAAAGCCTCGCCGCGAACAGCCGAGCAGCTTGCGGTCCGGCACCGTCGCAACTAGCTAACACACCATGGCAGATCCCTACACCACCCTCGGCGTCACGCGTTCGGCAGACGAGAAGGACATCAAGAGCGCCTATCGCAAGCTGGCGAAAGAGCTCCATCCCGATCGCAACAAGGACAATCCCAAGGCCTCCGAACGCTTTTCGGACGTGACCAAGGCCTATGACCTTCTGTCCGACAAGGACAAGCGCGCCCAGTTCGACCGGGGCGAGATCGACATGGAAGGCAATCCGACGAATCCCTTCGCCGGTATGGGCGGCGGTGGCGGCGGCGCTGGAGGATTCCGCGGCGCCGGTGGAGGCCAGCGCGGTTTCCGCGCAGAAGATTTCCAGGGCTTCGGCACAGATCAGGGCGATCTGGGCGATATTTTCGAAGGGCTGTTCGGCGGCGGCGGTGCGCGCGGGCGCACAGGTGGCATGGGCGGCGACCCGTTCGGCGGTCGGCGCCAGCGTCCCCCGCAAAAGGGTGCCGATATCAATTACACCCTGCGCGTGTCCCTGATCGATGCGGCAACGCTCAAGGACCAGCGGATTACGCTGGCCGACGGCAAGACGATCGATCTCAAGCTGCCCAAGGGTGTCGAGGACGGCACGCAGATGCGCCTCAAGGGCAAGGGCCAGCAAGGCCCCGGCGGCGCGGGCGACGGGCTGGTGACGATCAAGGTTGACAAGCACCGCGTCTATCAGCGCGATGGCTTCGACGTTCGCTTCGATTTGCCGATCACTCTCGACGAGGCGGTGAATGGCGGCAAGGTCCGCGTGCCCACCGTAGACGGACCCGTGATGATGACCATCAAGGCGGGAACGAGCGGCGGCGCCGTACTGCGGCTCAAGGGCAAGGGCTTCACCAAGAAGGACGGAAGCCGCGGCGATCAGCTGGTGACGCTGGAAATCCAGCTTCCCGAAGACCTCGGCGAGCTTGCCAAGCGGCTCGATGGGTGGAAGGACGAAAGCGACCCGCGTAGCAAGCTTCAGGTGTAACCTGTCCGAAGACGAAATGCCCTCGACGAAGGAACGTGAGCGACAGTCGCTTTCCCCCGAGGCGCGGCGGAAGGAAGCTTCCCATCTCCGCGATCGGATCGAGGATCGCGTCGGTCCCGGCACGCGGGCGTGGGAAGTGGCCAAGCGCACCCTGGTGGGAACCTATAATGACGGCTTCATCCATGCGGGCAATCTGGCCTATCTCGCGATGCTGGCCATCTTTCCGTTCTTTATTCTCGGTGCGGCAGTCTTTTCGGCGATCGGCGAGGAAAGCGAACGCGCCGCCACGATCAATGCGATCCTGTTCGCCCTCCCCCCCGTTGTCGGCAATGTGATCGAACCGGTCGCGCGCGATGTCATCCAGGCACGCAGCGGTTGGCTGCTATGGGCCGGTGCGCTGGTGGCGCTGTGGACCGTGGGCAGCCTGGTCGAGACCATAAGGGATATCCTGCGCCGGGCCTATGGCACGGAGGCGACGCACGCCTTCTGGAAGTACCGCCTGCTGTCGACTGGGGTGATCCTCGGCTCTGTATTTCTGCTGATGATGAGCCTGATGGCGCAGTTCCTGATCGGGGCCGCGCAGCAAGTGATCCAGGCCTATTTTCCCGAACTGGTCGACCGAGTGATTGATCTGCAATTGTCGCGCATTGTCCCGGCGCTCGGCCTGTTCGGTTCGCTTTATTTGCTGTTCTATACGCTTACGCCATCGAAATACCGCCGGAACCGCTATCCCAAATGGCCCGGAGTACTGCTGACATCCATTTGGTGGATTGCAGTGACGACACTGCTGCCGGCAGTCCTGAAACAGTTCTTTTCCTATGATCTGACCTATGGCGGTCTTGCCGGTGTAATGGTTGTCCTGTTCTTTTTCTGGCTTGTCGGCCTTGGTGTGGTTATCGGCGCTGAATTGAATGCTGCGCTTGCCGAAACGCCGGAAGAAGAAATGAATTTCATCGGACAGGCGGACAATCGGCGGAGGGCGCAGCTCCAACAGGAAATGATCGAAGAGCAGGAAGGAAAAGAGGAATGAGCGGTTTGATGAAGGGCAAACGTGGCCTCATCATGGGCCTCGCCAACGACAAGTCGCTGGCCTGGGGCATTGCCAAGCAGCTGCACGAGCATGGCGCCGAAATGGCATTTTCCTATCAGGGGGAAGCGCTGAAGAAGCGCGTCGGGCCGCTGGCCGAACAGCTTGGCAGCGATTTCATCTTCGAATGCGATGTTTCGAACATGGATGCGCTCGACAGCGCGTTCGATACGCTGAAGGAACGCTGGGACACGATCGATTTCGTGGTTCACGCGATCGGCTTTTCGGACAAGAGCGAGCTGCGCGGCAAATATGTCGACACCAGCCTCGACAATTTCCTGATGACGATGAACATCTCCGCCTACAGCCTCGTCGCCGTCGCCAAGCGCGCGCGCGAGATGATGCCGAATGGTGGCAGCATCCTGACGCTGACCTATTACGGCGCGGAAAAGGTCATCCCGCATTACAATGTGATGGGCGTGGCCAAGGCGGCGCTGGAAACCTCGGTCCAGTATCTCGCCAACGATCTCGGCCCTGAAGGCATCCGCGTGAACGCCATCAGCGCCGGTCCGATCAAGACGCTGGCGGCCAGCGGGATCGGCGATTTCCGCTACATCCTGAAGTGGAACGAATACAACTCGCCGCTGCGCCGCAATGTCACGATCGAGGATGTCGGCGGATCGGGCCTCTATTTCCTGTCCGACCTGTCATCGGGCGTGACCGGGGAAACGCATCATGTGGATGCTGGCTATCACGTCGTCGGCATGAAGCAGGAAGACGCGCCCGACATCGCGCTGGATAAAGGCTGAGCAGCTATGCGGATCCTCGTTACCGGCGCGGCAGGCTTTATCGGTGCCGCAGTCGCGGAGCGGCTTTGTGCGCGCGGTGACGAGGTTCTGGGGATCGACAGCCTCAACGATTATTATCAGGTCTCATTGAAAGAGGATCGGGTCGCGCGCGTGCAGGCGGCGGCAGGATCGAAGTTCACTTTCAAGAAGACCGATTTCTCTCGCTGGGAAGACCTTTCTGCAGCGCTGGACGCTGAGAATTTCGACGCCATCGTGCATCTCGGTGCGCAGGCGGGGGTGCGTTACAGCATCGAAAACCCGCGCGCCTATGTCGAAGCAAACCTCATGGGGCACCTCAACCTCCTCGAGGTCGCACGCCATCGCGGCACCGGGCACATGGTCTACGCCAGTTCCTCATCCGTCTACGGCGGTAACGACAAGCTGCCGTTCGCGGTCGAAGACCGGGCGGAGCATCCCGTTTCGCTCTACGCTGCCACCAAGAAGGCGGACGAGTTGATGAGCGAGACCTACGCCCATCTATACCGTGTGCCGCTCACCGGTCTGCGCTTCTTTACCGTTTACGGGCCGTGGGGCCGGCCGGACATGGCGCTGTGGCTGTTTACCGATGCGATCCTGTCGGGCCGCCCGATCAAGGTGTTCAACCATGGCGAGATGTGGCGCGATTTCACTTTCATCGAAGATATCGTCAGCGGCGTGGTCGCCTGCCTCGACAGCCCGCCGGCTGACGATGGGTCGGAAAAGGCTGGCGGCAGCGTGAAGCCGCACGCACTTTACAACATCGGCAATCACCGCAGCGAGAAACTGACCAGGGTGATCGAACTGATCGAGCAGGCGTGCGGTACGAAGGCGAAGGTCGAATTGCTGCCGATGCAGGCGGGCGACGTTGAGAAGACCTATGCAGACATCGACGCGATCCAGCGCGATGTGGGTTACCAGCCGACAACGGGCATCGAACTAGGCATACCGCGTTTCGTCGAGTGGTATCGCGACTACCACGGCGTGTAGCGGTCAGCTTTTGGCGAGCAGATCGCAGATTCTTTGCGAGGAGTAGCCATCACCGAACGGATTGTGGGCCCGGGCCATCGCGGAATAGGCTGCTTCGTCATCCAGCAGACGCTCAGTCTCCTGCACGATAGTCTGCGCGTCGGTGCCTACCAGCCTGGCCGTTCCTGCTTCGACACCTTCAGGCCGTTCGGTGGTTTCGCGCATGACCAGCACCGGTTTACCTAGCGCCGGCGCCTCTTCCTGTACGCCGCCGCTGTCGGTCAGCATCAGATAGCTGATATCGAGCAGCCGCGCGAAATGCGGATAGTCGAGCGGTTCGATGAGTGCGACATTGCCGAGACCGCCCAGTTGATCGTTCATCACTGCCTGGACGTTCGGGTTCATATGGACGGGAAAAATAACCGCAACGTCATCACGTGTAGCGATCTTCTTAACCGCATCGGCGATATTCTGCATGCCGCTGCCAAAATTTTCGCGGCGATGGCTGGTTACCCCGATGATGCGTTTGCCAGCAAAGCGCTCTTCCAGTTCCTTCAGACCCGAGGCGAGCGACGGCTCTTCGTCGATCCGACCCGCCACCCACTTCAACGCATCGATGACCGTATTACCGGTCACATGCACGGTAGCGGGATCGACATTTTCGCGCACAAGGGCGTCGGCACTGGTTTGTGTCGGGGCGCAATGTAGCGCGGCAAAGCTTCCGACGACCCGGCGATTCACCTCTTCGGGCCATGGCTGGTAAATGTCCCCGCTCCTGAGCCCCGCCTCTACATGGCAGACAGGGATTTTTCGATAATAGGCCGCCAGCGCGCCCGCCATCACGGTAGTTGTATCGCCCTGGACTACTACCCAGTCCGGTTGCTCGTCATCAAGGACCTTGCCGATGCCAGTAACGGCGCGCGCAGTAAGTTCGTCCAGCGTCTGCCCGGCGGTCATGAGATCAAGATCGTGGTGGGGCCGTATATCGGCAATCGCCAGAACCTGATCGAGCATACCGCGGTGCTGCGCCGATACGCACACTCTGCTGTCGAACCGATCGTCCTTTTGCAGGGCATGAATAAGCGGGAATAGCTTGATGGCTTCGGGACGCGTCCCGAAAACTGTGAGAATGCGGCGCTGGGTCATGCGACGGCCTTACAGGCTAAACACCGGCTTAGAAGCCAAAATCAGCCTTCAGGATCGCCTGCCACGACCTCGGCTTCGGGTTGCGGAAGCGCCTCTTCGTCCGGTGTCGGAGCTGCCCGCTCTTGCTCGAGGCGCTGCATATATTCACGTTCGATCATCTCGACATCTTGCTGTGTACGCTCTGCATCTTCATCGATGGTGCTGAGACGTTCCGCGCGCGCTGCGGCAATCACTTCGCTAAAGCGAACCGCGTTTGAATTTTCTTTATCGGCATAGGCCTTGCGGATCATTTCCTGCGTACAACCGGTCATGCCGCCTGCACCGGCAGGCGAGCAAGACAGCGTACCGAAATCGCCAACCATTTCCAGCCGCTCGACCCGCTCCGCCCAGCTTTGCGTTCCGGGGCCGTCGGTAAAGCGCATGCTTTCAGGAATACGGAAGCGTTCGCTCTCGGCCTGACGCGCGCATACGACGATGGTGCCGTCATCGCTCGGGGGACAGGCATCGTCGCCGTAGACGATAACCATGTTATAGCTCTCATCGCCCGTATCGACCGGGGTCTGCGCCTGCGCAGGAGCAGCAAGTGCGGCGGTGCCAAGAGCGGCAAGAGCGAACAGCGAACGGGTCATCGGATCCTCATCATTACGTGGGCAGATTAGGCAGCCTGCCTCGTGAACTATCCATGAAGCGAGCCAGGGGGCAGAAGCGTTCCCGCTATATCCGCTCGGAAATCTTGATCGCAGCCTTGCAGCCGAGGCGGATCATGCCCGAAAGAACCGGATAGCCCGGAGCCCGCTCTGCTCCGGCAGCGAGCGCGGCATCACGATGTTCACGCTCGTCTTCGCGGAACTCTTCGATCATCTGCGCGAGTTCCGGGTCCTCATTGGTCGCTTCCAGTCGATCGAGTTGTTCGGAGTAATGCAGATCGATCTCCGTCTCGACGGCAGCCGTGCAGGCCATGGCAGCCTCGGGCCCGATCAGCGCGGTCGCAGCCCCAAGGGCGAAGCCTGCCTTGTCCCAGAACGGCTGGAGCGCGGTGGGCCGCACCCGCCGCCGCGCCATCAGCGCATCGAACTTGGCGCGATGACCTGCTTCCTGCTCGGCCATTCCGGCAATTTCAGCGGAATCCGGTGCGCGATCGCCCATCACGGCAAGCTGGCCGGCATAGATCCGCGTGGCGCCAAATTCCCCCGCCTGATCGACACGGATCATCCGGGCGATATGCGGCGCGGTTTGGGGTGGTTTCTGTCCGGTCATAAGTGGCGGTCCTTGCGAAGCTGATTGAAAACGAGAAGGCTGGCCGCTGCAGAGATAAGAAAATTGAACCCGGCCAGGCTGATGCCGAACAGGGTCCAGGCCGGCTCGTCGCAGCGGACAAGCGGCGAATTCATGATAGCGTCCAGCGCACTTTCCCCCTGGCCGGTCTGGGGTATGGCCGCACAAGAGGTAACGCCCTGCCACCAGCCGTATTCAACTCCGGCGTGGAACAGGCCGATGAGACCAGACGTCAGAATTCCGCCTGCCGCCAGCGCCACCCAGAGGCGTTTCGGAGCCACGAAAAACGACAGCAGGGCCAGACCGACGGCAGCGAAATGAGGCCAGCGCTGCCACCAGCACATCTCGCATGGGTACAGGCCGAACACATATTGCGATACATACGCTCCGGCCAGCAGCAGAACAGGCACCCCTAGCGCGATTCGCTGGGCAAGGCGCAGGTGGGGGCTTTCGGTCATTCTCACCGGCCTGTGGCTAGCCTCACTTCCGGCGGCTGGCAACGGAGTTGGGGCTGGTCCGCCGCAGCGTATCGACTGCGTAATGGAGCTGGAAATCTTCGATACCCTTCTGCTCCAGCTCTTCCGCCGTGAACTGGAAGCGCGGATCGGTACGGGTATCGTTTTCCAGATCCTCGTCCTTGATGCCAAGTTCGTTGATCAGGTGACCGCGCAGATCGCTCTCACGCATGGTGAACTTGCTGCGCTTGGCAAGATCCGGATCGGAAAGCTGCGGCACACGGATATCCGGCTTGATTCCGCCTTCCTGCACCGAGTGGCCTGAAGGCGTATAATACCGCGCAGTCGTGAGCTTGAGCGCCGCATCATTGCCCAGCGGCAGGAGCGACTGCACACTGCCTTTTCCGAAGCTTCGTTCACCCATTACCACTGCACGGCGGTGGTCCTGCAGCGCGCCGGCGACAATTTCGCTGGCAGATGCTGAACCGGCATCGATCAGCACGACAATCGGCAGACCTTCTGCAATATCACCGCGAAAAACGGTTTCTGCTTCATAGGTGATGGACTCGCCGCGAGCACGGCCGCGCTGAGAAACGATCTGTCCATCACTGAGGAAGAGGTCGGACAAGGCCACTGCCTCATCGAGCGAACCGCCGGGGTTCGATCGCAGATCGAGAACAAGGCCGTTAAGGCGCCCGGTCGCCTGATTCTGCAGATCCTTCCATGCAGCAAATACATCGGCGCCCACATCGCGAGAGAATTCATTGACCATGATATGGCCGATGTTCCCTTCCTGGAGTTCCCACGTCACGGGCTCCAGTTCGATGACGCCGCGCGTGACATCGACATCGAAAGGCTCGTCGCGGCCCGGGCGATAGACGGTGAGACGGATCGAGGTGCCCGCCTTACCGCGCATTCTTGCAACGGCTTCGTCCAGTTCCAGCCCGTAAATAAGCTCGCCATCGATATGGGTGATGTAATCGCCGGCCTTGATCCCCGCCTTATCCGCAGGGCTTCCACGGAAAGGCGAGATGATCTTTACCGCGCCGTCTTCGCCCACCACCGACAGGCCGAGCCCGGAATAATTACCATCGATCATGGTTTCTAAACGCTGCAGGTCGGATCCATCGAGATAGGCAGAGTGCGGATCGAGGGCCGCGAGCATTCCGCTAATGGCTCCGTTGATCAGGACATCATCCTCGACTGGCTCTACATAGCTGGCTTTTACCCTTTGATATACGGCGAAAAGCTTGGAAAATTCCGGGCCTGCATTTCCTTCCACGCGCGCCAGACCAGCCGTAGTCGCCGGAATCAGCGCAACAGCGGTCACAAGGGCAGCCGAGCGGGCAAGAGCGGCGAATTTCATGAAATCAAATCTCCAGGCATTGGGGCGAATGTATAGTGCCTGATGCGTGAATGGAAGATGAGCCGAAAAGTGCCGCGCTTGCGACAGTTTTTTGCCCCGTCCCGACAAGCCCTGTCAGCGGGCATAGCGCAGTGGATCGACCGCCTTGCCGCGGCGCCGCAATTCGAATGTAATTTCCGGACGGGAGGATGGAGCCAGGCCGATTGGTGAACCTGCAGACACATCCTGACCTGTAGTCACCGCCAAGCTGCCAAGACCTGTCAGAAGGCTGGTCCATCCTTTCGAATGATCGAGTATGACGACGCGGCCGTAGCCATCGTAATCCCCCGCGAAAGCGACGCGGCCGCCTGCTGGGGCTACGACCTGGGCCTGACGCCGCGGAGCAATCGAGATGCCTTGTCGTCGCGCCCCGCTTCCTGTCTTCTCGCCGAAGCGGGACACCAGTGGGCCCGTGACGGGCATGAGGTAGGTAGAACGATCCGAGGTAGCTAGCTCACTCGCAGTGGCAGCATCGACAGCCGCACTTCCGCTGTCCGATTCCAATCGGCGCACCAGGCTATCGAGATTGCGCGATTCCTGAGCCAATTCAAACGCCCGACGGCGTTCGCGGGCAATTCCCCCCGCCGCCTGCTCCACAAGGACCCGCTCCTGCTCTGCCAGGGCGAGTAGGTCCTTCTGCTGCAGCACCAATGTAGCTTGCGCTTCTTCGCGCGCAGCCAACATCTGCGCGCGTTCAGTGGCTAGGGATTTCGTACGCTGAATATCAACACGCAGGGCTGCGGTCTGCCGCCGCACTTCGGGAAGCGTACTGCCGAGGATTGCGCGAGTGTGGACGACGTCTTGCAAGCTTCCTGGCTGTAGAGCCGCCAGCACCAACGGTCGTCGACTGAAGGTTGCCAGCGCCGCAGTCAATTCCGCTGCCGGCTCACTGCGCCGTGCCAAATCACGCGCCAAACCCTTTCTTTCGCGTTCGATCATGGCGAGTTCGGCTTCCGCTATGCTCACGGATGCTTCAGCCTGCTGTACGCGTGCCGCCAGAGCTGCAGCCTTCTGCCTCGCGCTCGAAGACGCTTCTTCCGCGCGCGTCATTTCAGCCTCCAGGCGTTCTGCCCGCAGGCCGGCATTACGTTGTTGGGTGCGCGCGATGGCGAGCGCCCTTCGCGCCTCGACTGCCTGACTGCGATCCTTGGATGATTGTGCAGTTAGGGGTGTAAAGGCTTGAGAAACAAGAGCAAAGACGAAGAGGAGTCCCGTGATGATAAGGGTCCGGTTCATGACGTCACACCTCCATCAGCCGCTTCGGTGATATGGGTGGCCGGCGATGATGGTTGTCGCACGGTAAAGCTGCTCCGCCACCATCGCCCGGGCGAGCAAGTGCGGCCATGTCGCCTTTCCGAAGGCGAGAAGGAGGTCTGCGTCGTGACGTTCCGCCTCGGAATGGCCATCTGCTGCGCCAAGAATGAACCGGCATTCACGCATGCCGTCGTCTCGCCAACGCTCCAGCGTCGCAGCAAGGCTCTCCGATGAAAGATCCTTGCCGCGCTCATCGAGAAGAACCGTCTTGTATGGGGTCTGGGGGTCCGGGATGCGCCCGCCGGTTTCAGGAAGTTCGGTGAATTTGACCGGCCAGGTCAACCGCTTCTCATAGCGCGCAACCAGATCCGCCTCGGGTGACCGGGCGATCTTTCCTCGCGCAATGATGTGAAGAAGCACGACTTAACCCCTGAAAATTCATAGATCCGCGCACCGGCGCACAAGTAGGCAAATAGGCGCAAGAGCCATATACCCCCGAGAATAGTAAGCGCGTTCGGAGAAACGCCGGTTACGCCGTTCCGGCTACGGGCGGTGCGTCACCGAACGCCCACATGCGTTCGAGATTGTAGAAGCTCCGCACTTCTGGCCGGAACAGATGAACGACGATATCGCCGGCATCGAGCAGGACCCAGTCCGCCGCCGGGAGTCCTTCGAGCTTCACCGGGCCATAGCCGTTCTGCTTCAGCTTTTCCGCGAGTTTCTGCGCGATCGAAGCAACCTGGCGAGTCGAACGACCCGAAGCGATCACCATGAAATCGGCGATCGAGCTTTTACCTTCGAGATCGATGGTCACCACATCTTGCGCCTGATCGTCGTCGAGCTGTTTCAGCACGAAGTCGAGCAGCTCCTGCTTGTCGGCATCAGTCATGCGAACAATCTTCGCGCCAGTCGTTCCGGAGGCAGCCGGATCTGTATGCGCCTGAGTCATAGGCGTTTATATCACTCCTGAATTGGTAGGCCCCCGAGATAGGGAGCGTTGGGGAAAGGGCAACGCGCATCATTGCGTGGCCGTGTCCCCTTCGAGCGGGATCAGACGATGCGTCACCTGGTCTCGCGGAGATTTACCGGCGTGGCGCGATGCCCAGTCGGGATCGGCGCGGCGAATTGCCGTGGCCGAACGCGGATCGGGATCGAAACGCAATGTCACCAGTGCCGGTGCGCTCCATTCACCCCCGTTTCGAAAGCTGGCGAGCGGCACACGAAAGTGCCGGAGCCAGGCCATCGCGGGGCTTGCGACAGCAGCCGCATCATAGCCCGGCCGGGCGATGACTGCAATCGGCATGGTGCGGGCGATCCTTCTCCATTCGCGCCAAAGGTGGAATTGCGCCAAATTGTCCGAACCCATCATCCACACGAACTTCCGCTTGGGATAGCGTCGGCGTATCGCCCCAAGGGTGTCGACCGTGAACCGCGTTCCGAGTTGCTGTTCGATCGCAGTTACGCGGATTGCGGCCAGTTTCGCCTGCTTTTCTGCGGCCCGGACACGTACTGGAAGAGGAGCCATTCCCTTTTTAGGTTTGAGCGGATTACCGGGCGAGACCAGCCACCAGACTTCGTCGAGCCCGAGCGCTTCCTGCGCAAAGAGAGAAATACGCCGGTGTCCGCCGTGGGCGGGATTGAAGCTGCCGCCGAGCAAGCCGATTTTGCGGGCACGCATAATGATTACGAATCAGGCTTTTGAGCGATCGACATGGCTTCGCGGTATCATTTCTGCTCCGAACTGTCAGGAAGATGAGGCTAAGGCGGGTCACGCAATTTGCGTCAAGAACGGATGGCGATCCCTAAGATCGCGCTTTTCCAACCGTTCACCCCGTCGAACCCTCAACTCATGGATTCTTTGGGAACCGGATTCGATTTCGTAAGGATTTCCGCCTAGTAAGTTGTCAGGGACTAATGACCAAGGGACGGGTCGTCTTGGACAACAAGCAAATACAGCGCGGCTGGAAAAGCCGCATGAACGCATGGTTTCCGGATCGCGAGTTTTTTATGCGCTCCCAGGGGCAGGTGCGTTTCATCACCATATCTTCGGGCGTGCAGAAGGCCGCTGCTGCGACTATCGCCCTGATCGTATTGATCTGGGCCGCATCGATGGCCGTGGCAGGATGGGCGCAATACAGCGCCAGCGCCGATCGCGAGAGCCTGATCAACCGTGAGGCCCGCGTAGCCACGTCGGAAGAGCGGCTTGCTGCCTATGGCGACAATCTCGAAGCTGTCAGCAGTGACCTCGATCGCCGGATGGAATTCATCGAAGGCGTAGCCGAATTGCTCCCGGCCGACATGAAGGTCGAGCATGTGAGCGATTCGTCGGGCGAGGCTGCAGCTACTGTAGAGAAGGTCAGCGCAGCGTTCCCTCAGGCAAGCGAACTGGCCCGGATCGAAGCGCGGCAACTCGCTGTGGTCGAAGGCCTCACTCGGTATGCGGACTGGCGTGCGAAACGTGCCGCCGCTGCTCTCAAGAAACTCGAACTCAATCCCGACGCGGTGATCCGCCGGTCCGAACAGCAGGCGATGGGTGGTCCGCTCGAAGGGCTTGCTACCGATGCGGACGGCAAGATCGATCCGCGCTTCGAACGTCTCGGCCTTTCCATGGCGCGCATGTCCGCGCTCGAGCAGGCGCTGGAAGGCGTTCCGCAGTTCGCCCCTGCCCGTAGAGACCTCATTTCTTCAGGCTTCGGCTATCGCCGCGACCCGTTCAACCGCCGGGCAGCCATGCACAAGGGCCTGGACTTCCGCGGTGCGGTCGGCACGCCGATCTATTCGGCAGCCAAGGGCCGGGTAAGCTTCGTCGGCTGGAAGGGCGGATACGGCAAAACGATCGAAATCACCCACGGCAACGGTCTCATGACCCGTTACGCCCATATGTCGAAATTTGACGCCAAGGTCGGTGATCAGGTCGACGCCGGCAAGACGATTGGCGCCATCGGCAGCACCGGTCGTTCCACCGGGCCCCATCTTCACTTCGAGGTCCGCATCAATGGCCGGGCCGTAAATCCCCGAACCTTCCTGGAGACAGCTCCTAATGTTCTCGAAGAAATCCGCCGAGCCCCAGAGCTCGACGTCAATTCCCAGTAACCCAGGACGCAACGCTCCAATGGCTTCCAAGAATAATTCGACTTTTTCCGTCCTTGGGTCGGACCTCTCGATAAAGGGTGATATCAAGGCATCGGCAGATCTGCATATCGATGGAGACGTGGAAGGCGATATCAGCTGCACCAGTCTCGTTCAGGGCGAAAGCAGCACGGTCACCGGTGCAGTTGAGGCCGAAACAGCCCGCCTCGCCGGCACGGTGGAAGGCTCGATCACAGCGCGTGAACTCGTGATCCTGAAGACTGCGAAAATCACCGGCGATGTATTTTACGATGCGCTTACCATCGAGCAAGGCGCTCAGGTTGAAGGCCGCTTTGCCCATCGCGATCCCAAGCGGAACGCGAAACCCGCAGCCCCTGAGAAAGAGACCAAGCCCGAGCTTCAGCTCGCCAACTGACGAACCGCCTCAAGATACAAGAAGGCCGCGCTGCTTCACGCAACGCGGCCTTTCTTGCGCATTGGATAAGCCTTTAATTGCAGCCAGCCAACCTCGAGAGATCAGTCCAGAACCTCCGCACGCAGTGCCTTGCGGTCGAGCTTGCCGATCATGGTTTTAGGCAGATCATCCCGCAACACGACTTGTTCTACGCGCTCGTGTTTGCCGATCCGGGAATTCAGCCAGTCACGCAGTTCCTCGGCCGTATTTTTCGCCCCGGGCTGTAGAACGACATAGGCGTAAGGACTTTCTCCGCGGTAATCGTCAGGCTGGCCGATGACGAGGACCTCCTTGACCGCTTCATGCTCGAGCAGGACATCTTCGACCTGACTCGGAAAAACCTTGAACCCTCCGACGGCGATCATGTCCTTGATCCGGTCCACGATCTCGAGAAAGCCCTCTTCGTCCATCACGGCAACGTCGCCGGTGCGAAGCCATTTCTTGCCGTCTCGTTCGACGAACGTGCCATTTCCTTGCTCGGGCCTGTTCCAATAACCCCGCATGATCTGCGGGCCGTGGACGGCAAGCTCTCCCGGCTCCCCCTTGAGTGCGAGCTTTTCCGGGTCCTCCTTATCGAGGAAGATAACTTCGGTGCCCATGATGAGCTGCCCGATGGTGCCCTTTTTCCGCTCGCCCTCATATGGGTTTGCCGAGACAACGCCCGAACTTTCGGTGAGACCGTATCCTTCGACGACCCGGATACCAGTCAAAGCTTCGAACTTGTTATGGACCGGAGCAGGCATTGGTGCCCCGCCCGATATGCACACCCTCAGTGAGGAAATGTCGGTCTTCTTCAACTTGGGATGATCGAGCAATGCCTGGAACATGGTGGGCACGCCCGGAAAACCGGTGGCCTTGTATTTCTCGATCGTCGCCAGCACCTGGCCTGCCTCGAAACGAGGAACCATCGCAATCGACGCTCCGGTGACCATAGCATGATTGAGAAGTGCCGTATTCGCAAAGACATGGAAGAACGGCAGCGCGCCCATGAAGACTTCGGCGGTAGGATCACCGAATGGATTGAGGCCCGCGACTTGCTGGGCATTGATGGCGAGTTGCGAATGGCCGAGCATTGCGCCTTTGGGCCGTCCGGTTGTGCCGCCGGTATATTGGAGCAGCGCAATATCGTTGGCCGCATCGATAGCGGGGAAGTCTACGCCCGCCGGGCTGGCCAGGAGATCCTTCCAGCCCAAGGTATTCTGCGAATAGGTGACTTTCGCAATCTTTCCGCGACCCAGCGTGCGCAGAGCCAGCCCCTTGTACCATGGGAGCATGTCCGCCAGCGAGCCGACAACGAGGGTCTCCAACTGCGATTCATCCAGCACACTCGATGCGGTTGCATGGAGTTCGGGAACATCGAGGGTAACCAGTAACCGCGTGCCGGAATCGGCCACTTGCCAGGCAAGTTCCTCGACGGTGTAGAGCGGGGAGAAGTTCACTACGACAGCACCGGCCATCATCGCCCCGTAATACGCGGAGGCGTAGATCGGGACATTCGGAAGGAAGAGACCGACACGGTCCCCCGGGGCGATACCCCTGGCAACCAGCCCTGCCGCGAACCGCCGGGCTTCTTCGAGAATTTCACTATAGGTGTAAGTCCGACCCAAGAAATGAAGGAACGGCGCATCCGGCGCATTCGCGACGGTCTGAGCCAGCAAGTCCGGCAGACTTTCTTCTTTGAACTTCGCGTCCCACGGAGTGGGATGGTGATAGGTGTAGCTACTAACATCCATGTCAATAGCATGGCCAATCCATGCGCAAACGCAAGCAAAAAGGGCGGAAGAAGCCGCTGCCTCTCCCGCCCTTCTCAAATAGGTACCGGTGATCAGACTTCGGGTGCGCCCTCGCCCGCTTTTTCAGCGGCGCGTTTAGCGGTCAGCCATGCTTCCGCTTCGGCTTCCTGTGCTGCCTCGGCCGCTGCCTTTTCATTGGCATCGCGCTCGGCACGCAGTTCTTCGATCAGCTTTTCGCGGTCGCTCGTACCGCTTGCAGCGACAGGCGCCTGCTCTTCATCCGAAACGGGAAGGTTTTTCGCTGCCTTGGCAACGACAGCGTCCAGTTCGCGCTGCGAACACAGGCCCAAGGTAACCGGATCCTTGGGCTGGATGTTCTGGATGTTCCAGTGGCTGCGCTCACGGATCGCGCCAATTGTGTTGCGCGTCGTGCCGATCAGTTTGGAAATCTGCGCATCCGAAACTTCGGGATGATTGCGGATCAGCCAGGCAATGCCATCCGGCTTGTCCTGCCGCTTCGATACAGGCGTGTAACGCGGCCCCTTCGTCCGGCTCACTGCTACCGGGGCGCGCTGCATCTTGAGGCGATATTCGCTGTCCTTCTCGCCCTTGGCAATTTCGTCCTGCGTCAATTCGCCCGAATGCAGCGGATCACGCCCGGTATATTTGCTGCCGGCAAGATCATCGGCCATTGCCTGCACTTCGAGAATGTGGAGGCCGCAGAATTCTGCGATCTGTTCGAAGGTGAGCCCGGTGTTGTCGACCAGCCAGGTAGCGGTCGCATGGGGCATCAGCGGGGTGGGTTGGTCGGCCATGAAAGTGCCTTTTCTCGTATCTGAAAATAGAAGGGCCGCCCCTCGCGGAGCGGCCGTTGCCCTTCCCATGTAGGCGAGAAGGGCGGATTCGGCAAGCAAGTAGAACATTGCCCCCTCGCCGCCGAAAGATTCCGTCAGGCAGTCAGCGATTCTCCTTCGACAACGGCAAGCCCGGCCAGAAATTGCTCGGTCGCCGCAACCCAGCTGAATTTCGCCCCGTAATCGGCGCAAGCCGCGCGATCGCAATAGAGAGCGGCATCGATTGCCCGGTCGAGATCATCTGACAGGGCACCTACCGCGTCGATAACCAGATCCTGAGGCCCGGCAACCGGGAAGGCGGCAACCGGTGTTCCGCAGGCCAGAGCCTCGATCATGACCAGCCCGAAGGTATCGGTTCGGCTGGGAAAAACGAAAACATCCGCGCCGGCATAGCAGCCAGCCAGCTCACGCCCCTCCTTGCGACCCAGGAAAAGTGTTTCGGGATAGCGGGAGCGCAGGCTTGCAAGCGCGGGGCCGTCACCGACGACCACCTTGCTCCCGGGATGGTCTGCCTCCAGAAACGCCTCGACATTCTTTTCTACCGCCACTCGGCCGACGTAGAGTTGGATGGGCCTTGGCAATTCGGCATATTCTGGCGGGGCCGGTGCATCTGGGTCGAAACAGGTCATATCGACGCCACGCGTCCAGTGATGAAGCCGGTTAAGCCCATGCGCTCGCAGTTCCTGACGAATACTTTCCGTCGCAACCAGAACGCGGCGAGACGCCCCATGGAACCACTCGATATAATGCCAGAACCAGCGGGCCGGCAGGTGTGTTCGTTTCGCGACGTAATCCGGGAATTGCGTATGGTAGGCGGTAGTGAACGGCAGCCCGGTTCGCTTGCAATACCGTCGCGCGGCAAGACCGAGAGGCCCTTCCGTTGCGATATGAATTGCATCGGGCGCGAATTCGCTAAGCTTTGCCGAGACCGCTCCGGACGGGAATAGAGCCAAGCGGATTTCGGGATAGGTAGGACACGGAAGCGAAAGAAACTGGTCCGGCGAGAGAACAAGGACTTCATGCCCCTGTTTTCTCAGAAGGTCACAGGTGGTCGTCAGCGTGCGCACCACACCATTCATTTGGGGCGCCCATGCATCGGTTACGAGCGCGATGCGTTTCGAGTGTGCAGGCGCCGGGGCAACGATGGAGCCGACCTCGGCCGGGATCACGCGGCCGCCAGCTCTCTGCCAGCAGCCGGGACCTGACGCGCGGCGACCTCTTCCGGCCAGTGCAGCAACTCCATCGTGCCATCGAAATGCTCGACCAGTGCGTTGCATCCTTCGACCCAATCCCCGTCATTGTAGTAGGAAACAATTTTGCCCTCGTGGGAGAACTCGCGGATTTCGGCGGTGTGGATATGACCGCACACCACGCCGTCGACCCCGCGCTCGCCCGCAGCCCGAGCGACTACCTCTTCATATTTGGAGATGAACTCGACGGCATTCTTGACCTTGTGCTTCGCCGCTTTGCTGATGGACCAGTACGGAAGGCCGAAAAGCTTGCGCACGCTGGCGACCCAGCCGTTGAGCTTCATCATCATGTGATAAAGAGCATCGCCGACGAAGGCGAGCCAGCGGTGGGCAAGCATGATCGTGTCGAATTCATCGCCGTGAAGAACAATCAGGCGGCGACCGTCGGCTGTATCGTGAAAGGCTGCGCGGGCTATCTCGACGCCGCCGAAATTCATGCCCGAAAACGGGCGCACCATCTCGTCGTGATTACCGGGAATATAGACGATCCGGGTTCCACGGCGCGCCCGCTTGAGAATGCGCCAGACGATATCATTATGTTCCGCCGGCCAGTAGACCTTCTTCTTCAGTCGCCAGCCATCGATGATGTCGCCGACAAGATACATCGTTTCGCTATCGGTATGGTCGAGGAAATCGATCAACAAGGCGGCGTTGCAGCCCTTGGTCCCAAGATGGACATCGCTGATCCAGATCGTGCGGTATTTGCGCCGCTCGCCAATGACGCGCTCGGGCACCGCAGGCTGGACGGGCGGAAAGCCCGCGACGTTGGGAAAATCGGAAAAATCTTTCGGCAGTTCGGTCATGGGTCATCCCCCGAAGCTCTCGGAAGATCCATGGCACGCAATTGTTACAGGCGAATCTCGCCTGGATTACGGTTTGAAGGCGTTGCTACAGTTCGGCGTCAGTCGAGATCGCGCACGCGGAGAACGATCTTGCCGATGTGGTCACCCTCCTCCATCCGCGCATGGGCAGCCGCCACATCGGTGAGGTCGAAGGTCTCGTCCATTACCGGCGCCACGGTTCGATCTTCGAATAAGGGCCAGGCATGGGTTCGGATTTCATCTCCAAGAAGAGCCTTGAATTCATCCGACCGCGGACGAAGCGTCGAACCGGTCATCGTCTGCCGTTTGCTCATCAACTTTGCCATATTGATCTCGGCTTTCGCCCCACCAAGTGCAGCGATGGTGACATGCCGCCCGTCGACCGCAAGGCAATCGAGATTGCGCTGGACGTAGTCGCCAGACACCATATCGAGAATGACGTCAGCCCCCTTGCCGGCGGTGAAATCGTTGACCTTTTCGACGAAATCCTCGGTCTTGTAATTTATCGCAAGATCCGCCCCCAAATCTTTGGCTGCTTTACACTTTTCTGCGCTCCCGGCTGTAGTGATTACTTTCAAGTCAAAGGCCTTGGCCAGCTGGATTGCCATCGTGCCGATCCCGCTTGTGCCGCCATGGACCAACAGGGTTTCGCCATCCATGGCAAAGCCACGCTCGAACACATTATGCCAGACCGTGAACAGCGTTTCGGGAATGGCAGCAGCTTCAGCCATCTCCATACCTGCAGGAACGGAAAGGCAGTGCCTTTCCTGCGCGAGGCAATATTCTGCGTAACCGCCACCGTTAACGAGGGCACAGACCTTGCGATTCAGCATTTCAGGCGCGACGCCTTTGCCGATGGCGACCACCTTGCCGGATACTTCGAGTCCCGGAATGGGTGAAGCCCCCGGTGGAGGAGGATATGAACCTTTGCGCTGGAACACATCGGGCCGATTGACCCCGGCATGGCTGACTTGGATCAGGACCTGATTTTCGCCAGGCTCAGGCAATGGCAGCTTTTCAGGGCGCAGGACTTGGGGTTCGCCTGGTTCGTCAAATCCCATGGCGGTCATATGTTCAGGTAGTTCGGTCGCCAAGAAAGCCCCCTTGATTGCCTGGAATTCGGCGTGGGAAACGGTGCATTACCCCGCAGGCGTGTTGACAGCAACCAACCTCGGTACGAATGTGCCAAAGATGGAAGAGGACGATCGTCCGCGCCCCAGAGGCGATTCCGCGAGCAAGCTCGCCACAGAAGATCTCGGACCGTATTCGCAGGACGAGCTCGATGAACGGATTGCATTACTGGAGGCTGAGATAGCCCGCGTGGAATCGCATCGTCTCAGGGCGGCCGCCCACCGGGATGCTGCCGAAGCGCTTTTCGGACGCAAGGACTAGCCGTGGCGCAGGGTCTTCAAACCCGCCACTCGGCCCCCATATTCATCTATACAGCTTTGGCTAACTTTCGCCGTTTAGGCTGCCCTTATCTCGCATTGCCGCGAGCCCTTCGGAAAAGCAGAGACACAAATGCCCAGTTTTGCCGCAAACCTTGAAAAGACCCTCCACGCCGCGCTGACCGACGCAGGCGAGCGGCGTCATGAATACGCCACGCTGGAGCATCTCCTGCTCGCGTTGATCGGCGATGAGGACGCTGCGCAGGTAATGGCGGCCTGTGGGGTCGACACGGACGAACTGATGGCGGTCGTCAAACAGTACCTCGAGCAGGAGTACCAGTCGCTGAAAAGCGAAGACGGTGCGGATCCGCAACCGACAGCGGGCTTCCAGCGGGTGATCCAGCGCGCGATCCTTCATGTCCAGTCTTCCGGCAAGGACACTGTAACGGGCGCCAATGTGCTAGTCGCCCTTTTCTCCGAGCGGGACAGCTATGCAGTCTATTTCTTGCAGCAGCAGGATATGAGCCGACTCGATGCGGTAAGTTACATCAGCCACGGCATCGGCAAGGGCGGCAAGCAAGTTGATGGCAAGTCTGCACAAGGGGTGGAAGACACTCAGGGTACAGAGCCCGGCGTGGAGAACGGCAAGAGCGATAAGAAGGAGACTGCGCTCGATCAGTTCACCGTCAATCTCAATAAGAAAGCGGAAGACGGCAAGGTCGATCCGTTGATCGGTCGCGGCCCCGAAGTCGATCGTACAGTGCAAATCCTGTGCCGCCGGTCCAAGAACAATCCGCTTTACGTGGGCGATCCCGGCGTAGGCAAAACCGCCATTGCGGAAGGTCTGGCAAGAAAAATCGTCGAAGGCGACGTACCCGAAGTTCTCGAAGAAGCGGTGATCTATTCGCTCGACATGGGCGCCCTGCTTGCAGGCACACGCTATCGGGGCGATTTCGAGGAGCGGTTGAAGCAAGTCGTCAATGAGCTTGAGGGCATGCCCGAAGCGATCCTGTTCATCGACGAAATCCATACGGTGATCGGGGCCGGCGCGACCAGCGGCGGTGCAATGGATGCTTCGAACCTGCTGAAGCCTGCGCTGTCGAGCGGGGCGATCCGCTGCATCGGGTCGACCACCTACAAGGAATTCCGCAACCACTTCGAGAAGGATCGCGCCCTCTTGCGTCGCTTCCAGAAGATCGACGTCAACGAACCTACGATCGAAGATACTGTTGCTATCCTCAAGGGTTTGCGCAGCGCCTTCGAGGATCATCACAAGGTCAAATATACGTCTGATGCGATCAAGACTGCCGTCGAACTGTCTGCGCGTTACATCAACGATCGCAAGCTTCCAGACAAGGCGATCGACGTGATCGACGAAGTCGGCGCCATGCAGATGCTGGTTCCGCCCAGCCGCCGGAAAAAGAAGATCACCTCGAAGGAAATCGAAGCGGTCATCGCGACCATGGCTCGCATCCCGCCGAAATCAGTATCCACCGACGATAAGAAGGCGCTGCAAAACCTCGATCGCGATCTCAAGCACGTCGTATTCGGGCAGGATGCCGCGGTAGACAAGCTGGCGACTGCGATGAAACTGAGCCGTGCAGGTCTGCGCGATCCGGACAAGCCGATTGGCTCGTTCCTATTCTCGGGCCCGACCGGGGTCGGTAAAACCGAAGTGGCACGTCAACTCGCCAGCATCATGGGCATCGAGCTGAAGCGTTTCGACATGTCCGAATATATGGAACGCCACAGCGTTTCGCGGTTGATTGGTGCGCCTCCCGGCTATGTCGGCTATGATCAGGGCGGACTTCTCACCGATGCCATCGACCAGAACCCGCACTGTGTTCTTCTCCTAGATGAAATCGAGAAGGCACATCCGGATCTGTTCAACATCCTGCTGCAAGTAATGGATAACGGTCGACTGACCGATCATCACGGCAAGACGGTCGATTTCCGCAATGTGGTGCTCATCATGACCACCAATGCCGGCGCATCGGACATGGCAAAACAGGGTATCGGCTTTGGTGACGTATCCAGGGAAGATGCGAGCGAGGAAGCGGTGAAGCGCATGTTCACCCCCGAATTCCGCAACCGTCTCGATGCGATCGTCCCCTTTGCTTACCTCGGCAAAAACACCGTCGCACGCGTGGTCGACAAGTTCATTCTTCAGCTCGAACTGCAACTGGCGGAACAGAATGTCGACATTCAGTTCGACAAGGAAAGCCGCGCTTGGCTGGCCGACAAGGGGTACGACAGGCTTTATGGCGCACGCCCGATGGGCCGCCTGATCCAGGAGAAGATCAAGCAACCCCTGGCCGAGGAGCTGTTGTTCGGCAAACTTGCCGACGGAGGCGAGGTCGCGGTGACGATGAAGGATGGAAAGCCCGCTTTCGAACTCACGCCGGCGCCGCCCAAGTCAAAACCCAAGAAAAAGGCGGCTAGCAGTGAAAAGCCCGATGCCGATGCGAGCGAAAGCGAGGAATCGGACGACGGCGAAAGCTAAGCGTCCGACAACCATTTATCCGAGGGGTCGACATTCGTCGGCCCCTCTTTGTATTTCGTACTGTAAAATCAGCCTTTGTCTTGCTGCCGCCCCTGATAATCCATAGGCTTGCCTTACTACAGGGTCAGGGGGTCTCATGTCGGTTCTGGAAGTTCGCAACCTCGTCAAGCAGTTCGACAACGTGCTGGCGGTTGATGACTTGTCATTCTCGGTATCGTCGGGAGAGATATTCGGTTTTCTCGGCGGCAATGGTGCTGGAAAAACCACGACGCTTCGCATGGTTCTGGACATTATCCGTCCGACGTCTGGGAAGATTACCGTTCTTGGAGGGGCTCCCGACCGACGCCAAGCCAATGCAATAGGATTCCTGCCCGAAGAACGCGGCCTCTATTCCGGCATGAGCGCAATCGACACCATCATCTATTTCGGCCGCCTGAAGGGGATGAGCACCGGCGATGCGCGTGCGCGGGGAATGGCTTTGCTTGATCGATTTGACCTCGGTGAGCGTGCGAAGAGCGATATCGGCGACATGTCGAAGGGCATGGCACAGAAGGTCCAACTCGCGACTGCGCTAGTAAACGATCCCGACCTTCTCATGCTGGACGAGCCCTTCTCTGGTCTTGATCCGGTTAACCAGGGACTTCTCGAGGATGAAATTCTGGAAGCCTCAAGCCGCGGCGCAGCAGTCATATTCTCGACCCACGTGATGCAGCATGCCGAACGGCTGTGCGATCGCCTGCTGCTCCTGCGGAAGGGCAGCAAGCGCTTCGAAGGAACCCTGTCCGAAGCTCGCGCGCAATTGCCCGCCACCATCAAGGCCGTGGCGAAAGTCGACCTCGGATCTCTACCCGGCGTGGCCTCTGCAAAACAGGTCGGGTTGGATGACGACGGATGGCCTGAATGGCGGGTCGCACTCAATCAGGGTGTGCCCGCAGGCAACGTCCTCGAACACTGCTCCTCTAACGGCATTGCCCTGCGCCGCTGGGATGAACGCAGCGCGAGCCTTCACGATATTTTCGTCCAGCTCGTTGGCGATGAGGGAGTTCAGGCATGATCAACAATGTTTTTCTCGTTGCCCGCCGCGAGATCCGCCAGATCCTTTCCATGAAAAGCTTCTGGTTAACCTTGCTCATCCTTCCAGTAGCTCTGGCACTGGGCCCATTGCTGGGAGAAAGCCTGACTGATCGTGAACCTACCCGCGTAACAGTCGTCGATCGTTCCGGAGGGGCTGCAGCCGAGGCGCTGGAGGCTCGCTTTACCGAAGATGCCGATCGCAACCAGTTACGCAGCCTATCCCGCTATGTACAACGTTATGACCTCCAGCCCGCCGACCAATCCGCGCCCTGGCTCCAGCACGATAGATGGTACACTAGGGAGGATATCGCTTCCTTCCGCGATGCGGGAGGCGTTGAAGGCGCCGTGGCTCAACTGGATCGGATCCGTCCCGAAGGAGTGCCGGAATTCGAACCCGCCACGGCGGATTATGAATTCCAGCCGACGCCTCGAAGTCTCGTGGACAAGGAAGGCCAGGAGTTTGCCAATGAAGCCCAGGCGCTTTTCGAAAGCGATAGCGACGAGGCGCCAGAAATAGTCGTGCTCGTCGGTAAGAACTATCCTGCTGACCCGCAGATAGGTCTGTTCTCGGCCAACCAGCCCAATGCGAGCTTTGTAACGGCTGTTCAGGAAACCCTTACCGGCGATCTGCGGACCCGCCTGCTCATCCAGCGGGGAATATCCGCAAACGACGCGGTGGCGATTCAATCCGCCGCGCCAGCGATTGCGGTCAGTACCCCGCCCCCCGGCGGCGGAGCCCGGGAATCGCTCTTGGTACGTTCCATTGTGCCACTCGCCTTGGCCTATATCCTGATGATGAGCCTCATGCTCTCAGGTAGCTGGATGTTGCAAGGAAGCGTCGAGGAACGATCAAACAAGCTCTTGGAATCTTTGCTGGCTTGTATCCGACCGGAAGAACTCATGTACGGAAAGCTTCTTGGTGGGCTGAGTGTCGGTCTGCTCATGCTGCTGGTCTGGGCCGGATGCGCAGCTGTGGCCGCTTATGCCACTCAGGGGGTGATTGCCGATTTGATCCGCCCCGCGCTCGAGCCAATCGCATCTCCCGGCATCATCTTGGCGATCGTCTATTTCTTTATCGCCGGCTACATTGGCATTTCGGTTATTTTCGTTGCCATCGGAGCGATGGTAGATTCGATGAGCGAAGCACAGGGCTATCTCATGCCCGTCCTGCTCGCCATTCTGTTGCCCATCACATTCCTGCTGCAGGCCATTATCGCCGGGCAGGATGGGCTTCTAGTCCAGATTCTCACCTGGGTCCCGTTGTGGACGCCGTTTGCCATTCTCGCCCGCCTCGGCATGGGGGTCGAGACATGGGTTCTGCTGGGAAGCGGGTTATTGCTCGCCATCTCGATTGTGATCGAGCTCGTTTTCTTGGGGCGGCTGTTCCGGGCGAGCCTCCTTGCGACCGGGCAGAAGCCGACATTGAAGCGTATCCTGGAGCGGTTCACTGCGAAACCGGAATGAGAAGCATGCCATTAGGCGAATCGATCTAAACTGCTGCGTTGGAGCGTGCCAGGACCGTTCATCAGGCAAGAAGCTGGTGAATATCATGTCAGATCCTCTTGCACAGGCTCCAGCTCCACTGAGGATACTATGAGAGAACTACGCGCAATCGTACTGATGACCGGACTTTCAGCTCTGATGGTTGCGCCAGCCGGCGCTTTCACGGATCCAACCAATTCGGACATCGCTCCCTACACTGCACTTTCGGGTGCCCCTATGGATGCGATCAAGCAAGCCATGGAGACAACCCATCTTGGCTTGTCTCTGCGAGTGGATCCAAAAAGCAAATCTATTGCCGGAATTGCACGGTATACTGTTCAGGCTCTGTCCGAGTTGAACGCAGTCGAATTCGACCTCGATCCGCGTTTCAAAATTACTTCCATCTCAATCGATGGTGTCGAGCTGGGATTAAGCGAATGGGGGAACGATGGCGGTAAGCTGATAATCGACCTACCTTATGCGGTTGGCAAAGCAGATTATGTCGATGTCCAAATCGCTTATGGAGGGCAGCCCCGGATCGCTCCTAATGCGCCATGGGATGGTGGCTTCGTATGGGCAAAAACCCCAGCCGGACAAGATTGGGTAGCCACTGCGGTACAGGGTACAGGCTGCGACCTTTTTTGGCCCTGCCTCGATCATCCAACCAAGCGCGTAGGCATGCTCGATCTTTCCGTAACCGTACCGGCCCCCTTGGTAGTGGCCGCAAACGGCAGGCTGTCAGGTGTGGAGCATAATGGAGAGTGGTCGACTTATCGCTGGCAGGCCAAATACCCCAACGATTATGGTGTGTCCTTGCAAATCGGTCCATACGAAACAGTCCGCACTGACTACAAGAGTCGACATGGCAATTCCTATCCCATCACGTTCTGGCACTTGCCGGGTCATCATGACCAAGCCACTCGCCTTGTAGGCGAAATGGAAGATTATCTCGATTTCTTCGAAAGCAAGATCGGACCCTATCCCTTCGGCGACGAAAAGGTAGGGGTAGCGGAGACACCCCATAAGGGCATGGAGCACCAGACGATTAATGCCTACGGCAACAAATTCGTCCTTTCTGCCGAAGGATATGACGAACTCATGCAACATGAATTCAGTCATGAGTATTTCGCGAATCAGCTAACGGGAAAACGCGTAGCAGACCTGTGGCTGCATGAAGGGCTGGGAACCTACATGCAGCCACTCTACCTCGACTGGAAAGATGGCCGCATGGCCTACAACGCAAAGATGTCGGACCTTAGAAAACGCATCGTTTCAAAGGTCCCCGTTGCTCCCGCGGTAGAGGTACAGAGCACGCTTTACGACGATAGAGAAAAAGGCTGGGGTGGAGATATTTACTATAAGGGCGCGTGGATTGCTCACACCCTTAGGTATCTAGTTGGAGATGAAGCGTTCTTCAGGTCACTCACGCGGCTAGTTTATGGGCGCGCCACTCCGAAGCCTGGAAATTTTGGACATCAAGTCGCTAGCACGGATGATTTCCAGCGAATTGTAGAAGAAGAATACGGTAGCGAGTTGAATTGGTTCTTCAATACCTACCTCCGCGAAGCTGAATTGCCGAAGTTGAGCGTCACGCGCAGCGCTTCTCGTTTAAGTTTGGTGTGGGAGACCGTGTCCGAAGACACTTTCGCGATGCCTGTCGAGATTCGTATCGAGGGAGATGTTCAAACCGTCGCAATGCCCGAAGGACACGCGACCGTCACGCTTCCATTCGTCGATGCCCACGTAACGATCGATCCTTACTCCAAGGTTTTGCGCGAGAATGAAGCTATCGGGGCCTGGTGGAGTCAGGAAGCGGCCGATCGACAGAAGAAGCAAGCGAAATAGAAGCCTGAATAGCCAGGAACAAGGCGAGCATGGCAAGACTTTAAGGGGAAGCCATGCCCGCGCCCTTTTCCTGGATCAAACCCGAACCGCACGGGATTTATATCTCCCCGGCAGATTGCTGGGTCGATCCGTCGCGAGCAGTAGACCGGGCCCTTGTCACTCACGGACATGCGGATCACGCTCGCGGAGGGCATAGAGAAACGGTCGCCACGCCCGAGACGCTCGCGATCATGGAGTTGCGTTATCGAACAGGGGCGCAGGATGAAGCCGGGGAAATTCCCCACCGCGCCGTTCCGGTTCAATATGGCGAGACAATACGATTAAAAGGCGGCGTCGACGCTACCTATATTCCCGCTGGCCATGTTCTCGGCAGCGCACAGATATTACTCGAACATGGCGGCGAGCGGGTGATTATTACGGGCGATTACAAACGCCGCGAGGATCCTACCTGTCCGCCTTTCGAAGTCACTTCCTGCGATGTGTTCATCACCGAGGCAACTTTCGGCCTGCCTGTTTTTTGCCATCCCCCCATCGAAGAAGAGATGGAGAAACTCCTCGAGCGCCTATTGGCTTATCCCGATCGCTGCGTGCTTGTTGGCGCCTATGCGCTCGGCAAGGCACAGCGCGTTATCGCTGAACTTCGCGGGGCAGGACATCATCAGCCCATCTATCTCCATGGCGCGATGGAAAAGATGTGCAGGCTGTACGAAGATCACGGGGTAAACCTCGGTGAGCTTCGGCTAGTAGCCGACTATACAAAGGATGATATGCGCGGTCATATCGTCATTTCTCCGCCTTCCGCGCTCAATGATCGCTGGAGCCGGCGCTTGCCCGATCCTATCACTGCCATGGCCAGCGGCTGGATGCGTGTTCGCCAGCGGGCCCGGCAACGCAATGTGGAGCTGCCGCTGGTCATCTCTGACCACGCGGATTGGGGTGAATTGACCCGCACCATCAAGGAGGTGGATGCGCAGGAGAACTGGATTACCCACGGGCGCGAGGATGCTTTGCTGCGGTGGTGCCAGCTTCATCAGCGTAAAGCACGCGCCCTCGCGATGGTGGGATATGAGGACGAGGACGATTAGCCGGTGGAAGAGTTCGCCCGCCTGATCGACGCCCTCGTCTACACGCGCTCGCGCAACGAAAAGCTGCGCCTGATCGCGGAATATCTCCAGCAGACGCCCGATCCGGATCGAGGGTGGGCCCTAGCCGCTCTGTCCGACGGTCTGGATTTCCCAGCCGTGAAAAGCTCCACCATCCGCAATCTTCTGAAGGATCGGATCGATCCCGTTCTCTGGACGCTGAGCAGGGACTTCGTCGGCGATACGGCCGAAACTGCCAGCCTGCTCTGGCCAGCACCGGATCACCCACCATCGCCCCCGACGATGAGCGAGACGATCGAGTTGCTTTCGGCCATGAATCGAAAGTCGGTCCTCGAGGAATTGCCGAAGCTGCTCGACCGCCTGGATCCTTCGGGGCGCTATGCCCTGCTCAAACTTGCGACAGGGGGAATGCGGATCGGCGTATCCTCGCGTCTTGCGAAGACTGCATTCGCCCAGGCTTTTGAAGTGTCCGTAGATGAGGTCGAGGAATATTGGCACGGACTCTCCCCGCCCTACGCAGATCTCTTTTCATGGGCCGCGGACGGATCCGCCCCGCCCGATATCGAAAACTTGCCGACCTTCCGGCCATTCATGCTCGCTCATCCGTTAGAGGAGACAATCGTCGACCTCCAGGACTACGCGGCGGAATGGAAGTGGGACGGGATACGCGTGCAGCTTGTGAGAGCCGGTGGAGAGACCCGACTGTTCTCACGTTCAGGCGACGATATTTCCGGGACGTTTCCGGAATTCTTGGATGCTTTGCCCATGAATGCCGTCCTCGACGGTGAGTTACTTGTTCGCGGCAATACACAGGGTGGCGATGCCGGGGGAGCGGCCAGCTTCAACGCGCTTCAGCAGAGACTGGGCCGCAAGTCCGTTTCGAAAAAGATGCTGCAGGAATATCCTGCATTCATACGGCTCTATGATGCCCTACTGATCGAGGGTGAAGATGTGCGCCCCCTTCCGTGGGCAACGCGGCGCATCCGGCTTGAAACTCTGGCGTCGCGCCTTCCCGATACTCATTTCGACTTGAGTTCCGTTGTGGAAGCCACTGATTTCGATGACCTTTCACGGATTCGAGAGAGCAGTCGCGAAGACGCCATCGAAGGTCTGATGCTCAAACGCAAGGACAGCCCCTATATCGCCGGGCGACGCGTCGGATACTGGTACAAATGGAAACGCGATCCACTGCTGATCGATTGTGTGCTCATGTATGCGCAGCGGGGCAGCGGCAAGCGGTCGAGCTTCTTTTCGGACTACACCTTCGGCTGCTGGGACGGGGATCCCGATGGGGGGGCCGATCTGTTGCCGGTCGGCAAGGCCTATTCGGGCTTCACCGACGAAGAGCTCAAGAAACTAGATAAGCATGTGCGCCAGAACACCGTTAATCGTTTTGGCCCCGTGCGCGAGACCGACAAGACTCTGGTATTCGAGGTAGCCTTCGACAGCGTTCATGAAAGCAAGCGGCACAAATCGGGGTTGGCAATGCGCTTCCCGCGTATTCACCGTATTCGGTGGGATAAGCCCCCGCATGAGGCTGACCGAATAGAGTCCTTGAGGGCGTTAATCGCCGATTGAGTTCATTAGTCAGCAGATTGACCGGCTGTGCGCCAACCTAGATATCTATCCTGAACGACTTATCGCGAGCGGTGTCGCCCCGTATGAGCTGACAGCGCGATTTCGCGACCCCGTAGGCTAACGCGAGCATTTCGCAGAGCGCACGGTTGGCTGCCCCGTCCTGAGGCTTGGCGCGTGTCTTTATTACCAGTCGGCCTTCTTCGATCTTCATTGCATCTTGCCGCGCTCCGGGCGTTGCTTTTACGCGGACACGCCCCTCGCAATCGAGAAGCGCGTGCAATTCGGCACGATCGGGAAACTCAGCTACGGAGCGCTTCATCGACGGCGCTCGAATGCAATTTCGCGTTTTCGGCGTAGTGGGCCACCCCCATACGCATGCCCGCGATGGCGGCCTCGGTCAGGTCTTTCAGCTTTTTGGCCGGCCGGCCCGCCCAGAGCTCCCCTTCTCCCATAACCTTACCTTCGGTCAGCATCGCACCCGCCGCCAGCATAGCATCGCTTGCGACCACAGCCTTATTCATCGCGATCGCGCCGAGGCCGACGAAGCCGCGGTTTTCGATCCGACACCCGTGAATCATGGCCATATGTCCAATGAGGACATCGTCGCCAATGACGAGCGGGCTGCCGTCAGGATCGCCGGGACGTTCCGGATCGCAATGAAGCACGCTGCCATCCTGCACATTGGTCCGTTCACCGATGACGATGCGGCTGACGTCTGCGCGAAGGACGCAGTTGTACCAGATGGAACTGCCTGCCCCGATGGTAACGTCCCCAATGATGGTGCAGCCAGGCGCGATAAAGGCACTCTCGTGGATTACCGGTGACTTGCCGTTGATCGGAATGATATTGACGCCGGGATGGCTCTTCACGGCTGACTCTCCCATTGCTGTTTCGTCAGACTATAGAGGATGGTGCGGCGATCAGCCGGAGGAAAGGCAGGATCGTCGAAATCGAGGTCTGCCCTTCGGGTCATGCCAAGCTTTTCCATCAGCCTCCAACTAGGTTCGTTGGATGTGCTGGTCAGCGCGACAACGTGTGGGGCCCCTACTCTGAGGAACGCCCATTCAAGGATCGCCCGCATGGCTTCTTCGGCATAGCCGCGACGCCAGCGATCTTCGCGGATCAGCCAGCCGATCTCGTGATCGCCCACGTTTTTAGCCAGTTCGTTATCGACGAGTTTCATTCCCGCGTGGCCGACGAATTCGCCGCTTTCCTTTTCGATCAGAAAAAGAAAGCTGAAGCCGTAACGCGCCTGAAGCTGCATGCTCTTCGCGTGCTTCGCTTCGATCTCTTGCAGTTCCTTCGGCCCGCCCAATCTCTCCATAACCGCAGGGCTATTGAGCAGTTGATACTGAAGTTCTGCATCGCCTTCCCCGATCGTTCGCAGGACTAGCCGCTCGGTTTCAGCGATGATGTCAGGCATGAAGCCCTCGCCACGCTTCGCGTGCGATAGAATGTACGATGATCGTATCATCTCCAAAATCCGAATTGGGGAAATCGAGATCCTCGCGCCGCGTCATGCCAAGTCGCTTCATCAGCCCCCAACTCGCGCTGTTCGGAGCGACTGTAAGCGCAATCACTTGATCGACTTCGAAGCGCTTAAATGCGATGTCGAGAGCCGCGGCGGCAGCTTCCTTGGCATAGCCATGGCCCCAGACATCTTCGCGAAGGCGCCAGCCGACCTCCATTTCACCCAAAGGTCCGCCCTGCTGGTTAGACCTTTTCAGGCCACAGAATCCGAGGATGACGCCATCGTCCTTGCGCTCGACAGCCCAGAAAGTATGTCCATGATCTTGTTGATAAGTCAGCAGTCTCTGCTGTGCGGCCGAGCGCTTGGCGTCATCGCAAACACCGCCGAGCCATTCCATGACGGCAGGCGTATTGGTTGCTTGCCAGAACGGTTCCCAGTCGCTGTCCTGCCAGTCGCGCAGCAAAAGGCGATCAGTTTCGTAACGGAATTCAGCCATTGAGGAGCCGCGCGGCAAGCGGAGCATGGTAACTGAGAATTCCCGAGCATCCGGCACGCTTGAATGCGATCAGCTTTTCCATGAGAAGCGCCTCGCGATCCGCAATCCCGGCGGCCGCGCCGGCTTCGATCAAGGCGTATTCGCCGCTGACCTGATAGGCGTAGACCGGCACGCCGAATGTTTCTTTCGCGCGCCAGATCACGTCCAGATAAGCAAGCCCGGGCTTCACCATCACACTGTCGGCCCCCTCGGCAATGTCCATCGCGATTTCACGAAGCGCTTCGTCGCCGTTCGCCGCGTCCATCTGATAACTCTTCTTGTCGCCCTTTAGCAGTCCGCTTGAGCCGACCGCATCGCGGAAAGGCCCGTAGAACGCGGACGCATATTTCGCCGCATAAGCCATGATTTGAACATTCGGCTTACCGTTCATCTCGAGAGCCATGCGGATTGCCTTCACGCGGCCGTCCATCATGTCTGATGGGGCAACGATGTCGGCGCCCGCTTCGGCTTGCGTGACTGCCTGATCGACCAGAATTGCCACCGTGTCGTCGTTCAGTACATACCCGTTGTCATCGATGAGTCCGTCCTGACCATGGCTGGTATAGGGATCGAGCGCTACGTCCGTGAGAATGCCGATATCGTTTCCGCAGGCGTCACGGATAGCCCGGATGGCACGACACATCAGATTGTCAGGGTTGAGAGCTTCATCCCCGCGGTCGCTGCGCTTTTCCGCAGGTGTATTGGGGAAAAGCGCGACGCATGGAATGCCCAGCTCCACAGCCTCGCGAGCCCGTTTGACAATGCCATCGACCGACCAGCGCGATACGCCAGGCAGGCTGGTTACCGGTTCTTCGATGTCATTTCCGCCAGTAACGAAAAGCGGCCAAATCAGATCTGCCGGGGTCAGAATGGTCTCTCGAACCATCGCCCTGCTCCAACTATGGGCTCGGCTACGGCGCAAACGGGTGGCGGGATAAGCTGCATTGATCATGCAGCGAGGCATTGCCGTAAAGCGGCGATCTACGCAATCCGCGGGTCTGTCAGCCTATCTCACGCGGGCGGTCGAGCTTGTCGATTTCTCGAGCAGGTGCTTCGGCGGCAGACTCTTCCGCGGTAGGCGCCAGATCGGCCAGGGCCGCTCCTTCTTCCACTTCTTGCAGGATGCCCAACGCGCTCCTGAAGCGTTCCAGCTCCGGACCGGAAAGCTGTTTGCGCGTTACAAAGCTGACCGACGCGGGGTTGATGGCACGGCCACCCTGATACATTTCGTAATGAAGATGCGGTCCGGTGGAGAGGCCAGTCGACCCGACATAGCCTATGACCTGACCACGCCGTACCGAGGCCCCGCGGTTCACCGCGATGCGGCTCATATGACAATAGCGCGTGTCTATACCATTGGCATGGCGAATGCGGACAGCATTGCCGCAGCCACCCATTCGGCCAGCACCGATAATGCGGCCATCCGTAACCGCCACAATAGGCGTGCCATGCCGCGCCTTGAAATCGACGCCTGAATGCATTCGCTTGTATCCCAGGATGGGATGCCGGCGCATGCCGAAGCTCGAGCTCATCCGGCCTGGCACCGGCGCCACAAGACCGCCCTTCTCCTCGCCGACACCCTTGGCATCGTAAAAATCGCCGTCCGCGCCCCACCGCATCAGCTGCAAGCTTCCCCGTCCGCCGCGTTCCAGCCCGGCGAAGAGCAATTGTCCGGCCTGCCGTTCGCCGGTGGCCGCCCGGCGGTGGGAAACAATCATGTCGAAAGTATCCGAAGCCTGCACTTCACGCTGGACATCGACCTGGCTGCCCAGAGCCTTGAGATAAGCCTGAACAGCGCTGGCGGGGGCTCCCGCAGCGCGTGCGGACCGATAGAGACTGTCTCCCACGGTTCCGCGGATTCGCAGCGGCGTTTCGTCTACTCTGATCGTGCGGCGAGTGAGGTTGAGTGCGCCGCCCGGTTGCAATCGGTCGACCTTCAGTTCGAGGTCGAAGCGGGCCCTGAAGCTCAGCTTCTCCAAGGGCCGTTGCGCGCCCGGTTCTGGACGACGCCCCAAGGTAATATCGATCTGAGTACCCGGCTCCAGTTCTTCGAGCGGTACTGCCCTGCCTATCAACGATGCAACATTATCTGCCTCGTCACCCCCAAGCCCGGCACGGCGGAGCATTCGGTCCAAGCTGTCGCCGCGGCCAAGCGTGGCCAGCATCTGCATCTGCGGGCGTTCGGGAGCTTCAGCCAGCGGGCGGACCAACGCAGTAGGACCCATCTTTCGGCCCGTATCCGCACCGAGTGCCAAGGGCATGATCACTTGGCTGCGATATTCGCTGCGTATCGCTGCGTCGTTCGGCAGGGGTGATGCTGCTTCTAGGGGTGCGAAATCCGGCCAGAATGCCAGGGCAACGACCGATAGCCCGACAAGTGTTCCAAGACCCCTGAACCAGCGGCGTGATCCAATATCCGCACCCAGATCGGGCGCAATATCGAAGCTTTCGATACGCGAATAGACTTTCTGTCGAAGTGACTGCTTTCCTGAAGGACGCGCGGCTTCGCCTCTGGCCGCAGAGATCTCAGTAGCAGCTTCACCTGCGAGATTTTCATTCGCGCAAAGGTTCACCGTTACCCCTCGTCCATTTGGCCGTCTTTGTTTTGACGCACCGCATCTGATCATTGGTGACAGGCGCCCTCATATCGAAACAAAGTGAATTTCTCGCTAACTTTCGGCAGACCGAGTCTCGCAAGCGACCAATCGAAGCCAAAATTCGACCGCCGGTTGCGCAGGAAATCCGAGACTGCCACTTAGGGGCAGTGACAGACGCCTCCATCAAGGCGGTCCTCGGACCCACCAATACTGGCAAGACCCACCTCGCCATCGAGCGCATGTGCGCCCATTCAAGCGGCGCCATGGGTTTTCCGCTGCGCCTGCTGGCGCGCGAAGTCTATGACCGGGTGGTTGCCATCAAGGGCGAGAAGCAGGTCGCCCTTATCACCGGCGAACAGCGTATCGAACCAACTGATGCTCGCTACCTGTGCTGTACGGTGGAGGCCATGCCGCGGACAGCCAACGAACGCGCGTTCGTCGCATTGGATGAAGCGCAATTGTCTGCCAATCGTGAGCGAGGACATGTATTCACCGACCGTCTCCTGAATACGCGCGGACGCGAGGAGACGATGCTGTTGGGGGCGGCCACGCTTGCCCCGATGATCCAGGCACTGATTCCGCGGGCTGAAATCTCCGAACGCCCGCGATTCTCGACCCTGTCTCATATCGGTCCGCGCAAACTCTCCCGGCTTCCTCCTCGCAGTGCGATCGTCGCCTTCAGTGCGGAACAGGTTTACGCGGTGGCCGAAATGCTCCGCCGCTTCCGTGGAGGGGCCGCCGTGGTCATGGGGGCCCTGTCGCCCGAGACGCGCAACAAGCAGGTCGAACTATTCCAGAATGGAGAGGTTGATTATATCGTTGCCACCGATGCAATCGGGATGGGGCTCAATCTCGATGTGACCCATGTGGCATTCGCGGGTCTCACCAAATTCGATGGGCTCCGAATGCGGCGGCTTCACCCGGCCGAGATGGCGCAGATTGCCGGTCGCGCCGGACGTCATCAGCGCGACGGGACCTTCGGCACGCTAGCGGGCGCAGGGGGGAAGACGGGCCCCTCGCCCGAATTCACCGATGAAGAAATCTATGCGATCGAGGAACATCGTTTCGCACCGATCACGAAGCTCTTCTGGCGCGAGCCGGAACCCCGCTTCGAATCGATTGGAGCGCTTATTGCTGATCTCGAATCGCCACCCGAACATGAGGCATTGCGTCTTGCCCCAGAAGCGATCGACCTGGCGACACTCAAGCGGTTGTCCGAAGAACCCATCGCTGCTTCGGTTCGGGGCGCGGGACAGGTGAGGCGCTTCTGGGAGGCTTGCTCCCTGCCAGACTTCCGTGCGCGGGGGCCGGATGTCCACGCTCGGTTCGTAGCTCGGCTCTGGCAGGACTTGGCTCAGGGCTATATCGGGGCAGATTATGTTGCCGCCAGAATCTCCGAACTCGACAATACGAGCGGCGACATCGATACTCTGCAGGGGCGGATCGCGGCGATCCGCAGCTGGGCCTATATTTGCCAAAGGCCGGATTGGGTGCTTGCACGCGACGAAATGGCGGCGCGCGCTCGCGGGGTCGAAGCCAAACTGTCGGATGCGCTTCACGCTCGTCTGACCGAACGATTCGTTAATCGAAGGACTGCAATCTTGATGAAATCCCTGGGACAGGACGCTTCCATGCTCCCGATAACGCTCGCCGAGGATGGCACTTTGCTGGTGGAGGACGAAGCTCTCGGCAAGGTCGAAGGGTTTCGCTTCACGGTCGATCCATCTGCGAACCACGCGGATCGCAAGATGCTGTTGTCGGCTGCCGAGAAAGGTCTCCCGCGGATCCTGGGTGAGCGAGCACAGGCGCTGGCGACCTCGGACATGGAACAGCTCGAGCTGGCCCGCGGCGCGATCCGGTGGAACGGTCAGCTCCTAGCTGGGCTCGAACCGCGTGACGGGCAGGTGAAACCTGCGCTGGAGCCATCCCGCGAAGTCGCGACCCTTCCCGAAGGTCCGCGCAAGATGCTGCTCAAGGCCATTGATGCATGGCTCGACAAGAAGCTCGAACCGCTCGAACCGCTCCGCCGCATGCATATCGCCTCCGCGAATCCAGAGGCCGGCTCGCAGGCGCGTGCTCTCTTGCTGAACCTCGTTTCGGGACATGGATACGTCACTCGCGAAAAGGCAGGTATCGAACATCTACCCAAAGAAATGCGGCCCTTCCTGCGGAAGATCGGCGTGACGTTCGGTGCTCTCGACATTTTCGCACCGCCGCTTTTGAAACCTGCACCACGGCAGCTCCTCAGCGCACTGGGAATTGATCGTCGGCCGCTTCAGGAAGCAATGCTGCCGGTAATCCCCGACCAGAAGAAGCTTCCCTCGGGCTACCGTAACGCAGGCAGCCAGGCCATCCGTCTTGATCTTGCCGAAAAGATATTTCGTGCCGCTCACGAAGCGCGCGCCAAAGCAGACAAGAATCGCAAGTTCCGTTTCAATCTGTCCCTTCCCATTTCCATCGGGTTGGAAGAGAAGAATGCCGAACGCTTGCTGGGGCAGGCTGGATTCCGCGTGCAACGCTCGAAACCTCTAGGAGAGGGCGCTTTTGGCCCACCCAGGCCAGCGAGTTGGGAATGGCGACCCTCCCGGCGTAAGCAGGTTCAGCGCGGTCCTGCGCGAAGCCAGCCTCCCCGCGAGGGGAGCGCTTTTGCGGGCCTCGCCGAACTGATTAAGCAAGGCTGACGTTTGCGGATCGACCGCCTGCTTTGCATGTTGCGCTTTTCGCGCACGCGCAGTGCGGCCCAGAAACTGGTAGAGGAAGGGCACATCCGCCTGAATGGTGAAAGGGTGGTGCGCGGAAGCCGGGATGTAGCCGTCGGCGATGTCCTTACCCTGCCACTTGGTAAGGCGGTGCGTCTGGTCGAAGTGCTCGCCCTTCCCGAGCGCCGCGGGCCTCCGCGAGACGCGCAGGAATGTTATCGGGAACTTGACCCCGGCGCATGAATAGCCATAGCAGCGCTCACACACACTACTCACAGGGAAAACGCACCCCATGACCTATGTCGTCACCGACGCCTGTATCAAATGCAAATACACAGACTGCGTCGAGGTCTGCCCGGTCGATTGCTTCTATGAAGGCGAGAACATGCTCGTCATCAATCCGTCGGAATGCATCGATTGCGGTGTGTGCGAACCGGAATGCCCGGCCGAAGCCATCCTGCCGGACACCGAAGACAACCTCGAGAAATGGCTCGAGTTGAATACCAAGTTCAGCGCCGAATGGCCAAATATCACCGGTCAGAAGGAGCCGCCTGCGGACGCCGACGAGCACAAGGGCGAAGAAGGCAAATTCGACAAGTACTTTTCGCCCGAACCGGGCGAAGGGGACTAAGCCCCATCATCGGCAATTTTTCGGACCTCAGGGCAGCCTGGGCGGCAGGCAGCAAGGACAATATCTCGCTCATCGCTGCCGGGATTGCGCATTATGCTCTTTTGGCGCTGGTGCCTGCACTCGGGGCACTTGTCCTCGCCTATGGGGTCTTTGCCGATCCCCAGACTGTAGCCAGACACATACAGCTGCTGTCGGACAATCTGCCAGCGGCCGCGGCTGAGATTATTGGCGATCAACTTCGCAACGTGAGCGAAGGTGCGACGGAAGCGAAAGGGCTCGGGCTGGTCGCATCATTGGCAGTTGCAATCTTTGGCGCGCGGAATGCCGCGCGCGCGTTGATGACCGGCCTTAACATAGCCTTCCATGCGAATGAGATGCGGGGTTTTCTACGCGCCAACCTCGTAGCGCTCGCCATTACGGCGGGGGGAATCGGAGGCCTCGTCATTATTGGCGGCGCATCGGCTGCTTTGGCGCTTATTTCCGGCCCGCTGGGCACTCTTGCCAGTTTCTGTCTTCTGGCCGGTTCTGCCATTCTGTCTGCTGCGGTGCTCTACCGGTACGCACCCAACCAACCCGCCCCGGCCTGGGGGGCAGCTCTTGCCGGTGGCGTTGTTTTTGCTGTCGGCTGGATCGCTGCCACGGCTGGTTTCGCCTTTTATGCAGCGAATTTCGGTAGCTACAATGCGACTTACGGGTCGCTTGGAGCTGTCGTCGTTCTTATCACTTGGTTCTACGTCAGTGCGCTTATGCTCTTGCTTGGCGGCGAGCTGACCGCCCTGAAGGCAGGCATCGCCAAACCCGAACGGGGATAGCGACACGGACTCGCAATATTCGGTTTGTTGT
This sequence comes from Qipengyuania triglochinis, assembly GCF_054655615.1. Classification (NCBI taxonomy): domain Bacteria; kingdom Pseudomonadati; phylum Pseudomonadota; class Alphaproteobacteria; order Sphingomonadales; family Erythrobacteraceae; genus Qipengyuania; species Qipengyuania triglochinis. The sequence continues at coordinate 620,400 of NZ_BAAHND010000002.1, read as the reverse complement.
GCTATATAATGCAACAACTGTACCGGTTGGCCCGGGCAGAAATAAGAGTTGAAAGGGCCGCTCACCCGCAACGTCATCTGAAGAACGCCGCCGCGAACCTGAAAAGGATCGCGGTGAACCGGCTTGGTGGCGCTGCCCTTCCCCCCGCGCGGCTCCGATGAAAGGATTGATGCATGGCGAGCAAGGCAGACGCCTTCGACGTTGGCGATTACGTTGTCTACCCCAAGCACGGTGTGGGCCGTGTCATCGAACTGCAGAGCGAGGAAATCGCCGGAATGCAGCTCGACCTTTATGTTCTCCGGTTCGAAAAGGAACGCATGACCCTTCGTGTTCCGGTCAATAAGGTCGAATCGATCGGTATGCGCAAACTGTCTTCCGACAAGACGCTTAAGGAAGCGATGGAGACACTGAAGGGCAAACCCAAGGTCAAGCGCACCATGTGGAGCCGCCGCGCCCAGGAATACGAAGCGAAGATCAATTCGGGCGAAATCGTCCTGATCGCAGAAGTTACGCGCGATCTCTTCCGCCCCGACGATCAGCCGGAGCAGAGCTATTCCGAACGGCAAATTTTCGAAGCCGCTTCCAGCCGTCTGGCTCGTGAACTTGCCGCGATGGAAAAGACCGACGAGCCAACCGCCCTCGAGAAGATCCTCGACGTTCTGCGCGAACATGCTCCTCAGTACTACAACAATGAGGAAGAGGACGCCTGATCGGCAGGTGATACTCTCTAAAGTTCAAAGGGCCGCTTCGAAAGGAGCGGCCCTTTTTCTTGTCGCTTGAAATGCAAGCCAGTGTGTATTATACGTGTAATACGGTAATAGCTTATATATGCGAAGCAGAGGAGCGGCGGATGTTGAAGAAGTTGATCAAACGCGTGGGTCCGGTTGCAGCCATGGTTGCCGGCGTGACCCTGTCTGGCTGCAACGTCGATATGCACGTGGGTAGCGGCGACGGTGTGCCGTTGGCCGAACTCGATCGCAGCGGGGAAGCGCCGACTGGGGTAGTCCTGGCAGGGCCCGACACCGTCATTATCCAAAATGGCAGCGACTTCGAAATCGATGTTTCCGGCGACACGCGTGCACGAGATGCCTTGCGCTTCGAACTGGATGACAATTCGCTAGCGATCTCGCGAGACAAGGATAGCGAGAAGAACATCGGCACGGCTACTGTTCGTGTAACCATTCCCAGCCTCAAAGCGATCGTCCTCGCAGGTTCGGGTTCTATGGAAGCACAATCGATGGAAAACGATGCCGAGGTTACCATCGCTGGATCCGGAACTGCCAAGGTGGAAAAATTGGCAGTCAATTCCTTGGAAATGACCATTGCCGGCTCAGGTGATTTTGAAACGACAGGGTCCGCATCTAAACTCGACCTGACCATCGCTGGATCGGGATCGGCCGATATGGCCGGACTGCAAGTTGATGAAGCAGACGTCACCATTGCGGGTTCGGGAGATGTCGCCTTCGCTTCCGACGGAACTGTAGACGCCAGTATTGTCGGTTCGGGAGACGTTACGGTCACTGGGCGCGCAACCTGCACCGTCAGCGCGATGGGTTCTGGCAAACTACGTTGCAGCGCAGGTACTGCGGAAGCGGAATAATCGCACGATCGAAGCTATTCGTTCGAACTATTGAAAAGAAGGGGGTAGGACGGTGCATCGAAAGGACTGATCGATGTACCGCCCTGCTCTCATTATACTTGTCTCCGCCAGCGGCCTGCTTGCCGGATGCCTCGGCACCGTGGCCGACGTTGTCACCGCACCGGTAAAGGTTGCCGGAAAAGCCGTCGATCTGGCGACCACCAGCCAATCCGAAGCCGACGAAAAGCGCGGTCGGGAGATCCGGCGGCGGGAAGAGCGACTGGCGAAGCTCGACCGCCAATACGCCAAGGAACTCGACGATTGTAACGACGGTGATCGCAGAGCATGCGAAAAGGCTACCGCCACCTATGCCGAAATGCAGCAGATCCTTCCTACGATCCCGGTCGAACCTGAAAATTAAGCTGGAGTTGCCGCCCTGCGGAGGCGGTCATTGATGGCTTGGCCCACACCTCTATCTGGCACGGGAGCCACCGCTATGCGGGGTAGATCAGACTCGGCCGCTTGGTACAGACAGGCGTAAAGCCGTGCCGCCGCTTCTTCAAGATCGCCGGTGGGCGACAGTGAGCAGTCGCTTCCAACCTCCCCAAATCCAATGAAAAACTCGTCCTCGACATGTCGGATGACGTCGAGCCGCACTGGCTTTCCGGGCGCATAATGGCTGGCGAGCTGCCCCGGCGCTTCAACCTGGTCGGCGGTATCTGCAGCAGGTCCGACACCATTGAGGCGGATGGGACCGGGCCGCAGTTGCTGTAACGATCCATCCTGCCTGACGGCGATAATGGTTGATTCCAAACCGGCGTCGCAGTCCCCCCCATCGATGACTGCATCGATCCGCCCATCCAGCGTTGCCAGGACATGGCTTGCAGACGTCGGACTGACATAGCCGCTGCGATTCGCAGATGGAGCGGCCAAAGGCAATTCCGCCTTGTTCAGCAAGCCGCGCATCACCGGATGGCGGGGTATACGAATCGCGACTGTGTCGAGGCCAGCCGTAACGGCAACAGCCAGCCGCGCATCCTGTTTCCGCGGAAGCACAAGTGTCAGTGGACCCGGCCAATGCGCTTTTGCGAGGCGCTCGGCAGTGGCTGAGAAAGTCGCCAACGCGCGCGCCATTTCCATCGATGATACGTGAACGATGAGCGGATTGAAGCTGGGTCTGCCCTTAGCCTCATAAATGCGGGCTACTGCGGCTTCGTCGTCGGCCCTAGCGGCCAATCCGTAAACCGTTTCCGTTGGCACGGCCACCAAGCCACCAGATGCCAGGATCGCCGCAGCACGGCGAAGGCCACTTTCTTCCGCTCCAAGCGTTTCCGTAACGTATTTGCCGCTCATGCTCGCGCGCTATATCTGATGCCGCACAAAGCCAAGAGGATTACCCTGTGACTTATCGCCCCGCCACCAAGGACCAACTGCTCGCAATCCGTGTTAACGCGGGCATCGAAGAGCTTGCCAAGTCGGAGAAATTTGCCGCTGCGGAACCGGATATGGTTGAAGCGATCGTCGAAGGTGTCGGGCAATTCGCGGCAGGAGAATTTGCGCCGCTGAACCGGATCGGAGATCTGGAGGGGGCGAAGCTGGAAAATGGGGTGGTACGCCTGCCCGACGGCTTTGAAGAGGCTTATGCGCACTATGTTGAGCAGGGCTGGAACGCCATTTCTTCTCCGGAAGAATTCGGAGGTCAGGGGCTTCCTTTTACCCTTGCCTGCAATGTGCTGGAGAATCTGGGCACGGCGAATATGGCCTTCAACCTTCTCCCGATGCTGAGCGTGGGTGCGATCGAGGCTCTCGAACATCACGGCTCGGACCTGCTTCAGCAGAAATATCTTCCAGACCTAGTAAGCGGTAAATGGTCGGGTACGATGAATTTGACCGAGCCGCAGGCCGGTTCGGATGTAGGCGCACTGCGCACCACAGCCCGGTTGATCGAAGATGGAGATAATGCCGGTAAATACCGGATCAAAGGCCAGAAAATCTATATCACCTGGGGGGAGCACGAGCTCGCCGAGAATATCATTCATCTGGTGCTGGCGCGTCTGCCCGACGCTCCGGAAGGAAGCAGAGGAATTTCGCTCTTCGTCGTGCCGAAGTTTCACGTGAAACCGGATGGATCGCTCGGGCCGAGAAACGATCTTCGCTGCGTGAGCATTGAACACAAGCTGGGCATCAACGCTTCGCCGACCTGTGTAATGAGCTATGGCGACAATGATGAGTGTATTGGCGAGCTCGTGGGAGCGGAGAATCGCGGTTTGGCTGCCATGTTCACCATGATGAACAATGCCCGCATCAATGTTGGGAATCAGGGGGTGCAGATCGGTGAACGAGCACTGCAACAGGCGACTGATTACGCACAGGAGCGGATCCAGTCAGCCCGCGCAGGTTCGGGAGAAAAAGTTCCGGTCTCGATCATCGAGCATCCGGATGTCAGGCGGATGATTTTACGCATGAAGGCATTGACGGAAGCTTCGCGCGCCCTCCTCTATTACACGGCAGGTCAGGTGGATCGCGGTGTTCTAGGATTTCAGGCCGCCAAGGCGCGGGGCGAAGTTTTGACGCCGTTGATCAAGGCTTGGGGTACCGATGTCGGCATCGAGATAGCCAGTCTCGGCATCCAGGTTCACGGCGGCATGGGATTCGTAGAGGAAACGGGTGCGGCGCAGCACTGGCGCGATTCGCGCATCGCGCCGATCTACGAAGGAACCAACGGTATTCAGGCCGCCGATCTCGTCACGCGTAAATTGGCACTGGAGAATGGCGAGGCGCTGATATCTCTTGTCGAGGACATTGCCCGAGAGTGTGCCGATGAACCGATGCTTTTCGCTCTAGCAGGAGATTGTGCCGCCATCGCCAAATGGATGCGCGAAGACGCCGGTCTGGACGACCGCTTGGCCGGAAGCGTGCCATTCTGTACCATGTTGGCCGTAGCCACTGCCGGGTGGCAGCTCAGTCGCCAATTGAAAGGGATCGAAGAGGGTACCGACCGCGCCAAGGCCAAGCACGCAACCGTCCGATTCTTCCTAGATCGCATCGTACCTGAAGCGTCAGGGTTGAAAGCTTCGGCGACTGCGGGTGGAGATGCCTTGTACGACATCCCCACCGAAGCCTTGCTTCACTAATCTTCGGTGACGATCCGGGCGTAATCCTCTGCAAATGTTGCATTCTGACCGCGTAATTCCCGCTGCGGGGGAAGGCGATTGCCGGTTACCCGTTCGATTGCGCCCTGTGGGGATGCGCCTGGTGAACTGACACGCCAGATAATTCCTGCAGTGTCATCGCTTACGAGCAGGGACCCATCCTGAGCCCATTCGACCCATGTCGGACGCCCGCGTGTATCACCGTTCGATTTGAGAAATCCTGTCAGGACGGGCATGGGCTTTCCGAGCGGATTACCACGCTCGTCGAAAGCGACGTAGACGACATCGTAGCCGGAGGGCGGCTTGCGGTTCCACGATCCATGCCGAGCAACGAAAGCGCCATTGGAGAAGTTCTCGCCCATCGCGGCGCCTTCTTTGCTGAAGACGAATCCTAGCGCGGCGACGTGCGGTCCGAGCGAATATTCGGGGCGCCGCACATAATTGATATAGGCTGGAGCCGGTGCCTCGACACGGCGATCGTAATTGTCGCCCCAATAGACCCATGGCCAGCCGTATTGCGCCCCGACCGGTACGTTGGTCAGGTAATCGGGTACGAGGTCGGATCCGAGCATGTCACGCTCGTTTACCGTGGTCCACAGCTCGCCCGACCATGGGCTGAAGTCCAGACCATTTGGGTTGCGCAAGCCGCCGGCGAACTGGCGTCGGCTGCCCGTTTCCAAGTCGACTTCCCAGATCAGGGCGCGCCCTTCCTCCGCCTCCATTCCCTTGTCGCCGATATTGGTATCCGAGCCGACGGCAATATAGAGCCGGTCGCCGTCGGGGTGAAGTTTAAGGTTGCGCATCCAGTGCCCCCCGCCGCCTGCGAGGTCGATGACTTTGCGCGGCTTTACCGTCACGCGGTCAGAGCCAAGTTCGTAAGGGAAAGCAAGGACTTCGTCGTGATTTGCAACGTAAAGTATCCCGTCGGCGTAAGCCAGTCCCGAAGGTGAATCGAGGCCGGCTATCAACACTCGGCGGGTTTCGGCATTGCCGTCACCATCGGCGTCCCGCAGCAGGACGACTTCATTTGCCGAGGGTCCGGTCGCGCCTGCCTTGTTCATCAGCGTGTTCGTGATCCAAGAGAGAACGCCCCCCGATTCCTGGTTCGGTGAACGGGTCAGGGATACGAGCACATCACCATTGGGAAGCGTATACAGCGTGCGCGGATGATCGAGACCTACCGCGAAGCGCTCCACCGTCAGACCTTCGGCAGCGACTGGCGTTTCGCCCTCTGCCCACCCTACCGGATCGGCGATTGCCACGGTGGGAAAGGTTTCTGCGTCGGGTTCGTCGAGGACGGGGTCATCGCCCGTCACTTCGTCCATCGACAGAGTGGCGGTATCGCCGCGCGTAACAACAAAGATGAAGATCGCGATGATCGCTATCAGGACGACAAGGCCAATGCCCAGCTTCTTTAGAATGTTCATGGCGCCAGGATAGGCGAGCCCTTGCGTGGCGGCAACGGCTCTTGAACTAGCCACGCGACAAGTTAAGTGCCTCTCGATGTTCGATTTCAAACCCGATGCCGATTGCCCCAAGCCCGAAACCTATCGTCAGTTGCAGCAAGCTGCCGCTGCGCTTACCGAAGGTGAGCCGGACGCGGTTGCCAACATGGCCAATGTCGCGGCCCTGTTGGGGGACTTCTTGCCAGATTTGAATTGGGCCGGTTTCTATCGCGTGGTTGACAGCGAGCTGGTGCTTGGCCCGTTCGTCGGACGTCCGGCATGCATCCGCATTCCATTCGGCAAAGGAGTTTGCGGAACCGCTGCGGCCGATGCCGAGACCCAGTTGGTCGAAGATGTTCATGCCTTTCCCGGCCACATCGCGTGCGATTCGGAAACGAATTCGGAGCTTGTTGTCCCGGTAGTGCGGGATGGCGTCGTGGTAGCGGTGATCGATCTCGACAGCCCATCCTTTGCGCGCTTCGATGACGAAGATCGCGAGGGAATTGAAAAGCTTGCCGAGATTATTTCGGGGCGTATCTAATCTCTAGATATCGCCCCCTGTCAGGCGCTGACAAATCAGGTCGAGCTGGTCGAGGGTGCGATAACTTATCGTCACGGTGCCATTGCCGGGTGCGCCTTCAGGTTTGATCCGCACCGCCAAGCCCAGAAATTCCTCAAGGTGGCCCTGGACCGCGGCAATATCCGGATCGTCCGCGCCCTCACCCGCCGGACCCGACTTATTCGCCTGAGCGTTTTTCTTCGGCTTTTCGCCGCGTGCTAGTTTTTCCACCTCACGAACGGAGAGGTTGTCGTTAACTGCACGGTTGGCAAGTGCTGAAGCTTCTTCGTTGCCAATCAGCGGGCGTGCATGACCCATTGAAAGCCGGCCGTCCGCCAGCATGTCCAGAACGTCTTCCGGCAAAGCTAGAAGACGCTGAAAATTGGCGACATGGCTGCGCGACTTATCGACGAGTTTGGCAATCTCGGCCTGGGTCATCCCCTCATCTTCGGACAGTTTCTGATAGGCCCGAGCTTCTTCCAGCGGATTCAGGTCTTCGCGCTGGAGGTTCTCGATGAGAGCCAGAGCCATGATCTCGCGCTGGTCCAGCTCCCTGACGATGGCGGGAATAGTATGCAAACGCGCGCGTTGGGCGGCCCTCCAGCGTCGTTCCCCCGCTACGAGCTGGTACCTGCCCTGCCCCTTGGTCGTGACAATGATAGGCTGGATGACGCCGCGCTGAGCAATGGAAGCTGCCAGCTGGTCGAGCGCCTCGTCATCGAAGCGCGTGCGAGGCTGACCTGGCAACGGGCTGATATCGGCAACAGGGATATCCGCTAAACCGGAAGCATTCGGCGTCTGCCCTGCATCCATCTCGTTACCGTTGTTACCGGTTTTTGGCGCAAGCGGCTCTTCGCGCTGGATTTCACCCATCAGGGCTCCAAGTCCGCGGCCGAGTTTCTTTTTGCGATCGACTGCGGCACTCATGCGGCTTTCCTTTTTTCAGGGAGACGACCAATCAGCTCTCTTGCTAGGCCAATATAGGCCCTGCTTCCCGAACAATTGTGATCGTAAATCAAGGCGGGCATCCCATGACTGGGCGCTTCCGATAATCTGACATTGCGTGGGATGACGTTTTCGAAAACAAGATTACCGAGGCAATCTCTCACGTCATCAGCCACTTGATCCGTAAGACGATTACGACGGTCGAACATCGTCAGGGCGATACCAACTATGCCGAGATCGGGATTGAAGCGCTGTTGCACGCGTTCGACCGTCTGAAGGAGCTGACTAAGACCTTCGAGAGCAAAGAATTCACACTGCAGCGGCACAAGTAAGGTGTTCGAGGCGCAAAGAGCATTGAGCGTCAGCAGACCCAAGGAAGGTGGGCAGTCGATAAAGACGACATCATAGGAAGCCGAACCAGAATCCCGCGCACCGAGAGCCTTCCGGAGGCGATGCGTGCGGTCCTCTACGGCAACCAGTTCCACTTCGGCTCCAGACAGGTCCTGCGTAGCGGGCACGACATCCAAGGAAGGGATTTCCGACTTCTGGGCCGCTTGGGAAAGCGTTGCTTCCCCCATAAGAAGATCATAGCTCGTATATTCACGCGCTGAGTTTTCAATGCCCAGCCCGGTCGATGCGTTTCCCTGTGGATCGAGATCGATTAACAGCGTCCGCCACCCAGACGCCGCCATTGCTGTAGCTATATTGATTGCGCTGGTAGTCTTACCGACGCCACCTTTCTGATTAGCGATCGCAATTGTAATCATTTTCCCGTCCCTATCTTGCCATGCCCAACGACGATTCCCGCATCCGCGTCAGTCACTGATTGTTGCACGTGAAACATTGATTTCAGTTTGGGGGAAAGTTCTTCAACTTCTTGGGTTGCAGAGCGGCCCTTGGGCAAGACCCAAGTCGTAGCTCCTGTGGAGAAGCGTGCGGATAACCTGAGGAGTTTCGGCAAAGGCGCGAAGGCGCGAGCGGAAATAACCTTTGCCGGAAAATTCTCGACTAGTTCCAGTCTCGAACCGATAACCTCGCAATTAGGAAGTTGAAGAGCGTCGACCATGGCCTGTAGCCATTCAACTCTCTTCCGACGCGACTCGATCAGTATCAGTTTTTCGTTGGGCTTGAGAATAGAGACGACCAAGCCTGGGAACCCCGCCCCACTCCCAAGGTCAACCCACGTTCCAGTAGTTTCACGTGAAACGTGATTAAGTAACTGCGCAGAGTCAGCAAAATGGCGAACCCAGATATCCGCGAGAGAGGATTTGGATACGAGATTTTGTCGTCCATTCTCGTTGTTCAAGGCTAGAGCCAGAGTTTCCAACTTAGCGGTGACGCGCTGCTCATCGGCTTCGGCTAAATTACCGATAAACTCACGCGCCTCGGTCTCAGTGGCGATCATGCTGCGCGTTCCTCCAGTCGACGCGCATAAACGAGAAGCGCCGCCATTGCTGCAGGAGTTACCCCAGGAACACGACCCGCAGCGGCTAGGGTATCCGGACATGCCGTCTTCAGCCGCTCCACCATTTCGTTGGATAGGCCAGGAACAGTCTCATAGGGAAAGTCTGCGGAAAGCGTAACCTGCTCGCCGCTTTTCAGATCGCGCAATTCCGCCTCCTGACGAGCGAGATAAGGCGCATAGATGATATCTTCTGCCATCTCGACGGTCAGCGGGTCTAGCGGATCAAGACCATCAGCTAGATCCGCCAATTTATCGAGCGGGATTTGTCCGCCGCTCAGCCAAGTGCGTATCGGCAGCGTGCCTCGGTCTGCCTTCACGGGTAGCCCCGCTTCTGTCAGAACTTCGGCCTCGATATTAAGATCGAAGATAGCGTCGACGACGCCTCTACGGCTAACTCTACGCTCGTACCATTCCGACCGCTCGGCGCCTACTAACCCTGCAGCTATCCCCTTTCCGGTCAGCCGGGAATCAGCATTGGCGGCGCGGAGGCGAAGGCGATATTCGGCTCGAGCCGTGAGCATGCGGTACGGTTCGCTCACTCCGTGCAACGTCAGATCGTCCAGCATGACGGCAATATACGAATCCGAGCGATCCAGCTGCAGTGGCTCAATCCCCAGAACCTTCGCGCCCGCGCTTGCCCCAGCAATAAGCCCTTGTGCAGCGGCCTCCTCATAACCGGTCGTACCGTTTATTTGCCCCGCGCAATACAGACCGGGAATGGCCCGAAGCTCCAACTGCCTGGTCAGCGCTCGCGGATCGATATGATCGTATTCGACTGCATAACCTGGAACTACCATCTCCACTCGTTCCAGGCCGGCCATGCAGCGGAGCATATCGTGCTGCACATCAGTCGGAAGTGAGGTGCTTATCCCGTTGGGGTAAACGAGGTGCGTGGCTAGCCCTTCGGGCTCGAGAAATATCTGATGCCCATCACGGTCACCAAACCGATGGATCTTGTCCTCGATTGAAGGGCAATAACGCGGCCCCGCTGCGCCGATCGCGCCGGAGAACAAAGGAGAGCGATCGAGATTCGCGCGAATGACATCATGAGATTTGGCATTCGTTCGAGTAATCGCACAAAATATCTCGGGATTGTTCCGACCTTTGGTGAGAGACGACATCGTCCACACCTCCCCATCGGAAGGCTGCTCCTCCAGAACGGCCCAGTTGATTGTCCGCCCGTCCAACCTGGGCGGCGTCCCGGTTTTCAACCTCGCCATAGGTAAGTTGGCGTCACGCAACTGTGAAGCAAGGACGTGTGCGGCGTCCTCGCCGATCCGCCCCCCATCAAGACGTTCTTCCCCCCTGAACAACCTGCCGCCCAAGAAGGTGCCCGTACACAGCACGACCGCCTTAGCTTCGATTGAGGAGCCGTCAGCCAAATCTATGCCACTAACCTCCCCACTGGACTGGTGCAGAGCAGCGACTTCACCTTTAATTAAAGTGAGGTTGGCCTGCCCTTCTACAATCTCCCGAACCCTGGCTCCGAACAAATTTCGATCGGCCTGAACGCGAGGCCCCCAGACGGCACTGCCTTTGGAACGGTTCAGCATACGATAGTGGATAGCGCCTGCATCAGCCGCCTTCGCCATCACACCATCAAGAGCATCGACCTCGCGAACAAGGTGGCCTTTCCCCAAACCACCGATTGCCGGATTGCAGCTCATCGCACCGATTTTATTCAGATCGAAGCTGACCAAACCTGTCCGCGCGCCAAGGCGGGCACTTGCACAAGCTGCCTCGACCCCGGCATGGCCTCCGCCGACAACAATGACATCGAAGTTCTGCATGGAGGAGCCGACTAGCCTAAAAGACGTGACCTTACAAAGCGCAATCCATGTTTCACGTGAAACACTGGCAAGTTACTTTCCGATGCAAAACTTACCGAATAGCGAATCCAGCATATCCTCAGTGGATTGACGGCCGAGAAGTCGGTCGAGACTGACTCTTGCCATTCGCAAATGTTCTCCGATCATCAACGGGTCGCCGAGAGTACTCATGTCAGAAAGCCAAGAATGGGCTTCGGCCAGTGCAAGGTGCTGTCGCTGATTCAGTGTGGGCGATCCCGGCTTGGGCAGAAGACTGCGCGCCCTCGAAACTAGAGCCTCGATGAGATCATCGACTCCGTCCCCAGTTACAGATGAAACTACAAAATCAGGCTTCTTCTTTCTTGCGTCTTGAAGGTCACCAAAGGATGCTACCTCGATTGACCCGGGGGGCCCCGCTTCTTCAGGGCCAAGCCAAAGTACTAAATCGGCCTCGGCGAGCTGAGAACGCGCGCGCTCGATTCCGATTCTTTCGATCTCACCCGCATCGGTTTCTCTCAATCCCGCAGTATCGATCAAAACGAACGGAACGCCTTCGAGCGCAATGGATCGCTCGATCACATCCCTGGTAGTACCAGCTTCCGCAGACACGATCGCCGCCCCTTCCCGCAATATCGCATTAAACAGCGAGGACTTGCCTGCATTGGGTGGGCCAGCGAGGACTACCCGAATGCCGTCGCGTAGGCGCTCCATCTTCGGTTTGGCAAGTTCTTGCCCCCACTCATCAAGCAGATCGGGAAGTTCCACGTGAAACGCTTCAGGCAATTCCGCGACATCATCTTCATCCGAAAAGTCCAGCTGAGCCTCTACCAATGCTGAGAGCGCAAGTAGCCGATCGCGCCACCCTTCGACCCTCCTCGTTAATCCCCCACCGGCAATTTCCTGCGCCGCCCTACGTTGAAGCTCCGTCTCAGCAGACAGGAGGTCCCCCAAGCCTTCCGCCTCAGCTAGGTCCAGCACGGCATTCGCGAAAGCGCGGCGCGTAAATTCTCCCGGCAATGCTCGCCGCAATCTTGGGAATGTCGCCAGTTCGTTTTCAACCGCAGCAATGACGGCTCTGCCCCCATGGCAATGGAATTCAACGAGATCTTCGCCGGTCGCCGTTTTGGGGCCGGCGAACCACAGCATCAGGCAGCGATCCAAGACCTGACCTTCGGCATCTCGCAACTCTCGCAGGGACGCCCTTCGTTCTTCCGGGAGCGAGCCAGCCATCCGTTCAGCCGCGGCCTTGGCTTGGGGGCCACTCAGCCGGATGATCCCAATCGCAGCAGGAGGCGCGCCGCTCGACAGCGCGAAAATTGTGTCGGTCATGACTAGAGTTCAGTCCGAAAGTTGGCTTACTTGTCCGGCTTCTTACCGGCGCCCTTGGCCGCGTTCGCGCCTTCCATGAAGCTCTGGAACAGTTTGAAACCCGCCTGCCCCATCGGAGCCAACTGCCGGGCATATTCCTGCAGCTGTTCCGTGTTCGAGACGCCCTTCATCGCGTTCGACATCATCTCGACATATACATCATTGGCTTTGCCTACATCGGGCAAACCCATGAAGCTCCGTGCCTCTTCCGGCGTACAATCAATTTCTACATGGACCTTCATGGCTATTTCTCCGTTGAGCCTCACTGAGACCTATCATCTGGGTTTGCCAACAAAACTCCACAAGGGCTAGACCCGTCACCAAGCATCGGAGGAACGACGAATGACCGAAATGACCACGCTTCAGACACTGGATGGCGCCGACAGCTTCCCCGCCTATGTCGCAACCCCTGCCGATAAGCCGAAAGCAGCCATTGTCGTCATCCAGGAAATCTTCGGCATCAATGCCGGCATCCGCCGCAAGTGCGACAAGCTGGCAGAGGAAGGCTACCTTGCGATCGCCCCCGATCTCTTCTGGCAATTCGAACCCGGCATCGAACTCGATCCCGATATCGAGCCGGAAATGCAGAAGGCTCTCGATCTGTTCGGCAAGTTCGACCAGGACCAAGGCGTCCGCGATATCGAAGCTGCGATCAAATGGGCCCGTACCCAAGGTTGCGGCAAAGTCGGCGCGGTCGGATACTGCCTGGGCGGCCGCCTCGCCTATATGACCGCAGCACGGACCGATAGCGATGCGACTGTCGGTTACTACGCCGTCGGCGTGGACAATCTTCTGCGCGAAAAAGACGCCATCGCAAACCCGCTGATGCTCCATATTCCCACCGAAGACGGCTTCGTCGACAAGGAAACGCAGCAGGCCATGCATGACGGGCTCGACGATCACCCCAAAGTCACGCTGCACGATTACGAGGGCCTGGATCACGGTTTTGCCACCGAATTCGGCGAGCGGCGGAGCGAAGAGGCTGCCAATCTGGCCGACAAGCGCACGGCGGAGTTCTTCAAGACCCACCTTGTCTGACGATTTATGAACGTGCGCGAGGCTTCCCACGGGAAGTCTCGCGCAGATACAACTCAAGCGTTGGGACGTGTGTAGATCCTAGGCGCAAACGTCATCAGTGGGAGTGAGGGCAAATGTCAGCGCGAAAAGGCCTCGAGCAGTGGCACCGCACGATGAAGTCGGGCAATCGCCCCAAAGACCTTGAAAAGATCATCCACGAGGGCGCTGTCTTTCACTCCCCCGTCGTCCATTCACCGCAGCGCGGCCGTGAACTGGTGGTGAAATACCTGGCCGCCGCAGGTCAGACCCTCGGCAATGACAGTTTCACTTATGTACGGGAACTGGTGGACGGGCCCAATGCCATGCTCGAGTTTACGACCGATATGGATGGGATCCACGTGAACGGGATCGATCTTATCCAGTTCGATGCAGATGGCCTCATCGTCGATTTCAAGGTGATGATCCGGCCTCTCAAGGCGGTCAACAAGGTCTGGGACAAGATGGCTGCCGAACTGGAAACAAACGGCCAGCGGTGATCCTTATCCGCGAGCCAGAAACGCCCTTGCCCGCTCTACCAGACCAAAATCATCCTGCCTGTCCGAAAGCAGCGCAGAAAGCTCATCGATCGCCGGCGGACCGTCGAAACTGATGAGGGGCTTCATCGACCAGTCCGGAAACAGGCGATCGGAGCTACTCTCTCTCGCCAGAACAGTAAGACTGTGGTGCCGCTCATCCGCGCGTATGGTGCCCATCAGGGCTTCGACGACGATGGGTGCGCCTTCGAGATACTGAAGATACCGGTTCCCGTCATTCAACAGGAACCCGGTTACAACCCGTGCGGCATTCTTCCGCTCGGAGACCTCGATAATATCGAAAGTGTCGCGCGCCGGGGTCTCTCCGGCGGCGACACTTTCGTAAAGAACGCGTGAAAGACTCACTCGTCCGACTCCCGAACCCTACTGGTTCATGGTCGCGAAGAAGTCCTCGTTGGTCTTGGAATCCTTCATCTTGTCGAGCAGGAATTCCATCGCATCGATCGTGCCCATCTGCATGAGGATACGGCGCAGCACCCACATCTTCGAGAGCTTGTCCTTCTCGACCAGCAGCTCTTCCTTGCGGGTACCGGACTTGCCGACATCCAGCGCCGGGAAGATGCGCTTGTCGGCGACCTTGCGATCGAGCACGATTTCGCTGTTACCCGTGCCCTTGAATTCTTCGAAGATGACCTCGTCCATGCGGCTGCCGGTATCGATCAGCGCCGTGGCGATGATGGACAGCGAACCGCCTTCCTCGATGTTACGCGCAGCACCGAAGAAGCGCTTGGGACGCTGCAGTGCATTGGCATCGACACCGCCGGTCAGCACCTTGCCCGAGCTGGGCACCACGGTGTTGTAGGCACGGCCCAGGCGGGTGATGGAATCGAGCAGGATGACGACATCCTTCTTGTGCTCGACCAGGCGCTTGGCCTTTTCGATCACCATTTCGGCAACCTGCACATGGCGGTTGGCAGGCTCATCGAAGGTCGAGGAGATGACTTCACCCTTCACGCTGCGCTGCATGTCGGTGACTTCTTCGGGCCGTTCGTCGACCAGCAGGACCAGCAGGAAAACTTCCGGGTGATTGTCGGTAATCGCCTTGGCGATGTTCTGCAGCAGCACGGTCTTACCGGTGCGCGGCGGCGCCACGATCAGTGCACGCTGGCCCTTGCCCTGCGGCGAGATGATATCGATCACGCGGGCGGACTTGTCCTTCACCGTCGGATCGAGCGTGTCGAGATTGAGCTTCTCTTCCGGATAGAGCGGCGTGAGATTGTCGAAATTGGTGCGGGTCCGGACATTTTCCGGATCCTCGTAATTGACCGCGGTCAGGCCGGTCAGCGCGAAATAGCGTTCGCCTTCCTGCGGTGCGCGAATCTGGCCTTCGACGGTATCGCCGGTGCGCAGACCCCATTTGCGGATCTGGTTGGGCGAGACATAGATATCGTCCGGACCGGCAAGATAGTTCGCTTCGGGGCTGCGCAGGAAGCCGAAACCGTCCTGCAGCACCTCGATCGTGCCGATGCCCATGATTTCTTCGTTATATTCTTCATCGTCCGCCAGTTCGCGCAGGATGCAGAACATCAGGTCCTGGCGGCGCATGGTGCCCGCGGCCTCGACGCCCAGCTCTTCGGCCATGGCCACCAGATCGGCCGGCGCTTTTGCTTTTAAGTCTTTGAGATGCATAGGTTTTCTCGAAATTCCGATGAGGTATAGCCGGCAGGTCGGTAAGGGCTTGGAGAAAGCGGACCCGGCCTCGTCTGAACGCGAGGCCTCTAGCCGTCAGAAAGCTTCAGATAAATTCGCTTGCCCGCCCCGTCAATCGCCAAAGCGACAAGGCGCGCCCTCAGAAAGGTTTGACGACCACCAGGACCACGATCAGCGCCAGCAGGATACCGGGTACTTCGCCCAGCATCCGCAGCTGCTTTTCGGTCAGGGGCCGCTCGCCCGCGGCCATCTTCTTCGACTGCGCCACCAGATAGCCGTGGAAGCCGCTGAGAAGCAGCACCAGCAACAATTTGGCATGCAGCCATCCCTCACCCCATGCGGACAGCGTTTGAGCAAGCAGCAGGCCCAAAATCCACACTACGACGATGCTGGGGGTAAGGATGATCTTGCGCAGCAACCCCATGCGCTTGCCCCACAGTTCCGATTCCGCCGAATCCGGCGTTGCCGGATGCAGGTAGATCATCTGCCGCGGCAGCATGAACAGACCTGCCAGCCAGAACACCATGAAGATGATATGGCCGGCCTTGAGCCAGAGATAAGTCATCGAAAGCACGTCCTGCATGGGGCCGATGTAGCGTGTGGCGCCAAGGATTTCACCCCTTCCATCCACGTACAGCCGCAATCAGTCGCTCGACATGGGCGATGGGGGTGCGCCGGTCGATTCCGTGCCCCAGATTGAAGACATGCGGTCGCCCAGCGAACGCATCGAGAATGGTATTCACACGCTTTTCGAGCCGGTCCGATCCGGCAAGCAGCAGCAGCGGATCGAGATTACCCTGAACCGGCATGCCGTCAGGAAGTTCGCGCGCCACCCAAACCGGATCGAGCGTTTCGTCTACGCCCACGGCCTTCACGCCCGTTTCGCGGGCATAGGCGGGCAGCTTTTCGCCAGCCCCCTTCGGAAAGCCGATGACCGGCGTATCCGGATGCCGTTCTGCCAGCGCCGCCACGATCCGCGCATTGGGCGCGATAACCCAGCGTTCGAACTCGTCCGGGGCAAGACTTCCGGCCCAGCTGTCGAACAGCTGCACGGCTTCCGCGCCGGCTTCGATCTGGCCGGAAAGATAGGTAATCGTCTGCTCGGAAATCGCATCCACGATCTCCTGCAGGGCTGCCGGATCGCGATAGGCGAGCGCGCGGGCCTCGTGCTGATCGCGGCTCCCCTCGCCAGCGACCATGTAGGTCGCCACGGTCCACGGGCTGCCCGCAAAGCCGAGCATGGTCACGCCTTCGGGCAGGCGCTGACGGCACAGGCGAACCGTCTGGTAGATCGGCTCGTAACGCGAAGGATCGCGGGTCAGATCGGCCAGTGCCGCATCGACCAGCCGGGGCGAAAGCTTGGGCCCCTCGCCCGCCAGAAACTCCAGATGCTGGCCCAGCGCGTGGGGCACGATCAGAATGTCGGAAAACAGGATCGCGCCGTCGAAACCGAAGCGGTCGATCGGCTGCAAGGTGATCTCGCAGGCCGCCTCGCTATCGTAGGCCATCGCCAGGAATCCGCCCTTTTCGGCGCGCAATTCGCGATATTCGGGGAGATACCGGCCGGCTTGGCGCATGAGCCAGAGCGGGACCGTGCCAGTGGGAGAACCGTTGAGTGTATCGAGAAGGGGACCGGGCATTCAGGAGTCCAATAATACCTAGTTATTATAAGGATTGATGGAGTCTGTTGGCCCTGTGGATATCGGGCACAAGTGGCCCCTGCCCTATTTCTCCCGCCGTGGGAAGGGTTCGATCCGATCATGCGAATCGTGCCCCTGCTTGAGTCGAGTCAATTTTGTCCCCACTGTTCCCAGCCTGCGCAAAAGTCGCGGCTTGGTGTGCGGGAATCACCCCCTTGCCTGACTCGTAGTGGGGAGCGTTTTCATCCCCGAACTTGTCGGCAGAGCTGTCCCGTGGTTTATCCCATGCCTGTCCACAGGCCCCCAGCGAGGATATCATCTCCGACCGTATCCACCTTCACCTGCTTTCCGACAGCACCGGCGAAACGCTGGAAATGCTGGCAAAAGCGGCGCTTGCCCAGTTCGACGATGCCAATGTGGTGCGCCATTTCTGGCCCATGGTCAGGAGCCGCCAGCATCTTGACCGGATCGTGCCCGAGCTCAAGGCCAATCCGGGCCTGGTGCTGTTCACGCTGGTGAATGCCGATGCGCGGGCGCGGCTGGAAGATGTGTGCCGGACCCATGGCCTGCCCGCCGTGCCTATCCTCGACCGGGTGACCGCCGCGCTGGAGAAGGCGCTGGGGCAGGAAGCCCACGGGCGCCCGGGCAAGCAGCACCAGATGGACAAGGCCTATTTCGACCGGGTGGAGGCGATCCAGTTCACCATCGCCCATGATGACGGCATCCTGTGGGACGAATGGGAAGAGGCGGATATCCTGCTGGCCGGCGTTTCGCGCAGCTCCAAGACGCCGACCAGCATCTATCTCGCCAATCGCGGATACAAGGTCGCCAATATACCGCTGGTAGTGGAAAGCCCGCCGCCGCCCGAACTGTTTCGGCTCAAGAACCCCATGGTGGTGGGCCTCACCACCGCGCCCGAACGGCTGGTCCAGATCCGGCGCAACCGGCTGCTGACGCTGAACGAACAGTCGGAAACCGCCTATGTCGACAATGAGAAGGTGAAGAGCGAAGTGGCCTTTGCCCGGCGCATGTTTGCCGATAACGGCTGGCCGGTGATCGACGTCACCCGCCGCTCGATCGAGGAAACCGCGGCCGCCATCATCCGCCTCTATGGCGAGCGCAGCCAGCGCGAAGGCGGCGATTTCGAAGGAGTGAAGGCGATATGAGCGGTATCTCGGGCAGCGGCATCGTGCTCGCGTCGAATTCCGCCTCACGCAAGGCTATGCTGGAGGCTGCCGGTGTGGCCTTCGAGGCGCGCTCCGCCGAGGTGGACGAGCGCGCGCTCGAGGCCGAGATGGAGGGCGCCGACCCCGCCGAGGTGGCGCAGGCGCTGGCAGCCGCCAAGGCCGCCGCCGTATCGGACGCCCGCCTCGTGCTCGGCAGCGATTCGCTGGTGGAGGTCGACGGGCGCCGCTTCGACAAGCCGGAAAGCCGCGAACAGGCAGCCGAACACCTGCGTTTCTTCTCGGGCAAGGTCATGACCCTCCACAGCGCCGCCGCCCTCGCCAAAGACGGCCAGATCATCTGGGTCGGCTCCGACTTCGCCCGCCTCCGTATGAGAGACCTTAGCGAAGATTTCATCGCCGCCTATCTCGATGCCGAATGGCCGGCCGTGTCCTATTGCGTCGGCGTGTTCCGCATCGAAGGCCCCGGCGTCCAGCTATTCGAGAGCATCATGGGCGACCAGTTTACCGTTCTGGGTATGCCCCTCCTCCAGGTGCTGGATGCCTTGCGCGAGGAAGGCGTTCTCCCCTCGTGACCCAATACGCAGAGGTTATCGGCGATCCCATTTCGCAATCCAAGTCCCCTGCCATTCACGGATACTGGATCAAAAGGCTTGGGCTCGATGCCGCCTATCGCGCCCACCACGTCCGTTCCGACGAGTTGAAAAGCTATCTGGCAGCACGTCGTACAGATCCTCTATGGCGCGGATGCAACGTCACGATGCCGCACAAACAGGCGGTTCTGCCGCTGGTAGACAGGCTGGAACCGCTGGCGAAACGCGTGGGTGCCGTCAACACGATCCACCGCGCAAAGGACGGGGCGTTGGTCGGCCGCAATACCGATGTCGGCGGGTTTCTCGAACCGCTCAGAGCGCGGCTTGCGAGCCAGCACTATTTCCGCATGGCCCGCGTCCTGGGCACCGGAGGTGCTGCAAGGGCGATCGTAGCGGGACTTGCAGCAGAAGGTTTTACCTTGGTCCTCGCCGGGCGCGATCCGGGAAAGGCCCGCGCCTTGTTGGATAGTCTGGTGGATGGCGAGCATCATGTAGCGCCGCTCGATCATTTTGCCAGCGCAACCGATTTTGCTTTCGATGATCGGCAAGGTTGCTGCGATCTCGTCATCAACGCCAGCCCTCTGGGCATGCGCGGCCAGCCGGCCCTTCCCTTCGACTGGAGCCATGCACCTCCGGGTTCAATCGCTTACGACATCGTTACCGATCCGGTGGAAACCGATTTTTTAAGGGGCGCCCGCAGGGCTGGCTTCGAGACTATCGACGGGCTGTCCATGCTGATCGGTCAGGCGGCGGCAGCATTCACCTATTTCTTTGAGCATGAACCGCCACGGGATACCGATGCGCAACTTCGTCAGCGGTTGATAGCGTGAAACGGCCGCTCGTTATCGGGCTTACTGGCTCTATAGGTATGGGGAAATCGACCGTTGCGGCAATGTTCGCTGCGGAGGGCATACCGGTTTTCGATGCCGACGCCGAAGTGCGCGCTATGCAGGGTCGCGGCGGCGAATTGGTCGAAGCTATCGAATCGGAGTTTCCCGGCAGCACCGATGCGGCAGGCGTATTGCGTGATAAGCTTGGTAAGCAAGTCTTCGGCGACAAAGCAGCGCTTGCGAGGCTCGAGGCGCTCGTTCATCCTGCAGTTGCACAAAAGCGGAAGGCATTTCTCGAAAAGCACGGTGACGTCCCATTCGTGATCTTTGACATTCCCTTGCTCTACGAAAAAGGCGGAGAGGCGTCTGTGGATCGTGTCGTGGTCGTCTCAGCACCTTCCGAGATTCAACGACAGCGCGTTCTCGCCCGGCAGGATATGACTCCTGAGAAGTTTGCCCAGATTCTATCACTGCAAATGCCCGATTCAGAAAAGCGCGCGCGGGCCGATCACATTATCGATACCGGACAATCGCTGGCGGCAACCGAAGAAGAGGTTGTTGCGCTAACATGCTTGTTGCGTGAGGCCGCGAAGCACCGTGACCCCTTGTAATATGCGCTTCCGAGTCCGATAGCATACCCAATGCGTGAAATAGTTTTCGATACCGAAACCACCGGCCTCGACCCCAAGACGGGCGATCGGATGGTGGAAATCGGCTGTGTCGAGATGGTCAATCTGGTCCCCACGGGAAATACCTTCCACGCCTATTACAATCCCGAGCGAGATATGCCCGCTGGCGCGGAAGCCGTGCATGGGCTTTCGGCGGCATTCCTGGCGGACAAGCCATTTTTTCGGGACACGTTCCAGGACCTCCTCGAATTCATCGCGGACTCCCCGCTGATTGCGCACAATGCTGGGTTCGACTTTGGTTTTCTGAATGCGGAACTGGCGCTGTGCCGATGCGAACCCGTGTGCATGACCCGCATGGTGGATACGGTGCAACTGGCAAAGAAGCGCCACCCTGGCGCCAAACTATCGCTCGACGCCCTTTGTAGCCGATATGGCATCGATCGCAGCCACCGTGTCAAGCACGGGGCATTGCTTGATGCCGAGTTGCTTGCCCAAGTATATGTCGAACTTAAAGGTGGCCGTCAGATCGGCCTGGAGCTTGCCGCAGAGCAGGCGAAAGCCGTGCCTGCTCCGGAATTCGTTGCTGTGCGCAGGGCGCCCGACGGGCCGCGCCGCGAACCACGGCCCCATTCGCCGACACCAGAAGAACTGGCACGGCACAGAGAGTTCATGACCGGGATCGAAAACCCTCTCTGGGGGTAAGTCCCCGGCGCATGTGTTCCGGTCGGACGGGGCCGGAGGGATCGGCAGGGCGCGATAAAAAGGAGAATGACGCTTATGGATATCCGTGTTTCGGGCCACCAGATCGACACCGGCGCAGCCTTGCAGACCCATGTCGAGGACCGATTGCAGGGCATAGTGGAGAAATACTTCAATCGCGCCATCTCCAGTCATGTCACTTTCGGCAAGGCGGCAGGCGGCGCGTTTTCGGCCGACATCGTGACCCATGTAATGCAGGGCCTCATTCTAAAAGGGCATGCCGAAGCCCACGATGTTCATCAGGCATTCGATGTCGCTGCAGCGAAGATCGAGAAGCAGTTGCGCCGCTATAAGCGCCGGATCAAGGACCGCCATGAGCAGGCCGATCACGCGATGCGCGAACAGGAAGCTGCCTATACGATCTTCGCCGCGCCGGAACCGGAGAGCGAGGCTGAAATCGAACACGACAGTCCGCCGATCATCGCCGAAACGAGTGCCATGATCCCTGAATGTTCGGTGGCCGATGCAGTGATGATGCTGGATCTGCAGAATACCAATGCCCTTCTTTTCAAGAACGGGGCCACAGAAAAACACAATATGGTCTATCGCCGTGCGGACGGCTCGATAGGCTGGGTCGAACCGCGTAGTTAAGGGTTCGACAAACAGAGATGAGCATCAACGAGGAGGCGAGCAGCGGGGCCGAGCGGCACTGGCGAGCATTGGAGCGCCTGTACGCATCGGCGCCGGTGAACGCGAAGTTCGCCTCCTCCCTCGAAGTAACCGGGGAAGGTTCAGCGAGGATAACCTTCGACATAAGTGAAGACGTGTTCCATGCTGCAGGGGCTGCTCATGGCACTCTCTATTTCAAGATGCTCGACGATGCGGCCTTCTATGCGGCCAATACGCTGGTCACCGACCGGTTCCTTCTCACCACATCGTTCAACCTCCATTTCACTAAGCCAGTGCGTGAAGGCACAGTGGTGGCGGAAGGGCGCTGGGTAAGCGGGAAAAGGCGCGTGTTTGTTGCCGAGGCACGTTTGGTCGATGCCGAAGGGGACGAGATCGGCCGTGGAACCGGCACCTTCATGAAATCGCGTATCGCGCTCTCCGGCCTGCCGGGTTACGCTCGATGATGGGCGATGACAGACTTCCGGCTCATTTGGAAGTTTCCGGCTTGCTTAAGCTGACTCAGGCCCTCGGCGGATTTGGTATGGTGTTGCAGAAGGGAGAGCGCGACGCTGGTACCCTCGTGATATTAACCACGAATAGTGGCAAAAATACCCGCCTTTGGGAACGCATGCCCCAAATGGATGGGACACGCCATTTCGTGCCTAGCAAGACCCAAGATCCTGATAAACCGCAAGAATTTGATGAATATGTCGCTCGAAGGCAGACACAGGATCCGGATTGCTGGTTTATTGAACTGGACGGCCCGGATGTGGAACGGTTGATCGATCCTACGGCCCGTTAACTTGACATGGTTGCGGATGACACTATTTGGCCCGCCAGCTTCGATGCGCAGGCGGTCGCGTTGGCAATGGTGTCAGCAGACTAGCACGCAGACGGGGAGAAAGCGGCAGGCCCGTTGACGGATCCGACCTTTTAGACGCACGAAACGCGCAAAGGATCCCAGCCTGCGACTGCTACTCACCGCCAAGATAAGCGGGATCATGCGTAAATATCTGTTTGGTATGGCGGCTGCGGCCGCAACTATGGTTGCAACGTTTGCCGGTGCGGAAGAAACCGGCGCGCAGGCCGCTCAGGCGACTGCAGAAACCACTGCTGAAGATACCGCCCTTACGACCGAAGTCGTTCCGGTCTTCGTGGGCGAAGAAGTGGTTCAGGAGCTTCCCGAAGAAGCTGTACAAGAATCCAGCGGTGAATTTTCCGAGGCTGCAAGCCTCCATGAACTGGTCGCTGAAATGCCCGCGACGGAGAACCTCTCGGACGAAATGCGCTGCCTTGCCGGCGCTGTCTATTTCGAATCTCGCGGCGAGCCGCTTGATGGCCAGCTGGCTGTTGCGCAGGTCATTGTGAACCGCAGCGAATCTCGCCAGTTCCCCTCTAGCTATTGCGGTGTAGTCTATCAGCGCTCGCAGTTCAGTTTCGTACGGGGCGGCGCAATGCCACGCATCAAGACTGGTTCCACCGCTTGGAAGCGCGCCAAGGCTATCGCACGCATCGCTCACCAGGGTCTGTGGGATAGCGAGGCACACGACGCGCTCTATTTCCACGCGAAGTATGTGAAGCCGAGCTGGGCGCGTAAAAAGATCGCCCGCGCGACGATCGACACGCATATCTTTTACCGCTGATAATCGAAACGCTGATTCGGAGGACCGCTTTCTCAGGGGAAGCGGTCCTCCGACATATCAGTCGCGGATTTCGACCCACACCGGAGTGTGATCGCTCGATTTCTCTCGGCCGCGATATTCCTTATCGACACCCGCGGCAGCCATGCGATCGGCCAGTTCCGGCGAAAGCAGGAGGTGATCGATCCGGAAGCCATGATCGCGTTGCCATGCACCTGCTTGGTAGTCCCAGAAGGTCCATACGCCACCACGTGGATTGAGAGTGTCAATCGCATCGGTCCAGCCGTCGGCAAGCATGCGCTGGTACGCATCACGGCTTTCCGGCTGCATGAGGGCATCACTGGCCATGGCCTTCGGTGACCAAACGTCCTTGTCTTCGGGAATGACGTTGAAGTCGCCCAGCACGATGGCCGGCACTTCCTCGTCCCAGATCGATTTCATCCTGGCACGCAGCTTTTCCATCCAGGAAAGCTTGTAATCGAACTTTGGCCCCGGGTGCGGATTGCCGTTGGGCAAGTAGAGATTGCAGATGCGAACACCGCGTACGTCTGCCTCAAGATACCGGGCCTGTTCGCCCTCGCCCTCTTTCGGCCCGTCAATTCCCAGCCCGCGCTGAATTTCGACTGGTTTCGTACCCTTGGCGAGAATGGCGACCCCGTTGAAGCTCTTCTGACCGTGCCAGATCGCTTCATAGCCGATCTTCGTGAAATCCTCTGCTGGAAAGCCGTCATCCATCGTCTTGATTTCCTGCAAGCAGGCGACGTCGGGCTGGGTTTCCTTCAGCCATTCCAGCAGACGCGGCAGGCGCGCCTTGATTCCGTTGATGTTGAAAGTCGCTATACGCATGAACGTTTCCATGCCTGAAGCTGCGGCGTGGGTCTAACCTAAATGCCGAAACTCGAGCCGCAACCGCAGCCTGCAGCAGCATTCGGATTTTCCACCCGAAATGCCGCTCCGCCCAGGGATTCGACGAAATCCACCACGCTGCCAGCGACAAGATCGAGACTGACGGGATCAACGACCAAGCGAACGCCATCCGTATCGCTTACGGAATCGTCCTCTGCCTGCTCATCCGCCAAGTCGAATTTGTACTGGAAACCGGAACAGCCTCCGCCCTCGACAGAAAGTCGCAGAATCGCCGGTTTTGCCTGCTTGTCGGCAATAGTGGCGACGCGCTTGGCAGCAGCGGGTGTAAGGGTGAGCATTTCGGCCATGCTAGCGATGTAGGGAGCGCATGGCTTGCACTCAAGCCGTCTGGATGTAGGCGCGCATTGCAGAGGCTTCTCGCTGGATTTCGTCCAGCCTCCCCTGCACCAGATCGCCGATCGAGATGAAGCCGCACATGGTCTGCCCCTCCAGGACCGGCAAATGGCGGATCCGGCGCTTGCTCATCAGGCCCAGCGCATCGAGAATATCTGTATCTCGATCGATCGTAATGGCAGGAGCAGTCATAACCTCACCGACCGGGCGATCGAGACAGGACTGTCCCTCATCGGCAAGCCGGTAGATTACATCGCGTTCGGAAAAGATTCCGGCAACTGCGCCGCCCTGCATTACCGGGAGTGCGCCGATTCGCTTCGGAGCGAGAACCGCCACTGCTTCGCGTACCGGTTGATCGACGCTGACGGAGATAATGTCCGAACTTGCCCGGTCCTCGATAAGCTTGCCAACGTTCATGCCTGCTTCTCCTCCACAAATTCGCCTGAGGGGAAGATGCCACTTTTCCCAACAATTGGCGAATCGAACTCAAACCGCCGTTGAAAGCGGCGGCGCATCGGGGCATTGAGCCGAGGCATGGCTGGAAAATCCCCCCTCGACGACCCTGAAGCTGCGGCTTACGCGTGGGCACGCTTCCGGCGAATCATGCGCTTTCTTTTCCTGATGACGGCGGGAATCGTGGCGATCGCCATGGCGCTGCTATGGAAATTCGAGGACGTCTCGGTCCATTTCTACATTGCCACTGCGCTCGGCATCGCTTTCACCATGCTGTTGGCGGGCGCGCTGATGGGACTGATGTTCCTCTCGTCAGGCACGGGTCACGACGAATCGGTCGATAATAGTCTACCCGACAACAAGATCGACGAAGACTAGGCGTCCTCGGGCGAACGCAGCCGGTATTCCTCGACCGGAACGCCCCCAATCAGGTGGCGCTGGATAATGGCTTCCAGCACATCTTCGGTGCAGGAATGGTACCAGATGTTTTCCGGCCAGACGACGGCGATAGGCCCGTGTGCGCAAACCTGCAGGCAATCAGCTTTGGTTCGCTGAACGGTCCCTCCCCGCCCCACGAGGTTCAATTCCTTCAAACGTTTCTTCAGATAGCTCCACGCGGCCTTGCCTTCCTCGCGCGAACAGCATTTCTGCTTTTCGCTGATCGCGCACAGGAAAATCTGACGCTCGGCAGTCTCACCGCCGATCTTGCCGAGCGCCTTCTGTGCTTTTTCGAGGCCCTTCTTACTCATCCGGCTTCAGCCAACGGTCCAGCCATGTAAACACGGTGTTGTGCCACTGCAGCGAGTTCTTCGGATCGAGCACCCAGTGGTTCTCTTCCGGGAAGACCAGAAGCTGGCTGGGAATTTCACGTTCCTGCAACACGGTGAAGGCCGCCAGACCCTGCGTGTAGGGAACGCGAAAATCCTTTTCCCCGGTCACCACGAGCATCGGGGTCTTCCAGTTTTCGACGTGATTGACCGGATTCCAGCGTTCGTAGAGCTGCTTGTTGTCGGCATAGCTTCCGCCGAAGTCCCACTTGGGAAACCACAGCTCTTCGGTGGTGTAATAGAAGCTGCGCATGTCGAAGAGGCCGTCATGTTGCACCAAGCAGTCGAACCGGTCGGGCCATTTCCCCGCTATCCAGTTCATCATGTAACCGCCATAGCTGGCACCCATCGCGCATGCCCGGTTGCCGTCGATCTGGGGATCCTGCTTCAGTGCCGCCGCAAGGCCCAGCTGGAGGTCTTCGAGCGGCTTGCCTCCCCAATCGCGATTGATGCTGTCGGTAAAGGCCTGTCCGTATCCGGTAGACCCGTGAAAATCGACCGAGATAACAGCGTAACCCTGGCTTGCTACGACTCTCGGGTTCCAGCGGCTCGACCACCCGTCGTTAAACGACCCTTGCGGTCCCCCGTGAACATAAAGGATCGCCGGCATCGGTCCTTGCTGACCTTCAAGCTTGGTGATCTGGCCCCAGACCTTGTCGCCGCCCGCACCGGTAAAGCTGAAACGCTCGACCACGACGGGCGCCATCTTGCCGATCGTTTCCGTTGCCACTTGCGTCAACGGTTCGGCCTGATCCCAATCCTGCGATAGGAACAGTTCTGCGGGCGCACCAATCGAGTCTCTGGTAAACAGCAAATCGCCTCCGTGCAGGGGAACGACATTGCCGATATGCGCTTCATTCCCGGCCATCAGATCGAGCCGTTCTACAGCGCCCGTCCGCGGATCGATCCGGAAAGCAGGTGTATCCAGTACATCCTGCGCGGTACCGACGATCCAACGTGAATCCGGCGTCCAGGCGAGCGAGCCGAAGCTACGGTCGAAATCGCCCGTAAGTGCGGTGGTCACACCGCTCTTGAGATCGCGGAGCATGACCACTTGGCGATCTGCTTCATAGCCGGGACGAGCCATGGCGACATAGGCAAGATACTGCCCGTCCGGCGAAGGCGTGGGCAGCATGTCCAATGCAGTGTTCGCAACAGTCAGATTGGTCGGCGCCGCGCCCGATAAATCACTCCACCAGATATCGAAGTTCACGCTATACGGTTCTTGAGCATCCGCCTTGCGAGCGGCGAAGTAGATTCCTGAACCGTCAGGCGCCCAGGCTAGGTCCTCTCCACCACCGAAGGGCATGGAGGGGGTATCGCCAACCGGACCGCCAGCGCCGAGAGGCCCGTCGACGGCTACGCCTTCACCGGATACCCGACCATTGCGCAGCGGGAAGGCGAAAACCCGGCTGTAGGTGCCCGGCGTTTCCCAACTGTCCCAATGCCGGTAAAATCCGCCATCACCTTCATAGAGGCGGCCATCGCCAGGACCCGGGGCATAGGACTTGGCGCTGTCATCGCATGCAATGTCGGTGCAGCTCCGGGCGATATCCGTCCAGATCGCGATCTTGCTGCCGTCCTTGGCAATGGAATAGCCGTTAACCCCGCGTGCGATGCTGGTGACCTGCGTTTTCTGCGTTACTGTGCCGGTAGCGGAAACCATGGCCCGCCACACCTGTGTGCTGTCATTCTCGGCACCGTTAGCCATATAATAGAGCCAGCCGTCGCCGCCGAAGCTTGCCCCACTACCCTTCAAGTCGAGCGCGACGGGAGTGGCGTTCAAATTGTCGAGCGACCGCATATAGAGCTGGCTGTCTCGCGCAAACTCCTCCGGGTCGGTGGTCGTTACCGAATAGACGGCGATTGTTCCGTCGGGTGATACGGTGGGGCTGCCGAGACGCGGCATCGTGACGAGGTCGCTCGCCTGCATTGGTTCCGGCGCTGTCTGCGCCAGAAGCGGATAGGCGAAAAGCGCAAATGCGCTGGCGAGCGGGAATGCGACCCTGTTGCGGAATGTCATGGTTGCGCGATGTAGCGCGACCGCAGGCGGAAGGGTAGAGCTTTAGCGCTTCTTGCCAGCTATGCGGGAAATCTCGGCCTTCACCATGTCTTCGACCATGCCGGGCAGATTATCATCGAGCCATTGGGAAAGCATCGGACGCAGCATTTCCCGGACAAGGCCTTCGAGCGATGTTTCGCCTTGGCGAACGACATGAGGTTGCTTGCCCGGCTTCGAAAGCATGGTCAGCGCTGCGAAATTCTGCTGCATCGCACTGCGCGTAGCATCGGCGATCAGGCTTTCTTCGTAATCGTCTTCGCCCGGTTCCTCGCCGTATATCGCGTCGAGGTCTGCATTGTCCTGAATGAGAAGCTCTTCGCCCAAGCCCGATCCCAGTTCCAGTACGTCCTCTGCTTCTTCCGCATCGGCCGGTTCCGCGCCGCCAGCAATCAGGCCGCGGCGCCGTTGCGGTGTCTCGACCTTGCCTTCGCTATCGCGCGCGATCACTTTCTTGATCGAATTGAGAATTTCTTCGACCGAGGGTTCACCGTTGATTTTCATAATCCGCGTCTGCCCCGCTGTGCCTGTATCGGTTGTGGATCGTGCCTTACGCTACGGCCTGTCGCGCGGATCGGCAACCTCGGGAATTTCTGAGGTCGGTGCGGGAATGTCGCGGGTGGTGGTGGTGACAGCTTCGGGTTCGGGAACGCTTTCCCAATCCCAGATCCGTCCACTCACGCTGTCGTAATTGGCAACAGGATCGTAAAGGACGCCTTCTTCGGCAAGGCCAAGATCACGCGCTTCGGCCCGACCCATGGCCGCAAGAAGCGAGAATCCCGCCACGTAAGCATTGCGGCGCGCCGTGACCAACTCCACGCGCGATTGCAGCAGTTCCTGTTCGGCATTCAACACGTCGAGTATAGTGCGGTTGCCGATCGAGTTCTCGGCCCGCACGCCTTCCAGACTAAGCTCAGCAGCGGAAACAGCTGTTTGCGAACTTTCGATGATGGCGAGCGATGCCTGCCAGCTCGAATAGGCGGAGCGCACCTGCGCAATCACATCGCGTTCCGCCGCAATCACTTGCTCCAGTGCGGCACTCGCACGCGCGGTGGCCTGGCGCTGAAGCGCTGCGGGGCGCCCACCCTGGAAGAGCGGCAATCGAAGCGATACGCCGGCCTGCGCCGCAGTGGTCGTCTGCGGGCTGGCGACCGTGGGGCCGACCGGATCGGTCGGATCGAGCGGCGCGTCCGCTACGCTGCCGAGGAAATTCTGGTAGTCATATCCCGCGAAGACCGAAACCCGGGGAAGCCTGCTCGAACCGGCGACATTGATATCGTAGCGCGATGCCTGGGCACGTTCCTTCGCTGCGATAAGGTCCGGATTGTTTTCGAGCGCTACGTCCACGGCTGTCTCGACATCGGCCGGTAGGCCGGCGAGCGGTGGTGGCGCCTGCAGGTTATCCGGCGCTTCGCCGACCAGGGCGATATAGTCTTCACGCGCGGCTATCAGATTTGCCTGAGCGCTCCGCAGATCGCCCTGTGCCAACGCCAGACGGGCCTGGGACTGGGCAACATCGGTGCGTGTCAGATCGCCGATTTCGAAGCGGTCGCTGGTTGCCTGCGTATTCACGGAAAGCACATCGACCTGGTTGAGTGAAAGCGAAACCAGCGCCTGGCCTCTCAGCACATCCATGTAAGCGGCCACGACCTGCGTGAAGATCGCGCTTTCCGTACCGCGCAGATCGGCTCGGCCGGCGGCGACACGCTCTTTGGCTGCGCGTACGGAATTCTTCACCGCGCCGCCCGAATAGATGGGTACGCCCAGATCGACACCGGCCGTCAGGGCCCGGTCAGGCGTAAAGAAGCTTGTCGAACTCTGCTTGAGGAATTCGGTTACGGAAGCAGTTGCTTCGGCAGAAGGAAGACCATCGGCTCGCTCGATTTGAACCGTCTCGTCGGTGGCCCGCTGACCGGCCCGTGCTGCTTCCAGCGTCGGATTGTTGAAATAGGCTTCTGTCAGGGCTTCTTGAAGCGTATCGGCGTGCGCCGAACTTGCCCCCAGTGTCAGGGCGGCAATGCTTGCGGTGATTGCGAACTGCCCGATTGCCCTGCCCTTGCTCATGTTCAGAAGCTCCAGCTCTCTGGCTTGTCGAACTCGCCCATGCGCGGGATACCCATCTCTGCGAGTCGCAGTAGAGCCACTGTTTTGCCGGCTTTCCTCCCGGTCGCGAGCCGCGTCACGCCGCGTTCGACGAGGCCGGTAACGATCCGGCCGTCTGCATCCAGCATTTTGGCAATGTTATCGGGCACGTGCTCGATCGCGCCGTCTACAAGTATCAGCGAGTACTTGCCTTTCTTCGCCTCCAGCGCCTCTGCCGGGCTGATCGAAGTGACCGAAGAGACCAGCGGATCGACAAGCGTTGCCAGATAGCCACTGCCGCCCTCGATGACGAGGACCTTGTCTTGCGTTGTCGGCCGAGCTTCGGACAGCATCGCACCATGGAATAGCGGTGCTGGCAGAAAACCGCCATCGGCAAGCCGGATGGCACGGTCCATATATGCCGTACCTTTGGCATTCTCCGGTACGAAGTCCTCACGCGGGACAGTGCCCATGCGTTCGAGAACGAAGGCTTCGTTGACGCCGCTGGTGCGCAGCTGGCTGTCGAGCATAGCCTTGCGGGCGGCGGCGTAATCGGGGCGGGCTGTGGTCGTGGTCATAGTCATCCGAGGGCTGTATTACATCAATAACACGGCATTTCAAGCGCGCTGTTGCGACGAGGCGTTGCCTTAGGCGCAAGACACTTTGCTTCCAAGCGCTTTGACCGATGGCGGGGAACGCGCCTATCGGGGAGCGCAAATCTGCAACATGGGAACGCGCCGCGATGAGCGACATGACTATTATCAAGGAAGAGGATTTGATCGAGAGCGTGAAGGACGCCCTCCAGTATATCTCTTACTATCACCCGATGGATTACATCCGCGCCCTCGGCGATGCCTATGAGGCAGAACAGGGTCCGGCAGCCAAGGATGCCATCGCGCAAATCCTCACCAACAGCCGCATGTGTGCCGAAGGGCACCGTCCGATTTGTCAGGATACCGGCATCGTCAACGTCTTCGTGAAATGGGGCATGAATTGCAGGCTCGACAGCCAGCGCAGCCTTCAGGAAGTGGTCGATGAGGGCGTGCGGCAGGCTTACACCCATCCCGATAACAAGCTGCGCGCCTCAATTCTGGCGGATCCGGCGTTCACGCGCCGTAACACGCGCGATAACACTCCCAGCGTGCTCTCCGTCGAGATGGTCCCGGGCAATACCATCGATATCGACGTTGCGGCCAAGGGCGGTGGCAGCGAGAACAAGTCGAAGTTCAAGATGATGAACCCCAGCGACAATATCGTCGACTGGGTCGTGGAACAGCTGCCCAGCATGGGGGCCGGCTGGTGCCCGCCGGGGATGCTAGGCATCGGCATCGGCGGCACAGCCGAACATTGCATGAAGCTGGCCAAGCTCAGCCTGATGGACCCGATCGATATGGGTCAACTCAAGCAACGCGGTGCGAAGACCGATATCGAGCAATTACGGATCGACATTTTCGATGCGGTGAATGCTCAGGGGATCGGGGCTCAGGGACTCGGCGGCCTTTCCACCGTGCTCGACGTGAAGATCTTGGATGCCCCCTGCCATGCCGCAGGTAAGCCGGTGGCAATGATCCCGAACTGCGCGGCTACGCGCCATGCGCATTTTACGCTTAATGGCTCCGGGCCAGCTTATCTCGAACCGCCCAAGCTCGACGATTACCCGCAGGTTACCTGGCAACCCGACAGCGCGGCCAAGCGAGTCGACCTCGATAATCTGACGCCGGAAGAAGTGGAAAGCTGGGAACATGGCGATCGCCTGCTCCTTTCCGGCAAGATGCTCACCGGCCGCGATGCCGCCCACAAGCGCATTCACGACATGCTGGAAAAGGGCGAAAATCTCCCGGTCGAATTCAAGGGGCGCGCAATCTACTATGTCGGCCCGGTCGATCCGGTGATGGGCGAGGTCGTCGGACCCGCGGGCCCCACGACGGCCACGCGTATGGATAAGTTTACTGAAATGATGCTCGATCTCGGGCTGCTTGCCATGATCGGAAAGGCCGAGCGCGGCCACGATGCGGTCAAGGTCATCAGCCGCTTCAAAGTGGCCTATCTCATGGCTACCGGCGGCGCTGCCTACCTTGTGAGCAGGGCCATCAAGGGTGCCAAAGTCGTCGGGTTCGAGGATCTGGGGATGGAAGCGATCTACGAATTCGAAGTCCAGGACATGCCGGTCACGGTAGCGGTCGACGCCCAAGGCAACAATGTACACACACTCGCTCCGGCGAGGTGGCGCGAAAAGATCGCGAGCGGCGAGGTCGAGCCCGTCGGATAGGATCTTAGCTGATCGACAAACCGCACGGGAAGTCCGACCGCCGGACTTCCCTGCGGTAAGTCTTGCGGGCAAAGAAACCTGGCTTTGACCGCCGAACGAACGCCAAGTCCCGAGACCGGAAACGTCTCGATCCGCACGGTTCTCGTGTCGATCGTGTGCGTGTGGTCAGCCTATTTCCTGTTGATCAGTGCCCGCGGCTGGCTGATCGGACTCGACTTCGAGTTCGATCTCGTATCGCGCCGAGTGGCAGTGACGGTCGCCGCAATGGGTGTGACCTTCATCCTGTGGCTAATCATCCGCCTCTTCGACAATCGCTCATTGGCGTTGCAGATTTGCGGAGCCTTGATCTTCGCTTTGCCTGCAGCCCTGCTTATCGCCCAATCGCAGCAATGGCTCTTCGCCTCTATTCAGGAGCGTTACGAAGCCAAGATCGCGCAAGACCGAGGTATCTCGCTCCGCCGGGATGACAATGGCAATCTGATTATCGAAGGTCCGGTGCCTGCTGAACCCAAGATAGGCGAGCCATTGGGCACGGCTACTCCTGCTAATAATACGGCACAAGTCGTCCTGCCGGACGGCCGCGAAATGGATCGCTGGCTTCAACTCATCGAAATGGGGCTCGACCGCTATTTCCTTTTGCTAGCTTGGGCAGCGCTTTATTTTGCGTTGCTCGCCGGCGCGCGAGTGCAGGCGGCCGAACGCCGTGGCGAACGCTTTCGGAGCGCCGCCAAGGCCGCAGAATTGCGTTCGCTGCGGTATCAAGTGAATCCTCATTTTCTCTTCAACACTCTGAATTCTCTCTCGGCCCTCGTGATGACTGGTAAGGAAGACCGGGCCGAGGAGATGATTCAGTCGATCTCGCGTTTCTACCGCCATTCGCTAGCCGACGATTCGACTGGCGACGTAAGCCTCGAAGACGAGATCGATCTGCAGGAACATTACCTTGAGATCGAGGCGGTCCGTTTCCCCAAGAGGCTCAAGACGCGGGTCGATTTGCCCAATGAATTGGCACAGTTGAAGGTGCCCGGTATGATCCTTCAGCCTCTGGTCGAAAACTCGGTAAAATACGGCGTCTCGGCAAGCAATCGCCCGGTAACCATTTCAATCGTGGCGCGCGAGGAAGGTGGGTGGTTGGTCCTGCGCGTAGGAGACAATGGGCCGGGGCTGCCTTCTGGTCACACCGGAGGATTCGGTATCGGTCTGGCCAATGTGCGGGACCGGCTGGAGGCACGTTTCGGTCGCGAAGCATCGATCAATTCAGGCCAGACGCCCGACGGATACGAAACCGAACTGAAGCTGCCGATGGTGAAGCATGGCTGAAGACATACAAGGCAAACTGCGAACTCTCATCGTCGATGACGAGCCGCTGGCGTTGGAGCGGATGCACGTTATCTGCAACAAGCTCTCCCATATCGAGGTCGTGGGGACAGCGGCCGATGGCGCCGAGGCCTTGGAAATGATCGAGGCGCAGGACCCTGACCTCATTTTGCTCGATATGACTATGCCCGAGGTCGATGGGCTTTCGGTTGCTCGTGCGCTGGCCAAGCAGGATGATCGGCCCGCGGTGGTCTTCGTCACAGCCCACGACAACTACGCAGTCGAGGCCTTCGATCTCGATGCGGTCGACTATGTCTTGAAGCCGGTTAAACCTGAACGGCTCGAACGCGCTATCCAGCGCGCTCTGGCTCGGCGCGGCGAGACCAGCGGACAGGAAAGCAAATGGCTGGACGAACTGTGGATCCCTCATCGTAGCGAGCTGATCCGAATCGATACGGATGAAGTTTCGCGGATCGATGCAGAGCGGGATTACGTCCGCCTCCATGTCGACGATCGCAGCTATCTCCTGCTGCAGACCATCGCCGGGCTCGAGAAGCGGCTCGATCCGGCCAAATTCATTCGCATCCATCGCTCCACCATTTTGCGCAAGGACCGGATAAAAGGCCTGCGCCACGATGGCTTGGGTGTCTGGTCCGCAGAACTGGAAGACGGGGAAGCGCTCCGGATTGGTCGCACCTATTTGCCCAAAGTAAAGGCTATGGCTGGCCGCTGATCCCGAGCCTCTAGGATTGGCAATCGGCTGACATCATGCCTATCCTAACGGGATGGTCATTCTGATCGTATTCCTCCTCGGCATCGGCAACTTCGCCGCGCACAAGGCGGTGCTTGAAAGCGGGCATCCGATGCTCGATGCATTGCCGAGCTTTTATCGCACCGGCGGAGGGCGCTTTTCGCTGTGGTTCGAATTCTTCATCCTTCTCGCCGCCATGTTGCTGGCCGGTAATGGCTGGACGGGTATGGCGTGGGCCTACGGCATATATAGTCTGCTGAATTTCGGGACGGCCTGGATGATCTTGACAGGCAAAGTTTGAGCGGAGGGAACCGCCGTCCGCATGAGGCGCTAATGCTGCATGGAGAGTGATAATCCCATCTGGCTGCTCACGAATTCACGGTCAGGCAGCAATACCGATCAGGCCATCGAGATGCTCGAAAGCCATTGCAAAGACAAAGGCTTTGCCATTTCTCGCAAGATTGGGTTTCCGGATGAGGAACTACCCACTCGCGAAGAACTCGATGCCGAGGGCATCCGTCGTCTCGCGATCTTCACCGGGGATGGCTCCCTGAATGCGGCTATCGCCAAACTACAAGGTTGGGGCGGATCGGTCATGGTCCTGCCCGGTGGCACGATGAACCTCTTGAGCAAGCGCCTTCACGGCCCGGATGCAGATCTCGAAAGGATCATCGAACGCCATGCAAGCGGCGCGGCGCGTCCGGTACGGCCGTTGATGGCACGTTGCGAAAAAGGGGATGCTCTGGCCGGCCTTCTCGTAGGGCCGGGCACTTCCTGGGCAAGCGTGCGCGAAGCCATGCGGGATTTCGACATACCCGCGATGGCCGGCGGGACAAGCGAAGCGTTATCGGAAACGACCGGGGGATCGATGGTGCGCTGCAATGATCCCGAACTGGGCAAGAGAGAAGGTTACCCTCTCATCGAATTCACGCCAAGCCATCGCGGCATGCAACTCGACGCGTTTCATGCTGAAGGCGCGGGCGAATTGCTCGCCCAAAGCTGGGCATTGTTGCGGCGGAGCTTTCGCGATGGGCCGCACACTCGACTGGGGCTAGTGGACCGGATTACTTTGGAAACCTGCGACGGTGCCCCTGTCGAGGTACTGATTGATGGCGAGCCGGCCACCCTTTCCCCCAAGGCCGAGTTCGCGGTAGCACCGTGCGAGGTCGATCTGCTAGCGACGCATCATGGCTTCTGAATTCCGGCGCATATTCCACCTTTCCGATATCCACTTCGGCCTTGAAAACAATCGTGCTCTCGATTGGGTCAAACAGGAGATCGTCGAACGACAGCCCGATGCTGTTGCGATCACCGGAGACCTGACAATGAGGGCGCGCCATCGGGAGTTCGAGGCCGCGACGCATTGGATCAATTCGCTTCCCGCGCCGGTCACTGTCGAGGTCGGAAACCACGACATGCCCTATTTCAATCCTATCGAGCGTTTCTTCGCTCCCTACAAACGCTTTCACGGTATGGAAGAGAAGGTCGAAAAGGAACTTGATCTGGGGTCGCTTGCCGTCGTTCCACTCAAGACAGCGGTGCGCATGCAACCGCGCCTGAATTGGTCAAAAGGCTGGGTTTCTTCGGCTGCGCTGGAAAAATGTCTCGCCGCGATCGATGCGCTGCCCAGCGGTACGAAAGCGCTGGTCACCGTCCATCATCCTCTGCGTGAGGTTGGAACCCAAGGGACGGCTCTTACCCGCCATGGCGATAAGGCTCTGCGAGAACTGGCGCGGAGACCGGTACAGGCTGTCCTTTCCGGCCACGTCCATGACGCGTTCGATATCATGGAAGAAACCGATAACGGTCCGGTGAGAATGATCGGTGCCGGCACCTTGTCCAAGCGCACCCGTTCGACACCGCCAAGCTTTAATGAGATTGAATGGGACGGTAGCAAGCTGACTGTCTGTGTGCGTAATCTTAGCGACGTGAAGACCAGCGACATGCAGATCGATGACGTGCCAGAAGATGCAAGGCCCCCGCGTGAACCAAATGATCCGGTGGCACCGGTCCGCCAAGTCCCGCGCGTTGACCCGCCTGTGCATTAACCAGAAGACATTGCGATTTCTCAACCCTGACATGCAATTATGCTGACAGAGTTCGAGGAAATGCCATGGAATTCTTCAAAGCAGCGCCTCTCGGCGCTATTCTGTCATGTGTCGTAGCGCTGGTTGTTGGTAGCCAAGGTTCGGACGGCGGCCACCTCGCGGTGTTCCAGGCCGAGATTTATCAATATGACATCTGGTGGAGCTGGCCGGTTTTTTTCGCTGGCACCGGGCTTGCATGGGCGTTGATGCTTATTCAGCGGTGATCGGACGCTAAACGTAAAGAAAAAGGGCGGTCCCTCGCGGAACCGCCCTTTTCTGTTTGTCCGTTGATCCGGCTCTGGAGGCGAATTAACGCTTCGAGAACTGGAAGCTACGACGTGCCTTGGCACGGCCGTACTTCTTACGCTCGACCACGCGGCTGTCGCGGGTGAGGAAGCCGGCGGCCTTGACCGTCGAACGCAATGCCGGTTCGTACTTGGCGAGTGCCTGGCTGATGCCGTGCTTGACTGCACCGGCCTGGCCTGAAAGGCCGCCGCCCTTGACGGTGGCGATCACGTCATACTGTTCCTGACGCTCGGTGATGGCGAACGGCTGATCGATCACGAGACGCAGAGTCGGACGTGCGAAATACACTTCCTGATCCTTGCCGTTGACGGTGATCTTGCCGCTGCCGGGAACCAGCCATACGCGGGCGGTGGCATCCTTACGGCGACCAGTGGCGTAAGCGCGACCCTGAGCGTCAAGCTCCTGCTCGCGCAGGGGAACGTCGGCCTTGGCAGCGATTTCCGCGCTGTCGCCCTGAGGAGCGTCGGCGGCAATGTCCTTCAGATCGGCGAGATCCGAGACGGTGTCGTTCTTGGTTTCGTCAGCCATTACGCAACAGCCTTGTTCTTGCGGTTCATCGAAGCGACGTCGAGCGTCTTGGGCTTCTGGCCCTCATGCGGATGCTCGGTGCCGTTGTAGAGGTGGAGCGCGCGCATCTGGTCGCGGCCCAGCGGGCCACGCGGGATCATGCGCTGCACGGCCTTCTCGAGGACACGCTCGGGGAAACGTCCGCCCAGAACCTTGTTCGGGGTTGTTTCCTTGATGCCGCCCGGGTGACCGGTGTGCTTGTAATAAATCTTGTCGTCCATCTTCTTGCCGGTGAACTTCACCTTGTCGGCATTGATGACGATGACGTGATCGCCGCAATCCACATGCGGGGTGTAGCTAGGCTTGTGCTTGCCGCGCAGGTGGTTGGCGATGATGACGGCAAGACGACCGACGACGAGATCTTCGGCGTCGATGATATGCCAGTCCTTTTCGAC
Organism: Qipengyuania triglochinis; assembly: GCF_054655615.1. NCBI lineage: Bacteria > Pseudomonadati > Pseudomonadota > Alphaproteobacteria > Sphingomonadales > Erythrobacteraceae > Qipengyuania > Qipengyuania triglochinis. The sequence goes on along the minus strand of NZ_BAAHND010000002.1, from coordinate 582,562 downwards.
CTCTGCCGGCTTGGCCGACTTGGTCAGTTTGGTGAGAGCCTTCATGGCTGATATGTCCGTTTGCTCGAGTTATCGCGCCGTGCTTTACGGCCCTAAACGAATTCGCGGCCCATCACGGAGCCGCTAAGCGCGCGCCAAATGGGCGCATGGACGTGATTCGTCAAGCAATTCTGCGGGTCTTGCGTGGGGTATAATAATACGCCGCCGGAAAGTCCGGGCCCGAGCCCTTGCCATCATGCTATATTAAAGAGCGCCAATATCGAGGGGCGTAACCTCCTTGGCGGTTAGTTCTGGCGGCCAAGCACGTGGGCACCCCATGCGACCGTGGCCACCAGCAGCGCGCCAACCAATTGATGCAGAACCGCAAGATGGAATTCCACGCCGCTCAACACGGTTGCGATGCCAAGCACTATCTGGGTGCCGAAAGCCACGTGAATGGCGATTGAGGCCGGTCGCGAAACCGGCTTAACTCTGCGCGCCATCAACACCAGTGCGATCACGACAACCCACGCCCACCAGCGATGCATCCAATGGATGAGAAAAGGATCGTGGGTCATTGCCCAAAGGAATCCCGGAGTGCCGTCAAATTCGGGGATGAAGCGTCCCTGCATCAGAGGCCAGCTGTCGGAAGCCAGGCCTGCATCAAGGCCCGCGACCCAGGCCCCCAGCAGAAGCTGAATAAACAGGATGATACCCGTTGCAGTCGCTAGCTTCGTCAATCGCGCAGGCCTTGCGTTGACCATGCTTGGCCTTCGCAGGTCCAGCGCTGTCCAGACAAGGCCAGCCAACAGGATGAGTGCGGTGCAAAGGTGGATCGCCAAGCGGAAGTGGCTGACATCGGTACGTGTCTCGAGACCGGACGCGACCATCCACCAACCGAAGCTACCCTGCAGCGCCACGAGGGCCGCCAATGCAAACAGCCGCCAGAAATAGCCATCTGGAATCATCCGGCGAACGGCAAAAAATGCGAGCGGGATCACCAGCGCCAGCCCGATCAGCCTGCCCAGCTGGCGATGTATCCACTCCCACCAGTAGATCGATTTGAATGCTTCCAGATCCATTCCCGCAGGGCCGTTTATCTGGGTGTACTCGGGTATGCGCTGGTAGAGTTCAAACTCGGCTTGCCAGTCGGCCTCGTTCAACGGAGGCAGCGCGCCGAGGAACGGCTTCCATTCGGTGATCGAGAGTCCGCTTTCGGTCAATCGAGTGATTCCGCCCACAGTGACGATGATGATGACCAGCAAAGCTACGGAGAATAACCAGTTTGCCAGCGATATCGGCCGGCTGCGGGAAGCAAGGGTGTTCATGCGGAGCCTGTTCGCCTCCAGAGACGTGTTTCGCAAGTGCAAATGGAACAAGCGGCATGTCGGGTACGTCAAACGACGGATTACAGATCAATTCCACAATTCGCTCTTGTAAGATGAGACACTATCACATATCTGCTCCGGCATGTTGCAACGTGCATTGAACCCGATTCGCCGGCGGCTGGACCGCGTCGGCATCGGTCTTTCGGGACTGTGTGCATTGCATTGCATCGCCAGCATTGCACTCGTGTCAGGTCTAGGTGTCGGCGGCGAGTTTCTGCTTGCTCCTGAAATCCACCGTTGGGGCCTGCTGGTTGCGACTTTGATCGCCGGCGTGGCGATCGGCTGGGGCGCACTGCGGCATCGCATGGCCATGCCATTTGTGATCGCCATGACGGGACTTAGCTTTATGGGCGCAGCGCTTGCGGTTCCGCACGGTTACAAGGAAGCCGTCCTGACGATCCTCGGGGTCGCGCTTGTATCGCTTGGCCATATTCTGAATATGCGCCACTGCCATTCCGCCGCTTGCAAGGAGCGCTGCGGAGACTAAGTCGGTCCCATGATTTCCCTGACCGTAAACGGCGAAAGCCGCCGCACATCCGCCAACACCATTGCCGAGCTTGTTCGGGAGCTCGATCTCAATCCAGCCAAAGTTGCTGTTGAGCACAACGGTACGATCGCACCGCGCAGCGAACTCTCGGCGCGCGCAGTAGACGAAGGGGACTCACTCGAAATCGTCCATTTCGTGGGCGGAGGGCAAGGCGACGATAGATGGTCGGTTGCTGGCCACACGTTCAATTCCCGCCTGATAGTCGGCACCGGAAAGTATAAGGATTTCGAGCAAAACGCGGCGGCCCTGGAAGCGAGCGGCGCAGAAATCGTTACAGTCGCCGTACGCCGGGTCAACGTCAGCGATCCGAAAGCGCCGATGCTGACTGACTTCATCGATCCGAAGAAGGTAACCTATCTTCCAAACACTGCGGGCTGTTTTACGGCGGAAGAAGCGATCCGCACCCTCCGCCTTGCCCGGGAAGCTGGTGGCTGGGACCTCGTCAAGCTGGAGGTTCTTGGAGAGGCGAAGACGCTTTATCCAGATATGCGCGAAACGCTAAAGGCGACCGAAGTCCTCGCAAAGGAAGGCTTCCAACCGATGGTATATTGCGTGGACGATCCCATCGCAGCGAAACAACTGGAAGAAGCTGGCGCGGTTGCAGTTATGCCGCTGGGCGCCCCCATCGGATCGGGACTCGGGATACAGAACCGGGTTACGATCCGTCTGATTGTAGAAGGCGCGAAGGTACCCGTGCTCGTCGATGCAGGTGTCGGCACGGCGTCAGATGCGGCCGTAGCCATGGAATTGGGCTGCGACGGAGTACTTATGAATACAGCCATCGCCGAAGCGAAAGACCCGCTCCGCATGGCACGGGCGATGAAACTGGCAGTCCAGGCTGGCCGCGAGGCTTACCTTTCCGGACGCATGGGGCGCCGCAAATATGCGGACCCCAGCAGCCCTCTCGCCGGACTCATCTAAGCCCCGGCACACAAAATTAACCATCTTCGGGGAAACTCCGATTCGACGAAGGAGTCGAATCATGGCCGTTACCAATGCTGCATCGCTGACAATTGCCGAGATGCGAGAATTCGCTGGTTTCACTGCTGCAGAGCAGCGATACATTCGCCGCAGTCTGGATATCGGGCTCAGCCGTAACGATGCTTTCCGGATCTGGGGGCGCACCCACGGCGAAACCGCCGCAATACGTAGTCAGTACGTGGCCTATCAGGAGCTCAAGGCTCTTCGTGGTGCCATCCCTCATCAATCCGGGTTTGACGGAATCGAGAGTTTTATCGGCAAGATCACCAGGGTCGTAGCCTTCGATCTTGCACAGGAACGGATCGAATGTTTTTCAGCCTTCCGGTTCCTTTACGAGCGCCTGCTCGGCCCGGAAGCCCGCCCTTGGTTGCCCAGTGCCTTTTGTGCTGCGGCCGCTCTGCCGCATATCCGACCGGAACGGCGCAAGATGCTGTTGCAGTCGCTAAGCGAAGCTGCCGCGACCGCGCCGGGCTGGTCCGACCGAGCGCCCACCTTCTTTCCCGAATTCATCGAGGAAGTCCCGGCCTGATTCAGCTCCGGTAGAGGCTCGCCAACCGATCACCGTAACGCTCTTTGATTTTGTGCCGACGTATCTTCATCGAGGGCGTCATTTCCTCGTTCTCAATGCTGAACGTTTCGTCGGCAAATTCGAACTGGCGCACTTTCTCGATCACGGACAGGTCCTTGTTCACGCGATCGATCGCCTTGCGTAGCGCCGCGCGAAACTCCGGATCGTCCTGCAACGCTTTCAGGTCGAATTTCTTCCCCTGATCGGCCGCCCATTCTACTGCCCATTCGGCGTCCGGCACCAGCAGACCAACGATGTAGGGCCGCTTGTCTCCGGCAACCATCGCCTGCCCGATTTCCGGCTGAAGTGTCAGCATGCCTTCAAGCTTCTGCGGCGCGATATTGTCGCCCTTGTCATTGACGATCATGTCTTTCTTGCGATCGGTGATAACGATGCGCCCCTTTTCATCGAGGTGCCCGATGTCGCCCGTATGAAGCCAGCCATCCTTGATCGTACGCGCAGTCTCCGCATCGTTCTGCCAATAACCATGCATCACCAGTTCGCCGCGGCACAGAATCTCTCCGTCCTCGGCGATTTTCACTTCGACACCGCGCATGGCGGGGCCGACCGAATGCATGGCGATACCTGCTTTGGGCCGATTGCAGGCGACGACAGGGCCTGCTTCGGTCTGACCGTAACCCTGAAGCATGGTGAGACCCATCGATCCAAAGAAAATGCCGACTTCGGGATTGAGCGGCGCACCACCGGAAACCATGGCTTTGATACGGCCACCAAAGCGTTGGCGAATTTTGGGCTTTAGGAGTTTTCCGACGAGAAAATCCTTTGCCCCGTCGCCGAACCTCGGTTTACCCTCGGCCCGCCTCTCGCCGACTTCGAGGGCCATGGTCATGAGCTTTTCCGCCATGCCGCCCTGTTTCGCGACCTGCTTCATGATCCTGGTGCGCAGCACTTCGAACAGCCGCGGAACCACGACCATGATCGTCGGGCGGGTCTCTTCAATGTTGCTGGCCAGCTTTTCCAGACCTTCGGAATAGTAAATCTGGGCGCCTACGCCGATCGGAAGGTACTGGCCCCCGGTATGCTCGTAGGCGTGACTGGCGGGAAGAAAGGAAAGGAAGCGTTCTTCATCGTCGATTCCGAAATCTTCCAACAGAATTTCGGCAGCGCCCGCGACATTGCATAGAATGGAACCGTGATGCTGCATCACCCCTCGGGGCGCACCGCCGGTGCCACTTGTATAGATAATGCAGGCCGTGTCTCCGCGACCGACATTTGCCATTCTCGATTTCACGGCCTCACGTGCCGTCTCCGCATCTCCCTGAACCAGCTTATCCCACTGGTGAAAGCTGAAACTTCCCGATTGTTGGCGATGCAAATCTTCGATCCCGATCACATGATCGGCGATTCCGGTCACCTGCAATGCACCGTGGAGCGGCCCAAGCAATTTCTGCGAGGATACGATTACCGCCCGAGCTCCTGAATTGTCGAGAATGTGGACATGGTCGCGTTCGGTATTGGTTACATAGGCCGGCACCGTGATGCAGCCTGCCGCCATGATCGCCAGATCCGCGATACACCATTCGGGCCGGTTCTCGGACACCAGACAAACCCGGTCCCCCGGATTAAGACCGAGCTCACGCAAGCTTTCGGCCAGCAGGCAAACCTGATCCGCGGCTTGCTTCCAGCTTATGGTCGTCCATTCCCCGTCGCGTTTCGCGCCAAGAAAAGCGCGATCAGGCCGCTCGGCCGCACGTTTCAGGAAAAGTTCGACAAGGTTATTAGCGGAGTCGATGTCCGACAGCACAGGCAGGCTCCTCACAGAGTTATCTTTTGTTGTGCGACCAACGACGAGGGGGCGCTTAAGCTCCCCACGCCCCTACGGCAAGGTGACCAGAAGCGTTTCAGGGCAGGTCCAACTGGCCGTCCAGCCTAGGGTCACGTGCGCTTTCCCAGCCCCCAGCTCGCCGCAGGACCGTGCCGCCTTTGATGGGTGCCGCACGGATCATGATCTCGTCATGTCCCAGCTTGCGGAATTCCCCGGCGTGGGTCTGCAACCAGGTTCCTTCTTCAAGCAGCACTTGATCACCGAAAGCCATCGTGAAGGGCAGCGCGAGGGCGTCTCGGGCGTTTAACCCGAAATCGATCGCACCGATGATGGCACGGGCAGTGGTCACCGGAATTGTGCTCCCGCCGGCTGCCCCGACAGCCATGAATGGTCGCCCTTCCGGATCGAAGACTATCGTGGGCGACATCGAACTGCGCGGACGTTTCCCGCCTTCGACCCGATTGGCCACGAGCTTCCCATCAACCTCGGGTGTTCGGCTGAAATCGGTAAGCTCGTTGTTGAGGTAGTAACCGCCAGTCATCAGGCCCGACCCAAAGGCCCCTTCCACAGTCGAGGTGTAGCTGATCATGGTGCCATCGTGGTCGACCACGGCGATATGGGAAGTTCCGTGCTCTGTCGGCTCGTCTCCATCGGTAAGCGCTTGCGGTGCCCCCTCAGGCTTGCCGGGCTGGACGAATCCAAGTGTCGTTTCGGATGAGATAAGAGCGCTGCGCTTTGCCAAATAAACCGGGTCCAGCAGGCCGGCGACGGGCACGTTAACGAAATCGCTATCGGCGAGATACAGTTCGCGATCGGCATAGGCGAGCCGCTGCGATTCAAGGAATAGGTGCCAGGTTACAGGGTTCTCCCGACCAAGGGCGGCAAGATCGAACCTTTCCAGTTGACCGAGGATCTGCTGAACCGCAACTCCGCCGGAAGTCGGCGGACCCATCGAGCAGATACGATAGGAACGGTATGACGTGCACACCGCGTCGCGCTCTTTCGCTTGGTAATTCGCGATGTCCTGAGTGGTCATGGCGCCCGGCTTGGGTGTGTGGCGGGCAACGGTAGTCGCCAAGGCGGTCGCGTTCTGCCCGGTATAGAAGGCGTCCGGGCCCCTGGCGGCGATCTCTTGCAGTGTGCGGGCAAGCTGTTCGTTCTTCACCCGCGTTCCAACCGCCAGGGGCTCGCCTGCGGCATCGAAGAACAGCTCCTTGCCGTCCTCGGTATGGGCGGCACGATCCTTCGAAGATGCCAGCGAGGTGTTCAGGCGGGGATTGACGATCCACCCTTCCCGGGCAAGGCCAATGGCGGGTTGGAACAATGCCGCCCATTCCAGCTTGCCATGCGCTTTATGCGCTTCGGCGGCCAAAGCGATATTGCCCGGAACGCCGACGCTCAATCCGCTCAGGACCGAATCCATGAATGGCGGCACGTCTCCATCCGCATCGAGAAACCATTCGGGGGTGGCGCCCGATGGCGCAGTTTCACGCCCATCAAACGTGGTGACGCTCCCATTGGCCTGGCCGCGAACCATCAGACCGCCCCCGCCGATGCCGGAGCTTTGCGGTTCGACCACGCCCAGGGCCAGCATTACCGCAATGGCCGCATCGGTCGCACTTCCGCCTTTGGCGAGTATGACCTCTCCCGCCGCCTGGGCGCGAGGGTCGGCTGCACTTACCCAGCCTTGGGTTTGCTCATCGCCAAGGCGCGGCGGTACGAGATCGGTAGGTGAGGTAGCGCAAGCCGAAAGTGCCAGCGCTGCGAGCGGTAAAGAAAGCAAACGATACATGCTGCGTGGTTATTCGCTTCCCACCGCATCGGCAATCGATGAAAATCCATCGCGGCGCATAAGCTCCAGAAGGCCGTGCGTGATCCGCCGCGGCAAGCCGGGACCTGCATACACCATCGCGCTGTATAGCTGAACGAGGCTGGCCCCGGCCCGTATCCGCGCCCATGCATCCTCCGCAGACGCTATTCCACCCACACCGATAAGCGGGATGGTTGCGCCAGTCGCTGTCCGGAAGTCGCGAATGCGCTGGAGCGCCAAATCTTTGAGCGGCGCACCGGAAAGTCCGCCCGTTTCAGCAGCATGGCGCGACTGCAGCGGCGGGCGCCCGGTGGTCGTGTTCGATACGATCAGCGCGCCGAGCTTCTTGTCAGCGGCAATGCGCGCGATTGCATCGATATCGGCCGGTTCAAGATCTGGAGCCACCTTGAGGAAGATGGATGGTCCTGCATCGCCTCTCGCCGCGAACACGGCATCGAGGAGTTCGAACAAGGCACTCTCGTCCTGCAGGGCGCGCAGCCCCGGCGTGTTGGGGCTCGAGATATTCACCGCAAGATAGGTTGCCAGAGGCGCCATAATGCGGGTCATCTCGGCGTAATCGGCGATACGGTCATCGCTATCCTTGTTGGCGCCGATGTTGATCCCCAGCACGCCGGGCCGTGCCGAGCGTGCAGACAGCCGTCCCGCCGCGCGTTCCGCCCCGTGATTGTTGAACCCCATCCGGTTGATCACCGCGCGATCTTCCACAAGGCGAAACAACCGCGGCTGCGGATTGCCGAGCTGGGGCCTAGGCGTGATCGAGCCTACTTCAACGAATCCGAAACCCAGCCCCAGAAGTTGGTCCGGAACTTCCCCATCCTTGTCGAACCCGGCCGCCATCCCGAGAGGATTGGGAAAGCTTATCCCTGCAATTTCGGTCCGAAGCTCCTTCGGAAAACTTGGCCTCCGTCTCGGAACGGTTTTGAGTGCCCTGATCGTAAGACGATGAGCGCGCTCCGGATCGAGCGTAAAGAGTAAGGGACGGATCATATCGAAAAGCATTTCACGCCTATGGCTCAGGCCGCGAAAGGTGTCGAGGTAGCGGGTCCTTGCGGCACGACTGCACACTAAAATTCCGTCGAAACGATTACTCACGCAATGGAATGTCGCGTCCTTACAATATTTGCAGGCAAAGTTTCAGTAACCACATTTCTGCGACCCGAAGGGCTCGAAGCGGAACTGCAGAGAGCTCTCACCTTTCAGGGGCGGCCTATCGGGCCGCCCTTTTTTCTGGGGCGGTCTAGGTACTGACTAAAGTGCTCATCGGATGCGGTGTTTACTGTTGCGATCCAGCATGCTTGACACTCTTCTCGTTCACTGAGGGGAAAATCAAGATGAAGCATTCCGTCCGTTTCTGGCTCGCCGGAATATCGATCCTAAGCTTGCCTGCCTGTGCAACGATGGAGAATACCGCGCCGCTCGCTTCCGCCGAGACTAGGCAGTCGTCGAAGAGCGAAGCGCTCGAAAATCTGTTCGAAGAATACGATCAGGCGTCCCTCGCTTTGTCGCCGCTATCCAAATCCTACCGCGGCATTCGCGACGAGGATTATGCTAGATGGGGCGATCTTTCGAGCGTTGCCGACCGGCGGAGCGAAGCGCTGCTCCAGTCGACAGCTGAAAGAATGCGCGCAAACTTCGATCCCGAAACGCTCTCGCGCGAAGACGCGCTGAGCTTCCGGCTTTTCGACGCGATGGCAAAGCGTAGCGCAGCCCTGTCCCCCTACCGCGAATACGGCTACATCTTCGACCAGATGAATGGCGCGCAGAGCCAGTTGCCCGCATTCCTCATCAACATTCACCGGGTGACCGACGGTACCGATGCAGCGGCCTATCTCAGCCGCATCCAGGGTCTGGGACCGGCAATCGACACGCTGGTGGAAGAGTCGAAAGAGCGCGCCGCCGAAGGCATTATGCCGCCCGACTGGGTCTACCCTTACGTAATTTCGGATATCGAGAACCTGCTTGCTGCGGGCGATGACAACGCAATTCTCGAAGATTACCGCAAGAAGATGGGCGCAATCGACGGAACGCGCCCTGCTGAAGGGGCCGCCGAGAAAGCCTGGAACGAGCGCGCACGGCCGGCTTACGAGCGGTTGCTGAATGAAATGAAGCGCCAGCAGGCCATCGCGCCTTCCGAGGATGGAATTTGGCGGTTTCCCGAAGGGGCCGGCTATTACGAAGCACTGCTTCGCAATTACACCACGACAGATCTGACAGCCGATCAAATTCACCAGATCGGCCTGCGCGAAGTGGCACGCATCCATGGCGAAATGCGCGAGATCATGGCCGAAGTTGGCTTTGAAGGAACGCTGCAGGAATTCTTCGATTACACCCGCACCAACGACCGCTTTTTCTATGATACGCGTGAGGCCTATCTCGCGGATGCAGAAGCCAAGCTGGACGCCATGGAAGCCAGGCTGCCGGATTATTTCTCGACGCTGCCTTCCGATCCGCTGGTCATAAAGCCGGTCGAGGCATTTCGGGAGAAAAGCGCAGGTAAAGCTTTCTACCAGCGTCCGGCGCCCGACGGCTCACGGCCCGGTACCTATTATGTTAATCTGTATAACCTGAAAGACATGAGCAAGAATGAGCTGGAAGCTCTGGCCTATCACGAAGGTTTGCCGGGCCACCACTTGCAGCTTTCGATCCAGACGCAGTTGGGCGAAGTTCCTCCCTTCAGGCGCTTTGGCGGGGTTACGGCCTATAGCGAAGGCTGGGGTCTCTATTCCGAAGAGCTTGGCAAGGACATGGGCTTCTACACCGATCCCTATTCCGACTTCGGTCGGCTCGGGATGGAGCTATGGCGTGCGTGCCGGCTCGTGGTCGATACCGGCATGCATCACAAGCGCTGGAGCCGTGAGGAAGCGATCGACTATCTTACCCAGAATACGCCTAATCCCGATGGTGACATCCGCAAGGCGATCGAACGCTATCTCGTCTATCCGGGGCAGGCGACGGCTTATATGATCGGCAAACTCAAGATCATGGAGCTGCGCGACCGGGGCCGCGAAGAGCTGGGCGAGGGATTCGATATCCGTGCCTTCCATGACGTGATCCTCACCAACGGCCCTGTTCCATTGTCGATTATGGAAGAAAACGTGGATCACTGGATCGCCAATGAAAAGCGCGGTTCCTGATACGTAACTGAGTAGAATCAGCGTGATCGGGTGGGTCTGTACATATAATTGTCGTCCCGCCCGATCTCGCACTCTTCCTTTCCCCTCCCACTTTCCTTCAGGTTCGTGCTGAGAGAGCATGGAGGCCATGCTATACGTTCGTAGGTCGCGAGAGGGAAGATGTGCGTGGCAAACCACATTGCTGCGGAAATGCTAACGACTCGCAACTGGCCGTTTCCCGTTGAAAATCGACCGTTCCGCTCATAGTTGAGTAATCGGAACGATATTGTCCGATTTAACTATGCGCCTCTCGAACCTTGCAGATTACGCTGTCGTCACGATGAGCCAGGCTGCCCGCCATTGCGGCGGGGCGAGGGTCAGTGCGTCCGAGCTGGCAGCGGAAACCGGCCTTCCTGTACCCACTGTACAGAAGCTGGTGAGCAAGCTGACGGCAGCTGGACTGCTGCGATCCGTGCGGGGTGCGGGTGGCGGCTTGCAGCTGGCCCGGCCTGCTGCAGCGATAACCCTGGCGGATATTGTAGAGGCAGTCGAAGGGCCGATTGCGCTGACGGCATGTATCGATGGCGGAGAATGTACCGTCGATCACGATTGCCGGGTCAAACCGCATTGGCCGATGGTGAATAAAGCGCTGCGCGGCGCATTGGCGAATATCTCGCTGGTGCAGCTCTCGCAGGAAAAGGAAGTCGCGTGAACGAGCAAGTGGATATCCAGGACCGTGAAGCGAAGGAAGCTGCCGCCAAGGCTGCCGAATACGAGCACGGCTGGTCATCGGACATCGAAACCGAATTTGCCGAAAAAGGGCTGACCGAAGATACGGTCCGCTTCATTTCCGCCAAGAAGAACGAGCCCGAATGGATGCTCGATTGGCGTCTCAAAGCCTTTCGCATGTGGCAGGAGATGGAAGAGCCCGACTGGGCCAAACTCGGCTATCCGGCAATCGATTACCAAGACGCCTATTATTATGCCGCTCCGAAGAAGAAGACGGAACTGGAGTCGCTTGACGAGCTCGATCCTGAGATCAAGCGCGTCTACGACAAGCTGGGCATTCCGCTTGGCGAGCAGGAAGTCCTTGCAGGCGTAAAAGGCGCCCGGAAAGTAGCAGTCGATGCCGTCTTCGACAGCGTCAGCGTGGCCACAAGTTTCCGCGAAGAGCTGAAACGTGCAGGCGTCATCTTTCTGTCGATCAGCGAAGCAATTCGCGAATATCCGGAAATGGTGAAAAAGTGGCTCGGCAAGGTCGTGCCACAGAAGGACAACTTCTTCGCGACATTGAACTGCGCGGTCTTTTCGGATGGGACCTTCGTCTATATCCCTGAAGGCGTGCGTTGCCCGATGGAGCTCAGCACTTATTTCCGCATCAATGCGGAGAATACCGGTCAGTTCGAACGCACGCTGATCGTTGCCGAAAAGGGCAGCTACGTCAGCTATCTCGAAGGCTGTACCGCACCAATGCGTGATGAGAACCAGCTTCACGCCGCCGTGGTGGAACTGGTCGCGCTGGAAGATGCCGAGATCAAATACTCGACCGTTCAGAACTGGTATCCGGGTGACGAGAACGGCAAGGGCGGGATCTACAATTTCGTCACCAAGCGGGCGCTGTGCCAGGGCGCGCGTAGCAAGGTCAGCTGGACCCAAGTCGAAACCGGCAGCGCCGTCACGTGGAAATATCCTTCCTGCGTTTTGAATGGCGAAGACAGCGTGGGCGAATTCTACTCGGTCGCAGTCACCAACAATTACCAGCAGGCCGACACCGGCACCAAGATGATCCATAACGGCAAGGGAAGCCGCTCGACGATCATCTCCAAGGGCATCTCCGCCGGCAAGTCGGATAACACCTATCGCGGCCTTGTGCGCGTGGCGGCCAATGCCGACGGTGTGCGCAACCGCACCGAATGCGACAGCCTGCTGATCGGCGACCAGTGCGGCGCGCATACCCTGCCTTACATCGAGGTGAAGAACCCGACGGCCCAGATCGAGCACGAGGCAACCACCAGCAAGATCAGCGATGACCAGCTGTTCTACGCGATGCAGCGGGGGCTGGACGATGAAGAGGCTATCGCGTTGATCGTGAACGGTTTCGCGAAAGAAGTGCTCAAGGAATTGCCAATGGAATTTGCGGTCGAGGCGCAGAAACTTCTGGCGATTTCGCTTGAAGGGAGTGTGGGGTAATGAGCGATCGTAAAACCCTCCAGCTTCGCGACCCGTCGGAGACGGCTGACGCTGCGCCCACCATCAAGAAGAAGGGCCGTGGTTGGGAGATTTCCGAGAAACGGCTCGATGCGCTGCACGAACAGGCGCGTGAATTGCGGCGCTACTCTACCGAAGCACACAAAGCTTTGGCTGAGCGTTTCGCCAAGGCCGACATGGGCCGTTACGTCTTCAAGCGCCACGCTGTAGTCGGCAGCGCGATTGTCGACTTCAATTGCCACAATCTCGGCATGGCGATCATGATCGACGAGCCCGGCCAGGACGATGCGCTGGCAAAGCGTCGCGACAAGAGCCTCGAGGCTGTCGGCATTCGCGTCATGCGCCTCGCCGCCAAGGATATTCTCGAGAATATGGACGCCGTCCTCGAACGTATCACCCTCGGTATGCGCAGCCGCATCGCCGACAAGCAGCAGGCTCGCCGCGAGCACCAGCGCAACAGTGCGCCGCGGCCCCGCTATTCCAGGAACGAAAATGCTTAAAATTGAAAATCTCTCTGCCGAAATCGACGGCAAGCAAATCTTGAACGGGCTCACGCTCGAAGTTGGCAAGGGCGAAATCCATGCAATCATGGGTCCCAATGGCGCAGGCAAATCGACGCTTGCCTATGTGCTTGGTGGCCGGCCCGGTTACGAAGTGACTGGCGGATCGATCAGTTTCGACGGCAAGGATTTGCTTGATATGGAACCGCATGAACGCGCCGCAGCCGGCGTGTTCCTCGGCTTTCAGTACCCGGTCGAAATACCCGGCGTCTCGAACGTGCAGTTCCTGCGCGAGGCTCTCAATTCCCAGCGTAAGCAGCGCGGGGAAGAGCCGCTGACAGGCGGCGAATTCCTCAAGCTGGCTAAGGAAAAGGCCGGCCTGCTCAAGCTCGACATGGATATGCTCAAGCGTAACGTGAATGTCGGTTTTTCGGGCGGTGAGAAGAAACGTGCCGAGATGGTGCAGATGGGCATCCTCGACCCGAGCTTCGCGGTCCTCGACGAGACCGATAGCGGTCTGGACATCGATGCATTGCGAGTGGTCGGTGAAGGTATCAACACCATCATGCGGGCACCCGACAAGGCGGCGCTGCTGATCACGCATTATCAGCGCCTGCTCGAAGTGGTGAAGCCGGACAAGGTTTCGATCCTGGCGCAGGGCCGGATCGTTAAGACCGGCGGGGCCGAATTGGCTCAGCAGCTTGAAAACGAAGGCTATGACGCCGTGATGGAGGCTGCATGACACTCGCCGCATTAACACTTGTTATGGCGCAAGCCGCCGCTCCTGCCGCCACCGCGCCAAGCGAAGAGGCGATTGCCGAGCAGGTGGTGCAGATCAACCAGACGCTCGATAAATGGAAGGGCGGCGTCTACAAGAAAGACGATGGCAAGCTGACCTGCCGCGTGGAGCAAAGCTCCGGCGATCACGCGGTGGACCTGCTTCGCTGCGGCGCAATGGTGGGTTGCTATACGCCTCGTGTCGAAGAGCTTGATGCGATTGCCGCTGCGGATGCTCCGGAAGCCGATCGCAAGGCACAGATGCAGGAAGTGATGGCTGAGGTGCAGCCCTGCATCGAAGATGCGCACCGGCTCGGCGTGCGCCGCATTGCAACGGTAAGGGCGGCGAAGTGACCGGAACGCTCGATCTCCCGACCCGCAAGGATGAGGCGTGGCGTTATTCTGCAGTCGAAAAGCTGCGGACTGGCGATCTCGACACGTGGAGTCAGATCGACGTGACGGCAGGTGAGAGCCTGCGCGAACTTCTTACTATAACAGACGAAAATTCTTCGCAAACCGAAGTGATCCGGCTCCGCGTCAATGTGGCAGAGAACGCGCGATTCGAGCTGTTTGGCGTCATTGCTTCGGGCGAATTCTCTCGCGTCGAACTCGAAGTCACTATGGGCCGGGGCGCCCACTTCGAAATGGGCGGGATTACCGTTGGCGGCCGGAACACGGTGCGTGAATTCGTGACCCGCGTGAACCACGCCGAGCCGGAAGCGACGTCGAACCAGACGGTGCGCAGCGTGCATTGGGGCGCCGGCACGGGCAACTTCCTCGGCGCGATCGATGTCGCACGGCAGGCTCAGAAAACCGACGCGGCACAGGACTTCAAGGGCCTGCTGCTGGAAAAGGGCGCGAGCGTGAATGCCGTGCCCCAGCTCGAAATCTTTGCTGACGATGTGAAATGCGCCCATGGCGCCACTGTCGGCCAGCTCGATGAAACCGCGCGTTTCTACATGGCGGCCCGCGGCCTTTCGCCCGAAATGACGCGGAGACTGCTGGTGCAGGCCTTTATCGGTGATGCGCTCGTCGGCCTCGACGATGAAGATGCGCACGAGAAACTGCTGGGTGCCGCGCTCGACAAGCTGGACAAGCATTTGTGAGCGATACCGCCACTCTAACCCGCAAAGCCGACTTTCCCGGACTCGTGACCGAGGCCGGTGCGGTCTGGCAATACCTCGACACTGCGGCATCCGCGCAGAAGCCACAGATTGTCGTCGATGCTATGGCTAACGCTCTGGGCCGCGACTACGCGACGGTCCATCGGGGCGTTTATGGTCGTTCGGCGCAGATGACTTTGGGGTATGAAGCCGCCCGTCGGCGCGTTGCCGAGTTTATCGGTGCCAAGACGGAAAATGAGATCGTCTTCGTCCGCGGTGCGACCGAGGCGATCAACCTTGTGGCCGCGACCTGGGGCATGACACGTATCGGCGAAGGCGACCGGATTGTCCTGTCCCAGCTCGAACATCATTCCAATATCGTTCCGTGGCAGATGCTTGCCGAACGGACAGGAGCCGAGATCGACGTTTGTCCGCTTACCGAAGACGGCCGGATCGATCTGGGCGCACTGGAAGCGTTGCTGACCCCGCGCACCAAAATGGTGGCGCTGGCCCACGTATCCAACGTTCTGGGTTCCGTACTGGAAGCGCGTCAGGCAGCCGATCTGGCCCATTCGGTCGGCGCCAAGATTCTGCTCGACGGTTGCCAAGCCGCTCCGCGCATGGCGCTCGACATGGCGGAATTGGACTGCGACTTTTACGCCTTTTCCGGCCACAAGCTCTACGGGCCAACCGGGATCGGCGTGCTCTGGGCCCGGGAAGAACTCCTCGAAAAAATGCCGCCCTATCAGGGTGGCGGGGCGATGATCGACAAGGTCGCCTTCGAGGGTACGACCTATGCACCGCCCCCGCAGCGTTTCGAGGCGGGTACGCCCATGATCACGGAAGCCATCGCGCTTCATGCTGCCATCGATTATGTCGATGCGCTCGGCCCTGATCGGTTGTTCGAGCATGAGGCCGGCCTTGCCCGGCAATTGCGGGACGAGTTGCGCAAGCTGAATGCTGTCACCCTTTT
This sequence comes from Qipengyuania triglochinis, assembly GCF_054655615.1. Lineage (NCBI taxonomy): Bacteria > Pseudomonadati > Pseudomonadota > Alphaproteobacteria > Sphingomonadales > Erythrobacteraceae > Qipengyuania > Qipengyuania triglochinis. The sequence continues at coordinate 566,808 of NZ_BAAHND010000002.1, read as the reverse complement.
CGGGCCGGATGAAAGCGCCGGGATCGTATCTTTCGCGCTGGATGGGGTTCACCCACACGATCTGGGCACCATATTGGATGAAGAAAATGTCGCGATCCGTGCGGGTCATCATTGCGCGCAGCCGCTGATGGAACACCTCGGCGTTCCCGCCACAGCGCGCGCCAGCTTTGGCCTCTACAGCGACGAAAGCGACATCGACGCGCTCTTGCGCGGAATTGAAAGGACCCGGAGGATCTTCGGATGAACAAGCCCACCACATCAACTAAAAGCGACGAACAGGATTTCATCGCTGCACCGTCGCCTGCCGACACCGTGGTCGGCAAACCGCCTCGCGCGCGCGTGTCCGATGCGGTGGAGCCTGAAGAAACCGCAGGCGAGAAACTGGAACGCAAGCGGGACTATCTCGAAGGCTTTCTGCAGAAGAAGCCCGAGGCTGACCATGCGACCGGAACTGGCGGCAAACTGCAACAGGACGTCATTTCTGCACTGAAAGAGATTTACGATCCGGAAATCCCCGTAAACATCTACGATCTCGGCCTTATTTACGGCGTTGAGGTCGATGACGAAAGCGACGTCACGGTGATAATGACGCTGACGACGCCCAACTGCCCGGTGGCGGAATCGATGCCGGGTGAAGTTGAATTGCGCGCGGCCAGCGTACCCGGCGTGCGTGACGCCGAGGTCAATCTTGTCTGGGATCCGCCGTGGAGCCCGGAAAAGATGTCCGACGAAGCGCGGCTCGAACTGGGAATGCTATAATGGTCGAAACTGCCATCCGCCCTGCCCCGAAAGCTGCCGTTATTCTGACCAAGGGTGCAGAAGCCCGGATTGCCGAACTTATGGCGAAGGCACCGGACGACGCGATCGGCGTCAAGCTATCGACCCCCCGCCGCGGCTGCTCTGGCCTTGCCTATTCCGTCGACTACGTGAGCGAAGAGGCAAAATTCGACGAGAAGATCGAAACGCCGGGCGGCATCTTCTACATCGATGGGGCAAGCGTCCTCTACCTCGTAGGCAGCACGATGGACTGGGTGGAAGATGACTTTTCTGCCGGGTTCGTTTTTGAGAATCCGAATGCCAAGGGTGCATGCGGGTGCGGCGAAAGCTTTATGGTATAAGCGAATTATGTCGCGCTATGACGAGCTCTTCGAGAAAATACAGCGCATGGTTAGGCTGATCAGCCTTCCGCAAGGAAATCGAGCAGTGCCTGTTCGTACTCGTCTACCTTGCCATCCTGATCGATCTTCCGGTCGAGCCAGACCTGCTCCGCCTCGGTGATGACCTTACCCCTTGCGGCCTCGGCCTCGCGATCCGCAAACACACCAAGGCCACCCTGACTGGCACGCTGAAAGCCTGCTTTATCCGGTAGTGTGCCGAGCATGCGCATCAGGAAACCGCCGACGCTCGAAGAGGTGTCATTCATGAATCGCTCGAGTTCGATGGCTTTTTCTCGGTCGATTTGTGCCGTCTCGGTGGCAAAACCCTCTATATAATTCGCCACACCCTGCACGAATATTTGCTTCCATTCAGGCGCATTGTCGGCAGTGAGGGTTATCTCCTTGATACGGAACAGCATTTCCGCCTCAGCTTGGCTAACGCCTGCCGGACGGTCGCTGGCGGGGGCAAAGATCGCGCGGCGCAGCAGCCGGGCTTCTGTGGCATTGACATTCCCTGCCTCCAGCGCGCCACCCCGGCGGGTCGGGCCGGTGCCCTCGACGACTGCTTTCTCCATCTGGCGGATGGCATAGTCCTTGAGTTCTTGCGGGACGTTCTTGGCGATTTCGAAAATGCGGACCAGGGTCTCAAGCTCTGCCATGGAACCCAGATGACCGTCGGTATCGATCTGCGCCATCAGCCAAGCGGCGTTGGCATCATCGACATAGCCCTTGGGGGCGATCTGGTTGACGACGAATTCGCCGATCGCCTCGACGAAGAAATCGGTCCAACCGGGACCACGTTCGGTAAGCTGGCGATTGAGAGCGAAGATCGCTTCGGCCTCGTCCTTCGAGATAACGCCATCCGGCCACGCACTGCGGCGCAGCTCCAGCAGTTCGTCTGCACTGACACGCCCATCTTCGGCGACACGGCGCGCCAGAATATCGAAAGAAGGATTCATAAGTATTTCCGCCAAGGTCCAAGAATAGCGGAATGACTAAGTCATAGCAGTTAAGGGCGCGTTATCGCCGCAATGCTCTGACACAAGCTGCGCGATCGACATCTGCACTGTCGCTGGCCCGGCGCGCCTCCACATGGGTGGCGCTCGTTTGCCCGCCGGGTTGCAGCGGATAGAGATAGATATCGAGCACGCATGCGCTGCCGCTGAATTGCAGCTTGAGAGCATCGCCCTCTTTCACTTCCAGCCGCGGCGCACCGAACAGATTGGCCAGCGCGGTGGCATCGCGCCCGATGACCCCTTCCAGTCCCGGCGCATTCATCACCTTCGGCGCAATAAACGCTCCGGTCGATGGGGCAGGTCGCACGGGCTGTTGCGGCGGTGGCCGTGTCGACGTGACCGGGCGCTGGGCACCCGGAATGGTTTTCGGCGTGCTCACACAGGCGGACAGGCTTGCCGCCATGGCAAGCAGGGCGATCATATTACGCAACGGCGGCTCTCCCGCGATGGACAAGATGGGTGGCGCTTGCCGCACCAATGACAGGGGCGAGCAGGTTGATGCCGGGCACGAGCAGCATTCCCGCAACCGCGCCGCCCAGAAGGAAACGTCCCCCTTGGCCGAGCGGCGCGACATCCTGCTCAGATTGGCGATGGCGCAACCAGACCATGTCGCGCAGTTCCCGCCCGAGCAGGAATGCATTGACGGCCCAGAACAGAAGCGCCGTTCCCACGCCGGTGACCAGCAGGGCAATGGCAAAGGGTAAGGCAATGAAATTGACCACCAATGCCCGCAGCGTCGATCGCAGGCCATTGCGCAGTTCCTGCGTGAGCGGAAGCGATCTGGCAGCGCTGGCCTCGGCCGGATAATGTTTCGCCTCGACCGCCCGGACAACCTCCTCGGCGAAGAATTGCAACACGAACAAAGCGACGAAGCGGAACAGCAGCCACGCGCCGATCAGCGTGGCGAGCAGGGCCAGCAGAGTTCCCGCCCCGCTGCCGTCGGCCAGCCCCGCCCATTCCAGCAGGGCTTCGAAGCCGAAGCTCAGCAGCCAGCCCAGAAGCAGGAATATCGCGATGGTCACCAGCAGGCTCTTGCCGAGAACCCTGAGGATTGCCGGATCGCGCAACTGGCTGAAGGACAAGGCAAGGGCGCGCGGCAGCGATATCATATGGCACGGGTGAATCGCTGCCGCGCCGGGTAATGTCAACGCCGCCCTTGGCCTCTGCGCGACGAACCGCTAACCGCGCCCGACCAATTCTTAAATCCCGCGCGGAGAAAATATGACCGACCCCCGTTACGATGTCGTCGCGATTGGCAATGCCATCGTGGATGTGATGGCCCCCTGCCAGGACGAACTGATCGAAGAACTGGGCCTGGCCAAGGGAGGCATGACCCTGGTCGATACCGAACGCGCGCAGGAACTTTACAGCGCGATGGGCCGCGCAACGGAGATCTCGGGCGGATCGGCTGCCAATACATTGGCGGGCATGGCTGCGCTGGGCGCGCAATGCGCTTTCGTGGGGCAGGTCGCGAAGGATCAGTTGGGCGATATCTTCGCGCATGACATCCGCGCCGTCGGCATCGATTTCGATACCGCCCCGCGCGATGCAGAACCGCCAACTGCGCGCTGCCTCATCTTTGTTACGCCCGATGGCGAACGGACGATGAATACCTTCCTCGGCGCGTCGCAATATCTGCCGCCCGCCGCGCTCGACGAAGAGCTGATCGCCAGCGCGGGCGTGCTCTATCTCGAAGGCTATCTGTGGGATCCCGAAGAACCGCGCAGTGCCATGCGCCGGGCCATCGATGTGGCGCGCAATGCAGGCCGCAAGGTGGCCTTTACTGCTTCGGAAAGTTTCGTGATCGATCGCCATGGCGACGATTTCCGCGCGCTGATTGAAGAGGGCAAGATCGATATCCTCTTCGTGAACGAGGGCGAACTCGCCACGCTCACCGGTGAAGACGATTTCGAAGCCGGTCTGGCCGCCTTGAAGGGTAAGGTGCCCACCCTGGTAGCCACCCGCGGCGCGCAGGGTGCCGTGGCCCTTGCCAATGGAGAGCGCGCCGAAGTTGCCGCAGAACCTGTTGCACAGGTGGTGGACACGACCGGTGCAGGCGATCTTTTCGCTGCCGGCTTCCTCACCGGGCACACCCGCGGTGAAGATCTGGAAACCTGTCTGCGGATGGGCGCGATCTGTGCCGGCGAAATCATCAGCCATATCGGCGCGCGCAGCGAGAAGGATCTCAAGGCTCTCGTCGCGCAAAAGCTCGGCTGATCTTCGGGCGCAGTTGCTCTCTTGATTGGGTAACTAACTTGTCTACTCTGCGGGTCCTTGTCGCATCGGCAAGGACCCGCAGCAGTATCAAGCGGTCTGACTAGCCCGCGGGTTTGCCCTGCAGTTCCGCTGCGGCCAGCCGGACACGCCTGGCCAGATCGTCATCGCTCTGCATTGCCGCGCCAATCGCATTGAATGTTTCGGTGTCGATGCCCGAATCGGCGATGATTGCCGCAGCCTGCTGCTGCTTGGTCGCGGCATCACCGGTCAATGCCTGCAATTCCAGCATGGCACCCGCGAAGCTTTGGACCTGGGCATCGGTGAAAGTCCCTGCGGTCGCCGGATCGCTCATTGTCGGCCCGCTCATGGCAGGGTCGGTCGTATTCTCCTGAGGCGTGTTCGCCTCCAGATCATCCGTGGTCTGGCCGATTGCGCCACTGGCGAGAACCAAGGCCGATCCAGCGAGTACGGTAGGGAGGTATCTCATGGGTAATTCCTTCGATCATGTGTCCCCTGTGCGCTCAACATCGGCACAAACCGACCGCAAGCAAACGGGTGCGAGGCCAATTGTGTCAGAAAGAAGGCGAGAAATAGGGACACGTCCCTCACACAGGACGAACGGAGTGTAAGCGCCGGTTTTGAAGCCCCGCGCTTACCCAGTGTCGTATCATCTCGAGTTAGAGAGCCCTATCCGTGCCGCTCGCGGCGCACCTCGCGCTGGCCGATGTCGCGGCGGCAGAAGCCGGCGGGAAACTGCACCGCGTCGACCGCTTCATAGGCCGCAGATTGCGCCTCGGTGGCGGTGGCGCCTTTCGCGGTGACGTTGAGCACCCGCCCCCCATTGGCGACGAGCCGATCGCCGTCGCGTTTCGTCCCGGCATGGAAGACCTTAGCCCCGTTCTCCTCGGCGCTGCCCAAGTCGATCTCGCCGCCCTTTTTCGGTGTGCCGGGATAGCCTTCCGCTGCCATAACCACGGTAAGTGCGAAATCGTCGCTCATCCGGGGAGCCTCTATTTCGCCAAGGCGGCGTTCGGCACAGGCGAGCATCAGCTCTACCAGATCGCTCTCGAGCCGCATCATCAGCACCTGGCATTCGGGATCGCCGAAGCGGACGTTGTATTCGATCAGCTGCGGGCCGGTCTTAGTCAGCATCAGCCCGGCATAGAGCACGCCTGAATAGGGCATGCCTTCTTCGCGCATGGTGCGGACCGTGGGCTCGATGATTTCGCGCATGGCCTGATCGCGCAGCTTGTCGGTCAGCACCGGCGCAGGCGAATAGGCGCCCATCCCGCCGGTATTGGGGCCTTCGTCACCATCGCCCACGCGCTTGTGATCCTGCGCGCTGGCAAGCGGGACGATGGTTTCCCCGTCGGTCAGCGCAAAGAAGCTCGCTTCCTCGCCGGTCAGGAACTGCTCGATCACCACTTCGGAGCCTGCGCTGCCGAAGCGGCCGTCGAACATTTCCGAAAGGGCGTGCTGCGCTTCCTCGCGGGTTTCGGCGATCACCACGCCCTTGCCTGCGGCCAGCCCATCGGCCTTGAGCACGAAGGGCGCATCGAATTTCTTGAGCGCGCCCCATGCCGCTTCCAGCGAGGTGCAGCGCTCGAACCGTGCGGTGGGAATATTCGCCCGCTCGCACAGATCCTTGGTGAAGCCCTTGCTGCCTTCCAGCTGGGCCGCAGCCTTGGAGGGGCCGAAGCTGAGCACGCCAGCGTCCGCGAGACTGTCTGCCAGCCCTTCGACCAGCGGACCTTCCGGGCCGATGACCACGAGACCGATCGAATTTTCCTCGCAGAACTTGACCACGGCGGCATGATCGCTGCTATCGAGCGGAACGCATTCGGCGCATTCGGCGCATTCCTCCATGCCGGGGTTGCCGGGGCTCGCCCACAGCTTGTCACACTTGGGCGATTGCGCCAGTTTCCATGCCAGAGCATGTTCGCGCCCGCCGCTGCCGAGCAAAAGGATATTCATGGCCGCCGATTTCCCGTCAAATTCCGAAGACGAAGGCTTGGTAGCGAAGCGTCGCCCCGGCGACAACGCCGAGCCGCTGTCGGTAAGCGAAATCTCCAACATCCTGAAGCGGACGGTGGAAGATCGCTTCGGTTTCGTGCGCCTGCGTGGTGAATTGTCGGGCGTGAAGCGCGCGGCCTCGGGACATCTCTATGCTGCGCTCAAGGACGAAAAAGCGGTGATCGATGCCGTGATGTGGCGCGGGAATACCCAGCGCCTGCCGTTCAATCCCGAAGACGGGCTCGAAGTCGTGGCTTCCGGCAAGCTCACCACATACCCCGGCCGCAGCAAGTACCAGATCGTTATCGAGCGGATGGAACTGGCGGGCGAAGGCGCATTGCTGGCGCTGCTGGAAAAGACCCGCGCCCGCCTGGCTGCCGAAGGCCTGTTCGACGAGCAGCGCAAGCGGCCACTGCCCTTCCTGCCGCGCACCATCGGCGTGGTGACTTCGCCCACCGGCGCAGTGATTCGCGATATCCTCCACCGCCTGGCTGACCGTTTCCCGAGCCGTGTGGTGGTGTGGCCGGTGCTGGTGCAGGGCCAGGGCGCCGCCTCTCAGGTGGCCGGGGCGGTGCGGGGCTTCTCCGCCATGCCCGAAAATCATCCCGACCGGCCCGATCTGGTGATCGTCGCGCGCGGCGGCGGGGCGATCGAGGATTTGTGGAGCTTCAACGAGGAAGAGGTCGTGCGCGCAGTCGCCGATTGCACGATCCCCACGATCTGCGCGGTAGGGCACGAAACAGATACGACGCTGGCCGATTTCGCGGCTGACCGCCGGGCGCCCACGCCCACAGCGGCGGCTGAAATCGCCGTTCCGGTGCGGCACGAACTGGCCGCGGGACTGGCCGATTTCGGTGCGCGGAGCAGGCGTGCGATCATACGTCCGGTCCAGTTGGGGCGCGAACGGCTGGAAGCCCGAACCGACCGGCTCCCCACGCCCGAGGCTCTGCTGCAGCCGCAGGCGCAGAAGCTCGACGACCAGGCAGAACGTCTCAAGCGCGGTCTCCGCGACCGTACGGCGCAAAGTCGGGAGCGCCTGGGCAATCTCCGCCTGTCACCTTCGGTTCTGCGGGGCGGTCTAAGAGAGGCGCGCGGAAAGCTCGAAAGTGTGCGGCTGGAACCGGTACTGGTCCGGCGACCGCTGGCCGAAGGGCGTGAACGCCTGGCTGGTCTCGGACGCGTCATGCATTCGCTCGATCCCGATACGGTTCTGAAGCGCGGCTACGTTCGCGTGACCGGCATCGAGGGCGGGACGCTCACCGACAAGGCAGAGGCGGCCAAACACGCCAGCCTGATCCTCAAATTCCGCGACGGTGATCTACCGGTCTCGACCGGCAATGTCCCAGCCACCGCGCCTGCGCCCCAACCGCGCCGCAAACCGCCGAAGTCCGGAACGCCGCCGACGCAGGATGATTTGTTCGGCTAGACGCAGCCTGCTAGGATGATCCCATGCTGATGAACAAGAATTCTTCGTCCGGCGAGGCGAAATTGCAATATGGTCCCAACGGCTTCCGTGTGCTGCGCACCGGCAACCACGTATTCTGCGCGGCCAGCGGGGTGCCGATCCCGCTTGAAGAACTGCGCTACTGGTCGGTGGACCATCAGGAAGCCTACGCGACACCCCAGCTGGCGACGGAGCGGCTGAAGCCGTGAGATTGCACCGGGTCGCGCCGCTTCTCCTTCTTTCGACAGCCGGGTGTGCGGTTTCCACACCGCAAGCCGATATTATGACCTCCGGCGGGGCCGAGCCGGTTGGCGTGTCGACGTCTGCCCCCGCCCCTGCGCCCTCGCCCACCGAGCCGTCTATCGCCGCGCCAACACCGCAGCGCCCGGCGTTCACTTATCACGGCGAGCTTGAGCAGGGTGGCTGGCTGCGTGGCCGGGCGCCCAGCGATGTAGTTTCGGCAACCCTGGGGGATACCGAACTCAGCCTGGACGATGACGGCTATTTCTTCGCCGCCTTCGACCGCGACCAGGAATCGACCATACGCCTCAGCGCCACGCGCGCCGACGGGCAGGTCGTGGCCGAGAATCTTTCCATCAAGCCTCGCGACTGGAACATCGAGCGCGTCAATGTCGCGCGCCGGGCCGGCGGGGCATCCGAAAGCTTCATGCAGCGCCGCCGCCCCGAACTCGAGGCGATCTGGAATGCGCGGCAGGAAGAAACCGGTGCGGATGGCTGGCGACAGGATTTCGTGTGGCCCGCCACGGGCCGGATATCGGGCCGGTTCGGATCGCAGCGTATCTATCGCGGCGAACCGGGCAGCTATCATTCCGGTCTCGATATCGCAGGCGGTGCGGGTACGACTTATGTTGCGCCCGCCGATGGTGTCGTGGTGTTGAGCGAACCGAATTTCAGCCTGGAGGGCCAGCTACTCATCGTCGACCATGGCCAGGGCCTCAACAGCGCCTTCCTGCATTCTTCCGAACTGTTCGTGCGCGATGGGCAGGAAGTGAAGAAGGGCCAGCCATTGGGCCGAATCGGATCGTCGGGCCGCGCCACCGGCCCGCACCTTCACTGGAGCCTCGTCTGGAGAAACAAGCGACTCGATCCGCTGCTGTTTCTGCCGCCTATGCCGTAAGGCAGAGAACGGCCGAGGCAGGGCACGACAAAAGGCGCGCAGGGAATCCCGCGCGCCTTTTTGTTCGTCTGTCTGAAACAGCACCGAAGCGCCGCCGGCTTACGAAGCGGCGGCAGCCTTCTTCAGTTCGCGCTTCACCTTCAGCGCATTGGCCGAAAGCTTTTCGTCATTGGTCTTCATCAGCCAGTTGTCGAGGCCGCCATTGTGTTCGACCGAACGCAGGCCCTGCGTCGAAACGCGGAACTTGAAGCTGCGATCGAGCTTTTCGCTCATCAGCGTTACGTTCTGCAGGTTGGGCAGGAAGACACGCTTGGTCTTGTTGTTGGCGTGGCTCACATTGTTGCCGACCTGGCGGCCCTTGCCGGTGAGTTCGCAAATACGCGACATGGATCAGTCTCTTCGTTCGAATGGGCGGGCGAGTTCCCTTGGCCGCGCTATGCGGGTCAGGGCCTCATTAATCCCGGAAAGCGGCGCGCATAGCGGTGGGGGTCCGAATCGTCAAGCACGTTGCGCAGGCCGCAGCCGGGGGCTAGCGAGGCGCTGGTATGTCGTCCTGGACCCTCCCGCAACCCATGAAGCGCGCCCTGGCACTGGCCGAGGCCAGCGCTGCCGCGGGCGAGGTGCCGGTCGGGGCCGTTATAACCCGCGACGGCCAAGTAATCGCCGAGGCGCATAATACACCGCGCGAAACATGCGATCCCACAGCCCATGCCGAAATCCTCGCGATTCGCCGTGCTGCCGAAGCGCTCGGCCAGGAACGGCTTACCGATTGCGAATTATGGGTCACGCTCGAGCCCTGCGCCATGTGTGCCGGGGCGATCGTCCACGCCCGGATAGCCAAGGTCTATTACGGCGCAAGCGATCCGAAAGGCGGCGCAGTCGAGCACGGTGCGCGGGTATTCGAGCAGGATCAGTGCCTGCACCGGCCGGAAGTCTACGCCGGTCTGGGGGAAGCGCGGGCAGCCACGCTGTTGCGCGAGTTTTTCAGCGCGCGGCGCTAAGGCTGCGTTGCGGACAGTCCATTAATCGGGCCCGCAACAAAAAACGGCACCCGTCCGGAAACGGGTGCCGCAAAACCATCAGCCGGCGATAAATCGCCGACCGGTGAAATTAGTTGGCCGCGTCAACAGCGTCTTCAGCCTGGTCGCCAGCTTCGCCCATGGCGTCTGCTTCGGCGTCGAGAGCTTCTTCCTGAGCTTCGTTGCCCTGAGCTTCAGCGAGGTCGGCCTGCTCTTCAAGCGTGTCTTCCTGCGATTCGTACTGCTGCTCAACCAGATCTTCCTGAGCTTCCTGCTCGCTTTCTGCACAGCCAGCGAGAGCTGCGAAAGCGAATGCCGAAGCGACGAGCGTTGCGTTCTTGAATTTCATTTGGGTTCCCCTTTTTCGCCACAATTGGCTGTGCGCGCCATGGACTATATCCGACTAAAAGGTCAAATGTTGAATGCGTTATAGAGAAATCGTGCGGCGCGCTGCCTGAACCTACAAGCCGCGCCAGATCCTGGCTGCGCGGTCGTCAGAAGCACCAAATCTCGCCGGATCGCATCGCTTCGGCATGAAACGCCGGTCGTAGCAAAGGCGGATTTCCTCGATCCAGTCCTTGCGGTCGAGATGTACGCCGATGGCTTCGGGCATCCAGCCCGGATTGGCGTCGGCAAGACGCGTGCGGATGGTGCCAGCGGTCAGATCGTCCTCGCGGCTGATGCGGACGAAGTCGGGCCAGCGCAGGCCGTTGTAGAGGATGCGGGTCACCTTGAGATAGGTCGCCGGCTGCCGCGTCATGCAGCTGCCGTGCTTTTCCCACTGGCGGGCGATCAGCGCGGCGTCGGGGCTGATGCAGAGATTGGGGCGGGCCTCGCGCGGCTTGAGGTCTTGGCCGCCGCACCATTGCGGCCAGCTGCGGCCGCTTTCCGGCCAGAGACCGTGCACGGTAAAGCCGAACCGCCCGCTATCGCCGGAACATTGCCGCGCATGACGGCGCTGGGTCTCGCGAAAGCGGCAGAACTCGGGCGCCCAGCTCAGCGCCAGCGTATAGCCGGTGACGGGCAGCCGCCGTGGCCGTTCAGCCTTGATCGGCGGGAGCTCCACCGCATCGGGCAGGGAGCATTGAAACGCCTGTGCCTGCGCCACTTGCGGAAACGCGGTGGCACAGGCGAGCGCGGCAATCAGTAACGCGGTGCGATCAGTCGCCACGTTTCTCGGCGAACCAGGCCTTCGCATCGGGCTGGAACAGCATGTAGATCGCGGCGACTGCCATCACGGTCGAGATGATGCCTGAAATCTGGCTGACGCTGAAGCTGCCCGTCACGATCGCGGTCAGAACGGAGATCACGCTCCACGCCGTGAACAGAGCGATGATCCATTTCACGAATTCGATCCGCAGTCTCGAGATCAGGAACCACAGCGCCAGGCTGATGGCGGTCCCCATCAAGACACCGGTGATGACGGTGGTGCTGGCAAAACTGTCTTCGGGTGCGACACCCTGTGCGGCGAATTCGGCATTCATCTGCTGGATCAGCGTATCCCAGCCGAGCATGAGCCCGGCGAGGCCCACGATGACCGAGCCGATGTACAGATAATCGAATTTCTTGATGGAAGCGGGTTTGGTCACGCGTTCCTCCCTGTTGATACAGTGCGAGGGAGTGCAACGCTTTTACAGGGGAGTAAAGTCCAGACCGATATCGACCGCAGGTGCGCTCTGCGTAAGCCGACCCACGGAAACGTAATCGACGCCGGTTGCGGCCTTGGCGTGGATGGTTTCCAGATTGATGCCGCCGCTCGCTTCGGTCGGCACGCGGCCGGCGACCAGCGCCACCGCCTCGCGCAGCACCGGCGGTTCCATATTGTCGAGCAGCAGCCGCGTGGCCCCCGCTTCCAGCGCGGGTTCGATCTGGTCGATCCGGTCCACCTCGCAGATGATGTCCGTGACCCCGGCATCGACCGCGCGGCGCACCGCTTCGCTCACGCTACCGGCCACGAGGACGTGGTTGTCCTTGATCATCGCCGCATCCCACAGGCCCATGCGGTGGTTGGCACCGCCGCCCATGCGCACGGCGTATTTTTCAAGATGGCGCAGGCCGGGGATCGTCTTGCGCGTATCGAGCAGGGTGCATTCGGGATGACCCATGGCGCGCACATATTCGGAAACCATGGTGGCCACGCCCGACAGATGCTGCACCGTGTTGAGCGCCGCACGTTCCGCCGTCAGCATGGCGCGGGCATTGCCTTCGAGCCGCATCAGATCGGTGCCGCCGGAAACCTGTGCGCCTTCCTCGACTAATATCTCGATCGTCATATCGGGATCGAGCGCGCGGAAGAAGGCTTCCGCCACCGGCAGGCCGGCGACCTTGATATCGTCGCGCGTGTCCATCACCCCGGCAAAGCGCGCATCGGCGGGGATCACGCTTTCGCTGGTCACGTCGCGCCCGCCGCCGGGCAACCCTTCGCCAAGATCCTCGGCCAGGGTGTCGCGGACGAATTGGTCGAGATCAAAACCAGTAAGTTTGAATGTCATGCAAGGCTCCTAACCGGGCCGGTGGAGGCCCGGTAAGGGCAACCGCCCGCCCGCAGCGGGTGCAGCTTGCTGCACGTCTAGCGAGGACGCGCCGACGGAGGTCGGTGCGGAAAACAAATCAGTGTACGAAGCGGGCAACGACGTCGCGATAGCTGCGCGAAACCTTCACTTCGGCACCGCTGTCCAGCACGAGGAAGCATTCGCCATTGGTATGCGGCTTCACTTGCCGCACTTGGTCCAGATTGACGATGGTCGAACGATGCACGCGCTGGAAGGTGCGCGGATCGAGCCGGCGTTCGAGATCCTTCATCGTTTCGCGCAGGATCAGCGAATTGTCGCCAGTGTAGATGCACATGTAATCGCCAGCGGCCTCGATATGCTCGATCGTGTCGACTTCCACGCGGAAGATCTGGCCGCGGTCCTTCACATTGATCAGCTTTTCGTAGCGGCCCGTCGTTTCCGCATCGCCTTCTTCCATGTCATGCGCCGCTTCGGGCGCGACTTCGGACAGGACACCGCGCAAGCGGTCGGCTTCGTCGCTGCTCTTCTTTTCGGCGAGGCGCTGGCGCACGCGTTCGATCGTGTCGGCCAGCTTGTCCTCGTCCACCGGTTTCATCAGATAGTTCACGGCATTGGCTTCGAACGCGCGAATCGCGTGTTCCTGGAATGCGGTGACGAAAACGAACAGCGGCGGATCGATTTCCATCACGCCCTGCACCACCGAAAAACCGTCGAAACCGGGCATCTGGATGTCGAGGAAGACGAGGTCCGGCTTCAGCGTCTTGATCGCCCGTATCGCTTCGCGGCCATTCTGGCAGGTTTCGATCACTTCGACATCCTCGAAAGGTTCGAGGCGTAGTTGCAGGCCCTGGATGGCGAGCTTCTCGTCGTCGACGAGGATCGTTCGAATAGTCATTTCGCGGTACTTACCTTCTGGGGAGTATTATTCTGTCCAACGTCGGAAGCGCTGGCTTGTTTCTGCGCCCGTGTCGCCGATCCTGCGGCAGACGGCTCTTCCTTGGCGGCGAGTTCGTGCGGAATTTCGATGAGGACGGTAAAACCACCCGTTTCCGGGCTGCGAATTTCGAAACGGTGATCGTCGCCATAGGCCTGCGCCAGCCGGTCGCGGATATTGGCAAGGCCGACGCCGGTGGAATTGCGGCGCTTGTGCGTGGCCATCACGGCAGGAAGATCGTCCGCCACCCCGCCCACATCGACGCCGGGGCCGCTGTCGGACACGGTGATACGCAGGCGCGGGCCCACGATCTGGGCCAGAAGCGAAATCTCAGCCCCTTCTTCCAGCGGGCTGACGCCGTATTTGATCGCGTTTTCCATCAGCGGCTGCAGTAGCATGGAGGGGATCTGTGCCTTGGACGCCTTTTCCTCGACCCTAAAATCGGTCTGCAGCCGTTCTTCGAAACGCATGCGTTCGATATCGAGGTACAGCTTCAACGTCTCCACCTCCTGCGCCACGGTTACCTTGCCGCCCGGCTGGGTGACCAGCGTATGCCGCAGGAAGCTGGACAGCCGCGTCAGCATCGCATTGGCCGGTTCGGTCTGTTTCAGCAGCACCAGCGTGCTGATCGAATTGAGCGTGTTGAACAGGAAATGCGGGTTGAGCTGATAACGCAGCATGGCCAGCTGCGCGCTGGTGGCCTGCGCTTCCAGCCGTTCCAGCCGGTCGGCCTGCTCTTCCACCTTGAGGAAGTAATTGATTGCGAAATACAGCGCCGACCAGGCGCCCAGCAGCGCCAGCGGCCAGATGAACAGGCCGATGAACAGCGACAGGAAATCTCCATCGAAACTGCTTCGCGTCAGGCTGGTGACCCAGGCGATGATGAAGGTGAAGATCGCCACCCCGGTGATCAGCACCAAGAGCATCGAAGTCCACACGATCAGCGGCTTGTCCGAGATCACGCGGTGATAGACGACCGACAGGATCAGGCTGATCGAAAAGCCCGTTATCCCCTCGATCGCGAGATTGATGATGAAGCTGACATCCTGTCCGCTGACCAGGCTGGTGATCGCGCGTAGCAGGAAGGCGCCGCCCCATCCGGCAATCTGCAGCGTCCAGAACGCGCGATTCTTGTCGGAGAAGAACGGGGTGGGTTCGAAGGGCAAGACGGCCATGGTCTCACGGCCTTAGCCCAATTGCCTGCGCCTTTGCCAGCAGCTAGGCTGCGTTCCAGCTGGAGAGAGACGATGAACAAGCCCGAAACCCTTGCCCATTCGCTGGCGGAACGTGCCAAGTTTCGCGAAATGAAGGAAGGTACGAAGGAAGACTGGGCGATCATCGGGTCAGAATATCGCGCCTTTGCCAAGGGCCTGCCCGACCGCGTGCTGGATCATCTCAAGCTTCTGGATGGCGATTTCGGCGGCTTTCCGGTCTGCCGGCTCGAACATTCGCTGCAAACCGCGACGCGCGCGCATCGCGATGGCCGGGGCGAACAATATGTGGTGATGGCGCTGCTGCACGATATCGGCGATACGCTGGGCAGCTATAACCACCCGGAAGTCGGCGCGGCGATCATCAAACCCTTCGTGACCGAAGAGATCCACTGGATCTGCCAGAACCACGGCGCTTTCCAGGGCTATTACTATTTCCATCATCTGGGAATGGACCGCGATGTGCGGGAGAATTTCCGCGACAACCCCCATTACGAAGCCTGCGCGGAATTCTGCGAAAAATACGATCAGGCCGCGTTCGACCCCGATTACGAGAGCGAGGATCTGGCCTTCTTCGAACCCATGGTGCGGCGCGTGATGGCCCGGCCGCTGGCGTCCATGTACGCCAAGGCGGCCGGGGAATACGCCTAGCCCGCCTCGCCCGAAACGATGTCCTTGAGCTGGTCGTAGCCGACGGCGCCTTCGAAGCTGCGATCGCCGAATACCCAGCTCGGCGTGCCGGAAAAGCCCAATTGCTGGGCGAATTGCGAATTCCGGGCGAGTTCGGCGGACACTTCATCGGATGCCGCGAATGTCTCGGCAGCTTCCATGTCGAGGCCGGCCGTACGTGCCGCGGCGGCGATGTTGTCATCCGTGGGCTGACCCAGCGCGAACAGCGCGTGGTAGAAGGCATCGTATTTGCCCTGCTCTGCCGCGGCCAGACCCATGCGGGCCGCCTGCTCGCTGCCGTCGAAGATCGGCCATTCGCGAATGACCACGCGCAGATCGGGATCGGCGGCAATCAGCCGGTCGACATCATCCACGCTCGCGCGGCAATAACCGCAGGCGTAATCGGTGAATTTCACCAAAGTCTTTGAACCATTTGGGTTGCCGAGCACGGCCCCGTCGAAGGGCGCGGTGACCGGCCCTGCCACCGAAGCAAGCCGTTCGCGCGATTGCTTGGTTTGATAGGCTTCCGCCATTTCCGGCAGGATTTCGGGGTTCGCCACCAGATAGTCATGCGTCTGTGCGTGGCCGAGGCCGCTGTAATTGAAGATCGCCGCGCCGCCGAAGCCGGACAGCAGGCCGATCGCCACCATCAATAAATATTTCATCGGATCCCCGGGGTATCTCTATCGTCTGCGCTTGTCGCAGTTTGCGCGGTCCATCTCGCACATCTGTTCCATCAGTGCACGCGCTTCCATGGCGATATCCTGCGCGCGTAGCCAGTCGGGCGAACCATAGGGCAGCTGTGCCTCGGCGGATTGGGCGCTGCGCAGCGCGAGCGGATACTGGCGGCGCATCACCTGCTGTTCGGCGCTGGCCAGCTTGGCCCGGGCCATGTCGCCGCGCGCGGCATAGACCACGCCCAGCTGGTACCAGGCGAAGGGATTGTACCGGTCCCGCCCGACTGCGGCGCGCAGCACCTGTTCGGCCTCTTCGAACTTGTCCTTATCCTCGGTCGCGATCAGCGCATGGCCCAGCATGGCGGCGATCAGCGGCTGGGCACGGCTGATTTCCACTGCCTTGCGCAGCGGAATAACGGCTTCTTCCGGTCGGCCCGATTCCAGCAGAACCTGGCCTTTGAGCTCAAGGAAATAGGGGTCGTTCGGGGCCTGTTCGATCAGGGCATCGGCCGTGTCCAGCGCGCGTTCGACCAGCGCTTCCTTGTGATAGGCATAGGCGCGGGCATAGAGCGCGGGGATCGAGACTTCGCTTTCGGGGTAATCGCGCAGCGTATCCTGCGGATCGGCGACATAGCCCTGCAACTTGGCCTTCACGCGGGCAAAGCTGTTTTCCCATTCCTGATTGAGCGGCGCGTCCCAGGCGGGATCGCGTTCATAGACTTCGCTCAGCTTGGAGATGCGATCGCCCGAAAGCGGGTGGGTGCGGTAGAAACCCGATTCGTCCTTCTGGCTGATGCCGCGGCGAAATTCCTGGTTCAGCAGCTTGCCGAAAAAGGCGAGCGAACCCTTGCCGGTGATGCCTGCCTTGGACAGATATTCCGCCCCCGCCGCATCGGCGCTGGCTTCCTGCGTCCGGCTGAACGCAAGGAACTTGCCCATCGCCGCCTGCTGGCCCGCCGCGATGATCCCCATTGCCGCCTCGCCGCCACCGGCCAGCGCGGCGCCGATCCCCGCCAGCAGCGACAGGATCGAGATATTGGCCGCCGACTGGTAACCCTCGCCAATCCGGATCACATGGCCGCCGGTAACATGGCCCAGTTCGTGCGCAATCACGCCCTGCACTTCATTGGCGGTGTCGGCAGCGTCGATCAGCCCGCTATGGATATAGACCGCCTGCCCGCCCGCCACGAAGGCGTTGATCGACGGATCGTTGATCAGGATAACATCGACATTGTTGGGCTGCAGGCCGGCCGCCTCGATCAGCGGCTTGGAGATATCGTCGAGGAAGGCCTCGGTTTCCGCATCGCGCAGGATCGACTGGGCAGCGGCGGGCTGCGCGACAAAGATCGCAAGCGCGAGGATCGCGGCGATATGGGAGACTAATCGCATTGCGCGCAGCCTAGGGGGTTTTTGGCTGAACCGGAACTGAAGTTCGCACTGTGCTATCCATGAACTGCATCATGGCATCGAACACTCGCGCATCGCGCCGCCAGGGGCTGGCCAGCATCAGCAGCGGATCGGCGTGGTTCTTGCCCGGCAGATAGAGCGTCTCGACGCTGTCGCCTTGCGCCCGCAAGGCCGCGGCCAGCGCCTGCGAATTGCGCGGCTTGACCGTGGTATCCGCCTCCCCGTGGATCAGCAGCATGGGCGGCGCGCCGGGGGTGACCGTGTTCACCGGCTGGCTGTCTGGTCCGGCACCTGCGCTACCGAATGCGGCGCGGGTACTGTCGGTGTCGAAGGGATAGAAGTCATAGGGGCCGGAAAGGCCGATCACCCCGCGGATCGCATCGCGCGGAACGCCTGCCGCGGCGAGCCATTGCGGGTCGAGCACGGCCTGCACCGCGTTATAGGCGCCTGCCGAATGGCCCGAGATCACCAGCCTTTCGGGATCGCCGCCATAGCGCGCGATGTTGCGGTAAACCCAGCCGATGTCCGCCGCCGTATCTTCCAGCATGCCGGGATAGCGCCCGCCCTCACCCAGCCGGTATCCAGCCAGCACCACGACATAGCCCTGTGCCGCGATATTGCGCGCGACGAAGCCATAGTCGGCGGGATCGCCGCTGGCCCAGGATCCGCCGTGAATGAACACGAGCACCGGCAGCGGTTCCTCACCTGCCTCATCGGGCCGGAAAACGCGCACCTGCTGCTGTGGCGAGGGGCCGGTGCTGGCGATCTGCACCAGCTCCACCCCGGAAGACCCGCCGGCAATCCGGTCCACCGTATCGAGCACCGCCGGGCCGTTGCGCTGCACCGCGATCCACAGGCCGAGCGCGGCGAGCAGCACAAGCGCAACAACGATGCCGATCACCCACATCGCGCGTCGCCTCATTCAGCCGCCTCGGCTGCATCGCCCTTGCCCACAGAATCGACGATCTTCTCCGCCTCGCCATCGTCCAGCAGCCCCATCGAGGCGAGGAAGCTGTGCCCCTGCTCATAGCCCTCGCCCAGCCACAGCGGAATGTTGGCCGCCTCCAGCGATGCCTTGGCGGCCAGTTCGTCGGGCGTCATCGCTTCGCCGACCTTGCGGATGAAGACCGCGCGAATCCGGCCCGGCATCTGCACGGCGATATCGGCGAAGGCGGTCAGATCGCCCTGCGAATCGTCACCGATCAGCGCGAATTTGAGTTCGGGATAGGTCGCGATGATGCCTTCGATGGCCACGCGCTTGTGCGCCCCGTGGCTGGACGATCCGAAGGTTTCGCGGTTCAGCCCCCAGTCGCGCAGCATGATCGGGCCGAGCGGCAGGCCGCGCCCCTTCATGTAGGAAACGAGATAGGAAAACAGATTCCAGGGGCTGGAGGAAACATAGAAGAACGGCCGGCGCGAGGCGGCCTGGTGATCGCCCGCATTGCCGGCATTCGACGGCTTGCCCCGGTTCCCGCCCAGCGCATTGTAGAACATGTCCGCCCCGGGCACGAGAATGCGCTCTTCGGGCATCTGCATCAGCACGCGGCGCCAGTTGCGCATCACCGCGCGGAAATTGCCGGTGATCCCGGTCTCGATGATCGTGTCGTCGATATCGGAGATCATCGCCAGCCCGGTGGCCTTGCCCGGCGCCAGCACATGCCCGTCGACGCATTGTTCGCCCGCATCGTTTTTCCAGTGGAGCGTGACCGTTTCCCACTGCGGATGCTCTTCGTAATCCCACTCCCCTTCCAGCGGGATGTCGAAATGGACGAAGCCTTCCTTGTCGGTCACGCCCGGATACCGGCGCGGCTCGCCCGTGGGAGAACCGACCTGCAACTCCACCGGAAAGTCGCCCACCTCGTGGCTGGCGAATTGCGACATCATGGTGCGCATCGCGCGCCATTTGCCTGTCTTCTCGAACTCGCTGGCGCGGGACCGCAGCGCGCGCACGGTCATGTGCAGGCGTTCGCGATTGCGATAGCCGAAATAGGGCTGGATACGGACGGGGGCGCTGGGAAAAAACGGCATGGGGCGAACCGCTAGCCTGCGGTCCGCCCCATACTCAAGCCATTCGTCGGATAATGCGGGGGTTTAGCGGCCCGCCAGCTTCAGCGCCGCCGTTTCGAGCAGGCCGGTATCGTGCGGCACTTCGCCGATGACTTCGGCCCCGCCATCCGCCGTGCGCCGCACCATGACCAGCGCGGTCTCGGGGCCTTCGGCAGCCAGATCGCCCACGGGAAGCTGTGCCAGCACCCGGCGCTGTTCCTGCCCATTGGCCTCGGCAGCGATCACCGCCTTGATGCTGACATCGAAAGCGCGGCCCACGGCTTCGTAAAGCGCGCGGCGGCTGCGGTCCTGCGTCGTGCGCGCAGCCTCGGTCAGATCGTGGACGGCGGCCAGCAGCCCGTGCAGGCTTTCGGGTTCGGGATGCTTCGCCGGTTCTTCGGCCACGATATCGGTGTGCGAAGCGGCAGCATAAGTTGCCTGCTGTTCTGCGGCCGCAGCATCGTCATTCGCATGGCTTTCATAGGCAGCTTCCTGCGGCGCGACCTCTTCGACGATCAGATCTTCGCTGAGTTCGAGCGGTTCGGCCGCCATCTGAGGCTCTTCGGTTTCCGGCACTTCGGCATAACCGGCCAGCGAAAGCGGTTCGTCTTCGGAAGTTTCCGATTCGTAAGACGCAGGCTGCGGCTCGTAAGCGACCGGCTCTTCCTCGTACGGCGCGTGATAGGTTGCCTCGGCAGGGGCGCTTGCCGGTTCCTCATAGGAAACGGCTTCTTCCGACAGTTCGTAAGGCGCGGAATAGGAGGCGGGCTCTTCAGCCGCTTCCTCGGGCGCGGTATAGGCCGTGTATTCCTGCGGCGCATCGCCTGCCGCTTCATGCGCCGGGGCGTTCTGCGAATCGGTTACCGGCTCAGGCGCGTAGGAATAAGCGCCGTCGTTATCGTATTCATATTCCTCGCCATATTCGTCCTCTTCCTCGGCCTCGTCATAGGCCTGCGGAGTGAGAAGCGTATCGACCGAAGGCGCCTTGGGCCGGAAAAGCGGCCGTTCGTCGGTTTCTTCCTCGGCGGTTTCCTCGTCCTCGTCGGCCAGCGAGCCCAGATCGATCGGCGATTTGCCGCGCACGCTGGAATTCACCAGTGACAGCAGGCGGCTGTTGAGATCGATGTCCGCCAGCGGATTGACCAGTCCGTCGACATCTTCTTCGGGCTCTTCTTCCTCGTCCCAGTCGGGCAGGCCGTATTCTTCGGTGATCGACATGGCGGAAGGGGCGGGCTCTTCGCCGCCCTCGTCCTGCGGCGCGCCGCCGATCGGATTGCCCAGCGCATCGACCGAACGATTGCGCTTCGGCGTGGAGACGGCGTCCGTGTAGCTCGGCTCGTAAGCGGCGTAATCCTGCGATTCGCCGGCCTCTTCCTGCTCGTATCCGGCGTCGTATCCGGTCTCCTCTTCGTTCGCATACTCCGTCTGGCCGAAACTCGGGGCAGGCGGTTCGACCGATTCGTCCTCAACGCCATAGGATTCCTCGGCACCATAGGGCGCAGGGTTAACGGTGCCCTTCATCGCCAGGACATTGTCCTCGCTCTTGTCCGCCTGAGGGGCTTCGTACTGCGGGGCCGCATACTGCGGAGCGTCCTGCTGGGTAACCTGCTCTTGCGGGGCCTGCTCGTAAGGCGCCTGCTCCGGTGCGGCGTTTTCTTGTGTGGCCTGTTCCCGGGGCGATTCGGTTTGCGCCTCTCCGTTGCGGATCCGCTGCAGCCGCTTGGCGAACTCGTCACGGACGGTTTCGAGGCGGCGGTCGAAATGCACGATATTGGCCATGTCGGCTGGCTCCTGCGCAGTGTGTTCTTCGTAAGCGGGCTCGTCCTGCGTGGCGAGCGCGGCGTCGATTTCGGACAGCAGGGCATCGGCGGTCGCCGCATCGGCAACCTCCTTCCAGTTCACCACTGCATAAACGAAGTCGATCGTGTCGTAATCGCTGGAATAGGGCAGCAGAATGCCGCGATAGGCGATTCGGCGCCCCTTGGCGTTGACGGCTTCGGCCTCGAAATTGACCGGGCCCTGCGCCGAAATCACCCGCATGTAATTATCCGCCACCTTGGCCAACAGCGAATTGTCGGGAATGTCGTCCAGCGTTTCGACCAGATCCTGCACGCGGCATTCGTCGCGCAGTTCGGTACCCACGAACTGGATCGTCGGCGATGTGCTGCCGGTCGAAAAGTCCAGCAGCACCGAATAGGGGCCGAAATCGCCCAGAAACTCGGGCTCCAGATCCTCGATATGGGGAAGCGTGGCTTCGCCCAGCAGGCTGGCCCAGTGGTTATAGGCCCGCACCTGCATGCGGCGTTCGTCCTGCCCTACCGGCGAAGGCGGGGGATTCGAATGGGCGCCATCGTCATGCTGGCCCGGATTGCCGCGATCGTCGAATCCGTCATCGTCGCCATAAGCGTCGAAATCTGCGCCAAACCTGTCCATTGCAGCAAAAGCCCCCAAGCGAGTGGTGTTCGAGGCATCCTGTTTGCCCCGGGCATGCTGAAAAAAGAGTTAAGGTTAATCGGCCCGGTAATCATGTCCGGCTGGCCATGACCGGCCCGTGGCGGGTGACGTGCTTCAGAGCATGTAGCGCATGCGGATCGTCATCGTGCGATCCACCGGGCCGACCTCGAATTCCGCATCGTGGAAGGCGGGCGGCCCCATGCGGACCGGGGCATCGCGCGAAAAGCCGAAGCCTTCGCGCGGCATCATGCCCAGTGCGCGGTCGGCCTTGCCGTTGCCGTTCTCGTCATGGAGCAGGGCGATGGCGTAATGGCCGGGCTTCACATCGTCGAAGGTGAGGGTGAGCTGGCCTTCATGGGCATCGACCCGGCTGGATTTGGTGCCCGCGACTCCGCGGCATTTGGGGAAATTCTTCTCGCTCGCCGTCATGCAGGCCAGCACCACGCCATCGGCATTGCGCAGATTCGTTACCGTCACGGTGATCTTCGCCGTGGGCTGGACCAGCGGGGCGCCGCCTCCCAGTGCCAGTGCAGCGCAGGGAAGAAGAGCAAGACGAATCATATGCGCGCGCTCAGCCCCTTGTCGGTTCCGCACAGGCGATCCCAGAAGCGGAAATAGAGTCCGTAATTGCATCGGTATTCTTCGTGATGACGTTGGTGATGGCTGGCGGTTATCAGCCAACCTCCTAACGCCGAGTGAACCAGCCGATTGGGAAACATCTCCCAGCCCATGTGGTTGGTGACGCCCATCACGGTCATCACCAGCAGCACCAGCCCCAGCATCGCGATGTGGATCGGGACGAAGAATACCAGCAGGGGAATCACTACCGCGCCGGTCAGCGCTTCCCAGGGGTGAAAGCTCATCGCGGCCCAGGCGGTGGGCGGGCGGCTGGCGTGGTGCACGGCGTGCATCGTGCGGAACAGTTTGGGCCGGTGCATCAGCCGGTGGGTCCAGTAGAACCAGGTATCGTGCAGGAAGAGATAGATCAGCGGGGCCAGCGGCAGATACCACAGCGGCATTGCATCCCACTCGGCATAGATGCGCGTCCAGCCGCGTTCTTCCCAGCCCCAGGCCACGATGCCCGCCGGGATGCCGTAAATCGCCGCCGATACCAGTGACCAGCCGATTTCGCGGCGGATCTGCTTGCCCAGCCTGGCGTGATAGCCCGGCAGCCGGCGGCCGGTCACAAAGGCGAACAGCCCGCTGGTCGCCAGATACCGCGCGGCGACAATGGCCGTCATGGTAACGGCGGAGATGAGAATGGCGGTCCACATGGTGCTGGGTTCCGCCCTAAGCGCTTAATCGCGTTTGGTTAAGACCCGCTGTTATTCGCGGCCTGCCCAGGGCGCGCAGTGCGGATCTGAGGCAACAGTCATCCGGCGCATGGCGGTGCGGGCAAGCCGCTCCACCTCTGACTTGCGGCGCTGGGCGGCCAGCGGCATCAGCGGGGCAGGGCGCACGATCTCGCCATCATAGCCATCGGCCACCACGATGCCGCAACATTCGGGGCGATAATCGTCCATGTCGAGAATCGTCCGGTCGAGCTCGGGCGGCAGGCCCCAGTAGAACCGGTCGCAGTAATCGAGATAGTCCTGCCATTTGCCATCGCCCAGCAGATCGCCGCGCTGGACCTTCACCTCGACGATCACCACGCGGCCCTTCACATCGATCCCCATCAGATCGGCCCGCCGGCCATTGCGCAGCGGCATCTCGGGCAGCAACCAGATGTCGTTGCGGGCAAACAGGCGCCGGATGCCACGACAGACCGTGGCGGCATCGGCGGGGCTTTCGATGACAGGAGAATCGCTCATGGGTGCTAGGTGGAACAAAGTGGGAACGCAGTCAAGATCGACCGTTCAGTTTTGCCGGTGGCCGATCAAGTGGGTGTTCGGATCGAAATCCGGAACGGTTTTTAGTGGCGAGAGGCGCCACGCCTTGCTAAGCGCCCCGCCACGGCATGCACCCGTAGCTCAGCTGGATAGAGCGCTGCCCTCCGAAGGCAGAGGCCACAGGTTCGAATCCTGTCGGGTGCGCCAGTTTTTCCGCCGTTTTTCATCTTGGGCGGCATACTTGCTCCGGCGAAACTCCGGCTAATTTGACGAGAACGCGCCTGGCGCGGCCGCTTCGATGCGGTCGATCAACTCTTCGGTGAGGCGAAGCGCATCGACGAGATAAGCCTCATGATAGGGCGTGGCGTACTTGTCTGAAACGTTTGGTCGGATGTGGCCAAGCATCAGCCGCCCCTGACTGTCCCACGCACCAATCGACTCCATTAGAGGTCGTATTAGACTAGCCGTGCTGCGGCGAATGAGCTTCTCACCGCTTTGACCTTTGTCAGGGAATCCAAGTGTGCTTGCCATCTGTCGAAAGGCAGTTCGTACGGACGCACTTTTGACGAATTTTCCGTCGTTTTCATTCAGAAGAGGGATTAGCTGTCGAGGAGCTCGAACCAGAGGGCGATACTTTTCCGATTGTTCGCGGCCAAAGGGATTGAGCTCGATATAACCATTTTCAGGATTCCATTGCTCGGTTTCTTCGGACGTTGAAAAATCCATGATTGCGTCAGGCCGAGCCCAAGTAGCTACGCCGAGGCGAAGATATTGTCGGAGATTGCTCCTCTCGCGCTTCCACTTCTTTCGCTGCTTGTCGCTGGAGTTTTCCGGAAAGTCCAAGACCGGGGCGTAGCGAAACATTCCGATGATCTGACTTTCCGAAGCTCGGAACCAAGGGGATTTACCCTCAATCTCGGACTTCTTCACGCTGATTGCTGCTCTATGCAAAAGTTTTCGGCTTTCGAACGCCTGATTGATCGCTGTACGCAACATCGAAACGCTAGCCGCGACCGTTGTCGAAGAACGCTTCCTTCTCTTGCCGGTAGGCGAAACGATATTCACCCCTGATGCCCACTTGCGGAATTTCTTGACCCACGCGTCATTGATTTCGTCACATCGAGCGTCTTCCAAGCCCTTGGCTTCGAGATAAGCGAGAACGTGAGCTAACCGGGCACCAGCAGCCTCGTAGTCAGTGCTCTCAAGGTATTCAGCGATAGCGGTTGCAAGGAGCGGCGGAAGTTCGCCGCTAAAAGCCTGTCCGCAGGTGGGACAGAATTTATGAGACTTCTCCCGTTCGTCATAGAAGCGGTCTAGTTTTTCTTTCGCGAGTTTGAGATTCGACGTGCCCGTTGAATGGCTTCGACCCCTTCCTGCTTCGCGGTCGTAGTAGAAGATGTAGAGGTTTTTAGAGCGAGCCGTTCCATTGGGGTTTGTGTCGAATGCGAGATAGTAGTCGCCGCGTTTGTGGATCTTCTTCTTAGGCATTCCTTTTTCCTTTCGGCTGCGATCTCCTCATCCAACTTATTCAAGGTGCCGAGTTCTACGATTCCCATGACTTCATCTGGCCGCAGGCGTAGCCCGCGTCCTTCGACAAACTTTTTGGTGATCCTCGACCGCAACTGTTCGAGCGATGCGAGCCGCTGCCGCGCGTTTTCGAAATTGTCAGGATGTGGTTCATCAGTCGCGGACATTGCGTAGCCCTCCGCGTAATTGGCCTCCAAGTGAGACCGCGCTTAGGCCTCTATGGCTCCGCTCTAGTCCGGCCCTGCTCCGCGGCCTGCTGGGGTACGAGAAAATTTGGCTCTGCATCTTTGAGCTTAAAGGATGCGGATTCAGTTTTCCCAAGGACTTTTTGATTTAGTCGCCAATTCATTTGGCAGGCAGGCTCGAATTATCATGCAACGCTGAGAAGCTATTTGGATATGACGGGACGCCTGCGACAGCTTTGCGCCCTAATCTCAGTCATTGACGTGGTCGAAATTTTCGCCCGAAAGCTGACGTTCGTTCAGATTATACCGGAAGGCAGCTTCACACACTCATTTCTCCCATTCCGAATAACTTTCCCGGCGTCAGCAAGCGGAAATTCAGTTCTATCCAACTCATTTGACAAGTCGCACCATCGTCAGCTTGTTCGCTTAGTCGGGTCACCCAATCATTGGCGATCGGAGCAATTTTTGGCGATCCCAATCCTTCTCGCGGCCTCACGTCAGATTGTTTGACCACCTTAATCTCGCTCAGGCCGCAAGCAGTTGCTCTTCCTCACAAAGCTGATCGGGCTTGAGTTCTTTGCCATCGCCAAACGAATAGACAATTGTGAACTTACGACCGTCCCAGACGAACTTGAAGTGGTCGCACTGGACCGGATTGCCAAGGCGCGCGCTCGGCCTGACGATGATCGCGGAGGCGGTAGGACGCTCCGGCGGCCTGAAGACGAGGCCGTCCAGATCGGCATCGGCTACATACTGACCGAGCAACAGTCGTTGCTCGCGGGTGATGGGGTAATCGGCTCGGCTGACGTCGAGGAAACGCCCTTCGACAGGTCGCTTAAGTTGTCGCATTTCTATCGCGGTTGGGGGTTCCGACGTGCGTGACAAAAAGTCCGCTCGCCTAGCCACCGAGATCGCAAGCGCGGTCTGGAGGTCTGCCGCTAACTCAAGGACCTTATGGTCGCTTCCGAAGAAACGACTTCCCTCGGGATTCGGATATGCGAACGGCGCGTGGTTCCAGTTGACTAAGCGCGGATCGGACCGGCCGTCGTCGCGCCTCCCGCGCGTGAGCCTCTCCTTCTCCCGAAGCCTCGGGTTAGTGATGCTCTCGACCTGAGCGAACAGGTCATCCCTCCCGGCAGCGATCCTCTCGAAAACCGGCACGGGCGGAAAGCGCGACGGAATAAGATTATGGTAGGGTTCGCCGCTCAATTCGACGATCGGATGCTCAGCCGCCACGTTGCGCGTCCAAATAGCTTCTGACGCTCAGGATGTCGGAGAAATTGCCGCTCTCAAGCATCACCTCGAGGGCCGACGCGTCGCCGAAGTAGGCGTTCGGCCTCCTGATCCACCCCAGCGATCGCTCCTTCTCCGCGAAGAGGATCTCCAGCGCCTTCCAGATCGCCAACAGGTGTGAGATCCTCTCGACTGTGTCCCGTGGCAGCAAACCTCCATCCTTCTTCCACTTGAAGAACGTCGATCTCGGGGGTGAACCCAGAAGTCTCATCTGTTCGTCGGCCGTGAGGCCCCACGCTTCCGCGAGAGGCAGGAACACGTCGATCGACACCGGAATCGCTTCGGTTCCCCCGCCCTCTTGGGCGACGGATTGTGTCGGCATACGAAATTATTTCTCCCTCAGTCCCTTTTTGGACTTGATTGCCAATAACGTCTCGATATAGACAGTCCATATCGAGACCCAAGGTGGTTTCTAGTCCAACAGCGAATCGCTTGCAAGCGTTTCGCGCCAACGATGGGAGCATGAGATGCCCAGCAATGCCCGAAACGAAGCAGACGGTCGCCGCCCGTCGGAGAAAGACCACAAGCCCAAGCCTGCGGACGATAAGATTACGATCCGCGTGAATTCCCGCAAGCGCGAGGTCGACGCCGGCCTCGTCTCCTTCGATCAGCTGATCGCGTTGGCCTTCCAGCCGCCGCCCAGCGGACCGAACGTCTCTTTCACGGTCAGCTGGCGGAAGGGGCCCTCCGAACGGCCCGAAGGCTCGCTGGTCTCCGGACAATCCGTGCAGGTGGTGAAGGGGATGACGTTCCATGTTACAGCAACTGATATGTCGTAGTCCCGACCTCCTGCGCCTGCAGGAGGACGGTTACCAAGTCGAGGTCATCGCAGGGCACCTGGTGGTCGCGACCCCCTTCGCAACCTCAGAGGGCAAGGTCGGCTGGGGGAAGGTCGTGTCTACTCTAGACCTGGCCGGCGACGTCACCCGTCCGCCGAGCACCCACGTCGCCATGTTCGTCGGAGGGATCCCGTGCCATGCAGACGGTCGCCCGTTATCTCGCATCATCAACTCGCAGTCCATTCAGGATCTGGGTCACGGACTGCGGACCACCTGCACATTCTCCAGCAAGCCGGCGTGCGGAAGTTACGCCGACTATCACGAGAAGATGACGACCTATGTGGCTATCCTCTCCGCCGAGGCGGCGGCGATCGATCCGGAAGTGACCCCCCGCACGCGGCGCGTGGTCGCGAACGACGACGCGTCCTCGCCCTTCGTCTACCTCGACACCGCAACGACCCGCGCCGGTATCGGCGCGGTGTCTCGCAAGCTCGAGAGTGAGCGGGTGGCAATCGTGGGTCTGGGTGGCACCGGTGCCTACGTCCTCGACCAAGTCGCCAAGTGCCCGGTCGCGGCCATCGATCTCTTCGACGAAGATTACCTCCTCCAACACAACGCTTTCCGTGGACCGGGCGCCGTCCCGCTCGAGGTTCTGCGCGAACGGCCGAGGAAGGTCGACTGGTGGGCCTCCGTCTATTCACACATGCACCGCGGCATCACTCCGCATGCAATCCGTGTGGGTGCGGACGACGTGTCGGTCCTCGCCGGTTCGACCTTCGTCTTCCTCTGCCTCGACGCCGGCGAAGACAAGGCGGCGATCGTACGCGAGCTCGAACACCTTGACATCCCGTTTGTAGACGTCGGTATGGGCTTGCATCTCGTCGACGACGCCCTCGTCGGCCAACTGCGAGTCACGACGAGCACCCCCGGCATGCGTGAGCAGGTGCATTCGAGGGCTCGTATCCCGATGCAGGGCGCGGGGCTCGACGACCTCTACGCGCGCAACATTCAGGTGGCCGACCTCAACATGCTGAACGCTGCGCTCGCGGTAGGACGATGGAAGCGGCTCCGCGGATTCTATGTCGATCTCGAGAACGAGCACTTCTCGCTTTTCACCGTGGACGGCAACCACATGCTGAACGAAGACTTTCCGGGCGAGGCGGCATGAGCGAGGTCCTCTCCTTCCGTCCCGCATTCGTGGACGAGGTCCCCGATGAGCTGTCGCATGGCGTGCTCTACGTTTCCATCGAGCACGCTTCGATGATCCACCTGTGCGCATGCGGGTGCGGCTCGGAGGTCGTCCTCCCGCTGACCCCCGAGGACTGGAAACTAATATACAACGGCGAGGACGTGTCGGTCTCGCCTTCGGTAGGCAACTGGAGCCTCCCCTGCAGATCGCACTACTTCATCCGTTCTGGTGAGGTGGTCTGGGCGGGAGACTGGTCCGAGGAAAGGATACTCGACGGGCGGAACGCCGACCTAGTCAGGAAGGCCGAGCGCTACGGTGGCGACGGCTTCGGCGCGGGTCGCGAGGAACCCGGCGACGCGACCGCACCTGCCGTTCGTTGGGATCACGATCGTCGTTCGGGTTTCACTGGATGGCTGCGCGATCTGGTGGCGAGACTGCGCGGCGGCTAGAGTCGCACGCGTTTGGAAAGGGAATACGATGCAGCTTGATGACGATAGAATCCTGTTCTCGGCGAGCGACCTCGTTAACTTCATTGGCTGCACGCACGCGACCTTCCTCGACCTGCGCCAGCTGACCGAGCCGGTTGCCTTCGACGAGGACGACGCGCACACTATCCTACTCCAGGAAAAGGGTATTGAGCATGAGCGGGCCTACCTCGAGCGACTGCGCTCGGAGGGTCGCTCGATAGCCGAGATCGATGGGGGATCGCTCGTCGAGAAAGCAGCGGCCACGCGCGAGGCGATGGCGCGCGGCGTAGACGTGGTTTACCAAGGGACCTTCCTCGACCTCCCGTGGATGGGCTATTCGGACTTCCTGCTCCGCGTCGAGCGACCCTCCATCTTCGGCGACTTCTCCTACGAGGTAGCGGACACAAAGCTTGCTCGCACCGCGAAGCCCAAGCACGTCCTCCAGATGTGCGTCTACGGCGACGCCCTCGAGGCGGTGCAGGGCGTGGCGCCCGAACGGATGCACGTCGTGCTCGGCGACGGGAGCGTGGCGAGCCTGCGCGCCGACGGTGTGAGGCACTATTTCCGCAACGCGCGCAACCGCTTCGAAGAGTTCGTTGGTTCGCCTCCCGCGAACTCACGCGGCACCCCCTGCAGTCATTGCGCGTTCTGCCGCTGGGCACCGCGATGCGCCGAGGAGTGGGAGCAGGCCGACCACCTCAGCCTCGTCGCTGGTCTGACGAGGGGCCAGTCCGAGGCGCTGGAGGCGGTGGGCATAACGAATTTGGTCGCGCTGGCCGAACTAGCGCCCGACGCTGTGGTCCCAGGCATCCGATCCGAGGTTCTCGTCAGGCTTGTGGGCCAAGCCAGACTCCAGGCGCACCAGCGGCGCACCAGCGAGAGACAGCTCGAACTGCTAGGACCCGGCGCGGGCCGGGGCCTCGCCCGACTTCCGCATCCCGACGAGGGCGACATGTTTTTCGACATGGAGGGCGACCCGCTCTTCGACGGCGGCCTCGAATACCTGTTTGGCATCGTGGTGGTGGACGGGGGCGAGGAGCGATTCCATCCGTTCTGGGCGCACGAGCGGGACGGAGAAAAGCGCGCATTTCAAGAGGCGATGGACTTCGTCGTCGACCGTCTCGAGCGCTTTCCAGACGCGCACGTCTACCACTACGCATCCTACGAGGAGACTGCCCTCAAGCGGCTAGCTATGTTCCATGGGACGCGTGAGGGTGCCGTGGACGATCTTCTACGCCGTAACCGACTGGTGGATCTCTACCGCGTTGTGAGGGAGGCCATGCGCACCTCTGAACCCGGCTACTCAATCAAAAACATCGAAAAGTTCTACCTGGAGGATGCGCGCTCCGGCGAGGTCGTCACGGCCGGAGAGAGCATCGTAATGTATGAACGGTGGCGCACCCTCGGCGAGCAGTGCATCCTCGACGAGATCGAGGAGTACAACCGCGTCGACTGCGTTTCGACCCTGCGCTGCCGGGACTGGCTGGTCGGCATGAGGCCCGAGGGGCTACCTTGGAACACGCATCGCGATGAATTAGAGGCCCGTGGTTCGGCGGAGGACAGGGCCGAGGCGGAGGAGCGCTCGGCCGCGATGGCTACCGCCCTTCTCGAAGGCGACGGCGCCAACCAACCTTGGCACGTGCTCCTCGCCGACTTGCTCGAGTTCCATCGCCGAGAAAGCAAGCCCGCGTGGTGGGCGGTTTTCTCTCGGCAGGACCTGCCCCACGACGAACTACTCGATGATGCCGAATGCCTCGCCGGTCTGGTAGCCGACACGTCGGTTCCGCCCCGCCCGGACAAGCGGTCTCTCGTGCACACTTTCGGGTTCCCCCCACAAGACTTCAAGCTCAAGGTCGGCGATACGCCCAAGCGTGCCGGCTCGTTGGAACCGGCGGGGGAGGTCGTGGCGATCGACGAGGACGCGCGCACGATCGAGCTCAAGCTCGGCCCCAGCCGCAGCCCGATCGAGGACGGGACGGCTCTGATCCCCTCGGGGCCGGTCGGGGACAAGGTTCTTCGCGAGGCCGTCTACCGCTACGCCGAGGCCGTGCGGGACGGCGACGAGCAACGTTATGCCGCGGTCACCTCCATACTCCGCAAAGACCTGCCCGCCCTGGCGGACGTCGCTCACGGCGCTCCGGTCACGTCGGACGGCGCGGAACCGCTAGAGGCGACCATCGATGCGCTGCGCTCACTCGAGGACAGCCACATGCTCATTCAGGGTCCGCCGGGCGCGGGCAAGACCTACACCTCCTCGCACGCGATCGTCGCGTTGCTGCGTGAAGGCAAGCGGGTCGGCGTGGCCTCGCACGGCCACAAGGCCATCAACCAGCTCCTTACCGAGGTCGAGCGCCTAGGGACCGAGACGGGCTTCACCTGTCCCGCGGTAAAAAAGAGCAGCCGCGAAGATCAGATGCTCGGGACGGGCGGCTGGATTGAGGAGACGACGAAGAACGAGGGTGTCGATGCACGTCATCGCCTCGTGGCGGGGACGGCCTGGCTCTTCGCGAGGCCCGAGCACGACCAGGCTTTCGACTACCTATTCGTCGACGAGGCCGGGCAGGTGGGTCTCGCCAACGTCGTCGCGATGGGCGTCGCCGCCAAGAACATCGTCCTCGTTGGTGACCAGATGCAGCTCGCCCAGCCGATCCAGGGAACCCACCCGGGGCGTAGCGGACTGTCCGCCCTCGAACATCTTCTCGAAGACCATGCAACCGTCCCTCCCGAGCGGGGCGTCTTTCTCTCTGATACGAGACGCATGCATCCTGCGCTCTGTGGCTTCGTCTCTCAGGCCGTATATGACCAACGGCTGAGGTCGGCGCAGGGAACCGAGGTTCAGAGCGTCCTGGTCGACCCCGCGCTCGACCCCGAGGCGATCGTGCCAGCGGGCTTGCGGTTCGTGGACGTCGAGAGCGTCGGCTGCACCCAGCGGTCGGAAGCCGAGGCGGAGCGGCTGGCACGCACCTTCGACGCGCTCCTCGGCGGGCGCTGGCGTGGCAAAGACGGTCAGGAACGGGAGATCGGCGTCGAGGACATCCTCGTCGTCAGCCCCTACAACATGCAGGTCGAGCTGCTGAAGCGGGCGCTCCCCGCTGGGGCACGCGTCGGGACGGTCGACAAGTTTCAGGGTCAGGAGGCTGCTGTCGTGCTCGTCTCCATGGCCACCTCGAGCGGTGACGACCTGCCACGCAACATCGAATTCCTCTTCAGCCGCAACCGTCTCAACGTCGCGATCAGCAGGGCGCGCTGCCTTGCAGTGATCTACGCCAATCCGAGGCTGCTCGACACGCCGTGCAGGACAATCGAGCAGATGCGGCTAGTCAATGGCCTGTGCTGGGCGAGGACGTACTCGCATCAACAGGCTTCCTAGCACTTTTCTAGCATTCGATAGCCTGGAGAAGAGGTCCCTGCGCTCCGGGATCGCACCCTTATATTCCGGAAAGCATGCGCGCTATCCGTACGGCATATCTGTCGGTCATTCCGGAAGTATAGTCGGCGAGTGAATGTAAGGCTTGACCAGCATCGGTCACATCGCGGATGTCTAGATCAAGGGCACGGACTAG
The DNA here is from genome assembly GCF_054655615.1 of Qipengyuania triglochinis. Taxonomy (NCBI): domain Bacteria; kingdom Pseudomonadati; phylum Pseudomonadota; class Alphaproteobacteria; order Sphingomonadales; family Erythrobacteraceae; genus Qipengyuania; species Qipengyuania triglochinis. Next base: position 534,061 of record NZ_BAAHND010000002.1, on the reverse strand, counting down.
TTGAACGTTGTGAGGTTTAAGATCCTCATAGCGCCAATCGTTGGCGGCGAGATCTTCGAAGACCGGTATGACGCCAGACATCACATTCTCGATCACTCTGCGGCCAGACACCTCAAGCTCAGTTTTGCGCCGGGCTGTAAACACTTCATCTCGCGAGAGTGTCTCCATTTCTTTGAAGACGGCCCCCATCGGGCTGGCCTCGCATAACGAACCTGAGAATTCTCCTGCCATGATTGCGTCATAGTGAGTTATGAAAGCCTCAAGGCACGCATTGACGGCTGCGCCAATACTTAGAGCGCGCAGCATGGCGATGTGCTCTGCCGGATTCAGGTCGGACGAGTCCTTGTTGGAATTGCCGGATGCCTTCAGTAGAAGCCTCTTCACGGTCTCGTACGAAAGCTCGCCGGTCGTAAACGCATCCTCAAGATCAACAATGTTATAGCAAATATCGTCCGCAGCCTCGACGATAAACACCAGAGGATGGCGTTTCCACCATAAGCCGGCGTCGTGACTTTGGCAGGGAAGCCCAAGTGTTTTGGCAGCGTCGAGGAATAGATCGACCTCTGAGTCGAATAGGCCGAACTTCTTTAGTCCAGCGTAAGGAGCCCTTCCATCCCCTACGATGGCTGCCTGGGCTGCGGCAGAGACCGGGTACTTGGTGAAGGCGCCCAACATTGCCTTAGAAAGTCGCATGCCACCTTCGTTGCGGTACATTTCCAGCCGCGTGATAATACGAAAGCCCTGCGCGTTACCCTCGAAGTGGATGAACTCCGCCCGTTGCGGCTCCGGGACTTCCGCAAATATCCCTTTTGGATTACCAAAACGCTCAGCGAACCAGTCGCCCATGGCCTTTTCACCCGAATGGCCGAACGGGGGGTTACCGATATCGTGTGCCGCGCAAGCAGCCTGAACTACGCTAGCGACGTCGCTCGACACTCCTTGCTCAATCCGACCCGTCTCTTCCAGCCAGGCACCTATCCGCATCGCTAAAGAACGGCCGACGCTGCTAACTTCAACAGAGTGAATAAGACGATGATGCACATGGTCATGTTCGTAGAGCGGTTGGACTTGCGTCTTATTTGCTAGGCGACGAAAAGGCGCTGAAAATACTATTCGATCATGGTCTTGGACGAAGATCGACCGATCGGGCTTCTGTTCGTAGTTTTTATCACAGAGGCGTTCACGGGAAAGCAGGTTCTCCCATTCCATATCTTTGTCCCAGTTTTTGCTGCGGAAAATGGGTTGATAACCCAATTTTTAAATAAGGCCAACTTTCGCATCGCAGCAATTCTTTCGGGACAACTCTCTCGGGAATTGTATGGAATCACTGCTTTAGCAAGTTCGGCTTTCAACGTTCTCGCGCCCAAGACCGGACTTTCCGCATTCGGCCCAACACCAGCCATCATCCGTTTGAGGTTTGTCCGTTATGGTAGGTTTTTGCGGAGAATGCGCTGGTCACCGGTAGGGCACCCCGGATGATCGGCGTGCAGGGTCGTTTCGCGGTCCCAATGGTCGAAAATGATCTCGATCGTCGCATGGGCCCAGCTTCGGCCCATCTCGATTAGAGGACGACGGAAGTCATCGTGGTTAAGCAAATCCAGTCTGCCATTCACAATTGCAGCTGCAGTGCATTCATGCTGCGACATTGACAGGTCGCCCTTGTTGAGACGCTCGGATGCTTGCTCAATTGAATTGAAATCATATTCCGTCAGGCGGACAATGCCATTGTTCATATCGTCGATAATTTGATCGTATTTCATAAAATCACCTTCCTAATTGAGTGATCAAATATTTCTTTTTAAGCAGCTTCCTCCAATTCGTTCAGTTTCGCGCAGGCACGAGCTACTCTCCGTTTGATACTTTTTCGCACTGATGCGAGCCGGGCCTGATCTGTGTTAGCGAATTCGGCCAGCGCTCTTCCGCACAAGCCTTGGTCGATGCCGTCGATCACCTTTTCGATTTCTTGCGAACCCGCGATCACGGAATCGAGAGCTTGGCGCCAAGCATCGGCGCTTTCGGTGAATTCGCAGGCCTCGTCGGGCGCAATTGGCAACACCGGTTGGTCGAACTGGTAGAGGCAAAGCGCCTCACGCCTCTCGCGCTTGGCGATGATCTCACTTGCGATGGACCGCATTGCCCCCATCAAGAAATGCTCTGTTTTAATACCACAGGGACAATTGCGAGAGGTCAGGGCGCGCAGAATCGCTTCCTGCAGAAGGTCCTCGGCGTCGATACCGGCGGCGAAGGCGCGCCACCGCGCCATCCGCATGAGGGTTGAGTTCGAACTGATGTCGATCGCCGCAATAGCTGATCGAACCTGCGGCTTTGTGAAGTACGATACTTGCGCGCTATTCGATGATGTATGCGCGGCCTTGCCAAAATTCGGACAGGCGCTGGTCGATTTTTTGATTTTGGTGCCGTTACCGGCAGATGCTTTTGCCATGGTTTCCTCGCAGGGCGAGCGAGACCACGGGTGTGGATTGCGATGTCGAAGATGCCATTTCGTGACCTCGAACGCCAATGAACGCGCACCGTGTCGGCGCGGGTTCGTGGGGTTGGAGCGACACAAAATTAGGCCACCGGCTTGGGATGCTATCCCAGCACGCTGTGTTCGCGATTGCCCTCAGGATATACCGTCAGGGGTTAAGAAATCGTTGCCGTTGTCGAAAAAAGTCAGTGGCTAGAATTTTCCCCTCAGACGCCGGACTGGCAATGTCCGAATTTCTCCAGTCCGGCGCATATGTAGGGTGAAGGCTCAGGCGGCGTTATCGAAATCTTCGGCGATCTTGCCGTGCAATCCACTGGCGTATGTCCGCAATTCATCAGCAAGCGTATGATCCGGACGACGTCGCAAGAACCCCTCGATCAGCGTTACGATCGCAGGTTCAAGCCGTAGGCCATTCGTGCCTTGGGCACGCAACCATCCGATCTTCGCGATGGCGAGCAGAAGGCAGTCCAGCTCGACGTGATCGCGCAGGTTCTGCCAAGCGGCGGCGCTTGCTGGCCGCGGCACATTCGACTTCGCTGCGACGAGATCGAACGGCACACCCATGCGCAGCAAGAGCTGGCTGAGATGCGTCCAGGTCCGGCCGGATCCCTTCAGCTGAAGCGCAAGGTCGCGGTGGGGACGTGGGCCGCGCCTTCCGGGCTGGTCGATGAGTTGCGGTGGCAGTCGGAGACCGTGGGCCATGCTCGCATGCAACAGAACCGGCACATCAATTGCCACGCCGCCGTAGGTAACGATGGGCTTGTCCTCGTTCGCACGCAGGTAATCGAAGACCTTGCTGACCACGCCCTTTTCATCAACCCAATCTTGCTCGCTCCAACTGCCGATCTCACCAGTGCTAACCCGGCCTTCTTCGTCGATGGTGAACTGGAAGACGGCCGCCGCCATCACCCGCTTTACGGCGACGGCATGCCGCTGCGATCTGGGATCCATCGCCTTGTGCAGTTCATGCAGGTCCCGGTCCCAGTAAAATTCCGCGTCGAGCGCGATATACGTTTTTGCCATTTCGCTTTTCCTTTCTCTAGCTGTTGGCATCTTCACGCTTCGTCAGAAGGAAAGCGGCCGCGCCCGCTCAATTTCTCGCCATGCCTGCCAGGCGGCGGCGAGCGAGTTGCACTGAAGCGGTGAGCACTGGGACCACAGGAATGCAGCCCACAGGCACTGTGCTTCGTCCGGCGCCCTGCGCGATCGTGACAGGACGTTCGAACCGGGACCGGCTCGCTCGATCCGGTAGGCTGCCGCAATCTCTTCCAGCACGCTGTTCGCGCATTCCAGCGGCATGATATCGAGGTCCGGGCGACCCCGCTGAAGCAGTTGCAGGTCAGCCGGCGGCAGGGGGCCGGAACTTGCAAACGCGTGTCGGAAGTAATGCTGGGGCGTGCGGGACGCCCGTGCGATTACGGCCGCCCCTTTCGGAATGCGTTCGGCCAGTCCGGCCAGAATGTCGGCCCTGCTTGCATTCCGGTCGAAGGCGCGGTGGTCGACGGCGAACCTTGCTCCGCCCTTTCGCTCACGGGTCACGGTGAAGATGGCGGTCGAACGGATAGCGGATCGCGGACTGGTTTCGCCGGGTTCGCGGATAATCGCGAGCGAACACAGCACCCGCGGGTGACGCCTGTGGGGATTTGCCATGATGATAATCCTGTTCTGAAAAACGAGACAGGCGGCGCCTCCGATGGGAGACGCCGCCTGCTTGAGTGATGATGGTTGGAGTGAAGCCGGTCAGGCCATGAAGTGGGCGAACGCCTGCGCATCGGTGAACAGGCTGAAATAGCTGGCTTCCCACTGCTCAGGATCGACATCGACCGTGCGCATGGCAGCATGGATGTCAGCCCATGCGCGTTCGACGCCGCGCTCGACCTTCGCAGGCGATGGCACGGCGCACGATCGCAGCAGGCACCGCTTGTCGAGGCGGAAGGCATGGCGACGATCGGTGGTGACCAGAATGATCGGTTTGCTACGGCTCAAGCGGCACGGCTCGACCTGCATGATCTGGGCGCCATCCCTCGTCCGGTAAATCAAGGCGAGGCCGCCGCAGATGCTGGTCTGGTCACTGGCGAACATGGCCAAGAGGGAGTCTTGCCTTGCTTGCATCGTAGCCCGGGCGACCATCTCAAGCGCGGCTTCGGATGGATAGTCCATGGTGCCAATGCTCAGTGCATCGGTGCCAGCGCCGGGGTTGGTGGGCAAACCCAGCGCTTGCGTCAGGGCACAGGTCAGCTGCTGGCGAGGGCATGCCCCGCCGATATCGAGATCGATCATTCGTCATTCCTTGATGTGTGGTTGGCGGCCTGTTGGCCGGAGCCTTTTTCCGTTCAGCCGGAAGGCTCACGTTCCCTACCTTCTTGCAGGTTATTGCCGGTCAGGCCGGGGTCCAGATCGTGTGGAACCGATACCGCTCGCTTGCTGGCAGCGGGATGATCGCCGGCTGCTGCCCGATGGTCCGGACATACCAGTCGAGTTCGGCTTGGTAGGCTTCAGCGCGCACATGCTTAGCCCAGAGGTTATGCAACCGTCCCCACGCCCAGCGATAGCGCTGTTCGCGCAAGTCGTCCTTGTAGCCGTAGGGAGCCCCTTTCGCCTCGAACCGCCAGGCTGGTGCCTCCATTGCCGCCAGAGTCTTGGTCATGACGGTTTCGCCATCTTTGCAGACGTGATCGAGTAATTCGACCAGCGCGAGGACGTCGTCCTTCGCGCGATGGGCCCGCGGCATGTAGTAACCCGCCTGCATCAGGACGTACCCTTGCGGCCCAGGCTCGAACCCCACCTTGCGCCACTGCACGTCAGCCATTGCGCAGCCCCACGGCACTGCGACATGACGGTCGATCATCTTTTCAACGAAGGGCCTGTCGAACCCCGCGTTGTATGCAATTACCCCGTCGCAGGATGCCAGCATCTCTGCGACCTGATCCTCGTCGATGGACCGCCCAGCAAGATCCTGATCGGTCAGTCCGGTCAGATCCGCGATCTCTGCCGTAAGCGGATGGCCGGGATCGATCAGTCCGCTTCTGACTGATTCGACAGCTGCAATCCGTCCGGCATCGTTCACCAGCACGATCGCCATGCACAGTTCGATAATCTGGTGGCGCTCTACTGCCAGGCCGCTGGTTTCAGTATCTATGACCGCAATCCGGCGGACGTCTTCTCCTTCCGGTGCCGTCCGGGGCCAATCGTCCCGGTTGCTAACCGGGCGCAGGATACGCCTCTCGCCCGGACGCGCATCGTGATTGCCGGATGCAGCTGGCTGTTCGTTCAACTTGTTCATGGATTTACCTCGTGTCGCGAGGTCGACAGAGGAGCTTTTCCCCTCTTCCTATCGACCTCGGACAGCGACGCTGGACGGGCTGACTTTTCCCAATGTGGTCACATGCGAGGACGTCACACGGAAAAATTACTTGCCTCTACCGACATGCATTTGGGCTGCTAATTGCTGATTGCGCGCTCGCTCCTTCTCGTCAGCCAATGCTCGTTCCCGTCGCATCGCCAATCCGGCTTCAACAACACGGCTGATGAGAGGGGTCCGCTCCCAGCGCTTCCACAATTCCTTAATTCGAGCATCCGCCAAGTCGGCATTAATTGCTGCGTCGATTTCCAGACGGCTGGCATGGTTCGACTGCACGACAAGCTTGGTCAGTTCTTCTCGCTCGGCCTCTTGCCTTGCATACCACTGGGCGAATTGCTCGGTATATCCGCCCTTCGCAGCAACCGCCTTGAATGCGCTTGAAGCTTTGGTGCTGAGTATTTCGAACTTACCGTCAGACTTGCGCAACAGGTAGAAGGGGTTCGTCGCCATTTGCCTTCGATCTGCGTTGGACAGGCCGGATGATTGCATGGCTTGCGACGAATTATCGGCGGCGGACTGCGGATCTGGCGGTCCAGCTTGCGTCCCCTCGTCGTGCTTCGCCGTCACTGTCGAATCGGCACCGCGTTCGTCGCTGGTCTGCGGCAGGCTGGGCGCGTCTAGAGGAACTCCGAAGCTCGCCGCGAATACGAAGGGACCAGCCGTAGCCGATGCCTCCGTCTCAGCATGAGTGGTGCTCTTTCGTGCGGCTGCTAGCCAGGCTCCCTCCTCTGCCGCCGCGTCAACTGTTTTGGTCTCTTGCGATTTAAGCGCCGCGGCTTTCACTTCTGCTACGCCCTGATCCGGTTCAGAAATTGACCCCAAAACCGGATCTTTCCGGATGCTGCCTTGCGGTATAGGCTCAGCCCTCGATGGGGCTTCAGGCTCTACACCGCCGTTTCCTTCGCTCGCCTCCACCACAGGAGATTGAGCGTCCATCTCCGCACGCTTAAGTTCCATCAGCGCGCGGCGCTCTTCGGCCGTGCGCGCGAGGAATTGGCATGGCAGGTCGGCGGCATCTGCAACGCATTTATCTAGCGTAACTACGAGTGCTACCTCGCCATCGCTGCCACGCGCCCTCGTGATGTCGAATGGGATTGCATTTCGACGCAGCTTATCGATCAGCTCATGAGCGTGGCGATAATCGTGAGGGGCGCGGCGCATATTCAGGGATGCAGAATGTACAGCTACCTTCGGCTTCCTTGATTTCGCAGTTTCGATGGGCGCTGCGTTTTGGATCGACGGGGCAGCCCCGACATTCGTTTCGGTCTTGCGATCGCGTGCGGCGGTAACGGGGCTGGGAACAGGCGCGAGCGCGACCGCCGGCTGCGCCACAGCAGCCTCTACTTCGCTGAGCCAAGAACTGTAATCCGCGAACAACATGCCTACGCACTGGGCATGCTCCCGCGCATCTTCCATCAAGTCATGGGTGCGCTTGAATTCCCTTGCCGACAGCTTCTTCGGATGGTCGTTCTGCCGCTTGTTATCGGCAGCGATCCTCTGGGCGGCATGGACATGGATATAGTTGGGCCGTGACAGTACCCGTTCTTTAAGCATGGCTGCGGCTTGGCTGACGAAGCGAAGGGTCTGGTCCGGTGCATCCTGGGGACGCATCGCCAAGGGGTATTGCCTGCGCAGTTCGCGCACCTGATGATCCCACTGACGCTGCTCGTTGTCGTTTCCATCGAGCGTCGGTTTGCCCTGTTTCTCGAGCCAGTTCTTCGTTGACGATGGCTGCATAGCGTTTTCTTAAATACGGGATCCAGTTCTCGCTCCGCGTGTCCTCGTGCACGTTGCGGACGAAGGGGCGCGTCGTCTTCCGCTTGCCGCTAGGAGTCCGATATTCGAACACGATGTCTGGCTCCCACATCCCCTCCCATTCCGGCTGAGGGTTTGCAGCTGCTTCTTGCCAAATCTCGATCTGCCGCTTCGCCTTTCCGTTCTTGGGGTAAGGTTTCCCTTTCGCAGCGTAATCCGCCGTGCTCTTCTCGTAAGCGTCCAAGAGCGATTGGGGCACGGCAGGGGGAGAAGCGCAGGAGAACTTCCGCATAGGCCGAGCATGATAATCGAAATGGAAATGGCCATTCAGCCGATTGTTGTTTTCGTCCGCTTCATGAAAGACGTTCACGAAGGGCAGGTCACGTTTACGAAATTCCTGACTGAACTCCTCCAGCACACGGCGCTTTGCTGAAGCATCCAATTCCTTGGGTATCTCGCCCACGATACGGCTCTGGATTTCCGGGGCACTCCCCGCATAATATTTGACCTGAGCTGCGCGGGCCCGCCGTTTCTTTCTATTTACGTCTTCGACCGTGGCACGCTCATGCCATCCACAAGCGCGCAGTGTTACGAGGGTTGCCTCAATGTCCTTCGGCTCGACATCGATCCACTTTTTGTCGCCCGCGTCGATTTGCTCCCGCACCTTTGCGGGCAAGGAATTCCGCTGCAACACCTCCTGCCAGAACGGGTCGTCCTGAATCGGTCGAAGCTTGAGCCACGGCGCCTTTTCCTTCCCCGCAGCCCTTATCGCCGTTTCGGTGACGATCTTCCACGCCGGGGCATATTCGCCGATGTCGCCGAGGTTCGAGAAGATCATAGGCCCCTGATCGTCAGTCGGCACCACTTCACGTGCGACGTAATCGGTGCGATCCTGACCTACCTGAGCAACCAGCGCCTCAAGGCCCGGTACTTTGTTCTCGTCCTTCACATAGTGGTCATGTTGAATGACGGAGGCGATCGCTTTCCTGGTCGATCCGCTGACGGTTTCGTGTGCAAAGTGGAAGGTGCGCTTGCCATCCGAAATTTGATAGGTACGCGGACGAGAAACCGGGGGCGCGAAGCGCGGACCTGACGCTTTGCCAGGCTCTTTGCCCCAGATTGTGCGGGCGGGGCCGCGCCGGTCGACGCCTCCGACCCTCCCAGTGATCTCAATGTCTTTCGACATTCCGTCGCTGAAGTAATTCTTCTGTGCGAGGATGCGCGCATCAGTCTTAATACGGCTGCCGAGTTCGACGCGCCCGAATGTGCCCCGCAACTGATAAAGATCGCTCTCCGTCAGGTTCGGCCCGTGCATTAGGCGATTGCAGTCCATCTCCAATGTCTGAAGATGCCCGAGGGCCCGCGCGGCAAGATCTCGCTTTTCCGAAATTTCCATAATCGGAAGTATGGTTTGATGTCGGTGCCAGAACCATCCGCTAAATGGCCGTTTTTAGTTGCGTATGCGGAAATGTTTCTTCTACACTTGCAGATACGCAAATGAGATCAGTTCGCAACTAGCTCATTTTTACTGAACTTGATTTACGCAAGCATACAGGTCTTGGGCGCCAGCCGGACCTTTATGCCCTATTACGCCTAAAAAATTATGGCAGTCAGCCCTTGCCAACCCTCGAACTGCAGTGAGGCGGTTGGTTTGCTCGAAATCCCGAAAACTATGTAAGAGCATCAGGGCTCCAGACAGCGGTGTTTCGCCCGATTTATAGCAAGCAGGACACCCTCCGGACACGGTGACCGGTGGGTGTGCGAACGAACGCTAAGGACGGTCGATTGGCAAAAGGTCTGTTCGTGTCGCGACGAATTTCTGCCTTTGCGCGAGCCATTCCCGAGCCGTATCATTGTCGACGCCGCCGCGACCCTTGAGGCCTGCCTTGGCCAGAGCATTGCGTGCGGCGACCTCGGTCATTTGGGCGAGGTAAGCGAGCTCTCGCACCGAAAGGGGGAGCCAGGTCTCAAATTCGAACTTCCAGCGCGCGAACGCGGTGCCGATGGTCACGCGCAACGGACTGTCCGCGTTTCCCATGGGAGATAGGGTGCTGATCGTACCGGGGGAAGCACCGTCCATGAGAGAGCCCAGATCGTCCCAGGATTCAGGGCGGAATGCCTCCGGCTTGCCGGTCTGGAAGGCCCAGTCGTAGCTGGCATCGATAAGGGCCGTTGCCCGAAATCGAGATAGGTCCACCTCCGTCGGATCGGCATCATCATAGGGCTCGCCAGCATCGTCGGAGGACGGGAAGCCTAGGAAGACTTCGGCGGCCTCGTAGCTGCCCCAATGGGCGATCATGGCTGCTTCGGCCACCAAGGCCTTCCGAAGGTCGAGCATCACTTCATCGCGCGTGAACGGCGCCAGGGGGCTCTGGGGCGGAATGTCGCCCTCGGCTACGTCTTCGACATCGGTGAGGGTCAGCTTGCCGGCGCTGATCAGCGAGGGCGGGGTGCCGTCACCGGCGGACATTCGGATTGAAAAACCCTTGCGGACCAGCTGCACTGCTTCAGCGTAATCGGCCGTCAGAACGGCGTTCTTGCGGTAGTGCAATTCGCTGCCGAACGATGGATCTCCGAGGACGAAATTGCCGTGCCTATCTCGGTAAGGGTGTTCGGTCTTGCCGGTTGTGGGGTTCACGCGACTTATCACAGTCTGCTTGCTCATGCCCGCACTCCCATCGATTTCGAATAGAAGAGCTTGAGGGCCTCTCGGCTAGCCCGAATTTTCTGTGCATTTGTTTTCGGCGAAAGATCCGCTTCTGCCTTGTCACCGAGGAAGAATGCGATCCTTTCGTTGTTCGCGCCGCTTGGATGAGGAAGCGCGGGAGCGATTTGATCTTCGCGAAGCACCCCTAGCGATACGAGGTGGCGCAGAGCCGCCATGGGCTTGTCGCCCAGAGGCTGCCACACGGCATCTCGCAATTGTTGAGCTTCTTCAGCGAGTTCGTTCTCGACCAGCTGCCGAAGCGCAGGAGAATTCAGCATCGCGATCTGGCCGTTAAAGTTCGCGCCGTCATAAAACACAGGATAACGCAGGGCCGAGGTGAAATGGACCTTGCCTTGGGTCGCGGGGTTGAAAGCCTCAGAAATCGAGCGCAGGCCTACGAGCTCATTGGCGCCTACCGCATCCATGAGCTTGACGAGGTTTGCCCGCATTGCGCCCCCGAAGCTGGCCGCGAACTTTGCCGATCGACTAGCCTGGCTGGGAGCTTCGCCGCGTGCGATCGCTGATCGGTAAGCAGCGTTGGCGAGATCGCGCTGCTGCGCGCCAGGCGTGATTCCGACGATCACGAGTTTGGCGCCGTTTTCGATATGATCGAACGCCGAGCGTTCGACACGGATTGGTCCCTCTTCTGCGTAGATAGGGGAGAGCGTTTCGTTGTTGAATTGAGTAGCCACGGTGGCGGATCTCCGATTTGTTGATTGGTTAGCGCTTCAGGCGCTTGGTGCGGTGTGCGAGAGTGATGACGCGGCCGTTTTCAACAATGGCGTAAGCATTGAGCAGCGGTTCGACGAACCGCAACGCCCTGCTCCCCCCAAAGTCACGAGCGATGCGCTTGCGAGCTTGCTTGTCCATGAAGAGCACGTCGGCTCCATCATGGCGGCAGCTAGCGCCGTATCGCTCGAAGAGTTCGACGGCCAAGGGCGGAATACTCCGCTGCTGGCTGCGTTGGGTTGCGTGCCGCGTCATCATGTTACTGCTCCATTGCGTTAGCGTTGCTATAATCCTGTAATAGCGATCCGGGGCGGCTTTGCAATAGGGTTGCGTAAAAAATATCATCTGCGAGTATTTTTTATGGGGACCCGGGTGTTGCAAGGCCTGTCGCTTGCCCGATTCAGGCAATGCGAATAGGCAGTTGCGCTACACAAGGGGCATCAATGTTCGAGAACGCTTTCAACAATATCGACCGGGCCATGCGCAATGACGAGGGCCTGTCGTCGGAACTGGATTACGCCGAGCAGACCAGCTGGCTGCTGTTTCTCAAGTATCTCGACGATCTGGAGCAGGAGCGGCAGGATCAGGCCGAGCTGGAAGGTCGCGACTACACGCCGATCCTCGACGAAGCCTATCGCTGGCAGACCTGGGCCGCGCCGAAAGACAAGGACGGTGAACTCGACCACAATGCCGCAAAGACCGGGCAGGACCTGATCGACTTCGTCAACGGCAAGCTATTCCCTTACCTGAAGACCTTCAACGCCAGCGATGCCGATGTGGATACGCTGGAATACAAGGTGGGCGAGATCTTCTCCGAACTCGCGAACCGGTTCCGCTCCGGCTATTCGCTGCGCGAGGTGATCGACATCGTCGATACGCTCGATTTCGGCAGCACCGACGCCAAGCACGAGCTGTCCGACCTTTACGAAACCCGTATCAAGCGGATGGGCAATGCCGGGCGCAACGGCGGCGAGTATTATACGCCGCGCCCATTGATCCGCGCGATGATCAAGGTGGTCGATCCGAAGATCGGCGAGACGATCTACGATGGCGCTTGCGGGTCAGCAGGGTTCCTATGCGAAGCTTGGGACTACTTGCGTCGCCCAGACCTGTCCGGCGAGGAGTGGGAGACGCTTCAGCGGCGCACCTTCTACGGTCAGGAGAAGAAGTCGCTCGCCTATGTGCTAGGCGTGATGAACATGATCCTGCACGGGATTGAGGCGCCGACGATCCGCCACTCCAACACGCTCACTGAGAACGTGATGGATATTCAGCAAGCCGACCGTCATGACATCGTGCTGGCCAACCCGCCCTTCGGCGGGGGCGAGCGGCGCGAGGTGCAGCAGAACTTCCCGATCAAGTCCGGCGAGACGGCGTACCTGTTTCTGCAGCATTTCATGCGCAAGCTGAAGGCGGAGGGCCGTTTCTCGCACGGACGCGGTGCGGTGGTGATCAAGAACACCTTCCTCAGCAACACCGACAATGCCAGCGTGGAGCTGCGCAAGGAACTGTTGGCGACCTGTAGTCTGCATACCGTGCTCGATTGCCCCGGTGGCACGTTTCAGGGCGCCGGGGTGAAGACGGTGGTGCTGTTCTTCGACAAGGGCATGCCGACGCGGCAGGTTTGGTATTATCAGCTCAATCCGGGCCGTTCGCTGGGCAAGACCAATCCGTTGAATGATGACGATCTGGCAGAGTTTGTCGCGCTCCAGCCGGAAAAGGCGGAAAGCGAAAAAAGCTGGTCGGTGGCGGTCGAGGCGCTGGATCAGGAGACATTCGATCTGTCGGTGCGCAATCCCAACGCACCGGAGGAAGCGCCCTTGCGCGAACCGGCGGAGATTATCGAAGCGATGCTGGCGCGCGGTGCCGAGACCGCGCAGATACTCGAAGACATTCGGGGGATGCTGTGAGCAGCTTTTCTGAGCAGGTGCCTATCGCTGAATCAGGAATATGGGACACCGTTCCGCTATCCAGCGTATGTCGTCTAATAAACGGCAGGGCATACAAGAAGAGCGAGTTGCTCGATGATGGCCCTTACCGCGTATTGCGTGTCGGAAACTTCTTCACTAACAAAAACTGGTATTATTCCGACTTGGAATTGGACGCAGATAAATACTGCGATAACGGCGATCTATTATATGCGTGGTCGGCTTCTTTTGGCCCACGAATATGGGATGGCGAGAAAGTCATCTATCACTACCACATTTGGAAGGTCGAACCCGATACCAGGCAGATTGAACGCGATTACCTCTTCTATTTTTTCGAGTGGGATAAGGAACTTATCCGCGAAGAGCAGGGTGCTGGTGCCACTATGATCCACGTTTCCAAAGGGTCCATGGAAGCGCGCTCAATTCCACTCCCCCCGCTGGAGGAGCAGAAGCGGATTGTTGCGGTGCTGGATCAGGCCTTCGCCGCCCTCGACCGCGCCTGCGCCAACGCCGAAGCCAATCTGGCGGATGCGGAGGAGTTGTTTGGAGGTGCGGTCGATGCGGTTATTCATCGTCTTGCGAACGGCCGGGAGGAATCGCTTCGCCTCGGTTCGATCGTTACAAGGTTAACGAACGGATATGTCGGACCGACGCGGGACATCTACATTGACGACGGTGTGCCATATCTACTCGCAAGGCACGTCAGGGACAACCATCTTCGATTCGATGGCAAGACCTATGTTTCGGATGACTTCAACGAAAAAAATAAGAAATCGAAACTGAAAGTCGATGATGTCCTATTGGTGCAGAGTGGACACATCGGGCATTCTGCGGTTGTTCCTTCAGATCATGACGGACATAACTGTCACGCCATGATTGTTCTCACCACAATCAAAGAAACTTTGTCTGGTGAGTACCTGTCAGCCGTATTCAATACGCCTGGAATGCAGAAGCGCTTTCAAGATATTCGGACGGGCTCAACGGTTCCTCATTTGACCTGCAAGATGGTGAAAGAGCTGATGATCTCCGTGCCACCGCTTCCAGTTCAAGGCGAAGTTCTATCGGAAATCAGGAGGCTAAAGCTTCAGTCCGCTAAACTTAAGAAGGAATATGAGTCGGAAATTTCCGACCTCGATGACCTCCGCCAATCTATCCTCCAAAAAGCCTTTGCCGGGAAGTTGGCCTGAACCGATGCTCGATAAGGAAACCGAGGCCGACACCCGCGCCAATCGCATCGATCCCGTTTTGCGCGAGGCGGGCTGGGGCGTGGTCGAAGGCTCCGGGATCAATCGCGAGCTGACCATTGCGCCGGGTCGCATTTTGGCAGGAGGCGAGCGCGCCAACGCGCTTTCGGCAGATTATGTGCTAACCCACAAGGGCCGCCAGCTTGCCGTGATCGAAGCCAAGCGCGCGGGGTTGGGGCACACCGACGGGGTTGGTCAGGCCAAGGAATATGCCCGTCGCCTCGAAACCCGTTTCGCTTACTCGACCAACGGGCTCGGCTGGTATGGCATAGACATGAACACCGGGAAGGAAGGCAATCACGACCTTCCTTTCCCCAAGCCGGACGAGCTGTGGCAGCGTTGCTTCCCGCAGGGCAACGACTGGCGCGACCGTTTCGGTGCGGTGCCGTTCGAGACCGGCGGCGGCAAGTGGCAGCCGCGCTATTATCAGCACAACGCCATCACCGCCGTGCTCGAAGCGATTGCTAAGGGCGACAAGCGCATTCTGCTGACGCTCGCCACCGGCACCGGCAAGACCAGCATTGCCTTCCAGATCGCGTGGAAGCTGTTCCAGTCCAGCTGGAACCTCAGCCGCGAGCCGGTGCGCCGCCCGCGCATTCTGTTCCTCGCCGATCGCAACATCCTCGCCGACCAGGCATATAATGCCTTCAGCGCCTTCCCGCCGGATGCGCTCGTCCGCATCGATCCAGAGGAAGTGCGCAAGCGCGGCGGCGTCCCCACCAACGCCAACATCTTCTTCACGATCTTCCAGACTTTCATGACCGGCGGGAAGGATGGCGAGACCGAATTTACCTTCGAGGGCTACGCGCCCGACTTTTTCGACTTCATCGTGATCGACGAATGCCACCGGGGCGGGGCGCGGGACGAAAGCACTTGGCGCGCGATCCTCGAATATTTCGCGCCCGCTGTGCAGCTAGGCTTGACCGCCACGCCCAAGCGAGACACCAACGCCGATACCTACAAGTATTTCGGCGAGCCGGTGTACACCTACGCGCTGAAGGAAGGCATTGGCGACGGCTTCCTGACGCCGTTCAAGGTGCGTCAGATGGCGAGCACCATGGACACCTACACCTTCAGCGACGAGGACGAGGTGATCGCGGGTGAGATCGACCCGGACAAGGAATACAAGGAAGCCGATTTCAACACCAAGCTCATTATCGACGAGCGCGAGATGAGCCGTGTTCAGGAATTCATGGACCAGATCGACCAGCGCCAGAAGACGCTGGTCTTCTGCGCCACGCAGGATCACGCTGCCAGAGTCCGTAACTTCATCAACCAGATCAAGGACAATCCGGACCCGCATTATTGCGAGCGGGTCACGGCGGACGATGGTAAGCTGGGCGAACAGCACCTGCGCGAATTTCAGGACAACGAAAAGACGCTGCCGACTATCCTGACAACGTCGCAGAAGCTGTCGACTGGCGTGGACGCGCGCAACGTGCGCAACATCGTCCTGCTGCGGCCGATCAACTCGATGATCGAGTTCAAGCAGATCATCGGTCGCGGGACCCGCACTTTCGACGGGAAGGACTTCTTTACGATTTACGATTTCGTGAAGGCATACGAGCACTTCAACGATCCCGAATGGGATGGCGAACCGGAAGACCCTGCAGATCCCCGACCTCCTCGTCCCGGACCCGGCGGTCCCGATGGGCCGGACGATCCGCAAGACCCAGAAGACCCGAAGGAGCCGGCAGAGAAGGTCATCGTGAAGCTAGCCGACGGCAAGGAGCGCAAGATCCGCTACGTCGGCGCGACTACCTATATGTTCAACGGTCGCCCGATCACGGCGCAGGAGTTCATGGACCACCTGTTCGGTGATCTGGGCACGCTGGTCACGAGCGAAGACGATTTGCGCGAGATCTGGAGTGATCCCGATCGCCGCAACGCTTTCCTGCAGCGCCTGACTGAAATGGGCTACGACCGCGAGCGCCTCGCGGACATGCGCCGCCTGATCGATGCGCCGAACTCGGATATCTTCGACGTGCTTGGCTATATCCGTTTCACCTTGGCCCCCCTAGCCCGAGCCGAACGTGTCGAAACGGCGAAGGCGACAGGCATGGATGGCTACGAGGAAGAAATGCGCGAGTTTCTCGATTACGTCCTAGGCTCCTACGCCAAAGACGGTATCCGCGAACTCGACACCCAACGCCTCAGCCACTTTATCCGCAGCCGCTATGGCAGCATGAACGATGCGAAACGGAAGCTCGGATCGACTGGCGAGATCCGTTCCGCCTTCCTCGATATTCAGCGGCATCTGTTTTCGCAGGGCCAATCGGCTGCCCCCTGAGCTCCGGCGAAACTCCGGCGAAAATTACCGCTATTCTTGATTTGTTCGTCGATTGTTCCGCATATTCCGGTCGCGTAAACAAGGGTTTTCCGCCATTTCCGGCACTAGGCGCTACCCTCCGAAGGCAGAGGCCACAGGTTCGAATCCTGTCGGGTGCACCAGCATTTCCCTAAGTATCCGTAAGATCCTGTTCCCAATAGGGAATTCCCGGGTCCCTCACTGTGCCGCCGTGCCAGATCCGCCCATCTGGGATTCGCGAACGATCCGTGGCATAGTGCAGAAACGGGTTGGAAATCTGACAGGGGCGGGGCCGTGCGATCTTTTGTTCACATCACGACATACGCGCTGGCCCTCACCGCCATCCTCGCCCTGCCACCAACCTCCCACGCCCAACCCCGCTCCGGTGATTTGCGGGTGCAGACCGATGGCGAGCTGAAGTTCGGAACCTTCATGGTCTTCGGAAGCGGCGCAAGGCGTGTCAGCCCCTCCGGAGCGATCCTCGATCAGTCGATCGTGGCCCTCGAAGGAACCAAGGCACAGCCAGGCCGCTTTACAGTGGAGTATGAAAGAAAAGGCGCAAACACGAGAGCTCTTACAGTGACGGTCGAACTCGTCATCTCTGCGCCTGACCGAATCCGCCAGGATGGTGTGGATGCCCGCCTGAGCCAATTCGAAACTGACTTGCCGGGATATTCCCGAATTTCCAACGGTCAGCTGGTTCGGGTCGAGCTTCCTAACTGTCGTTCAAAGACCTGTGCTCGCAGTTTCAATATCGGTGCCCGTCTCGACGTGACGCGCAATTATGGGGGCGCGAATATCGCTATCCCGATCGATCTTGACGGGCGGGTGGTGTCAGTGGACTGGTCTTGAAGGCGAAATGGACGCTTTCTGACTTAAGCCCCCACCTCTGGGCTTTTGCTTTCCTTGCAATATTTTGGTCGGGGCAAGCCGCAGCCCAGACCGCGGGATCCACTCGTGGTGTCGCGAACGCCGAAGTTGTCGCACCGATTCGCGCCGTTCCGTTGGCCGATCTGTCCTTCGGTGGCATTTCGGTGGATCAAGGTGGGGCAGGAGAAGTCCGGGTGGATTCCAGCGGATCGACGGTCGAATATCTTCAGGCCGCAAGGCCGCAATGCGGGGGTGTGCAGGAGTGCGCCCCTCATCCCGCGAGATTCGCAGTATTCGGCGCAGCCGACCAGACTTACGCGGTTTCTCTGCCCTCGCAGATCGTGGCTTATGGTCGTCGCACGGGCCGCGGTCTTGACGTGTCCGGACTGGAAATGCGCAGCATCAACGCCCCTTCACAGTCATCCGGTGGCCGCCTTGATGGTGCTGGTCAAGACACCTTCTTCGTGGGCGGCATCCTATCGGTTCCGGCAGGCACTCAGTCAGATGCCTTCACTGCCGAACTGCCTGTCACTGTTTTTTACAATTAATTGCTTAAAAGGTAACCTTAATAACAGGTTTAAACCGCAGAATCCCGATGCCCATCGAGGTTAATTTCATCTTTAGCAACTCTAAGGAAGTTCTTAAGTTTACTCCGGTTAACATTGGTCCCGACGGGAATGGTCAAGTCAGATTCCTGTTTTCGGTAATTTCGGCAAAAGCCGGGATCAAAAATTTGAAGGGGACCAACCTTGAAAAAATTCGCAATTCTCGCTGCTTCTGCAGCGGTCGTTTCCGCACCGGCAATGGCTGCTCCTGGAGATTCGGCAACCGCACAAGGCGCGGCGACCGCTGAAGTTGTCGCACCCATCACCCTCACCCACAAGACTGGCGCTGCGCTCGATTTCGGCACCTTCACGACTGGCACCAATGGCGGTACCGTGACCGTCGATCTTACCGGCACCGGTGTGGCTGACAACGATGTCACCCTGATCGGCGGATCGGCCGAAGCAGCCGACCTTTTCGACGTGACCGGCGATGCCAATCGCAGCTTCGCAATCAGCACCACGGCCGGCTCCGTTACAAACGGTACCGACACGATGGCCTTCACGACCTCTGCACCCGCCTCGGGCACACTTGCATCGGGTACTGCTACGTTCGCAGTCGGCGGCGTTCTGACCGTTGCAGGCGGCGAATCGGCCGGTGAATACAACGGCACTTACGACGTGACCGTCTCCTACAATTGATCTGATGTCGGGCGCGGGGCTCTTCGTAGCTCCCCGCGCCTGACTTCATGTTTCAGGAGGGCAGGGCATGCCGACACTTTCGACATTGTTGCGCCTGGCGGTCTTACCCGCTCTGGCCTGGTCATCGGCCACGTTCGCCGAACCAGGCAACAGCGCGCAGGGCAGTGGTGCTGCGGCCGCCGAAGTTGCTGACCCGATCAGCATCCAGCGGCAGGCAGACTTGCGCTTCGGACGTTTTGCATCGCCTTCGACGCCCAGTACGATCCAGATCACCCCGGGTGGGGCGTTCACTCCGGCCGGCGATGTCGCGTCCTCAACTCAGATGGCGCAGCCTGCCAATGGGCGCGGGCCTGCCCAGTTCCGTGTACAGCAGGCCGGCAACCGCGGCGGCACAGTGAGGATTCCAAGAGACATCACGCTCCGCAGCGGCGGTAACACCATGGATGTTACGAACGTAGAGGGCCGGCTGACGGTGACCTCCGGTTGGGGCCGTTTTAGCGTCTACCGGCTCGACCTCGGAGGGACGTTGCAGATAAAGGGTAATCAGGCGCCTGGTTCCTATATCGGGGAATTCGACATTACCGTAGTTTACAATTAGCCGGAAGCACCCGGGCTTACCGAATATTAACCGCTGCAACGTATCGAAACCCTCGAGAACGAGGGATATCGGGCGGCAAATTCATGAACAAAGTTTACCACGTTGCGGCGTGTGCAATCGCTGGAATGCTTGGTTGCATCCCACTTGCATTGCCAGGACCCGCCCATGCCCAAGGATTGGCACTCGAAGCTGCGCAGAGCGAGGCTGCCGAAGAAACCGCGCTCCCACAAGTTGACCCTGGAGAGGTTCCGGACGGATCAGTTGGCGGAATGGGGGATATCAACCTCTATCCCCGGCGGATTGTTATGGACCAGCGACAGCGCATCTCTTCTGTCGGCATCTACAACAAGACGCCGTTCGATGGCGACTACGAGATATCGATCAGCGACATGCTGATGACTGAAACAGGAAGAGTAATCCCCGTCGACAACCTCCCCGCCGGTATCGATGCCAGCAACCTCAAAGCCGCAAGCGAGATGCTGCGCTGGTCTCCCCGCAGGGTCATGCTTCCGGGTAGCGAGGCGCAGACAGTACGCATCATGGCCCGACCGCCCGCCGATTTGCCGGACGGCGAATACCGGGCGCATTTCATGGTGGTCTCAGTTCCGCGGGATCTCGACGAGGGCTTTTCGATCGAAGACGCCGTGGGGGACAGCGCAGGCGCCGAAGAAAGCGTGGGCGTCACCATCCGTCCCCGCTTCGGCATTTCCATTCCCGTGATCATTCGCGTGGGCGACACCACGCTGGATGTAGCCCTAAAGCACGTGTCCTTTGTCGAAGACGAGGGTGGTCCCGCTATCGCTTTGACCATTGCGCGGAGTGGGACGCGCTCCGCATATGGCGATGTTGTCGTGACTGCAGAAGGCATCGACGAACCTGTTGCGATCGCAAAGGGTATCGGGGTGTATCCGGAAATCGACTCCCGTTCGGTGCAAGTCGCACTCGATCCGGAGTTTGACCGAAGCCTTTTGACGCCGGGAACGGTCCTGACGGCCACCTTCGTGGATGATGATGTGGCCCCCGGGCGGACTTTGGCCCGACAGGAATTCAACGTCCCGTGAGGATGCTCCATGCGCTCGGTGTGTTACCCTGGCTTGCCGGGGTGCCATCGTTCGCACAACTGCCAACAGATACCCTTCCTGGCCTCAATTCAACCACTTCCCCAGCCCCGAAGTTCGGCACTGTTCTGGACGCCGCCAGCAGAAAACCAGCGGAGGCCCAAGATCCTCCTCCACTGGCAGACGCTCGTACAGCTACTTCGGGCCCGATGCCCCCAAAAGGGAGCGGGCCAAACTCACTTCCTCGCTCGTCCCTTGCTTCCCCTTCCGGATCGTCAAAAGGCCCCCTGCAGGACCGTACGCCTCATTCGCCCGATCCTCCGGCTCAAGCGACGGCCGAATTTCAACAGCAGCAGCAGTCATTCGACCTGACCCCCGGCCACCAGACCTTTCCGCTCTACCAGAAAGATATTCCGCTATTCACTGTCGATGACGAGCTGATCCTGCAGCTGAGGATCAGGGGCTTCGATTCCGCCGATACGCTTATAGCCTACGGATCGCGGGAGGCGTTGTATCTTCCCTTTGGCGAACTCACGCGGATCCTGGATCTCGCCATTCGAATCAGCGATGACGGCCACTACGCGAGCGGGTGGTTCCTCGATGAAGAGCGGAAACTCACGATCGACCTTCGCCAGCGCGAGCTCCGCACAACCAAGGGAAGCCGTGCACTCGATCATGCAGACGCCATGGCATTCGAGGGCGAATTGTATCTCCGCAGCGAGATCTTCGCAGAGATACTGCCAATCGAGGTGGAACCGAACCTTCGCAGCCAGGCCATCCTGTTGACGACTCTCGAACCCTTTCCCTTCGAGGAGCGGTTGCGGCGAGAAATGGAGCGCGCCAAGCTGGGAAAGCGCCGCACCCCGAACGAAGCAGAACGCTGGACGCGGCAGGAAACCCCGTGGCTGCCGATTTCGGTACCTATGGGCGATATCGAACTGCGACCGATCTCGGACTCCGCGAAGGGCGCTCGGCTCGAGGGCGACCTGCGATTATCGGGCGACATCGCCTACCTGACTGGCCAGTCATACTTTTCGGCATCAACTCAGGACGGACTGGTGTCTTCGCTCATCCAGATCGGCCGGCGCGATGTCGATGGCGACCTTCTGGGACCTCTCGCTGCGACCGAATTCCAGCTGGGAGATGTCGCCACCACCTCCATGCCGGTTGGGCTGCGAGGGCGCGCGGGCAGAGGCGGGTTCGTCACCAACCGCCCGTTCGAAAGCGCCTCGGTCTTCGAACAGATCGACCTGCGCGGCATTCTGCCGAGCGGGTATGAAGTGGAACTCTATCGCAATGATATACTCATCGGTTCCGTCGCCCATGCCCCTAACGGTCAATATGAATTTCTGGAAATCCCGGTCGATTACGGCCTGAATGTATTCCGCTTCGTTTTCTACGGGCCGCAGGGCCAGCGCCGCGAAGAGGTCAGGCGAGTCAGCGTCGGCGACGGGCGCCTTTCGAGCGGCAAGCTGGAATACGATTTCGGCGCGATCCAGCGCGGCGAGAACCTGCTCGGAGTGCATGGCCCCGATTTCCGTCCTACCGAAGGCTATGGCAGATGGCAGGCGGCAGGCCGCGTGTCGTACGGCTTGAGTGAAGAGTTTACGGCGCTCGCAAGCCTCGCCTTCTTCGACGAGGATGATGACGGCGGTTTTATCGGGACTGCCGGGCTGCGCAGCGGCGTGGGTGGGCTTGCACTTCGTGCGGATGCTGCGATGTCGGACGGCGGTAGCTATGCCGTCGGCCTGGGTACGGGCGGCAAGCTTTTGGGAGGGGCCTTTGCCCTGTCCCATTTCGAATATGGCGGTGGTTTCATCGACGAGCTGCGCAGCAACAATCGCGATCCGTTGAGCCGGGCTACCGAACTGGACCTCAACACGAACGTCAAGCTCGGCAGCGCGACGGAAACCGTCATCCCGGTTGCTGCACGGCTCCGGAACATCGAATATTTCGATGGGCGGTCGGATATGCGTGCTCTCCTTCGCGGATCGGCCCGATTTTCCGGGTTGGTCGTGTCCAACAATCTCGAATATCTGCGTGCCAGCAACAGGGACGGCGATGGCTTTTCGCAGCTCGGGGGAAGTTTCGATCTGACGACCTTACGCCGCTCGCGCACCCAAGCTCGGGCTTCTGTGGGCTACCGGCTGATGCCCGGTGCCGAGCTTACCAATGTGGCTGCCGAGATCGACCGTCAGATTGATGACCGGACGGTCGTGAATGGGAGGGCATCCTATTCCTTTAACGGCGGGGGCCTTGGTTTGGGAGCATCCGCAATTCGCGAATTCGACCGGTTCTCGGTGGCATTCGACGGCAATTACGGCTTCGGACTGAAAAACTATTCGGCGGCGATCAGGCTCGGTTTCAGTTTCGGTCGCGACCCGCTGACTCGCGAATTCTTCCTCGCCCGTCCGGGACAGGCTTCTTCGGGTGGCGTAAGCCTCCGGGCGTTTCAGGATATGGATGGGGACAGCGTTTTCAGCGATGGGGACATCGCGCTCGAGAACGTCGGATTTACGGTCAGCAATAATGTCGGGGCAACGAGGGCGGATGGTACGACTCGCCTCACGCATCTGGGCCATGGCAATCGCGCGACGGTGCAGGTCGATCCAACGACGCTACCCGATATTCTCATGGTCCCGGTAGAGCGCGGTATAGAATTCGTGCCTCGCGCCGGCCGCTTTCATGTCATGGATTTTCCGATCGTGGCGCAAAGCGAGATCGAAGGTACGGTGTCTTTCAGGGGCAACAGCCGGGATAGGGGTGTTTCCGGGCTTCGTCTCGTACTCGTCGATGGAACGGGCAAGGTCGGGGGTAATGCCCGGTCCGAGAGAGGCGGTTACTTCTTTTTCGAACAGATTAAGCCTGGATCCTACGAGCTTGTAGTCGATCCTGGACAGGCTGAGCGGCTTGGCATTTGCATGGCCGATCCGGCACCCGTTACGGTTGGCCCGGAAGGTTCGATCCAGTCACGGGAAATCGAAGTGATCGAGTGCGCCCAGCAGATGTAACTACATGCGGAGCGATCAGACCTGATGCAACAGGACAACGCAACTGACATGGCGTGCTATTGCGAATGATTAGCATTGACCCGGTCTGCGGGTGTCGGTAGCGGGCCCGCATGTCTCGTCGAGCAATCCGAATCTGGTATCTGATCCACAAGTGGAGCAGCCTGATTCCTACGGTATTCCTGCTGATGTTGTGCGTGACCGGGCTGCCGCTGGTTTTCCATGACGAGATCGATGCCGCGATGGCTGGGGATACGGAAGCTACGCTGAGCGGCCCCCCCTCCGCCGATAGCGGCTTGCCGCTCGATATCATGCTGAACAAGGCTTTGGCGGGAAGCCCCGGATCAGTGCCTTTATTCATGGCTTTCAGCCAGGACAGCCCGCTGCTGACGGTGACTACCGGCCCCAGTCCTGACGCCGCTCCCGACCAGATGGACCTCTTTTTCTTCGACCGTACAACCGGCGCTTCACTGGGCCCGGCGCCGGTCAATCCGGTGATGGACTTCATCCTCCAGCTCCATACCGACATGTTTCTAGGCCTGCCCGGCATGCTGGTTCTGGGCATTATGGGGTTGTTATTTGTCCTCGCTCTCGTTTCGGGCACCGTCCTTTACGCCCCCTTCATGCGCAAGATCGCCTTCGGAACCATACGCAGGAACCGAAGCGATCGGCTGCGCCGCCTCGATCACCACAATTTCTTCGGCATAGTGGCTCTGGCGTGGATGCTAGTCATCGGCCTCACGGGAGCCATTAACGCATTCGCCGACCCGCTGACGGACAGCTGGCGCGACGGCGAAGTTGCCCGGATGACCGCTTCCTATGCAGGAACCCCTTCCATAGCGCCGCAGGACTATGGCTCGCTGGATGCGGCAATGGACGCGGCAAACCGAGCCCTGCCCGGCAGAAGCCCGCAATTCATAGGGTTTCCCGGCGGCGACTGGTCGTCCGGTCACCACTATGCAATCTTCTTTCAGGGCGACCGTCCTCTCACCCAACATCTTCTGACGCCGGCATTGGTGGATGCGGCCACCGCCGAGCTAACCGATGCCCGCAACATGCCTGCGCTCAATCAAGCGCTGATGATGTCCAAGCCCCTGCACTTCGGCGATTACGGGGGCCTGCCGCTCAAGCTGATCTGGGCGGTGCTGACGCTGGCCACCATCTGGGTGCTGTGGACCGGCATCCTGCTGTGGTTCAAACGTACACCGGGCAATATCGAGCGCCGGATCGAAGAGATCCGCACCGGCACTATTCCGCAGGCGTCGTCGTGAAAGGATCCCGGCGCAGACCTTCTGCGATATTTGCGGTGCCCCTGCTGATCGGCACAGCCATGCTCATCGGCCTCGTTCTCGGTCTGACCGGCAACGGACCGAGAGACGCCTTGGCTTGGGGCTTCGCCGGACTTGCCCCGCTCACCCTTCTTTTCGGCCTGTTGCGCCGTGCTCCCAGACGATCCTCAAATTGATCACGAAAGACCCGACGATGAACCGTATGACGCGCATTTCCACGCTTGCCCTGGCCCTGTCGCTGCCTGCAGTGGCGCATGCACAGGACGATCAAGACACAATCGTCGTGACTGCCCAGCGCGCCAACCAATCGGAAGTCACCAATGGCGGTAGCGCGGGCGTTCTCGGCAACAAGGCTGCGGAAAACCTGCCTTTCACCATCCGTACCTATAACGAAAGCCTGATCCTCAACCAGCAGCCCCAGACGCTGGGCGACGTGCTCGACAATGATGCGACCATTCGTACGACCTACGGCTTCGGCAATGCTGCAGAGCAATTCGTCGTTCGTGGCTTCACCCTGTTCGGCGACGATGTCGGCGTAAACGGCCTTTACGGGATCGGACCGCGCCAGTTGGTGGCTCCACAGCTTTATGGCAGCGTGCAGGTTCTCAACGGAGCCAGCGCTTTTCTCAACGGTGCCGCACCAGGAGGGACAGGCCTCGGCGGCAACGTCAACCTGCAACTCAAGCGGGCTGGCGAACGAGACCTCGTGCGGGTTACCGGATCGGCGGAAGAAAATGCTCGCTTCGGCGGGGCGGTCGACGTTTCGCGGCGCTTCGGCGAAAATCGCGAATGGGGCGTCCGGCTGAATGGCGCTTATCTCGATGGAGAGACATCGATCGATCGCGAAGATCGGCGCACGGCCGTAGTTGGAGCGGCAATCGATTACGCTTCGGGACCGTTCAAAGCTGTGCTGGATCTGGCATTTCAGGAAATCCGGGTTGACGGACTGCGCCCCAAGGTGACGCTGGGAACTTCCGCCATTCCGGACGTTCCCGAAGCCGATGCCAATTACGCGCAGGACTTTACCTACAGCGAATTGCGCGATGTCTTCGGGACAGTAAATCTCGAGTATGCTTTGGCCGATAACGCCATGGTTTACGCCAAAGCGGGTGCGCGTGATGGCCGGGAAAAAGGAATTTATGGCGGGGTTACCGTCAATGATGTGGACACTGGTGCTGCCGCAGGGTCGGCCTTGTTCGTCCCCGCCACGACCAATAACGAAGCCGTGGAAGCCGGCCTACGTGTCAAACTCGGCGAAGCGGTGACGCACGAATTCAATTTCGGTGGCAACGCCAACTGGCAGGTATTCCGCACGGCTTACGACTTTCTCCCGAGTTACGAGACCAATCTCTATGCAACCCCGCAGGTTGCGGAGCCTGTCTCTACAGGCTTCATCGGCGGCGATCTCGACAACCCAAATCCAACTGCGCGAACGACGCTGTGGAGCGCTTTTGCCTCGGATACGCTGGGCTTTTGGGACGACCGCATCTTGCTGACTGGCGGCCTGCGGCTGCAGAACATTCGCCAGCGAAACATCGGCTATGATGGCGTGCTCGTCGACTTCTACGATAACGACAAGGTTACTCCAGTCGCCGGGATCGTCGTGAAGCCCGTCGAACAGCTGTCGCTCTACGCCAACAGGATCGAGGCGCTCCAGGTGGGAGCGTTCGTTCCGCTGGATCCTGCCAATCCATTGCCCAACGCAGGACAGGCGCTCGCACCGCGCGTGTCGGTCCAGTACGAGGTCGGCGGAAAGCTTGGCCTTGGCGGCATGTTCCTGACCCTTGGCGCCTATCGCATCGAGCGGCCGGGAGAAGGCGTGCTCGAAGACGGCACCTATGGCTATCTGGGCGAGCAGCGCAATGAAGGCATCGAATTCACCGCGAGCGGTGAACTGGCACCTGGACTGCGTCTGATCGGCGGGGCAGCCTTGACCGATGCCGAATTCGACAATGGCGCTAAAGTCACCGGTGTGCCGGAATACACTGCCAATGCGGATGTGGAATGGGATCCGGCCTTCCTTACAGGAGCCACGCTGACGGCACGCGCCGTTCATACAGGACCCCAGTGGGTCGATGCGGCCAACACTCTGGAACTCGATACCTGGACCCGGTTCGATCTTGGAGCGCGTTACGTCTTCGCCGCCGGCGAAACGCCTGTGACACTGCGTCTGTCAGTCGAGAATGTCGCTAATGAACGCTATTGGGCCAGCGCATTCGACGCCTTCTCTTCGGCGTTGCTGCAGGGGAAGCCGCGCACGTTCAAGGCCAGCATCTCGGCGGATTTCTGAATTCAGGGGCGAGTGGCAGCGGTACGCAATCGGTGTCACTCGCTTAGGCCTGCTGACATGTTTCGAGCAAAAGCTGGAAATCATTGGCCGATAGGTTACATAGTCATGACAAAGTGTGACTCTTTCGGGAAACAATTAGGCTCGCCCGGCTCTATGGGGCATGGGCGCCATGACTATGGAACGTACGATCTACCAGTTCGAGGACTTTGCCCGGAACGCGGGTAACAGCGCACGTGCGCCGTTGCGGCTGCAGCCGGCAAGCCGTAGTGGCCAGGCCGTCCGCGTGGGTGTGATCCTGAACCGGCGCAGCCATCAGAATCTCGCGGAAACACGCGAGTGCGAGGGACGCAGCAACGTTACTGTCGCTTGCCCCGATACGCGTCACGACATCGTCCATGAACTGGCTAGTTTTGCAGAACGCGGCATCGACCTGTTGGTGATCAGCGGCGGAGATGGAACGGTGCGCGATGTCCTGACCATGGGGCAAAGCGTCTTTGGCAAAAACTGGCCCAAGATCGCGGTCCTGCCGAAGGGCAAGACCAACGCCCTCAATGTGGACCTGGGTTCGCCGGAGGACTGGACGTTGTCACAGGCCATCGCTGCCTACACCACCGGACGTACGGTGAGGCGTAGGCCGCTCGCGATCCGACCGATCGACAGCAAGGATCCGCCCGTGCTCGGTTTCATCATGGGGGCAGGCGCCTTTTCCCTGGGTGTCGACGCCGGTCAGGATGCGCACAAGATCGGCTTTTTCAATTCGCTCGCCGTGGGAATGACAAGCGCCTGGGGCGTCTTGCAAGCTCTGTTCGGCAGCGATCGCAACCAGTGGCGGCGGGGCACGCGTCTGAAGCTTGCCTATCTGCCATCCGGTCAGCCGATCGAACGATCGGGGTTTGGCGACCCACAGCGCAGGCACATCATGCTCGCGTCGACACTTCAGACGATGCCGCTCGACATCAAGCTGTTCGGGAAAGACCAGAGCGGCATTCGCCTGCTCCTACTCGACCACCCGCGCCGCCGCGTGCTTTTTTCCGTCCCGGCGATCCTCGCGGGCTGGCATCCAAGCTGGCTCAAGCGCCAAGGTCTGCATCATGTCGCGGCAGACGGATTCGCCATGACCCTCGATGCACCTTTCGTACTCGACGGGGAGCATTTCGCGCCGGGAAGCTACCGCATCGAACAGGGGCCTGAACTCACCTTCGTTGCCGAGTGAGCCATACGCTACATAATCGTGTGGTTGAAACGCTCTCGCGCCCGCTCATGCCAGAGGTAAAAGCCTATGCGCAGCGCCTGGGCGAAGAGACGGGCGCGATGGCAGTCCTGTTTTATGGTTCCAACTTGCGCACCGGCTCGCTCGAAGGCGTGCTGGATTTCTATGTGCTGCTCCCGGGCAAACAGCGCGAGCGTGTCTGGCCGCGCGTCAGCTACCGCGAACTGAATTACGAAGGCGAGACACTGAGGGCAAAGATTGCCACGATGAGCCTGGAAAAATTTGCCGAAGCCGCCAGCGGAAATAGCCGCGATACGACCATCTGGACTCGTTTCGTGCAGCCGAGCGCATTGGCTTGGTCGCGCGACAACGAAACGGTTGGAATTGTATCGGATGCAATCGCCGAAGCTGCCTGCACCGCAAGCCGCTACGCCGCCGTGCTGGGCCCGGACGCAGGCCGCGCCGAAGATTATTGGCGAGCTTTGTTCCGCGCCACTTATCGTGCCGAATTCCGGGTGGAAAAGCCGGGCCGGGAGGACTCGATATTGTCAGTCAATGCCGAGCATTTCGCCGGGCTTCTGCCGGCGGCATGGGAGGCTGCGGGTATCACCTATACCCAAAAAAGCGATCGGTTTTCGCCAACCCTTCCGGAGCGGATGAAGCGTGATCTGCGCGCCCGGTGGAAACAGCGAGAAAAGCTCGGAAAGCCGCTAAATATCCTGCGGCTCGCCAAGGCTACCACTACGTTCGAGGGTGCCGCGCGCTATGGTGCCTGGAAACTCGAACGGCATACCGGAATCGCACTTGAAGTGACGCCGTTTCGCGAACGTCACCCCCTGCTCGCTATGCCGGGTGCCGCATGGGAGCTATGGCGCGCGCGCCGCAATCAGCGGTAACGCATGTTGATCGAGATATTCTCGACCCGGTTGCCGATATCGAAGCCGACTTTCTTGTAGCTCGGCTTGCCGAGGTTGAAGATGTTGATGCTCGGATTGTTCGACATTGCGCCGCCGTCACTGAAGATGTCGGTCTTGCCGTTGCCGTTGATATCGTGGCGCACCGCGATGCCGTAATGGCCGGGTTTCGGCACTGGCATGCAGAACCGCATCGTTCCAGCCTTCGCAGGCGCTTCCATGCGGTAAATCCACCGGCCCGATTCCAGCCAGTCCTGCTTCGTAGCGCGATAGGACTGGATGCGAATGGTCCCTTTCGATTCCTTGATGCCGTTGATCGAGACGAGCACAGCCGGACCCTTGCCAGAGGTGCACTTGGCTGGATCATGCGCAATCTCTTCCCGATACTGCGCCTGCGCGGGGGCAGCAAAGGATAGACCGGTAAGCGCAAGCGCGGCGGTCCCGGTGATGAGGGATAATGTTCTAGTCATGGCTGAATGGCCCCATAATTCTTGTGACGGGCGGACCCGCTCGATTTCAGGCGCGGTATATCACACCGCTCTGAATTGCGGCTGAATTTACCGTTCAATCGCCAGTCGGGCGCGTAGCCTAAACCCTACACGGCCCGTGGATAAGCCTGCGGATAAACTTGTGGAACCGTAGTGCGCAAAGGTAATCCTACTATAGGCACGGCGACCCACCCACGTCTTGGACTGACGCGCATGACAGCACCCCTTATCTCCCCTTCGATCCTTTCTGCCGATTTCGCTCGGCTCGGCGAGGAGGTTCGTGCTGTCGATCAGGCGGGGGCCGACTGGATCCATATCGATGTGATGGATGGGCATTACGTGCCCAACATCACGATCGGACCTGCGGTGGTGAAGGCTTTGCGGCCGCATACGGAAAAGCCGTTCGACGTTCATCTGATGATCGCGCCGGTCGATCCTTATCTCGAAGCTTTTGCGGAAGCCGGCGCAGACATCATCACCGTGCATCCAGAAGCGGGACCACATATCCATCGCACCCTGCAGGCGATCAAGGCCCTGGGCAAGAAGGCGGGCGTGGTTCTCAATCCGGGCACGCCGGCCAAAATGCTCGACTACCTCATCGAGGAAGTCGACCTCGTGCTCGTGATGAGCGTCAACCCCGGCTTCGGTGGGCAAAGCTTCATTCACTCCCAGCTGCGCAAGATCGAAGCAATCCGGAGCATGATCGAGAAATCCGGAAAGGATATCCGCCTGCAAGTCGATGGCGGGGTGGACCCGTCAACTGCTCCCATGTGCATTGAGGCAGGCGCCGACGTCTTGGTCGCAGGCTCTGCCACATTCCGCGGCGGAGTGGAGAAATATGCCGCCAACATTGCTGCGCTGAAGGGGCAGGGATGAGTGAAGGCCAATCCGATCTGTTGAGCGCCACCCGGGACGACGCGCCCGGCGGTACACAAGCGGCCCTGCCGCTATTCGATGACCACGAACCGCTGGTCGAGGCCAAAGCCGAAGAGTCTGCTCGGATCGAACAGCAGGTTGAGCGGGAAGAGCCCCCGGCCAGCCAGGTTAAGGCTACTCAGCCAGTCATGCCTGCCGCCGCACCTCCTTTTCAAGAGCCGCTTGAAGTCGACCCCGAACCGCTTGAGCCGTCGCGCGCATTGGTGCCGGCTGATTTCGCGCTTCCGCATGCTGGACCGCTGGAGGCCGCCATTCGCTGGGCGTACAAGCTTGGTGTGCCGGGGGCCATACTGGCTGCACCACTGCGCAAACCGGCGCGCCCACGCTTTCTTGCCATGGTCGAAACCCCGCTTCCGGGAGACCGGGCTGCAGGCGTCGCTTTGCGTGCAGGATATTTTCAGGTCGGCGGACTGAAGGCACCCATCGGGAAGCTGGATTTTGCGTCTCCGTCCAAACTAACTCCGCCATTCGCGCGCGCAGTGCACGGGTTCACCTGGATGCGTGACTTGTCTTCCTGTGCGCCGCGTGGGCAATGTGCCGATACCTCGGGCCGTATATTCCGTGCCTGGATCAAGCAGAATTCCGTGCCCGGCAAAGGAGCGGCTTGGGATGTGGAGTTCGCAGGTCTTCGCCTTTTGAACTGGCTCGTTCACACGCCTGTCCTGCTTTCGGGAGAGGGCGAGGCGCTAAAAATGCCGCTGCTCACCGCTATCGAGACGACGGCCCGCTGGCTCGACAGGCATGTCGCCGGAAGCGACGACGGGCTTGCGCAGGTTACCGGCTGGACCGCCATCGTGGCGGCAGGCTTGCTACTGCCTGACGGCAAACCGCGGCGCCTGCATGGCGAGGCGGGACTGCTGAAATCGCTCGGCGAACTGGTGAGCGACGATGGCGGCGTTTTCTCGCGCAGTCCGTCGGCGCAGGTTCAGGCGATATCGCTCCTGATCGATCTGCGGGCCTGTTATGCGGCGGTAAAGCGCCAGCCTCCTGCGGCGCTCGATGCTCTTCTCAGCCTCATGGTTCCGGCCCTGCTTTCCTTAAGGATGGGGGATATGGGCCTGGGAAGCTGGCAGGGTGGAGCAGCTATGGATGACGCGTCGCTCGACGCGCTGATCGTGGCGAGCGACGTCCGGGCCCGCCCGATGCTGGAATCGCGCCAATGGGGTTACCAGCGCGTGAAGGCGCGTCACGGTGTTCTGGTGATGGATGCAGCACCTCCGCCACGGCCCCGCCATGCCCGTCAGGGAAGTGCATCCACGCTGGCGTTCGAATTTTCACACAAGAACCAGCGCATCGTCGTCAATTGCGGCGGATCGGAACTGGCGGGGGCGCTTGTCCCCGCACGCATCGAACAAGGCCTTCGCGGAACTTCGGCGCATTCCACCTTGGTGCTGGATGAAGCCAATTCGACAGCCGTGCTTCTCAATGGCCAGATCGGCAAGGGGGTGGAAGAGGTCGACTTCACTCGTGAAGCCGTCCGTCAGGGCGGCCGCCGGGCGACCAGGCTGGAAGCGGCGCATAACGGCTATGTCGCGCGCTATGGCCTGCAGCACCGCCGGATCCTGCTGTTGTCGGACGATGGGGCGGAGTTGCGCGGTGAAGATGTGCTCGAACCTTCGGGCAAGAAGGGGCAGCGCGGCAAGGTCGGCTTTGCGATCCGCTTCCACCTCGGCCGCGGTATCGAGGCGCGGCTGACCGACGACGGGATGGGCGCACACCTCGCCTTGCCTGACGCAAGTTACTGGCAATTCCGCCTCGCAAGCGTTAGCGGCGAGGCGCACTGCACGCTGGAGGACAGCCTGTGGGTCGACGGCTATGGTCGTCCGCACGGCGTGCAGCAGATCGTGGTCGAAGGCATGGCCGCGCGCGGCGGGGAACGTTTCCCCTGGCTGCTCAAGAAAATGGGATGATTTGTACGTGAGCGATGTGAGCATCAAGCGGGCCCTTCTTTCGGTGTCCGACAAAAGCGGCCTTGTGGATCTGGGCAAGGCGCTGGCTGCCAAAGGCGTGGAGCTGGTATCGACCGGCGGAACCGCCAAGGCGCTGCGCGAAGCCGGTCTCGATGTGAAGGATGTCTCTGATATTACGGGTTTTCCCGAGATGATGGACGGGCGCGTAAAGACGCTTCACCCCATGGTGCACGGCGGCCTGCTGGCCGTGCGCGACAATGCCGAACACGCCGCCGCGATGAACGAGCACGCAATCGGCGCGATCGATCTGGTTGTCGTCAATCTCTACCCCTTCGAAGCCACGGTGGCCAAGGGGGCCGAGCGCGACGAGGTCATCGAGAACATCGATATCGGCGGCCCGTCCATGGTGCGCAGTGCAGCCAAGAACCACCAATATGTCACCATCGTCACCGATCCGGCAGACTATGCCACGCTGACCGCCGAACTCGAGGATGGCGGCGCGACTTCGCTCGATTTCCGCAAGCGTATGGCGGCCAAGGCTTTTGCGGCGACTGCGGCCTATGACGCCGCGATCAGCCAGTGGTTCGCCTATGCCGACCAAGGCGAGACTTTCCCGCAGAAACGCGCGATGGCATCGAACCTGGTGTCCACGCTGCGTTATGGCGAAAACCCGCATCAGCAGGCCGCGCTCTATGTCCCGCAGCGCGTCCCTTCACCCGGCCTCCCGCAGGCCGAGCAGGTGCAGGGTAAGGAACTGAGTTACAACAATTATAACGATGCCAATGCCGCGCTTGAGCTGGTGTCGGAATTTGCCGATGGCCAGCCTGCGGTCGTGATCGTGAAGCACGCCAATCCGTGCGGTGTGGCGCAGGCCGACAGCCTGCTCGATGCGTGGAATGCCGCGCTCGAATGCGACAGCGTCAGCGCATTCGGCGGTATCGTGGCGACCAATGTGCCGCTCGACGGGCCTACTGCCGAGGCGATCTGTCAGATCTTCACCGAAGTGGTGGTCGCACCGGGCGCGGATGATGCTGCGCGGGCTGCTTTTGCGAAGAAAAAGAACCTGCGCCTCCTGCTGACCGAGGGCCTGCCCGACCCTCGCCGGCCCGGTTTTTCGCAGGTCGTCATCACCGGGGGACTGCTGGTGCAGACCCGGGATAACGGCGCAATTTCGCAGGAAGATCTGAAGGTTGTGACCCAGCGGCAGCCGACCGAGCAGGAGCTGAAGGACTGCCTCTTCGCCTGGACCGTGGCGCGGCATGTGAAATCGAACGCCATCGTCTATGCCAAGGACGGCGCGACGGCGGGGATCGGGGCGGGCCAGATGAACCGCCGCGATTCGAGCCGGATTGCTGCGATGAAGGCCGCCGAAGCCGCGGAAAAGTACGGTTGGGACCAGTCCCGCACCGTCGGCAGCGCGGTGGCATCGGACGCTTTCTTCCCCTTTGCCGACGGTCTTCTTGCCGCGGCGGAGGCCGGGGCGACGGCGATCATCCAGCCCGGCGGTTCGATCCGCGACGAGGAAGTGATCGCCGCTGCCGACGAGAAAAACCTCGCCATGGTGTTCACCGGCATGCGCCACTTCCGCCACTAAGTGTTCCGGAAAAGGCCCCGAACACCCTCTTGATCGGTAGGCCCACGGGCCGATCACCCCATTCGGTGATCGGCTGAACCGTTCACAACCATCGTATTCAGCACGTTGCAATTAGTCGGCGTGTACCCACGTGGAATAGAGCCACGAAAGCATAAGACATGAATCTCTTCACACCCGACCTCTATCGCAATTTCGGCATCGGCTTTTTGGCCGGAGCCTTCATCATTGCCTTTTCGAACGGCGGCGAAATCGTTTCGGCGGTCGCCGCGATCATTTGATGCGGCGCATTCCCCTTCTCCTCTCCTCGCTGGCGCTGGTCCTGACCGGTGCCTGCCAGCAGCCTGCCATGGCTGCCGAGGAAGCGGTGAAGGCACCGCCCGCCCAGACCCGCGCCAAGGAAAGCGGCGGCCTGAAAACCGCCATCTTCGCCGGGGGCTGTTTCTGGGGGGTCGAAGCCGTGTTCAGCCATACCAAGGGCGTGACCAGCGCCGTGGCCGGCTATCACGGCGGCACCGAACGGTCGGCCAAATATTCCATCGTCTCCAGCGGCGTGACCGATCATGCCGAGGCGGTGAAGGTCACCTATGATCCCGCTGTGATCCGGTACGACCAGCTGCTGCGCATCTATTTTTCCGTCATCGCCGATCCGACCCAGCTCAACCGCCAGGGCCCGGACCGGGGCGCGCATTATCGCAGCGCCATCATCCCGACATCCGCCGAGCAGAACGCGGTGGCCAAGGCCTATATCGCCCAGCTCGACAAGGCAGGCGTGTGGGACAAGCCGATCGTGACCAAGATCGAGCGCGCGCAGGGGTTCTACCCAGCCGAAACCTATCACCAAGACTTTGCCGCCAAGAATCCGCGCCACGGCTACATCGTGCGGTGGGATGCGCCCAAGGTCGCGGCGCTGAAGCGGCTCTATCCCAGTGCCTATCGCGCCGAGTTCAAGCGCGACTGACTTGCGCAGCGGCGCTGCCCGCCCTACTTTTGGGGCATGGCAGGACATGCACACGCACATGAGGAACATTCGGGCGACGATCTGATCGACGCGGCCCGTATCACGCTGACCGATTCGGGTGAGCAATGGACGGGTATGCGCCAGTCCGTGTTCGAGGAACTGGCGCGGCATGAAAAGCCTGCCAGCGCCTATGACATTGCCGACAATCTTTCGGCATCGCGCGGCAAGCGCGTGGCGCCCAACAGCGTCTATCGCATCCTCGACCTGTTCGTGCGCAACAACCTCGCCAACCGGATCGAGAGCGCGAATGCCTATCTCGTCAACACGCATCCCGGCTGCCGCCACGATTGCATCTTCCTGATCTGCGACGATTGCGGAAAGGCCATGCATATCGACGATGAGCGCGTCACCGGCGCGCTGCGCGTGGCAGGCAAGGATGCGGGTTTCCGCGATGTGCGCCCCGTGGTGGAACTGCGCGGATTATGTGACGATTGCGCCGCCTGAGCGCGGCCTTGGAATAGCAATCGCCTTCCCAAAGGACGTGGCCACAGCGGCCATTCCTTACCTTAACTGCGCCCAAGCGTGCAATTTCATCGACAAGCCGTTCATCGACAGTTCGGCAAACCAAGTGTAGAGCATTCGTATGAGTGACCGCCCGCATACCCCCCTGCTCGACACTGTCGACACCCCCGCCGACCTTCGCAAACTCGACCAGAGCCAGCTCCGCCAGCTGGCCGACGAACTGCGCGAAGAGATGATCGACGCCGTCGGGCAGACCGGCGGGCATCTGGGTTCGGGGCTGGGCGTGGTGGAACTGACCACGGCGATCCACTATGTTTTCGACACGCCGACCGACAAGCTGGTGTGGGACGTTGGCCACCAGTGCTATCCGCACAAGATCCTGACCGGCCGCCGCGACCGTATCCGTACGCTGCGGCAGGGCGGGGGGCTCAGCGGCTTCACCAAGCGCGCCGAAAGCGAATACGATCCCTTCGGCGCCGCGCATTCCTCCACCTCGATCAGCGCCGCATTGGGCTTTGCCATGGCGAACAAGATGCAGGCGCGGCCCGGCCGCGGCATCGCGGTGATCGGCGATGGCGCGATGAGCGCAGGCATGGCCTATGAGGCGATGAACAATGCCGAACAGGCGGGCAACCGGCTGGTCGTGATCCTCAACGATAACGACATGTCGATCGCGCCGCCGGTGGGCGGCCTGTCCGCCTATCTCGCGCGCATGGTGTCCTCCAGCGAATATCTGGGCCTCAGGACCATGGCATCGAAGCTGGCGCGCCGGATGGGGCGCCGCGTGTGGGGCGGGCTGGAAAAGGCCGAAGAATATGCCCGCGGCATGGTGACCGGCGGGACCATGTTCGAAGAACTGGGCTTCTATTACGTCGGCCCGATCGATGGCCACAATCTGGATCACCTGATCCCGGTGCTGGAAAATGTGCGCGACAGCGAACAGGGCCCGGTGCTGATCCATGTCGTGACCAAAAAGGGCAAGGGCTATGCCCCGGCCGAAAACAGCGCCGACAAATATCACGGCGTCGCCAAGTTCGATGTCGTCACCGGCAAGCAGAAGAAATCCACCGGCGGGCCGCCCGCCTATCAGAACGTCTTCGGCGAAACGCTGGCCAAGCTGGCGGAAACCGATCCGCGCATCTGCGCCATCACCGCCGCCATGCCCAGCGGCACGGGCGTCGATAAATTCGCGCAGGCGCACCCTGACAAGGCGTTCGATGTCGGCATTGCCGAACAGCACGGCGTGACCTTTGCCGCCGGCCTTGCCGCGGAAGGCATGCGCCCCTTCGCCGCAATCTATTCCACCTTCCTGCAGCGCGCCTATGACCAGGTGGTGCACGATGTGGCGATCCAGAACCTGCCCGTGCGCTTCGCGATCGACCGCGCCGGTCTGGTGGGTGCCGATGGCTGCACCCATGCGGGCAGCTTCGACGTGACCTATCTCGCCACCCTGCCCAACATGGTGGTGATGGCCGCCGCCGACGAGGCGGAGCTGGCGCATATGACCTATACCGCCGCTGAATATGACGATGGCCCCATCGCCTTCCGCTATCCGCGCGGCGGCGGCACGGGCGTGGAAATTCCCGAAAAGCTCGAAAAGCTGGAAATCGGCAAGGGCCGGATCGTCCGCGAAGGCACGAAGGTCGCCATCCTGTCGCTGGGCACGCGGCTGGAAGAAGCCAAAAAGGCCGCCGACCAGCTGGAAGCCAAGGGCCTGTCCACCACGGTCGCCGACATGCGCTTTGCCAAACCGCTGGACACCGCGCTGATCGAGAAACTGATGCGCAGCCACGAAGTGGTGGTGACGATCGAGGAAAGCGCCATCGGCGGCCTCGGCGCGCATGTGCTGACCTATGCCAGCGACGAGGGGCTGACGGACAACGGCCTGAAGGTGCGCACCATGCGCCTGCCCGACACCTTCCAGGATCAGGACGATCCGATGAAGCAGTATGACGAAGCGGGGCTGAATGCGCCGCATATCGTGGATACGGTGCTGAACGCACTGCGGCACAACAGCGCGGGCGTGGAAGAGGCGCGGGCTTAGGTCAGCGCCTCAATTTCCGGATGCAGTGCTTTCATGTTCTGGTCCATGGCCGCTGCCTCTCGTGGGGCGCTAAAGGAAAAGCTGGACCCCGGATCAAGTCCGGGGTGACGGGGAAGTATAACTAGCGCCATGCGCGGATCGCACAGTGGCTACGACCGCTACCGATTGCGGATAGCCCAGAATGATATAGGCTGCTCCCATGTTTGCGCGCGCGTTACGTTCTTTCGCACGAGATACCCTTCTGCTGGGATCGCCCGCGCTGGCCTGTCTGTTCGCTTTGGATGCATTCGAACACGGCTATGCCTTCGCGATGGACCTTATTCCGACTTACGCTCTGAGCCTATGCGTCAGTCTCGCGCTCATGTCTTTGTGGGATGTAAGATCGGCAGCCAGAACGAAGAAGCCCCACTAATTTTGTGCTCAAAGCGCGAAAACCTTCTCCGTCACCCCGGACCTGCTCCAGGGCCCAGCTTTTCCTCACGCCCAATGATAGCAGCCAGAACCCAGTTCGGGGCCGAGGTGACGTGCGTGGTGAACGAAACAGCTCTAAATCTTCAGCTTGACCAGCGAGATCACCTTGCTAGTGTTTTAACGCAATAACACACTAGCAAGGATCGCCGTCATCAATCGTTTCCTACTTGCCCTTGGCACGCTAGCCGTTTCCGCCTGCGCCACCGTGCCCGAGGCGAGTGCCCCGCCTCCGGTCGCCGCGAACCCGGCGCTTTCAGGCATCGAGCAAGACATGGCCGAGCATCGTCTCACGGGCCTCAGCGTGGCCGTGTTCGACAATTACGGGGCGATCCGCACGCAAACCTATGGAGCGAGATCGGTAGCGGGAGAGCCCGTCCGCGAGACCACGGCCTTTTCGACTGCTTCGATTTCGAAACCGGTAACTGCCATGCTTTGCCTGATTCTGGCGGAGGAGGGGCGGATCGATCTTGACGCGCCGATCGCGCAAACCCTCACCCACTGGCAGCTGCCGCAAAGCGATTTTCCTGGCGCCACTGAGGTAAGCTGGCGGCAATTGCTGACGCACACCGCGGGGACCTCGCAGCACGGTTTCGCCGACTTCTACCAGGGCGACGCGATTCCCAGCCTGATCGACAGCGTGGAGGGGCGTCTGCCGCGTTACGACAAACCGATCGAATTCCTGTTCGCTCCCGGCTCGGACTGGAAATACAGCGGCGGCGGCTATGTCATCGTGCAGATGGCGCTCGAAGACCTGACGGGCCTGCACCTGCATACGCTGGCGCAGCAGAAGATTTTCGGTCCGCTCGCCATGCAGCACACCACCATGATTCAGCCCGGAGAACCCGGCTTTCCGCAGGACGCCGCGCTGGTGCACGATAGCGAGGGCAGGCAAATTCGCGACGGGCTTCCGATCACGCCGCAAGTCTCGGCTTCCGGTATGTGGTCGACCCCGCACGATCTCGCGCTCTTCGCCATTGCCATCCAACGCGCCTTGCACGGCGAGACGGTGGGGTCTGTCACTCCGGCGATCGCCCGATCCATGACCGACATCTTCTCGCTTCAGTACGTTGGCGGGATGGGCATGCCCTTCTTCCGCGGTTTCGGTTTCGGCAATACCGACTGGTTCCGCCACGATGGCTCCAACACCGGCGTCAATTCCGATCTCTTTGCCGCGATGGAGGGCGGATACGGCTTTGTCTTAATGGGCAATGGCGATGACGATAACACCGGGCCGGTGTTTGCGAATGCGCGCCGAACCATCATCGATGCCATGGGGTGGGCGGGCCGCCATCCTATCGAGGATATTGCCGTGGCCCCCGAAAGGCAGGGCGCAATTCTGGGTACATACAAGGGGCTGCTCTATAATCTCGGTCTCGATTACCGGATCGAAGAGCGGGCATCGGGTCTGGTTATCGTCTCCGAATTTTTCACCCAATTCCTTGGCCGCGATTACAGCAGGATGCATCATGTGGGCGGCGATGTTTACCGCGTCGAAGATTACCCCAACTTGCTGCACTTCGAGTTTGACGCCTCGGGATCGGTGAGCGCGGTCACGCTTTCGCGCCCGGACAGCCGTGTTGCCCCTTTCCGCCGCGAGATCGCCGCGCTTCGGTAAAGCCTTTCGTAACCGCAGGGCGAATGGCACAAGCCTTGGCGAAAGGACCCATCGCCCATGACCCTGCTCACCACCCGCACCGCAAACCACATCACCACGCTCACGCTCAACCGGCCCGACAGCATGAACCCGCTCGGCGCAGCGGGGGATGGGGATGCGTTTGCGGCGGCCTGCGATGCGATCAATGGCGATATGGACGTGCGCTGCGTGATCCTGACCGGGGCGGGGCGGGCCTTCAGCGCGGGCGGCGATATCAAGGCGATGAAGGACAAGACGGGCAATTTTGGCGGCACCGCGCCCGAGATCGCCGATGGCTATCGCAATAACATCCACAAGATCCTGCGCGCGCTCTATTCGCTCCGCGTGCCGCTGATTGCGGCGGTCAACGGCCCGGCGATCGGGCTGGGGTGCGATCTGGCCTGCCTCGCCGACATGCGCATCGCGAGCGACAAGGCGAAGTTCGGGGTGACCTTTCTCAAGCTCGGCATCATTCCGGGCGATGGCGGCACGTGGATCCTGCCGCGCATCATCGGCGAGGCGCGGGCGGCGGAGTTGTTCTATACCGGCGATGTGATCGATGCGCCCACCGCGCTCGACTGGGGGCTGGTAAGCCGCGTGGTCGATCACGATGCGCTGATGGAGGAGGCGGGGGCGCTGGCCGCCAAGGTCGCTGCAATGCCGCCCCATGCCCTGCGGCAGGCGAAGAATCTGATGCGGCAAGGACGCTCCACCAGCTATGACGCGGCGTTGGAAATGGCGGCCAATGCGCAGGCGCTGATGCATTCGACGCAGGATCACATGGAAGGCGTCGATGCGCTGATCGAGAAACGCGCGCCGCAGTTTCGGGGTATTTAGGGCGCGAGGTTATTGTTAAACCCAGCGCCAGATGCCTGCATCCCAGCCATTGGCGTGGATATGGCCATAGGTGGCGGCCAGCCAGATCGCGATACCGCCAAGCCATGCCACGGCGCCCGCGCGCAGCAATCCGCCGGGGCGCAGCCAGTAGCTGGTCTGCGCTTCCCAGCCTGCCCAGGTTTCGCCCATCAGCGCCTCTTTCTTGCGGTCCTGCATATGCGCGCCGAGCAGGGCGAGCAGGGCGATCGCCCCGGCCAGCACGAACTGCCGCGCGGTCGGGCTCAGCAGGATGTGCACCGCCGCCCATAGCGAGAAGGACCACATCATCGGGTGGCGGGTGACATGGAAGACGCCGTGTACGCCCGCCGCCGCATGCTTTGCCGCGCGCGGATCGGGCAGGGCGGGATTGCGGACGAAGGAGCCTGCCAGCAGGACCGATGCCAGCAGCATGACAATGCTCGCCGCGATCCAGACCGCATCGCCCTTGCCGTCCCACAGCGCCGCGCCGCCCGGACCAACCGCGCGGAACGCCTGCACGATCCAGACGAACGTGCCGAGCGCGACCAGCGAATAGAGCAGGCGGAAGCCATTCTCCCCCAGTCTGCTGACCAGCGGCCCGCGCAGCGGGTGCGACAGCGCGAAATGCGTGCCCACGAACGCCACGCTGGCGGCAAACAACTGGACTATCCCGGACGCCATCGATTCCCTCCCGCAGCCGTGCGGGCATTCAATCGCAGCGGCCCGGCATTGGCAAGCCGTTCGTGTGGACTCTACTTGATATCGATCAGCTTGACCGTGAACAGCAGGGTCGCGCCGCCGGGGATCGGGCCTTTGCCCATGGGCCCATAGGCAAGGTCCGCCGGCGCGGCGATTTCGATGGTGTCGCCCACGCCCATCTCAGGGATCGCCATCTGCCACGCCTTGACCAGACGGCCGAGCGGAAAGGTGGCC
The DNA here is from genome assembly GCF_054655615.1 of Qipengyuania triglochinis. Lineage (NCBI taxonomy): Bacteria > Pseudomonadati > Pseudomonadota > Alphaproteobacteria > Sphingomonadales > Erythrobacteraceae > Qipengyuania > Qipengyuania triglochinis. The sequence continues at coordinate 492,716 of NZ_BAAHND010000002.1, read as the reverse complement.
GGTTCGCCCCGGTCGAAGCTGGAATCGAAGGTTTCCCCGTCGATGAAAGTGCCCGCGTAATGCACTGTCACCGTGTCGGCCACGGTCGGCTTGCGGTCATTGCCGGTATAATCGACGAAGCGCCAGCGCAGGCCGCCGTCCATCGTGTGCCAGCCGTCTTCCGCTTTGAGGCCGCTGAGATAGGCCTGCTGGGCATTCATCCAGGCAATGTCCGACGACTTGTCGGGAGCTTCGTTCTGCGCGGTGGCCGAGGTAATGGCCACGGCCGCACAGGCGGCGCCGAGCGCCAGCAACATAGTTCGCATTTGCGGGTTCTTCCTCACCAGTCGTAGGCCTTGGGCAGGTCGCTCGTATCGAGATCGCGGTAACGATCGCGCAGGCGGCTCTGGTGGCTTTCCAGGGGTTGTTCGACACCGTCGATATAGACGCTGACCGGCGTCGATCCGAGTTCGAGCGGATCACCGTCCCACACGACCAGATCGCCCACCGCGCCAGGCATCAGCACACCTGCCCTCGACCCCATGCCCACAATGTCCGCCGGAACGGAACTGATCGCGGCAAAGGCCTGCCCCCAGCTCAGCCCGTCGGCACCGGGAATGCGCGTGAGAGCGACGAGGTTGCCAGCATATTGGTTGAGATTACGCGGGTTCTCCATCGCGGCGGCATTGATCGCCACCTTGACCCCGGCCTTCACCATGCGGCCGATGTTCGACTGCGTGCTGGCGAGTTCTTCGAAACTGGCGGGCAGATCGTCGAGCCCGTCGGCGATGACCGGAATATTGGCAGCGGCGATTTCGGGCGCCACCAGCCAGCCTTCGCTGGCGCCGACGAGCACGAGATCGAGCCGCGGGAATTCGCGCTTGAGCGCAATCACGCTGCGGATGTCCGAAGCGCGTTCGACCATGACGAACAGCTTCTGTTCGCCGCGCACCACCGGCACCAGCGCCGCGGCATCGAACCGGGTGAGCAATACGTCGGTCCCGCGTTCGCCGTTTTCACCGGAAAGGCGCGGATCGAGCGGGAGATCGTCACCGGTGCGGACATCGCGCTGGCGCGATTCCATGCCCGGAATGCGCGCATCGTCACCGAACTGGCCCGCTTCGCGCAAGGCGTTCCGGAACAGCGCATGGGCAGAGGCGCGGCTGCCGCCGGCGACCCGTGCGCCTGCTTCGCCCAGCGCGACGGACTGGAATGCGCGCGGCTGGACCACGGCATCGCCATCCGAGCCCAGATCGATGATCGCGCCCTGGCCCTGGAAGATCGAGCCGGTCGAGGACATGAGGCTGGCCGCGCGCGTCACGCCCGCGGCGCGGTGTACGGCGATGTGCTGCGAGGCCGGATTGACCGCCGGGGCCACGTCCAGAGCGGCGCTGAACGGCGAGCCGCCAGCGTTCGTATCGTTCGACTGGCTTACGGCGCCAACGTCCCACAGGCCAAGCGATGTGACCGTGGCGAAGAGGCCGGGCGTAACCCACGAACCCTGCGGCGCCTCGACCGCGGCGACAGACGTCTGCGGCATGCCCGCTGCGGGGCCCGCATAAACGACCTTGCCGTTCTGCAGGAGGATGGCGCCATTCTCGATGGGGGCGGAGCCGTCACCGGTGGCGACAGTCACGCCGGTCATGGCGACATCCTGCGCCAGTGCGGGCGATGCGGCGAGGGCCAGCGTGCTGGCGGCAAATGCGAACAGCGCCTTCATTTCACGTCTCCTTCACCCGGCTGGCCGAGCTCGAAATCGCTGACCGGCCGCCGCTTGCGGTCCATCGCATCGAACATGAGCGCCCCGTCGACCCAGACCTTTTCCGGCCGCGAGTAGACCGACAGCGGATCGCCGTTCCACAGCACGACGTCTGCCATCTTGCCGGCTTCGAGGCTGCCGGTACGATCGGCAATGCCCATCGCCTTGGCGGCGTTGAGCGTGAACCAGCCGACCACTTCGGCATCTGGAATGTCGATGCCCACGCGCCGTCCGGCGGCCTGCGCCTTGGCGGCTTCCTGATTGAGGCGCTGGATGCCGTTGGCATCGTCGGAATGGATGATCACGCAGGCATCGGCCTGGCGCAGGAAGGCGGCGTTTTCGAGAATGCCGTCATAGGCTTCCATCTTGAAGCCGTACCAATCGGCCCAGATCGCGCTGCACACTTCGTTTTCGCGCAGGAGATCGCCGATCTTGTAAGCTTCGACGGCGTGGTGGAAGGCAGTGACCTTGTACCCCATCTCCTTGGCCATATCCATGACCAGCGCCATTTCATCGGCGCGGTAGCAGTGGTTGTGGACGAGGATTTCGCCATCGAGCACGCCCTTGAGCGTTTCCTTGCCCAGATCGCGCTTCTTGCCGTCATAGGCCTGCGCATCGAGCCACATCTGGCGGTTGACCGCGAAATTGCCCATCCGGGTGGAAGGCATCCGGCCCTTGCTGCCATAGACGCGCTTGGGGTTTTCACCGCAGGCCATCTTCATCCCGTAAGGCGCACCGGGAAACTTCATTCCCTGCACGGTGCGGGCGGGCACGTTCTTGAGCGTGACCGAACGGCCGCCGGTGAGGTTGGCCGATCCGGGAAGGATCTGCAGGCTGGTGACGCCGCCATTGGCCAGCGCACGGGTGAAGCCCGGGTCCTGCGGCCAGACCGAATGTTCGGCCCAGACTTCGGGTGTCATCGGGCTGGTCGCTTCATTGCCGTCCGAATGGGCATCCACGCTGGGGGTGGGGTAATCGCCGAGATGCGAATGGATGTCGATCACGCCGGGGGTCACGAATTTGCCGCTGGCGTCGACGCGGTCATAGCCTTCGGTCGGCAGCGAGGCATCGCCCACGGCCACAACCTCGCCATCGCTGAACAGGACCGTTCCATTGTCGATGCGGCGGCCGGTTCCGTCGAACACCGTCGCGCCGACCAGCGCGGTCGGGCGGCCGGGATAGCGGCTGTAGGTCGAGGCGAAAGGCACGCGATTGTCGGCACCTTTCGGCGCGGTCCAGTCCTTGCTGGACGCCGAGGTGGCGGAGTTGCTGTCGGTATTCGTGGTCGCGCAGGCGGCAAGGCTTGCGGAAAGCGCAAGCAGGGCAAGTTTCTTCATGAAGTCCCCCAAAAAGAACGGGTCGGAACATCGCTGTCCCGACCCGCCCGGTCAATTACATTTGTCGAAAAGAATTGGCTTCTCAGCGGTTCTCTTCGTGCTTGCCCGGCATCTGCGGGTTGGTTGCCGGATGCATGCCGGCTTCCTGCGCTTCGAGACCTGCCCCGGCCTGACCTTCGAGGTCGTCGCCGAGATTGTCGTCCACGATCGTGTCGAGATGCATCAGCTTCTTGATCAGCGGGCTGATGACCATGACGAACACACCGACGCCGACTGCGAACCAGCCAACGGTGGAATAGACGCCGAGGACAACCTGCTTGCCCGCTTCCTCGCCAACGCCTTCGGCACCGGTGGCCGAAGCGATAAGACCGGCGGCAAAGTTACCGGCAGCCGAAGCGAAGAACCACGTACCCATGATGAGCGATGCCATATGCGTCGGGCTCAGGCGGTTCATTGCCGAAAGGCCGACCGGCGATAGGCAGAGCTCACCGGTGGTGTGCAGCAGGTAGATCAGGAAGATGAAGATGACCGGCGTCGGCACATTAACGCCAACGCTTTCCGCACCCCAGACGAGCACGAGGAAGCCGAGGCCCACCTGAATGACGGCCAGGCCGAATTTCAGCGGGGTGCTGGGTTCCTTGCCCTTGCGGGCCAGACCCTGCCACACCATCGCGAAGAGCGGGGCGAGCAGCACGATGTAGATCGCGTTGATCGACTGGAACATGGATGCGTTCACACCCTGCGTGTCGACGTGACGGTCGGTAAACAGGTTGAGGCTGGATCCGGCCTGTTCGAACAGCGCCCAGAAGACGATCGAGGTCAGGATCAGGAACATGGCCGCGAAAATGCGGTCACGCTCTTCACTCGGCAGCTTGGTGACTGCAGTGAAGAGAACATAAAGCACCAGACCGCCGCCGAAGATGCCCAGCACCACGCCGACGAGTTCCTGATACTGGATAGCGGCCCAGCACAGTGCGACCATGGCAAGACCGGCGCCGTAGATACCCCATTCCTTGCCGCCCTTGAGCTTCGAAGGATCCTTGGGTTCGCCCTTGCCGAGCAGCAGGGGCTTGCCGAGCACGAAGAACACGAGGCCGATCAGCATGCCGAAACCGGCGAGGCCGAAGCCGTACTGCCAGCCATAGGTCTGGCCGAGATAGCCGCAGATGATCGATGCGGTGGCCGCGCCGACGTTAATGCCCATGTAGAAGATGGTGTAAGCCGGGTCGCGGCGGACGTCGGTGCGCGAATAGAGCTGACCGACGATCACCGAGATATTCGCCTTGAGGAAGCCCGAACCCACGATGATGAGGGCCAGAGCCAGCCAGAAGATGTTGATGATCGGGTCGGCCTGGCCGCCGCCGCCTTCGAAGGCCATGAAGAAATGGCCCAGTGTCAGCAGGACTGCGCCGAAGACCACCGCCTTGCGCTGACCGAGGAAGCGGTCGGCCAGATAGCCGCCCACCACCGGAGTGATGTAAACGAGCGCGGTATAGGCACCGTAGATGACGGAGGCTTCGCTATCGGTGAAGAGCCAGTGCTGAACGAGGTAGAAGATCAGCAGGGCGCGCATGCCGTAATAGGAGAAACGCTCCCACATTTCGGCCATGAACAGCAGGAACAATCCCTTGGGATGTCCGATGACTTCGGGTTGCGGGCGCGTGACGAGCACCACCCCTCCGATAAGAAAAGATGCCAGTGCGATTACGGCAACTCTGAATGCCCACATTTCGAACGCAGAGCCGAATGTGAAGAACATGCCTTCGACCATATGAATCGGTGTCCCTCTAAGTATTCCGATAGCCGCCCCTCCCTGGGCGCGGCCCTCCCTTGAAGCGGCGCACCCTAGCGGTTTGCGCGGCCATGTGAAGCATTAGTTACAGTAGCGACCAATCCGGGCTGGCGTCACGCCGCGTCTGGCGGGAACCTTGCGCGCGGCGCTGTATTATGGCACTGACGCACTATTGCGTCGCCCGGGAATTAACCATGAAGAACCAGTCCAAGCCTGTTTATCTCAAGCTGCGCGATCTCATCGCCGCGGCGATTATCGATGGACAGTATAAAGAGGGCGAGATGCTGCCGTCGGTCCGCGCGCTCGCGGCGGAGCAGGGCGCCAATCCGCTCACCGTCGCCAAGGCCTATCAGCAGTTCCAGAACGATGGGCTGGTCGAAGTGCAGCGCGGCGTCGGCATGTATGTGGTGAAGGGCGCGGCGCAGATCTTGCGGGACCGGGACCGCGAGATTTTCCTGAAAGAGGAATGGCCGGAAATTCGCGCGCGGATGGCCCGCCTCGGCCTTGCGCCGGAGAAACTCCTCGCCGAAACGTGATCCTCCGTCCACGAATTGCGACGGATTCTCTTGTGGAAACCGCCTAATTCTGCCACTGGCCATTGAAAGGGCTCGCAAGATCGGGGCCCGTTACGGGTCGCATTTGTAATTGATGACGCTGCCATCCCGGCGGTCTGGAAAGAGTGACCATGATTCGTTCAGAACTCCTCGCTGCTATCTCGAAGGACAATCCCGAACTGCGCGCCGAAGAGGTGGAGCAGGTGGTGGACATCTTCTTCGATGAAATCAGTCAACGTCTGTCGGAAGGCGGACGGGTGGAACTGCGCGGCTTCGGGGCGTTTTCCACGCGCGAACGCGAAGCGCGGCAGGGCCGCAATCCGCGCACCGGGGAGCTGGTGGACGTGCCCGCCAAGCGGGTGCCCTATTTCAAGCCGGGCAAGGAAATCCGCGAGCGCCTGAATAACGGGTAATGATCCGCACCGGCACGATCCGGATTGCGACTTCAATCACTTGGCTCTAGGACGCCTCGCGCGATACGCGGGTGTGGCGGAATGGTAGACGCCGGGGACTTAAAATCCCCTGAGCTTTGCTCGTGCGGGTTCGAGTCCCGCCACCCGTACCAGGTCTTGTCGGGGCTTCGACGCTTGTTCGGCGGCCTGGCATTTCCAGGTAAAAGCGGCCGGTTAACCATAAGCTAACCATTATCCTCCACTCCCCAACCCAGTTGATCAGGCCTGGGGACATTCGTGGAAAAACCGAACCAATCCGTCAAAGTCGATGTCGCCATTATCGGCGCAGGCCCCGCCGGTCTGACTGCGGGCTATCTGCTGACGCGCCAGGGCAAGTCGGTCGCCATCATCGAACAGGACGGCACCTATGTCGGCGGCATCAGCCGCACGGTGGAGCATGAAGGCTACCGATTCGACATCGGCGGCCACCGGTTCTTCTCGAAGAGCAAGCAGGTCGTCGACCTGTGGAACGAGATCCTCGGCGAAGACGATTTCATCCAGCGCCCGCGCATGAGCCGCATCTATTACGAGGGCAAATTCTACAGCTACCCGCTGCGCGCCTTCGAAGCGCTCTGGAACCTCGGCATCTTTCGCTCGACCATCTGCATGGCGAGCTATCTGCAGTACAAGCTGTTCCCCAAGAAGGAGGTGAAGAGCTTCGAGGACTGGACCGTCAACCAGTTCGGCCACAAGCTCTATTCGATCTTCTTTAAGACGTATACCGAGAAGGTGTGGGGCATGCCTTGCGACGAGATGAGCGCCGACTGGGCGGCCCAGCGCATCAAGGGCCTCTCGCTATGGGGCGCGGTGACCGACGGATTGAAGCGCAGCCTCGGCCTCAACAAGAAACCGAACGACGGGCAGGCTGTGAAGACGCTGCTCGAAACCTTCCGCTATCCGCGGCTTGGCCCGGGCATGATGTGGGAAGCCGCGCGCGACAAGATCCTCGCCACCGGCAAAGGCCAGATCATCATGGGCCACGGCCTCAAGCAGCTCGCCGCAGACGGTAAGGGCGGCTGGCGCATGAGCGCCGCCGGCAAGGATGGCGAAATCGTCATCGAGGCAGCGCATGCCATCAGCAGCGCCCCGATGCGCGAACTGTCCAAACGCCTCCATCCGCTCCCGCAGTCCACCCTGCAGGCCAGTGAGCTGAAATATCGCGACTTCCTGACCGTGGCGCTGATGGTGGAGGGCGAAGACCTCTTCCCCGACAACTGGATCTACATCCACGACAGCAAGGTGAAGGTCGGCCGCGTGCAGAACTTCCGCAGCTGGTCGCCGGAAATGATTCCCGACGAGAACATGGCCTGCGTGGGTCTCGAATATTTCTGCTTCGAAGGCGATGGCCTCTGGTCGATGAGCGACGACGATCTCGTCGCCCTCGCGACCGACGAAATGGAAATTCTCGGCCTCGTCGACCGCAGGAAGGTCAAGTCTGGCGCAGTCGTGAGGCAGGAAAAGGCCTATCCGGTCTATGACGAGGATTACGCCGCGAATGTCGATGCCATGCGCCGCGAACTGGAGGAAAAGCACCCGACGCTGCACCTCGTCGGCCGCAACGGCATGCATCGCTACAACAATCAGGACCATGCGATGATGACCGCCATGCTGACGGTCGAGAATATCCTCGCAGGCGAGCGCGTCTACGACACTTGGTGCGTCAACGAGGATGCCGAATATCACGAGGCGGGCGACGAAGGGGATGCCGCCTCGCTGCCCAGCAGGCGCCTGACCGAAGACCAGTCGGCTGCTCTTGCCTCGGTGCGCCAGGTTCCCGAGCGTGTTTCCGGCGACCGCGACGCAGCCTGAGATGTCGGAAGCTGCGCTACCAAGCGGACTGGTTGGGCGAATAGCCTCCAAGCCCGGCTTTTTGGCCATCGATGAGAGGCAGTGGCGGAAGTTCGGCAACTGGGCGCTGATCTGGCTGTTGCTAGCCAATGCGGCCTTCATCGCCATGTGGGCTGTGGGCGCGCCGCCGCGCGTGCTGGATATCCTGGGCATCGGGGCAATCGGGCTGCTGGTCCGCCCTCTCCCTGCATGGGTACGCGGCCTGACCTTTCTCACGGCGATGACCTATTCGGTCCTTGCCTTCATTGCAGGCCTGTTCAACCTCGCCATTTCCTCGTTGCTTTATTCGGTTCGGTTTCTGGTCGAGATTAAGCCCACCAACTCCACCGAATATCTCGTTGGAGGGGTGTTGCTTTTGGGGATCAGCCTGCTGGCTCTGTGGCTCCAACGGCGGAACCAGAACTTTACCGACATCCGCTTGGTCGTCCTCGCGATCCTTGGTACCGTCTCGCTTGCTGGGCTTGATGCTCACATGGCACAGGGAATGCGCGGCCATTATCAACGTGCCGCCGTCGAAGGCACGCCCTTCATGTCGGGAAGTCAGGGCTCGGGCCTCGTGCCGGCCGGTGGCGTGCCCGATCGCCACCTTATGCTCATCATGGTCGAATCGCTGGGCGAACCGGTGGGGAATGCCGATATGGCCGACCTGCTGTTCGCCCGTTACGACGATCCTGCAGTGACCGACCGGTTTGAGATCACCAGGGGCGAAACGGTCTATTACAATTCGACCACGGCTGGCGAAATCCGCGAATTATGCGGTCGCTGGGGCGATTATTACGAAGTGCTGGAAAAGGCGGACGCCGCCTGCCTGCCCGCGAAACTCGCGGCGGCGGGGTACGGGACGCGGGCATATCATAGTTTTACCGGGGCGTTCTTCGATCGCGCCAAATGGTATCCCAACATCGGGTTCGAGCATGAAGAGTTCGGCGAGCAATTGCTTGGGCGGGGCGCGCGGGAATGCGGCGGGGTGTTCCCCGGGGCTTGCGACCGGGATATTCCGGCTCTGCTGGCAAACGATCTGAAGGCCGCGGAAAAGCCCCAGTTTCTCTACTGGCTGACGGTGAATTCGCATCTGCCGGTGCCGCCGGGAATGAACCTCGATGTGGACCATTGCGAGAAAATTTCGGCCAGGCTGGCCGCCGAATACCCCATGATTTGCCGCCAGTTCGCGCTGTGGGACCAGCTCGACCAAGCTATCATTAAGGAAATAACTGTTCCGGATTTCCCCCCGACCGACATTTTGATCGTGGGCGATCACATGCCGCCCTATTTCGATCGCCACCATCGCAGCCAGTTTGCGCCCGACCGGGTTCCATGGATGCTGCTGCGGTGGAAAGGCGATGTGAAGCAGCAATCGCCTGTCGCTGCCGGCAAGACGGAAGCGAAAGATGGCGCAAATGGCTGAGCTTCAGAAATCGAGGGTCGCAGCCCTTGCCCGCCGTTGGGATCTGGTCCGGCTGATAACCTACGGTTTTGCAAGCGTGGCGGCCCTGGCGGTGGACGTCGGTGTGTTCCTGCTCCTGCTTATGACGCAGATTTCCGCTGCCGGAGCGACTGCGCTTGGCTATTGCGCCGGGATCATCACGCACTGGCTGCTATCCAGCAGGGTGGTGTTTGCCGATAACGTGGTGGCGGCGGGGCCGCAGCGTCGGCGGCAGAAGATCCTGTTCGGGGTCTCGGCGCTTGCCGGACTGCTGCTTACCACCGTGATCGTTTCCAGCGCAGACAGGGCTGGCATCGATCCGCGCATTGGCAAGGTGTTCGCTATCGCGGCGAGCTTCGCGCTCACTTGGCTTTTGCGCAGCAAGATCGTGTTTCGTCCGCATAGCTGACATGAACAGCGAAGGCCCACTCGCGAAAGACGCTTTCCCGGCGCTGCCGCTGCTGGTGGCGTGGGCGGTAATCTGCGCGATCCTGTTGGCGACAGGTGCGCAGAACTTGCTGGCGCGCAGCTTTCTCGATCCCGACGATGCGATGCGCCTGGTGCAGGTGCGCGATCTGATCGGCGGCCAAGACTGGTTCGATCTTACGCAGTACCGCCTCAACCCGCCAGCAGGGACGCCGATGCACTGGTCCCGGCTGGTCGATCTGCCGATCCTGCTGGTTATCAAGGCGCTGACCCCGCTGTTCGGCCAGGCGGGGGCGGAAATGGCGGCTTTCCTGACCATCCCCTTCGCGACCCTTGGTATTGCGCTTGCCATCATCGGTCGGCTGGCGTGGCGGCTACTTGGCGCGCGTCCCGCTATCTTCGCCGTGGCGGTCTGCGGCCTGATGCCGCCACTGCTGTTTCAGTTCCTCCCGTCCCGGATCGACCATCATGGCTGGCAGGTAGTGAGCGTGGCGGCCGCCCTGTTCACGCTCAACTGGCGGGGCGCATGGGGCGGGCGGCTGGCAGGTTTCGCGATGGCTTTCGGCCTTTCCATCTCTCTGGAAGTCCTGCCGATGGCCGCTGCCTTTGCGGGCGTGCTTTACGTGCGCTGGGCGCGGCAGGCCGAACCTTTCTGGCTGATCGGTTACATGCAGGCTTTTGCCGCCGCGCTGATAGTTTTCTACCTCGGCACGCGCGGTCTGGCGACGACACCTTACTGCGACGCAGTGTCGCCTACCCATCTTGCATTCTTTGCGGTCGCCGCTGTGGGCACCACGCTGATCGGGCGGATGGCGCCCCTGAGATGGACGACGCTGACGCTATGCTTCGCGATCGCGGGCGCGGTTGCCGCGGCGAGTTACGCGGCCATTTCTCCGGCTTGCCTCGCCACCCCGTTTGCTAAGCTCGATCCCATGGTCGACCGCTATTGGTATCGGCTGATCCTCGAAGGGCAGCCGCTGTGGAAACAGGCTGCGTCGCTGGCTGTTCCTGCCATCATTCAGCTGGTGGCGGCCGTGGGGGCGACTGCTGCGCTGTGGCGCGGGGCGAGCGGGAAGGCGAAGTTTTGGTGGTTCGATCACTTGCTGATCCTGCTCGCGGCGATTGCGCTATCGCTGATGGTGACCCGCTCGCTCGCCTTCGCTGCGATCATCGCGGCGGTTCCGCTTGGCTGGCTAGCCTCCCGGCTCCTCGATATCATCCGCGCGGAAGGGCCGACTTCGAGGCGTGTCGGGGCGCTGGCGATCTTGGTCCTGCTGCTCGCCCCATCGAGCCTGTTCACGGCAGCCGAAAAAATTCTGCCCGATAGCGACGCCGAACAGAGCAGGGCTGCCGCGATCAATGCCGAGGATTCCTGCAATATCTACGATTCGGTCAGCCAGCTCGGCCGGTTGCCGCACGGCACGATTTTCGCTCCGATGGATATCGGACCCGCAATTTTGCTCAATACCGGAAACGGGGTCGTCGCGACCAGCCACCACCGGGCGGCCGATGCGATGGGCGATGTGATCCGGGGCTTCATGGGCAAACCGGCAAAAGCCCATGCGCTGGTTGCGAAGCATGGTGCCGATTATGTCGTGCTATGCGCGGGCGTGGCCGAAAGCCGTCTCTATGCCCGCGAGGCCCCGACGGGTCTGGCGGCCACGTTACTGAACGGCAAACCACCCGCTTGGCTCGAACCGGTCGAGCATGGAGGGCCGGAAGAATTGCGCGTCTATCGGGTGCGCACTCAAGCGGCGACGAAGTCCATCGCCACGCCATTGATGCAGTGACGCTTGCCGGTGGGCTTGGGGCCATCATTGAAGATATGGCCAAGATGCCCGCCGCAATCAGCGCAGTGCACTTCGGTGCGGGGATAGCCGATCTTGTAATCCGTGGTGGTGCCCACGGCGCCCTTGTCGATCGGGGCCCAGAAACTGGGCCAGCCAGTGCCCGATTCGAACTTGGTCTTCGAAGAATACAGCCGGTTGCCGCAGCCCGCGCAGACATAGGTACCGCTGCGCTTTTCCTTGTTCAGCGGCGAGGAGTAGGGCCGTTCGGTCGATTCCTTGCGCAGCACGCTGAATTCCGCGCTGGTCAGTTTCTTGCGCCATTGCGCCTCGCTCATCGAGACGGGATAGCTCTTCGCTTCGGCGCGGCCCGATCCACAGGCGGTGAGGGCGGCGAAACTGGCGCCGGCACCGATCCAGCCGAGGAGGCCGCGGCGCGTGTGATTGTGTTCAGGCTTCATGGTCATATTAGTCTTTATCATAAAGGGTATGAACCCTGCCTTGCCGGGGGTCAGAACTCGGAAAGCTCGACCTCGAGCTTGCGGAAGCCGTGTACGAAATTGGCGCGCACGCGCTCAATCTCGCCCTTCACATGCACGCGCATCCGGCGCTTGTGCATTTCTTCCAGCAGCACCCGAAGCTGTAATTCGGCCAGCCGCGCGCCGACGCAGCGATGGATGCCGTAGCCAAAGGCGATGTGCCGGCGGGCATTTTCGCGCTCTATGTCCAGCTTGTCGGGGTTTTCGAATACCTGCTCGTCACGATTGGCCGAAAGATACCAGAGGACGACCTTGTCGCCCTTCTTGATCGGCTGGCCGAAGACCTCGGCATCCTCGGTGCAGGTCCGGCGCATATGCGCCAGCGGCGTCTGCATGCGCAGGATTTCCTGCACCGCATTGGGGATCAGGTCGGGCTTCTGTTCGAACAGCTCGCGCTGGTCCGGGTTCTTGTCGAGCTGGTAGATGATCCCGCTCATCGAATTGCGGGTGGTGTCGTTGCCGCCCACGATCAGCAGCACCAGATTGCCCATGAATTCCTCGGGCCGCATCTGGCTCATCGCCTCGGAATGGATCATCATGGAGATGAGGTCATCACCCGGCTCCTTGTCCTGCGAGCGTTCCATCCAGAGCGACTGGAAATAGGCCGCCATTTCGTGGAGGAACCCCCAGCGCATTTCGTCGAGCCCGCGCACGGTGGCCAATTCCGTATCGCCCGACCAGTCGGACCACAGCGTAAGCAGGCGGCGGTCTTCCCACGGGAAGCCGAACAGCAGGGCCAGCATGCCAGTGGTAAGTTCGATGGAGACCTTGTCGACCCAGTCGAAAACCTCCCCGCGCGGGAGCGAATCGAGCAGTTCGCCGGTGCGGGCCCGGATATCCCCTTCCATTTCGGCCATGCCGCTGGGGGTAAACTTGGGCGCCACCGTGCGGCGCTGGCCGGTATGTTCGGGCCGGTCCATGGCGATGAACATGGGCAGTTCGCGCCGCTCTCCCCCGCTCTGGGCGATTTCTTCCTCGCTCAGACGGTTGAGGATGGTGATGCCGCCATATTCCCAGCTGGAGGAGAACACTTCGGGCAGCGCTTCGATATGCTGGATCGCCTTGTGCTGGACCACCGCCCAATAGGGGCCGAAGGGGCTTTCCGGAATGTAGTGCAGGGGGCCTGCCTCGCGCATTTCTCGGAAGATCGGCTGCCACGTATTGTCGGCATAGATGTCGCTGCGGGAAACGTCCCACTTGTGCGGATGATGCAGCCGCTGTTCCGGATGTTCTTCGAAATGCTGCTTCAGCGCTTCATAGGCGGTGGGCGATGTGCGGCATTCGGGGCGCGGTACGGCTGCAGTGGCCATGGCTCTCTCCTGATGGCGACAGCGCGGCGCTGCCGCCTTCCTCTCTCGCGCCGCATCCTGCCTTAACTGACAGGCGTGTCAATAGCGCGGGGCGCGAGGAAGGCAGCGCCCGCTATCGGCGCAACAGCCCGCGGCGCTTGGCGCCTTTGCCCCCGGCCTTGCCCGATTTCATCACCTTGCGGCGGAACAGGGTGGCCCCGGTCTTCACAAAGATTGCCACCCACAGGATCTGCCAGGCCAGGGCCAGCAGATGGGTCCACAGCACCGGAGACTGCGCCGCGCGGGCAACCATCGCATAGGGCGAGGATACGGGGAACAGCACGGCGAATATCTCCGCCGCCGAGCCGGGATCGCTCATCGAATAGGTGGCGAGGAAAAAGACCGCCAACTGCAGAATGGTGGCGGGCATCGACAGTGTCTGCACGTCGCGCACTGTCGGGGCCATCGATCCGATGGTCAGGAAAACCGATCCGATCAGGAGATAGGCCATCGCAAAATAGATTACGAACAAGGCGCAGAACAGCGGCCAGCCCACGGCCGGTTCGAGAAACGATCCGAAGGCCGATCTCCCAAGCGCGAAGATCACCGTGCCGATGCTGCCCCATACCGCGATGCCCACGAAACTGACCGCGAGCATGGCGAACAGCTTCCCATAGAAGACCGCGTCCATCGGGATCGCGGCGGCCAGGATCTCGATGATCTTGTTCGCCTTTTCCTCCACCAGGTTCGACAGGACCATGCCTGCCAACAACATGGTGAGAAGGAACAGCAAAGTGATCGCGCCGGTGGCCGTTGCGGTTTGCGAGCTACGCGTATTGGCTACGCTGGACTGCGTGGGCTTGAGCGTGACTTCAGGCATGGAAGCTGCGCCGCCTTCGCTGGCCTGAGCGCTGAGCAAGGCGACTTCGCCGCGCCAGCTGTTGAGCCTTTCCGGCGTGCCGGTGAGTTCGGGCCGGTCGAGCGTGCCGGTGAGCACCGCTCCGATGTTGCGCGAGGTGTCGGCCAGCAGCGCTGCAGGTTCGCCTTCGCCGGGTTCCACGATTTCTATGCCGGGTAGGCTGATCGAATTTTCCAGCCGCTCATGTGCGGTTGCGAAGGCGGCATTATCCGCTTGGCCCAGCATGACTGCCAGTTTTGGCGGGGCGGCGCTTTCCACTGCCTTGGCGCCCAATGCACCAGCCGCAAAGCTGATCGCGGCAAAGAAAATCGGCCCGAGAAGGAAGAACAGGAACGCCTTGGAAAACAGGATCGCGCCGAAATCCCGGCGTGCGATGACGAGGGCGGCGCGCCACAGGGGCAGGCGGCTGGCATCGGCGCTCATGCGGCGTCTCCTGCTCCGTGATCTTCCATGGCGCGGGCAGCGGCCTCGCCGGCGATTTCGACGAAGGCATCGTGCAGTCCTGCCCGTTCGATAGAAAGAGACAGAATGCCAGCCTCGCCATCGATCAGGCGGCGCAGCAGCGCTTCGATCCCTCCGTCGGGAATGGGGAAATACCAGAAATGGCCCCCGCCTTGTTTGGCGTCGTGGCGGGCATCTGCGGGCAAGGCCGCGCGCCAGTCGCCATCCGCCCGGCGTGTTTCCAGCCTGACCTGCGCGGGGATCCGGTCACGTGCGGCGTCGACCGAACCGGCATAGGGCACGCGCCCACCGGCAATGATTGCCACGTCGTTGCACAGGCGTTCGGCATGGTGGATGACATGGGTGGAGAAAATCACCGTGGTGCCGCGGTCGGCCAGGTCGCGGATCATCACTTCCAGCTTCCCCTGGTTGATCGCATCGAGCCCGCTGAAAGGTTCGTCGAATACCACCAGCCGGGGCCGGTGCACCAGCGTGCCGAGCAGCTGGACGGTTTGCGCCATGCCTTTCGACAATTGCCTGATCTGCCGGTCGATCGCGTGGCTGAGGCCGTGGTTCTCCATCAGCTCGCGCCCGCGCCTGCGCCCTTCCTCAAGCGAAAGGCCGCGTAGCGCGCCCATGAAGGCAATGGCCTCGTCGCATTTCATGGCTGGGTAGAGCCCGCGCTCTTCGGGAAGATAGCCGATCCATTTCGCGATCTCATGCGGCCGGTCATGGCCGAACACGCGGCGCACGCCTTCATCCGGGTCGATGATGCCCAGAAGCATGCGCAGCGTGGTGGTCTTGCCCGCGCCATTGGGGCCAAGAATGCCGTAGATCGCACCTTCGGGGACGGATATATCGACCCCGTCCACCGCCAGCGTATTGTCGAAACGCTTGACCAGCCCGCGCGCCTCTATGGCAAGGGCACTGTTGTAATGATCGTCGTTTCGCGACATCGCGTTCATCGAACTCCCCATTGAGGAGTGTGACCTACCCTCGCCGAGTGAACGGGAGCAACAGCAAGTTTGGTTAAGACCGCGTCACTGGAAGAATTGCAGAACGCGCTGAGAGCCGAAGCCCGTGAGCTGGGCTTCGCCGCTTGCGGCTTCGCGCCGGCGGGCGAGGATCCCCGGCGGACCGCCCGGTTCGAGGAATGGCTGGCAGATGGCCGCCACGGTTCGATGGAATGGATGGAAAGCCGCAAGGTCCAGCGCGCATCGCCGCAAGGGCTGTGGCCCGAGGCGAAGAGCGTCATCGCGCTGGGCATGAGCTATGCCCCCGATGTCGATCCGCTGGCGCTGGAGGGGGATGACGAGAAAGCCCGCATCTCCGTATACGCACAGGGGCGCGATTATCACGATGTGGTCAAAAAGACGCTGAAGGCGCTCGCCCGGTGGCTGATTGCGCGCGAACCGGACAGCGAGCTCAAAGTCTTCGTCGATACGGCACCGGTCATGGAAAAACCGCTGGGCGAGGCGGCAGGCATCGGCTGGCAGGGCAAGCACACCAATCTGGTCAGCCGCGCGCATGGCAGCTGGATGTTCCTCGGCGCGATCTATTCGACCATCGAGTTTACGCCTGACGAGCCGCACCGAGACATGTGCGGGAGCTGTCGCAATTGCCAGGATGCCTGCCCGACAAATGCCTTTCCGGCGCCCTATCAACTCGATGCGCGGCGGTGCATTTCCTACCTCACCATCGAGAACAAGGGGCCTATCCCGGAAGAGTTCCGCGAGAGCTTGGGCAACCGCATCTATGGCTGCGACGATTGCCTCGCGGTGTGCCCCTGGAACAAGTTTGCCGATACCGCGCATCGCCATATCAAGCTGGCCCCGCGAGAGGAGCTTGCCGCGCCGCAGCTGGCCCGGTTCCTCGAGTTCGACGATGCCGGTTTCCGCCAGTTCTTTTCAGGCTCGCCGATCAAGCGGGTGGGGCGCGACCGTTTCGTACGCAATTGCCTTTACGCTGCCGGCAACAGCGGAAATGGCGCGCTGAAGGCCCAGGTGGAGCAGCTGAAAGCCGATCCCGATCCTGCGGTTGCGGAAGCAGCCGCTTGGGCGGCAGGCAAGCTCAGCCCATTTCCTTAAGCGCGACTTCGGTATCAGCCAGCAGCTCCGGATCGATCTCGGCGCCGTTGACAACCAGCTTGCGCCCCTGCGCGTAATCGCGTGTGTTGTTCACGCAATCCAGCGCGATCACCCGGCCCTCCTTAAGATAGATCAGGCTGAATTTGCGATCGGACGGCGTGCCCCTCAGCACGGTCTGGTCATAGCCGTTCGAAATGCCCACGGTCTGCAAGCGCAGGTCATACTGGTTCGACCAGAACCACGGTACGGCATCATAGCTTTCCCGCTCGCCCATGATGGTTTTTGCAGCGACGCTGGCCATGTCATTGGCGTTCTGGACCGATTCCAGCCGGATCACGGCATTGTCGGCATAGGGATTGGGATGTGCGGCGCAGTCCCCGATCGCATAGATATCGTCGAGCGAGGTGCGGCCGTATGTATCCACATCGACGCCGTTACTTCCCGCCGCGCCTGCCGCGATGAGCGGGCCAACGGATGGGACGATTCCAATGCCGACGATCACGATCTCGCAAGCAATCGTATCGCCTGTCGACAGCGTGACGCCAGTCACCTTTTCGCCATCGCCTTCGATACGCTCGACGCCGGTTTCCAAGCGCACATCCACGCCCTGTGCGCGATGCTCTGCCAGATAGAAGTCGGAAATTTCCGGCCCGGCAACGCGTGCCAGCAGACGGTCCTGCGTTTCCACGACCATGACTTCGCAGCCAAGCTTGCGCAGCACCGCGGCACCTTCGAGCCCGATGTATCCGCCACCCACCACAACGGCACGCTTCGCACCTGCCGCAAGTTCGCTCTTGAGTGTGTCGGTATCGCGGCGATTGCGGATGGTGTGAATGCCGCCAAGATCCGCGCCCGGGCAGTCGAGCCGCCTTGCATCGCCGCCCCCGGCCCAGATCAGCTTGCGGTATGACAGGCTGCTGTCATCCGACAGGGTCAGCACATGCCGCATCCAGTCGACTTCGTTGACGTTGCAGCCCAACCGCAGGGTCACGTTCCGATCGGCCCAGAACTGCTCGGGCCGGATGAGGATTTTCTCGAACGGCTTTTCGCCTGCGAGATATTCCTTCGAAAGGGGGGGGCGTTCGTAAGGCGGATTGCGGTCGCGGCTGATCATGAGGATGGGTTCCTCGTGACCAGCCTGCCGCAGCGCTATCGCAGCCTGCGCGCCGCTATGGCCCGACCCCACGATGACGACATCATAGTGCTCCATGCGCGGGAGGGCTGGCCGCAATTGCCGGTCGGGTCAAGCCTTGCGGGCCCGTTTACCGGGCCAGCAGGTTGCGCGCCATGCTTGCCACCTGGGCCAGCATGGCCGGGGCGACAGGGGTTTGTGCCTGTGCCCGGTCGACCATGGTGCGGAACTGGCGGATCGCCGTTTCGTGGTCTTCCGCCCAGTTTTCGACGACCGCCGGCATATCGGTCTTGGCGTCTTTCCTGCGCGCAAGGCGGCGCAGGAGTTCGAGCCGCATCTGCTGAAAATCACGGGCAAGGCCGGATGTCAGCAACCGCTCCCAGACGTCGGACGGATTCATCTTCGCGGCCGTGCTCTGCGCCCAGTCGATGCCCAGCATAGCGCCGAGATCGGAGAAGCCCTGAGTGACCATCTTGGGGCCGATGTCCGTATCGCTGGCGAGCTTTGCCAGGCCAACCGAACCGTCGAGGTCGAAGGTGTTGGTCACCTTGACCGCCAGTTCATCGGGTGCACCTGCCGCCGTGAAGGTTTCGCGCAGCTTCAGCGACTGGGTCTTGAGTTCGGCGCCAAGCAATTGCTCGGAAGATTCGACAAGGACCTTCACCCCGTCGCCGAGTTCGGAAACCATCGCAGCCGGCTGGACGCGTCCGCCAGCGGTGCGCAGCACATCGGACATGAGATTGCCCGTTGCAGCAGCCAAGCGTTCGAACAGCACCAGGCGGCCGCTTTCGTCCATCTCGGCAAGATCGATTTCCGCCCACAGGGTGCCGAGGTCGAACAAATGCGCCACGGCAACGAAGGCCGCCGCCACCTGAGACAGTTCCACGCCTTCTTCCTCGGCAAGCTCGAAGGGATGTACCATGCCCAGGCGGTTGACGATCGCATTGGCCAGCTTGGTCGCGATGATTTCGCGCCGCAGCCGGTGATTTTCGATCTGGCTCTTGAATTTCGCGCGCATCGGCTCCGGGAAGCTGCGCATCAAGAGGCCTTCGAGAATCGGATCGTCTGGCAGGTCGCTCGCCTCGATCGCATCCTGCAGCACCAGCTTGGTCGAGGACAGCAGCACTGCCAGTTCGGGGCGCGTCAGGCCGACGCCATCGGTCGCCCGGCGCTGCAGTGTCTGGTTATCGGCCAGCCCTTCGGTCTTGCGATCCAGATTGCCGCCTGCCTCGAGCGTTTCGATGAGGTGCAGCTGAGAAGCCATGGCCCGTTCGCCGCCGATTTCCGCAATCGATATGGCCAGTGCCTGCAAGCGGTTGTCTTCCAGCACGAGAGCGGCGACTTCGTCGGTCATCTCCTCAAGCAACTCGACCCGCTTGGGTTCGGTTAGCTTGCCTGCGCGCTTTGCTGCGGCAAGGGCGATCTTGATGTTCACCTCGTTATCCGAACAATCGACGCCGGCGGAATTGTCGATGAAGTCGGTGTTGCAGCGGCCGCCGTTCTGCGAGTATTCGATCCGGCCTGCCTGCGTGACGCCAAGATTGGCACCTTCGCCGATGACCTTCGCGCGCACTTCCCGGCCGTCCACGCGGAGCGGATCGTTGGCAGGATCGCCGACCTGAACATTATTTTCGGCGCTCGACTTGATGTAAGTGCCGATGCCGCCGAACCAGACCAGATCGACCGGGGCCTTCAGAATACCGGAAATCAGCGTGTCGGGCTCGATTTCGGACACGTCCAGATCGAGGACCTTCTGCATCGCTTTCGACAGCTTGATGGTTTTCGCATCGCGCGAATAGACGCCGCCACCGCGTGAGATAAGATCCGCGTTGTAGTCCTCCCAGCTCGACCGGGGCAGGTCGAACATGCGGCTGCGTTCCTTCCAGCTTGCGGCTGGATCAGGATCGGGATCGAGGAAGATATGCCGGTGGTCGAAGGCTGCCACGAGCTTGATGGCTTTCGACAAAAGCATGCCGTTGCCGAACACGTCGCCCGACATGTCGCCGCAGCCGACAACCTCGATCGGGTCGGTCTGTACGTCGATGCCCTTCTCGAGGAAGTGGCGCTGAACACTGACCCAAGCGCCCTTGGCAGTGATGCCCATGGCCTTGTGATCATAGCCCTTCGAGCCGCCCGATGCGAAAGCATCGTCGAGCCAGAAGTCCTTCGATTCCGCGATCGCATTGGCGACGTCGGAGAAGCGTGCCGTGCCCTTGTCTGCGGCGACCACGAAATAGGGGTCTTCGCCATCGGTGATGACGACACCTTCCGGATGCACGACCTTGTCGTCCACGATATTATCGGTGATCGACAGCAGGGTGCGGATGAAGACCTCGTAGCTGGCCTGGCCTTCTGCGGCCCAGGCATCGCGGTCGATCGCTGGATCGGGCAATTGCTTGGGATAGAAGCCGCCCTTCGCCCCGGTCGGGACGATCACGGCGTTCTTGACCCGCTGCGCTTTCATCAGGCCGAGAATTTCGGTGCGGAAGTCGTCGCGCCGGTCCGACCAGCGCAGACCGCCGCGAGCCACGGGACCGGCACGCAGATGGATGCCCTCGACCCGGCGCGAATAGACGAAGATTTCGCGCCAGGGGATCGGCTTAGGCAGGTTGGGCACCAGCGAGCTGTCGATCTTGAAGGCAAGCGCTTCATTGGCTGCCGATGCGAAGCTGTTCGTGCGCAGGATCGCATCGATCAGAGCGTTGTAGAGCCGCAGCAGACGATCGTCATTGATCGCCTTGACCTTGGACAGGCCGCGCTTGATCACATGGCGCGCATCCTCGATCGCGCCGTCGCGGTCACCCTTAAATTCGGGGTCATGGCGCGCAGTGAACAGATCGATCAACGCGCGGGTGATATCGGCATTCTTGGCCAGCGCATCGACCACCGTGTAGATGGTGAAGCCCATGCCGGTCTGGCGCAGATAGCGATAGAATGCGCGGAGCCAGTCGGCATGCGCGGCATCGAGACCGGCTTCGGCCACGAGGCGGTTGAACACGTCGTTCTCGGCATGGCCGTTGAGGACCGCCGCGACCGCCGCCTCGATAGCTTCGGAGCGTTCGAACAGATCGGCAGCGTCGACGCCCGGCGCCAATTCGAGCGCGAAATCGTGAATGGTACCTAGCTTGCCGTCGTTGAGAACGGTTGGCATTTCGGCCTGCACGTGGAAACCGAAGTTCTCGAGAACCGGGACGGCATCCGACAGCGGCAGGCTGCCTTCCGACTGGTACAGCTTGAGGTGCAGGCTGGAAGGACCGTCACGCTCGGACAGATAGAGGCGGGCGCCGCGCTGAGGAGCATTGTTCGCGTCTTCTTCCGCGTCGTCGGCATGGATGCCTAGGCCGCGCAGGCGCGCAATATCTTCCGCAGCTTCACGCGGGCCGAAACGCGCGCGGAAGGCAGTGGGGAAATGTTCCGCAAAGCGGATGGCCAATGCAGCGGCGCGGCCGCTTTCCACCATCGTGCCGAGCTCGTTCTCGACGGCTTCGCTCCAACCGCGCAGCAGGGTCTGCAGCTGCTGTTCGAGCAATGTCTCGTCCGGCGATTTCGCGCCGTCGCGAATGTCGAGCACGAACCGCAGCATGGCGAGGTTGCCGCCTTCGACTTCCAAGCTCCAGTCGAGCAGATTGGCCGCAGCACTATCTTCCAACAGCGACTTGATCTGCAACCGGACCTGCGTTGCCAGCATGTCGCGCGGCAGCCAAACGAAGGCGAAGAGGTGGCGTGCCAGCGGTGCCTCGACCAGCGACAGGCGGGGACGCGGGCGATCGACCAGCGCCATCATGGTGGTAGCGACACGCTCGCAATCCTCTTCGCTGAAGCCGATCAGGAGATCGTGTGGCAGCGTGGTCATCGCATGGACCAGGGCCTTGCCTGCATGGCCGCCCTCGTCGAAATTCAGCCGGTCGCGAATGCGGTCCACCCGTTCACGCAGGATCGGCACGGCACGCGGCGGCGCAGCCAGCGCGGCACTGGTCCAGACGCCGGCATGGACCGACAGGGCAGTGACCTTCTTGCCTTCGCGGCGCGGCACGATGAATAGGTCGAGCGGCACATGGCGGTGCACGCGCGAGATGTGGTTGGCCTTGATGATGAGCGGCGTGCGGTGGTTCTCACCGTCTTCGAACCAGGCGAAAGCGCGTTCGAAGCTGCTATCCACCAGCAACTCGGGTTCGCCCGCGCGGCAGATGCCCAGCGCGTCCTGCTGGCTGCCGTCGCGCAGCCGCACGACATGGCCGAGCTGTGTCAGCATGCCCGATTCTAGCCATTCGAGCAGCGCGCTGCCTTCATCGTCGTCAATGGCGGAGGCATCGGCCTTCATCTGTTCCTGCAGCTTGGACCAGTCCTGCACCGCAGCGCGCACATCGGCGAGCGTGGTCTGCAGTTCTTCCTCGAGCGCCCGCCGCTGTTTCGCATCGACGCGGGCGGTCTCGAGATAGATCATTGATTCCCAGTAGGCGTCGTCAGGCTCGCCTTCGTGGATTTGGCTGAGCGAGCCGTCTTTGGTCCGATCAACCGGGACCACTGGATGGACCAGACGGTCGATCGCGATACCCAGCGCGGAAATGGCATTGGCGGTCGAGTCCACCAGAAACGGCATGTCGTCGTTGACGATGGCAATGCGCGTATAGCGATGGCCCTCGGTCACCGACTCGATCCGCATCGCAATCTCGCCGAATTTGCGCTGCTGAGCTGTCGCAGTCACATATTCAGCCGCGTCTTTCATGCCTTCCGGACTGAAAGGTGTATCACCCGGAAGCATGGAATCGCGCATGTGCTGCACGAGCGCATCGGTCTGATTTGCAGGAGTGGTAGCGGGCTTCGAGCCGTTTTTGGAACCCATGGGGCCTCTCAAATATGACGCGAAAAATTGCCGCGCCTTGAAACATCCGAGTCTTCACCCGGTATCGATCAGACGCCGCGATTAGGCCCGTTGCCAGACGAGGGCAAGGCACTGAACAAGCATTTTTGCAAACCTATGCAAGGGGCACGGACGTAGCGTCAGCGGAGAAAATCAGCCCAGCGCATCCAGCGCGAGTTTGAGGCTGTCAATTCGAGCCTGCGGGTCGAAGGTGGGGCCAGCAAAGACGATTTCATCGGCCTGCGTGCGTTCGACGAAGCGAGTGACCGCCGCCGCGCATTGCTGCGGCGTGCCAATCGCGCTGGCCTGTCCGATATGGTCAAGCATCGCGGCCGCAGCTGGTGGCAGGTGCGCGCGATACCCTTCGACCGGCGGCTTGAGCTTCGACGGGCGTCCGGTCCGCAGTGCGACGAAAGCCTGCATCTGCGAAGTTGAAAGGGTATGGGCCGCATCTTCGGTCTTGGCGCAGAACAGGTTCATAGCCGCCATCACGTGTGGCTTCTCGCAAGTCTCGCTCGGCTGAAAATCGCGGCGGTAGACAGCAAGTGCCGCATCGAGATGGTCGGGCGCAAAATGGCTGGCAAAAGCATAAGGCATGCCGAGCTTAGCGGCGAGCTGCGCTCCGAACAGGCTGGACCCCAGCATCCAGAACTCGGGCTTCGCGCCAAGCCCGGGCGTCGGATGGACCGCAGTGCCGCCTGCCATGAAATTCTGCAGTTCGACCACATCCTGCGGAAAAGTCTCGGCGGCGCGGTGGAGGTCCTTTCTCAGGGCACGCTGCAATTCCGGACCGGCCCCCGGTGCGCGGCCCAGCCCGAGGTCGATCCTGCCGGGAAACAACGCATCGAGCGTCCCGAACTGTTCGGCGATCTGGAAGGGTGTATGATTGGGGAGCATGATCCCGCCCGAACCAATGCGGATCGTATTGGTCGCATTGCCGATGTGGGCCAGAACCACTGAAGTAGCGCCGCCCGCAATGCCTTCCATCGCGTGATGTTCGGCCACCCAATACCGTTTGCAGCCAGCCTCTTCCGCGCCCTTGGCTAGGGAGACGGCAGCCTCGAATGATTCGCTGAGATTGCCGCCTTCGCGAACTGGGACGAGGTCGAGGATGGAATAATCGGTCATTCTGGGGAGGGTTTCCTTAGCTGGTCGAGATAGCCTTGCGCACGCTGGGCTTCGGCGCTGTCAGGCGCCACTTCGAGCACCGATGAGAAGCTCGCGATCGCATCGGCCTCGCGTCCGGACATGGCGGCAATGACGCCGGCTTCAAGGCCTACCTGGGGATTCTGCGGGGCTAACAGAGCGGCACGCTCGATCTGTGACTGGGCCTCTCCCAGCCGTTCGAGCCGGCGGGAAAGCGTGGCGGAAAGCAGCCAGGCTTCGGCATTCGTATTATCGGCCTCGCGCGCTTCGGCAAGAGCGGCTGCGGCATCTTCTTCACGATCGGCCCTGACCAGGAGACGGGCAAGGTCCACGCGAAGGCCGGCGGCCAAGGTGCCATCTTCTGCGGCCAGCGCCATGCCTCCCGCCCGGTCCAGCAAAGGAAGAGCTGCTTCGATATCCCCTTCGGCTACCGCCGCATTACCGGCCATGGCGGAAAGCCGTGCCGCATATCCCAGATTGTCCTTTGGCGCTTCCGCGCTGGCAAGTTCGAAGGCCTGACGCGCTTCGTTCATCCGGCCAAGCTTGACCATGGCCAGACCAAGACAATGGGCGCTCTGGGCAAGGCCCAGATCGCTGTCGGCAGTTTCACGCCAGCGCTGCGCCGTGTTGAGAGCAGTCTGCGGATTGCTGCTCGTTTGCTGCAGACATTTCGCCAACGTGTTCGCCTCGCGGCCCGTGTCGGCAGTTTCCCGGGGTGGGCGGTCCCGCAATTCTTCGGGAATGCCGGGCATCCCGCCTGCGGCCGGATTGAGTCCGACCTGCATCAACATGAAGGCGACGGAAGTAAGGATGTTGGTCACAGGATTTCCAGCTGTTGCAAAAGGCCATCGACCGTTCGCAGCAGCAGCGCAATGTCCTGCGGCCGCGACAGCCGATGGTCGCCATCCTTGACCAGCATAAGTTGAACCGCGTCCGAACGCAGTTTGTCCGCCAGCTGCCGGCTTATTTGCCAGGGAACATCGGCGTCACGCTGGCCATGCAGAAGGCAGGTAGGTACCGCGATGCCTATTTCGTTGACCAGCAACAGCTGTGCTTGTGCATCGGCGAAGAACTCAGGATGTGTGGGCGTGGGATCGGGGCCGTAGGGGTTCTCTTCCCGCACGATAGACCCGGCTGCCAGCTGCTCCTTCTGGGCCTCGGTATATCCCCAATCAGTAAAGTCGGGCGCTGCAGCAATGCCAATCATACCCGCCAACCTGTCGCCCAGGTCCAATGCGATCAACAGCATCAGCCAGCCGCCCATCGACGATCCGATCAGGACTACCTTTCCGGCGACCTGGGCTTCGATCACCTCCGTAACCTCGTCCCGCCACTTGGATAGGGTTCCATCGGCAAAATCGCCATCGCTGCGACCGCATCCGGAATAGTCGAGCAGGAGGCAGGACCGCCCGTTTTTGCGAGCCCAGTCGAACAGGGCGGTAGCCTTGCTGCCATCCATGTCGGACATGTAGCCGGGCAGAAACACCAGCGCGGGGCCTTTACCTTCGACCTTGCGAAAGGCGATCCGCCGCCCATCGGGCATAGCGTGGAATTGTATGTCGCTCATTGGCAAGACATGTCGTGGCCGCCGGCAAAGGATGCAACCCCGGTTCCTAAAGCTCAGAAGAAGAGATCGAAGCTCTCTACATCCGGGTCCTGTCTGCACATGCTCTTGAGTGCCCGAAATTCTTCATCAGTGAGGACCGGTTCAAACGTTTTGCCGCGCGCTGCAGCTCGATAGGCCTTCGCACGTTCCGCCGGGTCCGGATGGCTGGAAACCCATCCGACCAGATCTTCATCGTCATCGTCCCTATCGCCGCCGAGGCGTTCGAAAAACCGCGCTGCACCCAGAGGCGAGACTCTGCTTTCGGCCATGCGTTCGCGCGAATATTCGTCGGCCTCACGTTCCGCATCGCGCGAGTACCCCATTGCCGCCAGGCCGAACATCGTGTCCCCAATAGTGGTATTGGCGCCCGACAGGAGAATGCTCAGGCCGAATTGCCGCAGCATTGCCGTCATCACGTGACGTTCGCGCACATGCCCGACCTCATGGCCCAGAACGCCGGCAAGTTCTTCGGGGCTTCCCGCATCCTGCACCAGTCCGTCGAATAGCAGCACTTGCCCACCCGGCAGGGCGACGGCGTTGACTATGCCGAGATTGGCGACACCTGCGCGGACCTTCTCCTGCTCAGGATCAACCTTCCTCAAAAGCTTTGCCAACGCTGCGTCACCTTCGGGCGTATGACACAGCCGGTTGCCGAAATCCCCGACGATCGCATCGCCAAGGTTGCGCTCCCAGCTTTGCGGAATTCGTGGGCCGAGCCATTCGGGGGCAGTCATGAACAAGGCAACGGCGGCCACGCTGATCCCGGCGAAGATCGCGGTTGCCTTGCCGAGGCCGAACTTGTCCACCCAAGCACCGTATGTTTGTCGTTCCGGCAATTTCGATGAAAGACCGGGTGGCAGATCGGCAGGCAGGATGAGCCGGAAATCGGATTCGCTCTTGCGGTGATAGACGATCTCGCCTGCGCGTTCCTCGCCGTATTGCAAGTCGGAGAACGGCACATTCATGCTGCCTGAGGGACCATGCAACGATAGCAGGCTGCCGCCATCCCAGACGGCTTCGCCCTCGTATCGGACAGCCGTGTAGCCATCGTACCATTGGGCAAAGGTCTGGAATGCCGTTTCGCTCATGTCAGATCGCCCCGATGTCGAAGGCGTCAAGCAGGCCTTCCCCATGCCTCGCGGTGGTCGTCGTGGATTGCGTGAGCTCGTCGAGCAGGATGTCGCCGCCGGCTTCCATATGCACGATGAAGAATTTCCAATGCCGGTAGGAAAGGAAGACGAAGCCGATACCTAAAGTCAGCACGACAAGGACGAAGTCCCCAAGGTACAGCTTGATCCAGTCGGCCGTCGAGGCTTCGAAGCCGAAACGCAGATCTTTCCAGCGTGTCGAGCCTACGACCTCGCGGAAATATTTCGCATAGAATGCCGCTGCAATCAGCCCCAGCGCGAAAAACCAGACGAACAGCGCGATGGCGATGCCAAGACCCATACCGATGCCGAACCCGTCATTCCCGCCCAGGCCCGCTCCGATACCGCCTCCTGTGACGGCCGCGATTGCCATCGCGGCGAAAAGTAGGATCGGGGCAAGATAGAAAAGGAGGTAACGCCCGAAAATGTCGCCCGCCTGCGCTTCGGCATCGAAATGGTAGGGGCCGAAGCTCATCTTGTTCCAGCGCTCGTTCCAGAGACTAGTCATCGACCATGGCACGAGGAGGCCGAACGGGATTTGCCCGACGATCGTTTTCCAGAGGTAGGACCAGCCGAACTTGAAACCCTGATTGTTGCTCCCCCCGCGAATGCCGCGCCAGCGAGTGCGAGACATGCGATACCGCAGCGCCCTGAAGCGGGCGATGCCGGTAAGATAGAGAATGAAGAAGAAACTCGACGCCGTAAGCAGCATCGCCCAACCTTCTTCACCGCGCAGGATCAGCGATTCCGACACTATTCCGATCAGCGAGAACGGAAGGAAGAACAGCAGCATCACGAGTACGAAGCCGATGAAAAGCTCCATCCCTTTGCCGGTCCATTCCAGCCGCTCGTCGACGAACCGCGTATGGGCCCAGAGATAGCGGCGTTCACGCGTCGTCGCCCAAAAACGGTATATCCCGAGGGTGACGATAGTGAGTAGCAGGTTGGGCAGGGCAATCCTGGCGAAGTCCTGCCAGTTGCCATCGAAGCCAAACGCGCTGTCGGCTTCGTTTTCAGTGTAATGCATAAATAAAAGCGACCCCCCAGTCGAATATCGTTCGTCGTCCCGTCGGTTGCCGACATTCGAAGGGGGGATCGTTCAAGTCAAGCGATGCCAATGCAATTTGCGTTCAGTCACGCAGAAAGATGTCCTCGATCGCCAGTTCGAAAAGGTCCGCGATCCGAAAAGCTAGGGGCAGGGAGGGATCGTAGCGCCCCTTTTCGATGGCGTTCACGCTCTGGCGGCTGACTTCCAGCCGATCGGCGAGGTCCTGCTGGCTCCAGTCACGTTCAGCGCGCAGAACCTTGAGGCGGTTTTTCATTCGCCGCTCCTGCTCTGCCAGGCCTGACCGACACCCATGCCGACAGCCCATATCGGGACGGACCACCAGCCAGGAACGTGGGGTACGAGTTCGAAGGTTTCCAGGAACCCCCAGAAGCTGCCGATGGCCAGGACAAATCCGAGGCCGATGAGCGATGCGATAATTGCCCGATAGCGCAGATATTCGTCGTTTTCCTCTTTGAGATAGCGAGCCATCACAAAGATCATCCAGAAAATCGGGAGGATCGGTAGCATCGCGAGGAACCATGTGACTCCTGTAGAGGGATCGAGATTGCGCCAGATCGTCAGAGCAACGCCCAGCCCTAGCAAATAGGCAAGCGAACTGGCCATGATGCCTTTCGTGTAGCGGACTGCTGCCTGGTTGGACCGGCTGACAGTCTTGCTCGCCTGAAGAGAGGCACGGAAGCAAAGCACCATCAGAACCAGCGGAATGATGGCGAGAATATAAATCGTCGATCTGTCGATCGCGCCCGAAAGCTTGAGGCCAAGGATGGCGGCCGCAGTGCCTACCGACAGTCCGCCCCACAAGCCTGCACGGCGAGATCCCGTTTCAGTGTTCGCGCTCATGCTTTGCCCCGCCTCAGAATGTTGCAGCAACGGTCGCGGCCCAGCCATGCTCCTGGGAACAAGGCGAGAAGGGCGAGGGGCGCAAACTGCGCTACTTTTTCCGGGACGATATCGAAGATGGCGAGCAGCCCGACAACTATCATTGCGGCAGCAAGAAGCAGGGATTGGTGAATCTGTTTCATGGCAAGAGTCCTTTTCTTTGTGTAAAGGCTATTTGTCACAACGACGGTGGCGTGTCAAGCTCACTTTCCATTAAGTAAAGCTCATCTCTTCCTTCTCGAAAAATCACCTGTCACGAAGTTGCCACGCGCTTCGGTCATGCCGCGCGCGAAGGAGAAACACATGTCGCTGACCGCACCGCCTGAATCCGTTTGCCTGCCAGCGCTCGATCGCCGGTCCCTTTTGAAAAGTGGCATCCTCGGTGCGGGATTTGCAGCGGCTCCACTGGCGGCGCAGACCGCCCGAGCAGCGACAGGGTTCACGCATGGTGTCGCGAGTGGCGAGCCGGGCCGCGATCGCGTTCTCCTCTGGACGCGATATGCGGCAGCGCAGGATACGCCTGTGACGTGGCAAGTGCTGGAAGCCGACGCCAATCGCCGCGTGGTCGCGGAAGGATCGGTGACTGCTTCCCCTAACAATGATTACTGCTGCAAAGCCTGGGCTACCGATCTCGAACCCGGACGCTGGTATTACTTCCGCTTCGTCGCGCCCGATGGAATCATGTCGGATCTTGGCCGCACACGAACGCTGCCAGAAGGGAGCGCGGCAAGGTGGAAGATGGCCGTCTTCTCGTGTTCCAATATCGGCTTCGGCTGGTTCAATGCATATGCGCATGCGGCGGAAGCGGGCGACTTCGATTGCGCGCTCCACCTCGGCGATTATTTCTACGAATATCCGGCCGGTAACTATCCCTCCGCCGAACAGACGGCCGCTGGTCGAAACGTGCTGCCTGCCAGCGAATCGGTATCTCTGGCCGATTATCGCAACCGTTTCGCGATTTATCGCAGCGATCGCGATCTTCAGCGCCTCCATCAGCTCTATCCCATGATCGCGGGTTGGGACGACCATGAAAGCACCAACGACAGTTGGGAAGGCGGGGCCCAGAACCACCAGCCGGATACCGAGGGCTCATGGTCTGTGCGCAAGGCCGCATCGATGCGTGCCTATCGCGAATGGATGCCGGTATCCGACGAACCCTGGGCCGAATATCAGGTCGGCGATCTGGCAACGCTCTATCGCCTGGAAACGCGCTTGACCGCACGCTCGCAGCAATTCGATTACAACACCGTCCTTAAGGGGGCTGGTTCGCCGGAGGAAATCGTCGCACGTCTCGACGCTTTCCGTGACGGTACCTATCTTGATCCGGCGCGCGAAGTGCTCGGGGCACGGCAGCAGGCCTGGTTGGCCGAGGGTCTTAAGCGCTCGCGCCGTCAAGGCACGACCTGGCAGGTATTGGTGCAGCAAGTCCTGATGGGTAAGGTCAGCAGTGCCACATCGCTCAACGACCGGATGTCCGAAGGTGTGCCCGACTATGTGCTCGAGCGGATCCGCAACAGCGCCCTTGCGAGTGAAGCCGGATTGCCGCTCAACATGGATGCGTGGGATGGCTACCCGGCCGCCCGCGCGCGGGTCTATGAAGCCGCTCTCGCCGCAGATGCGAATCTCGTCAGCCTGGCGGGTGACACGCATAACGCCTGGGCCTTCGATCTGACGCATGGCGGTGCAAATGTCGGCGTCGAATTTGGCGGGCAGGCCGTGACTTCGCCCGGTTTCGAGAATTATCTGCCGCAGATCGCACCCGACGACATCGCCCGTGCAATGGTTGAGCGCAATCCGGAACTCCGATTCATGGACAGTTCGCGCCGGGGTTACATGGCCGTCGAATTGACACCGGGAAGCGCAACCAGCGAATATCGCTTCCTTGCCAGCGTAAAGCAGAAGGGCGCTGGCGTGGTCGCCACCAAACGCGTTTTTGCACTGGCAGGTGCGCGCCGCCTCGACATGGGTTGAGGAATCGGCCGGCCTCGCTTATCCGCTAAGGCCATGACGCAAGTTTGCTTCACGACCACAACTACTACCACCCCGGATCGCCGGGGGCGGGTGGTCGCGATCTGAAGCGACGGTCCGCCGCCCGGTTTCGGGTGGCCGGCGTTTCCTCCCGAAATCGCGAAAATACACCAAACGCCGCTTCAAGCGCGCGCTTTCCTGTGCCATTGGGCCGCTCATGTGGGCCCCGCAGGGAAGTAGCGGCGCAAGGAAACGGATGAGACGATGACGGAACTGCTCAAGATCAGCCTGCCCGATGGTTCGGTGCGCGAAATGGAACCGGGCAGCACCCCTGCCGATGTTGCTGCCGCGATCGGCCCGGGTCTCGCCAAAGCCGCCATCGCTGCGCGCGTGGATGGCGAACTGCGTGATATTAATCGGCCGTTCGAAGGCGATGCCGAGCTGGCGCTGGTGACGAGCCGCGACGAGGAAGACGCGCTGGAGCTCGCTCGGCACGATTTCGCCCACGTTCTGGCCGAGGCCGTTCAGTCGCTCTTCCCCGGTACCCAGATTACCTTCGGCCCCGCGACTGACGATGGCTTCTATTACGATGTAAAGGCGCCCGAAACGCGCGAGCCGTTCAGCATGGACGACCTACCTGCGATCGAGGAAGAGATGCGCCGCATCATCAAGGCCGACAAGCCGCTGCATCGGGAAGTCTGGAGCCGCCAGCAATTGATCGAAAAGTGGGAAGCCGAAGGAGAGGTGTTCAAGGCCGAATGGGCCAAGGAACTGCCCGAGAACGAAGAGCTGACCGTCTACTGGTCCGGCGGCCCGAACGAAGAAGGCTCCTGGCTCGACATGTGCCGCGGCCCTCATCTTCCCAGCACCGGCAAGCTCGATCCGCAGGCCTTCAAGTTGATGCGCGTGGCAGGTGCCTACTGGCGCGGGGACCAGAATAACGCTCAGCTCACGCGCATCTATGGCACGGGCTGGCTGAACAAGAAGCAGCTCAATGCGCATCTCACGCGGCTGGAAGAAGCCGCGAAGCGCGACCATCGCAAACTCGGGAAGGAAATGGATCTCTTCCACTTGCAGGAAGAAGCGCATGGCAGCGTTTTCTGGCACCCGAATGGCTATCGCATCTGGCGCGAGCTGGAAGCCTATATGCGCCGCAAGATGGACGGCGCGGGATATCAGGAAATCAAGACGCCGCAGCTGATGGACGTGCGCCAGTGGACCGCCTCGGGTCATTGGGGCAAATATGCCGAGAACATGTTCGCTGTGCCAGATATCGTGCCCGAAGTGGACGATAGCGGTGCAGCCTCGTCGCATCCCAAGGTCGCGCCTGACGCCGACTGGATGGCGATCAAGCCGATGAACTGCCCGGCCCATGTACTGGTCTTCAAGCAGGGCATCACTTCCTATCGCGACCTGCCGATCCGGCTGGGCGAAATGGGCTGTTGCCACCGCAACGAACCGCATGGCGCACTCCACGGACTAATGCGTGTGCGCCAGTTCACGCAGGACGATGCACATATCTTCTGCACCGAAAGCCAGGTGGTCGAGGAAGTCCGCGCGTTCTGCCAGCTGGCCGAAAGCGTCTATAAGGATTTCGGCTTCACCTTCGCGATCAAGCTGGCCCTGCGCCCGGAAAAGCGGCTGGGCAGCGACGCCGACTGGGACAAGGCCGAGCAGGAACTGCGCGATGCCGTCGAAGAGGCAGGCATGATGAGCGAGGAATTCGGCTGGGAGGAACTCCCGGGCGAAGGCGCTTTCTACGCCCCCAAGCTGGAATGGCATCTCACCGATGCCATCGGCCGGACCTGGCAGGTTGGCACGATCCAGGGTGACCGCGTACTGCCAGAACGTCTCGATGCGAGCTACATTGGCGAGGATGGCGAGAAGCACCGACCGGTCATGCTGCACCGTGCGATTTTCGGTTCCTACGAACGTTTCATCGGCATCCTGATCGAACATTACGCCGGCCGCATGCCCGTCTGGCTCGCGCCGGTGCAGGCGGTGGTCGCGACGATCGTGTCCGACGCGGACGATTACGCGAGGGAAGCGGTCGCCAAGCTGGAAGCCGCCGGCATTCGCGTGGAAAGCGACTTCCGGAACGAGAAGATCAACTACAAGGTGCGCGAGCATTCGGTTGCCAAGGTCCCGCACCTTCTGGTGGTAGGCAATCGCGAAGCGGAAGAAGGCACAGTCGCAGTCCGCACGCTCGGACAGCAGCATCAGAAAGTCATGCCGCTCGATGAGGCGATCGCCATGCTGAAGACAGAGGCGACACCGCCTGATCTGCGCGAAGGCTGAAATCTCTAAGTGATCTTTCTTGCCGGCTATGAAGCGGTAGCCATTGGTGCTGCATTGCTTGCTGCTTTCGGCTCCGCATTCGTGCGCGGGCTTACAGGCTTCGGCATGGCGATTTTGCTCGTGCCCATCCTGGCGCTCACGCTCTCGCCGGTGCATGCGGTATTGCTGACGAACTTCCTGTCGGTCTTTATCGGCCTTTCGGAAATCCGCCGTCTGCTGCGCAATTCGGAACAGTCGGCGTGGATCATCATCGCGCTCGTTGCGGTAACCACACCTCTGGGACTCTACCTGCTCACGATAACCTCGCCTTCGGTCGCGCGGGTCGTCATCGCCTTTATCGCATTGTCCGCTTTCGCCGCCGTGCTGTTGCCGCGTCGCGGTTCGGCAGCACACCATCCGGCCACTACCGGCGGCGTGGGAATTCTCAGCGGACTGATGACGGGTTACGCAGGCATGCCGGGACCGCCTGTCGTCCCCTATTATGTGGGCCGCGACATTCCGCGTGAAGTGGCGAAGGCGTCGATGCTGCTGATCTTCACCTGTGCATCGACCACCGGCCTGGTCAGCGGTCTCGCAATCGGTGTGCTCGAATGGACGCTGGCTTTGCTGGCAGTTTTGCTGTTCCCGGCCGTGTTGCTGGGCAACTGGCTCGGCAATCGCGCGTCAGGCCAGATCGAAGACCGTACCTGGCGGATCTGTGTCGGGGTGGTGCTGGGTGCAGCCGCAGTGGCCGCGCTATGGAAAGCGCTGGCCTGATCAGAGCGGAAGAAAGGGGCCGGCGAGCACGAGCGCGAAGCCGCAACCGCTCACGATCGCTGCGCGCGCCATGCCGTGCAGCGATAGAGCTGCAACCTGAGATTGCGCGAGAGCGATAGCCTTTGTCACAAGGGCTATTCTCGGACCAATTCCCTAATGAAGAGTTAACTCTCGTTCTGCGCCTTCGGCATCTGCTGGCTGGCACAGTGAAAACCGCCTCCCCCTGCAAGCACGGCATCGCCGCGCACGCCAATCGTTGCGCGATCGGGGAAGAGTTCGGCAATTGCCGCCACACCATCGTCGTCATGCGGACTGCCGAAGGTCGGTACCACGACGAGATGGCTGGTGATCGCGAAATTGGCGTAACTCGCGGGCTCGATCCGGTCGCCGCTGGTGACGAGGCCGGGCGACGGGATTTCCTTGACAGTTACCCCGGCAGCTTCGGCCCGCTCCTTCGCGTCGGCATAAATGGCGGCGTTCGGATCGTCTTTCCCGGTAGCGCGCGGCAGGGCGAGCGTGTTGGGACCGACGAACCGCGCAAGGTTGTCGACATGCCCGTCGGTGTGATCGTTGATCAGCCCGTCACCCAGCCATAATACACGGCTAAAGCCGAGGTCACGTTTCAGGCGATGTTCGAGATCTTCGCGGGTCAGATCCGGGTTACGGTTGGGGTTCAGCAAGCATTGCTCGGTCGTAGCGACGAGGCCCGTGCCATCGCCGTCGATCGCCCCGCCTTCTAGGATCCAGTCCGCAACTTCCAGTGGCAGGCCTGCGTCCTTCGCCAGTTCGGCGCCGATGGTCTGGTCGCCTTCCATCAGATATTTTCCGCCCCAGCCGTTGAAGCCAAACCGGCGCGCAGCCCGATTCTGTCCCCCGTCGGTGACGACCAGCGGGCCGGTATCGCGCAGCCAGACATCACCAAACTCGCGTCGTTCCAGCGTGATCGCGCCGCTGACCAGATCGCGGGCGCGCTGTTCGTTATTGGCATCGCGGACCAGAAGGCGCACTTCCTGCCCGCTCTCGGCCACGGCATTGGCAAAAGCGGCGATCTGCTCCTGTGCCGGTGCAAGCACTTCCGGCCACTCGGCGGCATCGTGCGGGAAGCCGATCCATAGCCAGTCCTGCGGGGCCCATTCGGGGGGCATGGTCCATTTAGGAGTATCATTCATGGCGCGCGGTTAGGCTTGGCGGCCTATCCGGCGCAACAAAAAAGGGGACACCGCAGCGCGCCCTTTCCTTTTAGCCTTACACCCTAATCAGGCGTCGGCGCTCTCGCCTTCGTCTTTCGCCTTGTCTTTGGCCGGAAGCGCCTTGGGCTCTTCCTCTGGGCCCGTGACATCTTCTTTGACGTCGAACCCGCCGGTTTGTTCTGCCGGGCCTTTGACCAGGCTATTGAGGCTCGAGCCATCGAGGCCCAGTTCCTTCATCAGCCCATCGAGTACCGGTGCTTGTGCACGGTAGGCCAGCGCCGCGCTGACCGCGTCGGTGGCAAGGTTGCCCGAGCCTCCGCCAGTATTGGCCGCGCCACCGGAGCCGCCTTTGCCGCCACCATTCGTGAGCCCGTCGACCTGAACGATCTTGATGCTCTCGATGGCTTCCATCGGCTTGGCACTCTCGCGCACGAGGTCCGGCAGCACCTTGAGCAGAGCGAGCTTCGTCTGCAGGCTGATTTGGCCCGAGGACAGAATGTTGGCCGCCTCGTTGATCGCCTTCTGACCCGCAGCCTCGACTTCGAAGCGGACGCGCGCAGCTTCTGCACGCAGCTTCTCGGCCTCAGCCTCACCCTGCGCTTCGAGCCTCGCGGCCTCAGCGCGGTTCGATGCAGCATCCTTCTCAGCCTCGGCATCGACGCGGATCTTGATCGCATCGCGTTCGGCCTGCTTCGATGCCTCGATCAGCTCAATGCGCTTCTGACGTTCGGCGATCTCGGTTTCCCGGCTGGTCGCAACCTGTTCTTCGGCAGCAACGGCCTTCGCGCGCGCCTCGTCGGCATCGGCCTTGGCTTGGCTTTCCTCGCGGCTCTTGTTCTGCACGGCGATCTGCTGTTCCTGCCGGGCGATTTCGAGCGCCCGCTGCTGGTCGATCCGTGCCTCTTCGACGAGACGGTCAGCCTCGATCTGCTGCGCATCCACCTGCTTCTTTGCCTCGATCCGCGCTGCATCGGCTTCGCGGGTACGCTCTGCCTGTTCGCGGGCGATTTCGGAAGACTGGCCGGCGCGCCGCACTTCGACTTCGCGCTCCTGTTCGAGCCGGGCATATTCCTGGTCACGCTTGATCTGGAAGCTCTTCTGGTCGGCTTCGAGATTCTTCGTTTCCATCTGAACGCGCGTGTCCTGCTCGATGTCGTTGCGCAGTTTCTTGCGCGCTTCGATCTGCTCGGTCAGCTTGGTCAGACCTTCGGCGTCGAAGGCATTGTTGGCGTTGAAGTGCTCAATACTGGTTTGGTCAAGACCGGTCAGCGAGACCGATTCCAGTTCCAGCCCGTTCATGGCGAGATCGTTCGACGAGACCTGCTGCACCTTCTGGACGAAATCCGCCCGCTGTTCGTGCAGCTCGTTCATCGTCATGCCCGCAGCCACGCTGCGCAGTGCGTCAACGAACTTGCCTTCCACCAGATCCTTCAGCATTTCCGGTTGCATAGTACGCATACCCAGCGTCTGCGCGGCCATGGCGATGGCTTCGCTGTCGGGCTTCACACGGACGTAGAATTCGGCCTTCACATCGATCCGCAAGCGGTCGAGCGTGATCAGTGCCTCGCCATCGCGGCGGACGACCGAAAGCACCAGCGTGTTCATGTTCACCGGCATGGTTTCATTGAACACCGGCAAGACGATTGCCCCGCCGTTCATCACGACCTTTTCGCCGCCCATACCCGTCCGCACGAAGGCGGTTTCCTTCGACGCTCGGCGATACATCTTGAGGAAGAAGACGAGGATGATGAGGCCAAGGAGGATAAGCCCCCCGCCAAGCACCAGCGTATTTTCAAACAGACTGTCCATAATAACCCCCTTAATTCAACTGAGTTGGCGACAGGCGCCGCTCGGCGAGCGCGGTCGCGAAAAACTGGCCACCCTCGCGGCGGACGAGGAGGACCTCGTCGCCGGCGTGGATTTCCGATGATGCTTCGTGCGGTTCGACCATGACGTAATGCGTCTGGCCATGCACGTCCTTCACTCGCGCGCGCGCTGGCGAACCGGTGCGCGCGACACCCTCCGTGATCGTCGCCCGGCGGCCGATCAGGCTTTCGGTGCTCACGGCAGTGGTGTGGTCCTTCGGCAGGATACGGCCGAGCAGCCGGGCAAAGACGCCCGTCACGGGAAGTGCGGCCACGCCCGCTATCACGGCGGCAAGCCAGCTATCGAGCGGGCTGCCGGTAAGACTTGTCGCCAGTTCCTGCACCGAAAGGCCGATGCCTGCGAACAGAAAGAGGAACAGCGCGAGCCAGATAGTCAATGGGACGCGTCCGATGCCGAGCAGCGTCAGCAGCCCGTCGAACATCCCCGCATCCGGCAATCCATCGCCATCGGCATCCAGATCGAAGTCCGCGTCGCCGAAATCGGCGATCCCGATCAGTTGCACCATTGCGAGGATCAGCATGATGACGAGCGCGGCCGCAAACGGCATGTTATGCGGCTCTAGCAAAGTCATAAAAGCCCCCTTTCTTGGCGCAGGAAGACACTGTCTCCGACTGCTGCCGAAAACCTATCGTCCTACTGTTGTATCCATGTGATTCACTTACCAGAATGGCAGCGCCAACCGTAGAAATATGCGACGAACCGAGTTCGATTCTTCCCGCAATATCGCGGGTTTGCGAACGGCTGGTTAAACAGCGCCTGTCTTTTGGTGCATTCTATTTGCCAGGGACTTCACCTCGGGCGGAAGTTCATCGCAGCTGCCTATCGACGCCATTAAACTGACCTGACTTCCTGGGGATTCAGGCCTGCGAAGTCTCCCGTTCGGCCTTGCGTTCGAATTCGTCACGCAGTTCGCGTTTGTAGAGCTTGCCGTTTGCTTCGCGGGGCAGTTCCGGCCGGAAATCGAAAAGCTTGGGCATCTTGATGCTGGACAGGCTGTCAGCCAGAAACTCGCGCAGTTCCGACTCCAGCGCGCCGCCCGCATCGGCCATGTCTTTCGGTTGGACGATGGCGACGACCTTCTCTCCGAAATCGGGACAGGGCGCCCCGATCACGGCTGCGTCCATCACCTTCTCATGCGTCACCAGAAGGTTCTCGATTTCCTGCGGGTAGATATTGACGCCGCCGGAGATGATCATGTGGCTCTTGCGGTCGGTAAGGTACAAATAACCGTCCGTATCGATGTGGCCGATATCGCCCAGCGTCATCCAACCTTGCGGATGCATTGCCTCGGCGGTCTTTTCCGGATCGTTGTGGTAGCTGGGAATGGTCGCGTTCTCGAAGAATAGCAGGCCGTCCTCGCCCGCCGGCAGTTCTTCGCCGTCCGGGCCGCAGACATGCAGCGTGCCGTAGATGGCTTTGCCCACGCTGCCGGGATGGGTCAGCCAGTCTTCCGCCTTGATCAGCGTCATTCCAATACCTTCGCTGCCTGCGTAATATTCATTGATGATCGGCCCCCACCATTCGATCATGGCCTGCTTGATGGGCACCGGGCAGGGCGCTGCGGCATGGAGGGCGCGCTGGTGGCTCGAAAGATCGTGACCCTCCCGCTCTTCCGGCTCGAGCTTGAGCATGCGTACAAAATGGGTCGGCACCCACTGGCTGTCGGTCACCCCGTATTTTTCGATCGCCTCCAGCGCATGAACCGGATCGAATTTCTCCATCACCACGACAGTCCCGCCAAGCCTGTGGGCGGTCGTGCACCAGCCAAGGGGGGCGGCATGATAGAGCGGTGCGGGTGAAAGATAGACCATGCTCCCGTCCGCAGGCATCCCTGCGCCCATTACCGCAAGGCCTACCAGCGGGGTGGCAGCTTCGATATCGTCGGTCGGAGGGGCTGCAGGGCGCACCCCCTTGGGCGCGCCCGTCGTCCCGCTGGAATAGAGCATGTATTGCCCCGGAGCCTGATCGGCTATCGGTCGTGCGGGCTGGGCTGCAAGCCTCGCCTCATAGTCTTCCTCGCCTTCGCCGCCCACGATCAGCAGGTCGATCCCGGCGCATTGCTCTCGGATGTCCGCGATCACGGGATCGAACTTTCGCGTGGTGACCAGCAGGCCGACCTTGGCATCCTTCATGATGTAGCAGATTTCCGGCGCGGTCAGCCGGGTGGAGATCGGCACCAGCATGGCGCCTGCGCGCTGTGCGCCCCAGACAAGCGGAAGGTAGTGAATGGTATTTTCCATCAGGACGCCGAAGTGGTCGCCGCGTTCTACCCCACTCGCGCGAAGGAGTTGGGCGAAGCGGTTGGCATAGGTGTCCATCTCACCAAAGGTCATCGTCTCCCCGCTCCCGGCCATTATCAGCGCAGGGTGGTCGGGGCGGGTCTTCGCATGCTGGATCGGGTGCATTGGCGGTCCTCTCTCGTACCGGCGGTCCTCATTGACGGGACTCGTCCGGTTGCATTGAGAAACCTAACTTGAGAAATCTCAGGGGCAAGCGAAAAGGCCAAGAAAAAGGGCGGCCGGGATATTCCCGCCGCCCTTTTTGATTTGCGAATGACTTTACGTCGTTCGGCTTATTCTTCGTCGTTACCGCCTTGGCCGCCCTCGGTCATCGCCAGAGCGAAAGCCTTCTGCGCTTCCGATTCCACCATGTAGGGAACCGGGTTCACTGCCTGACCGTCGATGCGGACTTCATAGTGAAGGTGCGGGCCCGTCGAACGACCGGTCGAGCCAACATATCCGATCAAGTCACCTTTACGGACACGGGTGCCTTCGGCAACCGCGATGCGCGACATGTGGGCGTAACGCGTCTGGATGCGGGCCCCATGTTCGATCGCGACATAGTTGCCGTAGCTGGAGAACGGTGCGGCCTTAGAGACATAACCGTCCGCCGTCGCATAGATCGGCGTGCCGGTGGTGGCTGCAAGGTCGACGCCCTTATGGCCGAGGCGGCGTTTCAGCACCGGATGGACGCGCATGCCGTAATCGCTGGTCATCCGTGCATCCTGCAGGGGCATACGTGACGGGACCGAAACCATTGGCTGGGCCGACATGGTCTGACTGGGATTTTCCCAGCGAGCGAAAAGTTCGGTAAACTCTGCATCGCCTTCATCCGAGGCGGGCGAAGCCACCTTCGATACGTCGATCGCGCCTGAGGCAACCGCGGTGTTCGTGTCAGCCTGCGCAGGTGCGGCAGCGATCGTAAGACCTGCAGCAGCCACTGCGAAAGCAAGCGTTGTGCGCTTGGTGTTCATGCTAAACCCGTCCATCCAGCGCGGGTTGGCCCCGCGCCCCTTGTCCATGATCGGAAAGGGCGTCCCGGCCACTTTCCGATCTTTTTCAGTCCCGCCGGAACCCCCCCGGCATCTCGTGAGTTTGGTTTTTGCTGGAAAAGGTTAATCAGACAATACCTGCGTAGAAGTCCCGCGATAAACCGGCTGCCGAACGCGCTGAGTCGTTGAATGGTGGCTTCAGACCCCCCGAAAAGTGGATTTTGACCAAATTTCGCCATGATTCCGGCGGGTTCTCGTGACGCGCCGTGCAGATTTCGCGAAAGTACTTGGCGCCGAACGCCACGTGGCGAATTTCATCGTCAAGGATTCGCTGAAGAATTTTCGCCCCGTTTTCATCACCTTGCGCGCGAACCCGCTCCAGAGTGGCGGGGGTGACGTCGAGCCCCCGCGCCTCCAGCACCATGGGGACGATCGCAAGGCGTGCGGCAACGTCGTGGGCAGTGTGTTTGGCCGCACTCCACAACCCGTCGTGAGCAGGCAACGCTCCATAGGTAGAGCCCAGCGAATCAAGTTTTCGGTCCAGCAGCGCGAAATGCATAGCTTCGTCGGCTGCGACCGAAAGAAAGTCCGAAACGAACTCCTCACCCATCGATTCGCCGAACCGGCCGGCCATATCGAGAGCAAGGTCGATGGCGACGAATTCGATATGGGCCAGCGAATGCCAGAGGGCGAGACGCCCTTTCTCGGACCCGCCCTTGCCCCGCCGCGGCATGTCCTTCGGCAGCCGCAGTTCGAGATTGGCGGGCCATTCGGGCCGATCGGGCATCGCGCAATCGAACCAGAAGGCGAGCTTGCCCATACGCCAGTCGCGAGCCAGCTTGCGCGTGGCGAAGACCTTCGCGGTCTTGTCCCCCGTCAGCAAGACATCACGAATAGCGCGGGAAAGCGAAGTCATGCGTCCTGCGCGGCGGCCAAAACTTCTTCTGCGTGGCCCTTCACGCGGACCTTGGGCCAGATGCGCAGGATCGTGCCGTCCTCGTCGAGCAGGTAGGTCGAACGGATCATGCCCATATAAGTGCGCCCGTAATTCTTCTTCTCGCCCCACACGCCCAGTTCGTCTGAAAGACCGGCTTCTTCCGCATCGGTGGCCAGATCGACGGTCAGATCGTGCTTGGCGATGAAGTTCTGGTGCTTTTTGGCCGAATCCTTGCTCACGCCGAGCAGGTAGGTGCCTGCCTCCTCGAACTCGGGCTTCAGTTCAGTAAAATCCTTCGCCTCGGTGGTGCAGCCAGGCGTGTTGTCCTTGGGGTAGAAGAAGATGACCGCCTTCTTTCCGGCCAGATCGGCCCTGGTCACCGTTCCCCCGTCGGGCGTTTCCATCGAGAAATCGGGAAAGGCATCGCCTTCGGCATAGGTCGTCATTAATCAAGCTCCAGTCTTTCGTCGAACAGATCGTGCCACACTTGCGCAACCGCGCAGCGCTGATCGCCAAGGCGCGCAAGAAGGCTGTCGAAATTGTCGGCCTCGCATAGCCGGGCAAGAATAGCCTGCTGGGCTGCTGCCGGTATGGCGAGGTCGGGTGCGAGCAGGCGCGTACCGACCAGCAGGCGCGTCATCAAGACATGGGCCGGGACAAGCTGCGCCAGCTCGGGGATTTGCGCCAGTGCTTGGTCGACCGCCGGTGTCAGCCCTGTGCGGTCGCGCAGCTGGAGGAAGTGAACGAGGAACTCGATATCAACGAGACCGCCGCGCAGCAGCTTGACGTCCAGCGGTCCTTTGGCCGGTTTGTGCGCTGCCATCTCGCTGCGCATTTTCAGAAGATCAGCCCTGAGAGTGGCGGCATCCCGCTCTGCGCCCAACACATCGGTAAGGATAGCATCGACCTTGCGGATCGCCTCAGCGCTCCCGGTCAGCGGGCGGGCCCGGGTCAGCGCCATGTGTTCCCACGTCCAGGCGTCCTCCCTCTGGTAGCGCGCGAAACTCTCCAGATTGACCGCCAGCGGCCCTTGCGCGCCCTGCGGCCTCAAACGCGTATCAACCTCGTAAAGCGCGCCCTCCGCCGTCGGGACCGAAAGCGCCGCGCTCACCCGCTGTGCAAGGCGATTGAAATAGAGCGTGGCGCCGAGCGGCCGTTCACCGTCGCTTTCGCCATCATGGCTGCCGGTGAACACATATATGATGTCGAGGTCCGATGCATAGGTCAGCGCCCCGCCCCCCAGCCGGCCAAGGCCAAGGACGACAAGCTCTCCGCCTTCGATCCGGCCATGCTTGCTGGCGAATTCTTCTTCGGCAGCACTCTGGGCGCTCGCGATCGCAGCTTCAGCCACGCGCGACAGCGCGGCGGCGACGTCGAGCGGGTCGTGCGCTGCCTCGATCAGCTGGACGCCCAGGGCGAAGCGCGTTTCGCCGGTCACGATCCGGATCCGGTCGAGCCTATCCTCATAAGTATCGCCGCGTTCCGACCGCACCATTGCTTCGGCCAGATCGCTGCGGCTGCCGGGCAGGTCGAGCGCACTGCGATCGATCAGCGCATCGACCAGTTCGGGCCTGCGAGCGATCGCATCCGCCAGCGGTGGTGCCAGAGTCAGGCAATCGGCCAGCAATTGCATCAGGCCGGGCCGCGCTTCGAGCAGGCGGAACAGATTGATGGCGCTGCTCATGCGCTGCAATACGCTTTCCC
Source organism: Qipengyuania triglochinis (assembly GCF_054655615.1). Classification (NCBI taxonomy): domain Bacteria; kingdom Pseudomonadati; phylum Pseudomonadota; class Alphaproteobacteria; order Sphingomonadales; family Erythrobacteraceae; genus Qipengyuania; species Qipengyuania triglochinis. Next base: position 450,232 of record NZ_BAAHND010000002.1, on the reverse strand, counting down.
AGCGCGTCACCGCCCGTTCCGGTTCTGGAGACGCGGCAAGCGATGCCAGCAATTTCGGGCGGATCGCCTCGAAAGCGGACAGCGCTGCGGTACTCCGGAGCGGGGCGTAGCGTCCGTCGGTCCATTCGGTAACGCGTTCGACCAGCTCGGGCGCGAGCGAGGCCTTCGGCTCATCTGCCACCACGTGAGGCGTATCGACCGGCACGGAGACTTCATCCTCAGCCAGAAGCGCGTCATACCGCTGCGCCACCGGGGCGGTGAGACGAGAGATATGTTCGAGCCAGGCCGCGCCGTCGGCATAGCCATCCAGCCTCGCCACATTGTCCAGCGCCTCGCCTGCGGGAAGCGTGTGGGTCTGCTGGTCGGCCACCATCTGCAGCCGGTGTTCGATGCGGCGCAGACCGTCATAGCTCTCGCCGAGCGCGCGGGCATCGTCGGCACCGATCCTGCCGGTCGCCGCCAGCGCATCGAGCGCCGCGCGCGTATGCTTGCGCCTCAGCGACGGATCACGGCCGCCATGCACCAGTTGATGAGTCTGGGCGAAAAACTCCGCCTCGCGGATCCCGCCCCGGCCCAGCTTGACGTTATACTCCGGCGCCGGCTCCCGCGGCCCGGTCTGCTTGTCACGGATGCGGTGCGTGAGACGGCGCACTTCGTCGATCGCCCCGAAGTCGAGGCTGCGGCGCCACACGAAGGGGCGGATGTGGTCGAGAAACGCCTCCCCCGCCGCAATGTCACCCGCACAGGCGCGCGCGCGAATGAAGGCGGCCCGCTCCCATGCCAGCGCGCTGCTTTCGTAATGCGTAATCGCCGCGTCCAGCGGAATGGCCAGCGGGCTTACCTCGGAGGCAGGCCTGAGACGCAGGTCCACCCGGAAGACATACCCTTCTGCCGTCACATCGGACAGCAGGCGCACCACTTCGCGGGCGTAGCGTTGGGCTGCTTCACCTGGCTCGTCTCGCTCGCGGCGCGGCAGTGTTTCCGGGTCATAAAGAAGGATCGGATCGATGTCGGAGGAATAGTTGAGCTCGCCCGCACCATGCTTGCCAAGCGCAAGGCCGATCAGCCCCTGCGGCTGGGCATCGGGGACGCGGCGCAGGATCGCTGCCTCGATCGCGCGGTGCAGAGACCGGTCGGCGAACAGGGAAAGTTCGCGCATCACCTTGTCGAGATCGAATGCCCCGGCCAGATCGCCGATTGCGAGTACCAGCCCCAAGGCGCGCTTTTCACGCCGCAGCGCCACGCCGATGTCGTCGATCCCGGCGCCTGCTGCTTTCGCCAGGTGAAGCGCATCGTCTGCCGCTCCGTCAGCCAGCAGCCGGGCGATCTCTTCGTGCCTTTCCAAGCCACGCGCCAGAAAAGGCGCGTGATCGCGCGCGCGCTTCAACGCATCGGTCCAATCGGCAGCCATCGAGAAGGCTCTGCCCAAGCATGCGGCATCGCGCAAGGAGCGAGGCAAGCTTGCGCACGCGCGGCGCCCGGTGCAGAAGCTGCCGCCACGAGATCCACAAAGAGAGGTTGCCTCAAGGATGATCCGCAAAACCATCGCTGCAGCGACGGCGCTCATGCTCGCCGCCTGCAACACCGCCATCGACGATGAACCGGGCGGTGTCCCGGGCCTCGACATTCCGGAAATCGCCAGCGGTGACATTTCGGAAGAGACGATGAAAACCGTGACCGAGCGGCTTTCTTCTGACGAATTTGAGGGCCGCATGCCGGGTACGGAGGGTGAGCGGAAAACAGTCGCCTATCTAATCGAGCAGTTCAAGAAAGTCGGGCTGGAGCCGGGCAACAATGGCAGCTGGACCCAGAAGGTCCCCCTGGTGGAAATCACCGGGAAGGATTTCGCTCCGCTGACCATTTCAGGACCCGATGGCGAGCCGGTGGAGCTGGTCTATGGCGATGACTGGGTAGGCGTTTCTTACAAGGAAGACGTGAAGACCAGTCTCGAAGACAGCGAACTGGTGTTCGTGGGATACGGCATCGATGCGCCCGAAAAGGACTGGAACGATTATGAAGGCGTGGACATGACCGGCAAGACCGCCGTCATCCTCGTCAACGATCCCGATTTCGGGGCGACCAGCCTCGATGGCCCCTTCGGCGGGAAAGCGATGACCTATTATGGCCGCTGGACCTATAAATATGAAGAGGCTGCCCGTCAGGGTGCGGTCGGCGCCATCATCATTCACGATACCGAACCGGCATCCTATGGATGGAATGTCGTCGAAAGCAGCTGGTCGGGACCGCAGGCCTATGCGCAGCGCGGTGAAAATGCGCCGCCGCTCACCACGATGAACGGCTGGGTGCAGAACCAGGCCGGCAAGGATATCTTCAAGGCCGCGGGCAAGGATTTCGACAAGCTTGCGGCTGCCGCGAAGAAGAAAGGCTTCAAGCCCGTTCCGCTGGGCCTCACCGCTTCGACCAGTTTCCGCAACGACATCCGCACCTTCGAATCGCAAAATGTGATCGGTATCCTGCCGGGCACCGAGCGGCCTGACGAATATGTGATGCACACCGCGCATTGGGATCACCTCGGCCGCTGCACGCCTGCCGACGATGGTGACGATATCTGCAACGGCGCGGTGGACAATGCCACGGGTACGGCGGCGCTGGTCGCGCTTGCCGAAGCGCAGGCCAAGGCAGGCCCTACTGCGCGCAGCTTGGTATTTCTGGCAGTGACGGCCGAGGAGTCGGGCCTGCTGGGTGCGGACTATTACGCCGCCAATCCGGTTTTCCCGCTGTCGCAGACCGTGGGCGGGATCAATATGGATGCCTTCCTGATCGCCGGGCCCAGCAAGGACGTGACCGTCGTTGGGCCGGGCAAGTCGCAGCTCGACGAGTTCCTCGAGGCAGCGCTCAAGGTCGATGGCCGCGTATCGACGCCCAACCCGAACCCGGAAGCGGGCTCCTATTACCGGTCGGATCACTTCGCCTTCGCTAAGCGCGGTGTGCCGATGCTCTATGTCGATGGCGGAGAGGATCTGATCGAGGGCGGCACCGAAGCCGGCGGCAAGATCGCAAAGGATTACCGCGACAATCGCTATCACGGGCCGAAGGACGAATACGATCCGAACTGGGACTGGTCGGGCGTGATGGCGGATCTCCAGCTGTTCTATCGGCTGGGACGGATGATGGGCATGAGTACCAGCTGGCCCAACTGGACCGAAGGTGACGAGTTCAAGGCGACCCGCGATGAGGATTGCGCAGCGGAAGGTGCAGCCTGCGGCGGCGCCTGATACTCCCACGCTGAAACAAGAAAGGGGCCGGCTCGCACTTGCGGACCGGCCCCTTTTCTATGGCTCCGTGATGAAGGCAATACGCTCTATTCGGCCAGTAGCCTTTCGGCGATAGCGCGGACTTCGGCGCCCATGTCGTCCCGCTCCAGCGCAAGGGCGAGCGTGGCTTCCACGAAGCCCGTCTTGTTGCCGCAATCGTAGCGGTTGCCGGCGAAGGTCACTGCATGGAACGGCTGCGTGCCGATCATTTTGGCCATGGCGTCGGTCAGCTGGATTTCGCCTCCTGCGCCCTTTTCCTGATCTTCCAGCACGCGCATGACTTCGGGCTGGAGAATATAGCGGCCCGAAATGATCTTGTTCGACGGCGCTTCGGCCACGGGCGGCTTTTCCACCAGTCCGGTGACTTCGGTCAGCGTGTCGGACACGTCTTTGCCCGGCTTGATGACGCCATAGCTCGAAACTTCTTCCTCCGGGATTTCCAGCACCGAGATCAGGTTTCCGCCCACTTCTTCATAGGCATCGACCATCTGCTTCATGCAGCCGGGCTCACCGATCATCAGCTCGTCGGGCAGGAAGATCGCGAAGGGTTCGTCGCCTACGATGGAGCGCGCGCACCAGATCGCATGGCCGAGGCCCAGCGGAACCTGCTGCCGGACCGACATGATGTCCCCCGGCGTAGCGCGGGTGGGATCGAGAACGCCCATGTCCTTGCCCCGCTCGCCCATGGTGGTTTCCAGCTCGAAGGCGAGGTCGAAATAATCCTCAATGCCGGTTTTCCCGCGACCGGTCACGAAGATGATCTGATCGATCCCTGCCTCGCGCGCCTCGTCGACCGCATACTGGATCAGCGGACGATCGACGATGGGGAGTAATTCCTTGGGCACCGCCTTTGTCGCCGGAAGGAAACGGGTGCCGAGACCCGCTACGGGGAATACGGCTTTCTTGATCGGTTTACGCTGGCTCATGTCTCTTCGAAGTAAGCCCAAGGCTGGAACAGGTCAATTGCGGGACGGTTCGTAGGGACTTGAAGGGGAGGGATGACAGCAGCATGACGCTTGTCAGCAGCCCCGAGACATTTAAAGGCAGGGCATGGACAAACTCATCGTACGCGGCGGCAACCGCCTTTCCGGCACAATTCCCATCTCTGGCGCGAAGAACGCGGCGCTCACACTGATACCCTGCGCGCTGCTGACTGAGGAAGCGGTGACGCTGCGCAATCTGCCGCGGCTGGCCGATATCGACGGTTTCCAGCATCTGATGACGCAATTCGGTGTCAGCCACACTATTCCCGGCAAGCGACCCGAAGATTTCGGCCGCAACGTCACGCTCGAAGCGATGCGGATCACCAGTTCGGTCGCGCCATATGATCTGGTGCGCAAGATGCGCGCTTCGATTCTCGTACTGGCGCCGCTGCTGGCCCGTACGGGCGAGGCGACCGTATCGCTGCCCGGCGGCTGCGCCATCGGCAACCGCCCGATCGATCTTCACCTGAAGGCGCTGGAAGCGCTGGGCGCCAATATCGAGCTGGCACAGGGTTATGTGAAGGCATCCGCGCCCGATGGCGGCCTTCCCGGCGGCGAATTCGATTTTCCCGTGGTCTCCGTCGGCGCGACCGAGAATGCGATCATGGCGGCCGTACTCTGCAACGGCACCAGCCTCCTGCGCAACGCAGCGCGCGAACCGGAAATCGTCGATTTGTGCAATCTGCTCACCGCGATGGGCGCCGAGATCGAGGGTGTGGGCACATCGGATCTCACCATTCACGGGGTGAAGACACTGCATGGCGCCACCTATCGCGTCATGCCCGACCGGATCGAGGCGGGGTCCTATGCCTGCGCGGCCGCGATCACAGGCGGTGAGGTGCTCCTCCGCGGCGCCGATGCGGGCGACATGGGTTCGACGCTGCACGCGCTGCGCAACATCGGTGTCGAGGTGGAAACGGTGAAGGAAGGCGTGAAGGTCGCGGCCCATGGCCAGCTCAAGGCCTACAACCTCACCACCGCGCCGTTCCCGGGCCTTGCCACAGACATGCAGGCGCAGCTGATGAGCCTGCTCTGCAAGGCCGAAGGCACCAGCGTGCTGAAGGAAACGATCTTCGAAAACCGCTTCATGCACGTTCCCGAACTGGCGCGCATGGGTGCCGATATCGAGACCACCGGGCGCACGGCCATCGTGAAGGGCCCGGTCGAGCTGACCGGCGCCGAAGTCATGGCGACCGATCTGCGCGCCTCGATGAGCTTGGTGATCGCCGGCCTGGCCGCAAAAGGCGAGACTACGGTGCGCCGTCTCTACCATCTCGACCGCGGTTATGAGCGGCTGGAAGAGAAGCTTCAGCTGGTTGGCGCTGATATCGAACGTGTGGGCGACGATTGACGATTATTTGCGGACCTTTCGGCGGCTCCGGCAGTTGGTCTGGTAACATCTATCCGAAAGGGAAGCAGACATGATTATCAAGCTCGCAGCACTCGGCGCACTCGGTTACGCTGGCTATCGCTATTACGAAAAGAACAAGGTTGACCAGAACGGTGTGGCCTTCGCGGGCGGCGAACCGGAAGGCAGCTTCCGCAACGCAGGTTCCGATGCAACAGCTTCGCACGATCGCATGAGTTCGACCGACGAAGCGCTGGATGAAACCTATCCGGCTAGCGACGCGACCGCAAAATATTAAGTCAGGACGACAGTTCTTGATCGGAATGGACGGCGGAAGCGATTTCGCCGTCCTTTTCGTGTGCGGGGCGTAATTCGGAAGCGACAAGCCACACGCGAATAGCGCCGGCTAGTCCCGGAGGTGTGTCGCTCCGGATCCGTTCCGCGTCGATGCGGGCGACCAGCGTGTTGACCGCGATGGCGCGCCGGGCGGCAGCCTTCTGCAACAACTCCCAGAACACGGGTTCAAGGCTGATCGAGGTTCGATGCCCTTCGATGCGGACCGAGTATTTGACCGGGGGATGGTAGGGCGTTGTCATTCGCGGCCATTTGTAAGAGAGACTGTTGCGGGGGACAATCAGTCGTTTCGATATCAGGTAGAGAAGGCAGTCGGCGGGCGAGGTGAAGAAATTCCAGCATCAGGATGGTGAAAGCCCGCCATCGTTGGAGGGCGCCGCGCCTCTGCGGCCGCAGAGTTTCTCCGCCGAAGAGCTGGCGGAGCTCGAGCGGAGGGAGCGACTGGGCGGATGGCTCATCCTCTTTTTCGCAGGGGCCGCGCTCGCGACCGGCGCTCTCGCGTTCTACCTCTTTGCCGACGACGTCGAACAGAACGACGAATTCGTAAGGGCCGATCGCTCCGAGCAGGCCGAAGCTGCGGCCCCAGAGGATGATGAGCCCTTTCTATGGGGCGGCATTCTCGTCGATGACGATACCGTGGCCGAAGCCGACCCCGAAGCAAGCGGCGACAGCGAATCCACCGACAGGCAGGATGACCAGGCCGCCGCAGCCTCGGGTGTTGTCGACACGATCGAACAGACATTCAACTTCCCCGGCCCGCCCGAGCCGGGAGACACGCCGACCTTCCGCGGTCCGAGACCGGGTTCGGTCGATCGGGAAACTTCCCGCGCCCTGCGTAGCGGCGAGGCCGAACTCTGGCGTGAGGACGGCGAGCGCGGCTATGTACTCGTCAGCGACCCGGTAACCTACGGCAAGAGAGAATGCCGGCAGGTCAGCTACACGCTGTTTGCCAATGGCGGGCAGCTCACCTCTCCTTCCAGCCAGTGGTGCCGCACCGAGGGCAGCGCAAAATGGCGACCCGACCCGCCCGGTGCAGAATAACCCTTGAAAAGGAGCGGTTCCTGACAGTTTAGATTGTGCGTAACGATTCGACGGAGGTGAAGACAAATCGACCGAGGTCGGAACGAAAGTTTTAGGATAGCGGCTAGTTCGTTTAATCGTACGAGAATTGATCCACTTAAAAGAGAGAGGCAGCATTCTGGGAAATGCTTAGCTGCCTCAAATAGAAAGCTTCCTGCCTCCTTAATTTAGGCGATAATGGAGTTGAAGGGCCTATCGATTACAATTGGTGTTAGGCGCCATCGTTTCAGGGCGGCTTGTGGCCTAATTTAGGTAGGAGAGAAGAGCGCTACGGAGGTAAGACGCTCCGAATTTACACGCAATAAGGCAGGTTTTTAATCTTCGTAAGTGCGCCAAATTTATTTATTAAGTGTAAAAGCCCTAATGCTTAAATGGCGCGCTAGCTTAATTTGGGCTCCAAGCTGAGTGTAAGCTTATCGCGAAGCAAACCCCTCTTACACAAAGCCGTTACCATATTTTAGCACATTATCTATAAAACCGAACGATTTGGCAGATAAGTAGATCATTACCGCCAAAACCGCCGGATGCTTTGTTTTATTCTCAACCAAGCACAGGTAGATAAATGTGGTGAAAGTCACCATATTCATTCTTTCGCTTCCCAGGACGAATGTAAGACCGATGAGTGGAGCGAACGTTACAAAAATCCTTGTTCGGTTGTGGAAAATAGCCAACGCTATACCAAACAAAGCCAACCCCGAAAGAATGTCGAGCAAGCCTCCCTGACCTTGATAGCTAGCAAATTTAGCGAGCAGCGCAGTGGAGAAAAAGTACAGCAGCGCAATACCGCCGATGGCCGTTCCTGCGCCAATAGCCACCTTCATCCTTGCTGAAAGGTGAGAGAAGAAATGCCAGATGAAAATCGAGCCATGCGTAATGAGTGACTGGAAGTGAGCTAACGGCGCCAAAGCTGCCCATACTAGCCTTATTCGTCCCACGGTCATCAACGCTAGGAAAAGAAAGATATAGGCAAATTTCAATCGTTCGGCTGATGTTGCCAAAACTATAACATAGAAGTTTGTTAGAAAAAGAGCGATGAATAAAGGATGGCACCTATACATTCTCAATGTATTAAAGATTATTGCATACATGACTCCGTCAATTGCAGCCATCAAGACATAACGTTCTATTAATGCATTCGACCCAATCCACGCGACAATTGGATAAATTAGCTCGGAGCTTCCTAAGTAGTCGCTCTGTGATCGAAGCGCCCAGATTACATCCCGCCCTATCAAAGAGTCGTAATATCTCTGATAATGGGCCGGATCTCCGTAATAATAATTATAAAGGACGAAGTTGTAGAAGACGAAAGCTGCGGCCCCTACCGCAACCGCGATAAGCAGGTTGCGCTTTTGCCATAGCCGTTCGGCGCTAGTTGAAATGGTGGTCGAACTGTTCACACGTACAAGGGTCATCAATTCCCCCTTTGCGACAAGCAGGGTGTTACTTACAAGCCTGAAGCGCGCTCCATCAAAAAGAGCACCAATGACTACGCCTCGTCTGTCGGATAACGGCGCCGTCTCTACAGGTTTGGGATGATGAGCAAAGCGCTAAAATGACTTGTAAGCAAAAGAGATTGATGCGTGAATAAGGGTCTAACACGGAGGGCGTCGTTCGAGGCTCTTGCTGCGAGCGCCAGTGCTGGGTTACCTGCAAGCAAGGCGTCGGGCTCGGAGGCAAATCAATGCCATCTTGAGCACCGCAACCAGCTTCTCGTCCGTAAGCCCCGGCAAGGCTCGGTATTGCTACTGGAGGAGGGGCGCGAAGGTATTTTTCATTGGCATTTCGGTGACTTTAGCGAGGCGGTGGAAGCCGACCCGCGGCAAGGGATCTATGTCGCCTCAACTCACGATCCAAACGGTGCTCGAGGCGTGTGGAAACGCGCTGTGGATGGCGGCATACATTTAGAGTGGTTTGGTGCCAAATTCGACGTTGAGCAATCACGATCGATCGCTAGCGCCACAGACGATACCGATGCTTGGGAGGCGGCACTAGCTTATCTCGGTTTCATCGGGGGGGGCACGCTGCACCTTCCGCATGGTGCCTCAAAGGTTACGCGCGAAATAGTTATTCCATATAACAGCGTCCATATTATCGGCACCGGCACGCGAAAAGTCTATCCTGGAAGGTTCCGGCCCGGGACAAAGTGTCCATCCACTCTGGTTCCCGTGCATAGTGGCCGAACTGCGATCCGTTTCCTTGTTTCGCAGGGCGGCGATGGCGCTTTCTATGCCGAGAGCTTCAACCTCGCTACGCTTGAAGAAGGCGAGCAGCCCGAATGCGCTTTTGGATGGGAGGTGCAGGGCGCATTCCCTTACGCTTACAGCTTTAGTAAACTCGGTATCCACGGTTTTCATTCGGCATTCGATAGTTATAAGGGTGTGGGGGGAGAATATGCCGTCGGAGCGGTATTGATCGATAATTGTGTGATAAACCGTAATCGGTGGATCGTGCGGAGCCTCGGTAAAACCCAATTCAACGCTTTCCGCTTCACTAACAACAAAGCTGGACAAAATGGCTATCTAGCCGGTCAAGGAGGGATCGCGATTTCTGGGCATGATGTGGCCATCGAGAATAACATTCTAGAAGCCACGCGGGATGCAGTCTTCGTTTTCGGCGCCTACCGGGATGTTTCGGTCAGAGGGAACTATTTTGAAGCCAATGTGGGCAGTGCATGCGTCCAGTTGCGGGATATCGTAGGGCCATATTGTGTGGGTCCAAATAACTACGGCGTGCTGAATTACGATAATATCGAACACAAGGTTTTACTTAAGTTCTGCGGTCTTGGCAGGTGCATCGATCCCTACTGGCCATATGTTACGCACAAGCTCCCCCTCTCCCTTACCGGTGGTGATGACGCTAGCGCACTTAATAATTCAGTCGATACTGCCACCTACGGCTTTTGTCGTATGGATCAACCTGAAGGCACAAGTTGGTCACTCTACCCTCCGATCCTGGCTTCAGCTTCAGCATCAGCGGAAGACCGATTAGGGCAAACTGTTGAACGCGAAACAAATCCGCAGACCGGTCTCGCCATGCCTGTGAACACTTTTTCTACCTCTAACCGGACCTTTATCGAGCGACGCGCCACTTTGTCTGGTGAGGTGGGCGAATGGGTCGTAATTTCATGGTTGTTTAAGCGCCTTCCCGACAATGGCCTGCCTGTGGATCCCTACGCAAGTATACGGGTGGACGGCGCGCCATCCGGCGGCTCACGTGACTATGTAGCTTACGGTTTTGCCAAAGCATGGCGCGACGGTGAATGGTGCCTGATGACCTCAGCTATCCGTTTGCAGGCGCGCATGTCGTGGATACAGGTCCTATTCCATCCGCATGGAGTGAAGGCAGGGCTTGGGCGTACCACTCATTATACACATCCCACAGTCTACACAATCGCGGACGCCAACGATATCAGGCCATATTTTGACAATCGGCAGGCCTGTACAGTTACGGCTCCGCCAAGTACCGGCACTTGGCTGACAGGGGACACTCTCCATAACGCAGCGCCACAAAAGGGATCGACAACATTTACATGTACTAAAGGAGGAGTTCCGGGGGCTTGGCTTAATACCTAAAACCCGGAAAGAAAATTCAGGATTGCGCTTCTTTATCGTTGGAACCAATCAGTGTGGCGCCTTCAAATTCCTGTAATTTTACTACCTTCAATTCTAAAAGGTTTAAGAAAAATTATGGATGTCTCTTTTCCAAGGAATTTTATATTTTTAAGGCGAGGGTACCAAGCTAGTTTGGTGTCAGCATCCATATTGGCGCAGACGATAATCTTAATGTATCTTCCTATGGCACAACCATCAAGTGCCGAAATAACAGTTTTCACAGGCCTAGGATGTTTGATTGCCTCTTTGTCGGGAATACTTCTTATTAAAAGTTTGGGACGTTATCCGGGTGTCGAAGAGTCGTCTTATACGTTTCCTAGCCTGGCAGTTTGTTACGGCATTTTGATAGTTATTCTACTTATGCTGCGACTGCCGTATAGCAGGCTGCTTATTGCCAGCACTTTTGTGACTAACCTCGTTCTGCTTACAATTCTGTATGCTATGCTAAGAAAGACAGTCAAACTATGTATCGGTGTGGTGCCTGAAGGATATTATCAGGATCTGACCGCAATTCCCAATGTTGATTGGCGTATCTTGCAGGGCCCTGATGCGGATTGTCAGGGAATTGACGCCATAAGTGTCGATTTGTTGGGTAATTTATCAAGCGAGTGGGAGCGCCGCTTGGCGGCCTTCGCGCTTGAAGGGGTGCCCGTATACGATCTGAAACATCTAAGAGAATCGATCACCGGCAAGGTTCAGATCAAACACTTATCAGAAAACAGCCTGGGTACACTGAGTCCGCTGTATGCGTGGATGACAGTGAAGCACGTCGCCGACTGGGCTCTTGCACTGATAGCAATAATGCTGCTCTTTCCACTCTTCGCCGTCGTGGCTATCATTATAATGCTCGATTCTCCTGGCCCGGCAATCTTCCGTCAAACTCGGGTGGGATATCGCGGCAAGCCTTTTCAGGTTTTCAAGCTGCGGACGATGACGGTCGCGCCTCCACCAGTTTCCTCACAGGCTGAATCATCCGAGAGCTTAGAGGCTGCGGTAACGAAAGACGCGGATATGCGCATCACTAGGGTTGGCCGTTTTCTTCGCCAGCGCCGCCTTGATGAGTTGCCCCAACTAATTAACGTCTTGAAGGGCGAAATGTCGTGGATTGGTCCACGACCTGAGGCTCTGGTCCTTTCTCAATGGTATGAGCGGGAGATTCCGTTCTATCCCTATCGACATATAGTACGGCCAGGCATTACCGGTTGGGCGCAAGTCCACCAAGGCCATGTCGCAAATGTGGAAGATGTGACCGAAAAACTTCATTTCGATTTTTACTACATCAAGCATTTCTCATTCTGGATCGATCTCATCGTAGTCGGACGGACGATTAAGACCATGCTTACAGGGTTCGGTGCCCGCTGATGGTGCGGAAGATCGCGTTTTTGTTGGCTACTCCCAGAAGCCTTATGCTCCGATGATCCGCCCAACTTTTCAAACGGTCGTTCCCGTTTTCAATGTCGCAATTAGAACAGCAACTCTCGGCACGCGTTTTGCACTCGTGTTCATTTTGGCAAAATATTTAGATGCCGCCGCCCTCGGTCTATATGGTCTTTTCACCGCCGCAATTGGCTATGCGCTTCTATGTTTCGGTCTCGACCTTTACGTCTACACTACGCGAGAGATTGTGCTCGTAGAACGCGAAACGCAAGGTCACATGCTCAAGAGTCAAGCAGCCCTTGTAGGCCTTGTCTATGTGGTGTTGTCACCTGCAGCTCTATGGATTCTTCCTCAGGTCGGCCTTCCGAAAGAACTGTTATGGTGGTTTCTTCCAATCTTGGCTCTGGAGCACCTAAATCAGGAAATTTTTCGTTTACTGATCATCTTTTCAAAACAGATTACTGCCAGCGCGCTTCTTTTTGTTCGCCAAGGCAGCTGGGCAATCGCGGTTGCCGCATCAATGGGCATGAGCGAAGACGCGCGCAATCTTTACTTCGTGATGTCGGTATGGGCCGGCGCAGGTACGCTTGCTGCTATAGCCGGACTATGGACCTTACGCCGGATGCGGCTCGGAGGGTGGCGCAAGTCCGTCGATTGGGCGTGGATCACGAAAGGTATACGCGTCAGCGGGGTTTTTCTTGTAGCTACTTTGTCCATACGAGCAATTCAGACGATTGATCGTTTCTGGCTACAAGATCTCGCTAATATCCAGGTAGTCGGGGCATATGTTCTGTTCTTCGGGGTTTCCAGCGTGCTAAGTGTCTTCCTTGATGCAGCGATCTTTTCGTTTCGCTATCCTGAGCTAATCGTTCTCGGCGGCGAACAGAAGGTCGAAGAGATGCATCGTAAAGTCTATAGAATGGCTGTATACACCCTTGGAGCCAGTGCGCTTTTTGCCGTCGGCAGCTCCCTTGCGCTTCCAGGTCTCCTCGCTTGGATCGGACGCGAAATCTACATTGCGCAAATGGGTCTGTATCATTGGATAGTGGCAGCAATGATCGCTTACTCGCTTGGCATGGTGCCCCATTACGCGCTCTACGCAATGGGGCGCGATAGACCGATCATCGCCAGTCATGTCGCTGGCTTGATGGTTTTTGTCATGGGCACGCTAGCTTTGACTCATGTTTCTCGTCCATATGCGGTGCCGATGGGGGTGTTGCTTGCGATGCTAGTGGTGCTCTTTTGGAAGAGCGTTGCATACCTCAAAATTCTATTCGGCGCCCGCCGGCGCCCTATCAACTCTCTATGAAAACGGTTGGACTTCAATGGTGATTAGGTACGGTCAACAAGACATCAATCAAGACGACGTTGACGCAGTTGTAAGCGTATTGCAGTCCGTCAACCTCACTCAAGGGCCTGCGATCGATCGCTTTGAAGATGGCGTTAAGCGAGTGGTGAATGCGCGCCATGCCGTGGCGGTAAACAGCGCCACTTCCGCATTGCACATCGCCTGCATGGCTTTGGATCTGGGCCCTGGCGACTGGCTTTGGACTACTCCCAATACATTCGTTGCGTCGGCCAATTGCGCCCTCTATTGCGGCGCCAGCGTCGACTTCGTCGATATCGATCCTAAGACTTACAATCTTTCGCCCGATGCGCTGGAAGCTAAGCTGATCGAGGCCGAGAAATCGGACCGACTGCCGAAAATTGTAGTTCCGGTACATCTGGCCGGCCAACCGTGCGACATGGCCGCCATTCATGCCCTGGGAGCCAAATATGGCTTCCGGATAATTGAGGATGCCTCCCATGCTATCGGCGGATCCTACAGAAACGAGCCGATCGGAAATTGCCGATATAGCGACATCACCGTCTTCAGCTTCCACCCAGTGAAAATCATAACTACTGCCGAAGGCGGCATGGCAGTAACCAACGATGACGATCTGGCCACGCGCCTGGGCCTGTTGCGCAGCCATGGTATAACCCGAGAGCCTGACCTGATGAAGGGGCCCATGGATGGTCCCTGGTATTATCAGCAAGTGGCGCTGGGGTACAATTATCGCATGACCGATCTGCAAGCCGCACTGGGTGTCAGCCAGCTCTCGCGCCTCAGCGATTTTGTGGCGCGCCGACATGAAATCGCTGCTCGTTACAACGACCTGCTTGCGGATTTGCCAATTGCGCAACCTTGGCAGAATCCTGAATCTTACTCTGCCTTTCACCTCTACGTTATACGTCTTCAATTGGACAAGATTGGCCGGAGCCATCGAGAGGTTTTCGAATATCTGCGCGAACGTCAGATTCTTGTGAATTTGCACTACATACCCGTGCACACACAACCTTACTACCGGCAGTTCGGCTTTAGAGATGGCGATTATCCTGAGGCCGAACAATATTATCGCGAGGCGATCAGCATTCCCATGCACCCATCGCTGAGCGATGAGGACCAGGATCGGGTAGTGGGGGCGTTGCGCGAAGTTGTAGCAGCATGAGGATTGCGATCATCCCCGCACGGGGCGGAAGTAAGCGTATTCCGCGCAAGAACATTCGTCTTTTCCACGGTAAGCCGATCATCGCTTGGTCGATCGGCGCCGCGGTTGAAAGCGGCTGCTTCGATCGCGTGATAGTAAGCACTGATGATGCCGCGATTGCAGAGGTGGCCCGCTCGCAGGGGGCCGAGGCTCCCTTCGTCCGGCCCCCTGAGCTTTCGAATGACCAGTGTGGCACCGTTCCTGTTATCGCGCACGCTGTGCAGTGGCTCGCCGAGCAAAATGAGGCAGCCGAAGAGGTTTGCTGCATTTATGCGACTGCTCCGTTTCTCGAAGTAGAAGATCTGCGCCGCGGATTGAAGACACTGCAGGGCTGCGATGCAGACTATGCCTTGTCGGTCACCAGTTACGCCTTTCCGATCCAGCGCGCACTGCAGATCGGCCCCGATCAGCGCATGGCGATGTTCCAACCCGAGCATGAGCAGACACGATCACAAGACCTAGAGGAGGCTTGGCATGATGCCGGACAGTTCTACTGGGGCAGAGCTGCTTCTTGGAAACAGAACGTGCCGCTCTTCGGGGCCAACAGCGTGCCTGTCATTTTGCCGCGCTACCGCGTTCAGGATATCGATACCCCCGAAGATTGGGAGCGCGCCGAGTTGATGTTTGAAACCCTGAACCGAAGCGAAACAGACGCTTCCGAATGATGGATCCGGCTTCTACCTGCCCACTGATCGTGTTCCGTACCGACGCCTCGCTTGAAATCGGCACCGGGCACGTCATGCGTTGCCTGACGCTTGCAGATTCCTTGCGAGAGCGCGGGGCGAGGACGCTTTTCATCACCCGCGAACATTGCGGCCATCTGCTCGGGCAGATTGTCGAGCGAGGGCATCAGTTACGCGTCCTTCCGCCGCCGCCGAATTCTCGTGACATGTCGGAGGACGATACAGCCCATGCCGCATGGCTGGGAGTGGAATGGAGCGAAGATGCGCAGCAAACGCAACAATTGCTCGCTGGCGAGCGGGCGGCTTGGTTAGTAGTCGATCACTATGCAATCGATCGCCGTTGGGAACGCGCCCTGCGCCCGGCGTGCAAGCGACTGATGGTGATAGACGACCTGGCTGATCGGCCTCACGATTGCGACCTGCTGCTTGATCCGACACTTGGAAGAATGCGCGGAGATTACGCCGAGTACCTTGGTTCTGAAGTGCAGACATTTCTAGGGCCACAATATGCATTGCTGCGGCCTGAATTCGCCGAGTATCGGGGCAAGAGCCTTGCACGGCGCAAAGCGCCTGAGCTTAGTCATGTGCTTATTACCATGGGCGGCATTGACAGGGACAATGCGACGGGCCGCGTGCTCGACGCAATTGAAGCCTCCGATTTGCCCTCGAAATTGAAGCTCACCGTGGTAATGGGGCCGCAAGCGCCATGGCTCGCTACAATACAGGATCGTGCCAGCAAAATGCGTATTGCAACAGATGTGCGCGTCGGCGTTACCGATATGGCGCGGCTTATGACCGAAAGCGACTTGGCGATCGGTGCTGCAGGCGGCACCTCATGGGAGCGATGCTGCTTGGGATTACCAACGATTCAGTTTGTAGTCGCCACCAACCAAGAAGTCATCGCAAGTCAGTTGGGTCAGATCGGCGCCGCCACTCTTGCTGACGACGCGACGATAGGGAGGGTCCTCTGTGGACTGGCCGCTCAAGATTGTTCAACCCAATTGGCTGATCAGAGCCGCATATCAAGTAAGGTGACCGACGGTTTGGGAGCCGAGCGGGTGGCGACGCAATTACTGGGGCAAGCACAATGAAGATTACAGTGTTATGCAGCGACGCTTCGCACCCGGTGAACGAATATCTCAGCCGTTGGAATGCAAATATAGCTGAAGGCTTCGAAGTCGAAATAGTACGGAGTAAAAAAGACTGTGCCGGAGGAGACTTGCTGTTCCTCATCTCCTGCAGCGAGCTGATTAAGAAAGAAGACCGAGCCAAGTACAGGGCTTGCTTGGTTTTGCATGCAAGCGCTCTTCCTCAGGGGCGGGGCTGGAGTCCTCATATTTGGCAACTCCTGAATGGAGCTGAAGGGATCACACTTTCGATGCTCGAAGCGGAAGATAAAGTTGATAGCGGACGGATCTGGAAACAGGTTTATATTCCTGTCCCTAAACACGCTCTGTGGTACGAAATAAACAATCTGCTATTTGAAGCTGAAGTTGAACTCATGAACTTTGCTTTGGATAATTTCGATGCCGTCGTGCCTGAGCAGCAAGCAATGGACGGCATTTCCTATTTTCCCCGCCGCACGCCGGATGACAGCGAAATAGACCCATTTAAGACAATCGCCGAGCAGTTTGATCTGATACGCGTTTGTGACCCTGATCGATTTCCCGCCTACTTTCGCTTTAGGGGGCATCGCTACCTGATACGGCTGGAGAAGCAAGATGACTGAGTTCGAAATCGCCGGAAGGAAGATCGGTAGCGCCCATGCACCGTATGTCATTGCGGAAATGTCAGCTAACCATAACGGAAACTTAGAGCAGGCATATCGCATTATCGAAGCAGCCAAGAAAGCGGGCGCAGATGCGCTGAAAATTCAGACCTACCGGCCCGACACGATCACGCTCGATAGTGACGCCGAGGATTTCCGCATCAAGGGCGGTCTTTGGGACGGGCGTACGCTATATGAGCTTTATGAGGAGGCTCACACTCCTTGGGAATGGCACAAGCCGCTGTTCGATCGCGCTTGTAAGGTGGGTATTACCATTTTCAGTTCGCCGTTTGATACGACCGCGATCGACATGCTGGAGGATCTCGGCGCACCCGCATACAAGATTGCCTCGTTCGAAGCCGTTGACCTGCCGCTAATCCGCTATGCTGCGGCTACCGGTAAGCCGATGATTATTTCCACGGGAATGGCTGATGCAGAAGAGATCGCCGAGGCGGTGGATGCCGCCCGTGGCGGAGGCTGTAGAGAGCTGGCGTTGCTTCACTGCGTGAGCGGCTACCCGGCCCCGGCCGAGGATTATAACCTGCGCACCATCCCAGACATGATCGCCCGCCATGGCCTCGTGACAGGCCTGTCGGACCATACCCTCGACAACACTACCGCTATTGCCAGCGTGGCTTTAGGTGCGAGCATTATTGAAAAGCATTTCACGCTCGATCGGACGGGAGGTGGGCCAGACGATAGCTTCTCCCTCGAGCCTGACGAGCTGGTAGCTCTTTGCAGCGGTGCCAAAACCGCCTGGTCAGCGTTGGGCGAGGTGAACTACGGGCGCAAATCTAGCGAGCAGGGCAATGTGCAGTTTCGCCGGTCGCTATATTTCGTTAAAGACATGAAGGCTGGTGAAGTGATCACCCCAGATGCTGTGCGCAGCGTAAGGCCCGGCTACGGATTGGCTCCAAAACACATCGATTCCGTGGTCGGGGCGGTCTTATTGGGCGACGTGGCACGTTACACACCTGTTAGCCCGCACCAGATCAAGAATGCGCGTATCGCATGAATGTCCTTCTGCTTTGCGACTTCCACTCATGAAGCAACTCATTAATGCCGCCAACTTACATGTAGGCGGAGGCGTCCAAGTAGCCGCATCCTTCATTTCAGAGCTCACCGCTATGGATGAGCACGGCAGTGTGGAGGTGGTGATGTCGAGCGAGGTGGCCCGTAATGTCGCGGCCACATTAGGCGACCGTTATGATCGAAATCGCTACCGCATTCTCGACGTCCACGGCCTCGACTTGGGCAACCGGGCGGCGCGCGAAGTATTAGACGCATCGGACACTGTATTCACGGTATTTGGGCCCCTCTACCGCTGGAAACCACGCTTCCGCAACATCGTCGGTTTCGCGCAACCATGGATCATCTATCCGGAAAATGAGTGTTATGAACGCTTGCCAGCGGCAGAACGATTTAGGGAATGGTTGAAATATAAAGTCCAGGCGGGATTCTTTGAACGCGCCGATGTATTGGTTGTTGAGCTCGAGCACGTGAAAGCTGGTCTTGTGCAAGCATTGAATGTTCCAGCCGAGCGGATACAGGTGGTGCATAATAGCCTCTCGTCCATATACACTGAGCCACAAGTCTGGCGATCAGTCACGCTACCGCCTGCTGACTGCGACTTGCGCCTAGGGTTTCTTGGACGGAATTATATGCATAAAAATACCAGGATTTTTCCGGATATCGTCCGCCATCTTAGCGGTGCCCACGGCATTGACGCGCGTTTTTTCGTCACCTTCACAGATGCTGAATGGGCGGCTTGCACGCCAAACTTTCGGGAAGTTTGCATAAATGTTGGCCCCCTATCAGTGGCGCAATGCCCAGATTTCTACCGCTCGGTAGATGCGGTGGTCTTCCCCTCGCTGCTCGAATGCTTTTCCGCCACTCCTCTGGAAGCGATGGCGATGGGAAAGCCCTTGTTTGCCTCTGATCGCCCGTTTAACAGGGACGTGTGTAAGGAGCATGCTGTCTATTTCGATCCGCTGATCCCAGAGTTGGCTGCCGAGCGGATAGCTGAAATGTTCGAGGGCGACGGGTTTGACGAAAAAGCCTTGCGCGCGGCACAAAATCACGCATTCGCCTTTGCAAGCCCCAGCGAGCGGGCAAAGCAATACCTGGCGTTGCTCAATGCCGGTTGACTGGAACATATGGAGCATTGATGTTCACCGATAAAACTCTGCTAATAACTGGGGGCACCGGCTCCTTTGGAAATGCTGTATTGCGGCGCTTCCTTGATTCAGATCTGCGCGAAATCCGCATCTTCAGTCGTGACGAGAAGAAGCAGGACGATATGCGCAAGAAGTATAATGACCCGAAACTTAAATTTCATATCGGTGATGTTCGCGACTATCAATCAGTACTGAATGCCGTCCGCGGTAGTGACTTTATTTTCCACGCCGCGGCGCTCAAGCAAGTTCCGTCGTGCGAATTCTATCCCTTAGAAGCGGTTAAGACCAACGTTTTGGGTACTGAAAACACGCTGGAAGCCGCGATCAATTCTGGCGTCGAACGCGTTGTTTGCCTCAGCACCGATAAAGCTGTCTACCCCATCAACGCCATGGGAATCAGCAAAGCGATGATGGAAAAGGTAATCGTTGCCAAATCGCGCGTCACTGAAAGTACAATGATTTGCGCGACGCGCTATGGCAATGTGATGGCCTCGCGTGGGTCAGTGATTCCACTCTTCACCAACCAAATTCGCGCGGGGCAGCCGATCACAATTACAGATCCCGAAATGACCCGGTTCATGATGACGCTCGATGATGCAGTGGACTTAGTCTTATATGCATTCCAGCATGCGAAGCCTGGCGAAATTTTCGTGCAAAAGGCCCCAGCGGCAACGATCTCGACACTGGCTCGAGCGCTAACCGACCTCCTAGGGGCCCCTGATCACACGATCAATACGATCGGCACTCGACATGGCGAGAAGCGATTTGAGGCTTTGCTAAGCCGTGAGGAGATGGCTGCTGCGGAGGATTTAGGCGATTACTATAGAGTCCCCCCGGACCTTCGTGATCTAAATTACGATAAATTCTTCGAGAAAGGTGAAATAAAGATATCGGAAGCGGAAGATTACAACTCGCAAAATACCACTCGTCTCGATGTATCCGGTATGCAGGCCCTGCTTCAAAAACTAACTTTCATTCGTGCAGCTATGCGCGGCGAGTACGTAGAGCCTGAGGAATAACTTCACCAGCGAACCTCGTTTGTGATGGCGAAACCTTAAGAAAAGGAGGGGGCGCGAGCCGACTTAGCGGAAGCGTCCTGTTAAATGGAAGATACAGTTAAACCACGAATTCTGGTTCTTGGAGCTGGTGGAATGTTGGGCAACGCTGTGTTCCGTTTGTTCGCAGAGGACCGTCGACTGCTCACGACTGGGACCCTTCGCTCTCCTGCTAAAGCCTCTCACTTTACTGCTGACCAGCGCGAGAAGCTTCTTAGCGATGTCGACGTTACGCAAGACAGCGCCCTCATTTCTGCCTTCGCCAGCGTTCAGCCGACTACGGTGATTAATTGTGTCGGTATCATCAAGCAGCATAAGTCGGCGGCCGACCCACTCACCGCCCTTACTATTAACGCCATGCTTCCACATCGTCTTGCTAAGCTTTGCGCGGCGACAGGGGCGAGACTCATCCATATGAGCACCGATTGCGTATTTTCGGGGCGTAAGGGTGATTATAGGGAGGGCGACTTTGCTGATGCTGAAGATTTGTACGGTCGGACGAAATACTTGGGTGAGACTAATTACCCTCACACTGTAACGCTCAGAACCTCGATAATTGGCCACGAGTTGGAGAGTACTTACAGTCTGGTTGACTGGTTTTTGAGCCAATACGGCCCAGTCAAAGGATATCAAAAGGCCATTTTTTCCGGCCTCCCCACGATCGTTGTCGCGCGCATCATCCGCGATCTGGTGATAGGAAACCCAAAGCTAATCGGAGTTTATCACCTCTCAGCTGAACCGATCAGCAAATATGATCTCCTGTCATTGGTGGCTGATATTTATGGAAAACAAGTCAGTATCGTACCTGACCAAGCGGTCGATATTGATAGATCACTCAATTCCGAACGCTTCAGAAAGGCCACCGGATATGTCGCCCCACCCTGGCCCGAATTGGTCAACCTGATGTACCAAGACCATAAACAATAAATCTAAGTAAAGAATATCAATGCAATCGGGGTATTAATCCAAGTTGTACCAAGCTTCGATTACCAATGCGTGGCCCTGAGAACAATAATCGCGTGCAGGGAATGTGAAGTGAAAAAGCTAAAAGTCATGACCATCGTGGGTACTCGCCCGGAGATCATTCGCCTTTCGCTAACCATCAAAAGACTTGATCAGGTTTGCAATCAGGTTCTCGTCCATACGGGCCAAAACTACGATTACGAGCTTAACCAGATTTTCTTCGAACAGTTGGGAGTGCGGGAACCAGATTTGTTCCTGAATGCTTCAGGTGGTTCAGCGGCAGAAACGATTGGCCGGGTGATAGCTGCAGCGGATAAAGCCATGCTCGACCATCTACCGGACGCGGTTCTTTTACTTGGTGATACCAATAGCTGTCTCGCAGCCATCGCCGCAAAACGTCGAAAAATACCGATTTTTCATATGGAAGCGGGCAACCGATGCTTCGATCAGCGAGTACCGGAAGAAACAAATCGGCGGATTGTCGACCATATTTCAGATATTAACCTTACATATAGCGCGATCGCACGCGAACATCTTCTTCGTGAGGGCTATCCACCAGATCAAGTTATCAAGACTGGAAGCCCCATGTATGAGGTCTTGCATCACTATTTGCCGCAAATCCGCGCCTCAAACGTACTTGAGAAGCTGGACTTGAAGGCAGGCAGGTATTTTGTTGTCAGCGCCCATCGCGAAGAAAATGTCGACGGAGATGAAAGCTTCGGTCAGCTTGTCTCCGTGCTAAATGCGGTAGCCGAAGACTATAAGCTACCGGTAATTGTTTCCACTCATCCACGTACTCGAAACCGAGTGTCTGAGACAGATGTCACTTTTCATCCTGCTATCCGTTTGATGAAGCCGCTAGGATTCTTGGATTACGTTAAACTTCAGATTCATGCCAAGGCGGTCCTTTCGGATAGCGGCACAATTACTGAAGAATCTTCAATACTCAACTTCCCAGCCCTCAATTTGCGCGAAGCACACGAGCGACCAGAGGGAATGGAAGAAGCGTCGGTAATGATGGTCGGACTTTCTGTAGATCGTGTGCGGCAAGGCCTTGCGATCATAGAAAGCCAAGGTCTTAGCGATGAACGGCGTCTCCGCTTGGTTGGTGACTACGCTATGCCGAATGTCAGCGAAAAAGTTGTTCGAATAATTCACTCTTATACCGATTACGTCAATCGTGTGACATGGAAGAAGTACTGAACAACCGATGCGACTGGCTTTAATAGCGGATACATTCCCTCCCTTCAGAAGTTCTGGTGCAATCCAGCTGCGCGACTTGGCAAGGGAATTCGCAGCTCAAAGTCATGAGCTTACAGTGATGCTTCCCGCACCAGAACTAACAAGCCAAAAACCCTGGCGGATCGAGAAATTCGACGGCGCGCAAGTGGCTCGTCTGCGCGCACCGAGAACCAAGGACATTGGTTATGCCCGTCGCACTTTGAACGAGCTCTCTATGCCATTTGCAATGTTGCGCAGTCTACGCGCTAGCCCTCTCGCGCAGCAAAAGTGGGATGGCATCATTTGGTATTCACCATCGATTTTCCACGCTCCGCTCGTAAGGGCACTGAAGTCGGAAAGCGGTTGTAAGAGTTATCTGATCATTCGAGACATTTTTCCTGAATGGGCAGCTGACATGCAGCTGATAGGGCGTGGGCCTACCTTCCAATTTTTCAAGTCTGTCGCACGCTATCAATACTCGATTGCCGATGTGATCGGTGTCCAGACTGCGGGAAACCTGCCTTATTTCGAGCAGTGGAAGCAAAGATCAACGCGCGTTCTGGAAGTGCTGCCCAACTGGCTTGGGGCGCCAGGCACCAAGCCTTGTTCTATAAGCATAGCCGATACGGTACTCGCTGGGCGTAAGGTGTTTGTCTACGCTGGGAACATGGGTGTCGCGCAGAATATGGACATTATTCTTGAGGCCGCGGACCGACTGAAAGCGCGAAAAGATTTAGGTTTCCTGCTAGTCGGCCGTGGCAGCGAGCGTGATCGAGTACGGCGTGAGGCGAAGGCTCGCGATCTTAACAATATGGTGTTCTTCGACGAAATCGATCCCGATGAAATACCGGACCTCTACCGTCAGTGCTATGCAGGAATTGTCTCCCTCGACCCACGGCACAAGTCACATAATATACCAGGCAAGTTCCTGACGTACATGCAGTGCGGGTTGCCGGTTATCGCAAGTATCAATCGAGATAATGATTTAGCGGCATTGATAAAAGATAATGCCGTTGGTGAAGTGATCGAGGCAGGCGGTTCTGTTGAGATAGCAGAACGTATTGAGAACTTGCTGAACCAGGATTTCGACAACACAAAAATCCGCGAAAGATGCAGGCAGTTGTTCGCAAAAAACTACTCATCATCTGCCGCTGTGGGCACGATTCTTGAAAAACTCCGGCCAAGCCCGACCTAAATTACGGTACGAAAAACCTCTAATTTGGCGGGTTTTTACGCGTTGCGCGATTTGCTTTGTCAAAAGGCGAGGCAACCCCGTCCATGGGATCGTAATCACGATCAATTCGTGTACGCAGCCGATTTTGAATCCGGTTCTGAATGCGAGAGTTTAGGCGATCCAATGGGTTGATGTTAGCAGGTCCTGCAGTTCGTCTTCCGACTTCGCCAATCCCAGTGTCTGAAGTGCGTCCTACACCGTTCAGACCTTCTGCTTGTGACTCGACAGCCGTTGGCGCAGGGGAGCCGCTATTTGGTAACTGCTGGGCGGCAACCGGGCTGGTTAGTCCCGAAGCAAGACATATCGCAAACGTCATTGCACCCCTACTTTCCAAAAACAGGGCAGAAATCTCATTGAAATTCATCATTTCCCTTCGCCTCATTGATCTGACTCAAGGCAGCATAATTAATCTGTCCCGATAGACCATTAACCGCATCGGACGCACGGGCGACGAAAACCAGCAGTTGCTCCGGGCAACCGGGGGGCACTTCGAATTCACCAGCGAATTTACCGTTGCGCTGATCGGAGTTTGGAATGGATATTCGGCCCAATTCGCGTCCGTTGCGGCAAAGTAGCGCCCAATAAGGCTGCGAGCGTTCGGGTTGGTCGATCCCGCTACTGCGACCTTCAAGCTTGTATCTACCCGGCGCCAAGAGCTGTGTTTGATTCATGAGCTCACCTCCGATTGTCGGCGGCACTGCGAAGTCGAGTAACCCGCCAGTTTCTCCCGAAAGGATGACTGCAGAAAGCTTCGGATCTTCACTTGTGCGCCAATCGAAGAGGGTTCGAACTCCTAGCGCCATATCAAACCGAGGATCGCGGGAGTGGTTGCGCTTAGCGTCCAAACGAAAGGCGTTATAGTAGCGCCATGCTTCCTCGTATCCTTCCTTACCTGCCAGGGAATTTACCAATAATGCCCGATCGTCGTCCGCGATCACCAAGCCCCGTTTTTCTGTCTCTTGAATGAAAGCTTGAGCTGCCAGTGGATCAGGACTGTTGTTGACCAAATGTTCTAAGAAATCGCCGGACCAGCCTGGTTTGGTCGCAATGATCGGCAAAAGTTCGGCTCGGACTCGCGGTTCTGCTAGCGCTGTACTCAACACGGGGAAAAGAATTCGCTTTGCTCGCGACGAAGTGCGTAAGGCTATATCGTAACCGCGAAGCGCACCCTCAATGTCTCCTCGGCTTACTGCTTCCTCAATGGTCCAAAGCTGAGGTTGAAGTTCTCTCCGTGAAAGTTGCAAAGAGTAACGGAAAATTTCGCGAGTTTTCTCAGTGGCGTTACGCATCTGGGCCTGTAGACCCATAACGTTGAGTGCATTGGTGGCTGTCGCATCTTGCCGCAGTGCAAGCCGAGCAAGACGAGCAGATTCCGAATTGGCATCTGCTTCGGCTGACAAGGTAAACTGGTGCTCAGCTGCCGAGGCAGTCAACACTCCATCGTACGGTGCCATGAGATGCGCGCGAACAGGGTCAGCTCGTTCAATAGCTTGGGCAAGAGAACTGCTAACGCTGAAATAACCACATATGACCGAAGCAAGGGCGAGAGCGCCACGGCACGCCCATTCCGTTCGAGACCTTTTCGAGGATACCTTCGGACGCCGCTTGGCCATCAGGCTAACTCAGTCCGGTCCTCGTCACGGCCATAGCCATAACCATAATCATAATCGTATCCATAATGCGCCTTTCGCGCATCGAATTTGGTCAACACGCCGCCGAACACATGAGCCTTGCTGCCCTTCAAGCGGTTCAGCGCGGTTTTAACCTGCGTCGACCGGATGCCATGCGATTCCACGGCGTAGATCACGCCTTCAACACGATTGGCGATTAAAGGCGCATCTGCAAGGCCTAGTACAGGAGGACTATCAATTACGACATGATCATAGGTTTCAAGCAACCTCTCGACCAGTAAAGCTAGACGATTTCCAGTAAGCAGTTCGGCTGCATTGGGTGGAATTGGTCCGGCGGACATGGCCGTGAAGCCGAGGTCATCCATACCAAAGGTCAAACTCTCGATGTTGTCTTCGCCAGCGAGGAAATTGCTAAGACCTCGATTATGATCCACCCCGCCCAGATGATGAACGGATGGCGAACGCATGTCGCCATCCACTAGAATAACGTTACGCCCAGCTCGCGCCAACGTGGTGGCGAGAGCCAATGCGGTAGTGGACTTGCCTTCTGCCGGGCGCGTCGAGGTAACCGCAAAGCTGCGCGGCACACCACGTTCAGTGGTAAAGCCCAAATTAGTTTGTACGGTCAGATACGCATCAAGAAGTTCAGATTTAGCGTCCAGCAACGCTTCTTTGGGAGTTTCATCTCTAACCTTGGGAACAGAGCCAAGTAGCGGGAGACCAAGGCGGCGCTGAACTTCCGTTGGATCCGCAATTGTTTCATCCAACTGTTCCAAGCCCAGGGCCACACCAACTCCAAGCATGAACCCTGCCAGAGTGGAGATTAAAAGGTTGAGCAAAAGACGTGGGCTGGAAGGATTTTGCGGCACATCAGCAAGGTCAACGATAGAGACATTGTTGACGCCTACACCGCCTGCAACACCAATCTCTTTAAAGCGCTGGAGCAGCCCGTCGTATAGGGACCGATTGGTGTCCACTTCCTGCTGATAAATATTGTATTGGATCGAGCGCCTACGCAGGTCGAGATAGTCCTGCTTAAGAGTGTTCACCTT
The DNA here is from genome assembly GCF_054655615.1 of Qipengyuania triglochinis. Lineage (NCBI taxonomy): Bacteria > Pseudomonadati > Pseudomonadota > Alphaproteobacteria > Sphingomonadales > Erythrobacteraceae > Qipengyuania > Qipengyuania triglochinis. Next base: position 423,892 of record NZ_BAAHND010000002.1, on the reverse strand, counting down.
AGCCTGCAGAGCACTTTCACGCTGAGCCGCTTGTCGATATTCACCTCTCAAGGTGCCAGATACGCGCGCTTCTTCCTTTGCAATTGACCGGTCGAGCGCTTCAATCTGTTCTTGAAGCGCTCGAGCCGAAGGATATCCCGGCTCAAATTTGACCATCAATTGCTCATACTGAGCAGCCAGTTCGGCACGGCGCTGCCGTAAGTTATTTACGGTAGTGTTTGCCAGTGCCTCGGCTGAGTTTTCTCCACCGGTCTGACTAAATCGTGCTTCAGCTTGAATCCGATCAGCGGTTGCTTGAGCGAGCTCCGCATTGAGGGCAACCAGATTGTCAGCAAGGATTGAGCGCTCTTGGGTTGTTCCGTCGCTGCTCGAACCTGCCGGCAAATTAATGATTTCTTGATTGGAAGCATATGTTACGAGCTGACGTTGCGATTCGTCGAGCCTGTTTTTGTATTCTGCGAGCTGTCGTTGCAGAACATCGCGACCATACGAGGTCGATTGAACTCGACGTTCCAGATTGGTTTCAATGAAATTTTCGGCCCAGGCATTGGCAACCCGTGCGGAGAAACCGGCCTCGGGGCTAGTTATGCTAATATCAACTAGTCGCGACAAGCGGATAGGATCTACGCTCAAATTCTCTAAAAGGATTTGGCCCGCAACTCGCTGTCGGTAGGCGCGGCCCTGAGCCGTATATCGACCGTTCGACATGCTAAAGGCTACGTCTGAGTCGCCATCCACGCCGAACATCTCGAAAAACGCTGGATCGTCCACGAGCTGCAACTCTCTCGCAACTCGTTCAGCCAATGTGCGGGACTCCAGAAGGCTGTATTGTGTTTGATAGAACTCTTGATCAGCCAAGCTGACCTCTTGTTCTACGCCTTGAAAATTGGTTACCTGGTCAGAATCGCGCGAAATTTCGATCGTTACTTCGGCCATATATTTTGGCGTCATCAACAATGTAACGACGAGGCCAAGTATCATCCCCGCCAGTGTCAAGCCAATTAATATCCAGCGCCAACGTAGGGCGACGCGCAAATAATGCTGAAGCGTAGAAGGCTTTTCAGCCTCGTCGGCAACCGCATTCTGGATGCCTGCTGGGCTTGAATGGGGCTCATCGATTTTCAAGGAAATTTCATTCATTAGGCTTGGCCAGATTTAATTAAGGAGCGCGACGAGGGGTGCGACCAATAGTGGAGCTGTCGCCACAATATCGCGGAACAGGCGCCGTTGCGGACTATCCCCCACAATAACTATGTCGTTCGCATATATCGGCGGGTCATCATAGGCGCCCCGGCGTATCGCGTTTAGGTTGTACAAACCGGCCAGCCGTTGCCCATCTACCTTGCGAAGGATCACGACCTCTTCTTCTTTGGCGAATTCGTTTAAACCTCTGGCAGAAGCGATGGTGCGCAACAATGTCATCTGATTGGTTACTGGATAGAGCCCTGGCTCTACGACCTGCCCCTCGACGGTTACTACCTGGCTGACCGAGCTATTGATATTTACGGTTACGTCAGGATTGCGGACATAACGTCCAGCTAATGCGACTTCGATATCCTCTGCGAGTTCGGCGGCAGTTTTGCCACCAGCATTCATCTCACCCACTAAAGGCATAGATATTCCGCCGCTAGCATCCACCTGTATCTGACGTTCGAGTTCGGGTACGCCGAATACATCTATGCTTATAGTATCAAGAGGCCCTATTAACGCCAGGCGCGCACCGGCAGTTAAATCAGTTCGCGCAGGTACTGGCAATTCAGTAGCACCTTCGACCACAGTGAGATTTGGGGTTGAAACGAGCGGCGGAGCTCCCCTCACACAGCCGGACAGCATCAGCGATGCCAATAGGAAAACACAAGTCTTGTGCATGATGTAAGGCAATTCCAATCTGGCGAGAGCAGGGAGCTTTATAAAAGTCATAAAAGTTTCGTAAAGCACGCGCGGATCATTACCGCGAACCGCCGCCCTCTTGTTGCGCACTGCGCCCATTCCGCGCTAACCAAGCTGCAGAAAGAGTCAGGATGGCCATGATCATAGGCGTGCGAGCAGGATAATCAACGATGCTGGCAAGCATTACCAATAAAATAATTGCTGAGCCAAGTTGCTCTAGTTTGGAGCCCATCTCGTCGTGCCGCCTCCATACGACAAGGCTGCGGCGAACGAACCATATCAACGCCGCTATGAGCAGTATTAGTGCGGGCAACCCTCCGTCGAGCACGATTTCCAACCAATCATTATGAGCATGGTTGAAATAGGCAGGTCTGAGGAAAAAATCCGGCTCACTGATCCGAAAAGCTGGATCGAAAGTGCCAAAGCCCGTTCCGACTGGAAAGTACTGCCTGATCATGTCGATTACGATCGGGGTGGCTCCTGCACGAAGATCATCCCTCGCATCGAGCGTCAAAATGCGATCAATAGAAGCCGCACGATCCAAGCTGATGCTGAGCAAAAGGGCACCTGCGACGAGGGCGATCGCCAGGATAGCCAAAGTGACTGCAAACTTACGAGGGAGGCGCTTAAATTCTCGAGAAACGCGGCGACGCACGATCGCAAGGCCCAGGGCCACGCCAATCAGACCAATCACGATTCCAACTCGGGATCCGGTAGCAAGTATCATCAATGCGAACAGTATAACCAGGCCAACACCCACGAAGACTTTCCATCGAACGTCTTCCCCTTGAAAGGCCCATACCGGCGCTAGCAAGCAGCCGATGGCGAGTGAGAGCGCATAGTGGTTTCGATTGGCGAAATTGGCACTGATCATTCCCCTCATATCGTTGATCAAGGGATGATCGAATTGAGCGCCTGAGAATTGCAGAAGACCCAATAAGGCTGCGGCTAACGTGAGGCAGAGCAGCAAGGTAATGAGGCGCCAGTGATGAACTCGCGTTAGTCCTGCCGTTAGCACAAGCACCAATGCCGGCACGATCAGCGAGCTTAGCGCATTGAAGGTTGCAGTTGGTGAGATTGAAAGCGGCCTCCAGGGCTGCTCTTCATCTATCACTAATGCCGCTGCTTTTAATACCTCACGGCCAGGAAGGGCTATCCATAAAGATGGCGGCAGGGGGATTAATTGAATCGCCACGAGTAGCGCTGCTGCTCCGAAGAGCATGAGTGGCACTTGAATTTTACGCCACTTAATTTGTGGCAGAAACAGCACCACGCAGATCACCATGATCCATGCTGAGAAACGCACTACCGTTTGGCCTAGCGCGTCAGCGCGCGAGGCTCCGCCTGCCATCCACAAAATCAGTAGGAAGGCAGCGAGTGTCCAGAAAGACAGTCTAGAGGACAGATCGGTGCGCGCGATAGGGCGAGACATTCGGGTGCCTCTAAACAATTAGCCAGTTGGAGCAAACCGATTTGTACTCTAGTAAAGAGCGAATGAAGAATTTTTCACTCCTACCGTTCCTCGCTGCGATTATTATGCCATTGGGGGGCTGCAACTCCGCGGATACTCTCGAGAATGAAGAGCCGACGCGGAAGGTTGTAGATGCTGCACAGATGAAAGCGGCGCAAACTCTTTCGATCGGAAGCACTAGGGCAATTGAAGACGATCTTGGGCCTTATATACTAGCCCTTAGGTGTAATATCGCACTTGGTGAAATCAATGACCGCTTTCTTAATAATGGCGGCTTTTCCGACAATCAGAAGCAATTAATGCGGCAAATGCGCAATCGCTACAGGCGACAAGCTGAAAAAATTGGAACTGAGCAAAACAAATCGAGCCAACAGATCAGGCAAGACCTTGAAGAGCAAGCGTCGAAAATACCTGATTCAACCATTCGTGCCCAGATTGCAATAGGATGTCTTCGAAACGTTGCCCAAGATAACTAATTTCATAAGTTGATACACCTGTTCTCTGACCGAGCAGCGTTGTCAGAAAGAATAGGCGGTATTTTGGAAATTCTCCGAGAAAAGCCGAATTCACGTAGGTTGCTCGTCGCTACGTGGACGAACCGTGTGATTGAGTCACAAATAACTAGCCGATGCTCACACATGCCCCTTTGGGTGACAATGTGGCAAGACCTTTGCTCCAGCAGGAAGGCCGGTTAGATATCCCGCACGATTGGCGCATGGGGCGGTGTCTCAGGACGGGAGAGTGCCGCTTGGCGGGGCATTGCAACGTGCTGCGGAGACGGCCCAACTGGTCGATACACCTAATCCGGTAGTTCAACTCGCTGTAAGATCATAGTGCGGTCCCAGACCGGGTTCGGTTGATCGAGATCCCGCGCCCTGCGCAGCGGCGAGGCCGAGCTTTGGCGCGAGGACGGCGAGCGCGGTTATGTGCTCGTCAGCGAACCGGTAACCTACGGCAAGAGAGAATGCCGGCAGGTCAGCTACACGCTGTTCGCGAATGGCGGCCAGCTCACCTCTCCTTCCAGCCAGTGGTGCCGCACCGAAGGCAGCGCGAAATGGCGACCCGACCCGCGCGGGGCCGAATAGCGCGCGCCTACGAATTTTTTAGGGTGGCTAGGCCAGATGGCGGGGCATAGGCAGGGCGGAATGACGCCGGCCTCTTCCAAACCCCGCCACGGCCTTGAGGAACTAACCGAAAAGGAGAAGGAAACCCTTCGCCTGATGGCCCGCGGCCACGATGCGAAATCGATGGCGAGAGAGCTTTCGCGCTCGGTCCACACGATCAATGAACGGCTACGTGTCGCGCGCCGCAAGCTCGACGTGACCAGCAGCCGCGAGGCAGCCCGCCTGCTGTTCGAAAGCGAGGCCGATGCTTACAAAAACTCTGTATACGAAAGTTTGCGGGATGCCGAAGCACCGCAAACAACCGAGTTACCTCCCACTACCAAACCGGCCCGCAACCGGGCCATCCTGATCGGAGGTATTCTCATGTCCTTATTCGCTGCCGCGCTATTTCTAACAACACCCCTCATGTTCGACGAAGCAGGTTCTCCCGCATCCGAAACCGCGGCGCGCGATGCTGCGGTCGAAGCGGCTGCCCGCAATTGGCTGGAACTTGGCGATGCCGGCAACTGGCAGGCCAGCTTCGATGCGGCCGGCGAAAGCTTCCGCACGGCCAATACGGTCGAAGGCTGGACCGACGCTTCGGAAGATGTGCGCGTCCCGCTTGGGGCGGTGATTTCGCGCAACCTTGCCACGGTGCGCTTCCTCAACGCCCCGCCTAGCGGTTTCATGGAAGTCACTTTTCACACCCGGTTTGCCAACAAGGCCGGTGCTGTCGAAACCGTTACGCTGGTGAAAGAAGAGGGGCAGTGGAAAGTGGTCGGTATCCTGATCGACTGACCGGCGCTCGTCGCTACGACTGCCTTCCTTCCATCGCTGCCCATAGCCGCTCGGCAAGCTGGTCGAGCGGCACCCAATGCTTGCCGCCGCGCAGATTGATGACGGTCACATTGTCGCCGCCCGCCTGCTCGAGCAGGGCCGCCGCCGACGGGTCGACAATATCATCCTCGCTGCCGTGCAGCAGCAGGACGGGTTCCTCCACGAGGCGGATGGCGTCGAGATTGTCGTAGCGGTCCCTCACGAAGGCTCGCGCAATTTTCGGAATCATTGATCTGAGATCGGTAAAGGCGCCCATGGTCGCGACCGCTTCGACCTCGTGCCGCGCCGCCATCTCCAGTGCCACGGCCCCGCCGAGCGAGAATCCAAAAAGATACAGCCGCGCTTCCGGGTGCAGCTCGCGCGCCCTGGCTACCCATGCCTTGGCATCGCGCATCAAGCCTTCCTCGCTCGGCTGGCCGGGATTGTCCCCGAAGCCACGATAGGACGCGACGAGAACGCCGCGCCCGCCGATGCGCAGAGGCTCTGCGCGGGCTGCCATGACAAGATGATTATAGGAATTGCCGTGGAAGACGATGATCAGTTGGTCCCCATTGGGAGCGTCCGGCGGCCAGTAGGCGCCTTCGAGAACCAGCCCGTCTTTCGTCCGGGTCGAAATCGTCTTGGGTGGGTCACCGCGAAAGGATACTTCGGTATCCTTGAGGGCGACGGGTTCGTAGATCCGGTCCGCCACCGGGTTGGCCAGAACCGGCGCGGCAATGAGGCAACAGCAAAGCGCGGGACAGGAAAAGAGCGCGCGCGATGCCGTGATCGGGGTCATTACCTTCACGCGATCACTCCCGCTCCTCGTGTCCTGTTGCGACCGCAGCCGAACCGTCAGTACATATGCTGGCCGCCATTGATGCTCATCGTCGATCCGGTGACGAATTCGCCATGCTCTGACACAAGGAAGCTCACGCCGCGGGCGATTTCGCTGGCCTTGCCGAGGCGGCCGACGGGGATCTTGGCGACGATCTTCTCCAGCACCGGTTCGGGCACGGCGGCGACCATGTCGGTATCGATATATCCCGGCGCGATGGCGTTCACCGTGATGCCGAAGCGCGCGCCTTCCTGGGCCAGCGCCTTGGTGAAGCCGTGGATACCGCTTTTGGCGGCGGCGTAATTGACCTGGCCGTACTGGCCCGCCTGCCCGTTGATCGAACCGATATTCACGATCCGGCCCCAGCCGCGTTCCTTCATTCCGGCGAAGGTTGCCTTGGCGAGGTTGAAGCAGCCGCCCAGATTGGTGCGCATCACCGCATCCCAATCTTCGTAAGTCATCTTCAGCAGCGTGCCGTCGCGCGTGATCCCGGCATTGTTGACCGCGATTTCGATCGGGCCATGCTCTTCCTCGATCCGCTTGCAGGCTTCCTGCACCGCATCGAAATCCGAAACGTCGAATTTGACTGTCGGGATGCCGGTTTCTTCGGTGAATTTTTTCGCCGCATCGTCATTGCCGGCATAATTGGCGATGACCTCGCATTCGCGTTCGTCACGCAGTCGTTCGCAGATGGCGCGCCCGATTCCCCGCGTACCGCCCGTTACAATCGCAACACGTCCCATCCGATCCTCTCCTCGCAATTTCTCGCGCTGTTTGGCCAAGCTTTACGCAAGATTGCGACAGCGTAAAGACCATGCGCGCGCTAGCGTGCGAGGATTCAATCGTATTCTTATGAGAAGGGCCGCGCGGAGCGGAAGGTCAGAAGCGGATCTGCGTTCCGACATAGACCGCCTGATCATCCTCGATCCCGTCAGTCAGCGGGTTCAGGCGATCGCGGTCCTGCGACAGGCGGACACCGGCAGTCACATCGAGATTGCGGCTCAGGCTGTATGATCCGCCCAGATCGACGCGCTGCGATCCGGCACCTTCGACCGTGAGCGGCGCGGTGCCGGCATTGTCGCGGTTCTGCAGCGTGATGCGCGATTTGAAGCGGCTTGGTTTGCCGTCATCATCCGATTCGTCAAAGCTGCGCAGATCGGGCATGGCGAAATCTTTCACCTTGTCACCGATATTCGCGGCCGCAACACTGCGGGTGGGCTGGGCGAAGCTCTGATAGCCGCGGGCAATGCCGAGATTGTAACGCGCGGCGACCATCGACAGGCCGCCATCGGGGCCTGCGCTCTTGGCGAGGGTTTCTGCCGGGCTGCGGCCGGAAAGCGTGCGGGCGGTTGCCGCATCCACGCGGACTGCGAAATTCACCGTGCGTTCGCGCGTCGGGGCGGGCTTGTTGGCAGGGGTGAAGCGCAGGGCATCCTTCCCGACGAGCTGCGCAACCTTCTGCGCGAGTTCGGGATCGACGCCGGCTGGCGTGAACGACAGGAATTCGGTGGCTGCCGGTTCTGCCGATTCGCTCTGCGTGGAGGAGGAAACGGCGAGGCCGGCACCGGGGATGGCGAGGGCCAGACCGGCAACAGCAAGCAGTGTCGGCGCGAACCGACCCTTACCCGTGCTGTTTGTGGACTTGCCCATCGAACGCCTCTCTGCCCCTATGTTGCGGTGTTCGTACCGCTATACCACGGTATCCGCTTAATGGTTCCCGAATATCGCCCGTACAATTCTCTGTAGCGACTCCGGTATTTCAAGAGATTAGGTGCACGTTCTGAATAATTCCACCTTTTCCACAAGCTTACTGATTTTGGCGGCAATAGTGTTGCCTTGCGCACACAGGGGTGGGTGACCGGTTCGCGCGATTCAGGACGCATTCACCCGCCAGACGGTGTTTGTTGCGCGCGGCGGAACGGGGCAAAGGCAGTGCTTGCCCCTGTCTGCCCAGCCATTATAGAGCCGCAACGATGCTTTCCGATCCAAGGACCGTTCATGACCGTATACCGTAACTTCCGCCGTCCCGCCGCCATCGCCCTGCTCGGCGTGGCCAGCATCGGCCTTGCGGCATGCAGTAGCGGCAACCGTCCGCAGACCGATCTTGCCGCGGCGCAGGTTTCGACCATCGGCGTGAACTCCTATCTCTGGCGCGCTGCGCTCGAAGCGGTCAGCTTTGCGCCGCTGCTTCAGGCTGATAGCGCCGGCGGCGTCATCGTGACCGACTGGTATGCCAATCCCGGCAATGCGGGCGAACGGGTGAAGATGACCATCTCCATCCTCGATACCGACCTGCGCGCCGATGCGCTGCGCGTGGCCGCCAGCCGCCAGGTCAATCAGGGCGGTACCTGGGTCGATGCGCCGGTGCAGGCCGCCACGGTCCAGAAGCTGGAAGACATCATCCTGACCAAGGCACGCGAACTGCGCCGTCAGGCCATTTCGAACTAAGCAAACTGGGTTCCATTCGCGCCTGAAATCCTTACAGGCGTCCGCATGAGTGACACCCGTTTCAATCCGGCCGCGGCCGACGCGCGCTGGCAATCCGCCTGGGACGAGGCGCAGACCTTCCGCGCCGACAGCGATTCGCCCAAACCCAAGAGCTACGTGCTCGAGATGTTCCCCTATCCCAGCGGGCGCATCCATATCGGCCACGTGCGCAATTACACGATGGGCGACGTGCTGGCGCGCTTCAAGAAGGCGACCGGGCACGAGGTGCTGCATCCCATGGGCTGGGACGCTTTCGGCATGCCGGCGGAAAATGCCGCGATGGAAAAGGGCGTGCATCCGGGCGGCTGGACGCGCGACAATATCGAACATATGAAGGCGCAATTGAAGCGCCTCGGCTTCGCGCTCGACTGGAGCCGCGAACTGGCGACCTGCGAGCCCGATTATTACGGGCATGAGCAGGCGCTGTTCATCGACCTGTATGAGGCGGGCCTTGTCTACCGCAAGGAAAGCGAGGTCAATTGGGACCCGGTCGACATGACCGTGCTCGCCAACGAGCAGGTGATCGACGGCAAGGGCTGGCGCTCGGGCGCCGAGGTGGAGAAGCGCAAGCTCAACCAGTGGTTCCTCAAGATCACCGACTTTGCCGAGGAACTGCTCGATGGATTGGGCAAACTCGAAAACTGGCCCGACAAGGTCCGGCTGATGCAGGAAAACTGGATCGGCAAATCCAAGGGGCTGGAGTTCAGCTTCGACCTGTCCAATGGCGAGAAGCTGCCGGTCTACACCACGCGGCCCGACACCATCTTCGGCGCAAGCTTCGTGGCCGTGGCGGCGGACCATCCGATCGCGCAGGGCATCGACAGCGACGATGCGCGCGAGTTCATTGCGCTGTGCAAGAAGGGCGGGACCACCGCTGCCGAGCTGGAGACGGCGGAAAAGCTGGGCTTCGACACCGGCATCACGGCGAAGCATCCGTTCACCGGCGCGGACCTGCCCGTCTATATCGCGAACTTCGTGCTGATGGATTACGGCACCGGCGCGATCATGGCGGTGCCGGGCCACGACCAGCGCGACTTCGAATTCGCCACCAAATACGGCCTGCCGATCCCGCGCGTTGTCGCGCCGAACGTGGACGAGGCTGGCAAGGGTTTCGACGGCGAGGCCGAGGCCGGAGAGGGCGTGATCGTCAATTCCGACTTCCTCGACGGGATGGAGATCGAGGACGCCAAGCGCGAAATCATTTCCCGGATCGAGCAGCAGGGCCGGGGCGAGGGCAAGACCGTCTGGCGCCTGCGCGACTGGGGGGTTTCGCGCCAGCGCTACTGGGGCACGCCGATCCCCTTCATCCATTGCGAAAAATGCGGCGTGGTCCCTGCGCCCAAGGACAGCCTGCCGATCACGCTGCCCGAGGATGTCGACTTCCAGACGCCCGGCAACCCGCTGCTGCGCCACGAAACGTGGAAGCATGTCGATTGCCCCAAATGCGGCGGCAAGGGCACCCGCGAGACCGACACGCTGGATACTTTCGTCGATTCGAGTTGGTATTTCCTGCGCTTTGCCAGCCAGCCTGCTGACAAGCCCTTCGACAAGGACGAGGTCGCCAAATGGCTGCCGGTCGAACAGTATATCGGCGGGATCGAGCATGCGATCCTGCATTTGCTCTACGCCCGGTTCTGGACCCGCGCACTGGCGCATATGGGCCAGATCGACGTGAAAGAGCCGTTCGCTTCGCTTTTCACGCAGGGCATGGTCACGCATGAGACCTACGAGCGCGATGAGGTCAGATCTTCTGGTGTGGTAAAAGCGAGTGACCCAATTCGCAAAGACGGCGACATCACCCACCATGGACCGGATGCATCTACACGGGTTGTGTATTTTTCTCCGGACGAAGTGGAGAGGGTTGGAGATCGTGTGGTCCTTAAAAGCGACGGGGCAGATGTCCGCGTCGGCCGCGTCATCAAGATGTCGAAGTCGAAGAAGAACGTCGTCGACCCTGACACCATCATCGACACCTATGGCGCCGACGCCGTGCGCTGGTTCATGCTGTCCGACAGCCCGCCCGAGCGCGACCTGCCGTGGTCCGAAGCCGGGATCGAGGGCTGCAGCCGCTTCGTGCACCGGTTGTGGCGCCTGTTCTCCGCCTATGAGCCGCAGGCGCAGGGCGAGGACAAGGCATTGGATCGCAAGGTCCACCAGACCGTGGCCGCCGTGGCCGAGGATATCGAGGCGCTGGGCTTCAACAAGGCCGTGGCGCGGATTTACGAACTGACCGGTGCGGTGGAGAAGGCGCAGGCCTCTGCCAGCCGCTCCGCCGCGATCCGCAGCCTGGTCCAGCTGGTCGCGCCGATGATGCCGCATCTGGCGGAAGAGGCATGGTCGGGCATGGGCATGGAAGGCCTCGTGGCTGATGCCGCCTGGCCCAAAGTCGATCCGGCGCTGCTGGTGGAAGACGAAGTGACCATCGCCGTCCAGCACAAGGGCAAGCTGCGCGACACGCTCACCGCGCCCAAGGGTGCGGCGAAGGAAGATCTGGAGGCGATGGCGCTGGCATCCGAGAAGGTGCAGCGGTCGATCGACGGGGCAGAAATCCGCAAGATCATTGTGGTGCCCGACAGATTGGTGAATATCGTCACCTGATGCGCCAGTCTTTCGCCCTCTCGCTCGCCCTGCCGCTCGCATTCGCGATCGGCGGCTGTTCGCTCCAGCCCATGTATGCCGGCGGCAGCAGCGGCGCGGTCGCGCAAGGTCTCGCTGCGGTGGATGTCCCGCCGATCGAGGGCAAGGCCGGCTGGCTGGTGCGCAGCGCGCTGAACGACAGGCTGGGCGCGTCCGGCACCGGCACCTCGCGTTACCGCCTCGAAGTGCGGCTGGACGACAGCCTCGATGGCCTCGCCGTGCTGGCCGACGATACCGTCAGCCGCGAACGCCGCACCCTGCGCGCGCGCTACCAACTGGTCGATTCGACTACGGATGAAATCGTGCTCGACGCGACCGAGGGCGTGGATGCGGGGATCGACGTGGTCTCCAGCGAATATGCCGTGATCGCGGCGGAAAACACCGCGCTCGAAAATCTCGCCGTCGAAATTTCCGACCGCATCGTGACGCGCGTTGCCCTGGCGCTTCGTGAAAGGGCGCAGGGCGAACGGTGAAGCTGACCGGCAAGGATTTTGCCGCCAAGGCGCGCGATGTAGCCGCCAGTTGCGGCGTCTTCTTCTTCTGCGGGCAGGACGAAGCCGGCGCCAGCGCGGCCGCAAACCAGATTGCCGCCATGCTGCCCGATCCGGGCGAGCGGGTGGAAATGCCCGGCGCCGATCTGCGTGCCGATCCCGCCCGGCTGGGTGACGAGGCGCGTTCAAGCTCGCTGTTCGGCGACAAGCGCCATATCTGGTGCCGCGTGGCAGGAGACGAGGCGCATGAAGCGATCAAGATCCTGCTGGAAACGGGCGACATGGGTGCGGGCGAGGCCTGCCCGGTAATCGTGGTCGCCACGGGCGCCACCGATAAATCGCGCACCGCCAAGCTGCTGGAAAAGCGGAAAGATGCCGTGGTGGCGATGTTCTACCCGCCCGATCTGCGCTCTGTCACCCAGACCGTGCGCGCCATGGGCGATGCGGCCGGCGTGCGGCTGGATGGCGCCGTGGCCGAACGGATCGCGCGCGCCGCCAATCTCGACGTGCGGCTGGCGCAGAGCGAGGTGACCAAGCTGGCCACCTATCTCGACGGCAGCCCGCAATCGCCCCGCCCTGCGGAAATGGAGCATCTCGACGCGGTCGGCGCGGCGAGCGAGGAGGACGGGTTCGCCGGGCTCGTCAACGCCGTGCTGGCTGGGCAGGGACCCAAGGTCGCCACTGAAATCGCGCGGATGAAGCAGATCGGGTTGAACCCGGTCGGCACGCTGCTGGCGATCGAACGCCGCGCGGCGCAACTGGCGCGCATATCCGCCGCGCTGGGCAACCGCCGCTATCAGGATCTCGACAAGGGCGAGAAAGCACGCCTCGGCATCTTCTGGAAGGAAGAACGCGACATTGCCGAACAGGTACAGCGCTGGCGCGGGCCCAAGCTTGACCGGCTGACAATGCGGCTGACGCAATTGCACCGCGAATTGCTGACCAACAGCCAGGCATCCGAATTGCTGCTGGCGCAGGGGCTGACCGGCATCGCCCGCGTTGCCGGGGCCGGTCGCCGCTGAACGCCGTTAAATGCGGCTCAGTTTTCCGGGACCGAGAAGGAGCCGGTAACGCGCCCGCCCGATGACGAGCTGCCGCTGCCCGTCACGCCCGACGACCCGCTGGCGCGGCCATCGATACTCGACACGCCGCTGGCCAGATCGATCACCAGCCGTCCGCCATTCAGCGTATCGCCGCCGCGGTTCAGGCGGACATTGCCCGCCATGGTGATGATCCGGCGATTGAAATCGTACACTGCCGTATCGCCCCGCGCGCGTTCGTTGCCGCGCGTCACATTAACGCCGCCGGTGGCCATGATCCGCTGAATCTTGAGGCTGCCTGCATCGGAATAGTTCACGATAGTGCGCGCCGCGTTGAGATTGAGGCCGGCCTGCGTGATCTCGACATTGCCCGAAAGCACCACGCGGTTCTGGCGGTCCTGCAATTCGATCCGGTCGGCGGCATAGGACACCGGTGCATTGGAATTATGGCCGGAGATCGCCTGCGCCGAAAGCTGCATGCCGCCCAGCGCGGCTGCCGTCAGGGCAAAACCGGCAAGCGCGCTTTTCGCCATGGTGGGGAACTGGCTCTTGATCATGGCATCCTCAGCTTGCCGGGCTCCATGCGCAGCCGCGCATTCCCGGACAGGGTAACAGTGCGTTGGTCGAGATCGCCGTCCAGACGGTCGGCGCGGAAGGTCCCCGCCGGACCCGATCCCTCGACCCCGCCCGATCCTTCGATCGTCTTGTTCTTGAGATCGAGCGATACGCCGCTCGCGCTCATGCGGTAACCGTCGGCGGCAGCCATCTGCATGGTGCCGTTCACATCGACGACGTCTTCGCTGATATCGTATTGCCCGCCGGGCGCCTCTACCCGCGCCGGCCCATCGGTCATCAGCAGGCGGGCGACGAGATCATCCAGCCGGACGATTCCTTCCACGCTCGATCGCTGAACCGCTTCACCGGCGGTCAGCGAGAAGGGGCGACCCTTGGCATCCTGCCCGCGATACAGCGCATTATCCACGCGCAGCCGTTCCTGGATCATTGCCACCTTGTTGCGATCGAGCAGGAAGCTGATTTCGCCGCGCGGGCTCAGCGGGGTGATGATCATCAGCGCGGCGACGACGCCCACCCCCATGGGCAGGAACCGCGCCAGAAAGCGCACCAGCTTGTCATGGCTACCACCCGGCGCAGCGAACCGCTGGCGGCGCGAGCGTAGCTGCTGCGCCTCCGTGGTTTCGATCCTGCGCTTCTTGAACACCATGAGTGGGTAGCTGCTCCGCTAAGCCTTACGCGTGGCTGAAGATATCGTGATCGGCCCAGCCAAGGATATCCAGATGGGCGCGGGTGGGGAGGAAATCGAAACAGGACTGCGCCAATTCCATGCGGCCTTCACGCTCGAGCCGGCGATTGAGCTCTTCGCGCATCCGGTGGAGGAAGCGCACGTCGGATGCGGCATAGTCGCGCTGCGCCTGATTGAGTTCGGGCCCGCCCCAGTCGGACGATTGCTGCGCCTTGGAAATGTTTTCGCCCAGCAATTCCTCGACCAGATTCTTCAGGCCGTGGCGGTCGGTATAGGTGCGCACCAGCTTGCTGGCGATCTTGGTGCAATAGCAGGGCGCCGCCGTGACGCCGAGGTAATATTCGATCGCGGCCAGATCGAAGCGCGCGAAATGGAACAGCTTCAGCCGGTCCGGATCGGCCAGCACGGCCTGCAGGTTGGGCGCGTCATACTCGCTGTCCGGCGCAAAGCGGACGAGATGCTCGTCGCCATTGCCGTCGCTGATCTGGACCAGGCACAGCCGGTCGCGCGTGGTGACGAGGCCCATGGTCTCGGTATCGACGGCAACGGGGCCATCGGCGAGGACGCCTTCGGGAAGGTCTTCTTCGTGGAAATGAACTGCCATGTCGGCGGCTTTAGGGTTCGGAGAGGGAACTGGCAACGGTCCTGACGGAGCGTAATCGGCTTTGGAGCTAGGAATGAGGAGAAAGCGATGTCGTTCATCGTGCGCGACGAGTGACGACGCGCCAGAGCCGATTACGCCCGCCGCTACGCGGTCGACCACAGCCGACCACATGCGGCGTCGTTCGCTTGCGCTTAGTTGTCTAAGCGACTGCGCTGCACTCCTTGCCTCTGGCCGGCTGTGATCGATCAGGGCCATTGCCAGTTCCCTCTCCGAACCCAAGGCCGATTGGGGATTGTAGGAAAGGGGCGACTGGCACTGTCGGGCTTGCGGGGGCAAACAGCGGGGCATGACAGAGCCTGTGCCCGATAGCTGGAAACCCGCCCTCGACCCCGTTCTGGCCACGCCCGAAGCGCGCGCGCTGGGCGGCTGGCTGCGGGCGGAGGAAGATGGCGGCGCCGTGGTCTATCCGCCGCGCGGATCGCGGCTGAAGGCGCTGGAGCTGACCCCGCTGGACAAGGTGAAGGTCGTGATCCTGGGGCAGGATCCCTATCACGGGCCGGGGCAGGCGATGGGCCTGTCCTTCTCCGTCCCCGAAGGCGTGAAGCTGCCGCCCAGCCTGCGCAATATCTACAAGGAACTGGCCGCCGATCTGGGGGTCGATGCCCCGGCAAGCGGCGATCTGACTGGCTGGGCGCGGCAGGGCGTGCTGCTGCTCAACAACACGCTGACAGTGGAGCAGGGTCAGGCGGGAAGCCATGCGGGGCGCGGCTGGGATGCGATCACCGACGCCTGCGTGGCGGCAGTGGCGGCGCGCGATGTGCCCAGCGTCTTCATCCTGTGGGGCAGCCATGCGCAGGCCAAGGCGAAACGGATCGCGGGGCTGAAGGGCGGGTCGCATCTGGTGGTGGAAAGCCCGCATCCCAGCCCGCTGTCGGCGCATCGCGGGTTTTTCGGGTCGAAACCGTTCAGCCGGGCCAATGAATTCCTCGAACACCATGGGCGCCAGCCGGTGGACTGGGCGGCGCTATAGGCATCCTGGTACACGAAAGATTGTGACCGCTACCATTAGGCATTGCATTTTGCGCCGGGATGGTGTGGTTTTGTGCGATGCAGCATCAATCTTCCTTCGAATTCGTCCAGGCGGTGCTGGGCGAAGCCATGCGCGAACGCACCATGGTCAGCGCCACCTACAATTCCAGCCCGCTGAAGCTGGCGCCGCACCAGATCGTGCTGCGCAACAACGCCTTCTATCTGGGCGCGGTCAATCCCAACAAGAGCCGCCGGGTCGATGAAGATCCCGCGCTGGGTTATTTCAAGATCGACGGATTGTCGGACATCGCGCTGACCGGCGAAAATTTCGAGCCGATCCCGGCCGAAGCCTGCGCGCCGGTACGCGAAGGCGATCAGGTGATCGTCGCGCTCGACTGAGATTACGCCTCCCCCGCCGCGATCGGTGGGGGTGACGGGCCATTCGGCACCGACCAAGAGGGTGTTCGGCGGCTAATCCGGAACACTTTGGGGGCGCACGAGGATCGTGTGAGGCCCCGATTGGCCGCCGCGGATGCAGGTCCGGCGAACGCCTAACGCGGCAGTTCGCTAACCCCCATCAGCGCCTGATCCACCGCCCGGGCGCACTGCCGCCCCTCGCGAATCGCCCACACAACAAGGCTTTGCCCGCGCCGCATATCGCCGCAGGCAAAGACATGCGGCTCGCTCGTGCAATAGCGCTGGGTATCCGCTTTCACGCAGCCCCGGCCATCCAGTTCCACCCCGGCCCGGTCCAGCAAACCGCGCCGTTTCGGCCCGGTAAAGCCCATCGCCAGCAGGATGAGATCGGCCTTGAGCGTGAACTCGGTCCCCTCAACCTCCTGTAATTTGCCGTCTTTCCATTCCACCCGAACGCATTCGAGGCCGGAGACGCGGCCGCCTTCCTCGACCACCCGCTTGGTCAGCACGGCCCAGTCGCGGTCGACGCCTTCCTCGTGGCTGGAGGACGTGCGCAGCTTCAGCGGCCAGTCGGGCCAGGTCAGCGCCTTGTCTTCCTTTTCCGGCGGCTTGGGCATGATCTCGAGCTGCGTCACGCTGGCCGCGCCCTGCCGGTTGCTGGTGCCCACGCAGTCGCTACCCGTGTCGCCTCCGCCGATCACGATGACATGCTTGCCCGTCGCGGTCAGGCTGCCACGCGGGGCGGCACGCACTTCGTCGTCGCCCGCATTGCGCTTGTTCTGCTGGGTGAGGAATTCCATCGCCAGCCGCACGCCGGGCAGCTCCGCGCCCGGGATATCGAGCATGCGGGCCTCTTCCGCCCCGCCCGCCAGGACCACGGCGTCGAAATTCTCCTTCAGGGCCTCGAAGCTGACTTCCACGCCCACTTCGCTGGAGGTGCGGAACTGGACGCCTTCGGCTTCCATCTGCACCGCGCGGCGGTTGATGAGGTGCTTTTCCATCTTGAAGTCGGGGATGCCGTAGCGCAGCAATCCGCCGATCCGGTCGGATTTCTCGAACACGGTCACCGCATGACCAGCTCGCGCCAGCTGCTGTGCCGCGGCAAGGCCTGCAGGCCCGCTGCCGATAACGGCGACCGATTTGCCGGTCTGGTTTTCAGCGGGCTGAGGCTTCACCCAGCCTTCCTTGAAGCCGCGATCGATGATTGCGCATTCGATCGATTTGATGGTCACCGGCGCATCGACAATATTGAGCGTGCACGCCGCCTCGCACGGGGCGGGGCAGATACGGCCGGTAAATTCGGGGAAATTGTTGGTCGAATGCAGGACCTCGAGCGCATTCTTCCAGTCGTCTTCATAGACGAGATGGTTCCAATCCGGGATGATGTTGTTCACCGGACAGCCGTTATGGCAGTAAGGGATACCGCAATTCATGCAGCGCGCAGCCTGCTTCTGCAGCGCGCCCTTGTCATGCGGGATCACGAATTCCTTATAGCTCTTCAGCCGCTCTTCGGGATCGATGTAGGTACGATCCTCGCGCTCGTATTCGAGAAAGCCGGTTTCCTTGCCCATCAGTTGAATCCCAAACAAAAGTCGTCATTGCGAGGAGCTGCAGGCGGAGTCGAAGACGGCCCGGAGGGCCACCCGGCAATCCATCGTCCAACGTTGCAGCACCCAGAGCCATGTGGAGATGGATTGCTTCGCTGCGCTCGCAATGACGGAGTGTGGTTATGCATCATTCCGCCGCTTCCATGGCCGCGCTCTCGCGCTCATCTTCGAGTGCCTTCAGCGCCTTTGCGTAATCGCGCGGCATCACCTTGCGGAAGTTTTTCAATTGGTTGGCCCAGTCGTCGAGCAGCGCCTTGGCGCGGGCCGATCCGGTATGGAGGTGGTGGCGTTCCACCAGAACCTTGAGCCGCTCGGCATCATGGTAGAGCGGATCGCCCATTCCGGGGTTTTCCACGCTGACAGCACGCTGTTGCGGGGTGCCCCAGCTCTTTTCCGCGCCTTCTCCATCACCCGGTTTCACATCGAGAATGTCAACCTGCGCATGGTTCACCAGTTGCGTGAACTTGCCGTCGGGATCGTAGACATAGGCGATCCCGCCGCTCATTCCGGCAGCCACATTGCGCCCGGTCTTGCCGAGCACGCAGACTACGCCGCCCGTCATGTATTCCAGCGCATGGTCGCCCGTGCCCTCGACCACGGCGACCGCGCCCGAGTTGCGCACGGCAAACCGTTCGCCCGCGACGCCGGCGAAATAGGCTTCGCCCGCGATCGCGCCATAAAGCACGGTGTTGCCGACGATGATGTTGTCGGTCGGGTCACGGCTGACATCCTGCGGCGGCTTCACCACGATCCGTCCACCCGACAGGCCCTTGCCGACATAATCGTTGGCATCGCCGGTCAGGCTCATCGTCACACCATGGGCCAGCCATGCGCCGAAGCTCTGGCCAGCCACGCCAGTCAGGTCGATGCGGATGGTGTCCTGCGGCAGACCGTCATGGCCATATGCCTCGGCAATGCGGCCCGACAGCATGGCGCCCACGGTGCGGTTCACATTGCGGATCGACCGGCTGATCTGGACCGCCTGACCGCTTTCGATGGCGGGCTTGCAGGCTTCGATCAGTTCGACGTCCATCGCCGCACCGAGGCCATGGTCCTGCACTTCGGTATGGCGCGGAAGCTGGCCTTCCTTCAGCGGAACTTCGTGCAGGATGCGCTTCAGATCGACTCCATGCGCTTTCCAGTGACGGCGCACGCGGCGCATGTCGAGCTTGTCCACCCGGCCGACCATTTCCTCGACCGTGCGGAAGCCCATCTCGGCCATGATTGCGCGCAGTTCCTCGGCGACGAAGAAGAAATAATTGATCACATGCTCTGGCGTGCCGGTGAAGCGCTTGCGCAGCACCGGATCCTGCGTCGCCACGCCAACGGGGCAGGTGTTGAGGTGGCACTTGCGCATCATGATGCAGCCCGCCGCGATCAGCGGGGCGGTGGCGAAGCCGAATTCATCCGCTCCCAGCAGAGCGCCAATGGCGACATCGCGGCCCGTGCGCAGGCCCCCGTCAACCTGCACCGCGATGCGGCTGCGCAGATCGTTCAGAAGGAGCGTCTGCTGCGTTTCGGCAAGGCCGATTTCCCACGGGCTTCCGGCATGGGTGAGACTGGTCAGCGGGCTGGCACCCGTGCCGCCTTCATAGCCCGAGATGGTGAGATGGTCGGCCTTGGACTTGGATACGCCGGCGGCAACCGTGCCCACGCCGACCTCGCTCACAAGCTTGACCGAAATGCGCGCCTCGGGCTGGACGTTCTTCAGATCATGGATCAGCTGCGCCAGATCCTCGATCGAATAGATGTCGTGATGCGGCGGGGGCGAAATCAGGCCCACGCCCGGGGTCGAATGGCGGACCTTGCCGATCCGCTTGTCGACCTTGTGGCCGGGCAACTGCCCACCTTCGCCGGGCTTCGCGCCCTGCGCCATCTTGATCTGGATATCGTCCGAATTGACGAGATATTCCGCCGTGACGCCAAAGCGGCCCGATGCCACCTGCTTGATCCGGCTGCGCATGGAATCGCCATTGTCCAGCGGCTGGAAACGCGCCGGCTCTTCCCCTCCTTCGCCCGTGTTGGAGCGGCCGCCGATGCGGTTCATCGCAATGGCGAGCGTGGAATGCGCCTCGTGGCTGATCGAACCGAAGCTCATCGCACCAGTGCTGAAACGCTTCACGATCTCGGCTGCCGGTTCGACCTCGTCCAGATCGAGCGGACGCTCGGCCTTCTTGAGTTCCATCAGCCCGCGAATGGTCAAGAGCCGCTCGGACTGCTCGTTGATCGAGCGCGCGAATTCCGCGTAATTCTTCGGATCGCTCCCGCGCACCGCGTGCTGGAGATTGGCGATATTCTGCGGGGTCCAGGCGTGATCTTCGCCGCGGATGCGATATTGATAGATCCCGCCAACATCGAGCATGCCCTTGTAAAGCGGGCTGTCGCCGAATGCCTGCGCGTGGCGGCGCACGGTTTCCTCGGCCACTTCCTTCAGGCCCACGCCTTCGATGGTGGTGGCAGTGCCGGCAAAATAGGAGTCGACGAATTCGCTCGACAGGCCGACCGCGTCGAAGATCTGCGCGCCGCAATAGGACTGGTAGGTCGAGATGCCCATCTTGGACATGACCTTCAGGATGCCCTTGCCCACGGCCTTGACGAAGTTCTTCTGTACTTCTTCGGGATCGAGATGCGGCAGCTTGCGTGCGCGCAAATCTTCCAGCGTTTCGAGCGCGAGATAGGGATTGATCCCTTCCGCGCCGTAGCCTGCGAGTGCGCAGAAATGATGCACCTCGCGCGCTTCGCCGGTTTCGATGACGAGGCCGGTCTGCATGCGCAGGCCCTGCCGCACCAGCTGGTGATGGACCGCCGCCGTCGCCAGCAACGCAGGCATGGCGATCCGTTCGGGCCCCTGACCCCGGTCCGAAAGGATAAGGATATTGGCATCGCCCAGCACCGCTTCGGTCGCGGCCCAGCACATTTCCTTCAGCGCCATGGCGAGGCCGTCGGCCCCGGTGCTGGCATCCCAGGTGATGTCGATGGTCGCCGTGCGGAATGCGCCATCGAGCGCCACCTCGACCGAGCGGATCTTGGCCAGATCGGTGTTGGTCAGGATCGGCTGGCTGACCTCCAGGCGCTTGTGCGTACCCCCGTCACGGCCCAGCAGGTTCGGGCGCGGGCCGATCATGGAAAGCAGGCTCATAACCAGTTCTTCGCGGATCGGGTCGATCGGCGGGTTGGTGACCTGCGCGAAGTTCTGCTTGAAATAATCGTAGAGCAGGCGGCTCTTGTCGGAGAGCACGGCGATCGGCGTGTCGGTACCCATCGAACCGATCGGGTCCTCGCCATTGGCGGCCATGGGTTCGAGGAAGCGGCTGATATCTTCCTGCGTATAGCCGAAGGCCTGCTGGCGGTTGAGCAGCGGGACGGTGCTCTCGGCAATTTCGGACAGATCGGGTTCGATATGGTCGAGATCGGCGAGCTTGTATTGCGCCTTTTCCAGCCACGCCTCATAAGGCTCGGCGGCGGCGAGATCGGTCTTCAGCTCCTCGTCGGTGACGATGCGGCCTTCCTCCAGATCGATCAGCAGCATCTTGCCCGGTTGCAGGCGCCATTTGCGGGTGATGTCTTCTTCCGCGAAGGGCAGCACGCCGCTTTCCGAGGCGAGCACGACGAGATCGTCCTTCGTGGTGCACCAGCGTGCCGGGCGCAGGCCGTTGCGGTCGAGACAGGCGCCGATCTGCTTGCCGTCGGTGAAGCAGACTGCGGCGGGGCCGTCCCACGGCTCCATCAACGCGGCGTGATATTCGTAGAAGGCGCGGCGTGCTGGGGTCATCTGCTCGTTCTTAGCCCAGGCTTCGGGCATGAGCATCATCATGGCATGCGCCAGGCTGTATCCACCCGTCAGCAGCAGCTCGAGCGCATTGTCGAGGCAGGCGGTATCGGATTGGCCATGCGGAATGAGCGGCCACATCTTGTCGAGGTCGGCGCCCAGCAGTTCGCTTTCCATCGTGCGACGGCGCGCTTCCATCCAGTTCACATTGCCACGAACCGTGTTGATTTCGCCGTTATGCGCCATGAAGCGATAGGGGTGGGCGAGCCGCCAGCTCGGGAAGGTGTTCGTGCTGAAACGCTGGTGCACGAGACCCAAGGCACTGACGCAGTCGGGATCGCGCAGATCGTCGTAGAAACTGCCGACCTGATTCGCCAGCAGCAGCCCCTTGTAGACGACGGTGCGGCTGGAAAAACTCGGGATATAGGCTTGGCTGAGACCCGGGATCCCGTGCTTTTCTTCCAGCGCGGCGAGGGGGTTCAGCGTCTGCTTGCGGATCACGACCAGCTTGCGCTCGAAAGCCTCGCGACTGGCGCAATTGGTCCCGCGTGCGATCACGCACTGGCGGATGACCGGCATGGAGGCGATGACTGCATCGCCCAGGCCATCGAGCGTGGTCGGCACGTCGCGCCAGCCGACAACGCGCTGACCTTCCTTTTCGGCAAAGCGTTCGAGCTGGCTTTCCACGAACTGCCGCGCTTCTTCCTCCTGCGGAAGAAAGCACATGGCGATGGCATAGTCGCCTTCATCCGGCAGGTCGTACTTGTGCGCATCCGCCCACTTGCGGATCAACGGATCGGGTGTTTGGATAAGAATGCCGGCGCCATCGCCCAACAACGGATCCGCGCCCACCGCGCCGCGATGATCGAGATTGGCAAGAATGGTCAGCGCCTGGGTGATAATCCCGTGGCTCTTTTCGCCCTTGATATGCGCGACCATGCCGACGCCGCAGGCATCATGTTCGTTGCGCGGATCGTAAAGGCCCTGCATATTGGGGCCATTACCGGGTGTATGATGAGCCGGAACCTGCATTCGCCGAAGCGTCCTCCTCCAAGCCCGCCTCCAACAGGGCCTCGACACCGAGACAGCGGAAACGGATTTTGTGCAGCGCCGCATGCGCGGCCGCAAAATGTCGCGAATTGGCTTTTTGGAGGTAATTAATCAGTTTTGCAATGGCACCGGCGCGAAGCAAAATTTCGCGCTAGCCAAGATTTCCCGGTTTATACCGCGTTGCAGCGGGGCGAATTCGTATCCGGGAATGACATCAGTCGTGGCGCACGGGCTGGCCCATGCGGTCGAGTACGCTGCGGACAGTTGCGTGGGCTGCGCTCGGCTCGTTGGGTTCAGATTGCTTTTCAGGCGGCTCCCCATCGCCCTCGGCCGGGTCAGGTTGCGAAATCCTGCGTTCGGCCTCGCGTTTGAGGAAGGCGACCACGGGGTCGTCTTCGCTGGCGTCCTCAGCATTCGACTTTATGCGAGCGATGGCTTCGTCTTCGATAGGAGCGCTAGTGAGAGGCACAGGTTGCAGCGCGGGCTGACGAGCTGCGTGTTCGCTCTTTTCTACAAGACGGCGCTGCGTATCAAGCGCGCCCTCTAGACGGCCAAGCAAGGCGTCGAGACTTAAATCACCTAGCGCCTCGTCATTGTCCGCTTCTTGAATTTCCCCATGCTCATAATGATCGAAATCTACAGGATGGTTGCCGGAATCATCGAAAGCAGCCGGCAGTTCCTCGTCTTCCCGGCCGATCTCTACCATGAATTTGGCATTATCGAGCGGATCCTGCGGATCGGCCTGCACGGGTATTTCAAATGCAGGCGCTTCGTCCGGCTCGACCTCGGCGTCGACGGTCTCAAAATCTTTTTCGGAAAGGCCGGTCATCGCAAGATCGAAAGCGCCTTTGCTTTCTTCGACGGCATCTTCTGACGGAGCAATGCCTTCTTCGTCGATATCCTCTTTTGCCAGCAAGACGCGGCGACGACGCGGTTCTTCGAAAGCTTCCTCCTCGGCAACGTGGATGGAACTTTCATCAATGGCTTCCGCTTCGTAGCCCAGGGCTCGCTGGCCGGTCGGCCGGCCGAGCCGGGCGGCAATCACCCAGCCCAGCATGGCCCCGATCATGGCAAAGGCAGCACACAGGATCGCCGCACCCGCGGCCCCGATCGGCAGAGCGAATGTTGGAAGCGTCCGGTCAAGTCCGAGCGTGGATGCAATCGAATCGTGGATTCGCGGCGGCATGAGCCACAGCCCACCGCCAAGCAGCAACGCAAACCAGGCGGCAACCGCCGGTTTAAACCACGCCTTGTCGGTAATGCTGGTATCGTCGAAACTGTCGCCCATTCGGTTCCTGTCCGCCTCGTGCATCCGAGAGATTGTCTCGCAGCTAGGGCTGCTTGGTTAATTTACGGATAATGATGCCCTTTCCCCGCAGCTTGTGCAATTGCCGAAACGGTTTGTCCCGCGATGCCGTAACGGCAGATTTCGGGCGGTTGCGCGCCCCCTTTCCATAGGCCATGTGTTTGCGCGCAAGCGCGAAGAGTCGCGCAAATTTGAGGTATATTCGAGGAGAGCGAAATATGAGCCCCCAAGACATAGCAGCCAAGGTCGGCGAACAGGTCGGAACAAGCGAATGGGTCGAGATGAGCCAGGAGCGCATCAACCAGTTCGCCGAAGCCACCGGTGACCACCAGTTCATCCATGTGAATGAAGAAGCCGCCAAGATGACGCCGTTCGGCGGCACCATCGCGCATGGCTTCCTGACCCTGTCGATGATCCCCTATCTTACCGCGAACAGCGACGTTCCGCGGGTCGAGGGCATCAAGATGGCCGTCAATTACGGTGGCAACAAGACCCGGTTCATCAACCCCGTAAAATCGGGCAAGCGCATTCGCGGCCACTGGAAGATGCTGGAAATGACTGAGAAGCGCCCCGGCCAGTGGCAGCAGACCATGGAGATCACCATCGAGATCGAGGGCGAGGATAAGCCCGCGCTGATCTGCGAATGGATGACCATGTATTTCGTCTGAGTTTCCCCTCCTCCCCGGAAGAAACCAGACACATTATTTGATTCGAGGAATTACCCATGCGTGACGCAGTCATCGTTTCCACCGCCCGCACCGCTATCGGTCGCGCCTACAAGGGCGGCTTCAACGACACCAAGGGCCCGACGCTCGGTGCCTATTCTCTGAAACCCGCGATGGAGCGCGCCGGGATCGAACCCGGCGAGGTAGACGATGTGCTGTGGGGCGCTGCTCTGCAGCAGGGTACACAGGCCGGCAATCTGGGTCGGCAGGTTGCATTGCGCGCCGGTTGCCCCATCGGCACCAGCGGCATGACCATCGACCGCCAGTGCTCCTCCGGCCTGATGAGCATTGCCACCGCCGCCAAGCAGATCATTACCGATCGCATGGATGTGGTTGCCGCAGGCGGTCAGGAAAGCATCTCGCTCGTCCAGACCAAGGAAATGCGCGTGATGCCCGATCCCGAGCTAATGGGGATGCACGGCGCGATCTACATGCCCATGCTCCAGACGGCGGAAACGGTTGCCCAGCGTTACGGCATCAGCCGCGAAGCGCAGGACGAATATGCCCTCCAGAGCCAGCAGCGCACTGCCAAGGCTCAGGAGGATGGCCGCTTCGACGACGAGATCGTTTCCGTATCGACTACGCATAAGGTCCAGGACAAGGAAACCGGCGAGATTTCCGATGTCGAGATCACGATCGACAAGGACGAGGGCAATCGCCCGCAGACCACGCTGGAAGGCCTGAACGGGCTCAAGCCCGTGATGGGCGAAGGCACCACGATCACGGCCGGTAACGCCTCGCAGTTGTCCGACGGATCTTCGGCCAGCGTCTTGATGGAAGCCAAGGTCGCCGAACAGCGCGGACTTCAGCCGCTCGGCCGTTACGTCGGCATGGCTGTCGCGGGCACCGAGCCTGACGAAATGGGCATCGGTCCGATCTTCGCCATTCCCAAGCTGCTCAAGCGCTTCGATCTCAATGTCGACGACATCGGCATCTGGGAACTGAACGAAGCCTTCGCGGTGCAGGTCCTCTATTGCCGCGACAAGCTCGGCATCGATAACGACAAGCTTAACGTGTCGGGCGGCTCGATCTCGATCGGTCACCCCTATGGCATGACAGGTGCACGTTGCACCGGCCACGTTCTGCTCGAAGGCAAGCGCCGCGGCGCAAAATACGGTGTCGTCACCATGTGCGTCGGCGGCGGCATGGGCGCAGCCGGTCTGTTTGAGATCTTCTGATCCGATCTGACAGATAAACGAAGAATGGGGCGGTACCGGTGACGGGCCGCCCTTTTTCGTGTCTGATCTTCGCCTGCGGGCGGAACCCCGAGCTGAGGTGGACGATTTAAGCCGCAACCGCTTGCAGTTTCGAGGTTCTCATGATGTATTCCGACCCCCTCCCATTTTCCGCCGATCTGGAGAATATCGAGCCGGAAAAGGAGGCGGAGACCATTCTCGATCTCGACGACAAGTTCGATGAAATCCTCGAAACGACTTACGAAAATTCCGGCCACGCAATCCGCAGTGTCCACGCAAAGTCGCACGGCATCGCGAAAGGCAGTCTTACGATCGAAGAAGGCCTTAAACCCGAACTCGCCCAAGGCGTTTTTGCGCAATCGGGTCGCCACGATGCCTATATCCGCATGTCCACCAATGCGGGCGACATCCTGCATGACAATGTTCACCTGCCGCGCGGTTTCGCTTTGAAGATATGCGATGTGAAGGGCGAACGGCTGCCTGATGCCGATGGCAACACGCAGGATTTCATCTTTCTCAATGCCCCGGCCTTTCCGGCGCCAGATGCTCAGGCCTTCGCCAAGAATCTGGGGCTCCTTGCGAAGACTACGGACAAGGTCGAATGGCTCAAGAAGATCGCCGCCGACACGTTCAAGCTGGGCAACGATGCGCGCCAGAAAGCCGGTCTCGATCCCTCACCCGCGTTGGCGTCGATGGGGGGCGTTCCGCATAGCGAGCCTCTGGCACTGGACTATTTCTCGGCCACCCCGTTCCGCTATGGCCAGTACGTCGCAAAATTCATGCTGCGCCCGGCAGCGGAGTGGATGAAGGAACTGGCCGGCAAGACGGTTGAAATAGGCGATGACAGGGACGGTCTGCGCCACCACGTGCGCGAACAGTTCATGCGGAACGATGCCGAATGGGATTTTTGTGTCCAGCTGCTGCGCGATGTCGACAAACAGCCGGTGGAAGATTTATCCGTCGTCTGGCCTGAGGGCGTTTCACCCTTTGAAAAGGTCGCGACGCTGGCAATTCCCCGGCAGGATAGCTGGGACGAACAATTGGTTCGCAAGGTCAACGAAACACTCCATTTCAGCCCGTGGACTGGGATCATGGATCATTTGCCCATGGGCAATATCAATCGTGCCCGACAGGAAACCTATCGCCATTCAGTACGGTTTCGCGCAGAAAAGAACGGGTGCCCGATCCACGAGCCGAGTTGATGCCCGTTTTCGCGCACGGATAGGAGGACCGAAGATGGGTGCGATGGAAATCATCGGGATTGCGGGAAGTGTCAGTCTGCTTGCAGGCTGGCGGCTCTATCTCAGCATCTTTGCCACCGGGCTCGCCATGCGGTTAGGGGCCCTGCCGTTGCCCGAACATTTGCAGAGCCTCGATGCGTTGGCCAACCCGTGGGTCATGGGGGCAGCAGCAATTGCCGCGCTGGCAGAATTCTTTGCCGATAAGGTGATGTGGCTCGATAGCGCCTGGGATGCGGTTCACACCTTTGTGCGCCCGGTGGGTGGTGCTTTACTGGCACTCGCCATTGTCGACCCGTCCGATCCGGCAACGCAGGTCGTGGCCTTTCTCCTCGGTGGCGGCGCTGCCTTTACAGCGCATGCGGGCAAGGCGGGGGCGCGCGGTGTGGTCAACACCAGTCCCGAACCGGTGAGCAACGTCGCAGTATCGACCGTGGAGGATGTGGCGACTGCAGGCCTGCTCTATGCCGCTTACGAATATCCCTATGTCGCTGGCGGCATCGCCCTCGTGCTCTTGGCGATAGGGGTCTGGCTGATCTGGATGGCTCGCAAGATCGTGCGCAGCCTGTTTCGGAGAAAGCCTGTCGACACGCCGCCTATCGGCTGAGCTGGAAGACCGCGAATTCGGCCCGTAAATTGGCGCCGCCGCGCACGTGAGAGCCGTTCGAAAAGAACCACTCACGCTCGATATGCGCGCTTTTCTGACGAGCCAGCTCGCGAAAATCACTCACCGTCACGTGGTGGATATTGGGTGTTTCGTACCAGCTGACAGGGATTGCGCGGGTAACCGGCATACGCCCCCTGAGCATCAACGCAGATCGAGTGCGCCAATGCGCGAAATTTGGAAAGCTGACGAAGGCCTGGCGGCCGACCCGCAGCAGCTGGTCGAGCATCAGATCCGGTCGCAAGGCGGTCTGCAGCGTCTGGCTCAACACGGTGTAATCGAAGCCCTTGTCCGGATAATCGGCAAGATCGCGATTGGCGTCTCCCTGCACCACTGACAGCCCCTGCGCCACGCAGCGCTCCACACAGGCCCCGTCGATCTCCATCCCGCGCGCATCCACATGCTTCGTATCGCGCAGGTTCGCGAGGAGGGCTCCGTCGCCGCAGCCGATGTCGAGCACGCGCGTCCCCGGGGTAATCGCCCCGGCGATGGCTTCGAGGTCCGGCCGTAGGCTCATTGATACACATCCGGAAAAAGCCGCTGCATCATGATCGACGGATCGGGAATGTCGGACCAGCCCATTCGGCGATAGAGGCTGTGCGCATCCTTCGTGGCGAGCAGCCACCGGCGCAGCCCCTGAAGATCGGGATGATCGTGCAGGCGGGTGACCATCGCCTGGGCCAGACCCCTGCCGCGATGTTCATCAAGCACGTAGACATCGGCCAGATAGGCAAATGTCGCCCGGTCGGTCACGACCCGGGCAAAGCCGACCTGCATGTCGTCCTGCCAAACCGCAATGCACAGGCTGTTGTCCAGCGCGCGGCGTACCGTCTCCAGAGGTATTCCGGCAGACCAATAGCTCTGCGAAAGGAATGCGTGCGCTGCAACGGCATCGATACGGTCGAAGCTGATGTCGTATTGGGCCATGCTCTCGCTCATTCGATGAAGCCTTTGACCACGCGGTCGAGCGCCGGAACGTCCAGCAGGAAACTGTCGTGTCCGTGCGGCGCGGACAGTTCCACGAAGCTCACCGCTGCCCCGGCGGCGTTGAGCGCGCGCACGACATGGCGGCTTTCTGAGGTGGGATAAAGCCAGTCGCTGTCGAAACTTACGAGGCAGAAACGGGCGCGCGTCCCCGTGAACGCATTGGCGAGCTTGCCGCCATGTTCTTCTGCGAGGTCGAAATAATCCATCGCGCGGGTGATGTAGAGATAGCTGTTGGCATCGAACCGCTGGGTAAAGCCATTCCCCTGATAGCGCAGATAGCTTTCGACCTGGAAATCGGCATCGAAGCCGAAGCTCTTGGCTTGCCTGTCCTGGAGGTTACGGCCGAATTTAGCGGTCAGCGCTTCTTCGGAAAGGTAGGTAATGTGCGCCGCCATGCGCGCCACCGCGAGTCCGCTATCCGGCGCTTCGACGTCGTAATAGTCGCCATTGTTCCAGCGCGGATCGGCCATGATCGCTTGGCGACCAAGCTCATGGAAGGCGATGTTCTGGGCCGAATGGCGGCTGGTCGATGCGACGACCAGCACTCTCGCCGCGCGCTCGGGCCAGTTTGCCGCAAGGCTAAGCGCCTGCATCCCGCCCATCGATCCGCCTACAACCGCATGGAGTTGTTCGATTCCAAGTTCGCCCAGCAGCCCAACAAGCGCGCGCACCATATCGCGGATGGTGATCACTGGAAAGCGCATGCCATAGGGCTTGCCGTCAGAGGCCTCGCTCGCCGGGCCGCTGGATCCCATGCAACTGCCGATCACATTGGCGCAGATGACATGATAGCGTTCGGTATCGATCGGCTTGCCGGGGCCGACCATGCGCTCCCACCAGCCCGGTTTGCCGGTGACGGGATGTTGCGAGGCGACGTACTGGTCGCCGGTCAGCGCATGGCACAAAAGGATGGCGTTGGACTTGTCGGCATTGAGTTCGCCATAGGTTTCGAAAGCCAGTGTCGGACGCGCAAGTTCGCCACCACCATCGAGGGGTAGCGGTTGCGGCAGTTCGAGGCTTTGCGGGGTGGCGGCCATAAAGCGCCTGTAACGCCGCAACGCATGCTTGTCGAAGGGCGCTTTTTCTTTCATGCGCCGAAGCCGCAATGGCAGACAAACCCCTCATGAAACCGTGGATCGAGCAGATCCATGCCTATGTCCCCGGCAAGAGCAGGGGCGCCGACGGCCGCGAACTGGTCAAGCTCTCGGCCAATGAGAACCCGCTCGGGTGCAGCCCCGTTGTCCAGTCAGCCCTGATGGGAAGTCACCAGCCAAATCTTTATCCCGACCCCGATGCCAGCGCGCTGCGCGAAGCGATCGGCGCGCTCCACGGGATCGATCCGGCACGGATCGTGTGCGGCACCGGCTCGGGCGAATGCCTGCATGGCGCAGTACAGGCCTTCGCCGGCCCGGGCGACGAGGTGCTTTTTTCGCGCTATTCGTTCTCGCTCTATCCATTGCTGGCGCACAAGGTGGGGGCAGAGGTCGTAATGGCTGATGCGGACGATTACGCTCCCTCGGTCGATAATTTGCTCGGGGCTGTTACCGAGCGGACCCGCGTAGTCCTGCTCGACAATCCCAATAACCCCGTGGGCACATGGCTGCCGCGCACAGAGGTCGAACGCCTGCATTCCGGGCTCTCGGCTCATGTTCTATTGGTTGTCGATCAGGCCTATGCCGAGTTTCTTGAAAGGGACGAGGACGACGGTGGATTGGCGCTGGCGGCGCAGCACGACAACATCCTCGTCACGCGCACGTTTGCAAAAGCGTATGGGATCGCCGGAGAGCGGGTCGGCTGGGCAACCGGCGCCCCGCAGTTGATCGATGCGCTGAACCGCTTGCGCGGAGCCTTCAACATAACCTCCAGCGGTCAAAAGGCAGCGCTTGCTGCCTTGTCGGACCAGAGCTTCGTGGAGCGCTCGCGCGAGAACAACAATCGCGAACTAGGGCGGTTTGCCGCTGCGATTGCGAGCATGGGAAATTACGGGCTGCGCTACTTGCCCAGCAAGGCCAACTTCCTGCTGGTTCTGTTTGAAGGCAAGCTTACGGCCGAAGCTGCTTTGGCTGCGCTAGCCGAAGGCGGTTACGCCGTTCGCCACCTGCCGGGACAAGGTCTGCCCCACGCACTTCGCATCACGATCGGCACGGGGCAGCAGATGGACGAGATCGCCGCTATTCTGCGTAAGGCTGTGGAAGACGCTTAGTCGTTGAGGGCGTTGATCGCGTCCAGAACTCTCGCCTCGACCTCGTCGCGGGGGAGGCCGGGGGGAATAGGTTCGCCGAAGCGATAGGTAATCGTTCCGGGGCGCTTCAGGCCTTGCTGGTAAACCGGCCCGCTGTTCACGGCGACCGGGATCACTTGCAGGCCAAGCATCTTGTAAAGACCGGCAAATCCTGCCTGCAACGGCCGGCGCTCGCCATGCGGAACCCGCGTGCCTTCCGGAAAGATCACCAGGGGCCGCCCTTCGCCCGCCATTTTCTTAGCGCTACGGATCATGCCCATCAGCATCTTCGCTCCTTCGTTACGCGCGACCGGTATGAGGCCATACGCTAATGCGGCACGCCCCCATCCGGGAATGGAGAAAAGTTCTTTTTTGGCAAATACCGAAGGGCATTCGAGCAGATTGGGTGCATCGATCGCCTCGAAGAAACTTTCGTGCTTGATGGCGTAGAGTGCCGGTTCGTTAAGCGGTTGGCCTTCTATCACGACCTCGGCCCCGATGATGTGCTTCAGACACCAGCGCTGCCATTGGCCCCAGTTGCGAACCCGCCGGCGAAATGCCGCCAGGGAGAAGGGCGCGCTGAGTAGCGAGGCGCCGGTTATGAGAAAGGAGCCAAGATAAAAGAGGGGATAGAAGAAGAGATTACGAAGCAGCAGCATCCGGCGTATCCGATGTTTCTCCTGTGCTCTCCTCAGCAACGGGCCAAATAGTGAAATCGTCTGGAAGACCTTGGGACACTACAGAGGCGAGCAGTTTGTTATATTCCAGAAACAAGGTCGAAAGCTGCGGGTGAGATGGAACCGCGTCTTTCACTATGCTGATGCTGTCGGGGAGCGTTTCGGTCACTTCCGAATAGGCTCGGGCCATGTGCCAGTCGGTGGTCACGAGGCGCGCGGAGCCGAATTCCTTCTCCTTCATCCATTGGGCCACTTCACCGGCGTTGCTCCGCGTGTCCACAGCGAGAAAACCAAGTGTCACGCAGCAGTCCATTACGCGTCGCGGCACTTCGAACTGCGCTGCGAACTCGCTGGGTTTGACTTCGGGATCGACGCCGGAAACGAACATTTCTTCAGCCAGTCCGCCATCTATTACCTCAAGCCCGCGAGCTATCCTGCCCGGCCCGCCAGTAAGAACGATGACGGCATCTGTTTTCACCTTGGCCGCCGGCTGCGGAAGTGTCACGGCAAACGCCAGGAACCCGAACGCGTACACCAGGAAAAAGGCAGCAAACAGGCGTAAGATCACAGCGTTTTCCGTAAGGATGAAAGCACGGTCATGCGCGCCGTGTAGACCGCAATTGCGACTGCGAAAAGCGGCACGAAGGCAATCAGCATCCAATCCAGTGCAAGCAGTTGCCCGCCTGCCACCATTCCCGATTGGAGGGCGGCAAACTGACTTGCCAGAACCGACATGGCAATGATTCCCGCGATGAAACCGAGCGCCCCTCCCGTAATTGAATCGAGCAAGACCGACCTCTGGAAAATGCGAGCAATCTGATCGTCGTTTCCACCGAGCAGATGAACGATTTCGATCGTGTCGCGATTACCGCCGAGGGCATTTCGTGCAGCAAGCCAGACGGCGGCCGCGCCGACGAGGCCGAGGGTGGCGATGAGCGCAAGCGCCATCCATTTGAGGGCGGAAAGCGCAGACAATACAGGTGCGAGCCATTTGGCCTGGGCGTCAATGCGTGCGCGCGGCGCTACTTTCTGAAGAGCCTGTTCGATCTCGGCATAGGTCCGCTGCTCTGCCGTGCCGCGCAATTCCACATCAATAAGCGCCGGAAGGGGGATGATCTCGCTTTCGCTACTCTTGCCGAGCCAGGGTTCGAGTATCGCGGAAACCTTTTCCTCCGGAACGACCCTGAACCCGGCAATCTCGGGATGTTGCCCGAGCACATCGCTTGCGGCTTCTACCTGATTGGCGCGGGCTCCTGGATCCGGTTCGATTATCTGGACAGTGGCGCTGCCAGCCACTTCCCCGCGCGCTGTCGAAACCATGTTGGACAGAGCCAGCGCTCCGCTGGCCGCTACGACGGTCAGGGCAACCATTACCGCGATAACCCACGGTAAGGGACCTCCGAGCCTGGCCTTTGGCAGCAATCCGGCAGCCCGACGACCTCGAAACGGCGCGAGGCCCCGATCGACCGCGGCACCGATAGCGGGTGGGCGCTTCACGGCCTCGGCCCTTGCTGCTCGCGGCGTGGCGGATAGCGCAGTGCACCCGTCGGATCGGATAACATGCCTTTTGAAAGGCGCATGATCAGACTGTCCGGCACCTTCTGGAGCAATTGGATATCGTGGGTCGCCACAATCACCGTCGTTCCGAGCCGGTTCAGCGCCGTGAACAGGCGTAGCAGTTTGACTGCCATCTCCGGATCGACGTTACCGGTGGGTTCGTCGGCAATCAGGATTTCGGGCCGTCCGATAACGGCCCGCGCAATCGCGACGCGCTGCTGCTCCCCGCCGGACAGCGTTGCCGGACGCGCCTCTGCGCGGTGGGCAAGCCCGACCCAGTCGAGCATATCTGCCACCGGCTCGCGAAGATCGGCCTCGCGGACCCCCGATACGCGTAGGGGCAAAGCGATGTTGTCGAAGGCGGAAAGGTGGTCGACGAGGCGGAAGTCCTGGAAAACCACCCCCATCCGGCGGCGAAAGGCGGGCAACTTTTCCCGGGGCTGGGTGATCACGTCACGTCCAAACATGCGGATCCCGCCCCGTGATGGGCGCTGGGCGAGGTAGAGCAGCTTGAGAAGCGAGGTCTTGCCGGCACCGCTGGCGCCGGTCAGGAAGTAGAAGCGGCTCGAAAACAGCGTGAAAGAGATGTTGGAAAGCACTTCGCGTTCGGTACCGTAGCGCAAACCGACGTTGTCGAATTGCACGATCGCCTCTTCGCGCGTGCTCATCGCGGCAAATTCCGGGATGTTTGAGGAGAAATTGATGCCGCCATGGTTCGAGGCGGCCCTATAACGGGCCTTCGCTGGGGAAAAAAGCTATTCAGGGCTTTCACGCACAGTTCCGCCGCTTGTGGTGATTCGCGCGTCACGATAGAGCTCCTCTCCACGATGATTATTGCCTGTCCGGCCTGCAATACCCGCTATGTCGTGCCCGACAATGCCATTGGCATAGATGGCCGAACGGTTCGCTGTGCCAAGTGCAAGCATTCGTGGTTCCAGCACGGAATGGAAGAAGAAGGTGCTGTGCAGCCCGCCGATGACGCGGCTGCCCCACCCCGGCAGGAAGCGCCTGCGCAGGTTTTCGACGAGACGCCCAAAGAAGCGGCTCCACCAGAATCAACTTCGCCGACAAGCAAAGCGTCGGCCTCTGACAGCGAAGCCGATCAGCCGTCCGCTGAAGAGGCGGACCCTGCTCCCCAAGAGCCGCCCCGGGCTTCTGATGACGCGCCTGTGCCCGCTAAGCGGCTTAGTCCTTCGGCAAGGTCAGAAAATGACATTGCTACATCTGCTCGAGAGGCGCGGCAGCCCGATTTCGACGAACGTACGCCGCCCTCTTTCGGCGAAGGTCGCCATGAACAACCGGAACCGGATTTCGATGGTCCTGCGGAAGTGCATGAGGACGATCTTGTCTCGCGCTTTGACCATTCGCCGCCGTTCGGTCCTGGACGCAACCGGCTTAAGATGTGGACTTGGGCTGCAGCTATCTTCGCCCTGCTGGCGGCGGGTGCGATTTTCGCCATGTCGCGGTACGGGACGCCCGATTGGTGGCCGGTGGAAAAACCTCTGTTCGGCGAGGCTCAACCCGATCTGTCGCTATCTTTTCCAGCCGACGCACAGCGCTGGCGCGAGCTGGAAAACAAGACCTGGATGTTCACTGCGCGGATCGAAGTGACGAATAACGCGCGCGAGCCGCGGCGCCTGCCGCCGGTGCTGATCGTCATGCTCAACGAGCGGGAAGACCAGATCTACAGCTGGGTCGTTCAGCCCCCCCAGCCTACCCTCGCTCCCGGTGAAACGGTGACCATCGACGAGGCCCGCACCGACGTGCCAAGGGGCGCAGTCTATGCGGATGTCGGCTGGGCTCCGCTCTAGACCAAACTTTGCAAATAGGTGCTTGCCGCCCCGACACACCGCTGCTAAGGGCGCGCTCCTACCGGCGGAAGCAGGTGATCTCAGTTATGAGATTCGCTTCCGATACTGACTGTGTGCGGTCGTGGCGGAACTGGTAGACGCGCAACGTTGAGGTCGTTGTGGCCGCAAGGCCGTGGAAGTTCGAGTCTTCTCGACCGCACCAACAGTTTTCCGACTGTCCCAGAAATAGACAGGGCTAAAAGTAACCACTGAAACCAGTGGAATTTTTTTGCGCATTGTCTGCGGATAAGGGATTTAGGGCCTAGAATAATTTTAAATTTCACGGGCCGCTAAACATGGATCAGTTTGCCACCACGCTTCAGTGGGCAGCTCTCATCGTCGCTACTCTTATCGCGCTCTCCTCTCTCGATGATCTTTTTGTCGATGGTGTATTCTGGGCGATGATCCTCAAGCGTAAAATCGTGAATTTGCGTCGGCCCGGTCCGGCCTCTGCGGAGTCTATTGTCGAGAAAATCGAGGCGCCCATGGCGATCATGCTGCCGGCGTGGAAGGAATACGACGTTATCGAGAGCATGATCGAGAACGCCGCCAATGCTCTGGCGTATCGCAATTATTTCATTTTTGTCGGGACTTATGCCAACGACGCCGAGACGATCGCGGCGGTTGAAAAGGTTGCTCAGCGATACAAGCAGGTTCGCCACGTCCGCCTTCCCCATGACGGTCCGACCTGCAAGGCCGACTGCCTGAACTTCATAATTGCGGACATCATCGCGTTCGAAAAAAGCCGTGAAATCGAATTTGCCGGTGTCATCCTGCATGACAGCGAGGACGTCCTGCACCCGCTGGAACTGCATCTGTTCAATTACCTGCTTCCGTACAAGGACATGATCCAGCTCCCCGTCGTAAGCTTGGAGCAACGCTACACCGATTTTGTCGCCGGAACCTATATGGACGAATTCGCCGAATGGCATGCCAAGGATCTGCTGGTGCGTCAGAGGCTTGCCAAAGTCGTGCCATCCGCTGGGGTCGGAACATGCTTCTCCCGTAGGGCGATAAGCGTACTTCTCGAGTCCGGTCAGGCCTTCAATACCGATACGCTGACTGAAGACTACGATATCGGTAACAGGCTGGCGGAGCGAGGGATGAAGTCCGTCATCGAATTCTACCCAGTCGAGTTCAGGACGCGGCGCGGGGCGCTGTTTGGCCTCGGTCCGGATAAGATGGTCACGTTCAGCATGCCTCTGTGTGTACGTGAACATTTCCCAAATACGTTCCGAACGAGCTATCGTCAGAAGGCGCGCTGGATACTCGGGATCACGATCCAAGGTTGGTTGCAACTCGGCTGGAACCGCTCGCTCGCGTCGAACTATTTCCTCTTCCGGGATCGCAAGGCTCTCGTCACTCCTACCTTGACGATCACGGCCTATTTATTGGTGCTCGCTTATCTCGGGCTGAACCTTCATGCATATTTGACAGGAAGCGCGCCGATAACCCTGTTCTCCGGACACTGGCTCGAAACACTGCTTCTGTGGTTCAATCTTGCCGCATTAGCAGCGAGGCTCGGGCAGCGCATTTTCTTTGTGGAGAGGATATACGGGTGGGGCCATGCATTCATGTCCATTCCCCGCGTCTTCGTGTTGAGTTTTATCAACTTCGCAGCATCGATACGGGCAATCCGAATATTTCTGACCAGCAGGGTGACAGGCAACTCGATTGCCTGGGACAAAACCATGCATCGATTCCCTTCCGACGAATGGCTGGATGAAGATCGCCGCCGCGTCGGAGAAATCCTGCTTTCGTGGGAGGCAGTATCTCCGCCAGCACTTGAAAAAGCGCTTCGTGAGCAGAAACTTAAGGGGGGATTGATCGGAGATCTGCTGATCCTCGATGGCGCGATCGATGAAGAAATGCTGGCCGAGGCGATTGCCACGCAGAGCCGGCTTCCACGTGCGGAACTGAACATTGAAATGGTCGAAGAGAACCTTCACCTATTCAACGAGGAAATCATGGCGAGATATAATGTCCTGCCATTCGGAACTCTGAAGGGCGGAGATGTGATGCTTGCCGTAACCAAGTCCCTCCCATCGGTCGAAAAAGAATGGATGCGATCTCGCCTTGGCCGGCCGTTCCGCCAGTATATCGTGAGGGAGAGTACGCTTCGCGATATTATGTCTACCCTGCTGGATCAGCCTAAATGGACTGTTCCGATACCGCCGGTGCCGAGAATTCATGAGTGGCTGATCGAGCAGAAGCTCCTGTCGAAGCGAAGGTTGAGAACTGCCTTGCAGGATTACGACATTGCGCGCGACGGCACGATCGCACAGTACCTGCTCGCGAAGGGCGTTATATCGCAAGAAGTCCTGAATGATGCGATGGCGGCACGCGCCGGGATAATCGAAAAGCGCAGGGAAGAAATGCAGAAGGATTTAGTTAGTGCGTAATGCCTATACCCTTGCAGCCCTAGTCTGCATCTTATCCACGCCGGTTTACGGCCAGGATGGTGGGCCGTTTGCCGATTATGACGCTGGGCGTTTTCAGGAAGCGGAAAGTGGAGCGGAAGATGCGCTTGAAACCGATGGCCAGAACCCGGTCTTATGGGCGCTTCTGGCTGAAGCGAGAGCGAAACTTGGCGATCATGCAAATGCGGCTCAGGCTTTCGCCCGCGCTTCCCAGTTCGCATCCGATATCGATGCGCGAAGCTATTACATGCGCGCTCAAGCACTCCAATTGGTGAACGCTGGCCAGCATGCTGAAGCGCGCACCATTATCGCTGCTGCTTTGGCTGCACCCTCGCTCACCGCAGTAGACACGCTCGACTGGGCAATGGTCGCGATCGCCGCCAAGGATGACGCAGCGGCCCAGCAGCTGCTGGACGGTGAATCAGTGTATCAGGGATTTACCCGTCAGACCGCCTTGGACGCAGCCTACAGTGCCAAGCGTCGGGGGCTGGACAAGCGCGCGGTTCGTTTCTTCGAAAGAGGCCTTGTCCTAGACGAGACCGAAACCGAACGGCTGTCCGATGAAGAGCGCGAGGCCATCCGTCGTGAGGTGCGCGAACTTACTCGCGACTGGTCGTTTATTGGCCAGGTCAGCTACAGCACGTCGGGTCGGTCCAACGCGCTCGGGGCGCTTCCCCAAGACGATCAACGTGCGATTCAGGCCGGCGCGGAGATTTCGCGGCGCATCGGGGGGTGGCGGAACGGCCGGCCTTTCAGTGTCTTCGGCCGCGTCTATCATTCCGAATTTCTCGATGATGACGCATTCGCCGATGATGCCACGCAGGGTTGGGTTGGCGTTCGTTACAAGCCGTTTTCTGCGCTCAATCTCAATGTCGAAGGCAGTCGCCTCATCGGTTTGGATCGCGACGGTATCGACGATTGGTCGGTGCGCGCCGCAATTTCCGGGGGCGAGGGTATCGAACCGGAATTCGGGACGAGCGACTGGAGCTATTCCCAGTTCTACGGGGATATATCCTACCTGTTCGACAATGACGTGACCTACGGCATTGCCGAGGGGCGCTATGGGCGCGCTTTCGCCCTCGGTAACAGGTCGACGATCCTAACCCCTTACGGCTTCGTGCGCGCAGGTCTCGACACAGGCAGGGTCGAGGAAGGCTCGCTCGGCGCCGGTGGGGGACTGGCTCTTCGCTACTGGTTCGACGAGACCGATACTACCGCCTGGAGGGGCTTCATCGAATTCGACATTCAGGCCCGCGAACGCATAGCTGGCGACCGGAGCGCCGGCGGCATCATCGCCTCCATTACCGTGGGGCGCTGACCGCGCTTATCCGTGTGCGCCGAACAGGTTGGCGATTGCGGTCGAAATCCTCAGGCTGAGCGTGTGCGCATCTTCGATCGGATCGATAAAGTCGCGCCGAATGGCATCGTAACCTTCGCCGCCCTGACGCGGGTACTGGGCACCTTCTTCCATCGCGAAGTCGCCCGTTTCTGGATAGCTTGCCGGAAAGGCGCGGCGCATCTGGGCCAAAGCTTCATCCACGCGGAGCGTAAAGACCATTTCCAGCACGTCGCGCCGGCTGATGTCGTTTGCGCGGCTGAAGGCCGGAACCGATACCGCCTTGAGGAACATGTGCTGAAGCAAGGCAAGCCGGAGTGATTGAAGTACGCCGATCGTGCGGCGAACCTGCTCGCGTTCAGGATGCGGAACCTCATCCGGTACCAGATCGAACAGGCGGTGTAGCTTGAGCGCGTCCACCCTAAGCCGCGACGCAAGGCGGCGGAAGACACCATTGCGATCATCCTGGATCAGATACTCGGCGAGGCTTTCACAGGCGTTCGCCAGATGGTCTTCGGTGCCGCGATAAGGGCGGCTCGCCCAATATGCCGAGTTGAACAGCTCGCCATAGGCCGCGACAGTCTTGATGCTGGCAAGCGCATTCGATGCCCGAACCAAGCGCATGATCTGGCGACCGCGCGGTGATTCCCTCAAGAGTTCGG
Organism: Qipengyuania triglochinis; assembly: GCF_054655615.1. Taxonomy (NCBI): domain Bacteria; kingdom Pseudomonadati; phylum Pseudomonadota; class Alphaproteobacteria; order Sphingomonadales; family Erythrobacteraceae; genus Qipengyuania; species Qipengyuania triglochinis. The sequence continues at coordinate 384,543 of NZ_BAAHND010000002.1, read as the reverse complement.
CGATGTCTTCGTAATTGCCTTCAGCCGCGCTGCCGATGCCGGCGATGATGTTCACCGGATAGCCCAGTTGCTGCAGAATCGCATTGTGTGGGATCGCCCGAATCTGGCGAAGGCTCATGTCGCGATCTGCTGACAGATCGGACTGGCGGCGCGACACACGGCTGCCGGTCGAATTCAGCAAACCGAGACCGAAGGCCGTTACGGCCCGGCTGTATGTACGACTGGCGAGGTGATCCTGCTGGTGATCTTTTACCGCCCGATAGAAATCGAGCGACAGGTCGGTGCGCCGGTAGAACGGATCGACGGGAGCTTCCGGATCCGTGTCAGCGGGTGCGAGTTCGGCAATGGTCGAAAGCGTCGCGCGTGCCAATTCGGGGGTCGAGAAGAACAGATAGCCGTCACCGCCCTGAAAACTGGCCTCGGGTTCGAGCCGAATTCCGGCGCGTGCGAAACGACGCCGTGCCCAAGGGCTCATTGGCCATTCCAGCCGATCCTTGAAGCTTGCCGGATGGGCGCCGCGGCCCATGCCTTCACCATGGGTATTGAAGACGAGCGCGGCGACATTGGTCAAGTCATTGGCCGCCATCGCATCCGACAGGCGACCCTGAAGCCGTTCGATGGCCAAGCTGGCGGGAATCTGTCCAACGAACCGACCCGCATCGGAAAAGCCTGTCTGGATTGCAATGCGGCCGCGTTTGCGTGCGTAATCCTGAAACGCCTCTTCGGCGAGCAGGGCGTCGAGGAAGCGACCGCCATGTTCCAACGCGGTCTCGGTCTCGAACAGGGGCGAGACGTCCACCTTGTCTTCAATGCCGAAGAGCTTTGCAAAATACAGTGCAGCAAGCACTGTTGCTGGCTGTTCGCATTCGGCCACCAGCATGCGGATCGGTGCGTCTGCATCGATATGTTTCAGTATCTGTGCCATAGCCAGGAACTGGCGGACAGCGGTGCTGCTTTCGACGGCCAGCGAGGCGAAATTGGCCGAGAGTGGATCGGCGTTCTTCACCAAATCGCGCAACGCGCCAATGGCGCCCTGGCTGCCGAGATCGAGATCCGCCCCGCCGTCGATGCGCGAGCGGATGGCGTTGTGAAGTTGCTTCGCATTCACCCGGAAGTGGATCAGGCCCATGCCCAGTCCGTCAGCTCGCATGGCGGCAGCGAGGCCCTTCAGCGCAATGGCTTTGTCCTGCTCGGCGGATAGCGCTTCTTCTTCCAGCTGCCTTATGATCGGGGTGAGGCTAAGCAGCTTGTCGTCTCCGCCCGCGGTAAGCCGGTTGGCAGCGGCAGAAAGATCGGCGCGGTCGGAAAGGTCGCCTGCGAATTCGTCGGCGCTCAGCTTGGTGCGGGCCTGTGCCTTGCGGAGCGTTTCGACCAGTGAATGATCGGGATCGATCTGCGCCAATTGATCGGCATAGCGCTCCAGTCGCTGTGCCTTTTCGGCGAGGCGGAAGGAGATCGAAGTATACCACGTGATGTCGGTCCGCCCGTCCATGTCATAGCCTACCCAGCTGGCGAAGCGGAACGGTAGCGGTTCAAGGGCGCGCCACTGGTCGGGCCATTCACTGGATGCACATTCGAACAGGCTCGTGTTGATTGCGTCGCGCGCATCCTGCGCATTGGCCATAGCCGCCATGGCGCGCGAATGTTCGTAACGCAGGGTAATTTCCGGGCGTTCGGCCTCGACCGGTGCCACGGCGTCGCCCCCACTCGCGGCTTCGGCAACGACATCGGTTTGAGCTGGCGTCAGCAGGAAGGTGGGATGGGCGGTAAAGACGACATGCAGTTGCGGGTGTGACCATCGCTCGCGGAAAGCTTCGAAACCAGTTGTATCGTTACAGAACCCGGTCATACGCTTGGCAGTATTCTGCGGGGTAACCAGATCGCACATCCTGTCCGCCCGCGCTTCCAGCGAGCGCGTTTCGAGTTCTGCGATGAGCGTGGAGAAATCATCCAGCGAAAGCTCGCCCGATTCCAGTTCACGAGACAGATCATGCGCCAACTGAAAAACCGGATTGAACAGCGGGGTTTCCTGGGTCCGCTGGTGCAAGTCCCGCAAACGATGTGTGAGAGTTGCGAAGGTTAGCGGTTTCAGGCCTGACACAGTGGTTTTCCCCCGGAGATGATTGCTAATTGACGCTTTCTATACGAGGAAAGCGCGCGAAAGTGCCGTCTGTGTCAACCAGACATGCCGCATCGCAGCATGAATAGGTTTGCGAACCCTCGAACTTTACTTGTCTTTGCCCCTTCGCCAACGCTCCGGATCGCGTTAACCGATAATGCATATAGGTCGGCGACTGCAGGAAGCAGGTGGCGCGGCGCTGAAGAGGATTTGAATATGAGCGAATGGACGATCGGTATTATCGGAGGCTCCGGGCTCTACGCGATGGAGGCCCTGGAAGATCGTCAGTGGATTGATGTGTCCTCGCCTTGGGGCAAGCCGTCGGACAAGATTCTGTGCGGCAAGATCGGGCATGTCAGGGTGCGGTTTCTCCCGCGCCATGGAAGGGGGCATCCGATCATTCCGGGAGAAGTCGATGCGCGCGCCAATATCGATGCGCTGAAGCGTGCTGGATGCACCGATGTCCTGGCCATCAGTGCGGTAGGCTCGCTGTCCGAGGATTTGCCCCCCGGGCGGTTCGTCTGCGTTGACCAATTCATCGATGATACCAAGGGCCGCCCCTCCAGCTTCTTCGGCAGCGGCTTCGTGGCGCATGTGTCGATGGGCGACCCCGTGTGCGAGCGCCTCTCCAAATACGCCGTAAAGGCTGTGGAACAGGCAGGCGGCGAAGTCACTTCGGGTGCCACATACCTAGCGATGGAAGGGCCGCAGTTCTCTACTCGCGCTGAAAGCCGCCTCTATCGCCATTGGGGCGCCGAGGTGATCGGCATGACAGGGATGCCTGAAGCCAAGCTCGCCCGCGAGGCAGAGCTTCCCTACGCCATGCTCGCAATGGTCACAGATTGGGACAGCTGGCGCGAGGAAGAAGCAGCCGTCGATGTCGGCGTTATCATCGAACAGATGGGAAAGAACGCTGAGCTCGCGGTCGCCACGGTAGAGCAATTCTGCAAGAGCCTGCCCAGCAAGCGAACGCCTTCGCCGATAGATCGCGCACTCGATAACAGCGTAATTACCGCGCCCGAAAAGCAGGATCGCACCCTGCTGGCCAAGCTTGACGCGGTAGCCGGCCGGTTGCTGCGCGAAGGATGACAGCAACGGTCGATCTTCTGGTCATCGGCGGCGGGATCAACGGCGTCGGGATCGCCCGCGATGCGGCTGGCCGGGGGCTGAAGGTCGCGCTGGTGGAGAAGGACGATCTTGCATCGCATACGTCCTCTGCCAGCACCAAGCTGGTGCATGGCGGTCTGCGCTATCTCGAACAGTACGAATTCCGCCTGGTCGCCGAATCCCTGCGCGAGCGTGAGGTGCTTCTGGCAAATGCGCCGCATATAATCTGGCCGCTGCGTTTCGTCCTGCCGCACGAGGCGAGCATGCGCCCGAAATGGATGCTCCGCGTCGGGCTGGCGCTTTATGACCGGCTCGGCGGGCGCAAGACTTTGCCCGGTTCGCGCAAGGTCGACCTTGGCATCGCGCCGCATCGCTCGATCCTGCAGGACCGCCTTAAGACTGGCTTCGAATATTCCGATTGCTGGGTGGAAGACAGCAGGCTGGTGGTCCTTAGCGCGATGGACGCGCAGGCGCGGGGTGCGCGGATCCATACCCGTACCGAATGTGTTGGCCTTGTGCGCCATGCCGACCGTTGGCTGGCTACGCTGCGGAGCGACGATGGAGAGAGCGAACTGGCGGCTCGAGCGGTGATCAATGCTGCCGGGCCATGGGTGGACCGTGTAGCCAAATCGGCGCTTGGCCAGGGTACGCCCGCCCATCTGCGGCTGGTCAAGGGAAGCCACATCATCGTGCCTAGGGCCTATCCCGGCGATCAGGCCTATATTTTCCAGCAGGACGATGGCCGTATCGTCTTCGCCATTCCCTACGAGCGCGAATACACGCTGATCGGCACGACCGATCTGCTCTACGAGGGCGATCTCGACGAGGTCCGTATCAGTGCGGAAGAGCGGGCCTACCTGCGTGAGGCCGTAACCCGCTATTTCAGAAGCGGAGTGACCGAGGAGGACATCGTGCACTCCTATGCCGGTGTCCGTTCGCTTTACGAGGACAAGGCGGCCAGCAATTCGACCGTCACGCGCGATTACGTCTTCGAGATCGAGGCGGACGGAGGTGCGCCGATCCTTTCTATCTATGGCGGCAAGATTACCACCTATCGCAAGCTCGCAGAGCATGCTCTCGCCAAGTTGGCCAAATATATCGAGGTTCCGGAGCGGCGATGGACTGGCACGGCACCGCTACCTGGCGGCGACATTGAGGATGCGGACTTCGCGCGCTTCCTGTGGAACGCCGGCGAACGGTATGCGTGGCTGCCGCCCGAGATGTTGCTGAGACTGGCGCGCGCCTATGGCACGAGGGTCGACATATTGCTCGGAAATGCACGGTCGCTGGGTGATCTGGGCCTACACTTCGGCGGCGACCTCTACCAGAGGGAGGTCGAATACCTCATCGCCCACGAGTTTGCTCAATGTCCGCAAGACGTGCTGTGGCGCCGCAGCAAGCTGGGCCTGCATCTTGCACAGGATGCACAGGATGCGCTCGCCAGCTGGTTCGCCACACGGAACTGACATCGGGGCCAACCGTCACAGAGCTTGAAAGCGGCATGCATGAGGTCCAAGTGGCCAGCATTCGTAAACCCTGTTTCCCCCGGAGTCGTATGGCTTTGAATGATCCTGTCCGTCTTTCCCCGATCTCTCGCCAGGCCGTGCGCGAAGCCTATCGCGCGGAAGAAAACGCCTGCGTCGCCCGACGGATGGAACAGGCATCGTCATCTGCGGCGAAACACGCCGAAGCGGCAGAGCTTGCCGGGCGTCTGATCGAAGGCGCAAGAAGCCGCAAGGCGAGCGGGATCGACGCGTTCCTGCACCAGTACGGGCTGGCCACCGAAGAAGGCGTGGCGCTGATGTGCCTTGCCGAAGCACTGTTGCGGGTGCCCGATGCGGCGACTGCCGATGCGCTGATCCGGGACAAGATCGGGGACATCGACTGGTCCGATCATGTGGGCGAAAGTTCGTCGACCTTCGTCAATGCCGCCACCTTCTCGCTGATGCTGACGGGCGAAGTGCTTGAGCGTCCCGAAGAAGCGCGCAAAGGCATGGGCTCCACGCTCAAGCGTGCCGTCAATCGCCTCGGCGAACCGGTTATCCGCAAGGCGACATTGCAGGCCATGCGTATCCTTGGCGGGCAGTTCGTCTATGGCCGCACCATCGAAGAAGCGATGAAACGCGCTTCGCCGGAACGTGCGCGCGGGCTGACGCACAGCATCGACATGCTGGGCGAAGCGGCGATGACCTATGAAGATGCGGATCGTTACGCGGCGGCATATGAGCGCGCGATCGATCGGCTGGCGCGGGAAGGCACGGGCAAGGTTTCGACCAGCCCCGGGATTTCGGTCAAGCTTTCGGCCCTGCATCCGCGCTATTCTTTCCTTCACGCAGATCTCGCCGTCGGCGATCTGCTGCCCATCGTCCGCCATTTGATGACCAAGGCGCGCGACGCGAACATCCACTTCACCATCGATGCCGAAGAAGCCGACCGGCTCGAACTGTCGATGGATATCATCGAGGCTTTGGCGCGCGACGACAGCCTGTTTACCCGCCCCGATGGCAGTCAGTGGGAAGGTTTTGGCCTCGCCATCCAGGCCTATCAGAAGCGCGGCGTACCGATGTGCGAGTGGACCGCTCGCCTGGCGCGCAAGTATGACCGCAAGTTCTTCGTGCGGCTGGTCAAGGGCGCTTACTGGGACACGGAAATCAAGCTCAGCCAGGTTGGCGGGTTCGACGATTTCCCCGTCTTCACCCGCAAGCTGGGCACCGATGTCAGCTATCTGGCCTGCGCGGAAAAGCTGCTGGCCTGCGACGATGTGATCTATCCCGCTTTCGCCACGCACAACGCCTATACGATTGGTGCAATCAAGGCGGTTGCGGGCAGCAAGGAATTCGAGTTCCAGCGCCTGCACGGCATGGGCGAGGATATCTACGGAACTCTGGCCCAGATCGAAGGCAATGCGCGGACCAATGTGCGCATCTATGCGCCGACCGGCACGCATAAGGACCTGCTGGCCTATCTGGTGCGCCGCCTGCTGGAAAACGGTGCGAACTCGAGCTTCGTTAACCGCATGGCCGATGCGGATGTCCCGGTGGAAGAGCTGACCACCTGCCCGATTGCCGACATGAAGGCGCTCAAGCCTTACCGCAATCCGGCGATCCCGCTTCCTTCCGACATCTTCCCGAACCGCCGCAATTCGGCCGGGATCGACCTCAGCGATCCGCTGGTGCGCGAACCACTGATGGAGCGGCTGGAGAAGCTCGATTCCAAGCAGTGGCGTGCCGAGCCGACCTTCATGTCCGGTGCCGACGGTGAAGTGGCACCGATCAACAAACCGCATGATCTGTCGGCACAGGTCGGCACGCGCCGCGATGCGCTCGATTTCGAAGTCGAGGAAGCCATCACGCGCGCGCAGGCGATCCAGCCGGGTTGGAACGCGCTGGGCGGTGACAAGCGGGCGACTTTGCTCGAAGCTGCCGCCGATCTGTTCGAAGAACATACGGACGACTTCCTTTCGCTCTGCCAGCGCGAGGCGGGCAAGACCTTGCAGGATGCCGTGCTGGAACTGCGCGAAGCCGTCGACTTCCTGCGTTATTATGCCACCGAGGCGCGGCGGCTGTTCGACCGGCCGATTGCGCTGCCCGGGCCTACAGGCGAAGAGAACCGCCTCACGCTTAACGGCCGCGGTGTCTTTGCCTGCATTTCGCCGTGGAACTTCCCGCTGGCGATTTTCATCGGCACCCCTGCTGCCGCAATGGCCGCAGGCAATACCGTGGTCGCCAAGCCTGCTGAACAGACCCCGCTGGTCGCTGCTCTTGCCGTCGAGTTGTGCCATCAGGCGGGCATTCCGGAAGAAGTGTTCCAGCTATTGCCGGGCGCCGGCGATGTGGGCGAGTTCATTACTTCCGATCCGCGGATCGCGGGTGTGTCCTTCACTGGTTCGACGCAAACGGCGCAGGCCATCAACCGCAGCCTTGCTTCGCGCGACGGGCCGATCGCCACGCTGATCGCCGAAACGGGTGGCCAGAACTCGATGATCGTCGATTCGACCGCACTGCCTGAACAGGTAACCCGCGATGTTGTCGCCAGCGCTTTCCAGAGCGCCGGTCAGCGTTGTTCGGCCCTGCGCGTCCTCCACATCCAGGAAGACGTCTATGACGAAATGATGACCATGATCCGAGGCGCCTTCAAGGCGCTGACGATCGGCAATCCGGAAAATCTCGCCACCGATGTCGGCCCGGTCATCGATCCCGATGCCAAGGCTGCGCTGGAACGCCATATCGCTCGCCGCCAAACCGGCGGTTCGCAGGTGTGGCGCCGCCGTCTGCATCGCGGCGCCGGGGCTGGCTGCTATGTTGCGCCGACGATCATCGAGATCAGCTCGATCCTCGACCTGAAGCGCGAGAATTTCGGCCCAATCCTCCATGTCGTGAAGTACAAGGCGTCCGAAATCGGCAAGGTCATGGATGACATCAACGCGACCGGTTACGGCCTGACGCTTGGCCTGCACAGCCGCAACGATGACATGCGGGCCTATATCGAATCGCGGGCGAAGGTCGGCAATTTCTACGTCAATCGCAACCAGATCGGCGCGGTCGTGGAAAGCCAGCCATTCGGCGGCGAGGGCCTGTCGGGTACTGGCCCGAAGGCAGGCGGACCGCACTATGTCCAGCGTTTCGCGACCGAGCGCGTGGTCTGCATCGACACCACTGCAGCAGGCGGCAACGCCACGCTGCTGGCCAGCGGCTGAGGCCAGTCATTGCGAATTCATGGCGCGCCAGTGTAAAAGGCGCGCCATGGTTCGCATCATCAGACATCTCGCCGTACTGTTCGCTTTTGCATGGGCATCCATGGCGGCGGCGGCAGTCGACATCACCTTCCATTCCTTTAACGGATCGATCTTCGCGGGTCGCTATCCGCACACATTCGTGTCGATGGAAGGGAGGCTGGAGGACGGAACGCCGGTGAAAGAGAATTTCGGCTTTTCCGCCAAACGCGCGGGGCCAGCCGTTCTGGCCGGGCCGGTCGAACATATCGTGATGACCGAGAAGGACAAATGGCTGACCAAGACCAATCGCCATTTCACCCTTACGATGACCGATGCGCAGTATCGCCAGGTGCGGCAGCTGGTCGAAGACTGGCGCAACGCACCAGGCAAATATTACGATCTCGACACCCGCAACTGCATCCATTTCGTGGGTGAGATCGGGCGGATCATGGGGCTGAAAGTCGATTACCCCAAGAAGCTGCTGCGCCAGCCCAAGAGCTGGCTGAACCATATCTCCACGCTCAATCCCAGGCTGGGCGCGTCGCAGATCGACTGATTGGCGGCAGGGATTTTCCGCTAGCCCGAAAAAAGGCGACCCGGACGCCGTGAGGCGCCCGGGTCTGGAGTCCGACAAACCCGTTGGGGTTGGGGCAGGGAGATCGAATTCGCCGGACCCGTTCGCGACGCTTCTTACAAAGCGAAGTTGATTACGGTGCGCAGCGCATAACCGACTTTGTCGTTACGCTGTTCGGCCGACAGTTCGCCGGTCACCGTGTAATATTCGTCGCCGCCCTGGCCGCGCAGGCGGGCAAACCACCCGCTTTCGCGCTCGTCGGGCAGCAGGGTGAAGGATTCACCCTCGCCAAAGCGTGCAGTGGTTGTGCCGAGCGCGCCGTCGAGGATTTCGCGCCAGCCGCCTTCGGCTTCCATGCGGAACCACGTGCCGTCGCCGCTGCTCATGCCCAGCAGGTCGAAACCGACCGCGGTGGCGAGGTTGAGGCCAAGTTCATCACTGGTGCGATCCTCGATCACCAGGTCCAGCGCTTTGCCGCCGCCGGTTTCTACATAGCCGTCTTCGCTCAGCCGCACGTAATCGACCGTGACCGATGGCCGGATGAAGAAATATTGCCAGCCGCCTTCCATCGAGCCGCCTGCGATGAAGGAGGTGGTGTTGCCAGCCCAATCGCGCTCGATCCGGCGTTCGATCTTCTCTTCGCCATTCATGCCAACGAAGTACCGCGATCCTTCGAAATCGCTGAAGCCGTAGGAACCGCGCGCGAAGGCCGAGAATGCACCCCAGTTACCGCGCCAGAACAGCGCCGCTTCATAGGTGTTCGAGATGATCGAATTCTCGACTCCGGTTTCATGCTCGTTCCACAGCCAGCTGGCGGTCGCGCCGATCTTGCCGAGGCCGGTAACCATTTCCAGACCGCCCGAAAAGCCGAGCCCGTCGAGATCGTAGGTCGCCGACTGGTCCTTGCCCTTGGTGGAATCCCACCCGGCGGCATCGAGGATCACTCGCAGCTTGCCGGTCTGTTCGATCGGCCCGCTCGGCGCCGCCAGCGAGCGTGCGAAAGTCCGCATGCCCAGGCTGATCCCTTCGAAGGCGCCGCCCGCGTGGTCGGGCAGGGTCTGCGCCACCGTGGCCGCGAAGAGGTTCGCATCGGTGATGCCGAGGAACACGCCCGCGATGTCATCATCGTCGGACAGCGCCTGGTACAGCGCGTCATAAGTGCCGGCTTCGGCTCGGTTGAGGCCGAGATCCTTGGTGTCCTTGCGCGCGATGTCGACATTCACTTCGCCCGCCGCCTGATCGACAGCCAGCGCTGCCTTGAAGATAAAGGGGACCAGCGTGCTGTCGGTGTCGAGATCGCCTGCACCGGTCAGGCTGCCCGCACGGATGACGGTGTAAGTGCCTTCGGCCTCGTCAATATCGGTGAGGCGCAGCTTCAGCTTGGCGCCATCGGCGAAGCTGGCATTGCCGCCCACGGTCAGTGCGCTGCCTGCGCTCGCATCCTTGCTTAGCGTGGCGACGATGGTGCCCGAAGCGCCCACATCGAGCGAGGCGATCGACGTCGGTGAAGCGAGGTCCAGCGTGCCGCCATTGACTGCCACGGCAACATTCTGGCCCTGCAGCAAAGTGCCGCTGAATACCGATTTGTCCGAAAGCGTCAGTGATCCTGCCACGCCGCCGAAATCGGCTTGGCCCGCAAAGGCGGAGGTGTTCGAAAGTGCGATTGCATCGACTTGGCTGACCTTGCCCGAATACTGGCCGTCGCCTGAAAGCGTGAGCTGGTCGGTGCCGGTGCCGAAAGTCACGTCGCCCGTCACTTTGCCATCGGCAATCTTCAGCGCATCGTCACCGCTGCCGAAGCGGATATCGCCATCGATGAGGGGCGCGGTCACGCCGGAGCCCACCGCGGTCTGCGAGACGGTTGCTCCCGAGGTCACGCTGGTCAGATCGATCGCGATCTTGCGACCGGACCCGGCTTCGGGGCCGCTGGACACGATCTGGCCGCTGTTCTCGATCGAGGTCAGCGTGCCGCTGCGGTCGATGATAGCAATGGCCGTGCCATCCTTGCCGCCCGCAGTCGCCTTGATGGTGCCGCTGTTGCGGATGAGGGGGAGGTCCGCGCCGCTGTCGATTGCGATTGCGGTCGTTTCGGCGCCGCTGGCTTTGCCGCCCACTGCAGTGATGCTGCCCCCATTGCGCAATTCGCCGGTCGAAGCGTCTGCGCCGAACCGCAGGGCAGTGGCGTCTGCATCCTTCGATGACGCCGCAATGCTGCCGGTAACGCCCATGCCATTGGCGATCGAGACCGCGCCGCCGCGGCCGCCGATGACCATGCCATTGCCGTCGATCCCGGCGTAAACGCCCTGACCCGCTATCGCGCCGTCCACGATCAGGCCAAAGCCCGTGCCGGTCGCTGCCACCGGGCCTACCGCAATGTCGCGATCGGCGGCCCCGATGACTACGGCAGGCGCCGCGCCATAGGATACGATCTTGGCACTGCCTTCTTTGGCATCCTCGATCCCGTCCTTGTCTTCGTCGGCATTGTCCTTGTCGGCATCCTTGGGCGCGACGGCGAAGATGATGCCCTTGGCCACATCGCCTTCCACCACCACGGCGCTACCGCCCTGCAGCAGATCGTCCGCATCCAGCTTGGATGCATCGCTGGGCGCGGCGGTGTAACGGTAACCGGCGCTGCCGATTTCGCCCTGCACCACAAGGGCGCCGTCGATATCGCCAGCGAAATGCGCCGCCGTTGCGCCTTCGCCGATAGCAGTGACTGTGCCCGCCAGCCGTACATTACCGGTGACGTCATGGACCAGCACGCCCGTGCTGCCATCTCCCAGTACGCCGGTCTTGCCGTCATGCACTAAGTCGCCGTCCAGCGTTCCGGCCACCGAAATGCCTGCCGACTGGTTGCCTTCGACCGTGATCGTGCCCGAGTGCCGGATATCGCCGGTCAGATTGCCGCGCACCCTGATGCCCGCGCGATCCGTACCCACGGCAAAGGGGCCATCGATATCGCCATCCTTGTCGGCATCGGTCGCGGTGTAGGTTTCATCGACGGTGATGGTGCCGGAATTGACGATATTGCCCTGCCGGTCGCCAGTGACTTCGATGCCGCTCGCGCCGTCAGCATTGCTGACGATCAACTTGCCTTCATTGGTGGCAGTATGGTCGGAATCCACGGTGATGGCCGAACCGGACGTCAGTTCGATCGACCCGTCCTTGGTGACCTTCACTGAATCGCCCGCGCCGTTCTTCAGCTCCGAAGTGCGGATCGGCTGCGTCCGCTTCGCCTCGACCACGGTCTGGGCGGCAAGCGGGGTAGCCAGAGCGACAAGCGCGCTGCCGGCAAGAAGGGTACGATACATGAAGTCCTCCGTCTGTGTCAGTGGGAGGACGGAGACGGTCGCGCGATACCTTGGACCAAATGCGTGTTTTTTTATTGCCGCCGGTTAGAACGAAAAATCGACACCCAGCCGGACCGAGCGGGGCCGCAGCGGCGTCACCTGTTCGCGCATGACGGCAAAGGGCGTGCCCAAGGCAAAACGGTTGCCGACGGTATCGGCCAGATTGGTGACCGACAGCGTCGCGCCCACGCGCGAATTGCCCACCCGCACCGTGGCCCCGCTATCGAGATAATCGCCCTGCAGATCGCCCAGTTCGGGCCCCATGCCTAGCCGGGACTTGCCGATATAGCTGGCCCACAGCCGCGCATCGAGATCGAGATTACGGCCAACAGGGCGCGAATAATCGATCCCGGCCCGGCCCGAAACGCGCGCAATGTTCGGCACATGGCTGACATTAGACGCGGCCAGCACTTGCGGTTCGTCGATATGGCTTTCGTTCACCGTCAGTCCGCCGGTGATCCGCAGGCCCGGCGCAAGGCGCGCGCCGCCAGTGGCGCTGATGCTCCACACCCGGCCATCGCCGATATTGGCAGTGCTGGGCAAGCCGAAGTCGTCGATGAAATCGGCCTGGATGTCCTGCCAGCGCGTGTAGGACAGGTTCACCGCCAGATCGAAGGGATCGCGACCCGGCCGCCCCTTGCGCAGGCCGAATTCGATCGCGCGAGCGTGATCCTGTTCGAACCGACGGACGAATTCCTTCTCGATGGCCAGCCCGCCGGGGCGAAAGCCTTCCTGATAGCGGGCATAAAGCGTGGTCGACGGGCCGGGGTGCGCGACCAGCGACACGGAAGGCAGGAAGGCCGATTGCGTCCTGCTTTCGGTGACTTCCGCGCGCGCGATCATCAGCGCGACAGGCACGTCTTCCGCCCCGCCGCCAAGCCGCGCCGTCGTATAGCGTGCCCCGACCGAGGCGATCAGGCCCTGCCGCAGCCGCAACGAGGCTTCACCATAGGCGGTCGCTTCGGTCACGGTGTTCACGACGCCGGGCGTGGCGGACCGCAGGATCGCATGTTCGACCGAGCGGCTGAGCTGCGTCTCATTGTCGATCAGGCTAACCCCAGCCAGCCAGCCCAGCGGCTTTTCATCCTCAAGCGGGCGCCATAGGCGGGTTTCATGCGCGAGCATTTCGGTATGATTGCGCTGGGTGAAAACCCGCTCTTCCTCACCGGGCACGGTCGCGTCGTACCGCTCTTCCAGATCCTGGCTGACGATGCCGGTGGTCGACCGCATATGGATCGTACCGATCTTCCCGGCGACGACGAGCTGGGCGTGCCGGTAGTCGGCGGAGAAGCCTTCCTCCACCTGCGCCATGCTTTCATAGGGCGGGCCGTTGCGGGCGGTATACTGACTGTCGTCGGCACGGGTCGATTGCGCAAGTCCGATCGCGTCCACGGTCCAGTGCGGGGCAAGCTCAACCCGCGCCATCGCCCGTCCGGCAAGAATATCGGTGCGGTTGACGTTTTCCCGGCCGAGCATCGGCTTGTCGATATACCCGCCCTCGGTCGCCGCATCGGTCACCACCCTGATGGCGGCCCTGTCGGAGACCAGCGGAATATTCGCGGTGACGCTGATGTCAGCGCTGCCCGTGCCGCCTTCGGTCAGCCCGCCGCCAAGCGTGCCGCGCAAGGATGCGTAATCGAGGTCCGGCGAATTGGGCACCATGCGGATGATCCCGCCCAGCGATCCTGCGCCATAAAGCGTGCCCTGCGGCCCTTCGAGCACTTCGACACGTTCGAGATCGGACAGGCGAAGATCGGGATCGGGCGCATTATAGCTGAGCCGCAAATCGCCGAGATACTGGCCCACGGTCGCCTGGGTCGGGCCGGTGAAGCTGGAATCGGCAATGCCGCGGATGAACAGCTTGTTGCGCCCGCTGCCAAGATAGGTGGAGGCCACCGTCGCGATGCGCTGCGTGATGCGTTCGGTGCCGCCCACGCCGCCCAGCTCCAGCTCCTCGCCATTGAGGATGGATGCCTGCGCGGGCAGATCCTGCAGCTTCGTGTCGCGCTTGCTCGCAATCACTACGATTTCGGGCATGGGTATCGGCGGCGGTGGCGGGGCGACTGTCGCTTGGCGTGCCGACCTCGACCTTGCCTTTGGGGCGGGTTTGCGGGCGAGCTGGCGTGGTGCCGGTTCGATCCGCCATGCGCCGCCCCTCAGCGGCACGGCGCGTGCATTCACGCTGCGGGCAAGGCGCTGTACCGCTTCGCGGGTGGTCATGCGCCCGCGGATACGCGGGGCCTTGCGACGGGAAATACCCTTGTCGGGCACCATGATGCTGGTGCCGGTCTGCCGGGCAATGGCAATTGCGGCATCCGCCACCGATCCTGCCGGCGCGTCGATGGCCATATCCTGCGCTGTGGCTGGCGTGGCCAGCGCCGCGACCATGGCAAACGCGAAGACAGGGCCGCTACGCATGGTCACTCGGCCTGGAGTATCCAGCTGGAGCCTTCAGGGGAAACCTCGATGCCTAGCAATTCGCCGAGCATGGCCGGGTCTTCCTCCAGCGGGTCGAGGAGGACGCTGCCTGAGACCGGGCGATTGCCGCTGCCGGGCGACACGCGGTAATCCAGCCCGGTTGCCGCCGAAATCTCGGTCGCGACATCTTCCAGTGAGGCGTCGCGGAAGGTCAGGCGGCCATCGCCCCATTCGCCCACCTGATCGGCGGGCAACTGGCCGATGCGGTAAGAGCCGTCTGCGCGCGCAATGGTCAGGAACTGGCCGGGATTGACCAGCCGGTTCTGCTGCTCGGGATTGTAGATCACCGCGCCTTCCGACACGCCCACTCGGATTTCGGCAGAGCGGATCGCCACGTCGAATATCGTGCCGGCATCGACCAGCTCCGAGGCGCCGACATCGAGGTGGAAGGGCGCGCGGTCGTCATGTTCGATCCGGAACAGCGCGCGGCCCTGGTCGAGCCGGGCATAGCGGGTCTTGTCGTTTTCGAGCGTCAGAACGCTGTCGCCGCCCAGCAGGATCGAGCTGCCATCGGCCAGCTCCACCAGCTGCGTTTCGCCCGGCGCGGTCTGGTACAGACGTTCGCCCGCACCCGGCTGCCACAGCCACAGCGCGCACAGCAGCGCCACGCAGGCGGCAAGCCCGGCACCGATCCAGCGGTAATTGCGCTGTCCGCCGCTGGCCAGAGCGCCAGTATCGTCGGCGTCATTGGCCGGGGCCGCGCGCAGGATATCGCTGCCCGCTTCCGCCTCCATGACCACATGGTCATAGGCCGCATTATGCGCGGGCGACTGTTCGAGCCAGTCCGTGAAGGCGTCCCACTCCTCGAAGTCGGGTTCCGCCGTCCGGACTGCCCAGTCTGCCGCCTCGGCAAGTATTGTTGAATCATGCGCCATGCAAAATCGCTCCTGTCCCTAGGACGGAGTCCTCGCGATCATTCCTCATCGAAGCGCTCCCTGAGCTCGGCGAGCGCGAGGTACACCTTGCGCAGATCGCTTTCCACCGTGCTGACGCTGATCCCCATTTCCCGCGCAATTTCGCGCTGCGGCTGGCCCCCGATCCGGCTGCGGTGAAAGATGTCCCGCGCCCGGCCAGGCAGGCGTGCCAGCGCGGCATCGACCTGCTCTGCCATCTGCCGCCCGGCCACCAGCCGTTCTGCCGAGGGGGCGTCCGACACGCCGCCCTCGGGCACGCCATTCGCGTCCGACCATGCCGCATCGCGCAATTGCGCCTGCCGGGCAGAGCGGAAGCGGTCGATCATCACCGTGTTGGCAATGCGAAAGAGATAGGACATGGGCGATGCCACCGGCCCCGGAGCGCTGCGTTCCAGCTTGAGCCAGACTTCATGCAGCACGTCCTCCGCCTCGCCCTGGGCCCCGCGCGCTTCAAGAAAGCGCAGCAAGGCCTGACGATTGGCAAGAAATACCGCCTGTAATCCTTCGTCCGGTTCCTGCATTACTGCCGGCTTTTCATCCTGATTGCCCAAGCAAGCGCGCGCTGAGAGTTGAATGGCCATTAACTCAAATACGCGCGCCAATTAGTCTTTTATCGGACAAAGGACAATGCGGCCGCTAATTAGTAATGGGGGCGCCCGAACTGGTCAGCCATCTCGCGCTACCATTTATGTAAAGATAGGTTGGAAGCTTCAAAAAAGGATCATTCAGAAGAGTCGGTCTTTGCGACCTTTCTCAACCGCATTGCCTGCTCTCTGGCGTTTTCAATAGCCTCTTTGGAACAATCGGCTTCGGCCAGTTGATCGATCTCGTCTGCGGCCCGCTCAACCAGGCTCTTCAGAGCAAGCTTCTCCTGCTCTGCATTTTGCAGTTTGTGGTGAAGGGCGCGCGTTTCCTCAGCCATCGCACCAAATTACAAAAATTGGCCGAAAATCGCAAGTCCATACCAAGAAATGGCTTTTGGAGCGGACGGACTTTGGAGAATGATCAGAGTGACTGCCCGCAGCATTGGCGGCGCTTGGAATAGTTTCCAGGATCACCCGGACCAAATAATCCCACCATTATTCGTGCGGGGCCTCAACATTCCGGAGAATTTGGGGCCCAACTTTTGTTGGGTTCGGGAACCTTCATGGGGAAGGCCGTTCGTTAGGGTATGCCTCTGAGAAAAGCGCTCGTGACGTTTTATCCATCTCTTACCGGAGACAGCGTGAGGCGGGACTGACGGAAGGAACCCGAGCATGGATACGAGAAAGAATATTGGTATCGCTGGATCGGTCGCAGGGCTGGCACTGGCCGCGGGAGGCGCCGCATTCGCCGCTTTCCTGTCCCACCGGCACAAAGGCGGCAGCGATGATGCCCCTCTCTATACGCGCAAGCGGCCCGGGACTGACAATCCTATCGTCGGGACAACGGTCACGATCCGCAAGCCCCGCGCGGAGGTGTACAAGTTCTGGCGCGATTTCAATAATCTGCCGCAGTTCATGCCTAATGTGCAATCCATCCGCGAGAGCAACGGTGAGCTGATCTGGACGATCGGAGCGCCCCTTGGGCAAACCGCGGAAATCAAAACCGAGATCCTGAAGGATGTCGAGAACGAGATGATCGCCTGGCGCTCGGTCGAAGGGTCCGACATCGAAACGAACGGCGAGGTCACCTTCACGGATGCTCCGGGTGAACGCGGAACGCGCGTGTCGCTCGTCATGTTTTACGATCCGCCCGCAGGCGAGGTGGGACGCGCAATCGCCAAACTGCTTCGCAAGGAACCCGGGGTGCAGGCGCGCCATGACCTGAAGCGTCTGAAGATGCTGATGGAAACCGGCGAGATCGCAACCTCTGCGCATACGAAAGAGGCCGCCCAAAACATCCGGCAACTCGAGGAGTCAGAGCAATGAGAGCGCTAACCTGGCACGGCACACACGACGTTCGCGTCGACACGGTTGATGATCCCGAGATTATCAATCCGCGCGATGCAATACTCAAGGTCACCTCGACTGCGATCTGCGGTAGCGATCTTCATCTCTACGACGGAGTTATTCCCGGCGTGCTTCCAGGCGATGTTCTGGGGCACGAATTCATGGGCGAAGTCGTGGAAACCGGTGCGGACAGCACCCTGAAGAAAGGCCAGCGCGTCGTCGTCCCCTTTACGATCAGCTGTGGCGGTTGTTTCCATTGCCAGATCAGCCAGTATTCGGCCTGCGAAAACTCCAATCCGGTCGAAAAGCAGGACATGTCGGCCACGCTTTACGGCCATCCGATGGCGGCGCTGTTCGGATATTCCCACCTGACCGGCGGCTATTCCGGCGGTCAGGCGGAGTACGTGCGCGTTCCGTTTTCCGATGTCGGGCCAATCGTTATTCCCGATCATCTGGAAGACGAGAAGGTCCTGTTCCTGTCCGACATTCTGCCAACCGGCTGGATGGGTGCGGAGAATGCCGAAATACAGCCTGATGATACCGTTGCCGTATGGGGCTGCGGGCCGGTCGGCCTATTCGCGATCCAGTCGGCCATCGTCATGGGGGCGAGCAAGGTAATCGCGATCGATCACTATCCTCACCGGCTCGAACTGGCCAAGCAATTGGGGGCGGAGGTGATCGACTTCCGCAAAACCGATGTGCGCGAAGCGCTGATGGAAATGTCGGGCGGTATCGGCTGCGATGCAGTGATCGATGCGGTGGGCATGGAATCCCACGGATTTGCGATCGATAACATGATCGATATCGCAAAGCAGAAGATCGGTATCGGAGCCGACCGGGCAAGCGCGTTGAAACAGGCCATCCTGGCGGTGAGGCCGGGCGGCCGGGTATCGATACCCGGCGTGTATGGGGGCATGACGGACAAGTTTCCGCTGGGTGCCCTGATGGAAAAAGGCCTCCAGGTTCGTTCGGGCCAGACCCACGTCCAGCGTTACACGAAAGACCTCCTCGAAAAGATCGAGGACGGCACGCTCGATACGACGTTCCTGATCTCACATCGATTGCCGCTGGAAGACGCCGCCCATGGCTACAAGTGCTTTCGGGAGGAACAGGACAGCTGGACCAAGGTGGTCCTCAAACCTGGAATGGAGAAGGAGAAGATCGCATGAGCAAGAACCCTATCGATAAACTGACCGGTTTCTGCGTCGTTACCGGCGCATCCAGCGGTATCGGCTTCGAACTCGCCAAGCTGGCCGCTGCAGACGGCTGCGACCTTCTTCTCGTCGCCGATCGCGATCTCTCGGCCGCGAAGAAGGCGTGCGACGATTGCGGGGCGATCGGTGTCGAAACACTCGAAGCGGATCTGGGCACCGAAAAGGGCATCGAGAGCGTGATGGAGGCCATAGGCGATCGGAAAGTCGATACGCTCATCGCCAATGCCGGCCACGGTCTGGGCGAAGCCTTCCTCGTCCAGAAGTGGAGCGATATCGCCCATGTGATCGACACCAATGTCAAAGGTGCCATATCGCTGGTTCACAAGATCGGTGGGGACATGGTTCTGAAGGACCAAGGGCGGATCCTGATGACGGGATCCATCGCCGGCGACATGCCGGGGGCCTATCAGCTGGTCTACAATTCCACCAAGGCGTTCGTGAACGACTTCTGCGTCGGCCTGGCCAACGAGCTAAAAACCACCAATGTCGTTATTTCCTGCCTGATGCCGGGCGTCACCGATACGCAGTTCTTCAAGCGTGCTGGCATGGAAGATACGCGAGCTGGCGAGATGAAGAACAAGGCGGATCCCGAAAAGGTCGCCCGCGATGGCTACGACGCTCTGCTGAAAGGCGATACGCAACGGGTCAGTGGGCTGCTGAACAAGGTGCAGGATCTCTTCGCCGGGCTTCTACCCGACGAATTGATAGCGGAAATGCATCGCCATCTGGCCAAGCCCTGAGATCGGCGAAAGGGCGCAAGTCGCAGGCAGCTTGGCTCGATCGCCCAAACAGCCGGCCCGGGCAGACCGTCTTTCGCAAGACGATAGGCCCGGGCCGGTGTTGTTAAATAGAAATCAGAACTGGGCGCGAACGCCCAGGCTGACCCTGCTTCCCGAAAATTCGTAAGTCGTCGGGAAGGATGGATCGATCGTGTAACCGGTGGTCGGTTCGTCGGTGAAATTGATCGCCTGCAGCTCGACACGCAGGCTCGGCGTCATCTGGTAGCTCGCGGAAAAATCGAACTGGCCATAGGCATCCCGATAGACGGGATACATGTTGCGTTCGATCCGCTCGACATATGCGCCTTTGCGATTGTAGCTCACCCTCACCTGCAGCGGACCATTGTCGTAAAAGCCGGTGACATTGTAGACGCTGTCGGCCAGCCCGACCGGAGAGGTCGGTACGTCGATTTCCGATTCCCCGGTAAGCGAGCTGTCGAGGAAGGTCACATTGGCGTTCACGCCGAAACCTTCGAGCGTACGGGTGAACATGCCGAAGGGCAGGACCGCTACCAGTTCCACACCGCTGACATCATATGAACCTTCGGCATTCACGGGTTGGTAGACGTCGAAATCATAGACGCCGTCGATAGTACCGTTGGCATTATACTTGGTCACGTCGCGGACAACGCCGGTCAGTTCGTTCTGGACCACGCCCTCGATATTCTTCCAGAAATAGGACGCAGCCAGAAGGCCGCCGGAGCCGAAATAATATTCCGCGCCGGCTTCCCACTGATCGGCATAGGTCGGCTGGAGATCGGGATTGCCGTCGGTGAAACGGAAATCGTTGAAGCTGGCGGTGCGCTTGTAGGCCAGATCGGTAAGAGCAGGCCGGATGAGCGTCTGAGAAGCCGCACCGCGCAGGATCAGGCCATCGGTCAATTCTATGGTGGCGTTCACGGCGGGCAGTAGCTTGTCGTAATCCCCGTCGCTGGAGACCGGCTCGTCCGTATAGCCGGTCGTGCCGTCGGAGTTCTGGATCTGGAAGAAGCCGGAGGACCGGATATCGGTCTTGATATACCGCGCGCCCGCATTGATGAGCACTGGTACCGAGCCGATGTCGAAATCGAAATCCGCCATCGCGTAGGCGGCCCAGGTCTTTTCCTTCACCCGGTAGAATTGCCCATCGTCGAAGGGGGAAAGGAAGCCGTCGGGCCGGAAGAACTGGCGTGCATAATCGTTGGAAACCTGCTGCCACGTCAGGTCGCGCGCCTGATAGTCCTTGCCGCCGACGATATCGATGACATCGGCAAGATCGCTATCGGCAAGGGTGCGATCGTCGACATAGGAACTGTCGCCGCGCGTGGGGCCCTGGATCTTCTCCTCGCCGTAGTTTCTTTCCTTCGTCTTGTCCGTATAGCGCGCACCGATGTGGACGGCGCTCAGGCCAAGCAGGCTACCGCGGTCGAAACTGCGACCGATGTCGATCTGCGCGGCATATTTATCGTCCTCGATCTCTTCATAGGTCGTTTCATACGCTTCGAAGAGGTAGGATGCGGGCGAATTGTACATGTCGAAGGATGCCGGGTCATCGCTCGGTATCGTTTCGCCGCCGGTCTCGGTGTAGCGGGTGCGTGAGGGCGCATAAGCCACATGCTTGAGATTGGCATAGTCGCTCGACTTGTCCGCGCCGGAATAGCCGCCCAGCATGTCGATCGACCAATTGCCCGGAGACCAGTTCAACTCGCCTCCGAACTGGCGATAATTCGTTTCGTTGACTCGCTCCTTGCTCAGGAACTCGTGCTGGGTCGCGGTGTAGGAAACGTCGCGCAAAACCACGATGCCGTAATCGGCCAGCGTGGTTTCGTCGTAATCGTGGATTACGTCGAGCGTCGATCTGCTCGATGCGGAATAGGCAGCGGCGTCGTATTCGTCCTCGGTCGAATCGTAGGACCCGAGAAAGGCGTCGAAGGTCACGCTCAGATCGTCACTGGGCTTGTATTGGAGCGAACCTGAAAAGCCGAGCCGTTCCTGATCGTTGAGGTAAATGCGGTCGCCCACCTTGTCGAGGAAGACAACGCGGCTGGTCTGGTCATCGTCTGCCGGGTCGAGAATGATGCCCGCGTCGCGCTCCAGAACCTCGATCGCCTGATCCGTCTGGGCGTTTCCGCGATCGGTCCAGCGCGAGATCGGCCGGAAGTTGATGCCGGAATTTGAATCGGTGCGGTTGGTCCGCTTACCGTAAGCAGCCGACAGCAGCACACCGAACGGCCCCCAGGTCTGACTGACGAGCAGCGAGGCCTGCGGGTCGATTTCCTCGGAGATGGAATTGTAGGCGCCTTCGACCGAGCCGACTATGCGCGAGCCCGAAAAATCGAAGGGGCGGGCGGTGCGGATATCGACGATCCCGGCAATTCCGCCTTCCTCCTGAGCTGCAGTGGGCGATTTGTAGACGGTAACGGTCTGGACGAGTTCGGAGGCGAAGATATCGAATTCGACATCGCGCCCGCCCGATCCCGATGCGGTGGCGAGATCGTTGATCTGGACATGGGTGAATTCGGTGGGAAGGCCGCGGACATTCACGCGCGTTCCCAGGCCCTTGTCGCGTTCGATCGTGACGCCTGGCACGCGCTGCAGCGCTTCCGAGAGATTCTGTTCGGGGAAGTCGGCAATGTCGGTGGCTACGATGGAATCGGAAAAGCCGATGGTGTCGCGCTTGATATCGATCGCGCGCTCGAGCGACTGGCGGTACCCGCTGACGACGATGACGTCCCCGTCGGCTGCTTCCTCCGAAGCCGTCTGATCGGCGTCTTCCTGCCCGGTCTGCGCGGCGGCAGGTGCGGCCAGAAACGCCGCGGCTGCCGCACTGGCGAGGAGAATGGTCTTGCGTCCCGTAACGCTGGAATTTCTTTTCATGTAAACGATCCCTTCATGGTGAGACGGACAGCGCCCCGCGCCGCCCGCGTCCCCTCCCGAACGTGTTTTCGTCCCGCTCGCCCTGCTTGGGTGCGGCGGTGATCTGTTGTTGGATTAGGTGCAGTTGTCAGGCGCCGGAGCGGTGGAGCGCGCCGTGGCGAGTTCCTTGCGGGCGACTTCCAGGTCCTGTCGAAATTCTTCGGAATTCATTTCCGCTGCAAAGATGACGGCGCCCGCCAGCGTTCCGGCTTCGGCAGCGCTCTGACTGTGGGATCCGCAAACCCAGCGGCTTTCCCCGAATTCGCGCCCGCGGGCGAGCAATTGGGTGACGCGGTCCGGTGCCAGCGCAGCAAGGATCATCGCGACATGTTGCCCGTGGGCGGCATGGCCGGAAGGGTAATCGCCGTTCCCGGCCAGATGCGCCGTCCGGGCTTCGCAGATTGGCAGATCGTTATCGAGCCAGGGCCGCGCTGTCTGGTAGTGCTGCTTGGCTTCGCCCACCACGCGGCGATCGTTGCCAGCGCGGTCGAGCAAACGGCTGAGCGCCGGGACATCATCTTCTTCCAGCTTCGCGCCCAGGGCGCAGGAAAAATGATCGAGCATCCCGCCCCGCACATCGCTTGTGGCGAGATCCCAGCGCGGCGTACCCTTCATCTCGCGGCTGGCGCGATAGATCGCCTGATCAGCCGCCGCCCGCGGCGAACCCGGTTCCGGCGGGGGCGGCAGGACGCGCACCAGGTCCGGCCGGTCTTCGGGCGCAAGGTAACCTTGCGCCTCGGTCATCGAACCCGCGGGGATAGCTACCCCCATGGCCAGCAGGATCGCCAGCAGCATCCGTTTCATCATTACCCTCCGACGATCTCAATCAGTCGGGCGGCCTATGATGCGAGCTAGTTACCCCAGCATGACGGAGAATAGTCGGTTCGGTGACAATAAGACAAAGAAAGGTCAGATGAAGAGAAAGCCCAATTATTCCCGGGGCAATAAGGTCGGGCGTCCAAGATGGTTAAGATGGGCTTATTGGGCTTAGGAGAATTTTGCCTGATCAAGTCGTGCTGCGCACTGACCCGCTTTGTCCGAAAGCATTTTGATATTGAGGGTGGCTTCCAACGAAGAAAGCGGATACTATGCTGTGGCGATACCCGTTTGGGTATTTCCGTAGCGGCCCTTGGACAGCCATGCCAGCCTGTCCGCATCACGACTTTGAGCGGACATATCCGGGCGCTCAATCTCCACTCTCACACTACATTGCCTCAGCCTGCGGTCTTCAGCCGGACTTGCGCCAGTATATCGTGCGACGTGAGAAAGAGCGTGTGTCCATCGCTGCCGCCGAACGCGCAATTGGCGACCGCCTTCCCCGTGGCGATGATGCCAAGCAAATCGCCTTGCGGTGTGCAGACGTGCACGCCTCCCGGGCCGGTCGCGAAAACGTGGCCGGAGCGATCGACCTTTACGCCGTCGGGCAGGCCCGGCAGCCCTGATGCCACCCCTGACTGCATATCCAGGAACAGGCGCGATCCGGTCGGCATGCCGCGAGCGTCGAGATCGTAGGCAAGTAGCTGGGCCCGGTTTTCGTCAGATAGCGCGAGATAGAGCGTGCGTTCGTCCGGTGAGAGCGCGACCCCGTTCGGACGTCGATGGCTGCCGTCCAGCAGTGCGACTTCTCCCTTGGGAGAGATACGATAAAGGCCGTTCACCGTTACTTCGCGCAGCAGCGACTGGTCGGCTTCCGAAAATCCGTAGGGTGGATCGGTGAAATAGATCGCACCGCCGCGCGATAGCACCAGATCGTTCGGGCTGTTGAAGCGTTTGCCTTGATAGGTCGCTGCAAGCACTTCTTTCTGCCGGGTAGCAAGGTCCATCCGCGCGATCGTGCGTGTACCGCTATCGGCCATCACCAGCCGCCCGCGGTCATCGATACGCAGGCCGTTTGCGCCCGCTTCGCGCACGCCCGCAGGGATCGGTCCTGCCAGCCCCGACGGACTGACGAAAGGTGCCGCCCCGACGGCCGGCGTCCAGCGATGGATAACGTTATTCCCGGGATCGGAAAACAGCAGGAAACCGCCATCATCGACCCACACCGGCCCCTCGGCCCAGCTATACCCGGTCGCGAGCTGCTCCACCGGCGCATCGGCATCGACAATCGCGTCCAGCCTCGGGTCGAGACGCTTTATGCCGCCGATCCGGGGATAGGACGGCGTTTTGCCGACATGAACGCATGCAGCGATCGGTGCGGCAGCGAGAGAGGCGAGAATGGTACGGCGTGCGATCATGCGAAACTCCAAAGCAGCATTGCCATTGCGAACATCACGCATCCGGCAATCGTGGCACTTGCCGTCCAGCTGCGAAAGGTCTGGGCTTCGGTAAGGCCCAAATATTGTTTGACCAACCAGAAGCCCGTGTCGTTAACATGGCTCGCTACCGATGCGCCCGCGCCGATCGATACGGTGACCAGCGCGATCTGACCCGGCGAAAGTCCCGCTTGGGCGATCAGCGGGGCGGCCAGTCCCGCAGCTGTAACCATCGCGACCGTGGCCGAGCCTTGTGCAATGCGGACGAATGCGGCCAGGAGAAACGCGAATACGGGCACGGCCAGGTTGAACGCCGAAACGGCAGCGGTAACCTGCGCTCCCGCTCCGGACTGGATGAGCACTTCCTTGTACGCCGCTCCCGCGCCAACGACGAGCACCATCAGGCCGGCTGGCGCTAGGGCGCGGGTCATTACGTCGGAGACAGTTTGCAAAGGCGCATCCAAGCGAAGCCGAAGCCAGAGGCCGACGAATGCACAGGCAATGATCAGCGCGGTGAACGGGTGGCCGATAAACTCCAGAAAAGTGCGTAGCGGCCCCTCGGGAAGCATGCCTCCAGCCAAGGCTGCGAGCAGTATCAAAGACAGCGGGATCATCATGCCTGCAAGCGCCGGGACAAACCCGATAGGGGCAAGGGTAGGCGCTTTTTCATCGAAGCGGGGCGGCGGACCACCTTCTCCAAAGCCGCTCTGGCCATGAGCCAGTTTGGCAAAGACTGGTCCGGCAATGATTGCAGCCGGGATGCCGCAGGCGAGGCCATAAATCGCGAGCAGGCCGTAATCCGTCCCGATAAGCTCGGCGACGGCAACCGGGCCGGGGTGCGGGGGTAACAATGCATGCATGGTCAGCAGACCGGAGAGCAGCGGTAGCGCAAAATACATGACCCGACGCTTCGCACGCAGCGCCAGTGTAATGACGAGCGGCGCAAGCACGATGAAGCCCACATCGAAAAACAAGGGGATACCGACAAGCGTGCCAATCACGACCAGTGCCCAAGGCGCGCGGCGTTCCCCGAATGCATCCAGCAGACGGTTCGCAAGCACGCCAATGCCGCCGCTTGCTTCCAGCAAGCCACCCAGCATTGCCCCGAGTCCGATCACTACCGCAACGAAGCCAAGCGCTTCGCCAGTGCCCTTGCGCACGGCGGCCAGAACCTCGGCAGGCGGCGCGCCGAAGGCGATGCCGGTGCCAAGCGCGACGACAAGCAGCGTGATGAACGCTGGCACCTTCCAGCGCAGTACCATGAAGATCAGCACGAAGATGCTGATCGCCACGATCGACAGGCTGGCCCAGGGTTCGGACATCATGCGACTGTGACGGACGTAGCTGGTGCGGATCCTGCGATCTCTTGGGCGCCAACTGCCCGGTCGACCGGATTTTGGAACGCATCACGAAGGCGGATATCCTCGGAAGAGGCGCCGACCATCACCTCGACCGGTCCGGCAGGAATATGCCAGCCGTCACGCCAGATGCCGAATTGTTCTGGTCGAAGTACAAAGGTTACCCGGCGCGTTTCGCCTGCGGGAATCGACACACGAGCGAACCCGCGCAGTTCCTTTACCGGTCGCGCCAGCCCTGACACAGGTGCCCGTATATATAGCTGGATGACCTCGTCGGCATCACGGGCGCCGGTGTTCCTGACCGTTGCGGAAACTGCCCAGTGGAGCGAGCGCCCATCGCCTTGCGGCAGGATCTCCAGCGCCGAATAGTCGAACGTCGCATAAGATAATCCGTGGCCGAATGGGAAGAGCGGCCCGATGGCAGTGTCGCTATAGCGAGCGCTGTCTATCGACAAATCCGGATTGGCCGGTCGACCGGTTGGAGGATGCGCATAGCTCTGCGGCGCCTGCCCGGTCACGCGCGGCATGCCCATCGGCAGCCGCCCGGCGGGGGAAACCTCACCGAACAGGATATCCGCAATGGCGGGGCCGCTCTCGTTTCCGAGGAACCAGGTTTCAAGCACTGCCGGAATATCTTCGAGTGCCGCTTCGAGCGCAAGTGGACGTCCGTTCATCAGCACTGCGACAAGAGGCTTTCCAGTTGCGCGGAGCGCGTCGATCAACTCTTTCTGAGCACCCGGCAGGCCAATATCCGAACGGCTGCGCGCCTCGCCCGAATAATCATAATCCTCGCCTATGGCGAGAACGACGATGTCGGCGTTTCGCGCCATTTCCACCGCATCGCCAATGCCGCTGGTGTCGGGATCGCGCGGAGAGACACCAGGCGCGTAGGAAACGCCCAGCGGTTCGAGCGCAACCCGAAGCGTAATCGATTCCTCCATCTGCCCGCGTGCGCGCCACGAACCGATGGTCGAACTTGCATCGTCAGCAAGCGCGCCGATCAGTGCAATTCGCGCATCGCGCCGAAGCGGCAGAACGTTTCCTTCGTTGCGCAGCAGCACGATCGAGCGCTTTGCTGCCTCGCGCGCCACCGCACGATGTTCTGCCGAACCCAGTACCGTCCGCTCGCGCGCCGCGTCGCTGAAGCGGAATGGATCGTCAAACAAACCCAATCTCGCCTTTGCGTGCAGAATACGGCCCACAGCTTCATCGACCAGCGGCATCAGTGCCGGATCGGCGGCAATCGCCGATTCCAGATGGTCGGCGTAGGTGTTGCTGGTCATGTCCATGTCGACGCCGGCACGAAGCGCGAGCGCTGCGGCCTCGACCGGGGTGCTCGCCGCTCCATGCGCGACAAGCTCGAGGATCGCGTTCCAATCGCTGACTACCAGCCCCTGATAACCCCATTCCTCCCGCAGCAGCGCCCGGACCAGTTCGGCATTGCCGGTGGTCGGTACGCCGTTCAATTCGTTGAACGCCGTCATGAAACTGCCCGCGCCGGCGGCGATCGCTGCCTGGAAGGGGGGCAGATAGACTTCGTGCAGGGTTTCGGATGAGATGTCGGCACGGTCGTAATCGCGGCCGCCTACTCCAGCACCATACGCGCCGAAATGCTTTGCGCATGCCATCATCGCGTCCTGGTTGGAAAGATCGTCGGTCTGGAAGCCGAGAACCTGCGCCTCGGCCATGCGGGCCCCAAGATACGGGTCTTCGCCCGCTCCCTCGACCACGCGCCCCCAACGCGCGTCGCGTGCAATGTCGATCATCGGCGCAAAGGTCCAGTGAAGGCCGCTGACTGAAGCCTCTACCGCTGCAACTCGGGCTGCGCGGCGGGCGGTTTCCGGATCGAAGCTTGCGGCAAGGGCAAGCGGCACCGGCATGATCGTCCGATAGCCGTGGACTACGTCCATGGCGAAAAGCAACGGAATACCGAGCCGTGATTCCTCTACCGCCACGCGCTGCAGCCGCGCCAAGGGTTCGGCCCCGGCAACGTGCAGATAAGATCCGACCCGGCCCTGCCGCACGCGATCGAGGGCCGCATCATCGATCCGCGAATTCAGCGCTTTCTGACGCCCGCCGGCCAGCTGAGTCATCTGCCCCAGCTTTTCGGTCAGTGTCATTTTCGCGATCAACCCGCGAACAAGCTGTTCGTTATGTGCTGAGGGAGCCGCTCCGGCCCGGGCCATTGCCGGAAATCGCGTGCTTGCCGCCAGGAGGGCGCTCGCGGCGAGAAAGGCGCGGCGATTTAGTATGGCGTTCATAGGGCGAACCTCGCCATGACCCATGATAGCGCGCGCCGATCGGTGTCCTTCATCATCCTCTCCCCCTTTTCCGCATACGGTTTCTCGGCACAAACTTAACAGGTCTGGCCTCCGCACGCATTCTTTATGGTAGCGGTAACATCAAAAGTCCCCGAACCAAAGAGGCTTGAAAGAGTGAGGGAAAATCGCGCTCCTTCCGATCAAATCGGTAAGTGAATGAGTTCCGTCCCCTGACGCGCGGGGCCGGACCCTCGTGAACAGACCGATCTTTCGTGTCAGTCAGCGTGTCACGTCGACTCCGCCCGCCATGGCAGACGCAAGTTCTTCGCGGCTTGCGCGGCTGAAGTCGCCGGGTGTGAAATGCTTGAGCGCGGACAACGCCATACCGCTTTCCACCGCCCTCTTCAGGTCCGTGGGATCTTCGAGCCAGACCGATAGCACGCCCGCGCCAAACGCATCGCCCGTTCCGATCCGATCGACGATCCCGGTCAGCACGCGCTCCTCGCTTTCCACACTGGTGGCGGCGGTGTCGATCCGCGCGACGATGCGGTGCGAACCGTCACGTTCGACATGCCGCGCCGTCGATGCGATCGCGGACAGGTTCGGAAATGCCTCCAGAGTAGCGAGCGCAGCTTCGCGCCGGCGCTCTTCCCCGTCGGCCGCGAATTGGTGATCGAACAACAGCGCCATATCCTTGTGATTGCCGAAGAAGAGGTCCGTCATGCCCACAAGCTCGGCGATCTCGGCACGTGGATCGCGTTCTGTAAGTGCCCAGAGCGATGGCCGGAAATTGCCATCGAACGAGATGGTAAGGCCACGCTCTTTCGCTGCGCGCGCAAACTCGCGGGTCGCGCGCGATGCTGCCTCGCTGACCGCAAGCGAGATGCCGGATAGATGGAGGTGCCGTGCCCCTTCGAGTATCGCCGGATCCGGCATGTCGCAGGATGCAAAGCTCGTTGCTGCCCGGTCGTACAGAACCTTCCCGCCTACCGGCCCGGTGGCAGGACTGAGGTAGTAAACGCCCATTCGTCCCGCCCCGGTCCTTACGCCCGAACAGTCGACCCCCTCGCGGCGTAGCGCGCGGATGGCATTCTGGCCGAGATCGCTGTCCGGAACCGAGCTGACCATCCGGGTCGAAACGCCGAGATTTGCAAGCGCGACGGCAACATTCGCCTCAGCACCTCCGACATGCAGATCCAGTTGCGAAGCATCGCGCAGCGAAGCGCCTGTTGCCGGTGAGAGTCTCAGAAGAATCTCACCAAAGCAAACGACTTCGCCGCCTATGCTGCTCAATGCGCTTTCCACCCGAGAACCTGGCTAGACACACAATTGGTCACAGGACAGGCGCGAAAAACCGGGGCTTCGTCCGAAAGATCCAAGACCAACCACGTCATAGGCCTAGCTCCTCTCCGTATTCCCGGTCTGTGCGATCTGTCGCGGCTTTGCTTAAATATCCAGGTTCGCCACGTTCAGTGCGTTGGCCTGGATGAATTCGCGGCGGGGTTCGACCACGTCGCCCATCAGGCGGGTGAAGATTTCGTCCGTGATGTCGGCGTCTTCCACCTTTACCTGCAGCAGGGCGCGGTTTTCCGGGTCGAGCGTGGTTTCCCAAAGCTGCTCGGCATCCATTTCGCCCAGGCCCTTGAAGCGGCTGACCTTGAGGCCCTTGCGGCCCGCGGCCATCACGGCATCGACCAGCTGGCTCGGCAGGATCAGCGTATCGTCGCCTGCAGCGGGTGCCGAGTTCGCATTATCGTCGGCGTCATCGACATCGTCGCTCTCGACCTGCTCTTCGGCCTCTTCCTCGGTGCCGCGCACGAGGCGCACGGGCGAGGTGTAGACATCGGCATTTTCCTGCGCGACGCGGTGCAGCTTGCGCGCTTCGGCGCTGTCGACGAACTTGCCCTCGATCTCGTGCACGTCGGTCACCCCGCGCCACACGCGGCGGAAGCGGACATGGCCGTCTTCGCCGATCTCGGCGGACCACTGGGCATCGCGGTCGTTCATCTGCAGATGGCTTGCCGCCTTGTCGAGCGCGGCCTGCCGGTCACCGCTGTCGGGATCGAGCGCGCCCGCCACGGCCATCGCCTCGACGATGTCGGCCTTATATTTGCGCGGCACGAAGTTCATGTGGTTGCGCACGCGCAATGCGTGCTGGACCAGCGCCGCAAGATCGCCCGAGGCACGCGGGCCATTGGCGGTCTCGAGATAGCGGCCCTGCAGGCCCGCATCGATCAGGTAACGATCGAAAGCCGGCTGGTCCTTCAGATAGACCTCCGACTTGCCGCGCGTCACCTTATAGAGCGGCGGCTGCGCGATAAAGAGATGCCCGGCCTTCACGATTTCGGGCATCTGGCGGTGGAAGAAGGTCAGCAGCAGCGTGCGGATATGCGCCCCGTCGACGTCGGCGTCGGTCATGATCACGACCTTGTGATACCGCAGCTTGTCGAGGTTGAATTCATCGCGCAGGCCGGTGCCCATCGCCTGGATCAGCGTGCCGACTTCCTTGGATGAAATGATCCGGTCGAAACGCGCGCGTTCCACGTTCAGGATCTTGCCCTTCAGCGGCAGGATCGCCTGATACTGGCTGTCACGCCCGTTCTTGGCCGATCCGCCTGCCGAATCACCCTCGACCAGGAAGAGTTCGGCCTTGGTCGCATCGCGTTCGCGGCAATCGGACAGTTTGCCCGGCAGGCTGGCGACGCTCATCGCGCCCTTGCGGCTCATCTCGCGGGCGCGGCGCGCGGCTTCGCGGGCGGCGGCAGCGTCGATCACCTTCTGGATGATCTGCTTGGCGTCATTGGGATTTTCTTCCAGCCATTCGCCCATCTTTTCGCCCATGAGCGATTCCAGCGGCTGGCGCACTTCGGAAGAAACCAGCTTGTCCTTGGTCTGCGATCCGAACTTGGGATCGGGCAGCTTGACCGAAACGATGGCGGTCAGGCCTTCGCGCATGTCCTCGCCCGAAAGCGAGACCTTTTCCTTCTTCATCAGGCCTGACGAAGTGGCATAATTGTTGAGCGTGCGGGTCAGCGCCGCGCGGAAGGCGGCCAGATGGGTGCCACCGTCACGCTGCGGGATGTTGTTGGTGAAGCACAGCACGTTCTCGTAATAGGAATCGTTCCATTCCAGCGCGACATCGATGCCGATGCCTTCCTTCTCCGCGCTGACCGAGATCGGTTCGGCGACCAGCGCCTGCTTGTTGCGATCGAGATATTTGACGAAGGCCGCGATGCCGCCTTCGTAGAACAGATCGTGTTCCAGCGGTTCTTCGTGACGCTTGTCGCGCAGCAGGATGTGCACGCCCGAATTGAGGAAGGCCAGTTCGCGATAGCGGTGTTCCAGCTTGTCGAAATCGAACTCGGTCACGTTCTTGAAGGTATCTTCCGATGCCTTGAAGGTGACGCGCGTGCCCTTCTTCAGGCCGTTCTCGTCACCGTTGGAGGCAACCGGCGGGGCATCGCCCACGACGCGTAAGGATTCCACGGCATCGCCATGTTCGAAGCGCATCCAGTGTTCCTTGCCATCGCGCCAGATGACCAGTTCCAGCCATTCGGACAGCGCGTTGACGACCGAAACGCCCACGCCGTGCAGGCCGCCCGATACCTTATAGGCATTGTCGTCGCTGGTGTTCTCGAACTTGCCGCCCGCATGCAGCTGGGTCATGATGACCTCTGCCGCCGAGACGCCTTCTTCCTTGTGCATGTCCACGGGAATGCCGCGGCCATTGTCTTCCACGCTGACAGAGCCATCGGAATTAAGCTCGATCAGCACCAGGTCGCAGTGGCCGGCCAATGCTTCGTCGATGGCGTTGTCCGACACCTCGAACACCATGTGGTGGAGGCCCGATCCATCGTCGGTATCGCCGATATACATACCCGGGCGCTTGCGCACCGCGTCGAGGCCCTTGAGGACCTTGATGGATTCGGAATCGTAGGCGTTCTTTTTACGGGCGGTTTCGCCGCTCTCGGGAATGTTCTCGTCCATGACCATCATATAGGCGCGAGGGGGCAAAAAACCAAAGATTTCGGCCCCGTTTTACCCACAGGTCAAAGCAGGCCCGGTTTCACCTGAAACGCGCCTGTTTTCCCGCTGCATCACCGTGCCGAAACCGCGCTGCCGGCCCCGCAACAGGCCAATTCTGGCACAGGTGGATATAAGGGAAACTTCCGTATTGTATCGGGCGAGCGTTGGAATAAAACTGCCGTGGGGAAATACAGGGGGAATCGATGAAAAGATTCGCAATAGTATGTCTGGCCACGGCGTCTGTATTCGCGTCGGGCTGTTCTCATGTCGCCAAGGATCTTCGTTCGCCCGGTGGTGCGATCGGCGGCGTACTCGACAAGCGCATGTTCGATGCCAGCAATTCGAAAGAGCTGGTCCTGCTTCGCGGAGCAATCCTTACCGCAATGGTAGCGCGCGCGGGCACCGTCTATTCGCGCGATCACCGCGAATCCGAAGCCTACGTGAATTATCTCGTCAGCGCGGCTGACGAGATCAACATCCTCGCCGGTCATATCTATGGCGCGGAAGGATCAGGTCTCGCCTGCCCGGTCGGACTGGGACGGAAGAGGCAGGCCAGTGACTGGCCCAGCGCAGCACCAGCAGCACTTTCCAGTCCCGCCGCCGTGCCGACTACGTCAAGCGCCGAAGAAGACGATGCGGAAGAGGAAGGACGCTATCCCGACGACCAGCCCAACGCGGAAAACTGCTTTACCTATACGGTCAATTTCGAATCCGATGTGCCGCGGCTGGAAAGCAAGATGTTCAAGGTGGCGATGGCCGCGCTCCCGCAGGAACAGGCGAAGCAATTCCTCGAACATATCACGGGCGGCAATTTCATGGGTGCGGTCGGGGCGGCCTTCCGTTTTTCCGCCAAAGCGCTCAACGGCCTTCACAGCGGCGCGGCCGTGCATCGTTCGGGTCTGGAGATCACCGTGCGTAGTCACGCTGTCTGTTCGTCCGGCCGTTTGGAAACGGTCTATGATGCAGCGAAGTGCATGGGGCTGACCCCCGATCAATTGTTCGTCGGGAAGCATGACGAGCGCGAAGACTATTTCGAGCACGTCAATCCCGAGGCCTTCCATGCCCTGATGCGGAACATGTACGACAGCTGCCGCCTGATCCCGTTCGGCAGCGACGACGAGGCGGAAAGTCTGGACGACTTGCGCCAGGAGCGCATTGACCTGTGCAACCGCATCAAGTTCCAGCCTCGTTCGCGCTGGGCTTCGGACGCCCAGCTCGCACGAAGCTGAATTGATTGATTTCATCGTGCGGGACGGCCATCTGCCCGCACGATGTTATCTGTCCTCGATATCTTTCGCATAGGGATCGGTCCCTCCTCCTCGCACACAGTGGGGCCGATGCGGATTGCGCGGACCTTCGTGCGGGCCTTGGCGAAATCGGGCAGGCTGGACCGCGTGGCGCGGGTGGCGGTGGAACTGCAGGGCTCGCTCGCGCTAACGGGCGTGGGGCATGGCACGGTTGATGCCACCATGCTTGGGCTGATGGGCTTTGCGCCCGATCGCACCCATCCCGACGAGGCGGCTGCGGCGTTGGCCAATTTGCGCGAGACGAAGCGGCTGGCGCTGGGCGGGAAGCGGGAGATTGCTTTCGATCCTTCCGCCGCGATCGATCTGGCGGGGCATATCATTCCCGATCTGCATCCCAATGGCATGCGGCTGGCGGCATATGATGTCGATGGGGCCAAGCTGTCCGAACGCACTTATTATTCCACCGGCGGCGGCTTCGTCGCTTCCGAAAGCCAGCTGAAGCGCAAGCCCAAGGGGGACCGGATCAACACCGGCACCAGCGTGCCGCACGATTTCGGCTCGGCCGCCGAACTCTTGGCCGCCTGCGAGGCAACCGGGCTGACCATCGCAGAACTCGTGCTGGAAAACGAGGACGCGTTCCGCCCGCGTGAGAAGACCATGGCGGGCATCGACCGCGTGGCACAGGCCATGGACCAGTGCGTCGATCGCGGGCTGACGCAGCGCGGCATCCTGCCCGGCGGGCTGAAGGTGGAACGCCGCGCGCCCGATCTGTGGGACAAGCTGTCTGCCAATCCGCAATCGAACGAGCGTGAACAATTGTTCGACTGGCTCAATTGCTATGCCATGGCGGTGAACGAAGAAAACGCCGCCGGGGGCCGCGTGGTGACCGCGCCCACCAATGGCGCGGCGGGCATCATCCCGGCGGTCATCCGGTTCTACTGCGTGACGGCGGGCGAGGAACCCTGCCGCGACAGCCGCCGCAAATTCCTGCTAACGGCGGGCGCGATCGGCCTCCTTTATAAACAGCGCGCCAGCATCTCGGGCGCGGAAATGGGCTGTCAGGGCGAAGTGGGCGTGGCCTGTTCGATGGCGGCGGGCGGGCTTGCCGCGCTGTGGGGCGCATCGCCGGTGCAGATCGCCAGCGCGGCGGAAATCGGGATGGAGCATAATCTCGGCCTCACCTGCGATCCGGTGGGCGGGCTGGTGCAGGTGCCCTGTATCGAACGCAATGCGATCGGCGCGGTGAAGGCGGTCAATGCCGCGCGGCTGGCGCTGCACCGGACGGGCGCGGAAAGCCTCGTCAGCCTCGATCAGGTAATCGAGACCATGCGCCAGACCGGGCTCGACATGAGCAACAAGTACAAGGAAACGAGCCAGGGCGGGCTCGCGGTGAATGTGATCGAATGCTGATGCTGCTGGCCGTGGTGCTGGTGGTCTCGGGCGCGCTGGTCGCCGGGGCCGCATGGGGCATTTACGGCAAGCTGCCCGAAAAGCTGGAAGGCTTCCTCGTCGCGCTGGCGGGCGGGGCGCTGCTGCTGTCGGTGACCACCGAACTGATCCAGCCCTCGATAGAACGCAGCAGCGTGTTTCACGCCATGCTGGGCGTGGCGGCGGGCGCCATCGCCTTCGCGATTGCCGATTATCTGATCGACGAGAAATGGGGGTCCGATTCGGGCGGCGGCTTGCTGGCGGCGATCACGCTCGACGGGATACCCGAAAACCTTGCGCTGGGCGTGGCGCTGATCGGCGCGGGCGGGTTGGAAGTGGCGGCGCTGGCGGGATCGATCCTGCTGTCCAACCTGCCCGAGGCGGCTGGCGGCGCGCGCGAAATGGCGCAGGGGCGCCATTCCAGGGCCAAGGTGCTGTGGCTGTGGATCGGCACGGCGGCAATCCTCTCCATCGCGGCCGTCGCGGGCAATTTGCTGCTGACCGGCGCGGGCGAAGGCACGCTCGCCATCATCCGCTGCGTGGCAGCAGGCGCGGTGATCGCCAGCCTGGCGACCGAGGTGTTTCCGAAAGCCTACAAGGCCGAAGCGCATTGGGCCGGCGTGGCCACTGCGCTGGGCGCAATTCTGGCCTTCACCCTGTCGAGCTTTTCGGCCTAGTCGGGCGTCATAGCGGGCGAAGGTTCCGTCCGACCGGCATTGCAGCTTGATCGGTGTTTCCGGGACCGATCAAGAGGGTGTTCGGAAGGAAATCCGGAACACTCGAACGGGATTGCACGATCGCTTGCGGTGGGTAGGGTGCGGGGATGGACAAGGCCGATCTCGCCAGCGCGCTCGCCGAACCTTACGGTTCCTATTTCGATATAATCGGCAGAAATGCGCGGGTTTTGGGCGATTCTCCCGCGCTGCGCGATGATGCTGGCGAACTGAGCTGGGCCGATCTTGGCGACAAGGTCCAACGGATCGCGGCGAAACTGGTGGAAGAGGGGCTGGAGAAGGGCCAGGCAGTGGCGATTCTCGGCACGTCCAGCATTGCCTATGCCATTGTTTTCCTTGCCGCAATTCGCGCAGGAGGGGTTGCGGCGCCGCTCACCACCAGCGCCAGCGCAGAGCAGCTTGAGGGCATGGTTCGCGATTCCGGCGGACGACATATTTTCATCGACCGGGCCAAGCTGGAAGAGCTAGGAAATGGCAGTTTTCCGGGCCTTACACGGATTGTGACGGACGAGGCTCTGGATGCCTGGATGGCCCCGCCAGGCACCTCGGCCCCGGCGATCGAGCACGGCCCCGAAGACCCCTTCAACATCATCTATTCCTCGGGTACCACCGGCACCCCAAAGGGCATCGTCCACTCGCACGGCATGCGGTGGCGCCAGTTCGCGCGGACCGCAGAAAGCTGGCTTTCCAAGGGGTTGGCGGTCCGCAGCCTCGCTTCGACGCCCCTCTATTCGAATACCACCATGGTTGCTTTCCTGCCCGCATTGCTGGCGGGCGGCATGGTGCGGATCACCGGCAAATTCGACACTTTACGCTGGCTGGAGAATGCTCAACACGACCGCACCACCATCACGATGCTGGTCCCGGTCCAGTACCAGCGGCTGATGGACGAACCCCGCTTTGCCGAGTTCGATCTCTCCTCGCTGCAGCTGAAATACTGTACTTCGGCGCCGTTTTCCGCCGATCTCAAGCGCGAGGTCCTGGCGCGCATGCCGGGCGCCCTGCTCGAAATCTATTCGATGACCGAAGGCGGCGTGGTGTGCCTGCTGGAGGCGCACAAATTCCCCGACAAGCTGCATACCGTGGGCCGCCCCGCACCGGGCAGCGAATTGCGCGTGCTGGATGACGGTGAGCGAGCGCTTGCCGTGGGGCAGGCAGGCAATCTCATCGGCCGCAGCCAGACGATGATGAGCGGCTACAAGGACCGGCCCGAACAGACCGCGGAAGCCTATTGGCGCGATCCCGAAACGGGCGAGATGTGGCAGCGCATGGGCGATATCGGGCGGATAGACGAGGACGGTTTCGTGGAACTCGTCGGCCGCGCGAAAGACATGATCATTTCGGGCGGTTTCAATATCTACCCGGTCGATCTGGAGAATGCGCTGCTGGAAGAAAGCGAGGTGCTGGAAGCGGCCGTGATCGGCATGCCCTCACGCAAATGGGGCGAGACTCCGGTCGGCTTCGTCAGGTTGGGCAAAAACGCGCGCGATCCGGGCGCGATTCGCGAGGCGGTGAATGCGCGGCTGGGCAAAACCCAGCGTCTGGCGCAGTTGCACGCAATCGAACACATGCCGCGCAGCCATATCGGGAAACTGCTGAAGAGCGAGCTTCGCGAACTGGCGGCACGGCATGGAGCGGTCGACGGGGTGTGACCCCGTCGGAAACGGTATCGAAATCAGATGAAAGCGGGCGAGAGAACGACGCTCGAGAACCCGGTTGCAAGGATGAGAACGGCCAGGCGGCCAATAACTGCGGACATGATAAATACCTTCTGTTCTTGCGCGTTTGGCGAGGCGGGCGGCCGTGCGGTTGCCACCCCCATTTACGGATGAAATGGCAGGAGTTCGAGACGCGGCGCGGACACTTGGGGGAGGGGGAGAGGAGGTGTCGGCGGCCGCGTCTCTACTCGCTGCCATATCGCCTCCGGGGGAGCGACGCCTGCATTAGGAGTGATGCAGTGTCATTCAACGTGGGCCGCCGGCCCGGAGGAAGGCGACGACAGGCTCTTGGGAAGCACTGACGCCATCTCTTTGCCGGGAGAGAATTGGTTGGAGAGGGTATCTCGCTCCGGCTGTGGGGCTTGTAATAATGTTGCCGTTCTGTGAACTAAAGTGAGAAAAGGTCAGGAACTGTTGCGTTTTGCGCAAGTCTAATGGCGAAGCGTTTAGCGACCATCTGGACAGCGCGTAACCATGCCCGTAACCGCTCGGCATGGACGCATCCCACCTTCCCGATTCCATCCTCATCGTCGACTTCGGCAGCCAGGTTACCCAGCTCATCGCGCGCCGTGTGCGCGAAGCGGGCGTGTATTCGGAAATTGCCCCCTTCACGCAGGCGGAAGAGGCTTTTCACCGGCTCAAGCCCAAGGGCATCATCCTTTCGGGTTCGCCCGCCGGCGTGCCCGACGAAGGCAGCCCGCGCGCGCCCGATTTGCTGTTCGAGGCAGGCCTGCCGATCCTCGGCATCTGTTACGGCCAGCAGGTGATGACGCACCAGCTCGGTGGCGAAGTGCGGCCCGGGCACGAAACCGGTGAAGGCGGCGAATTCGGCCGCGCCTTCCTCACCGTTACCAAGTCCTGCGCCTTGTTCGACGGTCTGTGGAACGAAGGCGAGCGCCACCAGGTCTGGATGAGCCATGGCGATAAGGTCACGCGCTTTGCCGAAGGTTTCGAGATCGTGGCCGTCAGCGACGGCGCACCCTTCGCAGTAATCGCCGACGAAAGCCGCCAGTTCTACGGCACGCAATTCCACCCCGAGGTCGTCCACACTCCCGATGGCGCGAAACTGATCGCCAATTTCGCGCACAAGGTCTGCGGCCTGTCGGGTGACTGGACCATGGCCGAATATCGCGAAACCAAGATCCGCGAGATCCGCGATCAGGTGGGCGACGGCAAGGTGATCTGCGGCCTCAGCGGCGGTGTCGACAGCTCGGTCGCCGCGATCCTGATCCACGAGGCGATCGGGGACCAGCTGACCTGCGTGTTCGTCGACCATGGATTGCTGCGCCTCAACGAACGCGAACAGGTCGAAACCATGTTCCGCGATCACTACAACATCCCGCTCGTCGTCGTGGATGCCGAAGAACGCTTCATGGCGGGCCTCGCCGGTCAGACCGACCCCGAGAAGAAACGCAAGTTCATCGGCGGAGAGTTCATCAACGTGTTCGAGGAGGAAGCGAACAAGATCGGCGGCGCCGATTTCCTCGCGCAGGGTACGCTCTATCCCGATGTGATCGAAAGCGTCAGCTTTACCGGCGGGCCGAGCGTCACGATCAAGAGCCACCACAATGTCGGCGGTCTGCCCGACCGCATGAACATGCAGCTGGTCGAACCCTTGCGCGAATTGTTCAAGGACGAAGTGCGCGAACTGGGCCGCGAACTGGGCCTGCCCGACATCTTCGTTGGCCGCCATCCTTTCCCGGGGCCCGGCCTTGCCATCCGTATCCCCGGCGAGGTCACCAAGGAACGCTGCGACATCCTCCGCAAGGCCGATGCGATCTATCTCGAGGAAATCCGCAACGCGGGCCTCTATGATGCGATTTGGCAGGCCTTCGCCGTGCTGCTGCCGGTGAAGACGGTCGGCGTGATGGGCGATTACCGCACCTATGACAGCGTCTGCGGTCTGCGCGCCGTTACCAGCACCGATGGCATGACGGCGGATGTCTATCCGTTCGACGGCGCATTCCTGAGCAATGTCGCGACCCGCATCGTCAACGAGGTGCAGGGCATCAACCGCGTGGTCTACGACTATACCTCGAAGCCGCCGGGCACGATCGAGTGGGAGTAATCTCGGCTTCTGCCGAATAGGCATGAACCAAGCGTGCAGTGGTCCGTTGCGAAGGAAAACCCCTTCTCAATGGAGACCCTCTTATGAAAGCCGTCCGCGTCCGCAACCCCGCCAGCCTCGATAGTCTCGAAGTGGTGGACATCGCCGAACCCGATAGCCCTGCTGCGGGCGAGATCACGGTGAAGCTTCACGCGTCCTCGCTCAATTTCCACGATTACGCCGTGGTCGCCGGCATGATCCCGACCGACGACAAGCGCATTCCGTTGTCCGACGGTGCCGGCGAAGTCGTTGCCGTTGGCGAGGGAGTGGAGGAATTCGCTGTCGGTGACCGCGTTATCTCGACTTTCTTCCCGCAGTGGGAGAGAGGCGCGCCCCCTCTCGGCAGCTTCGAAACCACCCCCGGTGACGGCATCGATGGCTTTGCCCGTGAAATGGTCACCAAGGGGACCAGTGCCTTTACGCATGCCCCCAAATCGCTCGACTTCGTGGAAGCGGCGACGCTGCCCTGCGCCGGGCTTACGGCGTGGCGCGCCCTGATGGAGGATGGAAAGCTGGTCCCCGGCCAGACCGTGCTGGTCCAGGGTACGGGAGGCGTCTCGCTCTTCGCGCTGCTGTTCGCCAAGGCCGCCGGGGCGAAGGTCATTGCCACGTCCAGCTCGGATAAAAAGCTCAAGACTGTCCGCGATCTGGGTGCCGATCACACCATCAATTACAAGTCCTGCGAAGAATGGGGCGATGCCGCCTTCGATTGGACCGATGGCAAGGGTGTCGATCACGTCATAGAAGTGGGCGGACCGGGAACGGTCAATCAGTCGATCGCCGCGATCCGCCCCGGCGGCCACATCCATCTGATCGGCATTCTGACAGGCCAGTCTGGCGAGGTCCAAACGGCGGCGCTGATGCGCAAGATGGGCCGTCTGCAGGGCCTGACCGTCGGTAGCCGGGTCATGCAGCAGCGCATGATAGAAGCGATCGATGCCAATGGCCTGAAGCCGCAGATTAGCGACCGATTCCCGCTCGAAAAGCTGGCGGATGCGTTCCGCCATGAAGAAAGCGGCAGCCATCTCGGCAAGATTGCCATCGAAATCTGAGGCGTCTGCCGCCGTGAACCTGCTCGATCTGGGCCCCGATCCGCGCACCGAAACCCTGCGAGTTCTGCAGGCGCTGCTGATCCAGCGGTTCGGGCGGATCGAGCGGGCAGCGGCGGAGTGGCGACGGCCCGAATGGGTGTTGGTGCAGGGCGTCATCGGCGCCCGTACCAAGTCCGAAGTCTCCAACGCCGCGACCGACCGGCTGCTAAGGCGCTATGGGTCTTTCGAGGCTGTGGCCGAGGCGCCGCTGGAAGAATTGCAGGCGGAACTGGCCACGCAAACCTATCCCAATGTGGCGGCGGAGCGTTTGAAAGCCAGCCTGAGCGCGCTGGTCGAGCGGCGCGGAGCGGTCGATCTGTCGCATCTGGCCAAGATGGATACGCTGGGCGCCATGCAATGGCTGGAGCAGCTGCCGGGCATAGGGCGCAAGATCGCCGCCGGGGTGATGAATGCGTCCACGCTGGATCGGCGGGCTATCGTTCTCGACAGCCACCATACGCGTATTCTGCAACGCATGGGGTTGGTGCCGCCCAAGGCGAATACCGACAAGGCTTTCAGTGCGATCATGCCTGTCATGCCCGAGGAATGGAGCGGGGCCGATTTCGACGAGCATCACCTGCTGATGAAAAAGCTCGGCCAGACATGGTGTCGGCCCGCTGTGCCGCAGTGCGCGGCCTGTCCGGCCCAATCATTCTGCAAGACCGGTATGGCACGGTCCGGATAAAACAAAAACGAAAGACGGGAGAGTACCCATTCGCGAATTTCTACAAACGCTCCTCCATGACTTCGGCTGGATTCACCGCGGGATCGGCATGATCGGGAATCTGACCTTCGTTGTGGGAAGCATCCTCTTCCTCCCCAGCTTCAGTTCGCTCGAAACTGTCGGGGTCTGGCTGTTCATCGGGGGAAGTGCGCTGATGTTCATCGGCGCATTGGGCGAATTCTTGGTCAGCCTTCCCGGCATCAGGCGGTGGGAAGAAGACCGCGCGGATTGATTGTACATCAACCGGGGCAGGCCTGCGACTGTTGCCCTGGTTGCTAAGGAACGCGGCGGCTCGCTCAGCCGTTGATCGGCTAAACATCTTTCTGGAGATATCATGTCGATCACAACCGAAAACGCCGATCTGAAGCCGCTGTTCGAGCCTGTTACCATCGGTGCCTTTGAAGCGAAGAACCGTATTTTCATGGCCCCGCTGACGCGCAGCCGTTCGGAAGCTAAGACCAACGAGCAAACCGGGCTTCACGCGCTTTATTATGCGCAGCGGGCAGGGGCCGGGCTGATCGTGGGCGAAGCCACGCAGATCAGCAAGCAGGGGCAAGGATATGCCTGGACGCCCGGCATCTTCACCGACAGCCAAGTCGAAAGCTGGAAGGTTGTAACCGACGCCGTCCACGAAGCCGGTGGCCGCATCTTCTGCCAGCTCTGGCATGTCGGCGCGATCAGCCATTCGGTGTTCCAGCCCGATGGAGGCAAGCCCGTTTCCGCCTCTGCCTGGACACCCGAGGGCGAGGCCTTCGTGGGAGACCGGCACGAGGATAGCCCCCAAGTTCCGTTCGAAGAGGCGCGCGCTTTGCGTACCGACGAAATCCCGGGCCTGATCGAAGATTTCCGCCACGCCGCCAAATGCGCTGCCGAGGCGGGCTTCGACGGGGTCGAGGTGCATTGCGCCAACAATTACCTCATCGACCAGTTCATCCGCTCCGCGACCAATGACCGCGACGATAACTATGGCGGCAGCCTCGACAATCGCCTGCGCCTGATGCGCGAGGTGGTGGATGCCGTGTGCGACGTTCTGCCCGCAGATCGCGTCGGCGTTCGCCTTTCGCCGCAGGGTGGCCCCGGTGGTACGGAAGATGCCAATCCGGAGGAAACCTATCCCGCAGCAGCCAAGGCGCTTGCCGGGCGCGGCCTTGCCTATCTGCATGTCATCCGCCCCAATTCGCATACGGGTGAGGGCAAGGATGAAAGTGGGGATACGATCCTGCACACGATGCGCGCTGCCTTCGATGGCCCGTTCATCGCCAATGGCAACTTCGAGCCCGATGAAGCGGCGCAATGGATTGACGATGGCCATGCCGACGCGGTCACCTTCGGGCGGCTGTTCCTGGCCAATCCCGATCTGCCGGAACGGATCGCGCAGGACGGCCCTTATAATAAGCCTGACGAGTCCACCTTCTACGGCGGCGGTGCGGAAGGCTATACGGACTACCCTTCGCTCCAACAGGTGGACGATCCGCTCCCGGCCTGATCCTTGCTGACGGAAGCACAAATCGAGGATGTCTATCGCATCATCGCGCAGGAAATGCCGGGGCGAACGCCGGGTGCCAGGGGCCCGAAAGGGCAGCCCGATGCCTTTCGCTCGTGCATTTCCTGCATGCTTTCGGCCCAGTCGCTCGACCGCAATACGGCGAGGGCGAGCGAGGCGCTGTTCGCCCTCGCCACGACGCCCGAGGCGATGCTGGAACTGGACGACCGGGACATTGCCGCAGCGATCAAGCCGTGCGGTCTCTACAACAACAAGACCCGGTCGATCCGGCGTTTTTGCGAGGCGTTACTGGCACAGCATGGCGGCAAGGTCCCCGATACCCGCAGCGGCCTCATGGGCCTGCCCGGGATCGGAAGAAAATGCGCCGACATCCTGCTCAGCTTCACCTTCGGGAAGGATGTGATCGCGGTTGACACCCATGTGCACCGGGTCTGCAATCGCATCGGTATGACCCACGCGAAGACAGCCGACAAGACAGCGCAGCAACTGGAGGAGCGCTCCCCGCAATGGGCGCTGTACGACGGCCATTTCTGGCTTATCCAGTTCGGCAAAGCCATCTGCACCGCACGCGCGCCAAAATGTGAAACGTGCCCTGTCAGCCACTTATGCGAGCGGTATTCAGTTGAGAGTTGAACTCGACAAGCGTCCTTACGGGCGATAGCCCACCGAGGATGAACTGGTTTGAAGCTATTCTGGCAGGCCTTGCCCTATGCCTCGTCACCACCCCGTCCAGCGCGCAGGATGCGCCTCCGGCATACACTTACGCCACACTGTCCGATGGCCAGTTTGACCGCGGAGACATCGGTGATGTGACATCTGGCGCAACTTTTCAGGCCGGTTCGATCGCCAAGTTTGCATGCAGCGTGGCTGCGCTGTCCTTGGCCGATCAGGGTCGGCTGGAGCTCGATGCGCCTATCGCCGCTCTCCTGCCCGATCTCGAATTGGGCGAAGCAGGACAAGTAACCTTGCGTCAGGTGCTCCAGAATCGGAGCGGGCTACACGATGGGCTCATGCCCGCCGTACGAGAGGATTTGCAGGGTACGCTTGCAATAGCGGAACCGACCGAAGCAATCCGCCGCTTCGTGGCAGGTGATCTGGCCAGAGCGCCGGGAGAAGCCTTTGCTTATGATCACGTCAACTGGATCGTGGTGCAAGCTGTTCTTGAACGGGCTTCGCGGGAAAAACTGGAGACCCTGTTGCAAAGGCTTGT
This sequence comes from Qipengyuania triglochinis, assembly GCF_054655615.1. Lineage (NCBI taxonomy): Bacteria > Pseudomonadati > Pseudomonadota > Alphaproteobacteria > Sphingomonadales > Erythrobacteraceae > Qipengyuania > Qipengyuania triglochinis. The sequence continues at coordinate 340,808 of NZ_BAAHND010000002.1, read as the reverse complement.
GCTGCGCCCGGCAGGGATGGAACACAGCGAAGTCTTCTCGCGTCAATTGGGCGAAGGAGGCCAAATCCCTACCGAGGATGCCATGCCGATGCCCGGTTTCCTGCAATGTGCCGGCGGGCTGGCATCGCGCCCGCTGGACCTGATCGGGTTATTGCGCTTCACTTATAAAGGTGGGCTCTCGGCCCGAGCGCTTAACCAGCTGACGAGTGTTGCCACTCCAGAAGAAAATTACGCGCTGGGTGGCCGCATCCATGAGCACGAAGGATCGATATGGTCATGGCAGACCGGCAGTAACGGACCTTACAAATCCATCGCCATTTACGATCCGGTTAGTGACAGCGGGTTTGCAGCCATGACCGCGACCGGGGATTGGGCACCGATGCAGGCAGCGCGTGACGAGTGGCTTGCCGCGCTCTCACCGGACTAGCAGGATCAGCCTTCCTCGACTTTGCGATAAGGGACGAAGTCGTCCAGGAAGATGACGCCCGAGGTAAAGTTGCCGCTCCTCGTAACGGTACGAACCTGATCTGTACGACATAGCGACATTGAGTTGAACCGTTCTATCACGAGATAGTCGCTGTTATCGATCGCTTCGGGTGTACGGGTATAGTTGACCCAAATCGTATCCCCACTGCGATAAACAAGGGCGGTATCATCAATCTGAGTCAGGGAGCGCGATCCTATGGTTGGGATGCATCGCTCAGGCTCACCCGCAACACGTCCTTCGAGCATTTTCGCCAGCTTCGCTTCGCCGCGTGTCGGAGCAACCGGGTCTTCCGCCTGCGCGGCGACAGGTGCGGCCAGCGCTCCGATGGCGGCGGCGGTAAGGACAAGACGTTTCAGCATGATCGTTTCTCCAGTTTAGCCCAACCCCGGCCTTGTACTATCCAACGCCTGAACCGGCGATGAGTTGCCTTCTTGCTGCGACGATCAGCCGGTGCCGCCGACGGTAATGCCGTCGATCAGCAGGGTCGGCTGGCCCACGCCGGCGGGTACGCTCTGTCCGCCCTTGCCGCAGATGCCGATGCCTTCATCCAGCGTCATGTCATTGCCGATGCCCCGTACACGCGTGAGCACGCTTGGCCCGTCGCCGATCAGCGTGGCGCCCTTGATCGGGGCGACGATCTTGCCCTTCTCGACCTTGTAGGCCTCGGTGCAGGCGAAGACGAACTTGCCGCTGGTGATATCGACCTGGCCGCCGCCGAAGCTGGTGGCGTAGATACCGTCGTCAACGCGGCTGAGCAGTTCGGCCGGATCGTCATTCCCGCTCTGCATGAAAGTGTTGGTCATGCGCGGCATGGGGGCATGCTGATAGCTTTCTCGGCGACCATTGCCGGTCGCTTCCACGCCCATCAGCCGCGCATTGAGGCGGTCCTGCATATAGCCCTTCAGGATGCCATCCTCGATGAGCACGGTTTCGCGCGTCGGCGTGCCTTCGTCATCGATGCTCAGCGAACCGCGCCGTTCGGCCATGCTGCCATCGTCCACCACCGTCACGCCGGGAGCGGCGACCCGTTCGCCGATGCGGCCCGAAAAGGCGCTGGTGCCCTTGCGGTTGAAATCGCCTTCCAGCCCGTGGCCGACGGCTTCATGCAGCAGAACTCCCGGCCATCCGGGGCCGAGCAGTACGGTCTGTTCCCCGGCCGGGGCAGCTATGCTGTCCAGATTGACCAGCGCCTGGCGCACGGCCTCGTCGATCCCGCGCATCCATGCGCCCTCGTCGAACAGCCGATCGTAAAGATAGCGGCCGCCAAGGCCATAGAAACCGGTTTCGCGCCGCCCGTTCTGTTCGGCGACGACCTGGATGTTGAGACGCACCAGCGGCCGGATATCGCGCGCGATATGCCCATCGGGCCGCACGATCTCGATCACGCTCCAGTTTGCCAGCAGGCTGGCGGAAACCTGCGCCACGCGCGGATCCTTCGCCCGTGCGACAGCGTCGATCTTTTCCAGCAGCGCGACCTTTTCCTCGAACGGCACGAGGTCGAGCGGGCAAAGATCGGTGTAAAGATGTCGATTGGTCCGCTCGGGCGGGGCGGCAAGAGGCTGGCTCGTGGCATCGAGCAGCTTGAGCGTTTCCCCGGCGCGCGTGATTGCTGCGGCGCTGACCTCGTTCGCATGGGCAAAGCCGGTCGTCTCGCCCGATACACCGCGCAGGCCGAAGCCCGAATCTCGGCTGTAATCGGCGGTCTTCAGGCGGCCATCGTCGAACCCGAACGCTTCCGAGGCGATGAACTGGAGGTAAAGCTCGCCATCGTCGCACGGGGCCAGCAATTTGGCGGTCAGCGCCTGCGCCTCTTCGGGCGTCAGCTTGTTGCCATAAACAAGGGCGAGCGGATCGGAAAGCGGTTCGGTCATGGAGGGGAGATAGGCACGAACATGCGCCTCGTCACCCTCTTACGCGGCGCCGCTTGCGATGATGGATTTTTAGAAGAGTTACGGGTGGCCCGGATCGGCGCCTTCGGAAATGTCCCGCAACTGTGACTGATCGACGCCGTCGGCCGGGCCGCCTTCCAGCACGAAGCGCCGGTCGCAATAGCCGCAATCGACATAGCCGTGCTCGTCTATCTCGAGATAGATCTTGGGATGGCCGAGCGCGGAAGGCTTGTAATTCTTGCCGCTGCGGATGTCGGTTGCGCCGTCGCACCACACGCGGCGCGTGAGGACCTTGGACACTTCGGGTGGGGGCAGACTCATGGCAGTGCCGATAATGGGTTTTTTCGAACCGCTCAAGCGCCTAGGGCATGCCCATGACCACACCTCCTGCAATTCGCATCGACAATCTCGTCAAACGGTATGATCCCAGCGGCCCGGGAGACGAGGGCAAGCTGGCGCTGAAGGGCGTGAGCTTCGATGTGCCCCAAGGCGGCGTGTTCGGCCTCCTCGGCCCCAATGGCGCGGGCAAGTCGACGATCATCAATATCTTGGCGGGCCTCGTCCGCAAGACGAGCGGCAGTGCGGAGATCTGGGGCTTCGATACCGATGGCAATCCGCGCAATGCCAAACGGTCGATCGGCATCGTCCCGCAGGAAATCGTCTTCGATCCCTTCTTCACGCCCTTCGAAGTGCTGGAAAACCAGGGCGGCTTCTATGGCATTCCCAAGGCGGACCGCCGCAGCGAGGACCTGCTTGCTGCCGTGCATCTTTCGGAAAAACGCGATGCCTATGCCCGCACGCTGTCGGGCGGGATGAAGCGCCGCCTACTGATCGCCAAGGCCATGGTCCATTCACCGCCGATCCTGGTGCTGGACGAACCGACCGCGGGCGTCGACGTGGAATTGCGCCGCCAGTTGTGGGAACTGGTGCAGGAACTGAATTCCGAAGGCGTGACCGTGGTGCTGACCACGCATTATCTCGAAGAGGCGGAGCAATTATGCGACCGCATCGCTATCATCAATCACGGCGAACTCATCGCCAACAAGCCGACCCGCGAACTGGTGGGCATGGCGCGCGAGAAGATCGTGTCCGTCAGCGTGGACAAGGATCTCGGCGGACCGATCATGGAAGAAGCCTTCCTAAAGGCCGAAGTGGTGGGCGAACGGCGGCTCGACATCACTTATGATCGTGACAAGACCAGCGCGGGACAGGTCCTCGCCCTAGTGCAGTCGCATGGTTACGCGATCGAGGATGTCACCACCCGCGAAGCCGATCTGGAAGATGTTTTCGTGCAGCTGACGGGCGCGGGCTGACCCGCGCCCCATCTCATTCTTCAGCCGAAGTGGCGGCGGCCCAGCCCGGCGTCCTTCACCTGAAGCACTTCCCAGACATTGGGTTCGATCTCTTCCATGGGGGTTTTGCAGCAGGCGCATTTGCCCACATGCATGCCGCCGGCCTTGCGCTTGTTTGCAACATCGACAGAGTGACGCCCGAAGGCGCAGGCGAGCAGACCCACTTTCATAATTCCAGACCCTCCAAGATCCCGTGCGCCCCCACGATTCCCTGTCGACTCGCTCCATAGCGTTCCGTGGCCCCAATTTAACCATATTTCGGCGAATCGTTCTGTGCTTGCCGCGGTGCGAAGTCCCCGCCATGACAGCCCCATGACCGAAGCTTACGACGTCCTCGTGATAGGATCCGGCGCCGCCGGCCTTACTGCCGCGCTCGAACTGGCGCAGACCAAGAAGGTGCTGGTGCTGGCCAAGGGCAAGCTCGACAGCGGATCAACCGCCTGGGCGCAGGGCGGCATCGCCGCCGTGCTCGACACGGGCGACACGTTCGAGAATCACATTCGCGACACGATGGTGGCGGGCGCTGGCCTCAATGATCTGGAAACGGTGGAATACGTCATCGAACGCGCACCGGCCGCGATCGATCGTTTGTGCGAACTTGGCGTGCCCTTCAATCGCGAGGAAGGCGATCTACACCTCACACGGGAAGGCGGGCATTCGCACCGCCGCATCGTGCATGTGAACGATGCCACCGGCTGGGCGGTGCAGGCCGCCCTGCTCAAGGCGGCTGAGGAAAATCCGAATATCACCCTGCTGCCGCACCAGAGCTGCGTCGATCTCATCACCGGGCGCAACCAGCAGGATTATTCGGGATCGGGCCGGGTCTGGGGCGCCTATGCGCTGGATGAGAAGAGCGGCAAGGTCGTGGCGCATGTCGCACGGGCGACCGTGCTGGCGGCTGGCGGGGCGGGGCGCGTCTATCTGTTCTCCACCGCACCGCGCGGCGCGACGGGCGACGGCATCGCCATGGCGTGGCGGGCCGGGGCGCGCGTCTCCAACATGGAGATGATGCAGTTCCACCCAACCTGCCTTTACAATCTCGAAGTGAAGAACTTCCTCATCACCGAAGCGGTACGCGGCGAAGGCGGGCGGTTGCTCAACCCGGTGACAGGTGAGCGTTACATGGAAAAATACGATCCCGAGCGCATGGAGCTTGCCCCGCGCGACATCGTGGCGCGCGCCAATGACGATCAGATCAAGCGTTATGGCCTCGATTACGTCCATCTCGACATCAGCCATCAGCCACCCGAATTCGTGAAAGAGCATTTCCCCACGATCCACGAGAAGCTGCTCGGCCTCGGTATCGACATGACTAAGGGGCCGATTCCGGTCGTGCCCGCGCAGCATTATACCTGCGGCGGGGTGAAGATCGGGCTCGACGCCAAGACCGATCTGCCAGGCCTGTGGGCTGCGGGAGAATGCACCGAAAGCGGGCTTCACGGCGCCAACCGCCTTGCTTCCAACAGCCTGCTCGAATGCTTCGTGTTCGGCGAGGCGGCGGCCAGGGATATCCTGGAATGCTGGGACAAGCTCGACGATCCGCCCGCCATCCTGCCGTGGGATGAAAGCCGCGTGACCGATTCCGACGAGGAAGTGGTGATCAAGCAGAACTGGACCGAAATCCGCCGCTTCATGTGGAACTATGTCGGCATCGTGCGCACCACCAAGCGCCTCGAACGCGCCGCCCATCGCATCCGCATGCTGCGCGGCGAGGTAGAGGATTATTACGGCCACTTCCGCGTGACCACCGATCTCATCGAATTGCGCAATCTGCTCGAATGCGCCGACCTGATCGTCAGCAGCGCGCTGAAGCGGCACGAAAGCCGCGGGCTGCAATTCATCCTCGACTATCCCGAAACGGACAGCGTGGCGCGGGACACCGTGCTTATTCCCTGAGCGGATACCCTTACTTTCGCAGCTTGGCGAAGCGCCTTAAGGGACGGGCGATGCGATTCTACAAGGCAACCTCGTTTCTGTTTCCCCGCAGCTATGCGGCGCGCATGTTCACGCTGTGCTTCGGCTCGGTGCACGTGCCGCTCGCCGCATTTCTGATCTTCGCGGCCATTCGCGGGGAATGGCAGTGGAGTATCTTTCTCGTCCTGCTGGTGGCGACCGTGATCGGAAGTGCCTTGGGCATACTGGGTATCTGGGGGCTGTTGTCGCCTGTCGGAGAGGCCACGCGATCACTGCGCGCATTACGGGATGGTGATCTCGACCGTCCCGTGCCCGTCGGCGGGCGCGATATGGCGGGCGAACTGCTCGAATCCGTGGCTCACGCTGTCCGGTCCACGGCGAAGCGCCTGAATGCGCTGGAAGGCCTGGCCACCACCGATAGCCTGACCGGGCTCGCCAACCGCCGGGGCTTTCTCGAAGCGCTGGAAAAGCGCAGCGAGGTTCAGGGCGCGCTGGCCATTCTCGATGGCGACAATTTCAAGCGCGTCAACGATGTCCACGGCCATTTGCAGGGCGACCGGGTCCTGCGGGCAATGGCGCAGCGCCTCGCTACCAGCATGTCGGGCGGGGAGCTCGTGGCACGCTGGGGCGGAGACGAATTCGTGATCTTCTTCCCCGGCTGCACTGTGGAAGAAGCGGCCTATCTTCTCGACCGGCTCCGCTATTCGATGCGCTGGCGGCCCTTGGCAGACGTGGAGGGCGAGCGGGTTTCCTTCTCCTTCGGCCTGACAATGGTCGATGCGGATGACGCCGGCCAGTTCGAGGCCGTTATCAAGCGCGCGGACGAAGCGCTCTACCGGGAAAAGCGCCTGCGGGCCGAGGCCGAATAGCTGCGGCAGTTGGACGAGAGATTTGCATAGTCTCCCGTCCTGACGCACACCGTTCCACCTATCCGGCGTGGCCAGGGGCGCCACCCGAAGCCGAGGGAGAACGACGTGCCGAAAGCCCAAGCGAACGGGATCGAGATTCACTACGAAGAGCAGGGCGATCCGTCTGCTCCTGCGATGCTGCTCATCATGGGCTTCGGGGCGCAGCTGACTTTATGGCCCGACGAACTGGTCGATGAGCTGGTCGGTCAGGGCTTTCGCGTCATACGTTATGACAATCGCGACATCGGTCTCAGCCAGAAACTGGATGGGCAGCGGGCGCCCGGCATCATCTGGATGACGCTGCTGAACAAGTTCGGCATCACCCCGCGGGTGCCTTATACGCTGGCCGACATGGCGGCGGATGCCGTGGGCCTGCTCGATGCTTTGGGGATCGACAAGGCGCATATCGTCGGCGCCAGCATGGGCGGGATGATTGCCCAGCATGTTGCGGCCAAATATCCCGAACGGTGCCTAAGCTTCACGCAGGTCTTTTCCACCACGGGCAATCCGAAGCTCCCCTCCGCCAAGAAGGAAGCGTTGCAGGCGCTGGTGACGCGGCCCAAGAGCGATGAGGAAGAGGCGCTGGTGGATCACGGCGTCATGCTGGCGCGCACGATAGGTTCGCCCGGCTATCCGACGAGCGAAGACCGGCTGCGCGAGCGCGCACGGGCAGGCGTGCGCCGCAGCTATTATCCCGAGGGGCCGACCCGGCACCTGTCGGCCATCGTGGCGGATGGCGACCGCAGCAAGATGATTCGCACCATCGCGGTCCCGACGCTGGTGCTCCATGGCGAAGCCGATCCGCTGGTGCCCTGCGAAGGCGGGCGCGATACGGCAAAGCATATTCCGGGCGCCAAGCTTAAGACGATCCCCGGCTGGGGCCATGATCTGCCGCTCGACCTGGTGGATGAGGTGGCGGGCGAGATCGCCGCGCACGCCAAGGCAGCGGTCGCCGCCTGACGCCGTCTAAAGCTTCGCGACTAGGCCTCGAGTCATCCCTTACCGGGTGATTCGGGCCTGGCGGGAAACCTGTTCCGGCCCGCAAGCCGCAGCGTCATTGCGGTGACTGGCGCATAGCCGTCGATTCCAAAATTGCGCGTACGGATTCGATTTCGCCGCAAGCCGGCAGCATAATTTTTGCCCGCCAATTTTTTTACACGCCTTCATTTTTGGGCTTGCGAAACCGCGCAGTCCAGCTTGGTCCACGCGTCGCTGCCCGGCAGCGTGTGCAAAGCGTCGCAATGGCACCCTCAATCGAGCTTAAATTTCGATTACCCCCCTTGCGCCCGAGTCCCGACTGATTCACTATTTAGTGGTCGGTTGCCCGGGGGTACCCACAAGACCTAGCTTTGAGCGCCTTTCTCCCCATATGGAGTGGAGGGCAGTTCCCAGCCGGTCTGTGGAGAAAAAAGGGGAGAAGTTTTCGCCCCGTCCCATGGCTCCCGGTGCTAGGCGGGACGGCAGTTCGCCGACTCGAACACATAGCGAACGGCGGGGCCTCGACCCGGCCGGCAACGAACAAACGGAACGGTGGGCTCAATGGATTTCAAAGGCGGAGACGAAGCGGCGATGGGACTCGATCTGGACACGCAGGATGCGGCCGAAGACACGGCGCCCGCCAACACCGAATCCGCCAAAACCGATAAGGCAATGAACATGGCGAAGCAGGATCAGGGCAGCGAAGAGCTCGTCGCCGAGAAGGCCGGACAGGCAATGGCAGGCGCCATGGCCGAAGTCGCCAAGGCTTCGGTCAAGGAAGACAGCAAGAAAGTGCTCGACCGCCGGTTCGACGTGAAGACGGACAGCAGCCGCGACGATCTGCTGACCGCTTTCGGCAAGGAAACGCTGGAAGATCGCTACCTGCTGCCCGGCGAAAGCTATCAGGATCTGTTCGCCCGCGTTGCCGATGCTTTCGCCGACGATGCCGATCATGCCCAGCGGCTGTACGATTACATTTCCAGGCTGTGGTTCATGCCCGCAACGCCCGTGCTGTCGAACGGCGGCACCCAGCGCGGCCTGCCGATCTCTTGCTATCTCAACTCGGTATCCGACAGCCTCGACGGCATCGTGAACACCTGGAACGAGAACGTCTGGCTCGCCTCGAAGGGCGGCGGCATCGGCACCTATTGGGGCAATGTCCGCGGCATCGGCGAACCTGTCGGCCTCAACGGCAAGACCAGCGGGATCATCCCCTTCGTCCGCGTGATGGACAGCCTCACGCTCGCCATCAGCCAGGGCTCGCTGCGCCGCGGTTCGGCCGCCTGCTACATCGACGTGACTCACCCGGAAATCGAGGAATTCCTCGAAATTCGTAAACCCTCGGGCGATTTCAACCGCAAGGCGCTGAACCTGCATCACGGCGTGCTGCTGACCGATGCCTTCATGGAAGCGGTCCGCAATGGCGAGGAATTCGACCTCATAAGCCCGAAGGACGGCAGCGTCCGCAAGACGGTGGACGCGCGCGGCCTGTTCCAGAAGCTGGTCGAAACGCGCCTCGCCACCGGCGAGCCCTACATCGTCTTCTCCGACACGGTGAACCGGATGATGCCGAAGCATCACCGCGAGCTGGGCCTCAAGGTCTCCACCTCGAACCTATGCGCCGAAATCACCCTGCCGACCGGTATCGACCACCTCGGCAACGATCGCACCGCCGTGTGCTGCCTGTCCTCGCTCAACATCGAGAAGTGGGACGAATGGAACGCGGACAAGCAGTTCATCGAGGACGTCATGCGCTTCCTCGACAACGTGCTGCAGAACTATATCGACCGCGCGCCCGATGAAATGGCACGCGCACGCTACAGCGCCGAACGCGAACGCAGTGTGGGCCTCGGCGTGATGGGCTTCCACTCCTTCCTCCAGCAGAAGGGCATCGGCTTCGAAAGCCCGATGGCCAAGGTCTGGAACCTGAAGATGTTCAAGCACATCCAGTCCAAGGCTTCCGAAGCATCGATGGTGCTGGCGCAGGAACGCGGCGCCTGCCCCGATGCCGAAGAGATGGGCGCGATGGAACGCTTCAGCTGCAAGATGGCGATCGCGCCGACCGCGTCGATCAGCATCATTTGCGGCGGCACCAGCGCCTGCATCGAACCGATCCCGGCGAACATCTACACTCACAAGACGCTCTCGGGCAGCTTCGTGGTGAAGAACCCCTATCTGGAAAAGCTGCTCGACAAGAAGAGCAAGAACTCCACCGCGATCTGGAATTCGATCCTCGAAAAGGGCGGCAGCGTCCAGCACCTCGATTTCCTGACGCCGGAGGAAAAGGCCACTTTCAAGACCAGCTTCGAAATCGACCAGCGCTGGCTGCTCGAATTCGCGGGCGACCGCGCGCCCTACATCGATCAGGCCCAGTCGCTGAACCTGTTCATTCCGGCCGATGTCGACAAGTGGGACCTGATGATGCTTCACTTCCAGGCATGGGAAAAGGGTATCAAGTCGCTCTATTACCTCCGCTCGAAGAGCGTGCAGCGCGCCGGTTTTGCCGGCGGCGTGGAAGCGGACAACACCGCCGACGCCGCGAAATACGAACTGGCCGCCGGCGCCGAGCAGACCGATTACGAGGAATGCCTCGCCTGCCAGTAAGCTGTGCTCAGGTTCATTTAGCTCAGACAAGCGAAAGCCCCGCCCTCCGATGTGGAGAGCGGGGCTTTTCGTTCTTCGGTCTGGCCGGTGTCGCTTAGGACATCACTGCCTTGTTGCCGAGACCTTCGGGGAGGCGGGTGCCTTCCTTCAGATAGATGCGGTTATCGTCGATACGGTCGACGCTATCCAGCTTGATGAAATGGTGCATGTCGTCGCTGCTGTCCGACTTCGTCAGCTTAATCGCGTCGTCCTGCGTCTCGTCGACGGTGCCAACGTGCTGGCCCTTCGAATCGACGATTTCCATGTGTTCCTTGATGCGTAGCTTCTCAAACATAAATTTCTCTTTTCTTTAAAGTGCTTATGTCTAATCAACGGGTGGATCGCACCTTAGGTCCACGGCCCACCTCGGCTGAGGAACGCCCTGTTGGCTTTGGCCCGATTACCGGCTTGCGCCCCCCTTCCCCAGCCTCTGCACCGCACATGTGCTGCACATAAATTGACGCCCCGCCTTTGAGGGACGGGGCGCCGGGGTAATGCGAGACAAGCCCGCAAAAGGGGAAAACCGGACTTGTCCGCCTGCCCCCGAAAATCGTTAGCTGTCAGTCCTTGCCGAGCGGGCGCTGGGCATCCGCTTCAGCGCGCTCATCGGGCCGGGAAGAGGTTTCACCGGGCTTGGCCTTGTCCTTCTCGGCTTCGGCACCCTTGGCGGCTTCCTTTTCCATATGGCCTTCTTCGTCGCGGGCGTTGCCGTAACCGGGCTGCGCCTGCTCGGCCTGGGCGTTAATATTGCCGGCCTGGTTGACCTCGTACTGGTCATATTCCGGGCGCGGGCCGCCGACCTGCGCGTCGAGCGCCTGCTGCTGGTCGCCGGGCTGTGCGCCCTCGCCCTGCTGCTGCTGTTCCTGCTGGCGGCTTTCGCCTTCGCGCGGACCGGTGCGCTTGATGCCGCCGGGTTCGTGCCCGTCGTTGAGCGTGACGTCGCGGCTGTCTTCGGGTTCGTACTGTCCCATGAGAAATTCTCCTTTGCCCGATCAACGGTTCGCCGCGCCATCGCGTTCCGCCATTCGTCGCGCGCACGGGGCGCTTTCGGCCCTAAATCGCGCGCATTAAAAGTTACCCCTTTCTTATCCCCACCGAATCATCCCCTCTTGCCTTCGAATCTCAGGTCTGATTCCCTATATGAGTCGTTCACACGCAGATCCGGAGACACAAGATGTCGTTGCTCGAAGCCCGCAAGACCTACAAGCCGTTCGAATACCCCTGGGCCTACGAGTTCTGGAAGCGTCAGCAGCAGGTGCACTGGCTGCCCGAAGAAGTGCCGCTGGGCGAGGATTGCCGCGACTGGGCGCAGAAGCTGTCCGAGCACGAGCGTAACCTGCTCACCCAGATCTTCCGCTTCTTCACCCAGGCCGACATCGAGGTGCAGGATTGCTATCACGAGAAATACGGCCGCGTGTTCAAGCCCACCGAAGTGAAGATGATGCTGACCTCCTTCTCCAACATGGAGACGGTGCACATCGCCGCCTATTCGCACCTGCTCGACACGATCGGCATGCCCGAAAGCGAATATTCGGCCTTCCTCGAATATGAGGAGATGGCGGAAAAGCACAATTACATGCAGCAGTTCGGCGTCGACAGCGATGAGGACATCGCCCGCACGCTGGCCATGTTCGGCGCCTTTACCGAAGGCATGCAGCTGTTCGCCAGCTTCGCCATGCTGATGAACTTCCCCCGCTTCAACAAGATGAAGGGCATGGGCCAGATCGTCAGCTGGTCGGTGCGCGACGAATCGCTGCACTGCGAAGGCATCATCCGCATGTTCCACGAATTCGTGCGTGAACGCGATTGCCTGACCAAGGCGGTCAAGGAAGACATTATCGATATCTGCCAGAAGACGGTGCGGCTGGAGGATAACTTCATCGACCTCGCCTTCGAAATGGGCCCCGTGCACGGCATGACGCCCAAGGATATCAAGAAGTATATCCGCTACATCGCCGACTGGCGCCTGGGCCAGCTCAACCTCGATCCGATCTACATGGTCGAAGATCACCCGCTGCCCTGGCTCGCGCCGCTGCTGAACGGCGTGGAACATGCCAACTTCTTCGAACAGCGCGCGACCGAATATTCCAAGGGCGCGACCAAGGGCGAATGGAACGACGTGTGGTCGAGCTTCGACAAGCGCCGCAAAGCCAAGGCCGCGAACGAAGAAGACGCTGCCGACGACGGCCCGGGTCTGTTCGGTGAAGGTGAAGAGGTTGTGGCGGCGGAGTAGCTCGGTGGATGCGCTAAAGGGCATCGGTCGGCCGCCGTTCGCCAATTACGACTTGGTGGTTTATTTTGGGGGAGGGCTTTTTGCTCTCCCCTTTTTATATCGTTACTTCATCCATCCCGTTGGCGTCCCGCTCCCTGCTTTTGTCATAAATGAAACCGAACAAGTGACGCTGGAGGTGGTGCGGGGGCTCACAATCCTAGTTGGCGTTTACATCTTCGGCCACATCATCGCTTTTCTAAGCAGTTTAATGATCGAAAAATCTGTAGACAGGTTTCTCGGGAAAATGAGTACTGCGATCATCGTTTCAATGAGAACAACTAAAGCGAAACGTAACTCTGACTTAAAAGAAATGTTCTCGAGGCGGTTGCGCAGGACACGTAAGGAAAACGCTTTAGTGTCAGCACTCGTAAGGGCAATTTTCCATACTCCAAATTTCGTCCACTATTTAATTTTATATAAATCAGGCATTTTCGGTTACCTAGATACAAGAATTCCGCCGGAAGCCTTTGATTTGGCGAAGAAGAAATACACGAAAGATGTTATTGTTGGTGGTAGCGTACGGTCAGACACGCGTTGGTATAAATCACTGGAATATTTTGTCATAAATCAGTGCCCTAGCGCGGTGCCGAGGATGTATAATTACTTGGTAATAGCCGGGTTATTCCGAAGCTTGTCCTTTATCTTTCTCGCATCGTCATGGTTTGTGATAATCTATTCCATCATCTACTTCTTTTGCTCAACTTGGCCTCTAGGTCTTACCGACAATGGGACCGGACGAGGCGCAGGTTTTATAGAATGGATGGCGTTGTCGAGCCTTTCAGTTTTTTCTCTGGTAGCCTATCTCAAATTTCAGCGTCGGTATGCCGAAGAAGCTATCATGGCATTGGCCTTCGATAAGTAGTCGTACCTTTCAGCAGAGGAACGGCGGAAAAATTCCAGACCAATCCGAGAAGGTATCGGGTGCCGGATGCTGCTGACATTTCAAAAGCCGATGATAAGCTGGTCAAATGAATGCATCCCTTCTCGCACTCGCCACTGCGCTGTCGGCAGTGTTGCTCACTCCGCAGGAGGCGAAAGCCTGCTCGGTAGTCGATGGTTACCGCGTTCCAACCAACCTTGAACTGGTCGAGCAATCATCGTTGATCGTGCGCGCCCGGGTGGTTGGAAGCGTGGAGAGGGATAATTGGCTCGACCGTGAATTGATCGTCGAGCCGATCGAAGCGCTGAAAGGCGAATTGCCGCAAGGCCAGATTGCAATTGTCGGCTCATCGATCACTCCGGAAGAAGATCGTGAATTCGATGTGCTCAGCAATCCCTACGAACTCAACGCGGCGCATCCGCAGAGCTATATCGGCGGCTGTGTCCGCTATATGTTTCCCGAAGGTACGACCGCGCTGTTCTTTCTCGAACAGAGGGACGGAAAATGGCAGCCTGCTGGCGGAGCGTTTTCGCGCTGGGGCGAGGATGTGATCGGGGACAACACCCCATGGCTCGATCTTGCACGATTCTACGTCGACGTGCCGGAAGAGGATGCCGCCGAGCGCAAGGCTTTGCTCGAAGCGGAACGGGACAGGTTGCGTGCGCAGTCTGATGACATCGTCGCGCAATTGATGGCCGAGGATATCGAGCGCCAGCTTGCGGGGCCTAACGAACCCTGGAATGCAATGATGCGCCGCGCGATCGACGGAGAAGGCGATATACCAGCAGGTGCTGGTCCCGAGGCGAATGCGACGGCCATCGCAGAGATGATCGATCAGGCGGACGTAATGTTGGACTCCGACTCACAAGAATATGCCGACTCGATGGAAGCGGAAGCCGCTATCTGTTTCGTTTCCGACGATCGGGAAACGGTGGATTGCGACGGCACGATCTATCAACGCACCGACGCCGAAATCTTGGGCCAGTCCGACTAACCCAAACCATTTTCCTACACGGCGGAAATCTGCTCCATCCTTTTCGATGAAGCATTATCCTCCTCCTCGCAGCGCGGGTTTGCGGCGCAAGCGCTCCATTCCCGCTTTTCATCCCGTTCCCCTCTGCCCGCGTAGCGACGGGTGGACGCCGCAGCGGCAGGCGAATTTCATCGGCTTTCTGGCGCAGACCGGCAGCGTGCTGGGAGCGGCGCGGGCGGTCGAAATGGGGCGCGAGAGTGCCTATCGCCTGCGCAAGCGGCATGGCGCGGCAGGCTTTGCGGCGGCCTGGGACGCGGCGCTGGGAAAGCCTCATCAACCTGTGGACTTGGCATCGGGAAAGGCCACTGGGCTGCTGGCGTCCTATCGCTGCGAAGTGGGGCGCTGGAAGGTCGTTATGCATGAGGGCAAATACATCACAAGCCGCTGTATTCCCGACAATGATGCCCTGCTTCAATGGCACGCCCAGATCGGCCGGGGGCAGGGCGAATGGGAGTGAAAGTCACACCGGTACGCGCGGTTATGGCGTCAACCTGCGAAGCGTGTGGACTTTACATGGCCCCTATGTGTATTATTGCAGCAATACACATAGGGGAGTAGACCGACATGATCGCCGCCACCGGGCTTGCCGCCCTCCTGCTTGCGCAGGCCGTTCCAGCCGCAGACGCGTCTTCGGGCGCACCTTCGTCCACCAGCGCCGCGGCAGCGCCGATGCCGACGGGCGCGGAGATGACCGCGCGGATCGAGGCCAATGACGCGGCCCTGTTCTGGAATTTCTTCGAAGCCTGCGATCCCGCCGCCGCCGCGCCCCTGCTGCATGAGGATTTCCGCATGCTCCACGATCTCGCCGGACTGGCCGCCGCCAGCGCGGAGGAGTTTCTCGCCGGGGAACGTGAGCAATGCGACCGCCGCAAACCGGGCGGCGAGGACGAGGGCTATCGCAACCGCCGCCTGCTGGTGCCCGGAAGCCGCACGATCAAGCAACTGGGGGATTGGGGCGCGCTGGAAGAAGCGCATCACACCTTCCTCGAATGGCGGGGCGAGGAGAAGGGCTGGGTGCAGACCGGCGGCGGCCGGTACATCCACATCTGGCAATGGATGCCGCAGGAAGCGCGCTTCCGCCTGCGCGAAAGTCTCAGCGTGGATCACGGCCCGGCGCCGCAATATCCGCCGCCATATCCGCCGAAAGAGGCAGGGTAAGGCGACCCGAAAAGGAGGCGCAGGCGATAGACTAAACAAAAGTCAGGAAATAAAATATCATGCATGACGCCTAAAAAGCGGAGTGCAAAAAGAGAAACCTGTTCCGAAAAGCCATTTAATTCCAAAAGAATTGGAACGTTCTTCATTGCCGATGGCTGTCACCTTTAGGGCCACGCGCTTTCGCCTGCTGCGTCAGCGCGTCGGCCACAAACAGGAGGCTAAGTTTTATGGCTGAAATCCCCGTAGAGAAGAAATCGTCCCTCAGCTGGCTCTGGTGGCTGTTGCTGCTGGCCGGCGTGATCGCGCTGTTGTGGTGGTTGATCGCCGCCAATACGGACGATGAGGAAGTCGTTGTCGACGATACCGAAGTGACCGCGCCCGTCTATGACGAAGACCCGGCCATGACCGCCGATACCGGCGAAGTGACTGCGCTGACCGGAGTTGCCGGTCTCGCCTCGCTCGGCGATATGATCGGCCGCCAGGTCAATCTGACCGATGTTGCCGTCAATGAAGTCGTGGGTGACGAAGGTTTCACCGTCGGCGAAGGCGATAACGAAACGCTCGTCATGTTCGACGAATATCCGACGCCCAACACTCCGATGGAAGGCCAGGTCGACGTCAATCCCGGTTCGCGTGTGTCCATCACTGGTGAAGTCCGCGCTTTCCCCGGCGATCTGCCGCAGAGCGTGACCGAAGAAGTCGACACCACCGCCACCGCCATGATCTTCGCCGACAGCGTCGAAGTGGTAGAATAAGGACATGACCATGGAACATGAAGACAGGTTTGCCGATCTCGATACGCTGTCCAAATGGCAGCTCGTGAACGAAGAACAGGATATCCGCGGCTGGCCGGTCCGCTCCGTCGAGGGGCAGGAATACGGCAAGATCGAAGATATGCTGGTCGACAAGGACCGCGAGGAAGTGCTCGCAGTGCGCATGGATGACGGGCGGCTGGTTGCAGCCGAACATCTCGACATCCGTGCCGATCACGTGATCTATGCGCGCCACGATGCCGCATCGCGCACGAACTACACCTATACCAGGGTGCGCACGCGCTAACTCGCGGTGCATCCGGTATCGGGAACTTGGGGCGGCGATTGAATCGCTGCCCCATTTTCATGCCGGGAACACTGGTTCGTACAGCTTATGGGGGACTGGCCCGTTTCGGCCCCCTACTGGCGCAAGGCCCGAAACTTTCGCCCGTCCCGTCGCTTGATCTGGTGTGGCCGGTATCTTCCGCGCCGCATTTTTCCCAAAGGAAAACACCATGGACAACAAGGACCAGAAGTCCGGCCAGACCCAGCAGGGTGGCAAGGACAACCAGAACCGTGACAAGCAGCCCCAGCAGCAGGGCGATGCCGGTAGGCAGGACGGTGCCAAGTCCGAC
The DNA here is from genome assembly GCF_054655615.1 of Qipengyuania triglochinis. Lineage (NCBI taxonomy): Bacteria > Pseudomonadati > Pseudomonadota > Alphaproteobacteria > Sphingomonadales > Erythrobacteraceae > Qipengyuania > Qipengyuania triglochinis. The sequence goes on along the minus strand of NZ_BAAHND010000002.1, from coordinate 323,907 downwards.
AAGAAGCCTGAACACAACAAGTAGGGTTCAGGACCCGCGCCTCTCCAGAGGTGCCGAACGGTGGCCGCCCCGAAACGGGCGGCCGCTGGCGTTTTGGGAAGGCGCTATGCCGCGACCCCTTCCGCCCGCTGCCCGGGCACGCTAATGGACCCGCTTTCCAACCGGACCAGCTCAGGCGTTTCCCTTCTCATGACCACTTCCCCAGCATTCGACACGAGCTCTGCCAGCGCCAAGGCGCAGACGCTGATCGAGGCGCTGCCCTATTTCCAGCGCTATGCCGGGCGCAGCTTCGTGGTGAAATATGGCGGCAACGCCATGGGCGATGAAGACGCCGCCCGCGAATTCGCCGAGGATGTGGTGCTGCTGAAGGCCGTCGGCATCAACCCCGTGGTGGTCCATGGCGGCGGCCCGCAGATCGGCGCGATGCTGGAAAAGCTGGGCGTGGAAACGCACTTCGTCGATGGCCTGCGCGTGACCGACAAGGCCACGGCAGAGGTCGCCGAAATGGTCCTATCGGGCGCGATCAACAAGGGCATCGTCGGCTCGATCGCCCGCGCCGGGGGCAAGGCGATGGGCATCTCGGGCAAGGATGGCGGGCTGGTCACCGCGCGCAAGGTGCAGCGCACTACCAAGGACCCGGAAAGCAATATCGAGAAGGCGCTAGACCTCGGCTTCGTCGGCGAACCCAGCGCAGTCGACACCACGATCATCGAAACCGCCACGGCGGCTGGCATGATCCCCGTCGTCGCCCCCATCGGCACGGGCGAGGATGGGCATACCTACAACATCAATGCCGATACCATGGCGGGCGCGCTGGCGGCGGCGCTGGGCGCGGCGCGCTTGCTGCTGCTGACCGATGTCGACGGCGTGCTGGACAAGGAGGGCAAGCTGCTCACCGACCTCACCCCGGAAGACATTGCAGGCCTGCGCGCCGATGGCACGATTAGCGGCGGGATGATTCCCAAGCTGGAAACCTGCGTCAGCGCGGTAGAGGCCGGCTGCGAAGCGGCTGTCGTCCTCGACGGGCGGGTGCCCCATGCCATGCTGCTGGAATTCTTCACCGCCCGCGGCGCCGGGACGCTGATAAGCGCGGCTTAGGGGTGGCGGCAATCGCGCACCTCTTGTAGGGGCTGTCGCCTACGGTACTGCCACTCAAGACAACGGGATCGACCGAAGTGCTGATTACCCTCTACCAGATCATCGAGATGATCACGAACATCTTCGTGATGCTGATCATCATCCAGTTCATCATCGGCCTGCTGTTCGCCTTCAATGTGGTGGGCCGCAACGAATTCCTGATGGGCTTCTACGACGCGATCAACCGCCTGCTGGAACCGGTGCTCCGGCCCATCCGCAACCGGATGCCCAATACCGGCTCGATCGATTTCTCTCCGCTGGTGGTGATCATATTGCTGCAGATCATCCTGATCGTCCTGCGCAATATCATCATGTCCGTATGACCGCGGAACGGATCGACGGAAAAGCCTTCGCCGCCGCTCTGCGCGAGCGGGTGGGCGAACAGGCCGCGAAATTCTCCGCTGCTGCGGGGCGCAAGGCGGGCTTAGCCGTGGTGCTGGTGGGCGAAGATCCCGCCAGCCAGGTCTATGTGCGCAGCAAGCACAAGGCCACCGTGGCCGCGGGCATGGAAAGCTTCGAACACCGCCTGCCGGCCGACACCAGCGAAGCCGATCTGTTGACGCTGGTCGAACAGTTGAACGGTGACGAGAGCGTCGATGGCATCCTTGTCCAGCTGCCGCTGCCCGATCACCTTGACGATCAGGCTGTGATCGCCGCGATCAGCCCGGACAAGGACGTGGACGGTTTCCACGTAACCAATGCAGGCCGGCTCGCCGTGGGGCAGAGCGGCTTCGTCCCCTGCACCCCGCTGGGCTGCATGATGCTGCTGACGGACCGGCTGGGCGATTTGTCCGGCCTCGAAGCTGTGGTGATTGGCCGCTCGAACATCGTCGGCAAGCCGATGGCGCAGTTGCTGCTGGATGCCAACGCCACCGTTACCATCGCGCACAGCCGCACTAGGGACCTGCCCGCCGTGGTAAAGCGCGCCGACATCGTCGTCGCCGCCGTGGGCCGCGCCGAAATGGTCAAGGCGGAATGGCTGAAGGACGGTGCCACCGTGATCGATGTCGGCATCAACCGCCTGCCTCCCGTCGAGGGCGAGGAGAAGGGCCGTCTGGTCGGCGATGTCGATTATGCCGGTGCCGAAGGTGTCGCCGGAGCGATCACCCCCGTACCCGGCGGCGTCGGTCCGATGACCATCGCCGTGCTCCTGCGCAACACGCTCGTCGCTGCCTATCGCAACGCCGGGCTGGACGTGCCGCAAAGCCTGTGAGCTGGCGGCTCACCTTCGCGGCCATCGCAGCCCTGTCTCTCTCCGCCTGCGCGGGCGGGCCACAGGAACGCTATGGTCGCTACATCCAGCCGGTTGCCAATCCGGGAAAGGTTGTGGCGACCGAACTTGCCTTCGCCCGCGCTGCTCAGGATGATGGCCAGTGGACCGCCTTTGCCGATTATGCGGCAGATGATGCGACGCTCTTCGTGCCCGCACCGGTGAACGCGCAGGAATGGCTGAAAAATCGGGCCGATCCTGCGCGCTCTGTGACATGGCAGCCGCACCAGATCTGGTCGAGCTGCGATGGCACCCTCGCGATTTCGCAAGGCGCCGCGCAATGGTCGGAAGGCAGAGACGGTGAATATCTCACCGTCTGGCGGCGGCAGCGCGATGGCTCTTACCTGTGGCAAGCCAACATCGCGCAGGCGCTTGACCGCCCGCTCGAAGCGCCTGATTTTGTGTCGACCGAGGTCGCAAACTGCGCCGAACCCGTGCCTCCGGATCAGCGCACCGTCAGCAGCGAACGCCCCGCGGTCATGGGCCAGTCGGACGATGGCTCGCTGCAGTATGCGATCCACACGATGCAGGGCGGAAGCACCGTCACCCTGTTGCTGTGGGACGGCGAATTCGAAGTGACCGGACCAAAGGTATTTAAAGACTGATGCTTGCCCAGCTTTTCGTCTCCGCCTTCATCACCCTGTTCGTCGTGATCGATCCGCCGGGTTGCGCCCCGATCTATGCGGGCCTCACCAAGGGCGCATCTACTGCGGAGCGTCGCAATATGGCGATCCGCGCAGTGGTGATAGCGGCTGTCATCCTGCTGATCTTTGCGCTGTTCGGCGAACAATTGCTAGGCGCGCTGCATATCGATCTCGACAGTTTCCGCATCGCCGGCGGGCTCATGCTGTTCTGGATTGCCTTCGAGATGGTCTTCGAGAAACGCACCCAGCGCCGCGAGGAGCGCGCCGAAAAGGTCGCCGCCACCCCGGAGGTGGAGGATGTCTCGATTTTCCCGATGGCCATTCCGATGCTGGCCGGCCCCGGCGCGATCGCCGCGATCATGCTGCTGATGAACGAGGCGAGCGATCTGGCACAGACCTTCACCGTACTGGGCGCATTGGCCGGTGTGCTTATCATCACCATGCTTGCGCTCATGGCGGCCGGGCCGATCATGCGGCTGTTCGGCGACAAGGTGGAAGCGGCAATTACCCGCGTGCTCGGGGTTCTGCTAGCAGCGCTCGCCGCCCAATATGTGATCGACGGTCTGCGCGGTTCGTTCAACCTCTGACGCTTATTGCAGGGTGACGATCTCGTCCCCGTCGTCGCGCAGGGCGAAAAACTGCATCAGCTGGATCATCAGCTCGCAGCGTTCCGACAGGCTGTTGGCTTCGAGCAGGGCCTGCTTCGCGGCACTATCGAAAGGGGCAATCTGGGCCACGCCGTTGATCAACGTTTCATCATCGAGCCGTTCGACCGAATCCCAATCGACCGAATAGCCTTGCATCGCCGCAAAGCGCTTGGCCTCGAATTCGAAACCGGCGCGCTCCACACTCGCCAGAACTTCGTTCTGCGGATCGTTGATCAGCTCTGCCTCTACCTGCCGAAAGGCGGTGGTGACTTCGAGTTCGCGCAGGACGCGGAAGCGCGTTTCGCCCTCAAGCACGATATTATAGCGGCCATCTTCCATGGCCTCGACATCGCCGATACGGCCCAGGCAGCCTATTTCGTAAAGCGGTGACCCTTCGCCACTGCGCTGGGGCTGGACCATGCCGATCAGGCGATCCTTCGCCAGCGCACTGCCGACCAGATCACGATACCGCTGCTCGAAAATGTGCAGCGGCAGTTGGAGGCCCGGGAACAGGATCGCACCGGGCAGGGGGAAAATTGAAAGGCGCTTTGTCTCGCTCATCCGAACAGCAGCTTTGAGAGACGGCGGCGGGTCGCTACCACCCAAGGGTCTTCGAGCCCTACGGCATTGAAGATGTCGAGCAGCTTAGTGCGCGCCGCACCCTCGTTCCATTCGCGATCGGCTTCGATCATCGCGAGCAGCTCGTCAGCGGCCGCATCGCGTTGGCCAGCAGCAAAGGCCGCTTCGGCATAGGCAAGACGCGCGTCCATATCCGCGGGATCTGCCGCTGCCTTGTCGCGCAGCGCTGCAAGTTCGCCATCGTCGACCTTGTTGCCGGCAAGCTCCAGAGCCGCCTTAGCATTGTCGATCAGGCTGTCGCTGGCGAGCGCAGGGTCTGTCTCGACGGCAGCGAGAACGGATTTCGCTTCCTCGACCTGCCCGGCCTGCGTCAGCGCCCGGATAAGTCCGGCATGCGCAGCGGCGTTGTCGGGAGCCATCTCGGTAACCTGCGCAAAAATGCCGGCGGCCCTTTCGGGATCACCTTCGGCGAGCACCTGCTCACCCATGGCCACGAATTGATCGACCTGCTCGGCGGCCTGTGCTTGCGGGTCACCGCCTTCGTCGCCGCCTTGGACCGGTAGCTGGGACAGGATCTGGTCGAGTGTTTGCTTCAGTTGCGATTCGCTGCGGGCATTGGTCAGGTCCGCAACCGGTTGCCCCTGGAACATAGCATAGACCGTGGGGATCGATTGGACCTGGAATTGGGCGGCGATGAACTTGTCCTGGTCGACATCGACCTTCACCAGCGCCACGCCCTTATCGGCATATTCGGCAGCCACCTTTTCCAGCATCGGGGTGAGCGCCTTGCAGGGGCCGCACCACTCGGCGAAGAAATCGAGGATGACGAGTTTCGACATCGACGGCTCAACGACGTCCTTCTTGAACTTCTCGACTGCCTTCTGCTCGTCGATGCTCAAACCCATGCTCGCCACGTAAAACCGCCTTTCACTATATAAACTGTCACCCGCCCATGTGGGCTTTCGCGAGCGAATGTGAAGGGCTGGAGCCGCTCCCGCAAGCGGGGTGAAAAAAAGCGCATTTTTTTGCTTGCGGGACTCAAGAGCCGTTGCTAGTTGCGCGCCTCCCCACCGGGCCACATGGTTCGGTAGAGCGCCAGTGAGCGGGCGTAGCTCAGGGGTAGAGCACAACCTTGCCAAGGTTGGGGTCGGGCGTTCGAATCGCCTCGCCCGCTCCATTTTCCTTACGATCGGAACACTAGGCTGCCTTGCGCGGCCTTTTGTCGTTGGTCGTACAAATATGCAATTCGTCGCGAGAATGGTTGCGTTTGCAGATTTGGGGAGTAATGGGCGCGTTATGTTGTATCACACCGTAACGCTTCGTCGCGCTCTGGGCGCATCCCTTTCAGTCATCGCACTTGCGCATGCTGCGCCTTCGGTTGCCCAGCAGGTGCCTGCTGAGGATGACGCCGCCGCCCCCGTTGCCGAAGACGATTTTCACAATCGCCGGATCGGCCCCGACGGGACGATTATCGTCAGCGCGGAAGGTCTGCGTCAGTTCGATCTCCTTGCCGGTACGGATGTGATTTCGGGCGAGGAACTCGATACGAACATGGACGGCCAGATCGGTGAGGTTCTGACCCACATCCCGGGTGTCACCGCTACCGGCTTTTCTCCGGGCGCCTCGCGTCCGATCCTGCGCGGTTTTTCCGGCGAACGCGTGAAAGTTCTCGTCGACGGGATCGGTGCGATCGACGTTTCCAACACCTCGGCCGACCATGCGGTATCGATCGATCCCCTGACGGCCGAAAGCATTGAAGTGCTGCGCGGGCCCGCCGTCCTTCTGTACGGTAGTCAGGCAATCGGCGGCGCGGTGAATATCATCGATAAACGTATCCCGCGCCGGGTGCCCGCAGAAGATGTCCACGTTGATGCGATGGTCCGGGCCGATACCGTATCGGATCTGCGAGAGGGAGGGGCGTCGATCGACCTTCCCGTCGGTGGAGGATTTGTGGTCCACGCCGACGGACTTTATCGCAAGACAGACGACCTCGAAGTTCCCGGTTACGTACTTTCCGACAGCCTCCGGTCGGATTTGCTGGCCGATGCTGCCGAAGAGGAAGCCGAAGGCGAACTGGAAGAAGCGGATGAGCTGCGCGAAGCGGCCAACGCCCGCGGGCGGCTGTTCAACAGCGGTACCGAAACCTGGGCCGCCAATGGCGGCGTAGCCTTCTTCCGTGGAGGATCGAACCTTGGCGTTTCCGTCGGCGTGTATGACACTTTCTACGGCGTGCCGATCGTGCCGGGAGCCCATCACCATCATGAAGAAGGTGAAGAGAGTGCAGAAGGCCCCGAAGAAGATCATCACGAGGAGGGTGCGGAAACCGTCAATATCGGACTGCGCCAGTATCGCGCCGACTTGCGCGGCGACATCCTTCTGGGTGACGGGTTCTTCCAGCGGCTGAAGATCCGTGCAGGTTATTCGGATTATACGCACACCGAATTCGAAGGCGAAGAGGTCGGAACGGTTTTCGATGTTCAGGGTATCGAGGCGCGTGCCGAAATCCTGCAGAACCCCGATGGCATCTTGCGCGGCTCGACCGGCGTGCAGCTTTACCTGCGCGATTTCGCAGCGGAAGGTGCAGAGGCTTATGTGGCCCCCAACCGTACGGAGCAGCTGTCGGTCTTCACGCTTCAGGAATATGGCAACGGGCCGCTCCAGCTGGAGGGGGCGCTGCGTTACGAGACAACCGATGTCGATTCGGTTCCGCTCGGCATCGAGCGCAATTACGATGGTGTCTCGGGTGCTATCGGTCTTGCCTATGAATTGGCTCCGGCCTTCCGCACCGGGATCAACGTATCGCGAGTTTCGCGTGCGCCGAGCGCAGAAGAACTGTTCTCCAACGGACCGCACGTCGCGACGCAGCAGTTCGAAGTCGGCGATACCGATCTCTCAATGGAAAAGGCCTGGGGGCTCGAACTGTTCGCACGCGGAGCCCTGGGACCGGTCGATCTTTCGCTCGCGGCCTATCGCTCGTGGTTCGATGACTACATCTATCTGAGCGAAACGGGCGAAGAGGAAGACGAGCTTCCAGTGTTCCAGTACCTGCAGCAGGGCGCCACTTATACCGGCATTGAAGGGCAGGTTGCCTGGAACTTCGTCGATACGCCCGGCTTTGATATGACGGCCGAACTGCGCGGTGAATATCTCGATGCCGAATTGGACGATGGGTTCAATGTTCCCCGTATCCCGCCGCTCAGCCTGGCTGGTGCTTTGGAAGCTGATACGGGCAACGTCACTCTACGCGGTGAAGTTGAGTGGTTCGACGATCAGGACGATGTCGCGCCTTTCGAGTCCGCGACCGAGGGTTTCACTTTCGTCAACGCATCGGCGATCTGGCGTCCTCTGCCCAGCGATCCGGCGCTGTCGGTTATTCTGAAGGCCGAAAACATCTTCGACAAGCAAGGTCGGCGTCACACCAGCTTCACGAAGGATTTCGTGCCGCTGCCGGGACGCAACTTCAGCGTTGCCGTCCGTATGAGCATCTAATCGGATGAGGGGGAGCCGAAAGCTCCCCCTTTTTTCGCTAGGCTTCCAGCTCGAAGGTAAGGTGAGCGCGCTCGCGCAAACGCTCGACCAAGGCCTCGCCAAGGAAGGAGCCGGGTGTGCCCACACCACCTTCTGTATCGCTTGCTAGAAGCCCCATTGCGGTCTCGGCGAGCATCCTGCTGGTGGATCCGTAGCCGGGATCGAACTTGCCCTTCACGCCATAGCGGATGGATTTACCATCGGGCCACTCGCCCAGAAACAGCACGTCGTAAAAACCGTTCTCGCGTTCTTCCCTGGTCGGCCCGTCGCCGGGCTTGGGAGGTTTCGATCCGAACGGGTTTTTCACCATCTCGACCAAGGCATTCGCCGCCGCCCTGCCAGCATCGCCGGGGCTGGTCAGCACCATCTCGTCATAGCGGAAGTCGCTGCCGTAGGGGTGCCCGCGAAGGAAATTCGTGCGGTGGACGTTTTTCGTATTAATCGCCGCCATGACGAACGGGGCAGCCCATTTCCCGAGCTCTTCCTCATAATGCGGGACCATGCCTGACGGCTGTTCGGGGCCTTCGAAACCGGGGGTGAGGGCGAAGGGGTCACGCAGGACCGTTACGACGCCAAGATTCCTTACTGCTGCTTTCATCGTCGCGCCGAGGCTTGCTGCGGTGCCTCCGGAGAACGTGCCTTTCATGGCACGAACCCGGCCCTTGACCCGCGGTGCAGGCGAACCGTGGCGCTCCTTCGCCTCTTTCTGCAACATCAGCACACCGAGATCGAAAGGGATCGAGTCGAACCCCGATGAGAAGCAGATCCGGGCGCCGCTCTTCTTTGCCGCATCGTGATGCTCGGCGATCTTCTCGGCCATCCACGCCGGTTCGCCGCATAGATCGGCGTAATCGGTCCCGGTCTTCACGCAGGCTTCTACCAGTGCATCGCCATAAAGTTGGTAGGGGCCCACCGTGCTGATCACCACTTTGGTGCGGCGGCACATGGCTTCGAGGGCCGAGGGGTCTTCTGCGTCGGCCACGATCATCGGCGTTGTTGGCGGCGCCCCGATTTCCTCGCGAACAGCTGAAAGCTTGTCTTCGCTTCGCCCGGCCACGGCCCATTTGGGCCCTCCTTCATCGGTGCCGTATTCGCGTACGAAATGCTCCGCCACGAGGCGCCCGGTATAACCCGTAGCTCCGTAGACGATGATGTCGAATTCGCGTGTATCCATTGCTCCATCTCCCATTATTTGTGGAAGATGTGGGCGTGCTATGGGCGCAAGTCAAAGACGTTGCGGCATGCCCGTTCTGTCAAAGGCGCGGGAGCGTCACTCCGCGCTGTCCCATGTATTTGCCTGCCCGGTCGGCATAGGTGACCTCGGGACGTTCGTTGCCCTGCAGGAACAGGAACTGGCAGGCGCCCTCATTGGCATAAATCTTCGCGGGCAGGGGGGTGGTGTTGCTGAACTCCAGCGTGACATGGCCTTCCCAGCCCGGCTCGAGCGGGGTAACGTTCACGATGATGCCGCAGCGCGCATAGGTGCTTTTGCCAAGGCAGATTACCAGCACATCTTCGGGAATCCTAAAATACTCGACGGTCCGGGCCAGCGCGAAGCTGTTCGGCGGGATCACGCAGACATCCGTCTGCCGATCGACAAAGCTGGTGGAAGCGAAGTCCTTCGGATCGACAACCGCATTGTCGACATTGGTGAAGATCTTGAACTCGTCGGCAACACGGGCATCGTAGCCGAAGGAAGAGAGGCCATAGCTGATCATTCCGCCGCGCCGCTGGCTTTCGACGAAAGGTTCGATCATGTCGCGCGTAGTGGCCGCTTCGCGGATCCATTTATCAGAGAGAATCGCCATTCCGAAGTGATTGACCCTCGCACTGCGCAACCGCAAGCGGATAAGGCGAATAATCCCCCTCGATTTGGAGAGCATCTGTACGCACCGGGCCGTTGCGCGTTCTGCCTTCGCGGAAGTCTGGCTTCAGGCCAATTCAGAATGCTTAAGAGGAAGAAGCGTATTGCAAACGACAACTCTCTCGTAAATTCAAATTATCGCTGCATCTCAGCTAGCGACTGGGTGCTTTTTTCAAGTACGGCGAAACGGTCGCAGTTTGGCCTCTTCTCTCGATAAAATGCTGCAAGTTTAGCGAGATCCGCGCGGTAATCGCCTGTTGGCATCAGCGGCTCTCCCATGCCGCCCGTCATGGCCTCGTTGTTTACCCAACCCGGTACGATCGGCACGCCCGCCGCCATAGCGATATGGTAGAAACCGCTCCGCCATTCGCCCTTCGAAGTCCGCGAGCCCTCCGGTGCAATTACGAGTGCAAGTTCGTCTGCTTCCTCGAACGCCTTCACTACTTGAGCAACGTAATTTGCCCGCTTGGACCGATCCACCGGTATTCCGCCCATATCCAGCATGAAGTTTGTTGCCGGCCATTTGAAAAGGCTCTTTTTCCCCATGAAGCTGGGGCGGATACCCAGTTCGTCGGCCACACCGAGGAAAAATACGAAGTCCCAGTTTGAGGTATGGGGGGCACCGAGAATGATGAATTTACGGGCTGCCGGACGCGATGCCTCGATCCGCCAGCCTTTCAATCGATAAAGCAACAGGAGCAGGCGTCGCACGAGGCGGCTGATGAGGGAGGGATTTCGTCGCATTGAGAATACCGAAGGGCCGCTTAGCAGGGCTACCTCGGATTGCGAGTTATATAGGTGAAGTTACACCCGATCACGGTCGCGTAGCAGGGGATCGCCAGCAGGCCGGACCGGTGTCTCGGCGCCGCGACCATCCAGCCCTTCGTAATCGACCTTAACGTGTCGATCATGAGCCACACCATCTTGCTCTAATACTTCGCTGGTCATCTCGCCGAAAAGCGCTTCGTAATGATTGATTGCCCGGCGAAGCTCTTCCGTGGTGGCATCGCTCGCTCGGTCGGCAATTTCATGGCCAGCGAGATAGTGCTTCGCAACATCGGCGTGCTCGACGGTCAAATCTGCATGGCGCTTCTCGAAATCGGTCATGGGATAGCCTCGGGTCGACATAATGTCGGTAAGAAGGCGGTCGGCGCGGCTGACAGCTTCCATGGGACTGTCAACGAAGAGAGCCTTGGTATCCTTCCATTCGCCGGCAAAACGATCGCGCTCCGACGGCGACAGCGGACGAATTTCCAGCTTTTTTACGCGCTCCTCGCGCTCGATAAGATCAGCCTCAGCGCTTCTGCGGCCACCCTTTGCTTCGAGCGTGCGATCATATTCTTCGCCGTAGCGATCACGCAATTCCTTCGTGCGATTGCGTTGAATGAAAAGCCAACCGAGCAACGCTCCTACCAATAGAACGATGACGACAATGGCGATTGTGACTTCTTGGCCTTCCATGGAACTCTCCTCAGCCCTGTCCAACCCCATGTTATAAAGCTGGAATGAGCGGAACGCCGGGAAGGTTCCTCTCCTACATTCGGAATACGCCGAATTGGGGCCTTTCTGGAATTGGCGCCTCGAGAGTAGCAGCAAAGGCCAAAGCCAGCACATCACGGGTCTGGACCGGGTCGATTACACCATCGTCCCATAAGCGGGCAGTCGCGTAATAAGGATTGCCTTCGTGCTCATATTTTTCGCGGATTGGGGCTTTGAACTCCTCGGCTTCGTCATCGGTCCACTTGTCCGCATCACGGTGGACGGTAGCGAGGACCGATGCGGCTTGCTCGCCGCCCATTACCGAAATGCGGGCATTCGGCCAGGTAAAGAGAAACCGGGGGGAATAGGCGCGGCCACACATGCCGTAATTACCCGCACCGAAGCTTCCCCCGATGACAACAGTGACTTTAGGCACGGTGGCTGTAGCAACGGCTGTCACCAGTTTAGCGCCATGTTTGGCGATGCCTTCTGCCTCGTATTTGCCGCCAACCATGAAGCCGGAGATGTTCTGGAGAAACAGCAGGGGGATGCGTCGCTGGCAGGCGAGCTCGATGAAATGCGCGCCTTTCTGTGAGCTTTCCGAGAACAGCACGCCGTTGTTGGCGAGGATTGCCACCGGCATGCCCCAGATATGCGCAGAGCCGCAGACTAACGTGCTGCCGTAATGCTGTTTGAACTCGTGAAATTCACTGCCATCGACGAGCCGAGCGATGACTTCGTGGACATCATAGGGGGCGCGCACGTCTTCCGGAACGATGGCGTAAAGGTCTTCAGCGTCGAACTTCGGGGCGCGCGGTTCTTTTAGCTCGATGCTTTTCGCTTCGGCGTAATTATCACCGAGATGGCTGACGATGTCGCGGACGATGGTAAGCGCGTGTTCGTCATCCTCTGCAAGGTGATCGACTACGCCCGATTTCTTCGCATGAAGATCTCCGCCGCCGAGATCCTCAGCGCTGATTTCCTCACCTGTAGCGGCCTTGACCAAGGGCGGTCCGGCGAGGAATATCGTGCCCTGATTGCGCACGATTACCGTCTCGTCGGACATGGCGGGCACATAGGCCCCGCCCGCGGTGCAACTGCCCATGACGCAAGCGATCTGCGGGATACCCAGCGCGCTCATGTTCGCCTGATTAAAAAAGATACGCCCGAAGTGGTCGCGGTCAGGGAAGACTTCGGCCTGGTGGGGCAGGTTCGCTCCGCCGCTATCCACCAGATAGATGCACGGAAGCCGGTTCTCCTGCGCGATTTCCTGCGCGCGGAGGTGCTTCTTCACCGTCATCGGATAATAGGTGCCGCCCTTCACGGTGGCATCGTTGCAGACGATCATCACCTGCCGACCGGAAACGCGACCAATGCCGGCAATCAGGCCTGCTCCGTTGATCTCGTCCTTGCCATACATGCCATTGGCGGCGAGCTGGCCGATCTCGAGGAATGGACTGCCCGGATCAAGCAACCGTTCGACTCGTTCGCGCGGTAGCAGCTTGCCCCGTCCGACATGCCGCTCGCGACTGCCTTCCGATCCACCGAGAACGGCAGCGGCAACTGTCGAACGCAGGTCCGCCGCAAGCGAACTGTTATGCTGGAAACGCGCCTTGGCATCTGGCGCCTCGCGATCGAGAGTGGAGGTGAGAACGGATGCGGTCATGTGTCGGGCCTAGCGTTTCTTCACGAATTCGGCACGCAGGACTAAACCCTTGATGCCGGGATATTTGCAGTCGATTTCCTGATCGTCACCCGTCAGGCGGATCGACTTGATCAGCGTTCCCTGTTTCAGGGTCTGGCCGGCGCCCTTCACGTCGAGATCCTTGATGAGAGTTACCTGGTCTCCATCCGCCAGCAAATTGCCAACTGCATCACGGACTTCGACCTGATTTTCCGAAGCTTGCTTTGCGGCGAGCTCCGAAGCCGGCATCCACTCGCCGCTCTCTTCGTCGTAGACGTAGTCTTCGTCGGCGCTCATCCTGCAGCACCAATCAGTTCGCGCCCGATCAGCATGCGGCGGATTTCGTTGGTCCCCGCGCCGATGTCGAGCAGCTTGGCATCGCGCATGTAGCGTTCGACCGGCCAGTCGAGCGTATAGCCCGCGCCGCCCAAAGCCTGGACGCTTTCCGCGGCGACGCGAAAGGCATTTTCCGAAGCCAGAAGGATCGCGCCTGCCGCATCGAAGCGGGTGGTCTTCTCTGCATCGCAGCTTTTGGCCACCGCATAGGTATAGGCGCGGGCGGATTGCAGCGCGACATACATGTCGGCAACCTTGGCCTGCATAAGCTGGAAGCTGCCGATCGGCTTGCCGAACTGCGTACGCTCGCGAAGGTAGGGAATGACCGTGTCCAGACAGGCCTGCATCACGCCGAGCTGAAGCCCCGAGAGCACGACGCGTTCGTAATCGAGCCCGCTCATCAAAACGCCAACGCCGCCATTCTCGGGCCCCATCACATTCTCTTCGGGCACGAAGCAATCGTCGAACACCAGCTCTGCCGTAGGCGAGCCGCGCATGCCGACCTTCTCGATTTTCTGACCGATCGAAAAGCCGTCGAAATCCTTTTCGATCAGAAAGGTGGTGATGCCGCGGCTGGCGGCCTGCGGATCGGTCTTCGCGTAAACCACCAGCGTATCCGCATAGGGAGCGTTGGTGATCCAGAATTTGGTGCCGTTGAGGACGTAGCCGCCGTCGACCTTATCGGCCTTGGCCTTCATCGAAACGACGTCCGACCCGGCACTGGCCTCGCTCATCGCAAGGCTTCCGACATGTTCGCCGCTGATCAGCTTGGGCAGATACTTCGCCTTCTGCGCCTCGTTACCCCAACGCGCGATCTGATTGACGCAGAGGTTGGAGTGCGCGCCGTAGCTAAGACCAACGGAAGCACTCGCACGGCTCACTTCTTCCACCGCGATGACATGCTCGAGATAGCCTAGACCGAGCCCACCATCCGCTTCCGCGACGGTGATACCATGCAAACCCAGTTCGCCCATCGCAGGCCACAGATCGCGCGGGAACCAGTCCTCGCGATCCACTTTTTCGGCCAATGGCGCTATCTGTTCGTCGGCGAAGCGCGACACGCTGTCGCGGATCATCTCGGCACTTTCGCCGAGCTGGAAATCGAAGTCTGGGGTCGCGCGCATTTTCTCTCCTTCATGCCTCGCGAAAATTCGTATGCGGTGAGGCCCGTAGCCGAGCAAGGCGTGGGGAGCAAACTCCTTCACCAGACCCCAACTCCTGACCGATTTAAACTTTTTGTCCCATGTCAAAAAATCGCCTAGGGGATTGTGGACAGTGATTTATCAGCAAGAAACCATCCTTTGGCCCGAAGGGCATGTACCGGACCCCGCTTTCTGCAGCGAGGATGACCGGCTGTCCGTGCTCGCATCGTTCGGCACCGAAGCGCTTTCCAACGATCCAGAACTAAAACAGATCGCCGATTTTGCCGCCAAGCTGTGCGATGTCCCTTACGCATCCGTCACCGTGGTAGAACAAACGCGGCAGGTTTTTCTGGCCGAGACAGGGTTGAACCGGGATGGCACTCCGCGTTCCGAAAGCTTTTGCGCCCACGCGATGCTACGACCTCATCCGCTGATCGTGGAAGACGCCACCAAGGACCCCGATTTCTGCGATAACGCCTTGGTAACCGGCGAAATGGGGCTGCGTTTCTATGCGGGCTTCCCGTTGATCTCCTCCGAAGGCGCTCCGTTGGGGGCGCTTTGCGTGATCGACACGAAGCCGCGCCCAGGTGGGCTCACCGATTTCCAGCAAGAAGGAATGATGGTTCTCGCCCGGTCGACAATGCGCCGCATGTCGCAAATGCGGCTGGGCCAATCGGCGATCGAGGCGGTCGAGCGGCGCGAAGCAGATCTGCGCGATATGATCGATAGCGTGCCAGGTATCGCGTGGACGAGCGACGGGAATGGCAACTTTACCTATGTCAATGCGCGCTGGAAAGAGATCACGGGCCTTGATGTGCCGGTCAAGATCGGAGACTGCCGCACAGCGCTTCATCCCGAAGATAGGGAGCGCGCGGTCGGGCGCCTGCGCACTGCAATGAACGAACAGACGCTGTTTGAGGATGAATGGCGTATAAAGCTGGCCGACGGCGAATATCGCTGGGTCCAGGCGCGCGCTGTACCCGTGGCTCGTGAGGGACGGGACGTGCGGTGGTTCGGGACCATCATCGACATTGACAGGGTTCACCGTCTGTCCGAAGCACGCGACTTGCTAGCGAATGAATTGTCGCACCGGATCAAGAACATTTTCGCTGTGGTCTCGGGCCTCATCGCTTTGCGCTCTCGCGGGAAGGCGGAAGTCAAACCCTTCGCCGACGATCTAAATTCAGCAATTCGGGCGCTGGGTACTGCGCACGATTATGTCCGCCCCGGAGACGGCCGCGGCGCCGATAAGCTTCAGGGACTTTTGGCGGACCTGCTTGCGCCCTATGAAGGGGGTAAAGGCGAGCGAGTGAATATTTCCGGAGACGACGTGAGTATCGGAGCGCGGGCAGCCACTCCACTTGCGTTGATTTTCCACGAACTCGCAACCAATGCCGCAAAATATGGAGCGTTATCGACCGAGGGAGGCAAGGTATCGATCGAGATCGAGCTGCCCTGCGGCGAGAATGACAACGTCTGTGTTTTCTGGCGTGAATCCTCCGAAAGCAATGACCAGCGCGACAGCGAAGCCGGCGAAGGCTTCGGCTCGCGTATGTTGCGGATGGCGATCGAAGGGCAATTGCGCGGCAGCTTCTCGCGCTCTTTTTCCGAGGACGGGCTCGACGTGAAAATTGCCTTCCCACCTTCATCTCTCGTCAGTTGAACCTGCCCTCGCCAAGCGAGCCTTCTTTTTCTACGATGGCATTCCACGCCGAAAGGGAGGCCGGATTGCGCGGTAATTTTTCAGATTTGATCTCCAGGGCAGCCATTATCCTTGGCCTTGCCACGGCAGCCTGCACACCACCGCAGGACCAACCAACTGCTCAGGTGGAGGCCGAAACCGCAATGGCAGCAGGGGCCGAGAGCGGTGATGAACCCTCAACTCCGCCGCAGACCTTCGCGGACACGGCTTGGCGTAGCGTTTCAGAAGATGGTGCGCGGTATACTACGATGCTCGACCGGGATGGCACTTATCGCGACCTGCGCAACGGTGATCCCTGGCAACAGGGAAGCTGGACTTACGCGGAAGATGAAAATCGCAAGGAGCTTTGCTTCGTACCCGATGCAGAAAATGGCGTCGAACGCTGCTGGACACCGGGGCGCATGGAAGATGATACGCTGATAGCTACCGGTCGCGGAGAACGCCGTATAGAATTGCAGCGGGTCGACTACCAGCCACCGGAAATCATTGACGCCGAAGAAGGCGAAGATTCTCAAGAGGTCGGCGAGGCACAGTGACTGCAACCGATCCAGAAGCGCTCGTCTTCGAAGGGATCGTAAAAGAATACGGCGCAGCTGTTGCTGTCGACAATGTGTCGCTTTCCATTGCGCCGGGCGAATTCGTCGCTCTGGTGGGTGCCAGTGGCTCGGGCAAGTCAACGCTCCTGAAAACGGTTAATCGCCTGGTCGATCCCACGTCAGGCAGGGTCCTGTTCGCAGGTGAAGACGTCACTACACGACCTTTGCCAGCCCTTCGGCGGCGTGTCGGCTATGTTTTCCAATCGATAGGCCTTTTTCCTCACATGACGGTGGCAGAGAACATTGCCATTGGTCCCAAGTTGGCCGGAGAGCACTTGGGAAGCGGCAGGATTGGCGAGTTGCTCGCCTTGGTCGAACTGGATGCTTCGCTGGGCACGCGAATGCCAGATGCCTTGTCCGGTGGGCAGCGCCAGCGCGTGGGTGTAGCCCGCGCCCTGGCGGCTGGCCCGGAACTTCTGCTGATGGACGAACCGTTCGGTGCGCTCGACCCGGTTACACGAGATGCGCTCGGCGAAAGAGTACGCTCGCTTCATGACGATCTTGGCCTGACAACGGTCATGGTCACCCACGACATGGCCGAAGCCTTGTTGCTCGCGGACCGCGTACTGGTGATGGATAAGGGAAAGATCGTCGCAGACGAACTCCCGAAAGCGCTGGTGGCCGGTGCAGGTGGAAAGGTGGCGCAGGAACTGGTTGCCGTTCCGCGTCATCAGGCCACCCGTCTGGCAGAGCTTTCGCAATGAATGGTCTTCGGGATGCAATGCTGGGCTTGCACGATCAGCTGGCTGCGCATGTTCTACTGTCGGCCGCGGCCATTGCGCTGGGCATCAGTATAGCGTTGCCGCTAGCAGTTTGGGCGAGCCGGTCAGAAAGGGTTGCACGCATAGCGCTCGCCTTCGCCAGTCTCGTTCAGACCATTCCGGCCCTGGCCTTGCTCGCGCTTTTCTTTCCCGTCTTGCTTAGTCTGCGGGCGATCTTCGGCGAAGGCTTGCCGACCCTCGGCTTTCTGCCGGCATTGCTGGCGCTCACGCTCTATGCATTGCTTCCGATCCTCCGAAATGCAGTCACTGCCCAGGCCAATCTCGATCCGGGAGTGATCGAGGCGGCAGAGGGCGTGGGAATGAACCCTCGCCAGCGGCTGATGTTGGTCGAAGCGCCACTGGCGGCACCCTACATCATGGCCGGCATTCGCACTGCTGCCGTATGGACGATCGGTGCCGCCACGCTGGCAACCACGATCGGCCAGAAAAGCCTGGGTGATCCGATTTTCGCTGGCTTGCAGACGCAGAACTGGGTCCTCGTACTGGCAGGCTGTTTTATGAGCGCCGCTCTCGCCATGATTGCCGACACCCTTTTGGGAATGATCGAGCGCGGGTTTCGCGAGCGGCGGCGGCGCCTGTCCATCGGCGGACTGGGGGCCGTTGCGCTCGGAGTAGCCGCAGCCCTTGCTTCGCAATTCGGCACGCGAGAAGGTGAGCGTATTGTCATCGGGGCCAAGAGTTTCTCGGAGCAATATGTGCTTGCGCGGCTGATCGGTCAGCGCCTTGAACAGAGCGGTTTCCAAGTCGAATATAGGGACGGTCTTGGTTCGGCCATTGCGCACAGCGCAGCTGCAACCGGGCGGGTTGATGTCTACGTCGACTATACCGGCACGATCTGGGCCAATCAGATGAAGCGGGAAGACAATTTACCCCGGGAGGCGATGTACGAGGAAATCGTTCGGTGGGAATCTGAGATTACCGGAATGCGGGTGCTGGGTAAGCTCGGTTTCGAGAATGCGTATGGACTTGCGGTCACTCAAGAAACCGCGAGCGCGAAGGGGCTGAATTCCATCGCTGATCTTGCGCGGATTGCTCCGCAAATGACGGTCGGCGGAGATCCCGAATTTTTCGAGCGACCCGAGTGGATCGCCGTGCGCGACTCCTATGGTCTACGCTTCGGCGAAAAGCGCACTTTCTCCCCTACCTTCATGTACAACGCCTTGCGATCGGGCGAGGCGGACGTGATTGGCGCGTACACGTCGGACGGGCGGATCGAGGCGGACAAGCTTGCTGTGCTCGCCGACCCCGAAGGGGCTTTCCCCAATTATGATGCGGTGTTGTTGCTGAGCCCCGAGGCAGCCCAGAACAAAGCTCTCGTGTCGTCTCTTCAGCCATTGGTCGGCGCCATCGATGTAAGTGCGATGCGCGCGGCCAATTATTCGGTGGATCGCGAGACGAACAAGCTTTCGTTCGATGAGGCCGCGCGGCTCCTGGCAGAACGCGCGGGCCTCTAGATCGAATCGACTGTTAGCGGGCCTTGGTCCAGGTCTGCGTTTTGCAGAAGGGGCCGATGCAGCCTTTCACCTCGAGCGTATTCGCATTTACCCGGCGAATGGTGGAGCGGTAGGTCTTTCCGCTTTTCGGATCGTAGATCTCGCCGCGCCAGTCATCGCCATCGTCAGTGAAGCCGGTCAGGATCGGCATGCCGAGCAGCTTGCGATCGCGCAGCTTGGGGTTCTTGTTCTTCGTATCCCGTTGGTCGAGCCCCTGCGGCGGAGTGACGACGAACTTGGAGATGCGGCCGCAGACGGTCTTGCCGCAATCGCCGATGGTCACCACGGCGTTACGCTCCTCGGTCAGCCATTTGCCGTCGACGGGCTGAGCGGCGAGCAGGGGAGAGGCGGCGAGGAGCGCGGCGAATGCGAGAGCTTTCTTCATCTGATGTCCTTCGGTGATAGCATGATGCTGGGTTGTGGGAGGGAATGGATGAACCTTAGCCGAAGCCTGCCCCGCGCGGCGCGTTGCGGGGCGTGAGCGCCATAACTTTGAAAAGGTCACCCATATGGGCGGGGGCGGTGAGGCGGTCGTGGGCTTGGGAGATGGCCTTGGCGTGGGCGGGACTTTTGCTGCTAAGTGCTTGAGCGCGAAGGTCAATTCCCATTGCGGAGAGCCAGGAGCCTTGCGTGGCGATGGCGACTGCAAGACCTTGCCTGGCCGCGACCTGTGCAAGTGTGGCGAAATCGACCAGCGCGGTCAGATCCATGTCGCCCGGCGCTTCGAAGGGGCCGACTTTCTCGTGGCGCCGGACTGCCTGCAGGGTCTCCCCCGTCTGCGGTTCGAGATAGCCATAGTCGATGAACAGCGCCGCGCCTCCCTGCACATCGATGCGTTGCGCGATGCCCGCGATTGTCGCCGCTGCTCCGGGACAGGTCTCGATCACCGTGCCGATCGGTTGGTTTCGGCGCTGTTCGGGCACGGCATCGTCCATCGGACTGGGACCTGCCGCGAAAACGAACCGATCACCGTCAAGCGCAACCATCCGTTCGCGCCAGCCCTTGTCGGTCATCACCAATTGCCGGATCGGCAGCGCGTCGAGAAATTCATTGGCGACGATGTAGAGCGGGCGGTCTTCGGGCAGAGTATCGATCGTGTCGTGAAACTGCGGCTGCGAGAGAGCCTTCGCCTGTGCGCCGCGCAGCGCCGCGGAACCTTCGACCAGATGGACCGGCGGATGGAGGCCCGTGCTGGCCATGGCGCGCAGCGCATCGCGGGCAAGCGTGCCCCGGCCGGGGCCAAGTTCGACATAGGCCGCGTCCGGCCTGCCCGACCGGCTCCACAGATCGGCCACCCACAGGCCCACCATCTCGCCGAACATCTGGCTGATTTCGGGTGCGGTGGTGAAATCGCCGCCAGCCCCCAGCGGATCGCGGCTGGCGTAATAACCGGCGTTGTTTTCCCCCATGTAGCGCGACACGGGCATCGGCCCGTGCCGCTCTATCAGCCGGCGGAAAGTGGCGGAAAGATCGCTTGGTCCGGCGTCGCTGGTCATGCAGTTCTGGGTTGGGGCGACAGCTTGCCGGGCCCGCCCACCGGCGCCTTTATCAGCGCATAGATCAGCACGGCGACACCCACCGCGATCATCGGCAGCGACAGCCACTGGCCGCGCGACAATCCGGTTTCGACCACGACATAGGCGAGATAGGCATCGGGTTCGCGGAAGAATTCGTTGACGAAGCGGCCGACACCCATGCCGATCGTGAAGATCGCCACCAGCAGGCCGGGGCGATAGCGTGCGCGGGTCTTCCAAAACAATGCCAGCAGCAGAATGCCCAGCAGCAGCCCTTCGAGCCCGGCCTGGTAAAGCTGGCTCGGGTGACGGGCCACGTCGCCGCCGCCCGGGAAAACCATGGCCCAGGGCACATCGCTTTCCACCGGACGACCGTAGAGTTCGCCATTGATGAAGTTGGCGATGCGGCCCAGCATGTAACCGATCGGCACGTTGACGGCGATGTAATCGCACACTCTCAGCCAGTTCAGCCCGCCGCGCCACGCGACCCAGCTGATCGCCACCAGCACGCCGATGACCCCGCCGTGAAAGCTCATGCCCCCGTTCCACAGCTGAAACAGCTGAACGCCCTGAAACAGTTCGGGCTGGTAGAAAGCGGCATAACCGAGCCTGCCACCGATGATGACGCCAAGCGTACAGTAGAAGAACAGATCGTCCGCATGCCGCTGTGCCAGGGGCGCGCCGGGGGCCTTGATCATCTTCGACAGGTGCCAATAGGCGAAAATGATGCCGAAGAGATAAGCCAGCGAATAGTAACGGAGCTGGAAACTGCCGATTTCGAACAGATAAGGCCGAAGTCCAAGCTCCGCCCACTGGATCGGTTCTTGTGCAGCCGCAGTCGCGGCCAGTAGTGACAGCAAGGTTTTATCCCCTTAGAGAATGTCGCGAAGGCCGACACGCGCGACCCGTTTCGGATGCGGCTTTTGGCATAGCGGGCCTTTTGGGGAAAGCCTGTCTCGCATCTCTTTTCGCCGTTGGGGCACGAGTGATGCGCACTATGCCTGCGTTAGCAATGGAGAGGACACTAAACGACCATGCCGACTGAACTCGACAAGGATATTGAACGTATCACCAGCGCCGTGACCGCCCCCGGACAGATGTTCGAAACGGTCCCCATGACGCGGCGCGGTGTTGAAATGCCGGCTTTCAAGAATGCCCCGCCCAGCGTGGCGCATTATTTCGCCCATTTCGCGAATGAAAAGAAGGACGAGCTTTTCCTTGTCGATGGCGACCTGCGGCTGACCTTCGGCCAGGTCTATGGCGCGGCCGCCTGCGTGGCTCATGGTCTTGCGACCACGCATGGTCTCAAGAAGGGCGATCGCGTAGGCATCGCCGCACGCAATTCCGCCAACTGGATCATCGCCTATATGGGCACGCTGATGGCGGGTGGCTGCGCAACCCTGCTCAACGGCTGGTGGACGGGCGAAGAACTCGCCTATGGCATCAATCTTTGCGAATGCTCACTGGTGCTAGCCGATCCCCAGCGCGCCAAGCGTATGGAAGGTGAAGAGATCGCGGCCAAGGTCGTGGTCATCGATCACGGCGTTCCGGCAGAAGGCCTCGCCCCGATCTGGGCGCAAGGCGATACGGCGATGAAGATGCTCGGCGAACTGGGCCCGGACGATCTCGCCACCATTCTTTATACCTCGGGTTCGACCGGCAATCCCAAGGGTGCCTTTTCCGATCACCTGGGCGTGGTCACCGGCACGATGAACTATGTTGCCCAGACGGCCATGATCCTTCAGGTCCTGACGGAACGTGGCGAAGCGCCCACGGTCCAGCCCAGCGCGCTGGTCGCCGTTCCGCTGTTCCATGTTACCGGGGAAATCCCGCTATTCCTCCAGAGCTTCGCGCTTGGCCGGAAGCTGGTGCTGATGCCGAAATGGGATCCGCGCGAGGCGCTTTGCCTGCTCGAGAAAGAGCAGATCACCTATTTCGTCGGCGTTCCGCTGATGAGCTACGAGATGGCCACCCATCCCGAGCGCGACAGTTTCGACCTGTCGAGCTGCAAGAGCTTCGCCGCGGGTGGCGCACCGCGCCCGCCCGAGCATGTGACCAAGATCAAGCAAGCCTTTCCCGAAGGCTTCCCGCTGCTGGGATATGGCCTTACCGAAACCAATGCCGTGGGCTGCGGCAATCTCAACGAAAACTACATGGCCAAGCCCGGTTCGACCGGCATGCCCTCGAAGCCGATGGTGGACATGGCCATTCTCGACGATGACGGAAACAAGCTTGCCGTGGGCGAAGTGGGCGAAATCTGCATCCGATCGGTGGCCAATTTCCTTGGCTACTGGAAGAACGAGGAAGCCACTGCGGCAGCCTATACCGATGATGCCTATTTCCGCACCGGCGATCTCGGCTATCTCGACGAGGACAATTATCTCTTCATCGTCGACCGCAAGAAGGACATCATCATCCGCGGCGGCGAGAACATTTCCTGTATCGAGGTCGAGGAAGCGATCTATGCGCATCCAGCCGTGGCCGAATGCAGCGTGTTCGGCGTACCGGACGAGCGGCTGGGCGAAATTGTCGCCGCCGTCTACTTCACCCACAAGGGCGAGGAACTGCAGCCTGACGAACTGCAGGATTACCTGCGCGAGCATATCGCATCCTACAAGGTGCCGGCACATGTCTGGCGCGCCAGCGACCATCTGCCGCGTCTCGGCACGCAGAAGGTCGACAAGCGCAGCGTGAAGGCAACCTACGCGCCGAGTATAACGGCGGTTTGACCACGCCAGCCATCCCCAGCCAGCGCGCGATATTCGACCGGCGCGAGATCGCGTCCAGGATCGAGGCGCTGGCTGAGGAGCATGGCGAAAAATCGCGCCCGCCCGTCGTCGAACTGCTGAAGCAGTCGCTGGAAGACGGACGGAAGGAAATGGAACGCCGGCTGGAGGCACAGCCTTCTGCCGGCCATTCCGTTGCGGGCGGATATTCCTTCCTGATCGACCAGCTCGTGCGCGTGATCCACGAATATGTGACGCGGCACACCTATCCCGCCCCCAATCGCAGTACTGGCGAACGGCTCGCGATCATGGCGGTGGGTGGTTACGGACGCAGCGAAATGGCGCCGCATTCGGATGTCGATATCGCCTTTCTCGTGGGCGAAAGGCGCAATGCGTGGTGCGAGCAGGTGGTCGAAGCCATGCTCTACATCCTATGGGATCTGGGCCTGAAGGTTGGCCATTCGACCCGCACGATCGAAGAGGCGATCCGGCTGGCGAAGGAAGACCTGACGATCCGCACCGCCCTGCTCGAAGGACGTTATGTCTGGGGTGATCGCGAACTCTATGCCGAGGGAGAGCGGCGTTACACCAGCGATGTGGTGCGCGGGAACGAGCGCGCCTTTCTGACCCAGAAGCTGGACGAACGAAACGCGCGGCACAAGCGCATGGGCGACAGCCGCTATGTCGTCGAACCCAATGTAAAGGACGGCAAGGGCGGCCTGCGCGATTTGCAGACCCTCTACTGGATCGGCAAGTTCATCCACCGCGTCTCCAGCGCATCGGAGCTGGTGGATGTCGGCCTGATGACGCGCAACGAATATCGCAGTTTCCGCCGGGCCGAACGCTTTCTGCTGGCCGTGCGCAGCCACATGCATATCATCACCGGCCGGGCGGAAGACCGCCTTACCTTCGATCTGCAGCGGCAGGTCGCCACACGGATGAAGTTCGCGGACCGGCCCGGGCAACGCTCGGTCGAACGGTTCATGCAGTTCTATTTCCTGCAGGCCAAGCGCGTCGGCAGCCTGACCGGCGTGTTCCTGGCGCATATCGAGGACGATCTGGCCCAGCGTTCGGCACGCCGGGGCTTCTTTGCCGGGTTCAAGCCCAAGCCGCGCATGGTGAAGGGGTATCGCGTGTTCGGCGGGCGCATCGCTGCGCCGTCCGACGACTGGTTCGCCAAGGACCCGGTACGACTGATCGAGCTGTTCCAGCTGGCCGAGGCCGATCAGCTGGAAATCCATCCCGAAACCATGCGGCAGGCGGGGCGCGATGCGAAGCTGATCGACAGTTCGGTGCGCGAGGATCCACGCGCCAATGCCCTGTTCCTCGACCTGCTCAGCGGCCGCAACGATCCGGAAACAGTGCTGCGCTGGATGAACGAAACCGGTGTCTTCGGCCGTTTCGTGCCTGATTTCGGCAAGGTCAACGCGCAGATGCAGTTCGATATGTACCACCATTATACGGTGGACGAACATACCATCCGCGCCATCGGCCTGCTCAACCAGATCGAGAAGGGCGAGCTGAAACAGGACCATCCCCGCGCCACGCGGCTGATCCACAAGGTCGGTTCGCGCCGGGTCGCCTATGTCGCGGCGCTGCTGCACGATATCGCCAAGGGCCGCGGGGGCGACCATTCCGAACTCGGCGCCGAGATCGCAAAGGAGCTGTGCCCGCGCTTCGGCCTGTCCGACGGCGAGACCGATCTGGTGGCCTGGCTGGTGCTGAACCATCTGCTGATGAGCCATACGGCGCAGAAGCGCGACCTGACCGACCCGAAGACGATCGAGGATTATGTCGGCCAGGTGCAGAGCATCGAGCGGCTGCGTCATCTGGCGATCCTGACGGCGGTGGATATCCGCGCGGTCGGGCCGGGGACGTGGAATAGCTGGAAGGGCCAGCTGCTCGGCGAATTGTATGATGCTTCGGCCGAACGGCTCCGCCTTGGTCACATGAGACATGGCCGCAAGGAAAAGGTCGCCGCCAGAAAGACGCAGGTTGCCGATCTGCTCGGCGATCGGGCTGACCTTGTGGAAGAGCATGGCAAGAGTTTCGGTGATGCCTACTGGATTGCCGAGCCCGTCGACATTATCGCGCTGAACCTCGTACATTACGATGCGGCCCGAAAAATGCAGCACGAACTGTCGGTCCACTGCGAATATTACGAGGCGCGCGGGGCGACGCTCGTCACCGTGATTGCCGCAGACCATCCGGGGCTCTTCTACCGGATTGCGGGCGGTATCCACCTTGCTGGCGGCAATATCATCGATGCGCGTATCCATACCTCGCGCACCGGCTGGGCGATGGACAATTTCCTCGTGCAGGACCCGCATTGCGCGCCCTTCCGCGAGGAGCAGCAGCTGGAGCGGCTGAAGAAGAGCATCGCCGATGCCCTCGCCAACCGTATCGACCTGCTGCCGAAGCTTGCCCAGCGCCCGCTGCCGCACAGCCGCTCCAAGGCGTTCGATGTGTCGCCGCGCGTCCTGTTCGACAACAAGGCATCGAATCGATTCACCGTAATCGAGGTGAACGCGCGCGATCGCCCGGCACTTCTCAACAGATTGGCGCGCGTCCTGTTCGAACAGCGGCTAGTCGTTCATTCGGCCCATGTGACCAATTACGGTGAACGCGCGGCGGACACGTTTTACGTTACGGATCTGACGGGCGACAAGCTCTCCGAAGGGGAGCGGCAGAACCGTCTCGAAGCCCGGCTAGTGGAAGCTGCGAGTGATGCAATGCAGGCACGGTTGGAAGAAGCCTAGCATACGTTTGCAGGAAGATTGTTGCGCGATCCTCCCAAATCCGGCATCGAATCCTCTAAGAATAAAGTAGGAGAGAGGGTTCCCATGAGGAAAACAACGCTATCATTGCGCGCGCTGGCCGTACTTGGCGCGGGTTTCACAATGCTGCCGCAGGCCGCCATGGCTCAGGCTGTCGCCGATGACGGCGACATGATCGACAATGCGGATGTTGACGATACCACACCGGTCATCGTGGTTACCGCACAGGGCCGCGAGCAGAACCTAGCCGACGTGCCGGTCGCCATTTCGGCCGTTTCGTCCGAGACGCTCGAGAATTCCGGCACCAGCGACATTCGCGAACTGAACCAGGTCGCCCCGTCGCTGCTCGTGTCCTCGACCGGCAACGAAGCGAACGGCTCGGCCCGTATTCGCGGTATCGGCACCGTGGGTGACAACCCCGGCCTCGAAAGCTCGGTCGCGGTCTTTGTGGACGGCGTCTACCGTTCGCGCTCGGGTAACGCGCTGTCGGAGCTCGGCCCGCTCGATCGCATCGAAATCCTGCGCGGTCCGCAGGGCACGCTCGGCGGACGTAACTCCTCGGCCGGGATGATCTCGATCTACACCGCCGCACCCGAATTCGACTTCGGCGGCTATGCCAACTTCACCTATGGCAATTACGATGCAGTTCGCGTCGAAGGCGGCGTCAACGCGCCCTTGGGCGACACCGTCGCTGCCCGTGTGGACGGCGTCTTCTTCCGCCGTGACGGGTTCTACAACGACGTCATCAACGATACCGACGTCAACAATCGCGATCGCTACCTCGTTCGGGCGCAAGCCCTGTTCGAGCCTTCCGATAGCCTGAGCTTCCGCCTGGTCGCCGACTATTCGAAGAAGGACGAGGCCTGCTGCGCAGCGACCTTCGTGCAGCCCAGCTTCGCGCCACTTGCCCGCCTGAGCGACGATCTGCCGGCAACTTCCGCCGATGCGAAGTTCGATTATCCCGGAACCGCCACACCGGCGCTCACCGATACGGCCAATCCGATCATCCCGATCCTGCTGGGCCTCGGCCAGAACCCGGCCGCACTCAACCAGTCGACCTTCAACCGGAATATCTACGTGACCCCGGGCCGGTCCTATGACGGCGAAACGGAAGATTACGGCATTTCCGGCGAACTCAACTGGGATCTCGGGGCCGCTTCGCTGACCTCGATCACGGCGTATCGCGAATACGAAAACATTCAGGCTTCGGACACCGACTATACGCAGGTCGACATCCTCTATCGCGCTCCGGGCGAGTTTGCCGGCGCGCGTCAGTTCAAGACCTTTACCCAGGAACTTCGCCTCAACGGGACGGCCTTCAACGACCGTCTCGACTGGCTGGTGGGCGGCTACTACGCCAATGAGGATCTCCAAACGCGCGATAATCTGCGCTTTGGCACGCAGTATGGTGCATTCGCGCCATGCCGCGTCGTAAACGCGGTGAACCCGGCGCTCGCGAATCCTTTGGAAACCGGATGTATCGGTGCTGGAGGACGTGCTGTGCTCCAGGGAGCCAATGGCGGTGCGGGAGCCTTCGGGCCGGCAACGCCGCTCATCTTTGCAGGCCTGGACCGGCTATCCCAGATCAACGATCTCGGCAGCACGGGCGACGTCTACAATCAGACGAGCGAGAACTTCGCGCTCTTCACGCACAATATCTTCCATATCACGGACCGGCTCGATCTGACCCTCGGCCTTCGTTACACCAACGAAACCAAGGATTTCGATGCATCGTTCGCTAACGATAACGTCATCTGCCCCCAGAACCGCGCGCTGCTGAACGGGCTGCTTGCCGTGCCTAGCCTTGCTGGTCTTGCAGGCGGTATCATCTCGCTTTCCTGTCAGGGCAATTCGACGTCAGAGCTAGACGGAGTGACGCTCGAAGACAGCCGCGACGAGGACGAATTCACGGGCACCGCGATCCTCAGCTGGAAGCCGGTCGACGACCTGCTGGTCTACGGATCCTATTCCCGCGGATACAAGGCTGGCGGTTACAACCTCGACCGCTCGGCGCTTGCTCTTCCGGTGGCTCTGAACGTCAGCGCGATCAACCCGGCGGCGCTCCAGTTCGAGGAAGAAACGGTCAACGCCTATGAAGTCGGCCTGAAGTATCAGGAGCGTATGTGGGGCGCGAGCCTTTCGCTCTTCCGTCAGGAGTTCAGCAACTTCCAGCTGAACACCTTCAACGGTTCGGTCTTCGTGGTTCAGAACATCAATGGCTGCGATTCCGATCTCGGCGGCCTCGATCGCGATAACGACGGCACTACTGGTGCCTGCGATGCCGATAACATCGCCCCCGGCGTGGTTTCGCAGGGTTTCGAATTCGAAGCCAACCTTCGTCCGGCCCGGTCGCTCACCTTCACGGTTGGCGTAACCCGTGCCGACACCGAGTTTGCCGACGATCTGGTGGGCAGCGACAACGGTTCACCGCTCGATCCGGCGCTGCGTCTGCTTCCGGGCGACCAGATGTCGAACGCGCCTGAATGGGTTGCCACGAGCTCGCTCACCTGGACGCCGGATATCGGCACCAGCGGCATGAAGGGCCTGTTCTACATCAACGCCCGTACGACCAGCGATTACAACAGCGGTTCCGACCTGCTCTACGGCAAGGAACAGGATGGCTACACGCTGGTGAACTACCGCGTCGGCCTGACCAACATCGCAGACCGCTTCGCAATCGAAGGCTGGGTCAACAATCTGTTTGACCAGAACTACACACAGGTGGCCTTCAACACGCCTTTCGTGGCCGAACAGCAGACTTACTCGGCATACCTAGCAGAACCGCGCACCTACGGCGTTACCCTGCGGGCCAAATTCTGAGCCGGATATAACAATCAACGAAAAGGGCGCCTCCGGGCGCCCTTTTTTGTAGTCAAATCGTGAAGACGCTTCTTTCCGGCGCGGCGAACGCTCACCTCAGTTGCGCTCTCCGAACAGCGCCGTGCCAACACGCACGTGGGTCGCCCCCAGCATGATGGCAGTTTCGAAATCGCCGCTCATCCCCATGCTTCGCCCGTCGAGCCCGTGATCGCGGGCAAGCTTGTCGAGTAATGCGAAGAAAGGCGCAGGTTCGATCTCGGCTGGAGGAAGGCACATCAGCCCCGCCAAGGGTATGTCGGCATCGCGGGCCTGACGAAGCAATTCCGGCAGTTCCGCAACCGGGCAGCCACCCTTCTGTGGTTCGTCACCGACATCCACCTGCACGAAACAGGGTATTTGACGTCCAGTCTTGTCGAATGCCTTAGCCAGAGCCTTCACCAGGCTCGGGCGGTCGAGCGAATGAATGACGTCGAACAGCGCTGCGGCATCTTCCGCTTTGTTGGACTGCAATTGTCCGACGAGATGCAGGCGCACACCGGGGTGTTCCTCGCGCAGGGCGGGCCATTTTTCCTGAGCTTCCTGGACCCGGTTCTCGCCGAAATGGCGCTGGCCTTCGATCAGCAGCGGTTCGATCGCTTCGGCCGTATGCCGCTTGCTCACCGCCACAAGCGTCACGTCGCCGGGATCGCGCCGGGCCCGCTTGCAACTGGCCTGAATGGCGTGGAGGACAGATTGGAGCGGAGTGTCTGCTTTTTCCATGGCATTGCGCTATAGCGATTGCATGCCTGCACGCCAGACCCTGCCCTTGCTTTGGCTGCTTTCCGATGCGCGTAACGATGGCGGGCTCGAACAGGCCCTGCGTGCGCTCCCCCCACAATCCGGCTTCGTTTATCGCCACTACCATCTTGATGAGGATGAAAGGAGGCACCGTTTCGACGTCCTTGCTGCAATCGCGCGCGAGGCGGGCCATCTGGTGATACTTTCAGGTATGGGCGACTGGGGCGCAGACGGATCTTATGGCGCTGCACGGGGTGGTGAAGGAGTATGGCTGGCGACCGCTCATGACAGCGACGAAATCGAACGCGCCGCACGGCTTGGGGCGGACGGCCTATTCCTGTCTCCCGTGTTCCCCACCGCATCCCATCCGGGGGCTGCGACACTCGGCGTCGACCAATTTCACTTGCTGGCGGCTCAATCCCCGGTCCCGGTCATAGCGCTGGGCGGAATGACATACGAACGCGCACAACAACTCGATTGGCCACGCTGGGGGGCGATTGACGGACTCGCTTCGACGAAGGCTCCTTGACGCAGGAGTCCTGCACGAACCATACTGGGGGCCAGACGCAAGAAGGGAAGTTTCATGGCAACGCGGGCAAACGCCAGACCAGATTGGCGTGCGGCATTTCGCCGTTCGCTGCGCCGTGCCAGTCACATGACGGGGGCGGGCGTGCTGTTCGCACTGCTCATCTTCCTTGCGCTGGCGCTTGCCAGTTACAGCCAGACCGATCCCAGCGCGTCCACTGCCGCATCGGGCGATGCGATTGCCAACTGGATGGGGGCGAGCGGGGCCTGGGCTGCCGAGCGCGCACTGTTCCTGTTCGGACTGCCCTCGCTCCTGCTGCTACCGATGATCTGGATTTCCGCCCGCCGCCTTTGGACCGGCGTCGAAAATCCGGAAGAAGAAGAAACGCCGGGCAAATGGTGGCCGCCGTTCGCGCTGCTGATACTTGCCATGGTTCTGCTGGGCACCGTTATCGCTCTGCTGTTCGAAGGGAGCCCGGGGCCATTCCCGGCGGGTGCAGGCGGGCTTTCAGGATTGCTTGGCGCGGGCGCGATCGAGGCTGTTGCCACGCGGTTCGCCAGTAGCTTTTCCGGGTGGGTCATCGCCCTGCTCGGCCTCGTGGCTCTGGGCGGCGGGCTTGCGCTGGTCACCCGCGTGTTCGCCATCGACTGGGCGCAGTTCTTCACTCTTCCCGAAATGTTGAAGCGGCGCCCGCAACTTTCGGACATTGACCTTCCGCTGGCCCCCAAGAAGCAGAAACGCGCAAAGCGGGAGACGGTCGAGGACGAGGATGCGCCGGAAGCCGAGCCGCAGCCTGCCCGCCGGGCTCCGGAAATTGCCGATCCCGTTGCCGCGCCGGCGCAGTCGCAGACAGCCAAACCCAAGCAGCGCGATATGTTCGCCAATTACGAATTGCCGAGCAACGAACTGCTTGCCGACCCGCCCGAACAGAAGGCCGCCAAGCTCGACAAGATCGCGCTGGAACGCAATGCGCGGCTGCTCGAAAACGTGCTCGACGATTTCAACGTGAAGGGCGAGATTACAGCCGTTCGCGCCGGGCCGGTGGTGACGATGTACGAACTGGAACCCGCGGCGGGCATCAAGGCCAGTCGCGTGGTCGGCCTCGCCGAGGATATCGCCCGCAATATGAGCGCGATCAGCGCCCGCGTTTCGCCCATTCCGGGCAGGACGGTGATCGGTATCGAACTGCCCAACGCTGATCGCCAGATGGTGAGCTACAAGGAACTGGCGACCTCCAGCGCCTTCGTGGACAATAAGGGTAGTCTGCCGATGATCCTGGGCAAGGATATCGCGGGCGAGCCGATCATTGCCGATCTTGCAGCCATGCCTCACCTGCTGGTCGCGGGTACGACCGGGTCGGGTAAATCGGTGGGCCTCAACGCGATCCTGCTGTCGCTGCTCTATCGTTTTACGCCCGACGAGTGCCGCCTGATCCTGATTGATCCCAAGGTCCTCGAACTCAAGACCTATGACGACATCCCCCACCTCCTCAGCCCGGTGGTGACCGAACCGGCCAAGTCGGTCCGGGCGCTCAAATGGGCGGTAGAGGAAATGGAGAAGCGCTATCGGATGATGTCCAGCGTGAACTCGCGCAATATCGCGGGCTTCAACGACAAGGTTCGCAATGCCGCTGCGAAGGGCACACCGCTGGGCCGCCGCGTTCAGACCGGCTTCGATCCCGAAACCGGCGAGGAACTCTACGAGGAAGAGCAGCTCGACTACGAACCGCTGCCGCTGATCGTCCTGATCGTCGATGAGCTGGCCGATCTCATGGTTACGGTGGGCAAGGAAATCGAAGTGCTGATCCAGCGGCTCTCGCAAAAGAGCCGCGCGGCAGGCATCCACCTGATCATGGCGACGCAGCGCCCCTCGGTCGACGTCATCACCGGCGTCATCAAGGCTAACCTGCCGACCCGCATCAGCTTCAAGGTCACGAGCCGGATCGACAGCCGCACCATTTTGGGCGAGCAAGGCGCGGAGCAACTGCTGGGCAAGGGCGACATGCTGTACAAGCCCAATACCGGGGCGGTCGTGCGCGTTCACGGGCCCTTCGTGGCCGATGACGAGGTCGAACGCGTGGCCGATCACTGGCGTGGTCAGGGCAAGCCCGATTACGTCGATGCCGTGACCGAAGAGCCCGAAGACGGCGGCTTCAATTTCGAGGACGAGTTCACCGCTTCCGACAATCCGGAAGAGCGCAAATATCGTCAGGCCTGCCAGATCGTTATCGAGAACCAGAAGGCGAGTGGCAGCTGGCTGCAGCGCCAGATGGGGGTCGGCTACAACACGGCCGCCAAGTGGATCGAACGAATGGAGAGCGAAGGGCTGGTCGGACCTGCCAACCATGTCGGTCGCCGCGAGATTTTCCGCGACCAGGACGGCAACCCGATCTAAGGGCGCTTGATGGACGCTGTGACTCAAAGCCCATCCGCCGACGAGGAGGCGGAACGCACCGCACGCTGGGTATTCTCACCCATCGGGCGCGCCGTCGCGCAGCTACGTCAGTACTGGCGCACGAATGTCCGCACCGGTGTCGATCATCAGGAAGTGATCGCCAAGATCGCGCTCGAATGCCCGACGACACCGCGATACATGCTGATGACCATGATGTCGGCAGGCATCGCGATCCTCGGCCTGCTGCTGTCTTCCGGCGCGGTGGTTATCGGCGCCATGCTTCTCTCGCCGCTGATGAGCCCGATCCTCGGCGTCGGCTTCGCGCTGGCTACGGGTAAGCAGAAATGGCTGCGCATCAGCGCCAAGACGCTTGCGCTCGGCAGCCTGGTGGCAGTGTTGTTCTCCGCCCTGATCGTGCTGGTGTCGCCACTGCAAGCCGTGACCGAGGAAATCGCCTCGCGCACGCGGCCCAATCTGCTCGATCTGCTTGTGGCGCTCTTCTCCTCCATCGCCGGTTCCTATGCGATGATCCGCGGGCGCGAAGGCACGATCGTAGGCGTTGCCATCGCTACCGCCTTGATGCCTCCGCTGGCAGTGGTCGGCTTCGGCCTTGCGACGCTCAACTGGACGGTTTTCTTCGGCGCGCTAGGCCTGTTCGTGACCAACTGCCTGACCATCGCACTGACCGCGACGATCATGGCGCGCCTCTATGGCTTCCGCACGAGCCTCTCCACCCGGCAGGGCTGGTTCCAGAATGTCGGCATCTTCATGATCTTTGTGGCGCTGGCCATCCCGCTCGGCCTGTCGCTCAGGCAGATCGCATGGGAGACCAATTCCCAACGCATCGTGCGCAATGCCATCCAGGCCGAGTTCGGCTCGCGAGCCCGGATCAGCGAGCAGACGATCGATTGGGACAGCGAACCCCTCACCATCACGGCGACCGTTTTTACGCCGAACTTCGATACCGGTGCCAATGGCGACCTATCGCAAACGCTGCAGAAAGAGCTCGGCCGCCAAGTCACCGTCAATATCGAGCAATTGCGCGTCGGCGCTGACCCGGGCGCAGCCGAGCAGGCGGAACTGGCCCGCGCCCGCGCTGCCGAGCAGGCCGCCGCTACAGAGCGCCAGATTTCAACGCTTGTGGATCGCATGGCGATGGCTGCGGGGGTCAATCGTTCCGCTGTCCTGCTCGACCGCGACACGCGGATCGTATCCGCGAATGCCAAACCGCTGCCCGGACTATCGCTCGAAGGCTATCGCGATCTCGAAGCGCGCGTAATCGGTGATACGCCTGGCTGGACGGTAAGGCTGCGCCCACCATTGCGCGCGCTCCCAACCATAACATTGGGCGAGGACGGGCCTGACGAGGCTGGAACCTCGGCGGAGAAGACCGTGATATGGGCAGCGCAGCGAATCGACTTACCGTTGATCCTGACGGGCCCGCCAGAGCAGACGGAAGCCTTGGCCGCTCGCTTGCGAGATGCCGGAATAGAGATTGCGCAAGTCGAGCCGGGTGACGACGAGCGGATCGCAATCCGCTGGGCGCCTCTTCCGCAATAAGCTTGCGCCCGCCTCTCGTGTGCTTGCCGCCCGATAGCAAGGCTTGTACCTGCCCCTCGCAAGAGAAGGAGTTCGCCCAATGCGCGTCGGTTGCCCGAAGGAAATCAAGAATCACGAATATCGCGTCGGCCTGACGCCGGAGAGCGCGAAAGAACTGATCGTCCAGGGCAACGAGGTCTGGATCGAAACGCAGGCCGGCTGCGGCATCGATGCAACCGACGAACAATATATCGAAGCTGGCGCGAAGATAGTCGATACGCCGGACGAGATCTTCGCCGAATGCGAAATGGTGGTGAAGGTCAAGGAACCACAGGCGGTCGAACGGGCCAAGCTGCGCGAAGGCCAGATCCTTTACACCTATCTTCACCTTGCGCCCGATCCGGAACAGACGAAAGAGCTCGTCGAAAGCGGCGTGACGGCGATTGCCTATGAAACCGTAACCGGGGCCAATGGCCAGCTGCCGCTTCTCAAACCGATGAGCCAGGTTGCCGGGCGAATGAGCGTTCAGGCCGGCGCCAGCGCGCTGGAAAAAGCGCATGGCGGCCGCGGCGTGTTGCTCGGCGGTGTGCCGGGGGTAATGCCGGGCAAGGTCGTGGTGATCGGCGGTGGTGTCGTCGGCTTCAATGCCGCTCAGATGGCCGCCGGCCTTGGTGCCGACGTGACCATTCTCGATCGCGACCCCGATGTGCTGGAAAAGGTCGGGACGCATTTTGAATCGCGGGCGAGCACGCGGTTCTCGAATCAGGCGAACCTTTATGACGCGGTCTGCAGCGCGGATCTCGTTATCGGCGCAGTGTTGATCCCCGGTGCGGCGGCACCCAAGCTGGTCACACGCGAAATGCTCAAGGACATGCAGACCGGTGCAGTGCTGGTCGATGTGGCGATCGACCAGGGCGGCTGCTTCGAGACGTCGAAGCCGACCACGCATGCCGATCCAACCTACGTAGTAGACGACGTCGTCCATTATTGCGTCGCCAACATGCCTGGCGCCGTCGCGCGCACCAGCACCTATGCGCTCAACAATGTCACGCTGCCCCATGCCTTGCGTATCGCCCGCCTCGGTTGGAAAAAGGCGCTGGCTGCGGACCCGTATCTTGCCGAAGGTCTGAACGTTCACGCAGGGGAAGTGACCTATGAAGCGGTCGCGCGCGAACTGGGTTATGCCTATCGTCCGGTGGCGGAAATATTGACTGCCTAAAATCCCGGTTTCGTGCGGGAAGATAAGTTTAACGTGCCATTAGGAAATTAACGCGTATCGGGTACTTCAATGGGAAGGGCCCCGATCGCTGGCCTGCAGTTCGCTTCGTTGCGGACTGCAGCAATTTTCGTGCTTTGCGCGATGCTGCTGCTCGTGCCGGGCAAGCTCTTTGCCGCCGACGGATTTGCACCTGGATCAGTTTGTCACATCTCGACTGATACGAGCGTATCCTATCGGGATGCGATTCAGAAACCCGAGACTTGGGAGTGCGACAGCGAACAGTTCGACTGGTTTGCGGATCGTCACATTATCCGTCACGATTTGAGCGGGGCTACGGGGCCTCCCGCTTATCCGCGTTTTCTCAGCTTCGATCGGAATGAATTCGAACGCCTTATCGTCCGGGTCGAAGGCACTGATGGCTCGATTATCTCGCGAATATACGGTTTCCGGGATCTCAAGCTTGGATCCTCGAGCCTGCGGGCCATGATCGAATTGCCGGATCTGGGCGTCCCGGTGAAATCCATCGCCATGATCCACGAAGGGGGATATTATCCCGACGCATTCGTGCGTGCCCAAATCTCGCGTCACGCAGAAACGCCAGCTGTAGCCGGCTACTATCATCTCCTGGCAGCTCTCCTCTGCGGCCTGCTGCTGAGCCCGGCTATTTTCGACCTGATTTTCTACCGCGCCTTGCGCGAGACCTTCCTCATCTATCACGGGCTCTTCTGTCTGATGGCGATGGTGCAGACGGCATCGGTATCTGGCCTGCTCCCCATGGCGACCGCTTTGTCTTACGATGCGGAGCTCATGATCACCTACCTCAGTCTCGATCTGATGATCGCGGCGACATTTCTGTTCGCATACCATTTTCTTGAAAGCAGCAAGCTTCCTGCCTCGCGGCGACGGTGGCTGCTGGGAATGGCCGCAATAGC
This sequence comes from Qipengyuania triglochinis, assembly GCF_054655615.1. Taxonomy (NCBI): domain Bacteria; kingdom Pseudomonadati; phylum Pseudomonadota; class Alphaproteobacteria; order Sphingomonadales; family Erythrobacteraceae; genus Qipengyuania; species Qipengyuania triglochinis. The sequence goes on along the minus strand of NZ_BAAHND010000002.1, from coordinate 287,800 downwards.
GGTAGCGAACGGATTGATCGGCACCTTCCTCATCGATTGGTTCGCAGGCTATATAGATTACCTGTATTTCGCAGTGCTGGTGGGTCTCTTTGCTGCCTACTATATCGTGCTTACTTTCGCGCGCCGAAACGGCAGCCGCGTGGCAATCTTCCTCACGGTTGGCATCACGCCGCTGTTTTTCGTCATCCTGACCCAGACGATCGGGGTTTACCTTTACGGCGAAGCTTTCAATTTCGACGAGACCTGGCCGCAGAATTTCGCTCTGCTGTTTGAAGTCATCGCCACCGCGGTAGCGGTCGCCGATCGCTTCATGATTATCCGTCGACAGCGCGACCGTGCGATCCTGACCGCTCGCGATCTCGAAATGATCAGCGAGCACGACGAACTAACCGGGCTGCGCAACCGCCGATCGCTTGAAATTCGGTATCCCGAATTGGTGCGGGACGGATTTCACGCCATGGCGGTGGTGGATCTCGATGATTTCAAGTCGATCAATGACGATTTCGGCCATCCCGTGGGTGACCGCGTCATTCGTAGTGCGGCGTGGGCCCTCAGCCCCGGCGACGACAATGATGTCGTCGCCTTTCGCATGGGCGGCGAGGAGTTCCTCCTCTTGCTACGCGGCGAAGATGCGGCAGAAAAAGCGGAGAAACGGCGCAGGTCCATGACCGCCCGTATCTTCACGGCCGTGGAAGAACTCGATCGGCCGGTCACAGCCAGCATGGGTTTTGTGGACTTCGGAGAATGGAAGGTTCGCGAAACCACCGATGGTTTCATCAGCTTGTATGCCAAGGCGGACAGGCTGCTTTACGAGGCCAAATGCGCTGGGCGAAACACGACCCGGAAAGAAAAGCTTTCGCCGGTCGGACCGCTTCAGCGGCTTTCCCGCAGATCCCCGGTCTAGCTGATCAGCGTTTGACGGCTAATCGCGAAACGGGGCGAGAATTTCAGGGCGAACCCGGACGAGACGTTGTGTCTCGCGATCGAGCATTGCCCAAGTCGTCGCCGCGGAGACGATGACCTTCCCGGAGGCATTACGGAAATCAACCCGGCGGACGGATGTAGCGCCCTTTGGCTGCCCCTCGATCCATGTTTCCCCGGTCACGCTCTCACCTTCGACGACATTTCCGCGGTAGTCTATCTCGTGCCGGGTCACGACCCAGAAGAAGCGGGCACTGTCTTCCGGGTGGGCGATTTCGTCCCAGTTGGAAACGGCGATGTCCTGAATCCAGCGCACCCAGACGGCATTGTTCACATGTCCGAGCTCGTCGATGTCTTCGGGCTGGGCGGTGAATGTCCGCTCGAAATGCTTGCTCATGGTGCCTCCCCCATCTGCCAAAGGATAAAGGCGTATTCTTCGGCGACCTCGTAAATGGACGCAAAGCGCCCGGACTTACCGCCGTGACCCGCGCCCATGTTCGTTTTCAGCAGCAGCTCGTTCTGGTCTGTTTTCAATTCGCGCAGCTTGGCCACCCATTTTGCCGGCTCCCAATAGGTAACCCGCGGGTCGTTGAGGCCAGCCGTGACCATCAGTGGAGGATAGTCATGCGCTGAGACCTGATCGTAGGGCGAATAGGAAAGAATGTAGGCAAAAGCCTGCTTGCTCTCGATTGGGTTGCCCCACTCGGGCCATTCACCCGGGGTGAGCGGCAGATCCTTGTCGAGCATGGTCGAGAGGACATCCACGAACGGCACATGGGCAACCACTGCGCCCCACAGTTCGGGATTGGTGTTGAGCACGACGCCCATCAATTCGCCGCCCGCAGAACCGCCGCTCGCGCTGATCCGACCTTCGGCGGTATAGCCCTGGGCAATCAGGCCCTTCGCCACATCGACGAAATCGTTGAAGGTATTGGTCCGCTCGTTGAGCTTGCCCTGCAGATACCAATTACGCCCCAGATCGTCGCCGCCGCGAATATGCGCGATGGCGAAGGCATAGCCGCGATCGACCAAGCTCAGTCTGGTGGTCGAGAAGTTGGGGGGATAGGCAAAGCCGTAAGCGCCATAGGCATAGAGATGCAGCGGACCGCCGGCCTCGCGGTCCTTGCGGCTGACGATCGACACCGGAACCGGCGTACCATCCCGCGCGGGAATTTCGATCCGTTCGACCTGATAGAGATTGGCGTCGTAGCCACTTGGTATCTCCTGCTGCTTGAGCAGCTCCAGTTCGCCGCTGCCGACATGGTAGTCATAGACCGTGTCGGGAGTGACCATGCTTTCGTAGGAAAGGCGCAGCCGGTCGGTATCGTATTCGGGATTGTTCGAAAGCCCGGTCGAAAAGCTCGCCTCGGTAAAGGCGACCGGCTTGACCAGATTGGGATCCTTGTAACTGCGCAGCTGGATCTGATCGAGCCCGCGCAGGCGGCCTTCGGTGACGTAGAAATCCTTGAACAGTTCGAACCCGTCGAGATAGAATTCGTCTGAGCCTTCTATCAGGGTCTTCCAATCACCCGGCGCCTCGAGGCTGGCCGTGGCGAGCCGGAAGTTCACATGTTCGTCGTTCGTGTGAATGTAGAGCGTGGCTTGGCCATCTACCGTCCGCACATCGACATCGTACTCGCGGCCCGTCTGGCGCGGCGCGACAAGGATTTGCTCGCCCGTCGGATCGTCGGCGCGAACGAGGCGCACTTCGCTCGTCTCGTTATCTCCGGTCGAGATGACCAGCCAGTCTTCCTGAGCCGACAGTCCAGCCCCGACCCGGAAGCCGTCGTTTTCGGTCTCACGATACAGCTCGACATCGTCCGACAGCGGCGTGCCGAGAACGTGCATCGTCGTATCGTGGACCCGCCACTGATCATTGGCCAATCCGTAGACGATCGCTCTGTCATTCATGACCCAGGCGAGCCCGGTCAGCGTGCCGGGTATCTCGTCCGGCAACAGATCGCCGGTCTCGAGATCCTTGATGCGCGCGGTGAACCGTTCGGAACCATTCGTGTCTGCCGAGTAGGCTAGATAGCGACCGTTCTTGGAAACGGAAAATGCGCCAAGGCGGAAATATTCGTGCCCTTCGGCCAGCACGTTCTCATCCAGGATGAGTTGCGGATCACCGCCCGCTACCGGTTTGCGGTAGTATTTGCGATACTCCTTGCCCTGCTCGAACTCGGACCAGTAGAGCCAGTCGCCGTCCTTCTGAGGGACGCTGCTCTCATCCTCCTTCACCCGCGCTTTCATCTCTTCGTAAAGCTCGTCCACCAGCTTCTGTTGCGGAGCCATGCGCGCTTCGAACCAGGCGTTTTCCGCCTTTAGGTGCGTCAGGACATCCTCGTCGTCCACGGTCGGGTAACTGTCGTCCTTCAGCCAGTGGTAGGGATCGGAAATCGTGATCCCGTGATGCGAATAGGAATAATCGCGCTTTTCGGCGGTCGGTGGTGAAGTGGGGGCAGTCACGGATGTCCCTTCGTCGGATTGGGCATGAATGGGAGCGGCGCAGGCCAGTGCCGCGACAGATAGGCACGCAGTCAGTCGGTTGAAAGTCACGGGACACCTTCCTTACACGGCACAAAGCTGGAAAGACCGGCCCTGATCGCCTATTGAGGGGATGTGATTATGCGCGGCCACGGTTGGCCGCAAGCGCTGCTTCGCTCCGCGACAACGCAGCTCGATGAAAGGATTACCGCCCATGCTGATGCAAACCCATGAAGCCCGTCTCGACGCGCTGCGCACCGAACTCGACAAGCGCGGCCTCGATGGCTTTGTCATTCCGATCTCCGACGAACATATGAGCGAATATGTCGGCTCCTATGCCCAGCGCCTTAACTGGCTGACCGGCTTCGGCGGCAGCGCCGGTAGCGCGGCGGTCCTGCGTGAAAAGGCCGCCATGTTCACCGACGGACGCTACACCGTGCAGGTGCGCGAACAGGTCGATGGCAAGCTCTACGATTACGAAGACGTACCTGCGACCTCGCCCGCCAAGTGGATCGCCGCCAATGCGCCCGAGGGTGCGAAGATCGGCTACGATGCGTGGCTGCACGGTGTGGACTGGGCAGAACAGGCCGAAAAGCTTTTCTCGAAGAAGGGAATCGAGCTGGTCCCGGTCGATAGAAATCCGATCGATGCCGTGTGGGCCGATCGTCCTCAGCCTTCACTGGAAGCTGCCGTTCCGCATGACGACAAGTTCGCCGGCCGGTCCAGCGCCGATAAGCGCGCCGAAGTGGCCGACTGGCTGAAGAGCGAGGGGTACGATGCGACCGTGATTGCCGCGCTCGATTCGGTGGCCTGGTTGCTCAACATGCGCGGTGTGGACGTGGATAATACGCCCGTCGCATTGTCCTATGTACTAGCGCACGCCGATGGAACGGCGGAACTGTTTATCGCGCCCGAGAAAGTCACCCCGGAGCTGACCCAGCATCTCGGCAATGCCGTGCGTGTGCGTGACCGGGCCGATTTCCAGCCTGCACTTGCGGGCCTGTCCAACAAGACCGTGGCGGTCGATCCTAATCACGCTGTTGCCGGTATCTTCCACGCACTTGAGCAGGGCGGAGCCAAGGTCGTGCGCGATGCCGATCCCGCCGTTATGCCCAAGGCGATCAAGAACCCGGCAGAGCAGCAAGGTCATCGCGATGCGCAGGCGCGCGATGGCGCCGCCGTGGTAAAATACCTCCGCTGGATAGAAGAGAATGCCCCGTCCGGCGAGGTCGACGAACTCACCGCTGCAGCCAAGCTGCGCGAATTCCGCGGCCTCAGCCCCGATATGAAGGACACCAGCTTCGATACCATCAGCGCTGCGGCCGGCCATGCGGCGCTTCCGCATTACAAGGTGGATGAAGACAGCAACATCAATATCCCGCCCTCCAGCATCTACCTGTGCGATTCGGGCGGCCAGTACCCAGACGGCACCACCGACATCACGCGGACCGTATGGGTCGGACCGGGCGAACCGACCGCCGAAATGGTGGATCGCAACACGCGCGTTCTGAAGGGCCACATCGAGCTCGACCGTGCGCGCTTCCCCGATCAGACCACCGGCGGCGCGCTGGACGTGCTGGCCCGCATGCATCTGTGGGCCGCAGGCGTCGATTACGGCCACGGCACCGGACATGGCGTGGGCAGCTATCTCGCCGTGCACGAAGGGCCGCAGCGTATTTCAAAGCCCGGCGGCGCCTTCCCTGGTACCGAAACTCCGCTGAGCGAGGGCATGATCCTTTCGAACGAGCCGGGCTATTACAAGGCTGGCGAATTCGGAATCCGGATCGAGAACCTCGTCCTTGTTGTCGATGCGGAAATCGAGGGTGCAGAAGGGAAATATCTCACCTTCGAAACGCTGACCCATGTGCCGCTCGACCGTCGGCTGGTCGATAAGGCCATGCTGACGCCGCAGGAAATCGAATGGTGGAATAGCTATCACGCAAAAACGCGGGATATCTTGGCGCCGCAACTCGAAGGCGAAGACCTGGCCTGGCTCGAACGCGAATGTGTGCCCTTGTAGGAGTGGCCTTGTTCACTTAATGTTCCATCGGTCGCGAGTCGTTTTCGAGGAGTACGACGCATGATCGGTTACGTTACAGTGGGTACCAACGATCTTGAACGGGCTGCCAGGTTCTACGATGCCGTCGCAGCCGAACTCGGTGTGGGCCGGATGATGGATTTCGAAACCTTCATCGCCTGGGGTAAATGGGATGGCGGCGCCGGCATCGCCGCCACCAAGCCTTTCGATGGCGAGAAGGCAACGGTTGGCAACGGCACTATGGTCGCAATCGAAGCGAAGGATCGTGAGCAGGTGCAGAAGCTCCACGAGATCGCGCTCGCCCATGGTGGTAGCGATGAGGGCGAGCCGGGCCCGCGCGGCGAACCAGACGAAAACGGAATGCTGTTCTATGCCGCCTATTTCCGCGATCCTGATGGCAACAAGCTGAACGCTTTCCTGATGGAAAAGGTCGGGTGATGCGGGGCCGTTTCCTGTGACTGGGCCGCGGCGCCTTTCCGACAGCTTCGTTCACTTGGGGCTTGGCGCGAAGGCCGTGCCCCAGCCTCCCTTCGACGGGATCGAATGGTACGAAGGCTATGGCACGCGCCACGCGGCCGACGGGCGCGAGGGGCGGCTGGTCAGTCAGCATAGTTTTGAAGAAGACTGGCAGAGCTGGGAGATGCACCCGCTTGGTGACGAGTTGGTTATCTGCACTGATGGGGAAATGGTGCTCCACCAGGAATTTCCCGATGGCCGGCGCGAAACCATCAGGTTGCAGGAGGGCGACTATGCCATCAACCCGCCCGGCGTATGGCACATCGCCGACGTCCCGGCCCACGCAACTGCGATCTTCGTGACGGCGGGCGAAGGGACCGAGCACCGGCCCCGTTAGCTTTGCAGGCTCATGAACGGCGCGTCCGCGCTGAGACATTTCGTTACAATTCGGTCGACTTGCGGGATAATGCTGCGACAATTGCATCCTAGAAGGGTTTGCATGAGCTGCGGTGGGACCTCGAAATTTCTCCCCTCCCCGACAGGCCCTCGCAGCTCTCCCCAGTTTTGGAGAGCATCATGAAAAAGTCCGTTTTCGCAATTTCCGTCACCGCAGCCGCTCTGGCTGGAAGCGCGGTGATGGCGCAGAGCCCGATGAGCAAAGCCAGCCCAGACCGCGACGTGACCCGTGCTGAAGCCACGGCGCATGCGACCGCCCGATTCCAGCGTATGGATATCAATGGCGACGGGGTTCTCGATGCTGCAGACCGTGCGGCGCGTGCCGAACAGCGCTTCTCCAAAGCTGATACGAATGGCGATAGAGAACTTTCTCAGAACGAGATCACCGCGATGCACCAGGCACGCAAAGCCCGGCACACCGCCGCCAACCAAGATCGTGCGGAACAGCGTCAGGCCCGCATGGCAGAGCGTTTCGCCAAGATGGATGCCGATCAATCGGGTGGTCTATCTCAGGCCGAGATGAACGCAACGCATGAAATGCGCGGCAAGCGTGGCGGCAAGCGCGGCCATCACATGCGCGGCGGTATGCGAATGCTCGCCATGGCCGATACCAACGGTGACAAAGCGATCAGCAGTGCCGAGTTTACTGCCGCCGCCATCGCCCGGTTCGATCGCGCGGATGCCAATGGGGACGGAACTCTGACCACAGCCGAACGCAAGGCTGCCCGCGAGGCCATGCGCGCCGAATGGAAGGCAAAGCGTCAGGCGAAGCAGTAAGACTTGCCCGGCAAGCCCGGCTCACGATAGGCGCGGATGAACGACACTATGACCGACACCGCGCCCATCACCCTCCTTCTCGTCGATGACGAGAGTTCCCTGCGCGAACCCTTGGCCGAATATCTGACCGGCCAGGGGTTCGCCGTGCAGGAAGCTGACAGCGCGGCGACGGCGCGCAGCCGCATCCAGACGCAGACGCCGGACCTCGTCCTGCTCGACATCATGATGCCGGGCGAGGATGGACTTTCGCTCTGCCGCCATCTGGTCGAAACGCGGCAGCTTCCGGTCATTCTCCTCACTGCAAAGGGCGAGGCGATGGATCGTATCATCGGCCTCGAGATCGGGGCAGACGATTATGTCGCCAAGCCGTTCGAGCCGCGCGAACTGGTCGCCCGTATCCGTTCTGTCCTGCGCCGCGCCGACCGTTCACCCGAAGCGCCGGGCGACGATCTCGCCTATCGCTTCGAAGGCTGGACGCTCGACCCACTGAAGCGCCGCCTGACCGACCCCGATGGCACGCTGGTGCCCATATCAACTGCCGAATTCCGCATGCTGCGGGCGTTTTGTGATCATCCGCGCCGCGTTTTGGACCGTGACCAGTTGCTGGATATGGTACAGGGGCGCGAGGCGCATCTGTTCGACCGTGCGGTCGACAACCAAGTCAGCCGGCTGCGCCGCAAGATCGAAGCCGACAATCGCCACCCTCACTTCATCCAGACGGTGCGTGGCGGGGGCTATCGTTTCGGTGCGGACGTGGAACGCGTTGCAATCGGGCCTTCATGAAGCGCTTCCTCCCCAAAAGTCTGCTCGGCCAGGTTACGCTAGCTGTCGCGCTGACACTGTTCCTCGTGCAGGGCATCAACGGTTTTCTCGCCTACCGGATAGAGAAGGATCGCACCGAAACCGCGTTGGTGAACCGACTTGGCCTGCGCCTCGTCGCTTCCGCCAAGCTGCGCAACGCAGATTTCGGCGCCAGAACGCTGCGGATTCACTTGCCGGCAGAGCCAAAGGGCGAGGGTACCCGAACGAACACTGGCAGAACCGGCGGTCGCGAATGGCCTCGTCGCGGCGGGCGGCGCTTTGCTGGAACCGATTTCACGCGCGCCGCCACTTTCCAGTCGCTGCCGGGGGACCGGCCTCTTCCGGAACTGGAGGGTCGGCTGGCCGAGACACTGCGCGACAATGGCCGCGATTTCAGAGAGATAAGGCTTGTCTCTCGCCCGGTCGCCTCGGACCCTGCCGCCCAGCGTTTCCTCCAGCGATTTGCAAGACGGCGGAATCTGGATGAAAGCGAGCTGCCCCAGTCACTTGCGGTCGCAGGAATCCGTGATGCCGAAGGCTGGGACATCGTGCGTGCGCCAATTCGACCCATGGATGAGAGTCTCGGGCCGCTGGTCCCGCTCGCACGGGCCGCTGCGCTTACTCTGCTACTGTCGCTCGTCCTTTGGCTGGTTCTGCGCCGCATAACCCTCCCACTCGCCGATCTTACCCGGCGAACCGAGGAGTTTTCGCATGCGCCAGGGACCAATGCTCCGATGGACCCACGAGGGCCCGAGGACCTTCGCCGGCTGATCTCCGCTCATAATGCGATGGAGGCGCGGATCGGGGCCATGATCGAGGAAAAGGACGTGATGCTAGGGGCGATCGGGCATGACCTGAAGACCCCGCTCGCGGCCCTGCGCGTGCGAGTCGAGAGCGTCGAGAACGAGACCGCCCGTGGCCGCATGGTCGACAGCATCGAGGATATTACCCGCACGCTTGACGAAATCCTGCTGCTCGCCCGGCTGGGCCGCGCCGAACGGCCAGCGGAGCGCACCGATCTCTATGCCTTGCTGGTTTCGGTGGTCGAGGAATTCGAAGACATGGAGCTTCCTGTGTCTCTTGCCGAAGGCTGCCGCCTCGCGGCCCCTGTCCATCTGACCTGGGCCAAAAGGGCGGTGCGCAATCTTGTCTCGAATGCACTTCGGTACGGTGGCACCGCGGAAATCGCTCTTTCCAAGCGAGACGGCAACGCGATCATCAGCGTCGAAGACACCGGGCCCGGCATTCCCGATGATCGTATCGCCGAGATGATGGAGCCTTTCACGCGCGGGGAAGCCAGCCGTAACCGCACCACTGGTGGCGCCGGATTGGGCCTCACGATCGCCCGCGCCATTGCCGAACAGCATGATGGAAAACTGGTTCTCTCCAATCGCGCCGAAGGCGGTCTTCGCGCGGAACTGCGGTTGCCTCTCTAGCGCATCAACCCGCCGATGATGTTGCGCACGAAGGCGGTCGCGCCTGTACGCAGCGGATCGGCCCTGGATTTCTTGCCCAGCACTGCCGCCACCGCGATGGACGATAGCGAGCCCGCTGCCGCGGTCGCTGCGGCCTTGCCGGCCTTCCCCCAGATGGAGGGCGATTTGCGTTCGCGCTTCTCGACTTCCTCGCGGCCCTTGGCGGCGACCTCCTGCGCTGTCGCTTCGGCATCGGCGGCCTTGGCAGCGAGCACTTCTTCCGCACTTTCACGATTGACGGCCTCGTCATATTTCCCGGCCAGGTCGCTCACCGAATTGACAATTGCGCGCTCTTTGTCGGTCACCGGACCGAGGCGCGAATGCGGCGGTTTGATGAGCGTGCGTTGCACCACAGTCGGGGCACCCTCGCTGTCCAGCGTGGAGACGAGCGCCTCGCCGACCTTCAGTTCGGTGATCGCCTGCTCCACGTCGAGATCGGGGTTGATGCGGAAGGTTTCCGCTGCCGCCCGGATCGCGCGCTGGTCCCGTGGGGTAAAGGCGCGCAGCGCATGCTGGACGCGGTTGCCCAGTTGCCCGGCAATCTTTTCGGGAATGTCGATCGGGTTCTGCGTTACGAAATAGACGCCTACGCCTTTCGAGCGGATCAGGCGCACGACCTGTTCGACCTTGTCTTCCAGCGCTTCCGGCGCATCGTCGAAGAGCAGATGCGCTTCATCGAAGAAGAACACCAGCCGCGGCTTTTCCGGATCGCCCACCTCGGGCAATGTCTCGAACAGCTCGGCCAGGAGCCACAACAGAAAGGTCGCATAAAGCTTGGGGCTGCGCATCAGGCGATCGGCGGCGAGCACGTTGATCATGCCCCGGCCATTTTCATCCAACCGGATGAAATCCATTATCTCAAGAGCGGGCTCTCCGAAGAACTTGTCGGCACCTTGCGCCTCGAAACTCAGCAGCTGGCGCTGGATCGCACCCACGCTGGCCTTGGACACATTGCCGTATTTGCCCGACAGATCCCTGGCATTCTCATAAGCAAAAGCAAGCATGGCCTGCAGATCGCCCAGATCCAGCAGCAACAGGTTCGCTTCGTCGGCATATCGGAAGACGATGTTCAGCACGCCTTCCTGCGTTTCGTTCAGATCCAGCAATCTGGCCAGAAGCAGCGGACCCATTTCCGAGACGGTCGTCCGGATAGGGAACCCCTTCTCGCCGTAAAGATCCCAGAAAACCGCGGCATTGTCGGCATAGGCATAGTCTTCCATGCCGAGCTCACGGGCCCGCCCCTCAAGCTTCTCTGCGTGTTTGAACTGCGGTGACCCGGCCATGGCAACGCCCGCCAGATCGCCTTTCACATCGGCCACGAAGACCGGCACGCCTCGGGCGGAGAAGCTTTCCGCAAGGCCCTGCAACGTCACCGTCTTACCGGTGCCCGTCGCACCCGCGATCAGCCCGTGGCGATTGGCCTGTTCAAGCTGGAGATATTGCTGTTCGCCATTCGCCCCCAGTCCGAGGAAAATACTGCCCATACGCTGTGATGCCTTTGTCTCTTGTCGCCGAGGATGTGGCTCAGCGACAGCCGCAAGGTCAAGCAATCGCTCGACTTGCACGACAAGGGCTGTAAAGGCTGTCTGCAGAATGGCGGGCCGACATCCCTTCGTATTGCTGGACGATGCGCGTGAAAGCGGCGCGGCCGATGCGCTACTCTATGAAAATCCGCAGAATGTCTTCGTCGCGAGGCGGCCGGAAGAGGTCGAGCGCGTCCTTGCCGAAGCAGAGACGGCCCGGGCCAATGGCGGAGAGCTTGCCGGTTATATCGCCTATGAGGCGGGTCTTGCCCTGGAGCCGCGGCTGGCACATCTTGCGGCCGCAAAGTCCGGTGGCTCAGGGCCGCTCGTCTGGCTTGGCCTGTTCGATGCCCCTGAACGCATCGCCGCTTCGGATATGCCGCAGTGGCTTGCCGATCATGCGCAGGGACCGGGCCACGTCGGTCCGCTCGAGCCCCAGCTTTCCCTTGGCGGATATGCGGCGGCGTTCGAGGATCTTCAGGATGCGATCCGTAACGGCGATATCTATCAGGCCAATCTCACCTTCCCGCTGGCAGGCAACTTCACCGGCGATCCGCTCGGGCTCTATGCGGCATTGAGACCGGCTGCACAGGCGGGGTACGGCGGGGTCATCTTCGATGGTTCGCACTGGCTGCTAAGCCTCTCGCCCGAACTTTTCGTGTCGCTGAAAGGCAATGAAGCGAAAGCCAAGCCGATGAAGGGCACTCGGCCGCGTGCGGGTAATCCGGATCAGGATCGCGCGCTCGCGGAAGAACTGGCGGCCTCGGAGAAGGATCGCGCCGAAAACCTCATGATCGTCGATCTCATGCGGAATGATCTCTCCCGCGTCGCACAGGCGGGGACCGTGCGTGTAGACGCACCCTTTGCGGTGGAGAGCTATCCCACCGTCCACCAGATGGTCAGCGTGGTGCGTGCCGAACTGCGCCCCGACATGGGCGCCATCGATCTGGTGCGCGCCCTCTTTCCCTGTGGCTCGATCACTGGTGCTCCCAAGATCCGGGCAATGGAATTGATCGACGAGCTGGAGCCGGCAGCCCGAGGCCCTTATTGCGGGGCCATCGGGCGGATTGGGCCCCATGGCGATGCTGCCTTCAATGTCGCGATTCGCACGCTTAGGCTGACCGAGGTCGAGAACGGCCGGGGCAAGGCCGTGCTGGGTGTCGGCGGTGCTATCGTCGCCGATGGCGAAATGCGCGCCGAGTGGCGCGAAGCGCTGCTCAAGGGAGCATTTGCCAGCACTTCTTCGCCCGACCATCGGGCGGCGCAGTTCGACCTTATCGAAACCATGCGATTCACGCCCGAACAAGGCATCGCAATGCTGGAAAAGCATCTGGAGCGAATGAAGGACGCTGCGGCGGACCTGGGTTTTTGTTTCGATCGGCACCTGGCGCGCAACCAATTGCATGCATCCTGCTTCGTTCTCGACAAGCCGAGCCGGATCCGCCTCCTGTCCTCGCGCAGCGGCGCGATTGCGCTGGAGGTGCAGGACATGCCCGAGCGATGGGTTGAGCCGGTGCCGTGCATCGTGCTGCCCCTGCCGGTCGATCCGGAGGACTGGCGCCTGCGTTACAAGACCACCGACCGCGGGTTCTATGAAGAAGGGCAGGCAGTCGCCCGGCAGAACGGGGCAGGCGAAGCCTTGTTTATGCGGGAGGACGGGTTGCTTACCGAAGGTTGCGTAACCAATATCTTCGTTGGCCGGGAGGGTGTCCTGCTGACTCCGCCAGCGCGCCTCGGCCTGCTTCCCGGCGTTTTTCGCCAGTCGCTGCTCGATCAGGGCAAGGCGCGCGAAGCCGAACTCACTATCGCCGATCTCGAGGACGGTTTCTTCCTCGGCAACGCGCTGCGCCAATTGGTCCGCGCCGAATTGAAAATTGCATGACCCCCATTCCGATTATCTTCGAAGATGGTGAAGCGCTTGTCATCGACAAGCCTGCGGGCCTCCCGGTCGATCGCCCCAAGCGCGGCGGGCCGTGCCTGGAAGATCATTTCGAGCAGTTGAAGCTCGGCTTCCAGCGCGCTCCGGCACCCGTTCATCGGCTCGATACCGATACCAGCGGATGCCTGCTGCTCGCGCGCAATCCCAAGTCGCTCAAGCGATTCGCCAAGGCATTCGAAGACCGGCTGGTGACCAAGAGATACCTCGGCATCGTGGCGGGTGTGCCTTCGGAAGCGGAAGGCACGATCGAACTGTCGCTGTCCAAGATCAGCAGTGCCGGAAAAGGCTGGCGCATGATCGCCGCGAAAAAGGGCAAGCCATCGATCACGCATTGGCGCACGCTGATGGAACATGATGGCAAGGCATTGCTCGAATTTCGGCCCGAAACCGGCCGGACGCACCAGATTCGCATTCATTGCGAAGCCGGCCTCGGCCTGCCTCTGCTGGGAGATCCGGTGTATGGCAGCGGTAAGGGTGCCCCGCGAACGATGCTGCATGCTGCTGGCCTGACGGTCCCGCGCGATGGCAAGCCGCCGATAGAAGCGATCGCGCCGCTGCCGCGCGATTTCGCGGCTCTCGGATTCGCGGATGGGTAGGATTGCCGACCGCGCCTTGGAAATAGCGGAGGAGAAGTTCATCGCCTCTTCCGGTCCGGGCGGTCAGAACGTCAATAAGGTTGCCACCTCGGTTCAGTTGCGGGTCGATGTGTTTCAGCTCGGAATGCCGCCGGAAGCCTTCGAAAGGCTGAAGGAAATCGCCGGCAGCAAGTTCACCAAGGCGGGCGAGATCGTGCTCACCGCGAATGAATACCGCACGCAGGAGCAGAATCGCGAGGCAGCCCGTGAACGGCTGGTCGCGATGCTCGGCGAAGCGCTGACGCCGCCGAAAAGGCGCAAGAAAAGCCGGGTCAACCGCGTGGGCAAGGTAAAGCGGCTTAAGGCCAAGAAGGAGCGCGGGGCGGTAAAGGCCAACCGGGGCAAGGTGGATTGGTAGGCAATAGCCGTCCTGGCGCTTGACTTTTTCCCGTGAATCACACAAAGGGCGCGCCGGAACGGCGGTGCTGCTCGCGCCGCCCTTATTTTTTCGGCTTGTCCCGCTCGTCGGGTCGGCCCCTCAGAAAGATCTTTAGGAACACGCCATGGCGAAGCCCGCAACAGTCAAGATCAAGCTCGTCTCGACCGCCGATACGGGCTTCTATTACGTGACGAAGAAGAACCCGCGCAACCACACCGAAAAGTTCGTCTTCAAGAAGTACGATCCGGTTGCCCGCAAGCACGTCGAATTCAAGGAAGCCAAGATCAAGTAATCTTGGCGGGGCGTGTGCTCCGGAAGCTGAACGGCGGGAACGCCTTCAGTTCACTGTCAGTTCAATGCTCCGACCCTATCTCAGGAGCATGAACACCTTGTCTATCTTCAAGAATCGCCCCGTCGCATCGGCCCTCGCTCTGGCGATGGCCGTCGGCGTCCCCGCGTCCTTCTATGCCGCCCCGACTCCGGTCGAAGCGGCCGCCGGCGATCTCGACCAGGCGGTCGCGGCATTGCGTGGCATTTCCACCATGAAGGCCAACTTCGTCCAGACCGACCGCAACGGCCAGGCCGTTTCGGGCGTGATGACGCTGAAGCGCCCCGGCAAAATCCGCTTCGAGTATGAAAAGGGCGTGCCGCTCCTCGTCGTCTCGAACGGCAAATCGATGTACATGATCGATTACGAGGTGAATCAGGTCCAGCGCTGGCCGATCAACAATTCGCCGCTCGGCGCGCTGCTCGATCCCAGCCGCGATGTGAAAAAATACGGCAAGCTGGTTCCGACCAGTCACAACGATGTCGTCAGCATCGAAGTGCGCGATTCAAAGCGCCCCGAATTCGGTGTCATCACGCTGATCTTCGCGCGCGATGCGTCGGCCCCCGGCGGTCTGCGCCTGACCCATTGGGTCGCGCTCGATTCGCAGAACCACCGTACCACCGTTCGGCTAAGCAATAACCGCTATGGCGTGTCGGTCGCCGACAGCGCGTTCACCTTCAAGGATCCGCGCCGCTCATCTCGTCGCCCGGGGTGAACGGATGAAGGCCAAACCGTTGGTCTTTTGCGACTCTCCGACAAATCGCGTTCATTGAGTAGCAATCCCGAACGGCCTAAATATGGTTTATCGAAGCGGCGGGCGGCAATTTCCCCCCTGTTGATTGCCCCGCTCATTTAACCGCTTCGTCAAAGCGTGACGAACGCTCACAAGGAACCCTCGAGCCAATGCCCCCGGCTCGAGGGTTTTTTGTTGCCCGGTGCGGGTAGACCATTGCCTGATGGTACCCTATCTCCCGCGCCATGGTTTCTGTAGCTACCTGGAACATCAATTCCGTCCGCCTTCGCATGCCCATCGTGGAGCGTTTCCTGAAGGAAACAGCGCCCGACGTTCTCTGCCTGCAAGAGATCAAATGCCAGGAACACCAGTTCCCCTATGAGGCATTCAAGGAGCTGGGTTACGAACATATCGCCGTCCATGGCCAGAAAGGCTATCACGGCGTGGCCACCGTCAGCCGCGTGCCCATCCGCGAATTCTCCCGCCACGATTGGCAGGATAATGGCGAGGCACGTCATGTCGGCGTCGAATTGCCCGACCATGACGGCATGGTGATCGAGAACGTCTATGTGCCTGCGGGCGGGGACGAGCCGGATCGCGAAGTGAACGTGAAGTTCGGCCAGAAGCTCGATTTTCTCGAACGCATGACCCGCTGGGCCGATGCCATCGACCGGCCGACGCTGATCGTGGGCGATTTCAATATTGCCCCGCTGGAAAGCGATGTGTGGAATCACAAGCAGCTGCTCAAGGTCGTCAGCCATACGCCGATCGAGGTCGAAAGCCTCCAGCGCTTCATGGATGCGCATGGCTGGTCCGATATCGGTCGCGAGCATATTAAGGCACCGGAACGCTATTACAGCTGGTGGAGCTATCGTTCGAAAGACTGGAAGACAAACGATCGCGGCCGCCGGCTCGATCACATGTGGGCCAGCCCCGAACTCGCCAAGCAGGCGACAGGCCATTCGATCCACGAATATGCGCGCGACTGGGAAAAGCCGTCCGACCATGTGCCGCTGGTCACGGAGTTCAGCCTCTGATCGGGCCATCGCCTTCGCGGCGTGCGGCGCTGGCGGTGGATGCTCTGCGCCACGGCTGGCCGCTCGCGATCGAGGGTGCACCGTTGCTGCAACCGGTGGAGACGGCTTTTTCCGATGTGTCGAGCGAGGCCATGCTGCTCTCGGCCACACGGGCCGCCACGCTCAAGCTTGCCAACCAGCGCGAGGCAGCGGTCCCCCGCACGCCGGTGCTGATGCGCGGGGCTGAGGTGTTCGATCTGTCCGCAGCGCTCGCGGTTGCGGATCCGGCGCTGGACCTTAAAAACCCGCTGAAGGGGCCGTTCAAGGCGCTGCCGCTGGAATGGGAAGAGCAGGCGCGCGCGGCGCTGGAACTGGCGCGGATCGCGGGCATCCTCCCCGCCTTTCTGGTCGATCCGAAAGGTGCAAGCGAAGCCACGGCATTGCAGGCCAGCGATCTCAATGCTTTCACCGACCCTGCCCGCCTCGCGATCGCATCACGCGCGCGGCTGCCGGTAGAAGCGTATGAGAAGACACATATCGTCGCCTTCCGCAGCCCCGATGACACGCGCGAACATGTCGCACTGGTTATCGGCAAGGAGACTGCGGATACCCCTCCGCTGGTGCGCCTGCATTCGGAATGCCTGACCGGCGACATTCTCGGCAGTCTCAAATGCGATTGCGGCCCGCAGCTAGACGCCGCGCTCCATGCCATGGCGCAGGAGGCCGAACGCGGCGGCTGGGGCGTGCTGCTTTATATGCGGCAGGAAGGACGCGGGATCGGACTGGTCAACAAGCTGCGCGCCTATCGGCTGCAGGATCAGGGGTTCGACACGGTCGATGCCAATACGCGGTTGGGCCTGCCTGATGAAGCGCGCGATTTTCCGACTGCCGCGCGCATGCTCCAGCTACTGGGGGTGAAGTCGATCCGGCTGATGACCAACAATCCGGCCAAAGTCGAAGCGCTATCGGCGCAAGATGTCGATGTGACCGAACGCGTGCCGCATTCGCTGCCCGACAATCCGCACAACCACCGTTATCTGGCCACCAAGCGCGACCGGGCAGGGCATCTGTTACCCTAGACGGCGGCCGATCGGCTGACCCATGCGGACGGTATCGCCAGCTTTCAGGCCTGCGCTCCACTCCACTTTACCCGGTTCGAAGAGCAGTACGACTGTAGAGCCAAGAATGAAGCGGCCCATTTCGTCACCGGCGGAGAAGCGGTGTTCGCCGCTGGCAAAGTCCTCGCGCACCAACTCCGGATTGTGCGTTTCGACCAGACCCGACCAGACCGTTTCGATCCCCGCCACGATCATCGCGCCCACCATCACGCTGGCAAATGTGCCGTCAGGTCCATCGAACAGGCAGGCCAGGCGCTCGTTACGGGCAAAAAGCCCGTCGACATTTTTCGCCGTCACCTGATTGACCGAGAAGAGCTCGCCCGGAACATAGGTGGCGCTTTTCAGCGTCCCAGCGGCGGGCATGTGCACGCGGTGGTAGTCGCGCGGAGACAGATAAATCGTGGCGAAGCTGCCGCCGTCGAACTGGTGCGCCGTCTTTTCGTCCCCGCCAAGCAGTTGCGCCGCAGTAAAGTGACGCCCCTTGGCTTGGAAAATACGCCCTTGCTCGATCCGGCCGATCTGGCTCACCGCACCATCGGCCGGGCTGAGGATCTGCGTGGAGGCATCGCCCAACGGACGGGCGCCGGGTTTCAGCTCGCGTGTGAAGAAGTCGTTGAAGCTGGCAAACTCGTCGATAGTCCGCGCCGCTTCACTCATGTCGACGTCATAGGCATCGATGAAGCGGCGGATCAGCAAATTCTTGAGCCACGGCGTTCTGCTGGAAGCGATCTTGCCCGCACCGCGCGAGACGAGATGATGGGGGAGAGCGTGCTGCAGCCAAATAAAGGGAGAGGTCATGCCGCTGGCCTTGAACCGGGCTGCGCCTCAGCGCAACTGGCTGTCCTTACTCCCACGGCGGTTGATGCCCGATTGGCGCACAGAAGCATCGCGACCGGACTGGCATGCGACACAGGTGCGCACACCCGGCAGCGCGGCACGCCGTTTCTCCGGAATGGGTTCTCCGCACTCGTCGCAATATTCAGCGCTTTCGCCCCGCGGCATGCGCGCGCGCGCGGCGCTGATCGCATCGCTTACCGTATCGTCTATCTGATCTTGTACGGCGCCATCGCGCGCCCATCCGCCTGCCATGTGAAACTCCTTTCCCTATCAACGAAAGGAGGGGCACCGGCGTTCCTGAAGCGTAATCAGGGCCGCCAGCGCCAGCCGCCGCGGGTCTTCGCCCGGCTGACCAGGATCAGCGCCAACGTCGCCGAAAAGAACAGGATCGCCGCCGCGATGCGATAAACCTCGTCCTGCGTTTCCCACATCAACCCGGCAATCATGGCGATGACGATATGGATGCCAAGCACGGCCCAGCCCTGCCAGGCGATCGGCCAGCCAGCGCCATAGCCGAATGTCTTCTGCCGGAACCAAGCGCCGTCATTGCTGGCCATCACTTTCCTCCTTCGGCGGGCGACCGCGCCTTGGGGCCGCGCTCTGTTTTGCCTCGATGCCCCGATGCTTCAAAGCCTCGCGCAACAGCATCTCGATTTGCGCATTGGCGCTGCGCAATTCGTCGGCCGCCAAACGCTCGACCGCAGCATGGACTGCCGGGTCGAGACGCAGGGCGAAGGCTTTTTTCTGAGGCATAGGACTTACAAACGGATGCTCAGTAGAGCGATCCCGCGTTTACGATGGGGTGCGCTTCCTTCTCGCCGCACAGCACGACCATCAGGTTGGAAACCATATTGGCGCGGCGTTCGTCGTCCATCTCGACAATGCCATCCTGGCTTAGTTTGGTCAGCGCATCTTCGACCATGCCCACCGCGCCCAGCACGATCTTGGCGCGCGCGGCGATGATGGCGTCAGCCTGCTGGCGCTTCAGCATCGCGCTGGCGATTTCACTAGCGTAGGCAAGGTGGGTCAGGCCGGCCTCGTCGACGACCACCCCGGCTACCTTCAGCCGGTCGTTCAGCTCTTCCAGCAGCTCGCGATTGACGACATCGGCACTGCCGCGCAGCGTCACTTCCTCGCTTTCGAAATCGTCATAGGGATGGCGCGAACCCACCGTGCGCAGGCCGGCCTCGATCTGGATGTTCACGAACTCCTTGTAATCGTCGACGTCGAAGCTGGCCTGTGCGGTATCGCGCACGCGCCACACCACGTTGCAGGCGATTTCGATCGGATTGCCGCGCAGGTCGTTGATCTTCACGCGTTCGGAATGGATGTTGTGGGCGCGGGCGGAAATCTTGGTCTTGCCCATCCACGGCCATACCCAGCGCAGGCCCTCGGTCCGCTCGCTGCCGCGATAGGCGCCGAACAGGGTGATGACGGCTGCCTGATTGGGCTGAATCATGAAGAAGCCCGCCGCAAGGATGAGGACCACTGTCAGCGAGACCACCAGCATGCCGATGAAGCCGAGTTTGGCAGCCTTGGCCGCCCCATCACCCGGAGCCATGCCGGGAAGGATGAAGGCGAGCGCCGCGATCACCACCACGAGTACCCCGAGCACGATATAGCCATTGTAGCTGGTCGCCGCGTTTTCGCGGCTGGTATTCATTCCGGTCAGTTCCACAGACATTGCCGATCACTCCTCCGATATAATTATGATATCATAATTATATCGTGGGCGCTTCCGGTCAAGCGGAATCGGAATCAGGCGAAGGCAAGCGCTCCGGCCGCAGCAAACAGATGCGCCAGAATATGGCCGAGCATTGCCGCTTCCAGACCCCGGCGCATGTAGAGCCAGCCGAAGGCCACACCCAGCACAGCGTTACCCGCAATGACAGTCGCAACGATCCAGGCGGGCGGTGCGGCGACGATCGCATAAAGCATGGGAAGATGGCCCAGACCGAAGAGCACGGCGGCCAGTATATTCGCGCTCCACAAGGCTGCCTCACGGGTGATGGGCAGTTTCGACGCCATGAGCGCGAGCAGGGACATCAGGCCCCAGCGCAGCATGATCTCTTCCCCGATCCCGCCATAAAGGATGCGGGTCACCAGCGGCGGCTCCAGCGCCACCTCCGCATCCTCGAAAAAACTGGCCGTGGCCGCGCCATAGGCTCCCAGCACCAGCGCGCCCGCTATTCCGACGACCACGGAAGGCAGGATGGCGCAGCGCAGAGATGCTTTCCACGGCCTTTGCCGGACTAGACCGGACAGGATCGGTGCCTTCAGATCGACCTTGGGGGCAGCCCACCAGCCAACCACGGCTGAAAGCAGTAGCAGGACGGTCGGCTGAATGATGAAAACAGCGCGGGGTAGATCCACGCCCGCAGGCAACACGGCTTCAAGCGGCATCAGAAGCAGCGAGGCTGCTGAGATAAGTGCGAGTAGAATGAGAATGAAAAGGCCCTGCAACTTCAAGCGGCGAGGGGGCATTCAACACTCTCCAGATAAAGAAAAAAGATTGCCGGCGCGTTGTGAAAGCGTGGCCTATTCGTCTTTACCTGTAAACAGTAGTTTCAGTGGCGACCTATTTCTTCGACAAACCGTTCGCCGTAAGCTTCCAGCTTCTTTGCGCCGACCCCGCTAATACGTCCCAGCTGCGCCAATGTAGCTGGCCGTGCTGCGGCCATTTCGCGCAAGGTGGAATCGTGAAAGATCACATAGGGCGGGACCTGCGCCTCGCTCGCCAGTTCGCGGCGTAATTCGCGCAGGGCATCGAACAGGGGATTCCCAACCGGGTTGGCCTCGGCATTGCTGCCGCCCCGCGCACGCCTGCCGCGCTTGGGCGGCACCACGATAGCGACCTCGCGTTCGCCTTTCAGGATTTCGCGCGCACTTCCGCCCAGCGCCAACCCGCCATGATCGGTCGGCACAAGATCGCCGCGGGCCTGCAGCGCGCGGCCCAGCGGTTGTAGCAGACGGGCCTCCTCGCCCTCGACGATGCCGAACACGCTCAGCCGGTCATGCCCGCGCTGGCGCACGCGATCGTCTTCGGTGCCGGTAAGCACTTTCTGCAGATGGCCCATGCCGAAGCTCTGACCGGTGCGATAGACTGCGGACAGCAGCTTGCGAGCAAGTTCGGTGGCATCGGTGACGTCGGGCGCATCGAGGCAATTATCGCAATTGCCGCAGGTTTCGGACGGGCTCTCCCCGAAGTGGCGGAGCAGAACGGCGCGGCGGCAATGCGGCGTTTCCACCAGACCCGCCAGCGCATCCAGCCGCGCGCGTTCGGCATTGCGGCGGTCTTCGTCCACCTCTGCAAGCCGCATCCGTGCCGTGGCGAAATCGCCTGCGCCCCAGAACATGGTTGCCGCTGCCGGATCGCCGTCACGCCCGGCGCGGCCGGTTTCCTGATAATAGGCCTCGATCGATTTGGGCACGCCGACATGAGCGACGAAGCGCACGTCCGGCTTGTCGATCCCCATGCCGAAGGCGACCGTGGCCACGATCACCATATCCTCGCTCGCGACGAAGGCGGCCTGGTTTCCCGCCCGGGTCTCCGGATCGAGACCGGCGTGATAGGGGCGGACTGCCCGCCCTGTCGTCTCGGCGAGCTTCTGGGCCAGATCCTCTACCTTGCGGCGGGTCTGGGCGTAGACGATCCCCGGTCCGGGGCGATCGGCCATCAGCGCGGCGATCTGGCGCACCGGATTGTCCCGGTGGCGGATGGCGTAGCGGATATTGGGGCGGTCGAACCCGGCAAGGACCAGTCCGTCCTCCGGAATGCCGAGCTGCGCCATCACGTCGGCGCGGGTCTGGCGGTCCGCCGTCGCCGTCAGCGCGAGGCGGGGGACCGCCGGGAAGGCATCCATCAGCGGGCGCAGCATCCGGTAATCCGGGCGGAAATCGTGCCCCCATTCGGATACGCAATGCGCCTCGTCCACTGCGAACAGCGCCAGCTTGGTACTGGAGAGAAAATCGCGGAAAGCTGGCTGGCTGGCGCGTTCGGGCGCGACATAGAGCAGGTCCAGCTCGCCAGCGCGAAAGGCGTTCTGCGTCTCGCGCCAGTCGGCATCGGCGCTGGTTAGCGTGGCGGCGCGGATGCCATTGGCGCGCGCGCTGCGCAGCTGGTCGTGCATGAGGGCGATCAGCGGGCTGATGACTACGCAGGTGCCCTCCAGCATCACGGCGGGCAGCTGGTAGGTCAGCGATTTGCCCGCGCCGGTAGGCATCACCGCCAGGCTGGACAGCCCCGCCAGCGTCCGCTCCACCACCTCTGCCTGCCGCCCGCGAAAATCGTCGAAGCCGAAGGTGGCCCGCAAGGCCTCGCGCGCTTGCGGCATGGTGGTGGTTTGCAGGGCGACCATGCGCCCCTGTTGCCGCCCCGCGCCGCCAGCGCAACCGTCCGCAGCGCATTTTCCCCTTGGCGTAAGCCCGGTGGAACGATTACTCAGCCCGGCAACCCAAATCGAAGGAGAATACCATGAAGTTCCGTATCACTGCCGTCCTCGCCACCAGCCTCGCGCTCGCCGCCTGCGGCAGCAACGACAACGCCTCAACCGAAGCCGAAGCGGAAACGGTCGAAGTATCGGCTGACGAAGCGATGGCCCCGGTCGTCGAAGAGCCGGTTGCCGATCCTGCTGCCAGCGTCACCGCGAATGAAAACGACACCCCCGGCACCGTTACCGAAGCCGAAGCGGCCTCGGTCGAAACCGCTGGCGATAATGCTGCTGCCACTGCCGAAGCGGCCATGGATGCCATGGGCGAAGACCAGACCCAGTAAGACGTCTGCATATGGCGCGGGCGGGCTGCCGCGGCCTGCCCGCGCCTTGCCGTAACGGCTTTGGCGATGGCGCGGCGGGAAGGTAGCATCCCCCTCATGAACCGACTCGCAGCCCCGCTTGCCCTGTTTGGCCTGACCGCCCTCGCGGCGTGCAATTCCTCTCCCGAGGGGGCCGATCCCGGCCCTGTCACGCAGGAGGAAGCACAGGCGCTCGAAGACGCCGCTTCCATGCTCGACGAACAGCGGATGCCTGCGGAAGGAACACAAGAAAACAGCCCCACGACCGACGGAGAGAGCGAATGAGTGCCGGCCCCAACCCCGGAATGGATCAGGATACTTTCGAGCAATTCCACGAACAGCTCGAACGTTATGTGCGCGAACGCCTGATCCCGGCCGAAAAGGACATGATCGAGCACGACAAGGTGCCCGAAGACATCCTCTCCGAAATGAAGGAAATGGGTCTGTTCGGCCTGACCGTGCCCGAAGATTTCGGCGGCGCGGGCCTCAATATCACGCAATATGCCAAGGTCGTGCAGACCATGGCATATGCCGCGCCGGCCTTCCGGTCGATCTTCTCGATCAATGTCGGCATGTTCAATTCCGCGATCAAGAACGGCGGGACCGACGCGCAGAAGGCCGAATGGTGGCCGAAGATCGCCGAAGGCGCGATTGCCTGCTTCGGCCTGACCGAACCGGGCAGCGGCAGCGACAGCGCGGCCATGCAGACCATGGCGAAGCCCAATCCCGATGGAAACGGCTGGATCCTCAACGGCACCAAACGCTACATCACCAATGCCCCGCATGCCGATGTCGCGCTGATCATGGCGCGCACCGAAAAGGATGCGATGCCCAAGAATGCGCATGTCAGCGCTTTCATCGTCCCGATGGATACGCCCGGCGTCTCGGTAGGCAGTCCGGACAAGAAGATGGGCCAGGCCGGCAGCCACATCGCCGATGTCATGCTCGACGATGTGCATGTCCCGGGTGATGCGCTGCTGGGCGGCGAGCCGGGTCAGGGTTTCCGCTTCGCCATGATGAGCCTGGATAACGGCCGCATCTCGGTCGGCGCGGCCAGCGCGGGCTATGCGCGCCGTGCGCTCGACAGTGCGACCAAATATGCGACCGAACGCCAGGCTTTCGGCGAACCGATTTCCAACTTCCAGCTGATCCAGCAGATGCTGGCCGAAAGCTGGACCGAGATTTACGCCGCCGAAGCCATGATGGCCGATGTGACCGCACGCGTTGACCGGGGCGAAGATACGGTGAAGCACGCCGCCGCTTTCAAGGTCTTCGCATCCGAAATGTGCGGCCGCGTGGTCGACCGTGTGGTGCAGATCTATGGCGGCGCAGGCTATCTGGCCGAATATGATGCCGAACGCTTCTTCCGCGATGCGCGTATCTACCGCATTTACGAAGGCACCACGCAGATCCTCCAGCTGCAGATCGCCAAGCGCATGCTGCGTGAATATGCCGCAGGCGTGTAGCCGCGGTGTACCAGCTTCTCGATGACCTGAGCATCATCGAAGCTTCCAGCTTCGTCGCCTCCCCCACTGCGGGCCTTTATTGCGCGCAGATGGGGGCGGAGGTCATCCGCGTGGATCACAAGGCGGGCGGGCTCGATTACGATCGCTACATGCTCACCGATGAAGGCCGCAGCCTGAGCTGGGAAAATCTGAACCGCGCCAAGAAGTCCGTCGCGCTGGATCTGCGCAGCGGCGAAGGGCGCGAATTGCTGGTGGAGCTGTCGGCCAGAACCGGCAATCTCATTACCAATCTGCCCGAAAAGAGTTTCCTGTCGCATGATGCCGTGGCGGCGACATGCCCCGACCTTGTGAGCGTGCGCATCATGGGCTGGCATGACGGGCGCCAGGCGATGGATTTCACCGTCAATGCCGCCAGCGGTTATCCGCTGATGTGCGGGCCGGAAGACTGGGATCAAGACAATGCCCCGCCGGTCAACCAGGTGCTGCCGGCATGGGACTTCATCACCGGCGCCTATTGCGCCTTCGCGCTGGTCTCCGCCATCCGCCATCGCGACAAGACGGGCGAGGGCAGCCAATTGCGCGTGCCGCTGGGCGATGTGGCGATCGGCACCGTCGCCAATAGCGGAGCGATGGCCGAAATGCTCTATCGCGGCGCGGACCGGGAACGGTTGGGCAATGCGATCTGGGGCGCGTTTGGGCGCGATTTCCGCAGCCGGGATGGGACGCGTTTCATGGTCGCCGCGCTCACTGCCAAGCAGTGGGCGGGCCTCGTCAAAGCTTTCGACCTCGACAAGGAAATCGCCGCGCTCGAACAGAAATGCGGCGTTCGCTTCGCCGATGGCGACCGGCCCCGTTTCGAACATCGCCACGCCCTGTTCGATCTCTTCCAGGCCCGCGCCGAAGCAATGGACTGGGCGGCAATTTCCGCCGCCATGGCCGCCGAAGGATGCACCTTCGAACGCTATCGCACCATGCACGAAGCGGCGCAGGATCCCGCGCTGGTGGGTGACAATCCGCTGTTCAGCGCCAGCACGGGCAACCCCAGCGGTTTCGAATATCCCGCCACGCGCAGCTTCGCCAACATACCGGGGCGCGATGCCGGCGAGCCGGCGCCCGCGCCCTTCCTCGGCCAGCATACCGAGGAAGTGCTGGCAGACCGGCTCGGCCTGTCATCGGGCGCGATCGGCGATCTGGTGGACCGCGATGTCGCCCGGCTGTCGGACGGCGGTATGGCAAATGGCGGATAAGGGCTGTCCTACAGCCACCGCCCTGTGCGATGACGGTGGGATGATCTCCGCCGCAATCCTTCCTGACACCCACGCATTCGGCCGGTTTTCGGCCCAGACGAGTTTAACCCCAGGACACTGTCAACTGTGTCAACTTCATTCAAGAACAGGCCACGATTGATGAACGAGAACAGCCTTCGCCGAGTCGCCATTTGCAAGCCGCTGCGCACGCCCGTGGGCAAGTTTCTCGGCAGCCTCGCGCCGATCGAGGCGGGTGAACTGGGCGCGATCATCATCAAGGCGCTGGTCGAACGATCGGGCGTCGATCCGCTGCGGGTGGACGATGTGGTGTTCAGCCAGGGCTATGGCAGCGGCGAGGCCCCGGCCATCGGCCGCTGGAGCTGGCTTGCCGCGGGCTATCCCATCGAAGTGCCGGGCTTCCAGCTGGATCGTCGTTGCGGATCGGGCCTGCAGGCTGTCGCGACCGCGGCGATGATGGTCCAGACCGGCATGGCCGATTGCGTCCTGGCGGGCGGGGTCGAAAGCATGTCCAATGTCGAACATTACACCACCAAGGCTCGCCACGGAGCGCGGCTGGGCGATATGGTGCTGTGGGACCGCCTCACGCGTGGCCGGTTGATGAGCCAGCCGGTGGAACGGTTCGGCGTTATTACAGGCATGATCGAGACGGCGGAAAATCTTGCGAAGGATTATTCGATCAGCCGCGAAGCATCCGACGAGTTTGCAGTTCGCAGCCACCGGAATGCGGCCAAGGCTTGGGACGAAGGCAAGTTCGACGATCAGCTGGTGCCGGTCGAAATCCCGCAGCGGCGCGGCGATCCCGTGGTCTTCGCCAAGGACGAAGGCTTCCGCGAGGATGCGAGCAGGGAAGTGCTCGGCAAGCTGCGCCCGATCGACGGCAAGCGCGATCCGGACGCGATCGTGACCGCTGGCAATGCCAGCCAGCAGAACGATGCCGCCGCCGCCTGCCTCGTGGTGGCAGAAGACAAGGTTGAGGAACTGGGCCTCGAACCGATCCTGTGGTTCCACAGCTGGAGTGCGGCGGGCTGCGACCCTTCACGCATGGGCATCGGCCCGGTCCCCGCGGTGGAACGGCTGTTCGCCCGCAATGGCCTCGGCTGGGACGATATCGGCCTCATCGAACTCAACGAAGCCTTCGCCCCGCAGGCGCTCGCCGTGATGAAGGGCTGGGGCTTTGCCGAGGATGACAGCCGCCGCGACATCGTGAACGTCAACGGTTCGGGCATATCGCTGGGCCACCCCATCGGCGCCACCGGCATCCGTATTCTTGCCGACATGGCGCATGAAATGCAGCGACGCGAAGTGCGCTATGGCCTCGAAACCATGTGCATCGGCGGCGGGCAGGGCATGGCCGCCGTGTTCGAACGCGCGGCCTAGTCTTCCGGAAAGGTCGTAATCGGCTGGAGGGCGCCGTAGGTTTCTTCCAGCGGTTCGCGGCCCAGCTCGGGAAAGTCGATCGCGTCAGGCTCGCACTTGGTGTCGGGCAGGCGGTCGAGAAGATCGCGCACCAGCGTCAGCCGCCCGAGCTTCTGGTCGTTGAAGTCGACCAGCGTCCACGGTGCCCAATCGCTATGCGTCCGCGCGAGCATCTCTTCGCGCGCCCTGGTGTATTCGTCATATTTGTCACGCGCGGCAAGATCGATGGGGGACAGCTTCCAGCGCTTGAGAGGGTCTTCCAGCCGTTCGCGCAGCCGTTCCTCCTGCGGGGCCTGATCGGCCCCCAGCCAGTATTTGAACAGGAGAATGCCATCGTCGACCAGCATCTTCTCGAAGGTCGGCACCTGATCCAGAAAGTGCTCGACCTGATCGGGATCAGCGAAGCCCATCACCTTCTCCACGCCGGCGCGATTGTACCAGCTCCGGTCGAACAGTACGATCTCGCCCGTCGTCGGCAGGTGGCGGACATAGCGCTGGAAATACCACTGGCCCTGTTCGTCCTCGCTCGGCTTGCCCAGCGCGACGACGTGGCATTGTCGGGGGTTCAGCTTTTCCGAGATCGCCCGGATTGCGCCGCCTTTGCCTGCCGTGTCGCGCCCCTCGAACAGCACCACGATCCGTTGGCCCGTCACTCGCGACCACCGGGCCATCGCCGCCAGTTCCTCGCGCATGGGCTCCATCGCGGCTTCATATTCCTTGCGTTTCATCGCTCTCGATCTCCCCATTTGAATGGCGCCGCCAAAATGCCTATCTATCGCAACTATGGCTACACTAGCAGAACCAGAACACGACTTTACCCGCCTGCCCGAAATGCCGGCGGATGTCTTCACCGCGCCGCTGAAGAAGCCGGACCATGTCGGGGACGACTGGCTCGAGCCTAAGCAGACCGAATACGACGGCGAGGACGATGCGATCTGGAACGATCTGTTCAAGCGCCAGATGGAAATGCTGCCCGGCCGCGCGGCGACTGCCTTCATGGAGGGTACCGAAAAGCTCGATCTGGGGCGCGGCGGCGTGCCGGAATTCGGCAAGCTGTCCGAAGAACTGGACAAGCTGACCGGGTGGAGCGTGGTGCCCGTGCCCATGCTGATCCCGGATCACGTGTTCTTCTGGCATTTGGCCAACCGGCGTTTCCCCGCAGGAAATTTCATCCGCACGCGCGAGACCTTCGATTACATCCAAGAACCGGATGTCTTCCACGATGTCTTCGGCCATGTGCCGATGCTGACCGATCCGGTCTATGCCGATTACATGCAGGAATATGGCAAGGCCGGCTGGAAGGCCATGCGCTACAACCGGCTGAAGGCGCTCGGGGCGCTTTACTGGTACACGGTGGAATTCGGCCTGATCGAGGAACAGCCCGGCGACATTCGCGCCTATGGGGCCGGTATTCTTTCAGGGCCGACAGAGGTGGTCTATTCGGTCGAGGCGGAAAGCCCGAACCGGATCATGCTCAATGTCGATCGCGTAATGCGCACCGATTATGTGATCAGCGATCTGCAGCCGACCTATTTCGTGATTTCCAGCTTCGAGGATCTCTACCGCAAGACGGTGGAGCGCGATTTCGACAAGCTATATCGCAATCTCGGGCCCGGCTTCACCTATGCCAATACGGCGGTGATCGACGTGGACAACGTCGTCAATCGCGGCACGCTGGAATACACATTGCGCGGTGGCCGGGGGAGCGGCGCGAAACCAGTCTAAAGCAGGGGCTCGGCCGAACCATAAAAAACGGGCGCCGGATAGATCCAGCGCCCGCAATGTTCTCGAAAGAACGGTCGAGATTACATGGTTTTGTCGACCTGGTCTTCCATGTTTTCTTCCATGGCGTCGGTCTGGTCGTCCATTGCGTCAGCCTGTTCGTCGGTGATTTCACCGCTGGCTTCCATTTCGTTGACCTGAGCGTCGCGGTTATCTTCCATCTGCTCGATGTTGTCTTCGGCTTGGTTTTCAGCAGCGCTGTCACAAGCGGCAAGGCCAAGCGACATAGCAGCGGCCGATACGACGAGAGCGGTTTTATTGAATTTCATTTCAGTTCCCCTTTGTTAATTACGAGCCAGCGCCCGGCGGGTCCGGAGTGACTTTCATGGCCAAAATGTGTCAGAGCCGGCTTGGTTCCGCAATACCCAAAGAAAAACAGCCCGAGACCGCTCCCGAACCGCTTCAACCGTCTCATAACGTTGTGGTCAGATTTCGTGGCAAACGAGATGAAGAAGCTTCGCATCGGATCTTTGAAAAGGCGACGTATTGGGATGCTTGAGGTCAGTGCAACGCCTTCTGGCGAACTACATTGTAAAGCGCAATTACTGCCAGGGCGCCGAGTACCGCCCAGAGCAGCGTAATGCCCCTGATGGATCCGAGAAAAACCCCGCCGGACGTCGCCATGCCGATGGCAACAGAGCCGATGGTCCCTGCAGTAATGTTTCTCAGGATGGTCCGACCGTCTTCCACGCACAAGGCAATGGTTGCGAGCCAGCCTAGGAGCGCTCCGGTGACGATAAGTATGATCAGGCCCATCCTAAACTCTCAAATAATTATCTTTGCGACCAATTAATAAATCGCCGTTCGTGAGGAATGGTTCCTGAAATGCGACAAGCCGTGGGAACGCCGGTCAAAGGAAAAGGAGAAGCGCTGAGCCAAGAAGAACGCGGTAAATAACGAAGACCAGCATTGATGCCTTCTTGAGGAAGTTCATCAGAAACATCATCGTGGCCAGCGCCGCAAAGAAGGTCAGAATGCCAGTTACCAGCGCATCTTGCTGCATCTGCGCCGTCGCGTCCGCAAGGTCGAGAGCTGCGAGCAGTCCTGCTCCTGCGACCGCAGGTATGGCGAGCAGGAAGGAAAAGCGGGCCGATTCAACTCGGGTATATCCTAGCGCACGTGCCGCAGTCATCGTCGAGCCGGAGCGGCTGGTGCCGGGAATGAGAGCGAGAGCCTGCGCACACCCTACGAGGATGGCGTCCCTCAGGCTCATGTCTTCATAAGCCTTGGTCTGCTTGCCAAAATGGTCTGCAAGGCCGAGCAGGATACCGAAGATAATCAGATTTGTGGCCACTAGATCGGTCGAACGAAAGCCTTCCAGATAGCCGCCCGTCTTGATGAAGAGGCCTACGGCAACGGCTGGAATGGTGCCGATCAGGACGAACCAGAACAACCGGCGTTGTTCATCATCCTTGCCGAGGCCGACGCTGGCGAAGCCGCCCCGCGCAAGCCCGAGCACGTCCTTCCAGAAGTAGAGTATGATCGCGAGCAGCGAACCGACATGGACGGCCACGTCGATAAGCGGTCCCTGGTCAGGGAAGTCGGTCAGCTTGGGGATGAGGATCAGGTGGCCCGACGATGAGATCGGGAGGAATTCCGTGATGCCCTGGACGATCGCAATGATCAGTTCTTGGAGGAAGGTCATAGGCTTCGCTCCATGAAGAAAGGGCGGAACAAGTCAAGCGACCTGCTCCGCCCTTCGCTTTTTTCACGCCGTAGCGCAGCTTACCAGATGCTGATGCGCTCTTCCGGGGGGAGGTAAAGCGCGTCGTCGCTGGTCACGTTGAAGGCCTTGTACCAAGCATCCATGTTCCGCACGATTCCGTTCACGCGGAATTCTTCCGGGCTGTGCGGATCGGTGGTGAGGCGCTGGCGAGCGGCGGCTTCGCGCTGCTGCGAACGCCAGACCTGCGCCCAGGCGAGGAAGAAGCGCTGATCGCCGGTCAGGCCGTCGATCACCTTGTCTTCCTTGCCGTTCAGCGAAAGCTTGTAGGCGCGATAGGCAAGGCTGAGGCCGCCCAGATCGCCGATATTTTCGCCAAGCGTCAGGCGTCCGTTCACGCAGGTTTCGCCATCGTCCAGCGGGCAGTAGGAATTGTACTGTTCCACCAGTGCATCACCCAACTTGTCGAAGGCTTCGCGATCGGAATCGGTCCACCAGTTGCGCAGCATGCCGGTACCGTCCGACTTGGAACCCTGATCGTCGAAGCCGTGGCCCATTTCATGGCCTATGACGCCACCAATGCCGCCATAGTTCACTGCCGCGTCCGCAGTGATGCCGAAGAACGGTTGCTGCAGGATGGCGGCGGGGAAGACGATCTCGTTCTTGGTCGGATTGTAATAAGCGTTTACCGTCTGCGGCAGCATGTACCACTCGGTCCGGTCGATTGATCCGCCAAGCTTGCTGAGCATGTCGTTCCAGGCCCATTTGGAGGCTTCGATCCGGTTGGCAATCGGCGAGGCCGGCTGGATCGTCAGCCCTTCGTAGGTTTCGAGATTGTCCCGATAGCCGATCTTGGGGTCGAATGCGTCGAGCTTGGCGATCGCCTGCTTCTTGGTGTCGCGGCCCATCCAGTCGAGTTCACCGATCGAGTTAGCCATTGCCTTGCGCAGATTGGCGACAAGTTCGTCCATCGCCGCCTTGTTTTCCGGCGGGAAATAGTCGGCGACATAGGATTTGCCGAGCAGTTCGCCCATCAAGCCTTCCGTCTCGTCAATGGCGCGCTTCCAGCGGGGCCGCTGTTCGGGCGTACCGTTCAGCAGCGTGCCGTAGAACGCGAAATAAGCATCGTCGAAGCGCTTGGGCAGGACCGCCGCATTACCCGAAAGGAAGCCCTTGGCAGTCCAGGCTTGCAAGACGTCCATGGGTGTTTCGAGGATCAGCTGCATGGCCGCAGGCATGCCGCCGCCAATCTTGGCGAGGGTTTCAGCATCGAGGCCCAGTTCTTCGGCACGTTCCGGGCTCGGCGGAAGGTCGGTCACGATGAAGCGGTCGACATCCGTGAAACCGCTGGCGGTCAGCAGTGCCGTAAGCGGGAAGCCGCCAGCCTTGGCGTTGAGTTCTTCGGGCGTCAGCGCGTTGTAGGTCAGGTCGTCATTGCGGCGCGTTGCGCGATCCCATGCAACCTTGCGGGCCAGCGAATCTTCGAAGTCGTAGACCTTTTGGGCCATGCCGGCAGCGTCCGAGTAGCCAGCTTCTCCAAGCAGGAAAGCCAGATATTCGCGATACTTCGCCTGGATGTTCGCGCCCTTTTCGCTCTCGTCGAGATAATAGTCGCGGTCGGGCAGGCCGAGGCCGCCGGAACCGGCATGGACAGAATAGCGTGTCGGCTCTTTCGCATCGACTTCGACATAAGCGAACAGCGGCGACGAATAGCCTACACTGCCCCAGAGTTCGGTCAGGCTGGCGAGCGTTTCTGCGTCCTTGATCTTGTCCAGATAGGGTTGGGCGGGAGCGAGACCGGCTGCTTCGATTGCCCCCGTATCAAGATAGCCTTCATAGGCATCCACGATCCGCTTTTCATTGGCGGTCAGCGTGGCAGGATCCTTGGCGGTCAACCGGTCGACCAGCGTCTTCACATCGGAAGTCGACTTTTCGCGCAGCAGGTTGAACGCACCAAAGCGGCTGAATTCTGCCGGCAGTGGGTTGGCATCGAGCCATTTCTGATTGGCATAGGCGAAAAAGTCGTCGCCCGGATCGATATCCTGCGAGATCGAGGCGGGATCGAAGCCCCAGTCGCCGAACTCCATTGTCGGCAGCGGGGTTTGCTCCGCGGCGGGTGCGGTTTCGGCGGCGTCTTCGGCCATCGCAGGCGCGCCAATGGCGAGGGCCAGGGCAGATGCGCCAAGCGTCAAAATTCTCGATTTCATGAGTGCAGTCTCCTTCAGGCGGCCGACCGCGCTCGCGGGAGAGCAGGCGACCTCGTGCAGTTTGGGTAGCATATTGTGGCGAAGGGAGTCGCCGTTCGTCGGATGGACGGCGAATTTGGTCGAACGGTCAGGCCGCTTCATCGCCGAACTGGAGCTTCGACAGGCGGGCATAAAGGTCGCCATTGACCACCAGCTGGTCATGCGTTCCCTGCTCGACCATCCGGCCCTGATCCATCACCACGATGCGGTCCGCCGCCCTTACAGTGGCGAGGCGGTGGGCGATCACCAGCGTGGTGCGGTTTTCCATCAGGCGGTCGAGCGCGTCCTGCACCAGCCGTTCGCTTTCCGCATCCAGCGCACTGGTGGCTTCGTCCAGCAGCAGGATCGGCGCATCGCGAAGGAGCGCGCGCGCAATGGCGAGGCGCTGGCGCTGGCCGCCCGATAGCTGCGTGCCGTCCTCGCCTAGATGGGTGTCGAGGCCGCGCGGGAGATTTTCGAGGAAGTCGGCGGCGTTGGCGGCTGTTGCAGCCTGCCAGATTTGGTCTTCGGTGGCGTCCCAGCGGCCGTAGCGCAGATTGTCGCGCGCGCTGGCAGAAAAGAGCACGCCTTCCTGCGGAACGAGCGCGATGCGGCGGCGGATTTCCGCCGGGTCTGCTTTTGTGAGCGGAATCCCGTCGAGCCGCACGGTGCCAACTTGAGGATCGTAAAAACGTTCGGCGAGCTGGAAGAGGGTGGATTTGCCCGCGCCGGACGGACCGACGATCGCGACCGTTTCGCCCGGTTCCACTTCCAGCGTGAAATCTTCGAGCGCAGCGGCTTCGGGCCGCGTGGGATAGCGGAAGGTCACGTTGCGGAAGGACAGGCCGCCGCGCGCATGCACGGGAAGAGCCATTGGATTGGCGGGTGCCACGATCTCCGGTTTGGCATCAAGCAGTTCGGCAAGGCGGCTGGCTGCCCCCGCTGCCCGCAACAGATCGCCGAGTACCTCGGTCAAAGCGCCGAAGCTGCCCGCGGCGATGACTCCGGCAAATACGAAGGCGGCAATGGTCCCGCCGGTAATGACGCCGTCTTCCACCAGCAGTGCGCCGCGCCACAGCAGGGCGGTTATCGATCCGAACACCAGCGTGATGAGAATTGCCGTCATCAAAGCGCGGATCAGGATGCGCTGTTTGGCGATATCGAAGGTCTGCTCCACCGCGCCGGCAAAGCGTTCACCTTCGCGTGATTGCTGGCCGAATGCCTGGACGATCTTTGTGGCCGACAGCACCTCGGTAACCATCGAGCCGACATCTGCAACGCGATCCTGGCTCGTGCGGCTAACCTTGCGCAGCCGCGAGCCGAAGATGGCGATCGGGATGATCACCACCGGAATCCCGATGACCAGATAGATTGCCAGCTGGGGGGCGAGCCAGAAGAGATAGCCAACGCTGAGAACGGCCATGATGAGATTGCGCAGCGCCACGGACAGAGTGGTGCCCACGGTCTGTTCGATGATTGCCGTGTCGGCCGTCATGCGACTGGATATTTCCTTGGGACTGTTGGTCTCGAAGAAGGACGGTGACAGGCGCAGGAGGTTCGTATGGACGGCCTTGCGCACATCCGCCACGACGCGCTCGCCCAGCCAGCTGACGAAATAGAACCGCAATGCGGTAAAAATGCCCAGAGCGCCGACCAGAACCAGCAGGTAGCGGAACCAGCGACCGATATCGGCGCCGTTATCGGCTGCAAAACCGCGATCGATGATAAGCTTGAGCGCACTTGGCAGGGCAAGCGAGCTGATGATTGCCGTGACCAGCAGCGCTGCTGCAGCCAGGGCGAGCTGGAGGGGATAGGCCTTGGCGGCATCGAAGACCATGCGCAGCGGCTTCAGGCTGCGGTTTTCGCCATCGCTTCGCCGCCCGAATATCCGGCGGCGAGCTTTCTCAGGTGTACCCGTCTCGTCCATGAGCGCCCAGTTAGGCGCGAGGGATGCTAAAATCCACTCCGCTGCGCCGTAAACGGCACTTTTACCCCGTTTGTGCATTGCACAATCACGAACCAGCCGCCACATTGGGGGAAATTGGACGTGCCGCAGATAGAGCCAGAACAGTGCGGCCAGCAGGGGACGCTTGCTTATGCTTTACCACCTTCACGAACTCCAGCGGAGCTGGCTTTCCAGCGCCAGCACCTTTGCCTCGATCGGTTCGGAAATGCTTTCGAACCCGGCTCTTCCTTTCGGCTACATGGGAATGGGGCAGATGGCGTCAAGCGCGCTGGAAGTCTTCGCGCATGCCACAGCCACCTATGGCAAGCCTGCCTGGGGGATCGAACACGTCACCGTCGGTCGCGAGGAATTTCCGGTGGTGGAAGCGACCGTCCTCAACAAGCCCTTCGGCGATCTGAAGCGGTTCCACCGCGAAGGCTTGCCGGAGGATGCTCCGCGTATGCTCGTGGTCGCGCCGATGAGCGGGCACCACGCCACGTTGCTGCGCGGCACGGTCGAGCGGATGCTGCAGAACTATGTCGTCTTCGTCACCGATTGGGCCGACGCGCGCGATGTCCCGCTGCATGAAGGCGAATTCGACCTCGATGATTACATCGACTACGTGATAGACTTTCTCGAGCATATCGGCCCGGACAAGGATGGCGGCGGTGCGCATGTCATGGCCGTATGCCAGCCTTCGGTTCCGGTATTTGCGGCCACCGCGATCATGAACCGGGATGGGCATGAATGTGCTCCCAAAACCCTGACCATGATGGGCGGCCCCATCGATACGCGGTGTTCGCCCACCAGCGTGAACGATCTTGCCATGGAGCGCCCGATCGAGTGGTTCCGCCACAATGTCATCGCCACCGTGCCTGTCCAATATCGGGGATCGGGCCGTAAAGTCTATCCGGGCTTCATGCAGCTTGCCGGTTTCATGAGCATGAACCTCGGCAATCACATGATGAGCCATTACGAGATGTTCAAACACCTCAACAAGGGCGACGATGCCAGCGCGCAGGCGACGAAGGATTTCTACGACGAATACCGCAGCGTCTGCGACATGACGGCGGAATTCTACCTGCAGACGGTGGAAGAGGTGTTCCAGAACCACTCAATTCCCAACGGCACCTTCATGCATCGCGGCAAGCGTGTCGATCTGGGCGATATCACCAAGACCGCGCTTCTCGCCATCGAAGGCGAGCGTGACGATATTTCAGGCTTGGGCCAGACGCGTGCCGCGCTGGAACTGACGCCGAACCTCGATGTCTCGAAAAAGCGCTACTACATGGCGGAAGGGGCTGGGCATTACGGCATCTTCAACGGCAGCAAATGGCGCGAAAGGATCGCGCCAGTGGTGGAGGAATTTGTCGCCGCGCACGGGTGAGGGATATTTTTCCCTGAGAGGATGAATCGAAGAGGCGAGCTCGGGCATGTATGAAGAAGAGGATGATGCGGCTCAAATCTCCTTCCAATGGGTAGTCGGTGATACACGGGCGCACGAACAGAATGTGCGCGAAATGATCGGCTTTAATCACTCGTATGGGATTGCGGTTTTGTCGCGACTGGTTGCGTTTTTGCTGACCTATTTCGTGGCGAAAGCCTTACTCCCGAATACTGATTTCTTTGTGCTCATTTGGATTGTGCTCGCTGCCAGTCTCTCAATTTGGGTTTCGCTGGGAGTTGAGATTTTTCTCATGAGGATGCTTGAACGATTGCAAGCAGACGACCCCAAACGAGTTGGCTGGAATTCAGTTTGGCTGGACACTTCGGGGGTCTCTTGGAGCACTGAAACCAGCGAGGATTATACAAGCTGGCTCGGTGTTATCGATGTAGTCGAACGAAAAGGCTCGCTCTTCATCAAGACCGGACCAGCTCATGGATATTACATTCCACCCAGGATCTTCGCATCCTCAGACGAACTTGCGAAATGCAAGAAGCTAATCGAGAGGCTGAGAAGCGATCCAGTCCCTCCCAAGCATCTCGTTGATTCTGGCGAAGGCATGGTCAAACATTAAGAGCCCTGTCGGCGTGCGCCATTGGGTGCTCTGGCCCGGAAAATTGCTCAATCGGGGATCAACTCAACCTCTCCGCATGCCATGCCACGTGCTCGGCCATGAAGGTCGAGATGAAGTAATAGGAATGGTCATACCCCTCCTGCATGCGGATTTGCGCGGGGATGCCGGCCTTGGCGCAGGCGACGGAAAGCCGGCCTGTCTTCAATTGTTCTTCGAGGAAATTGTCCGCCGTGCCCTGATCTACCAGCAGGTGATCGAGGCGTGCGCCATTCTCGATCAGCGCAACCGCATCGTATTCTTCCCACGCTTCGCGATCCTCGCCAAGGTAGCGTGACAGCGCTTTCTCGCCCCATGGCACTTTGCCAGGGGCGACGATTGGCGAAAAGGCGCTCACCGAACGGAAGCGGTCGGGGTTGCGCATGCCTATGGTCAGCGCGCCGTGGCCGCCCATGGAATGGCCGGTTATGCCTTGCCGCGTCATGTCTACGGGGAAATTCGCCTCGATCAGCCCGGGCAGCTCGTCCTCGATATAGCTGCGCATCTTGTAGTGCGTGGCCCAGGGTTCCTGTGTCGCATCGACATAGAAGCCCGCGCCCTTGCCGAAGTCGTATTCGTCTTCCGCATCGGGCACCTGTTCACCGCGCGGGCTGGTATCCGGCGCCACGAAAATCACGCCGTGTTCCGCGCAGGCGCGCCGGAACTCCCCCTTTTCAGTCACATTCGCATGGGTGCAGGTGAGACCCGAAAGATACCAGAGAACAGGCAGCTTCGCGCCCTCGGCATGAGGCGGGACATAGACGGAGAACGTCATCTCCGTGCCAGTTGCCTCCGACTGATGCGAGAGAACGAACTGGTCGCCGCCAAAGGCCTTGTTCTGCGAGAGATATTCGAGGGTCATGGTATTTCCTGTGCGGGTATGTCTGCGACCAGCGGCGCATGACCCCAATGCTCCAGCAGCCGCAAGCAGTCCGCGCCGGACAGGCCGATGGTCGCGGTATTGCGAAGGGGATGGACGTTGATCCGGTCGGCCTCCGCCAAAGCCCGGTCGAGGATTATGGAGATGCTGCCAGGTTCGGCGTTGATCGCGCCCAGCGGCGTGACCGAACCGGGTGTCAGACCAACCAACCGCTCCATATCGTCGGGCTTGCCGAAGCTGACGCGTCTGCAGCCGATAGCCGCAGGCAGAGCCTTCAAATTCACACGCATATCGGCAGGTACGGTAACCAGCAAGAACGCGCCGCTTGTGTCCTTCAGGAACAGGTTCTTGGTATGCGCGCCGGGGATGGCATCCTTGACCCCGTAGCTTTCCGCTACGGTGAAAACGGCTTCGTGTTCGTATTGCTCGAATGGGATTACGAGGGCTTCGAGGTCCTCCCGCAATCCCGCTTCGCTTCTATGCGCCAAGCTGTCAGCCCGGGCGATACATCGCGCAGACCTTGTTGCCTGCCGGATCGCGCAGATAGGCGAGATAGAGCTTCATGCCAGCGCCTTCACGGATGCCCGGCGGATCTTCGATTTCGGTACCGCCGTTTGCGCTGCCCGCCTTGTGCCAGGCGTCGGCCATGGCTTCGTTATCGGCGGCAAAGCCGATGGTCGAACCATTCCCGCAACTCGCCGGCTGGCCGTCGATCGGCTTGGTGATCAGGAAGATGCCGCCGTTGTGCATGTAGATGACGCGGCCCTTTGGATCGATCCTGCCCTCGCTGCCGCCCAGCGCCTTGAAGCAGGCATCGTAGAATTTCTTGGAGGCGTCGATGTCGTCGGCCCCCAGCATGACATGGCTGAACATTGTTCTCTCTCCTTATGCCTCGACCGCAATGGTCGCGGTTTTCTCGTCTCCGGTATTCGGCGCGTTGGCAGGGTCCAGAAGCAGGACCTGCACCTCTCCCTTTCGCGCTACCGGTTTGTGTTCCTCGCCCGCGGCAATCAACAACAGATCGCCGGGATGCAGCGTTTCCGTGCGCTCGCGGAACTCGATATCGAGTTCGCCGTCCAGGCACAGGAACAGCTCGTCATGGCTGTGGCTGTGCCAGTCGAACGCGCCTTCCAGCTTCGCGATGCGGACTTCGTGACCCTCATACCGCGCGACGATGCGCGGCGCCCAGGTTTCGGTAAACGTGGCGAACTTGTCGGCGAGGGTCACCTTCTTGGTCATCAGTCGTAGACCACCACGCTGCGGATGCTTTCACCCGAATGCATCAGGTCGAAGCCTTTGTTGATCTCTTCCAGCTTCAGGACATGGGTGATCATCGGATCGATCTGGATTTTGCCGTCCATGTACCAGTCCACGATTTTGGGCACGTCGGTGCGGCCCTTCGCGCCGCCGAATGCCGTTCCGCGCCAGTTGCGGCCCGTCACCAGCTGGAACGGGCGGGTTTCGATCGTCTTGCCCGCTTCCGCCACGCCGATGATGATCGATGTACCCCAGCCCTTGTGACAGCATTCGAGCGCCTGCCGCATGACATCGGTATTGCCGGTGCAGTCGAAGCTGTAATCCGCGCCGCCATCCAGCATCTCGACCAGCGTTGCCACGACATCGTCGACATCCTTGGGATTGACGAAGTCGGTCATGCCGAAATGTTCAGCATAGGGTTTCTTGTCGGGGTTGATGTCGACGCCCACGATCCGGTCCGCACCAGCCATCCTTGCGCCCTGGATGACATTGAGGCCGATGCCGCCGAGGCCGAAGACCACGACATTGTCGCCGGGGCGTACATCGGCGGTGTTGACCACTGCGCCGACTCCCGTGGTCACGCCGCAACCGATAT
Source organism: Qipengyuania triglochinis (assembly GCF_054655615.1). Taxonomy (NCBI): domain Bacteria; kingdom Pseudomonadati; phylum Pseudomonadota; class Alphaproteobacteria; order Sphingomonadales; family Erythrobacteraceae; genus Qipengyuania; species Qipengyuania triglochinis. Next base: position 248,541 of record NZ_BAAHND010000002.1, on the reverse strand, counting down.
AGCAGCTGGTGTGGAAGGGCGCGTCCTCGCGAATCTTCGCCACCGCGATTTCGGGCAGCACGGTGAAGTTCGAAAAGGTCGAGCAGCCCATGTAATGGTAGATCGGCTTGCCGTTGTAGCTGAAGCGCGTCGTGCCATCGGGCATCAGGCCCTTGCCCTGCGTCTCGCGAATGGCGCTGCACAGATTGGTCTTGCCCGAAAGGCACATTTTGCACTGGCGGCATTCGGGTGTGTAAAGCGGGATGACATGATCGCCCGGCTTCACCGAAGTCACGCCCTTGCCGACTTCGCGCACGATGCCTGCGCCCTCATGGCCCAGCACGCTGGGAAACAGTCCTTCACTGTCGAGGCCGTCCAGCGTGTAGGCATCGGTGTGGCAAATGCCGGTAGCCTTGATCTCGACCAGAACCTCGCCCTCCTTGGGGCCTTCCAGATCGAGTTCGACGATTTCCAGCGGCTTCTTGGCCTCGAATGCTACGGCTGCTCTGGTTTTCATGGCGGGTGTTTCTCCTTTGGCAACCGGGACTAGGGAAGGGCGCTGGCGCTCGCAAGACGTGTTGCTTGCCGTTCAGCCCGCAGAAGATAGAAGCGACCGCATGAAATCTCTTCTGGCCCCGCTCGCTCTGCTCGTTCTTTCACCCGCTGCCGTGGCGCAGGAACCTGCGGCTGCTCCGCAGCTGACTGCCCAGCAATCCGCAACGCTGCGGTGCTCGGCAGCTTTCGCAATCATCGCGCAGGGCCAGGTCAACGGGAATGCAGCCGCGCTTGCCTATCCGCCGATGAAAGAGCGGGGGCGGGAATTTTTCGTGCGTTCTGCAGCGCGGCTGATGGACGAACACACACTCGATCGCGGTGCGATTCAGGAACTGGTGGCCGGACAGGCACAGGATCTTGCCGATGAAGGTGCGGTGGAAGAGGTGATGCCCGCCTGCCTGATGATGCTGGATGCTTCGGGAATTTAGGCGGCGTTCAGGCCTGTGTCACCGCTCCAGCCATATCATGCGATCCGACCGAAGAATGGGGATGGCAATGCATAAGATCATTATGACGACGATGGCTTCCGCGGCACTTGCCGTTCCAATGTCGCTGTCGGCTCAGGACGCCGTCGAGATTGACGAGCCGATCCATGACGACGCCTCACAAGATTTCTCGGACTTTGCCGAGCGCATGCAGGATCCGGACACGCAGCGCGAGTTCGCGCTGATGGCCCGCGCCATGGGCGAAGTCCTGCTCGACCTGCCGATCGCCCCGCTGATCGCAGCCGCAGGGGAGGTGAGCGAAGATCTCACCGGCAAGGACCTGCCGTCTGTCGATCCCGATGCGACGCTGCGCAAGATAGCGCCGCTCAGCAGCCGCGCCCCCGAAGAGATCGAACGCAACCTTCCACGCGCCCTCCATGCGATGGGTTCGATGGCAAAGGCGCTCGAAACGATGACGCCCACTCTCAAGGACATGGCCGCGCGCATGAAGACCATGGCCCCGCAGGCCGATTGAAAAGGTCGCAAAACTTCGCCCGCGCCATGACTGCCAGTGGACGCGGGCGCGCCGCTGATGCATGAGCGGTCCAGCATGTGGCAGCTGCATCAATTCCCTTTGTGTCCCTTCAGCCGAAAGCTGCGTCTCCTCATGGGGGAGAAAGCGGTTGCCTATGAGCTTATCCGGGAAAATCCGTGGGAAGCGCGCGATGCGTTCTGGCAGCTCAATCCGGCAGGGCGGACCCCCGTGCTCCACGATCCCGCGCGCCGCGTAACTTTGTGCGATAGCCAGGCGATCTGCGAATTCTTCGAAGAAACGGTGGAACGCGTGCCGATGATTTCGGGCAATGCCATGCAGCGCGCCGAAATCCGCCGCCTGACGGCCCTGTTCGACGAAAATTTCTATCACGACGTGACCGAGCCCGCGCTGCACGAGAAGATGAAAAAGCGCCTCGTTCTGCGCCAGCCGCCCGACGGGCAGGTGCTGCGCCAGATGGGCCGGTTGCTGCACGGCCATCTCGACTATATCGACTGGCTGGTCGACACCCGGCAATGGCTCGCCGGGCCGCAGCTGAGCCTCGCCGACCTGACCTGTGCGGCGCACCTCTCAGTGGTCGATTACCTCGGCGCGGTCGACTGGCGCGGGCACGAACAGGCGCAGGGCTGGTACATGGTCATGAAAAGCCGCCCCAGCTTCCGCCCGCTGTTGAGCGAGAAGATGGATGGCCTTCCGCCGCCACGGGAATATGCTTCACTGGATTTGTGAGGGTATCAGTGTCCGAGGAGAACGGCTTCGTCGATTTCTCTTTTCATCAGCTTTGCGATTTCACTCTTGAATATATCAACGGCAGCGTAGGTGGTCCGATATGAAGTGATTAGGCGCTGAGAATTATCATCATAATCAGCGATCTCTACGGAAGCCGTCAGTTCGCCTCGCGAACCCGTTGGCGATATCTGCAAACGAACGATCAAGTCGTCGCCTTCCTGTTTGTTGTAGCCCCACTGGATGCTGATGGGCGAACCCGGCTCTATGGGGTAACGATCGAGCCTTTCTCCGAATTCGACGACGTCTTGCCACTGAACCCAAAAACCACTTTCTCCCTTGAGACTGGCGGTCTCTACAATGACTGAAAGCCAACCGAAGTCATCACGTGTAAGCTTGTCATCGAAATAGCTCGGGTCGAACTTATAGCGTAGTGCGAGTTTGCTCATTCGCCGGTCTTAGCGGTTTGAATTGCATGCATAATTAAAAGGTCCGGTGGGTCTATCGTTGACAAACCCGGCAGAACCACGTGCTGCGTCCGCCCTGCACGATGCGGCGGATCGTGCCGCCGTCTTCGTGGTGGCAGGGCTCGCCCTCGCGGCCGTAGACGTGGAAGCGGGTGGCGAAATAGCCGAGGTTTCCGTCGGGCTGGGCGAAATCGCGCAACGTGCTGCCGCCGTCGCGGATCGAGCGCTGCAGCACGTCCTTGATCGCGGGGACGAGGCGCCGGAGCTGCGGCATGGTCACCTTGCCGCCTGCCTTTCGCGGATGAATGCCTGCATGCCACAGCGCCTCGCAGACATAGATATTGCCGAGGCCCGCCACGATACTCTGGTCGAGCAGCAGCAGCTTGATCGCCTGTTTGCGCCCGCGCGTCGCCTCGCGCAAATGTTCGGCGGTCAGGTCCTCACCCAAAGGCTCTGGGCCTAGCGAGGCGAAGGGTTTCCAGGTCAGCAGTTCTTGCGCTGTCATCAGATCAACCGAGCCGAAGCGGCGCGGGTCGTTCAATGCGAAGCGGTGGCCTGCGGTCTCGATCACGAGATGGTCGTGCTTCTCGTCCACCTCCGGGTCGATCCGCCAGCGCCCGCTCATGCCAAGATGGAAGATCATCGCGTGGTCGCGGCTGGTATGGATAAGGCCGTATTTCGCCCGGCGTGAGAGATGCGTCACGCTTGCGCCCGTCAGCGCCTGCACCAGATCGGGCGGGAAGGGGCGGCGCATGTCGGGGCGGTTGACCGTCACGCGCGTGATGGTCTCGCCTTGCAAGAACCGCGCAAGGCCGCGCACCGTTGTTTCGACTTCGGGAAGCTCTGGCATGAAAACCCCTCTAACACCCTTTGCGCCCCGCTCAATTCCCCCTAAGGCTCGCCTCCATGAACGACACTGTTTCCTTCGGCTACGAAGATATCGACGCCAGCGAGAAGACCGGCCGCGTGGGCGAGGTCTTTTCCAATGTCGCGGCCAAATACGACATCATGAACGACGCGATGAGCGGCGGGATGCATCGCTTGTGGAAGGACCGCTTCGTCCGCCGCGTTAAACCGCAGCCGGGCGAACAGATCCTCGACATGGCCGGCGGCACGGGCGACATCGCCTTCCGCATGGCCGCGAAGGGGGCAAGCGTCACTGTCTCCGACATTAATCAGGACATGCTCGACGTCGGCATCGAACGCGCGATGGAGCGAGGGATCGACGGGCTGGTGTGGAGCCGCCAGAACGCGGAGGAATTGGCCTTTTCGAGCCGCACCTTCGACGCCTACACCATCGTCTTCGGCATCCGAAACGTGACCTTCATCGACAAAGCCCTGCGCGAGGCGCACCGCGTGCTGAAATTCGGCGGGCGGTTCTACTGCATGGAATTCAGCCAGACCGACTGGCCGGGCTTCAAGGAAGTCTACGACCTCTATTCGCACCAGCTGATGCCCAAGATCGGCAAGGCCATCGCCAATGACGAGGAGAGCTATCGCTACCTCGCCGAATCGATCCGCCGCTTCCCCAAGCCGCCCGAATTCGAGACGATGATCCGCGATGCGGGCTTCGCCAATACGCGGGTCGAGAAAATCCTCGGCGGCGCGGTGAACATCCATTCGGGGTGGAAAGTCTAGGGTGGCCAAACCCGCAACGCATATCTGGCGGCTGTTGAAATGGGGCCGCACGCTTGCGCGCCACGGCGCCTTGCGCGGGATCGAAGGCGATCCGAACACCCCCGCACCGGTCAAGCGCCTGGCGCGGATTGCGCGCCTCGGCACGATCCAGCCGAAAGAGCCGGACTACGCAGGCGCCTTTCGTGAAATCGGCCCGGCGGCCATCAAGCTCGGCCAGACTTTGGCGACGCGCCCCGATCTCGTGGGCGAAGAAGCGGCGAAGAACCTGCTGAGCCTGCAGGACAATCTGCCGCCCGTACCGTTCGAGCAGATTCGCCAGAGCATCGAGGCAAGTTTCGAACAGCCGCTGGAAAATCTCTGGGCCGAATTCGATCCGGTGCCGGTCGGCGCAGCTTCCATCGCGCAGGTGCACCGCGCGGTTACGATCGAAGGCCGACAGGTCGCCGTCAAGGTCCTGCGCCCTGGCGTGCGGGAACAGTTCGCCAAGGATATCGCCACTTACGAATGGGCCGCCGCCCATCTCGAAAGCTTCGGCGGCGAGGCAGCGCGCCTGCGTCCACGCCTAACCATCGCCAATTTCAAGCGCTGGACCTTGCGCGAACTGGATTTGCGGCGCGAAGCCGCCAGCGCTTCGGAACTGGCCGAACACATGGTCGGCACGGAGAAATACGAGATTCCCGGCATCGACTGGGACCGGACCAATGGCCGGGTGATGACCGTCGACTGGGTCGACGGGATCAAGATCAGCAACACCGAAGCGCTGATCGCGGCAGGCCACGACATGGACGAACTGTCCAGCCGCCTCGTCCTCGCCTTCCTGAAACAGGCGATTTCGGCCGGTTTCTTCCACGCGGACATGCACCAGGGCAATCTGTTCGTGAAACCCGATGGCACTATCACCGCCATCGATTTCGGCATCATGGGCCGCATCGACCGGCAGGCGCGCATGTGGTTGGCGGAAATCCTCTACGGCCTGACCACGGGCAATTACAAACGCGTGGCCGAAATCCATTTCGAGGCGCAATATGTGCCGAGCTATCACAATGTCGACGAATTCGCGACGGCGCTGCGCGCGGTGGGCGAACCGATGCGCGGCAAGCCGGTGAGCGAACTCAGCGTCGGCCAGATGCTCGACGGGCTGTTCGCCATCACCCGCGATTTCGATATGCAGACCCAGCCGCATCTGTTGCTGTTGCAGAAGACGATGGTGATGGTCGAAGGCATCGCCACCCAGCTCAACCCCAAAATCAACATGTGGGACGTATCTGCCCCCTTCGTGCGCAACTGGATTCGCGACGAACTGTTCCCGGAAGCCGCAATTGCCAATCGTATTCGCGAAGATACCGAAACGCTGCTGGGTATCCCCGCGCTGGTGCGCCGTATCGAGGAACGCTTCCCGCCCAAGGGCGGGGCGCCCGAAGCGCCGCCTCTGCCCAAGGTCGAGCTGATCTGGGAACGCCGCGAACGCATGCAGAAGGGCCGCGGCTGGTTCGGCTATCTCGTCGCCGCCGGTGTCGGCGGGCTGGGCGTGTGGGCCGCGCTTACACAGGGCCTGCTGGGCTGACCCTGCCATAGGGCAGTAATTTGATGGCCATTACCATCACGATGACGTGCAGCGCTTCCACGATCATCGGCTGCCACCACCCGTCATAGCTGCCGACCGCGACCAGATTCACCAGCCGCCCGCTGAAGGCGATGGTGAACAGGGCAAGCGCGGGCCACAGCATGTCGGCACGCCGCTTCCAGGCCGTCCAGCCCATGCACAGCGCAGCCAGCCAGAAAAAGGCGGTAAAGTCCCCGCGCATGGCCGAAAGCCCTTCGGGAGTGGGCGATTGCAGCCCGAAATCCGCGCCCGCTCCGGCGGGGTCGATGAAGAAGCTGATACCGAGCAAAAGGTCGAGAATAGCGCCCAGCGCCAGCAGGACGAGGAGGATGAATTGCATTGAAGGCCCTCTGCATTACCGTTTTCTAAACCATAGGCTGGCAAGTGTGCGCAGGAATGTCACGCTTTTGCGTGCTGGCAATGACGGACGGGGGGCGCTAGCAAGCGCATCAATGACGCAATGGGATTTCACCAGCCGGTTCGCGCCGCTGACGCTGCGCACCACGAAAACCGCGGATATGGGCGCGTGAGCGGCCCGAAGATCCTGCTCGTGATCGGGGGTGGCATCGCCGCCTACAAGAGCTGCGAACTCGTGCGACTCATCCGCAAGGCGGGCGGGGATGTTACCTGCGTGCTGACCGAAGGCGGGCAGCAGTTCGTCACCCCCATGGCGCTGGCCGCACTTTCGGAAAACAAGGTCTATACCTCGCTCTTCGATCTCAAGGACGAAGTCGAGATGGGCCATATCCAGCTTTCGCGGCAGGCCGATCTGGTAGTGGTTTGCCCTGCCACGGCCGATTTGCTGGCGAAGATGACCGCCGGCATCGCCGACGATCTGGCAACCACACTGATTCTCGCGACCGACAAGCCGGTTATCGCCGTGCCCGCCATGAATGTCCGCATGTGGGAGCATTCGGCCACCCAGCGCAATGCCGACTGGCTGCGGCAGGCAGGCGTCACCGTGATGGATCCGGACGAAGGCGCGATGGCATGCGGCGAATTCGGCCCCGGCCGGCTGCCCGAACCGCCCGTTATCCTGCAGGCCATTGCGGAGGCGCTCGATCTCGATATCGATCTTCCCGAACTCGCTGCGCCTGCTCCGCAGCTCGCGGCGCCTGCGCCCTCGGCCTATGCCGATGATAGCGCGGACGAGGATGAATATGACGAGGAGGACAGCTCCAGCAGCGGGTCCGGTCTTGGCAGCCTGCTCAACGCGATCATCCCCCGCAGCACCGAATCGCGCGGCGCAGAGGACGAAGAGCGCGATTTCGACGAAAGCGAGTTCGAGGAACCCGATTTCGACGAATCGGAATTTCAGGAAACCGAATTCAAACCCGATTTCGGGGGTCCGCTTCTGGCCAAGAAGGGCGGGGCAGCCGCTGCACCGCCGACCGACCGCGAAGCGATCAACCACACCGTTGCCCGGCAGGATGAACGCGCTGCGCCGCAGCCCATGCCCGGGGACATCGCCCATGCCGATCATGGAGCGGCGCTTTCTGCCGATCCGCTTTATGGCCAGGCTATTTTCGACGAAAATCCGGAGCATCGCCCACTCTACGGCAAGCATGTGCTGGTAACCGCCGGGCCGACTCGCGAGCCGATTGATCCGGTGCGCTACATCGCCAACCGATCCAGCGGGAAGCAGGGCTTCGCGATTGCAGCCATGGCTGCCGCTGCCGGGGCCCGCGTTACGCTGGTTGCCGGGCCAGTCCATCTGCCGACGCCGGTGGGCGTGGACCGGATCGATGTGGAAACCGCCGAAGATATGGCGGAAGAAGTGCGCAACGCGCTGCCCGCCGATGCGGCCTTCATGGTTGCGGCAGTGGCCGACTGGAAGAGCCGCCATGTCGCCGCCGAAAAGATGAAGAAGCGCGGCAGTGCACCGCCCGCGCTCATCCTTGCCGAAAACCCCGACATCCTCGCGGCCGTGGCCGCCGGGCGCAAGCGCCCGCAGCTGCTGATCGGCTTTGCCGCCGAGACCGAGAATGTGGTCGAAAACGCCAAGTCCAAGCGCAAGCGCAAGGGTGCGGACTGGATCATTGCGAACAATGTTTCGGGCGCGGAAGGCGAAAGCGTGATGGGCGGCGACCTCAATCAGGTCCATATCGTCACCCCCGGCGGTGTCGAAAGCCTAGTCGAAATGCCCAAGGAAGAAGTGGCCCGCGAACTGGTGCGCCGTGCTGCCGAAGCGCTTGCCACACCAGGCGAAGCGCCTGCCTGACAGGGCGGACGCTTGATTCGCTAGTCCAAGTTAAGGGCTGGATCGCTCCCAAACCGCGCCAGCCTCGTAAGGCTGACGCTCGCGCAGGCCTCCGCCCTCAAACGTCGCGAACGCGCAGCATGGCGAAGGCGGCGATGGTCCAGACTGCCGCGCCGAACAGCATCGTCCAGATGGGGGCGCCCGGGAACAGCGCCTTCATGATCGAACCCATCACCGTGGCCACCAGCAGCTGTGGCAGCACCACGAAGATGTTGAACAGGCCCATGTAGATGCCAAGCTTGGCCTGCGGCAGGCTGCTGGCCAGAATCGCATAAGGCATCGCCAGGATCGAGGCCCACGCCACCCCCCTCAGCACTTCGCACACGATCAGCAGGTTCGGATCGCGCAGGACGAAATAGCCGAGGAAACCGAGCGCGCCGGCCAGCAGGCAGACCATATGCGTCTTCGCCTTGCCGATCCGTTTGCTGAGCCGGGGCAGAAGGACCAGCGCGGCCACTGCAGCGACACCGTTCTGGACGGTGTAGATCAAATTCCACCAGTTCGCGCCTTCGTTATAGGCGGCAGTGGTCGGATCGGCGCTGCCATAGAAATATTGCGACACGATCGGCCCGGAATAGATCCACATCACGAACAATGCGGACCAGCTGAAGAACTGTACCAGCGCCAGCCGCTTCATCGTTTCGGGCATGCCGGCGAAATCACCGACGATGGTCGACAGCATATTGGTCGAGCGGCCCCGCTTGGCCAGCGAGATGGCAATCGCGGACAGGACGCCGTAAATCGCCAGCAGCGCGCCGAGCAGGTAGATTTCCTTCTCCAGCCCCAGCGGATCGACGAGCAGCGCAATGCCTGCCCCCAGCGCCAGCCAGATCAGCGCCGATCCGTAGCCTTTTTCGGCCAGTGCGGAAACGGGCTGGGCCGTCTCGGTTGCGCGCGCAGCCTCGAAAGCGGCCATTTCTTCGGGCGAATATTCGCGTGTGGTGAAAACGGTCCAGCCGATGGCGGCGAACAGGGCAAGTCCGCCGGCCCAGAAGCTCCACCGCACCGTGTCGGGAATTTCGCCTGCCGGGGCCAGATTGCTCACACCGAGATGGCCGAGCAGCCAGGGGAAGATCGCCGCGACGACTGCGCCCGCGCCGATGAAGGCGGTCTGGACGGCATAGCCGGTGGCATGTTGGGAACTGTCGAGCATGTCGCCTACGAAAGCGCGGAAAGGCTCCATCGCGATGTTGAGGCTGGCGTCGAGCAGCCACAGCAATCCCGCCGCAAACACCAGCGGCGCGGCGAAGGCAGGCGCGAACGGCATCAGGAACAGCGCCAGCGCGGCCAGCAAGGCGCCGGTCATGAAATAGGGACGGCGGCGGCCGAAGCGGTTCCAGGTCTTGTCGGACAGATGGCCCACGATGGGCTGGACGATCAGCCCGGTCAGCGGGGCCGCGATCCACAGCGCGGGCAGATCGTCGAGCGAGGCGCCCACGGTCTGGAAAATGCGGCTCATGTTCGAATTCTGCAGCACGAAGCCGATCTGGATACCGAAGAAGCCGAAGCTCATGTTCCACAGGCCGCGGAAGCTCTGGCGCGGTTTTTCGGTGAGCGCATGTGTCATGGATTATGTCCTCGTCCGCATCCGGCTGAGGTCTTTACGCCCGCTCGGATGAATTTCGCCCGGCTTGCATGAAGCGGCGGGGGCGGCAAGGCCGCATACGAATGTGGTCTATGCTTCGGCGGCCCCGCTGGAGGCGCGAACCACCAGCTTTCCGGGCAATTTTCGCGGCGCGGTTTCGCGTCCGTCGATCTGGGCGATCAGCGTTTCGACCAGGGCTGCGCCTGCACCCGTGATGTCCTGCATCACGGTGGTCAGCGGTGGGGTGGTCAGGCTGGCGGCAGGAATATCGTCGAAGCCGACCACGGCAATGTCGCCGGGTACAGTGCGTCCGGCCTCGGCCAGCGCGCGCATTGCCCCGATCGCGATCAGATCGCTGGCGGCGAAGATCGCATCGAAGGGGGTGCCGCTGGCGAGCAGTGCGCGAGCCGCATCGTGGCCCGCTTCCTCGGTGGTGATGGCATCGAACTGGAGGCGCTTGTCGGGCGCAAGGCCTGCTTCTTCGAGCGCCGTGGTGAGGCCGAGATACCGGCCGTGGAATTCGGGATAATGTTCGTCCGCATGGCCGAGGAAGGCGATCCGGCTGCGCTCGTTCTCGATCAGGTGGCGGCCCGCCAGCCGCCCGGCGGCGTGATTGTCCGTGCCAACGGTGACGCCGCTCGCATCGTTGGAGACCGAGCCCCAGCGGGCGAAATGCGTTCCCTGCCGCACCAGCTGGTCGAGCCGTTCGCGATAGAGCGTGTAATCCCCATAGCCGAGCAGGATCAGCCCGTCGGCGCGGTGGCTGTCCTGATAGCGGACATGCCAGTCATCCTCCATTTTCTGGAACGATATCAGCAGGTCCAGGCCGCGATCGGCGCAGGCGCGGGTGATCGATCCCAGCATGGCGAGGAAAAAGGGATTGATCATGCTGCGATCAGGGGTCGGGTCTTCGAAAAACAGCAACGCGATGGTGTTCGATCGCTGGGACCGCAGCGAGCTGGCGTTCTTGTCGACCGTGTAATTGAGCTCGGCGGCGATGGCCTCGATCTTGGCGCGGGTTTCGGCGCTCACCGACTTTTCGCCGCGCAGGGCACGGCTCACGGTGGGCTGCGAGACGCCAGCGCGATACGCGATGTCGAAGCTGGTCGGCCGTCCGGTTGGTGCGCGCCCCACAGTCACTCCTCTCCGCCATCTGGCGGCTCGTAGAAAGCCTTTCGCAAGGCCGGTTCGCGCTAGGCCCTTACGCTGCGTCTGGCAACTTTGCGCGCCGTGCCACGGGCGGGCGAACCAGCCTCGAGACGCCCGCCAAATCCGGGCGCATGCATAACATAACATACGTATGCTCTCTTCCGAAGCGGCAGAGTTCGGGCGTATCGGGCCCCGAACGAGGGAGGCCGGCGCACCGTCACTTCCTCGAAAAAACGTATGGCCGGCCCGTTCTGGCTGGCAGTGGAGAGGGTATACCGATGGCACTTCGCGACACGCTTCGCAGCGGAATCAGCATTTCCGCAATCACCGCAACCCTGGCGCTGGCTGGTGGGATGATCCCGGCCACGGCCTTTGCGCAAGGCACGCAGCCTGTAACGCCCGAGCAGGTGGACGCAGGCCAGCCGGTCAGCGATCCCGATGCGGCCGACGATGTGATCGTCGTCACCGGTTTCCGCGCCAGCCTCGAAAGCGCGGTCGCGGAAAAGAAGCTGTCCGAACAGATCGTCGAATCGATCACTGCCGAAGACATCGGCAAGCTGCCCGACGCATCGATCGGCGAATCGATCGCCCGCCTTCCCGGCCTCACCGCGCAGCGCCTCAACGGCCGCGCCAATGTGGTCGCCATCCGCGGCTTCGGCCCGGATTTCTCGCAAACCCTTCTGAACGGACGCGAGCAGACGACCACGAGCGACAACCGCTCGGTCGAGCTCGACCAGTATCCGTCCGAAATCGTCAACCAGGTCGTGGTCTACAAATCTCCCACCGCCTCCCTTGTGGGTCAGGGCCTGGTTGGCACCATCGATATCCGCACCATTCGCCCGCTCGAAACCGGCGAGCGTATCATGGCCGTCGGCGCGCGCGGGTCATGGGCGGATATCGGTGCCCTCAATGCCGGATCGAAGGAATTCGGCTACCGTGTGAACGGCACCTATGTCGACCAGTTCGCCGACGATACGCTGGGCATCTCGATCGCCGCATCCTATGTCGACGAGCCGTACCAGCTGCAGGAATTCAACGCCTGGGGCTATGACACGGTCGATGTCGGCGGGCAGGACGCCGCGCTGATCGGCGGGTCGAAATCCTACGTGACCTCCACGGAATTGAAGCGCCTCGGCATCAACGGCACGATCCAGTACCAGCCGATGCCGCAGCTCACCTTCACGCTCGACGGCTTCTATTCGAACTTCGACGACGACCAGTCCAAGCGCGGCCTCGAACTGCCGCTGGCTTATGGCGGCGATCTGAACGCCGATTTCGACCCCGCAAGCGCCACGGTCGAGGACGGCCTCGTCACTGCGGGCCGGTTCGACAATGTTCGCGGCGTCATCCGCAATGACATCTTCCAGCGCAAGGCCGATCTCTATTCGGGCGGCTTCAACGCCAACTGGGAAGGCGATGACGGCTGGAGCGCGTTCTTCGACTTCGGCTATTCGCGCACCGACCGCAACGAACTGAGCCTCGAAAGCTATTCGGGCACCGGCTATAATGGCCCCGCAACCGGCGAAGGTGCGGGCGCGACCATCGGATTCAATTCGGGCGACAAGGGCACGGTCTTCGATTCCTCGCTCGACTACAGCGATCCTTCGCAGATCTTCCTGACCGATCCGCTCGGCTGGGGCGGCAGCGAAGTGCAGGCCGGCTATTCGAACAACCGCATCGTCGAAGACGAGCTGTTCCAGTACCGCGTCGAAGTCGCGAAAGAACTCCAGTCAGACAGCTTCCTGCGCAGCGTGCAGTTCGGCATGAACTACACCACCCGCGAAAAGAGCCTGACGCCCGACGAAGCCTTCGTCCGCCTGCCGGGCGGGGCGACCGAGGTGGCGATCCCCTCGCAATATCTCCAGCGTTCGACCGACCTCACCTATCTGGGTCTCGGCCCGATCGTCAGCTACGATGCGCGCGATCTCATTGCCGACGGCGTGCTGGTGCTGGAACCGCGCGTAACGACCGGTCCCGGTGCCGCGAATGATGTGCTGAGCAAGAGCTACACGGTCGCCGAAGATCTGATGACCATGTACCTGCAGACCAATCTGGAGCAGGAAGTCGGCGCTGGCGTGATCACGGGTAATATCGGCGTGCAGGCGATCAACACAGTTCAGAAATCGACCGGCTTCATCTTCCCCGAAACCGGCCCCGAGCAGCGCACGCTGGGCGACGATTACTGGGACGTGCTGCCCAGCGCCAACCTGTCGCTGCGGCTCGATAGCGACTGGGTCTTCCGTGTCGCCGCGGCGCGCGAAATCATGCGGGCCCGGCTCGATGATACCCGCGTGTCGATCGATTACGGCATCGATGCCACCGTGCCCGGCGGCCTCATCCGCGGCAGCGGCGGCAATCCGGCGCTGCGGCCGTATCGGGCCAATGCGGTCGATTTCAACATCGAGAAGTACTTCGGCACCGGCGGCGTCGTGGCGCTCCAGCTGTTCTACAAGGACATCAAGAGCTACGTCTTCAACGGCCGCTTCGGCTATGATTATACGGGCTTCCCCACCCCCACCGGGGCGGATGCTTATCCTAACCTGCCAGCCATCGGCACGCTGGAAGCGCCGACCAATACCGGCGGCGGCGATCTCTACGGTGCCGAACTGGCTGTGACCCTGCCGTTCTCCACCTTTAGCCCCGCGCTGGACGGCTTCGGCATCACTGGCGGCGCCAGCTACACCAAGACGAAGATCGAAGATCCGGACGGCAACGAAACGGAGATCCCCGGCTATTCGAAGTGGGTGGTCAACGGCACGGCCTATTTCGAAAAGGCTGGCTTCAACACCCGTGTAAGCGCGCGTTACCGTTCCAGCTTCCTGGGTGATTTCACCGGCTTCGGCGGGTCGCCCACCCGGCGTACCGCGCTGGACGAAACGATCATCGATGCGCAGATCGGCTATGATTTCCAGCCCGGCAGCGCGCTCGATGGTCTCTCGCTCTACATCCAGGGGCAGAACCTGACCGACCAGCCCTTCGTTTCAGTCGGTGAGAACCGCAATCAGGTGGTCGATTACCAGAGCTACGGGCGCCGGTTCCTCGCAGGCTTCACCTACAAGTTCTGATGCACGGGGCGGGGATGGCGGATCATGCACCAGCAACCGCCATCCCCGCCGCCTGGCTTGCCGATACCCTTGCCCTTGCCGATACCCTTGCCCTTGCTGACGCTTGCGTCGGACAAGGGCGCGGGGAGCGGATAGGATCATGGCCGTGATGCAGACTTCCTCACCCACCACAAACGGCAGCGCTGCGCCGCTCAACGTCGCCATTGCCGGGGGCGGGACCGCCGGATGGATGGCGGCGGCTGCGCTGGCCCGGCTGACGGCCTGCAAGGTCACGCTGGTCGAATCCGATGCCATCGGCACGGTGGGCGTGGGCGAGGCCACGATCCCGCAGATCCGCCTGTTCAATCGCGGGCTGGCGATCGACGAGGCCGAATTCCTGCGTGAGACGAAGGGCACCTTCAAGCTCGGCATCGAATTCGACGGCTGGCGCAGGGCCGGCACCAGCTACATGCACGCCTTCGGCAATGTCGGGGCCGGGGCGGGGCTGCTGCCCTTCCACCACCTCTGGCTGCGCGGGCGCGAACTGGGCGGCGCCAAGGATTTCGGCGCCTATTCGCTCAATGAAGCCGCCGCGCGTGCAGGCAGGATGCAGATGTGGCCTGCGGACAAGGCGCCGCAGCCCGACATGCCCTGGGCTTATCATTTCGACGCCACGCTCTATGCCGCCTTCCTGCGCCGCTTCGCCGAGACGCGCGGTGTCACCCGCATCGAAGGCCGGATCGAGACGGTCGAACGGGATTGGGAAAGCGGCGATATCGCCGCGCTCGTAATCGATGGCGGTCGGCGGATCGAAGCCGATTTCTATATCGACTGCACCGGCTTTCGCGGCTTGCTGGCGGGCGACATGCCGGGCCAGGGCTTCGAGGACTGGAGCCACTGGCTGCCCTGCGACAGGGCGATTGCCGTGCCCTGCAAGACGGGCGGGGAGTTCACCCCCTACACCCGCGCTACGGCCCACACTGCGGGCTGGAAATGGCGCATTCCGCTGCAGCACCGGATCGGCAACGGGCTGGTCTATTGCAGCGATTATCTGGCCGATGACGAGGCAGAGGCGGCGCTGCTCGCCGATCTCGACGGGGAGCCGCTGGGCGATCCCAGGACGATGCGCTTCACCACCGGCATGCGGCGCGCGCCATGGAGCGGGAATTGCCTTGCGCTCGGCCTGGCCGCCGGGTTCATGGAGCCACTGGAATCGACCAGCATTCACCTGATCCAGTCGGGCATTGCGCGCTTCCTGTCGATGCTGCCGCGTCCCGGGATGGAAGCTGCAATGGCGGATGAGTTCAACCGCCAGTCGGTTTTCGAATGGTCGGCCATCCGCGATTTTCTGATCCTGCATTATGCCGCCAATGAACGCAGCGGCGAACCCTTCTGGGACCGCGCCCGCGCGATGGATCTGCCCGCCAGCCTTGCGACACGGATCGAGCTGTTCCGCAGCACCGGCTATCTCAGCCGCGAGCATGACGAGCTGTTCACCGAAGCGGGCTGGACGCAGGTTCTGCTGGGGCAGGGCATTCTACCGCGCGCCACTCATCCCAATGCCGACGCGCTCGACCCGGCAGCCCTCGAACGGCTGCTGGCGGGGATCGAAGGCGACATCGCCAAGACGGTCGGCGCCATGCCCGGCCATGCCCAGTTCCTGCGCGCCACTTGCATGCCGCAGACCGCCAACCGACCCGCCGCCACCAAGGAGACGGCCCGATGAAACGTTTCACCCTATCCCTTGCCGCCGCGCTGCTCGCCAGCACGCCCGGCTTCGCCCAGCAGCCGGAAACGGAGAGTTTCCGCGAACGCGGGGTGGAAGACGAGGTGATCTATTTCGTCCTGCCCGATCGCTTCGCCAATGGAGACACTGCCAACGATCTGGGAGGCTATGCCGACGATCCGCTGGTCAGCGGCTTCGATCCTTCGCACAAGGGCTTCTATCACGGCGGCGATCTGAAGGGGCTGACCGAAAAGCTCGATTACATCCAGGGCATGGGCGTCACCGCGATCTGGTTCGCGCCGATCTTCAAGAACAAGCCGGTGCAGGGCGATCCCGGCAATCCGGGCAGCTTCAGTTCGGGCTATCACGGTTACTGGGTGACCGATTTCACGCAGGTCGATCCGCATTTCGGCACCAATGAAGAATTCGCCGCCTTTGTGGCCGCCGCCCATGCGCGCGGTATGAAGGTCTATATGGACATCATCGCCAACCACACTGCCGATGTGATCCGCTTTGCCGAAGACACATACGATTATCGCAGCAAGGGCGAATATCCCTATTCCACCCGCGGCGGCGTGGATGGGGAACGGATCAACCAGGGTTTCGACCCGGCCGATCCCAGCCCCGAAAACTGGGCGAAGCTGACCGATCCGGCCTTTGCCTATACCCCCGTGGTGCCCGAGGCAGAGCGCGATGTGAAAGTGCCCGCCTGGCTCAACGATCCGATCTATTACCACAATCGCGGCGATAGCTTCTGGATCGGCGAAAGCGCGGTCGATGGCGATTTCGTCGGGCTGGACGATCTGTTTACCGAGCATCCGCGCGTGGTGGCGGGCATGATCGACATCTTCGGCAACTGGATCGACCAGTACGGCATCGACGGCTTCCGCATCGATACCGCCAAGCACGTCAATCCGGAGTTTTGGCAGGCTTTCGTGCCCGCCATGCTCGAACGCGCCGAAGCGCGCGGCATTCCCAACTTCCATATCTTCGGCGAAATCGCTTACCAATCGCCCGACGCGATGACTGCCGCCCGCGTGATGACGGAAGCGGGGCTGCCCTATGCGCTCGACATGGGTTTCGCCAAGGCGGCCCAGCTGGTTGCCAGCGGCAAGGAAAGCCCCGCCATCATGGCCGAATTCCTGAGCCAGGACGTGATCTATCCCGGCGGCGCTAAGACGACGACCGGCCTGCCGACCTTCCTCGGCAATCACGATTTCGGGCGCTTCTCCATGTTCCTGCGCGATTATGCGGAGACGGAGGATACAGACGAACTGCTGGCGCGCACCAAGCTCGGCCATGCGATGATGTTCGCGCTGCGCGGCGTGCCGACCGTCTATTACGGGGACGAGCAGGGCTTCATCTCCGACGGCAACGACCAGCTCTCGCGTGAGGATATGTTCGAAAGCCGGGTCGCGGACTATAATGATAATGTCCTGCTCGGCACCGATGCCACCACGGCCGGCGATAATTTCGACACGTCGCATCCGCTCTACCAGCTGATCGGTAACCTTGCCGCGATGCGCACTGCCTCGCCTGCCTTGCGCCGGGGGCTGACCACCGTCCGCGCCTTCGATCACGAGGGCCCCGGCCTGCTCGCGGTGGAGCGGTATGACGAGGAAAGCGGCCAGCGTGTTCTGGCGGCGTTCAACACCTCGAACACTCCGATCAAGAGGGTGTTCGGGACTGAAACCGGAACAAAAAGCCTCGTTTCGTTGGCCGGTGATTGCCCCGCCACGCCCGCCGCACCGGGCAGCATCAGCCTCACCCTGCCGGCCTTCGGCTGGGCCGTTTGCGAGCTGGGCGAAGATTAATGGCAAGCGTCGAGATTACTTCCGTAGGCGTAGAAAAATCGCCGCAAGACAATGTGTTATGGTGGCGCGGTGCGGCCATCTACCAGATCTATCCGCGCAGCTTCATGGACGCCAATGGCGATGGGATCGGCGATTTGCCGGGCATCACCAGCCGCCTCGATCACGTCGCCTCGCTCGGCGTGGACGCCATCTGGATCTCCCCCTTCTTCACCAGCCCGATGAAAGATTTCGGCTACGATGTTTCCGATTATCGCGACGTCGATCCGATCTTCGGTACGCTGGCCGATTTCGACGCGCTGATCGCCCGCGCGCACGAGCTGGGCCTCAAGGTACTGATAGATCAGGTTTATTCACACACCTCGGATGAGCATCCCTGGTTCGTGGAGAGCCGCGCCAGCCGCGATAATCCGAAAAGCGACTGGTATGTCTGGGCCGATGCCAAGCCCGACGGCACGCCCCCATCCAACTGGCAATCGGTCTTTGGCGGCCCCGCCTGGACCTGGGACGCACGCCGCGGCCAATACTACCTGCATAATTTCCTGAACTGCCAGCCGCAGCTCAACGGCCACAATCCCGATGTGCAGGACGCGCTGCTCGGTGTCGCCCGCTTCTGGCTGGATCGCGGCGTCGACGGCTTCCGCATCGATGCACTTAATTTCGCGATGCACGATCCCCAGTTGCGCGACAATCCGCCCGCTCCGCCAACCGATCGCCAGCGCACGCGGCCCTTCGATTTCCAGCGCAAGATCCACAATATGTCGCATCCCGACATTCCCGGATTTATCGAGCGTATCCGCGCGGTTACCGAGGAATACGATGCGACTTTCACGGTCGCGGAAGTCGGCGGTGACGATGCCGAAGCGGAGATGAAAGCGTTCACCCAAGGCGATACTCGCCTGAATTCCGCCTATGGGTTCAACTTCCTTTATGCGGACCGCCTGACGCCAAGCCTCGTCTGCGCGGCACTGGCCGAATGGCCCGACGAGGAAGGGCTGGGCTGGCCAAGCTGGGCGTTCGAGAACCACGATGCACCGCGTGCCGTCTCGCGCTGGTGCGCGCCCGAAGACCGCTATCTCTTCGCGCGGATGAAAATGCTGCTGCTCGCCAGTCTGCGCGGCAATATCATCCTCTATCAGGGTGAAGAGTTGGGCCTCACGCAAGTCGATATTCCCTTCGATCAGCTGCAGGATCCGGAAGCCATCGCCAACTGGCCGCTCACCCTGTCACGCGACGGTGCCCGCACGCCAATGCCGTGGGAAAACGCGCCGCAAGGCGGTTTCGGTGCGGAAACCCCATGGCTGCCGCTGGGCGATGAGAACCTCGCGCGCTCTGTGGACCGGCAAGACGCCGACCCGAACTCGCTCCTCGCATTCACCCGCCAGATCATCGCGCTGCGCAAGGCCTCGCCCGCACTGCGCCTGGGCCGTGTAAGCGCCTGCAAGGCTGACGGTGCGCTGCTGCGCCTCGAACGAACTCACCATGGATCGGACGGTAGCGAGCACGTCGTGTGCCTGTTCAACCTTTCGCCCGAACCCATCGACACTATCGAAATTCCCCAAGGAGAAACTTTATGCAGCGTCAACTCGGTTCAGTCGGCCGGTCTCGGACCCTACGCAGCCCTGGTGGTGCGGGTATGATGCGCCGCGCGCTCGGTTGCTCGCTGGCCGCGTTGCTCGGCACGACGGCATTGCCTGCCTTTGCCGCAGATGTCGCTTCGCCCGACGGCCGGACCGTGGTGACACTGGATGTCGATGGGGACGGCGTGCCCTTCTACCGCGTGACACGCGATGGCGAAGCGCTGATCGCGGAGAGCGATTTGGGCTTCATCTTTACCGACGCCGAACCCATGCGCCGAAATTTCCAGGTCGAAACAGAGACCCGCGCCAGCCACGACGATACGTGGGAGCAGCCTTGGGGTGAACGCCGCTTTGTGCGCGACCATCATAACGAACTCTCCGTCACCTTCCGTGAGGCCCGCGAAACCAGCAAGCGCGCGCTGACGGTGCGCATGCGCGTGTTCGACGACGGGATCGGCTTCCGCTACGAATTCCCGGAAAGCGCCGAAATGCCCGTAGCCCGGATTGCCGAAGAGCTCACCGAATTCGCCATCGCGCCCGAAGCTGCCGAAGGCGGCAAGGCATGGTGGATCCCGGGCGGGGACTTCAACCGCTACGAATATCTCTACAATGAAACGCCCATCACCGGCGTTTCCACCGCGCATACGCCGATGACGGTGCGGTTGCAGGACGGCACGCACCTCGCGTTTCACGAGGCCGCGCTGGTCGATTATTCGGGCATGTGGCTGCGGCGTATGGAAGGCACGCGCTTCCGCGCCTCTCTCGCCCCGTCGAGCCGCGGGGCGAAGGTCGTCCGCGAAGGTGCCTTTACCACGCCCTGGCGCACGATCCGCATCAGCGACGGACCGGCAGGTCTGGTCGAAAGCGATATCGATCTCAACCTCAACGAACCCAACAAGCTTGGCGATGTCAGCTGGGTGGAGCCGGGCAAATACATCGGCATCTGGTGGGGTATGATCTCCAACAAATGGACCTGGGCTTCGGGCGACCGCCACGGCGCGACCACCGAACGGGCCAAGCAATATATCGACTTCGCTGCGGAAAACGGGTTTCGCGGCGTGCTGATCGAAGGCTGGAACGTGGGCTGGGACGGAAACTGGTTCGGCAACGGGCGCGATTACAGCTTCACGCAGGCCTATCCGGATTTCGACCTCAAGGAAGTGACTGATTACGCCCGTGAAAAGGGCGTGCGCCTGATTGGTCATCACGAAACCGGCGGCAACATCAAGGTCTATGAAGAGCAGCTCGCCGACGCGATGAAGCTCTATGGCGATCTGGGCGTCGACTGGGTCAAGACCGGTTACGTGGCCGATGCGGGCGGGGTTATTTCCTGCAACGCCG
This sequence comes from Qipengyuania triglochinis, assembly GCF_054655615.1. Classification (NCBI taxonomy): domain Bacteria; kingdom Pseudomonadati; phylum Pseudomonadota; class Alphaproteobacteria; order Sphingomonadales; family Erythrobacteraceae; genus Qipengyuania; species Qipengyuania triglochinis. The sequence goes on along the minus strand of NZ_BAAHND010000002.1, from coordinate 228,099 downwards.
ACATCGCCGATCCGTGCGAGGGCGATACCGAGATCTTCGAATGGCACGATGGCCAGCGACAGGTGCAGCATCATCTGCGCGTGGTCGAGGAAGCGGCGAAGAACCATGTCGCGGTCAATCCGCATGAGCCGGTGAAGGACACGGGCCTGCGCCGTACCTATCCGAATTGGGTCTCGCGCGAGGGTGCCAAGGGGCAGGAATACAACGCCTGGGGCGCTTTCTCCAACGGGCCGGACCATGAGCCTACGCTGGTCTACACCCGCCTTCTGTCGGGCCCGATGGACTACACGCCCGGCGTGCTGGGCCTTGTCGGGGATCAGGATTATCCGATCGCCAGCACTCTGGCCAAGCAGCTAGGCCTTTACCTCGCGATCTATTCGCCGATCCAGATGGCGGCCGATTTCGTGGAGAGCCTGGCCGCGCATCCCAGGGAACTGGAATTCATCAAGGCGGTGCCCGCAGACTGGGCTGAAAGCCATCTGATCGACGGCGCGGTGGGCGATTACGCCATCTTCGCGCGCAAGGATCGCAACAGCGAGGACTGGTATGTCGGCGGCGTCAACGATGCGACCGAGCGTACGCTGGAGCTGAATTTCGACTTCCTCGAAGACGGCAAGGCCTACACCGCCAAGGTCTGGAAGGATGGCCCGGAAGCGACCTATCTGACTGAAAAGCGCCACGATATCGCCTATGACACCATCACGGTGCGCAAGGGTGACAGCTACACCGTCAGGCTTGCGCCGGGCGGCGGGCTCGCGATCCAGCTTCAGCCCAACTGAGCCTTAGGCCGCCCCTGCCTTTACCGGCGGGGGCGGCACCGGAGAGTGCATCTGCGCTTGCTCCCGACCGGCACGATAGGGCACAGGGTTCCCCTGAAAATCACGGGGCCAGCAGTACGTATCTTATGAAAAAACTAGAGCTGAAAATTCTCGACGAGCGCCTGCACGAATGGGGCCTTCCGCGCTATCAGACTGAAATGTCGGCGGGAATAGACATGTATGCCTGCATCCCCGAACCGCTCGAGATCCAGCCGCAGGCGCAGCCGATCCTGATCCCTTCGGGCATCGCCATCCTGATGAACGACCCCAATGTGGTGGCCTTTCTGCTGGCGCGGTCGGGGCTTGGGCACAAGAAGGGGCTGGTGCTGGGACAGTCGGTGGGGACGATCGATGCCGACTATGCCAACGAGATTTTCATCAGCGCTTGGCTGCGCAATCCGCCGGGCAGCGACAGCCTGGTCATCAACCCCGGCGACCGCATAGCGCAGCTGGTGTTTCTGCCCATTTTGCGGCCCGAACTGGAGGTCGTGGAGGAGTTTTCCGCGACCACCGGGCGGGGGATGGGCGGCTTCGGATCGACCGGGGTCTGACCCGAAGCGCCGTTAAAACTGTTCCGGAAATCGCCCCGAACACCCTCTTGATCGGCCCGCCCCCGACCGAACCCCCGCTCTGGCTGCGGGGTTGAGGGTAGCGGCCTAACGATCGGGGGCCGAACCGCTCCCACCGCCCGCAGAACCCGCCAGCGTCTGGTTGGCGAAGGGCAAATCCAGGATCGTATGCGCGTCCGATTGCCGGTCCTCGATCCTGAGGCGCAGCATGTCATCGTGGGTCTCGAATTCGATCCGGGCGGTGCGGGTGATGACGAGACCGCGGTCGGCGGTCCCGGCATCAATGCAGAATGCGCCATCGAAACTGTCGCAGGCGGGCATGGCCGGTGCCGCGGCAAGCGTGAGCAAGCCCAGGGCACCGGCGAGGAGCCTATTGTCCATCGCGCGTTTCCCCGCCGTTCTGGACGATGGAATAGCCGCCGCCGCCCTCGCTCGGCCCCGAATAGGTGATCCGGAAGGTGTTGTTATTGCCCTTCTGCTGCACGCTGACGTCATAGCCGCTGCCGGTCTGGGTGATGTCCATCACATTGCTGTCCCCATCCTGCGCCAGCGTGGCGCTGATCGCGCTGCCCTTTTGCTGGAAGGTCATCTCGTTCTCGTCGCCGCCCTGCTGTAGCTCGGCCGAGATCGAGCCGCTGCCCTGCGCATTCTGGATCAGCCGCAACGAGTTGCGACTGCCGCCCATCTGGACGGTGGCGTTGATTTCATTGCCCGGGCCAGACTGTTCGATCCGGCCCTCGTTCTCGCGCCCGGATTGCGTGAGCGAGGCACTGCGCACCGTGCCGGCGCCCGATTGGCGGATGATCGCCTTGTTCTGTACATCGGAGCCCTGATCGATGTCCGCTTCGACCGTCCCTTGCGAGGGGGAGGGGTTGGTCTGTTCGATCGTGGCGCCATTATTGGCCGAGGTCTGGTCGATCGCCGCGATCGTGCCGCCGCTGTTCTGCTTGATCTCGGCGGCGTTGTTGTCGGTCCCGCTGCCGGTCTTGATCGAGGCTTCGGCACTGCCGCCCGAACCTCTCTGCCGGATGGTGCCCTCGTTGGCATTGCCGTTCTGGTCGACCTGGCCTTTCAAGGATGGGCCGTCCTGTTCGACCGTGGCCACCCCGCGCACGCCCGGCTGGGTGATGCTGATATTGCTGCCGGTGCCGCCATTGCTGCGCCGCTGCGTCCCCTTGGCGCGATTGGCGCTGCCGCCCTGATCGATATCGACATTGTCGGTGCCCGATTTTGCGTCGACCGTCTGTTCGATGGTCGCCTCGTTCTCGTCGGTGCCGTCGGTCGATTGGTCGATCCCGGCCACGCTTCCGCCGCCACTGCCGGTCTGGCGGATGATCGCGCTATGCGTTTTGCCGGTCTGGTCGATATCGGCTTCGTTCTGCCCGCCCGATCCCGTCTGGCGGATAGAGCCTTCGAGACTGCGCGAGGCCGCGCCTTCCTGATCGATCTGCGCCTTGTTGGCCGGCGATTGTTCCTGGAGGATGGTGGCGGTTCCTTCCGCGCCGTTCTGGTTGACCGAGGAGACATTGCCGGATGCCCCGTCCTGAACGACCCGCACCGTGGACTTTTCGCCCGTTTGCGAAACCGATCCTTCCTGCCTCCCGCTGTCGGAACGCTGGGTGATCTGGGTTTCGTTATTGGCCCCGTCGATGTCGATATCGGCATTGTTGCCGCGGCCATTGCCCGCCTGCACGACCTTGCCCTGGCTGCTTGCACCGTTCTTGATCGCGATGGATGCTTTCGACCCGGCCTGCGCCTGCCGCACCAGCCCGGTGCTGCCGGTGCCCTGCGACAACGTCACATCGGCCGTGGCGGCCTCAGCTGTCTGGATGATTTCGCTGCGGTGTTCATTGCCCGCCAGCGTGTGGGTCTGCTCCGCGCCAGTGCCGCTGCCATCGAGATTGGCGTGCTGCCGCCCGAAGGCGAAATTGGAATCGCCCTGCAAATTGATGGAGACGACGCCCTTGTCGCCGCGCTGGTCGATATAGGCGGTGCTGTTGTTGGCCAGTGAACTGTCATTGCCCAGCGCGATGGTGGCCGAAGATCCGTCCGCCCCATCGCCCGTATCGTCGGTCTGGCGGATGGCGGCGGCATTGCCCATGCCCGATGACTGGATGCGCGCGGTCGATCCGCGGCCCTTCTGGTAAATACCCTTGCCCGGATCGGGGCTGACGCTTTCACCGGTGAAGGTCTCGATCTCGCCCACCTCCTGCAGCGCGCCCGTATCATCGGATTTGCGGATGATTTCCGCCGTGCTGGTTTCGCGGGTCACTTCGCTGTCCTGCCGGATCAGGGGATCGTCCTCAGCGCTGCTGGTGCCCGCTGACTGACCGCCGCCGTCCTGGCCGCCGCCAGACGTTTGCTCGGCCGAACTGGGCTGCCCGCAAGCCGCGAGGCAAAGCGCCAGGGCGAAGCTGAGGGAATGGATGGTCTGTTTGTGCGGACGTGTCATGGCTTTCTCCTGTTTGTGATCGAAAGGCTGTTCGGGGATGTCAGTCGTCGGTCTTGTCGTCCTTCTTCTCGTCTTCAGCGGTGTCGTCGCCGCTCTCCCGGTCGTCTTCGTCGTCTTCATCGCCGGATTGGGAATCCTGTTCGTTCTCTCCATCGTCATCGGCGAAGAGCTGCGCGTTCAAAGGCTGGCCGCTCTGGTTCTCCCAGAAATCCAGGCAGAATTTCTCGAAGCGCTGGCCCAGTGCGAGATGCTCGCGCTCCTCGTCCCAGCCCTGCTTTCGCCCGAAGAGGTCTTCGACGCGGTCGTATTTCTCCAGCCGTTCGCGGCATTTGGCGGCCTGTTCGCGGGCCAGCGCCACCACATCGGCAGGGCCGACTATTCCGGCGAAATAGAGCCGCAGCAGGCCGGGATCGTTCACCGGTTCGCGCAGCCATGTCCGCAAGGCGGCTTCGCCTGCGGGGGTGACGATGAAGGAATGGCGGGGCCGCCCGACCTTGCGTTCTTCCTCCTCGTAAAGAAGGCCCGCCGCGGCCAGCCGCGCCATTTCGCTGTAGAAGGGATCGCGATCGCGGTCGGCATAGGCGCGCTTGTCATGCCGCCGCACGGTCACGACCAGATAGGCCAGCAGCACGAAGATGCAGGCGATGATCAGGATGATGATAAGCATGGCGATCAGCCCTCCTTTCCGGTGGTTCTGTCATCGGCCGAATGTTCTGCGGCGATATCGTCCCAGAACTGGATGCAGGCGCGTTCGAAGCGGATGCCCAGCCGGCTGGCGGCCAGCGCGTATCGCCACTCGGGCCGGTTCACGAGCAGCTGCTCCAGCCGCTCGTATTCGGCCTTGCGCGCCCGGTGGATGGGCTGCCTGCCCTGCGCCACCTGCCGGGGTTCGTGATGCTCCACGATGCCCGCGTAATTCTTCATCAGGAAACCCGGATCGTTGCCGGGTTCGCGCAGCCAGGCGCGCAGGCCCGCCTCGCCCGCCGGGGTCACCGTATAGGTGTGCTGTTCCTTGGTTTCGTAATCCTTCTGGGAATAGAGGAGGCCGCCTTCCACCAGCCGGTCGGGCTCGGAATAGAAGGGCTGGCGGTCCTGGTCGAAATAGTTGTTGCTGTCGTGCCGCCTGAGCGCTGCGACGACGAGGCTGGCCAGGATGATCACGATTGCCAGGATGAGGATGACGGTTAGCATTGTAAGGCACCTTTCCGACTAGCTTTCGCTGGTCTGTTCTTCCGTGGCTGCTTCGGTGGGTCCGGGGACGGATGGCTCGTCTTGGGCAAACAGGGCCGCGACGGCTTCCTTGAGCGTCGGCCGCATGAGGACACGGTCGCCGAAGACGATCACGACCTGTTTGAGTTCGGGAACGCTGGCGAGCTGCGCGCCGAGCAGTTCGGACACGCTGGATTTGTCGGCCTGCACGAACAGCGGCTGCATATAGACCACGGCATTATCCAGCGGGATGGCCAGCAGGCGGCCGCGCGATACGCGTGAACCCGATTGCATGCGCAGCGTCATCCAGGCGGAAATTCGTTCGTCCTGATCGATCCGCGCCTGCGCCTGCGACGGGCCGATCACCGTGGCATCGGGCGGGAAGCTGTAGGAGGTTAGCTTGCCGAGCCGGTCGTTGTCGCTGCCGCCCACCAGATAGCCCGACAGCACGTTGCGGTTTTCGGGGCTGAACGGCTGGACGATGGCGAACTCGGGCATGGACAGCCCGGGGAAGCGGGTGCGCAGCCAATAGGGGCGCAGATCGGGATTGCGCTGTTCATGCTCGGGCCGGGCGCGTTCGCGCCGCAGCGAGATGAAGTCCGCATCCTGCGGGATGCGCCAGGCTCCCTCGCGGGTGTAATAGGCATCGCTGGCGCGCATGTGGTAATCGGCCCAGATCACCGACTGGATCTTGAAGAGATCCTGCGGGTAGCGGAAATGGGCGCGGATCTGCGGGCTGGCCTCCGCCACGGGCCGGAACAGGCCGGGGAAGGCCTTGCGCCACGCCTGCAGCACCCGGTCGCTCTCATCGGTGATGTAGAGCGTGACTGTCCCGTCATAGGCATCGACCACCGCCTTCACGCTGCCGCGCACATAATTGGCGCGGTTGGTGCGGCGTTCGAGCAGGCGGATGAATTCGGACGGGATGATCCCGGCGTCTTCCTGCTTGTCCTGGAATATCTGCGAGAAATCGCCCAGGTTGATGCGCTTGGAATAGGGCATCATGTCGCTGGCGGTGTAGCAATCGATCACCCATTTGATCCGCCCGTCGGCAGCGATGGGATAGGGATCGGCATCCACCTCCAGAAAGGGCGCGACCCGGCGCACGCGCTCGCGCACATTGCGGTGATAGAGCACGCGGCTGTCGTCGGACAGCAGCGTGGTCAGCGCCAGCCGGATGTCCCAGAAGCGGATCGCGAAGAGCAGGCGTGAAAACAGCCCGTCGATCGCGACGCCGGTGCCGCCTGCGAAATTGTGCTTGGCGAAGCTGCGCCCTTCGCGCGGCCGGTCCAGCTCCACCGTCTCGCTGTTCACGATGGAGAATTCAGGCGAATCCTCGCCGAAATAGATGCGCGGATTGCGCACCGATGCCGGGCCTTCGCCCGTGGTCGGGATGTCGGATGTGAGGAAGACCGGCAGGCCCGCCTCGGTCGCTTCGTCCACCGAGGCCGAAACCAGGCCGTAACCATGGGTGTAGATCAGCCGCTCCGACTGCCAACGGCGCGATTTTTCGGGCAATTGCTCGGTATCGATCTCGCGGCTGGCGATCATCACCGGGCGCAGCTTGCCGTCGATCACATAGCGGTCGACGTCGATGTCGATGAAATCGTAATAGGCGCGGAAGGCCTGCAGTTCGCGGAAATCGATCAGCAGCGTGGCCGGATCCCACAGACGCATCGTTTCCAGCACTTCGCGGTCGCCCCGGATTGCCTCGATGTCACCCGTCTGCGCGATGCTGGCCGTGCGCCGTTCGACCTTGTCCAGCCCGAAGCCATAGCGGGTGAACTGCAGGTGGTCCTCGATATAGGGCTGCTCGCGCTCCAGCTCCTGCGGCTCGACGATGATGAGCTGGAACAGGTTGGGATAGAAGCGCACGATCGAAAGCCCGATCAGGATCAGCCAGACCACCACGATGGTGGGGATGATCCAGCCCGGACGGCGGATGTTCACCTGGAACATGATGAACCCCGCGACCACCGCGGCAGCCACGAATTTATAGGCCAGCAGGCTGGCGTTGGAATCGGTGAAGCCCAGCCCGGTCACCACGCCGCGTTCGGAATAGCTGAGCAGGTGCAGTTCCAGCAGCATGCCCCAGCCGATCAGCGCCATCAGCGCGAAGACCAGCACCGAAATGTGCAGATTGACCTGGAACGGCAGCATGGAATGCGGCGCCTGCGGGCGGATGCCGCCGAAGATATAGCTGGTGATCAGCGTCAGGATCAGCACCACCAGCGTGCAGATGAACAGCCAGTGGTTGATCATCACATGGAGCGACAGCTCGAACATGAAATAGCTGAGGTCGCGCCCGAACTGCGGATCGTTGGTTCCCCAGTCCACCCGGTTCGCCCACAGCATGTAGGTCTGCCAGTGGGGATAGGTGCGCAGGCCGACCAGCAGGCCGCAGATCAGCGATATGGTCATCACGATCGGGCGGAAATAGGGCTCGATGGTGCGGCGCCACGCATCCGCCCGCCGCTCGTCCGCGGAGATCACGCGGTCGGCGCGCCCAAGCTTGTAGGCAAGGGACATGTTCAGCCCGACGAAGCCGGACATGAAGAGGAACGGGACCATGCCCATCCAGATCTTGGTCTTCACCACGGTCAGGTAGACATCGAGATAGCCGATCTCGTCGAACCACAGGATCTCGGTGTAGAACCGCGCGGAAAAGATCACTGCCAGCAGGAAGGCGGCAATGCCCACCACCCAATAGAACAGCGCGCTGGTGACCCCGCCGAGCAGGAAGAACGTCAGGACGCGAACTCTGTTTGCCGGGCTCATGATCAGGACAGCCTTGGCGGTTTGCCGGACAGGGCGGTTTCCACCGCTTCGCCTGCGCGGCGGATTTTACGGATATCTTCCTCTTCGCTGACCGCGCGATCGACAGCGCGTTCGACCAGCTTCATATGATGCGCCACTGCATCGCCCTGCTGATCGCTCTCCACGGCCGCCCGCCCGACATCGGCCAGCATTTCCGACAGGCGCAGCATCACCGCCATGTCGGATGGGCAGGTCCGCCGCAGCGGGGTGACGACCATGTCGAGATAATCCTCGAACGATCTGCGCGGCACGGCCACGCGCACCGTGTCATCGTCATCGCACAGCAAGATATTGGCGAGCCGGTGCCGGCATAATTGCACCAGCACGATCTCCGCCGAACGGATCGAGGCGCAGGCCGTGGTCGGATCGTTGATCGCCGTGGAAACGGCCCGCAGCGCGATATCGACCAGCTGCGTCAGTCCGAAAGCGACATCGGCCTGCACGCTGCGCTCGCTCCCGATCTGCAGCGATTTCGCGATGCGTGGCCGCAATTCCTTTTCGGCATCGGGCACTTCGCCATCCGGGTCCGATGGCCACACCCAGGCAAGCGCCGTGTCCTTCACCGCCTGATCGCCCAGCAGATAGACGTACTGGATCACCAGATCGTGCTTGGTGGCGTAATCCAGCAGCAGGTCGGCATTGATACGCTGGATAATGCCTGAGGACGTGGCCCTGACGGGAACGGCGCGATCGGGGATTTCGGGCAGGTTGGGGGCGGGATCGCCTTTCTCCCGCCGCTCGTAATTCGCGGTTAGCGCCCAGACGGTGCGCTGTTCGACATGGCGCAGGATCTGTTCGATCCGGATCGCATGAACGATGTGATGAATGAAATAGACGAAGGCGCCCACGCTCACGATGGCGAAGATGAAGGCCAGCGTCACCGCGAATTGCGGGACCACCTGCGTATCCTCGCGGATCGAACGCAGCACGGCGAGGCAATAGACGAAGGTGAAGATGAAGACCGCCAGCGTGAGCTGCGTGGCGCGGTCGCGAATGAACTGGCGCGGCACCCGCGGGGAATATTGTGCGGCGGCCACCTGCAGCGCCACGATGGTCACCGAAAAGGTGATGGTGACGACTGTCAGCGAGGTGGAGGCGACCGTTTCCACCAGATTGCGCGCGCCAACCGGTCCGCCCGTTTCCAGCAGCCCGCCAAGGCTGGCCGAGGTGGTGAACTTAAGCTTCGACACGAAGGTCGCGGCCAGAATACCGCCGAAGATGGCGATCATCGGGAAAATCCAGAATGCCTGATGGATCAGCATCCGGAGCCGGCCCACCATGGCCGAATAGTTGATCATGATTTTCATGCGTCGGACCTCCTTGCATGAAGGCTCTGCGGGCCCTGCTTGGGGCCCCTGCTCAGCGCATCGAGGAAGGAAGACCGGCGCGGACGCAGGTCCTCGCGGTAACCGAGGTCGTGAGCGATGGTGGAGACGAAGGCTTGCGTCTTGCGGTCCGCAGGCAGCCATTCCAGGTAATTGTTATAGGCATCGGCGGGCTCGAACGAACGGTCGACGATCCGTTCGAGGCACTTGCAGTTCGAGAGGAACCGCCGGACCGACTCGCTGGCCGCCCAGTCCTCGCCCGAAAACGCCCCCTCGAATTCGGTGAAGGATACAGGCGGACCCTGCTCCACATCGCGCACCGGCACATAGGCATCGCCGAGATCCCTCACGAGATCCTGCATCCCTGCCTTCAGCGCCTGCAGATCCGGCAACTGCTTTGCGAGGCCGGGGTGGCAGTAGGTCAGCGTATCGGCCAGCGTTCCCAGCACGTGGATCGTGCGCGGCAGGCTGCGTTCCTGCGCGCGGGGCCGGTAGAAATAGACGATGGGATAACGGCTCAGGCCCTGGTGGAGGCCGATCACCCCGTCATGCAGCCGGCCCAGCAGGCTCTTGAGTTCGGACAGGTCGCTGCGGCTCAGATGCTCCGACACGCTCTGCATCGGATCGCCGCTGCGACCCAGGCGATGATGCAGGTCGGCAACGAGGCGGTCATAGCGCAGGATGCTGCGGTGGACGCTGAGGAAATAGGTAATCGAGAAGGTAAGGATGACGCTGCCCAGCAGCGCTTCCAGCGCAACCGCCACCGAATACATCATGTTGGACGGGCTGATCTCGACGAATCCGATGGTCGACAGCGTAACCCAGCTGAGCCGGAAGGCAGCGGTCAGGCTGGGCTGCGAGCCACCGCCGGTGATGAAATCCCCGAAGGACATGCCGCCGTAGAAGATCAGGGCGAAGCCGGTGACGATCCCCATCATCCACAAGGAGATCATCAGGCCGATCATCAGCGGTGCGGCGAGGCTGAGCGCGCTTTGCGCGACCGAATAGGGCAGCAGCTTGGCCATGTGCCGCGAGATCCACCAGAACAGGCGGTAGGCTTTGGTGGAGTAGAGGCTGCGGCCGCTCGCATCGAGGATGGTCAGCAACGCATCCAGGATCGTTAGCGCAAGCAGCAATATGCCAATAGCTGTAAGTAGCATCCGTACTCACCCTGAAATATTATTTCATAAACCACTTCGGAAATGGTGGTAATTTACAAAGGGCTATCAGGGTGACGCAGAGACAAATAGTGAACCTCTAGGTAACTCTGCGTAGGTCACATCAAGTATTTACATCCGGAAAAACTTAGAGAAACGGCGCTCCGCATGCGGTTCTTCCAGAGTTGCCTTTTGGAAAATTTCGTGGCGGGCCGATAGATTTATGAGACGAAATTTTTGGCCGATTCAGCTATCCACTCGTTCCCCTCCGGCTTGTACCCAACCGACAATTTTCGAAGTGAGTCGGGGGTCGGATGCGGCAACCGGAAATAACCGGAAACGCGGTTAATAGGTGCGCCTGCCGTCACGCGGTTACCGCTACGGAAACGGTGCTGTTGAACAGCAATGCGAAATCGGCTGCGCGCACGAAAAAAGGGCGGCCCGATCGAGGCCGCCCTTCTTCATTTCCCGTCCAGGGGTAAGTTTTGTCAGTCCAGCCGGCGGATCGAATTCTCGTCTTCCGGCTTCACCGTGATGCGTACCGTTTCTCCCGAACGCCCGGGGAAGTCGGTGAACATCGCATCGACGAGGTTCGGCACCAGATAGCCGAGCCGGTCGGAGCGTGACAGAGCCTGTGCCTTGCCTTCGAACAGGCGTTCGCCGGTTGCCTGGCGGTCGATCTTCATCTCGATGCCGCTGGTATAGACGGTGTAGCTGGTCACTTCCGGACCGCCGAACCAAGGATCGTAGAAGCCGTAGCCCCAGCGGCTGCCGGCATAGCCTGCGCGGATGACGCGCCCGTCACGGGTGCGGTAATAGCGCGGGCGATAGAAGGGCGAACGGTAACCGAAGCTGGAGCGATAGCCGTACCACGGCGAATAGAACGGATCGCTGAAGCCGGTTGTCCGCACGCGTTCACGGCCATTGTCGACACCGTAATCGAAACGCACCAGCAAGGTGGCGTCTTCGGGCGATGCGGCCTGCGCGTAACCGAGGCGGGCCATTTGCGCTTCGACGAGATCGGCATATTGCGCGAATTCGAGGCCGCCGGCCAGCGCCGGATCGTCTGCCACCACGGCAAAGCTTTCGCCCTGCGGCGCGGGCAACTGCGTCTGGAAGCGCGAGACATCGGCGTTGAAGCCGGTCGTGGCACAGGCAGACAGGCCTGCCAGGATCATGGGAACGGAGGCCAGCTTCAAGGTGCGCCCCCAACCCTTGTTACGGGTAGTCATAGCTTGGGTCCTTTCAGATCGCGCATGTCCGGATTGCTGCACGCATCCCCTCGATACACGAATAGTTTTCGTATGTCGCTGCGTGCCGTTTCCCCAAGGCATTCTGCCAGCGAATGATCACGCTTCTAGAGGGCGCGCCATTAACGGCCTTTGAATATCCCGATTCACAAATGATGTACATCGCGCGAGACTTGTCGGCAGGGGCGCGAAGGGGCTAAGGGTCGCGGCGATTCCAAACAACCAGCGGCAAGCGAGACCCATGGCAGGCCATTCCAAGTTCAAGAATATCATGCACCGCAAGGGTGCGCAGGATAAAAAGCGTTCCAACCTCTTTTCCAAGCTGAGCCGCGAAATCACCGTGGCGGCAAAGATGGGCATGCCCGATCCGGACATGAACCCGCGCCTGCGCCTGGCGGTCAATGCCGCCAAGAGCCAGTCGATGCCCAAGGACAATATCCAGCGCGCGATCGACAAGGCATCGGCTGCCGATGGCGAGAATTACGAAGAAGTGCGCTACGAAGGCTATGGCCCGGGCGGCAGCGCGATCATCGTCGAAGCGCTGACCGACAATCGCAACCGCACCGCCACCGCCGTGCGCACCGCCTTTTCGAAGAATGGCGGCAATCTCGGCACCGAAGGCAGCGTGCAGCATGGTTTCGAACGGCTCGGCCTGATCGAATATCCGGCCAGCGCGGGTGACGAGGAGAAAGTTCTCGAAGCCGCGATGGAAGCGGGCGCGGAAGATATCGAAAGCAGCGAAGACGGCCACACCATCTGGACCGCGGCCGACGATCTTCACGGCGTGGCGACCGAGCTGGAAAAATCGCTCGGCGAAGCGGAGACGGTCAAGCTGGCGTGGAAGCCCAACCTCACCGTCGACATGGACGAAAAGACCGCCGGTACGCTGATCAAGCTGATCGATGCGCTGGAAGACGATGACGATGTCCAGACCGTGTGGGGCAATTACGAGATCTCCGACGAGGTGATGGACAAGGTTTCGGCCTGAGGCTGGCGGGCTGGTGAAATGGCGCGAGGCGGCGATCCTGATCGTGTTGGGCGGCGCCTTGCTGCTCGCCATGCTCTGGCGCTTCGGCTTCCGCATCGGCCTTTAGCTCCTACCGGCGGCAGATGATTATCCTCGGCCTCGACCCGTCGCTCAGCTGCACTGGCTGGGGCGTCGTGCGGGCCGAGGGTTCGCGTCTTGCGCATATCGCCAATGGGCAGGTGCCCACGCCGCCCAAGGCCCCGATGGCGCAGCGGCTGGCCATGCTGCAGGCGGCACTGGCGGATGTGATCGCCACGCACCGCCCGGACCGCGCGGCGGCGGAAGAAGTCTTCGTCAACAAGAACGCGCAGTCGACCCTGAAGCTGGCGCAGGCCCGCGGGGCAGTGCTGGCCGCGTGCGGGGCGGCAGGGCTGACGGTGAACGAACACGCGGCGCGGCTGGTGAAGAAGGCCGTCGTTGGCACGGGCGCGGCGGACAAGGCGCAGGTCCAGGCCATGCTGAAAGTGTTGTTGCCCGGCGCGCAGATCGCCGGAGCGGACGCTGCCGACGCGCTGGCCGTGGCGATTGCCGATGCACACCTTTCCTACACGCCACTGCCGCGCTAACCCTTGCGCATCGAAGCCCTTTCAGCCGCGCCAATCGGCGGAAAAGGTCTGTTTCAGGCCCGGGCGCTTTTTGCGCCTGGGCCGTGCTCCATCTGCTCCATCCTGTAGGATTGCACCATGACCATCCAGTTTTACGGCATCCCCAATTGCGACACCGTCAAGAAGGCGCGGCGTTGGCTGGATGCGCAGGGCGTCGAATACGACTTTCACGATTACAAGAAAGAAGGTGCCGATGCCGGCCGGCTGGCTTCGTGGAGCGATGCGGTGGGCTGGGAGGTGCTGCTGAACAAGCGCGGCACCACTTACCGCAAGCTTTCCGATGAGGAAAAGGCCGATATCGACCGCGCCAGGGCGATAGACTTGATGGTGCAACATCCAAGCCTCATCAAACGCCCCGTTGTCGAATATGATGGCGGCATATTGGTCGGGTTCGGGGAAGCGGAATGGGCACAGGCGCTGACCTAGGCGCCGCTGTTCCACCACCTGCCGATCGATATTGCCGCGAAGAAGAAGGTTCTGACTATGCCTGCTGGACTGGCCCGCGTTTTCATCAAGCTGTCCCTGCCACTGCTGGCGCTGCTCGGCGCTCTGCCGCTCCATGCCGAAGACATGCTGGTGATCGCCCATCGCGGCGCGAGCGGGGAGCGGCCCGAACATACGCTGGCTGCCTATGAACGCGCGATCGATCAGGGGGCGGACTACATCGAACCCGATCTGGTGGTGACCGGGGATCTGGTGCTGGTTTCCCGGCACGAGAACGAATTGTCCGACACCACCGATGTCGCCTCGCGCGAGGAGTTCGCCGATCTCAAGCGTACCAAGACGATCGACGGGCGCCGGGTCTCGGGCTGGTTCGCCGAGGATCTCACCCTGGCCGAATTGCGCAGCCTGCGCGCGACCGAGCGCCTGCCCGGCCTGCGGCCTGCCAATGCGCGTTTCGATGGCCTCTACGCCGTGCCGACCTTTGCCGAAATCGTGCAGCTCGTCCGCGCGAAAGAGGCCGAAACGGGCCGGACCATCGGCCTTTACCCGGAACTCAAGCATCCGACCTTCCTGCTGCAGGAATCGGGCATCGACAGCGTGGACCTGCTGGTCACTGCCCTGCGCGAAGCCGATCTGGACGATGCCGACGATGCGATCTTCGTGCAGAGCTTCGAAGTCGGCCCCCTGCGGCGGCTGAACCAGTTGACCGATGTGAAGCTGGTGCAACTGGCAGTGGCGGGCGCGGGGCCTGCCGACGAGCCTGCCTATAGTTATGAAGACATGCTGGCGCCTGCGGGCCTTGCCGAAATCGCGACCTACGCCGATGCGGTCGGGGTGGACCTCCGCCTGCTCGCCGGGGCGGACGGCACGCCCACGCCGCTGGTCGCCGATGCCCGGGCGGCCGGGCTGAAGGTTCACGCTTGGACGGTGCGCAAGGAAAACGCCTTCCTGCCGCCCAGCCTGCGGCGCGGAACCGCCGAAAGCGGGCAGGGCGATGTGGCCGCATTGGTGGGCATGCTGTCCGATATGGGCGTCGACGGCGTCTTCAGCGACGATCCGGCGCTGGTCGTTAAGGCGATTGCGGGAAAGGAGTGAGCCCGCCGCCGTTGGGCAATCATGATGCATGATGACCAACACTGGATGCAGGCCGCCCGCGACCATGCCGTGGCCGAAAAGGGCCGCGATCCGGCGAACACGCCGATTGCGGCGATCCTGGTGCTCGATGGCAAGGAAGTGGCGCGCGGCGTCAACCGCACCGCCGAATGCTGCGATGCGACTGCCCATGCCGAAATCGTGACCCTGCGCAGCGGGGGCACGGCGCATGGCGAGATGCGGATCGAGGGCTCGACCCTCTATTCCACGCTCCAGCCCTGCGGCATGTGCACTTTCGCCAGCATCTGGGCCGGGGTCTCGCGCATCGTTTACGGCGCCGGGCGCAAGGATGTGCACGAGATGTATTTCGAGGACCGCCACCTCTCCACGCTCGATTACGTGGCCGATGCCTATAAGGACGATCTCGAACTGGTCGGCGGCGTGCTGGCGAATGAATGCGCCGAGCTTTACTTCCGTCCGGGCGACGACGTGCCCGAAGAAGATCAGGCCAACGACTAGGCTGCGCGGCGTGCGGTGACGATATAGTTCAGCGATAGATCGCCCGACAGGTGCAGGCCCTTCACGGGCGAAAAGGCAATACCCCTGGGTTCGCCCATATCGAGACCGGCACTGGCCAGAATGTCCGCCAGTTCGTCGGGGGTGACAAAGTCCTCCCAGTGGTGCGTGCCGCGCGGGATCAGGCCAAAACCTTCGGCCGCGCCGATCATCAGCGTGCGCGAGCGGACGGTGCGGTTGGGGGTGGAAAGAACCATCAGCCCACCGGGCGCCAGACGGGCGGCGAGTTCGCGGGCAAAGGCCTGCTTGTCGGCAACATGCTCGATCACTTCCATCGCGGTGACGAGATCGAAGGTACCGATGTCCTGCGCGGCCAGTTCGCCCGCCATGTAACGAATGTCGAGACCTGACCGCTCCGCATGGACCGCAGCGGCGGCGGTGTTTTCGGGTGCGGCATCGACGCCGGTCACATCGGCGCCAAGCCGGGCCAGCGGTTCGCACAGCAGGCCCGCGCCGCAGCCGACATCGAGCGCGCTTTTGCCGGCCAGCGGTTTCACATCGCGAATGTCGCCTGCCCAGTGCAGGTCGATCGCCTCGCGAAGAAATTTCAGGCGGACCGGATTGAGTTTATGGAGCATGGCCGAAGAGCCCTTCGGGTCCCACCAATCCTTGGCCAGCCTGCCGAAATGGGCGGCCTCATCGGGGCGGATCGTTTGGCCCGCTGAAGTATTGCTTGGACTGCTCGTGGTTGCATCGCTCATGCACCGTGGCTAGCAGCCTCCTTCGAACCATTCCAGCACGGAGAATTCCTCGCTTGGCCCGTATCGTGATGAAATTCGGCGGCACCTCCATGGCGGGGACGGAACGCATTCGGCGTGTGGCCAATATCGTGCGCAAGCAGCAGGCGGGCGGCAACGAGGTTGCCGTGGTGGTCAGCGCGATGGCGGGCGAGACCGATCGGCTGGTCAATTTCTGCCGCGAGGCGAATGCGCTTTACGATCCCGCCGAATACGATGTGGTGGTGGCAAGCGGCGAACAGGTCACGTCAGGCCTGCTGGCGCTGACGCTGCAATCGGTGGGCTGCAAGGCGCGCAGCTGGCTGGGCTGGCAGCTTCCGGTCCACACCATCGAAGCGCATGCCAAGGCGCGCATTTCGGATATCGAGGCCGATGCGCTGACCGCATCGATGGCAGCGGGCGAAATCGCCGTGATCCCCGGCTTCCAGGGGCTGGGCGACGATGGCCGCCTCACCACGCTGGGGCGCGGCGGATCGGATACCTCGGCGGTTGCCGTGGCGGCGGCGGTGAAGGCCGATCGCTGCGATATCTATACCGATGTGGACGGCGTTTATACGACCGACCCGCGCATCGTGGCCAAGGCCCGTAAGCTCAAGGCGGTCACTTACGAGGAAATGCTCGAACTGGCGAGCGTGGGGGCCAAGGTGCTGCAGACCCGCAGCGTGGGCCTGGCCATGAAAGAGGGTGTGCGCGTGCAGGTCCTTTCCAGTTTCGTGGGCGACGATGCCGTCCCCGCAGACGAACTTCCGGGCACGATGATCGTATCGGAAGAAGAAATGCTCGAATTGGTGGAGAAGGGCGAAGTGGAACGCCAGCACGTAACCGGCATCGCGCACGACAAGAACGAAGCCAAGGTCATCCTTACCCGCGTGCCCGACAAGCCGGGCGCGGTGGCGCATATCTTCGAACCGCTCGCGCAGGCCAGTATCAATGTCGATATGATCATCCAGAACGTCGGCCGCGACAAGGGCGAGACCGACGTGACCTTCACGGTTCCGCAAACGGACCTCGCCCGTGCGCAGGCGCTGCTGGAGGACAAGCGTGACGATATCGGCTACAACCGCCTGATCACCGACAGCAAGATCGCCAAGATCTCCGTTGTGGGTGTCGGCATGAAGAGCCATGCGGGCGTTGCGGCGACTATGTTCAAGTCGCTCGCCGATCGCGGGATCAACATCCAGGCGATCACGACTTCCGAAATCAAGGTCAGCGTGATGATCGACGAGGATGAGACGGAACTTGCCGTGCGTGTCCTCCACACGGCTTATGGGCTCGATGCGGTGGACGAGGCTGCTTGAAACTGCTGGGCCGGCTGCTGGACAGCTGGTCCGCGATCGTCCGGACGACGTGGGAGGTTTTCGCTCTATTCTGCGGGGCGGGAGTCGTCACTATCTGGCTCCACTATCACAAAGGGGAATTTGCCGGCACGGTGATTTCCGATCATTATTATGATCTCGCCTGCGGCATCGTCCTGCTTTTTGTAGCTTCCTTCGTCACAGCAATTCTGGTTCATTATAAACGCTGGCGTGCCTCCCGCTGGCCCGGCGGTGGGGGCATGAGAGGGAGAAACTGAATGAGCCACACTGCGAAGATACTGCTGCTTGGATCAGGCGAACTCGGGCGAGAGTTCGTCATTTCGGCTAAGCGGCTGGGGGCCTGGGTGGTTGCCTGCGATGCCTATGATCACGCGCCTGCCATGCAGCTGGCCGACGAGCGCGAAGTTTTCTCCATGCTCGATGGCGAAAAGCTGCGCGCCGCTGTCGAGAAGCATCGGCCAGATTATATCGTTCCCGAAGTGGAGGCGATCCGCACCTCGGTTCTGATGGAGCTGGAGGACGAGGGCTTTACCGTGGTGCCTTCGGCCCGCGCGGCGCAGCTGACCATGAACCGCGATGCCATACGCGATCTGGCGGCCCACGATCTGGGTCTGGTCACCTCGAAATATCGTTATGCGAAAAACCTCGAAGAGGTGCAGGCGGCTGCGGCGCACACCGGGTTTCCCTGCGTTATCAAGCCGGTCATGTCCTCGTCCGGCAAGGGCCAGAGCACGGTCCATGACGAAGCACGGCTGGAAGAAGCGTGGGATTATGCCTGCGCCAATATGCGCGGGGATCGCCAGCGGGTGATCGTCGAACAATTCGTCGATTTCGATTACGAGATCACCTTGCTGACGGTGCGCCATTCCGGCGGGGTCACCTTCTGCCCGCCGATCGGCCACCGGCAGGAACGGGGCGACTATCAGGAAAGCTGGCAGCCGATCCCCATGTCGGACGCAGCCATTTCCAAGGCTCAGGACATGGCGAGAAAGGTCGTCGACGATCTCGGCGGCCATGGGCTTTTCGGCGTGGAGTTCTTCGTGAAGGGGGACGAGGTCATCTTCTCCGAGCTTTCACCGCGGCCGCATGATACTGGCATGGTGACGCTGATCAGCCAGAACCTGACCGAATTCGATTTGCATGCCCGCGCGATCATGGGTCTGCCCATTCCGGCGGACCTGCGTGCCCGTCCGTCCGCCAGCGCCGTTATTCTTGCGGAACGGGACAGCGATAGGCTCGCCTATTCCGGGCTGGCCGAAGCACTGGCAGAACCGGGCACGGATTTGCGGATTTTCGCCAAGCCGGACAGCCGACCCTATCGCCGGATGGGCGTCGCCCTGGCATCGGCAGGCACTGTCGACGAGGCGCGCAGCAAGGCTCGCAACACGGCGCACAAGGTGCTGATCACTTACGACGATCAGCCGAAGTAAGTATCGATCGCAATGCAGGTGGCGATGCCGACGATGATATTCATCGGCACGCCGATCTTGAGGAAATCCGCAAACCGGTAATTGGCCGCGCCATAGACGAGCGTGTTGGTCTGATAGCCGATCGGGGTGGCGAAGCTGGCGCTGGCCCCGAACATCACCGCCACCACCATCTCGCGCGGATCGGCGCCGGTCACTTGCGCGAGGCCAATGGCGATCGGCGTCAGGATAACGGCCACCGCATTGTTGGTGACGCTTTCGGTGAGGACGCTGGAGAGGGCATAGATCGCCAGCAGCATCATCAGCGGGCTGGCGGTAGAGAAGAAGGGCTGGGCCCAGCCAACGATCAGTTGGACTGTGCCCGCATTTTCAAGGCCGATGCCGAAGGCCAGCATGCCGAAGATGAGCACCAGCGTATTGCCGTCGATCGCGCTCCACGCTTCTTCGGGTTCGAGGCAGCGGGTCAGCAAAACGAACCCGGCGCCGAGCAGGGCAAGCGCCTGGATCGGCAGGTCGAAAATCGCCGCGAAGACGACCACGCCCACAAGCGTGCCTATCGCAATCGGCGCACGCTTGCGGCGAAAGGCACGCGTCGGCGTCTCGCTCACCGTGCCCAAGCCGACATTGCCGCTGAGCGCCTGCGCCGCGTCCGAGCCACCGGCGATCAGCAGCCGGTCGCCGGCGCGCACGCGGACCTCAGCCAGTTCCGGACCGGCAATATGGCGCGGACGCGACAGGCCCAGCACGCGAACCCTCAGCTTGGAAAGCATAGGAATGTCCGCCAGCCGCCGACCGATGATCGGATGAGACGAGGAGACCACCGCCTCCACCAGCGCAAGATCGCGCGGCCGGTCCGGCCCGGCCGTGGACACGCCGCCGCCGACGCCGGTCAGGCCCGTGCGGAAATCGTAGGCTTCGGCCATCGAGGCAAGCTCGGCCGGGCTGGCCGTGACTACCAATTGATCACCGGCAGCCAGTTCGTGTTTGAAGATATCGTTTCGGGCAATAGTGCCGCCGCGTTTTACGCCGATGATCTTGACGCCGGGCCGCCTGGAAAGGGGGACGCGGCCCAGCTTCTCACCGATCAGCGCGCTACCCTGCATCACCACCAGATGGGAAAGATAGATGTCGCTTTCGGTCTCGTCCTCGTCCAGCGCGCGGGGAGGGCGGTCGGGCAGAAGTTTGGACCCGAACAGCGTCAGGAAAAGCGCGCCCGTCACAGCTGCCGCCAGACCGACCGTGGTAATCTCGAACATACCGAAGGGTTCGAGCCCCTGATCGCGGGCCACCCCGTCTACCAGCAGGTTTGTCGATGTTCCGATCAAGGTGAGCGTGCCGCCAAGGATGGTGAGGTAGGACAGCGGGATAAGCAGCCGCGTGGCCGCCACGCCAAGCGCCTTGGACAGTCGTTTGACGATCGGAATCATCACCAGCACGACGGGCGTATTGTTCATGAACGCCGATGCCGCCAGCGTGCCAAAGCCGATTTCGGCCACGGCGCGGCGCGGCCTGCGGCGGGTACGGCGGATGATCCAGCCGGAAATTTCTTCCAGCGTGCCGGTTCTGAGCAGCGCGCCCGACAGTACGAACATGGCGGCAATGGTGATCGGCGCGGAATTGGAGAACACGCCCAGAAGCTCGTCGGTCGACAAGAAGCCGAGCAGGAACATCGTCAACCCGCCGGTGACCGCCAGAACCACTGGCGGCAGGCGTTCGAGAACGAAACCGATGAACAGGATAACGAGAAGCGCCAACCCGATATGGGGGTTATATACGGCGAGCGAATCGGGCAGCAATGCTGGCATTTGCAGCGACAGCTATCTGAAAAACCTGGCTTGCATAGACAAATTCAGTTTCGCAGATGATCGTGGCGCTTGCGGTTGGGCGAGCCGCGGGATACCCGCTGGCCATGAACGATTTTTCCAAGACCGACCGCCTGATGCAGCGCGGCGCCATTTTCCTGGGTTCTCAATACGCCATCATGTGCGGCGCCATGAGCTGGGTGTCCGAACGCAATCTGGTTTCCGCAATATCGAACGCCGGTGGCTTCGGGGTGATCGCCTGCGGCGCCATGACGCCAGAACTGCTGGAAGCCGAGATTGCCGCGACGCAGGCGCTGACGGACAAGCCCTTCGGCGTGAACCTCATCACCATGCACCCGCAGCTGTTCGATCTTATCGAGGTCTGCGACAAGGCTGGCGTGAGCCATGTCGTGCTGGCTGGCGGCATTCCGCCCAAGGGCAGCGTCGAAGCGATCAAGGGCGGGCAGAACCCGGCCAAGGTCATCTGCTTCGCGCCGACGCTCGCGCTCGCCAAGAAGCTGCTGCGTTCGGGCGCCGATGCGCTGGTGATCGAAGGCATGGAAGCCGGTGGCCATATCGGGCCCGTATCCACCAGTGTGCTGGCGCAGGAAATGCTGCCCGAGCTGAGCGAAGACCACATCATCTTCGTCGCCGGCGGCATTGGCCGCGGGAATGCGATGGCGGGTTATCTGGAGATGGGTGCTGCCGGGGTGCAGCTGGGCACACGCTTTGCCTGCGCGAAGGAAAGCATTGCGCATGAGAACTTCAAGAAGGCCTTTTTCCGCGCCAATGCCCGCGATGCGGTTGCCAGCGTGCAGGTAGATGCCCGCCTTCCGGTCATTCCGGTGCGCGCGTTGAAGAACAAGGGGACCGAAGAGTTCACCCAAAAGCAGAGGGAAGTTGCCGGAGTGCTCGATCGCAACGAAATCGCGATGGAAGAGGCGCAGCTGCAGATCGAACATTACTGGGCAGGCGCGCTGCGCCGTGCAGTCATCGATGGGAATGTGGAAAACGGCAGCCTGATGGCCGGCCAGTCCGTCGGCATGCTGAAGGAAGAAGAGCCGGTGGCGGATATCATCACCAAGCTCATGACCCAGAGCGAGGACGCCCTTACGCGGCGCTGAAATGATCCACCGCCTCGATCTCGATGTCGCGATTTACCGCAACCGGGTGCAACTGACGCATCGCCCGACCGAGACCTTCGTGGACCAGCGGGCGGAATTTGCCTTCTCGACCGATGAATCGCTGGTCGGGCATGCGCGCTATCTCGAGGACACGCTGGTGCGAGCTATACGCCAGATTGTATCGACCGGGGGATTCTCGCTCCGCGATCCGATCGCCCATGTGGTGCGTTGCGATGGTGAGCTTGGTGCGCAGGAACGCGAAGCAATCGAAAGCGCTTTGCGCGAAACCGGCATAAGGAATGTCGTTTTCGAACTGGAAGAGTGACAATCCCAAATTTGCACGCGCCAAGGGCTTCGCGCTTGCCAGGTAGTGCGAAGCCTACGCATTAGGTTTGAGGCAAGAAACTCTCGTCCTCAGCCTTTCCTGCGCCGACCAGCCGGGCATTACCGCACGCGTCACGTCCTTCCTGTTCGAGCGGGGGGCAAACATACTCGAGGCGCAGCAGTTCAACGACCGCGCGTCCGACGCCTTCTTCATGCGGGTCGAATTCGATCCGGGAGAGGCAAGCCGGGGGAAGCTTCGCGAAGACTTCGGTCCGATCGCCGCAGAGATGGCGATGGAGTGGAAGCTCGCCCTGCGCAACAGGCCCCGCCGTGTCCTGATCATGGTGAGTAAGTTCGATCATTGCCTGGCCGACCTGCTCTATCGCTGGCGCATCGGCGATCTGCTCATGAACCCTGTAGCTATCATTTCGAACCATCCGCGCGATGCGATTGAACATACGCGCCTTGGCGACATTCCCTTCCATCACCTTCCGGTGACTGCAGCAACTAAGCAGAGTCAGGAAAGCAAGGTCCGGGATATGGCGGATCAGTACGGGACCGAACTCGTCATCCTGGCGCGGTACATGCAGATATTGTCGGACGAGCAGGCCGAGCATTTCGCTGGACGCTGCATCAATATTCATCATTCCTTCCTGCCCGGCTTCAAGGGTGCGAAGCCGTATCACCAGGCATACGAGCGCGGCGTGAAGATGATCGGGGCCAGTGCGCATTACGTCACCGCTGACCTAGACGAAGGGCCGATCATCCACCAAGCGGCCGAACCGATCACCCATGCCGACGGTCCAGAAGAGCTGGTTCGCAAGGGACGCGATATCGAAAGCAGAGTGCTTGCCGAAGCGGTGCGGCTGCACCTTCAGGAGCGCGTGTTGCTGAACGGACAGCGCACCGTGGTGTTTGGTGGCTGACACTGGCTTGCGCTGCGCCTTCGCGCTGCTAGGCTTGCAAGCGGACAGAGGAGTGGAGAGACCTATATGTGCGACCAGGAACAGCTTGCCCGCTGGGCGAAACAAGCGCTGAGCCGCCGGACGTTTGGAGCTGGCACCTTGGCCGGCGCCGCGGCAGCCTGCACTCCCATGGGAATGGAAAACACGCCTGGCGGGACCAGCGTGATAGGCAGAAAAGTTAGCCTCCGCACGCCTGCAGGCACCATGGACGGTGAATTCTTCCACCCGGAAACGGGAACCCATCCCGGCGTTATCTTCTGGCCCGATATTGCCGGTATCCGTGAAGCCAAGCGGCAGATGGCCCGCCGCCTGGCAGCGAGCGGATATGCGGTCCTGCTGGTCAATCCCTATTATCGCGATGTGACGGGCGAACAATTTGCTGATTTCGCGACCTTCGCCGCCAACAAGGGTTTCGAGAAGGTGAAACCTTGGCGCGACAAGCTGGATGCTGAGGCGATCCAGTTCGATGGACGTGCCGCGACCGCCTGGTTGCTTGCCCAGAATGCGGTCGACAAATCGGCAAGGATCGGCACGCAAGGCTATTGCATGGGAGGGCCCTTCACGATCTGGACGGCCGCCGCAGCACCCGAAGTCGGTGCCGCATGCAGCTTCCACGGAGGGGGGCTGGTGCGCGAGGGAGAAAACAGCCCTCACCGCATGCTCAATGCGGATGATCACTATCTCATAGCCATCGCAGAGAACGACGATGCCGAGCAGCCGGAGGCCAAGACTGCGCTCCGCAATGCGGCGAGCGCTGTCGGAGCCCCTGCGGAAATCGAAGTCTATCCTGCCGATCATGGCTGGTGCGTTCCCGACAGCCCCGCTTACGATCGCGACGCGGCGGAAAAGGCGTGGAGCCGTCTTTTGGCAACCTATAGCGAGGCCCTTTGAAGATGCGTATTTTGCCCTTGGTAGCAGCCTGTGCGCTGTCATTCATTCCCGCCTCGCTTTCCGCGCAGGAGTTCGAGCCTGATTGTGACCGGATCGAAGCCTTCCTCGAGAATGCAACGGAAGGAGACCGTGTCGCCGGCGCCTCCGCGCTGGTCTGGAAGGATGGAGCAGAGCGTTGCTTCGAAGTTGCTGGGGAAGCGGATCGCGAAGCATCGCGTCCCTTTGCCCGCGATACGCTGGTTCAGTTCTTCTCGATGACCAAGCCCATCACCGGCGTTGCGTTGATGACGCTTTGGGAAGATGGCAAGTTCGGCCTGGACGATCCGCTGTACTGGCATCTGCCCGAATACGAGGGCATCGAAGTTCTGCGTGGCGAAACCGCCGAGGGTGAAGCCATCACGAGCAAGCCATCCAGACCGATCACCGTCCGCGATGTTCTCCGGCACACGGCAGGATTCACTTACGGTGCCAATGGCAATCCTCAGAATGCGGCAGATCGGGTCTGGGAGGAACTGCAACCGCTCGATGCGAAGAATACCCTCGCCGAATTCTCGGAAAAAATGGCGCAGGTCCCACTGCTGTTCGATCCAGGCACCCACTGGCATTACAGCGCAGGCGTCGACGTTCAGGCGCGGCTGGTGGAAGTTCTCTCGGGCAAGCCCTATGCCGACTACGTTCGCGAAACCATTTTCGAACCCTTGGGAATGAACGACACGCGGTGGGCTCGTTCGGACGAAGACCTTTCGCGGCTCGCAAGAATATACACGGTCGAGGATGGTGATTTCGAACCTTTGCCGGACGACATCTGGCTTCGTAACAATTTCATGGGCAACCCGTTGACCATGGGCGGATCCGGCCTGGTCGGAACGGTCGATGATTACCTGCGCTTCGCGCGAATGCTGCTGGGTGAGGGCGCGCTAGGTGATACGCGGATCCTGAAACCTGCCACTGTCCGCTTAATGGCTACTGACCAGCTCGACCCGGCCATACCAGATGAAAACAGAATGTGGCTCGTAGGTAAGGGAAGCGGTGGCTTCGGATTCGATTTCTTCGTGAGAACGGCGGCGCCCGCAACTCCGGAAGAAAATCGCGGCACCGTTGGCGAATTCTTCTGGGACGGTTGGCCTTCGATGCTGTTCTGGGTCGATCCCCGGCAGGACATGGTGGTGGTGTTCGCCACCCAGAAACTGCCATTCGACAACCAGTTGCACCATGATTTTCGCGATGCGGTGTACGGCGAAAGCTATCCGGGCGAATAGCCTGATTGCTATTCTATCGGTCCGCGCTTTCCAAAGCTGCCCCGGGGGGCACTGAGGCTATTACTAGGATGAACGCCTACAGATCAGCGGCGGCGATGGTGCCGCCCTGATCGTCGGACCGCATTAAGTCAGCTTGTTAGGCGCTTAGGCGTTCGGCGAAGCGCCCGTGCTTGCGAAAGCGAGTCATCCACTTGTCCAGGAACAGCCCCAGCGGCTTCGGTTCGATATCGAACTTCTCGAAACCGGGAAGCTTCCCGCTTGCGACATTCCCTTCCTTCAGGAGATTCCACTGATCGCTGCCCATCGGCGTGCCGGGCAGGGCGGCGAAGGCGGCCGACAGGCCATCCGGCATGGGTAGGAAGGTACGCTTGCGCCGCTGGGCATCGGCGATACGCTGATTGATCTCCATCATCTTGAGCTTTTCCGGCCCACCCAGCTCATAGGTCTTTCCGCCATGCTTTGCGGGCTGTTCCAGGCTCTGGGCGATGGCCTCGGCAACGTCGTCGACATAAACCAGCTGCAATTGGGCGTCCGGCGCGAACACGGGCAGGATCGGCAGTTTCGAAATCAGGTCGCCGAACATGTTGAGGAAATTGTCGTCTTTCCCGAAAATGATAGAAGGACGGATAATCGTCGCTTTGGGGTAAACTTCCTTCACCAGGCTTTCACCCAGATGCTTGGCGCTGGCGTATTCATTATCGGTGTTCTCATCCGGAGCCTGCGCGATCGCGCTGACATGAACGAAAGCCTGGGCGCCGGCCTCACGCGCCGCTTCGGCCATCCAGCCCGGCGCCAAGCCCATCAATTTCTTCAAATTGCCGTCAAAGCTGCCGACGAGGTTTACCACCGCATCCGCCCCCTCGATGCACTGTTCGACGCTCCGCCTGTCGGTTGCGTCCATCCGGGCAAACTGCAACTGCCCGAGATTGGCGAGGGGTTTCAACTTGAAAGCGTCGCGGGGATGGCGACTGCAAATCCGCAGTCGCGCACCGCGCGAGAGCAGCGCCTGGGCCACGTAATTGCCCAGAAAGCCGGTGCCACCCATCAGCACTACCGTCTTGCCATTCAATGCACCGCTTTTGGCCATGTTCTCTTCTCTGAAAGGGGTTATTCGAATTCGCTCGGTGTCGCCCTAGCCGCAACCTGTAAGCCCCTGCAAGCGTTCCGCGTCGCGCGTCTACGCGAATAGCGTTGACAAGCTGCCTCGCCCTTCGCTAGTGGCCCGCGCCTACCCGAGAGCAGACTCGTATGATCTGCATCCTCGACAGTGTGCCCAGATGGCGGAATTGGTAGACGCACCGTCTTCAGGTGGCGGCGCTCGCAAGGGCGTGGAGGTTCGAGTCCTCTTCTGGGCACCAGACTTTTGTTCGCGATCACTCGCTGTTGATTGCCAAACCCCCGAAAATCTGCGATAAATTTGCGTGGCTTCATCGCTGGCGTTCACTGCTGTTCGCCTGCATTTGGCCCCCAAAGTGGGGCTACGTTGGGGCTACGCGATAATCTCAGTTTGCGGTGGCCCCCCTATGGCACTCAACAATGTGAAGATTCAGAACGCGAAGGCGAGGGAAAAGCCGTTTAAGCTCTATGATGAGATGGGGCTGTTCATCCTGGTTCAGCCCAGCGGCAGGAAACTTTGGAATTTCAAGTACCGATATCTTGGGAAGGAAAAGAAGCTCTCGTTCGGCGCCTATCCGAATGTGACGCTGAAAGAGGCCCGACGCCTCCGGAGCGAAGCGCGGACACTGCTGGACAATGGCATCGATCCCTCCCGGGAGAAAAAGAAGAAGCTCGCTGCTGCCAAACTTGGGCAGGAAAATACTTTCAACGCTATCGGCGTCGAATACCTCGACCGAATGGCCTTGGATGGCCGGGCAGCCGTGACGATCAAAAAGTCACGCTGGCTTCTATCGCTCATGGAGCGTGAAATCGGATCATTGCCGGTACATGACATCACGCCCGCTGAACTCCTTGCGGCCTTGCGAAAAGTCGAATCGAAGGGTCACTACGAAACTGCGCGGCGAATGCGATCATTGGCTGGCCGAATTTTCCGATATGCTGTGGCAACATCAAGGGCTACTGCCGATCCATCAAGCCTGCTTCGCGGTGCCCTAATCACTCCCAAGGTCAAGCATCATAGTGCTATCCTCGATCCGGAAGGTTTCGGAGCGTTGCTCCGGGCGATCGATGGCTTCCAGGGCAGCCCCCTTACGAAATTGGCCTTGCAACTTACGCCCCATGTTTTTGTGAGGCCTGGTGAGCTGAGGCGCGCTGAGTGGTCTGAAATTAATCTGCAGAAAGCGGTGTGGACTATCCCCGCGGAGAAGATGAAGATGCGCTCGCCGCATATGGTGCCCTTATCCGGCCAGGCGCTTCGGATATTGGATGAGGCTAAGGAGATCAGCACCCAACAGCGCTATATCTTTTCGTCGCTTTATCCCGGCAGTCGACCGATGTCTGAGAACACCATCAACGCCTCGCTTAGGCGCATAGGGTTTGGCAAAACGGAGATGACGGCTCATGGCTTCCGATCCACGGCAAGCACTTTGCTAAACGAATCCGGCAAATGGAGTTCGGACGCTATCGAGCGTGCTCTAGGGCATCAGGACGGCAATTCGGTCAGAAGCGCCTACCATCGTGGCCAACATTGGGATGAGCGTGTCCAAATGGCGCAATGGTGGAGCGACTACATCGACCAATTGCGCAAGGTAGATCAGGGGTAACCGGCTAAATTGCGCCTGACTCATTTAGCTGAACTTGTCCAACAGCTTAGTTGGTCACAACGATTTTTCTCGTCGGCTAACATCAACGGGGGTGCGCAAGAGAATCGAACTTAATACGATCCCGGCAGGCGCAAACCTACCGGGATCGGACGCCGGTCAACGTGCATGGCGCGTACGCGATGCTTGGAGGCGCGTGGACGTCATTGCGACTTCCAGTTGAACTTCAATAAGTAACAGAGAATCAGCGTCGCTTCAATCGGTACCAGAGTCCGAGCCCAACAAAACCCAATGTGCTGGAGGCAATCGTGAATGCGCCGCACCAAAGCGCGATTTCCAGGGCTCCGGTCCAAGGAGTTGTGTGCGCGATAGAGAACGTCGCTAGCAGGATTAACAATCCCGCGAACGCAAACCGCATTAGGCCGAGCGAGAAACGTCGAGTAACGGCATGATTGCGAGAAAGTCCGACTGCTTGCTGTTCGGGGCGAAAAATCTCATTGTAGAGCCGCGTGGCGACCGCCGGATTACTGAAATAGCCAGTATGGCTACCGACAGGGTCGTGGAATGCCGTGTTTGCCACCTCGACGTTTTCAATCAGGGTCGATTCAAAATTACCACCGCGCGGTTTCGCACCGCGCGGTATTTCCAAGGCGTCGGCTACGGAATCCACCGGGTCCCAAAAATTGATCCACTTTATCCGCTGACGATCCCCGACCCAGAAGGGCATGGAATTTAGGTCACCGCGGAGTTCTTCATGAATGAGTTCTTCCCGAAAAGTATCGCTGCTGGCGGTTTCGAACAGCAGGGCGAGCTTATCGATCGGCGACCCCATCGTGATGAGACAGTCAACTTTCCTGACAGCGATCCACTCTTCCTTCGTGTCCTTCCGCGCTCGATTGTAGAGACCGATTGCACGCAAAGCGTCGTAAGCGATCGCCGTCCCAAGGCTGTGACAAACGATCACTACGCGGCCACAAGCTGGGTCCGATACCAAATGGCGTAACGTCGCTACCGCTCGTTCTAGGATGGCACTGCGCGTGTCATGAAACTGGTGATTCTCGTCAAGGGTTGCCCAGTAGCGCACGTCCGAGAAAATTGACGTAAGAAACCGGATGCCCCCGATTAGGACTACTATAACAGGGGCCGCGAGTACAACTAACAACACGTTAGACCAAAACCTGCTGATATTAGCATCCCCAAAGAATGTCGCAGCGATCGCAGCACTGAGCAGCAGGATCGCGAAAAGACTGAGAATCGCA
The DNA here is from genome assembly GCF_054655615.1 of Qipengyuania triglochinis. Taxonomy (NCBI): domain Bacteria; kingdom Pseudomonadati; phylum Pseudomonadota; class Alphaproteobacteria; order Sphingomonadales; family Erythrobacteraceae; genus Qipengyuania; species Qipengyuania triglochinis. The sequence goes on along the minus strand of NZ_BAAHND010000002.1, from coordinate 198,937 downwards.
AGCCATCCCGCGCGACGTACACTCGTCTCGCAAGGCAAGCTCGTATCATGCCAGATATGCGAAGCGACTTTAATATTGTGGGAAGTTACCGCTTCCTTGGCATGCGCCTGCGCAAACTTAATAAAGTTATCGAAATTGGATTGCGCGCGATCCGCTGCACGATAGCGCGAACCGATCGTGCCTCGATAGTTTCTGTAGGCACTGGCCAAGACAACCATAGCATGCTTCAAAGCCGCGACGCGACCTCCGTCTGCTGCTAGGCGCAGCCGCGCTAGTCTTAGCCGCGGCCATAATAGCCAATTTGAAGGCTCTCGCCGCAATGCAGATTTTAGAAGTCTGATCGTCCAGACCAGCATGGCCCAGAAAGGCACTCGCGCCCGCGTGTCCGGCGACCAATTTACTTCGTAGATGCGGAACGCGGCGCCGATATTGAGTTTTCCACCTTGCCGTCGCGCTCTTTTAAGTTCCAGAAACGGCACGTCCTCTCGGAGTTCGCGATCTCGCGGTGGCTCGATCCCTGACTGGACTTGGATGATGGTGTCGAGCAACTCCGCATCGTAACTGCCGCAAACGGCTTCGAGCGCGCTAAGCAGGGCGCCAGAATTGGCATGCCGCCGATGACGGCCGATCCCGTGGATCGAAAGAATTGCGGTATAGTTTTTAGTCATTTGTGAGAGAGCTTTTTTCCTAGATACGCAAATCTCTCGAAGAAATTGCAGGCAGAGAGAAGTGTCCCTGCGCACGCTTTAGTCTTGAGGCACTAAACCGGTCGGGTCCGTCGGCATATTTCCAAACCGCTCCAATACTGCGGAAACCTTGGCAGCATAACGCGGATTGGCGGTGACAAAATCACGGGGGGTTCTTCGCACCGCGTGTTTACTTCTGCGCTCACCGGCCTCGCCATATTTATCAATGACGGGCTTGAAGCCATGAACGCGCAACGCAACGTCATAACGGTGTTGATCGATCGCGTTCCATATAGCTAGGACTGCCCATTCTAAGCTTCCGTAGATTTTGCGCATGCCTGCTTCGGGGTCGCGAGGGCAGGTTTTCCCGTCCCAACTATAGTATCCGTGAAGCGCGTCTATCGTCTCACCGTTGCGGATGACGTCTATGCGAAACGTCGAGGTTGCCGTCGCTGAATGCCTTCGCGCCTGATGGAGCAAATGATAGAAATGTCGCTTGTCGAGCGCGTAAAGTTCGATTGCGACGCCTCGATCCTGCCATCGTTCGAAGAATGATCGGACCGGTTCCTCCCAAGCTGACTCGAACGCGATAAAGTCCATAAAAGCCTGAGTTTGCGCTCGCCAGGACGGCTTGGCCAAAGGAGTCACCTTAGCTTCAAATGTGTGCCGGTTGCGACGGTGGGCACCCGCACTAATCGAGAGGGCACGGATCTGGCGAAGAATATGATCATCATCATTGATAAGGGGAGATCTTGGCCACGCTCCGACGCGATTGATTGACGACACATCATAGCGCGCGAGCAGCGAAGATATTTTCTCTGCCGTCCCTCGACGTTCCTCCGCAAACGTCGGCAGAACGCCCGGGGCGTTACGGCCGCAAATCCATTCAAGTGTGTCGCACTCAGCCTCCCAGCCCGGAAAGCCATATGGCGGCATGCTCCCCACAGGCTGGCCAATCGCAGCCTCCACAGCGGCCAAATGTCGCTCTGCGATGCGCCATATGCACGCAACAATCCTAAACGGAACTTCATCGCCTATGCCGGGTCGCTCTAAATCGAGCTGCAGAAGAGCCACGCGTATTTCGGGGAGCGCCATCGCGGTATCGAGCACGTGAGCGACGTACGTGCATCGGTCGTGCTCGGTCGCGAACTGCAGCAGATCAATTTCCGGGCTGAGTTGGGGCAGAAAGGCGAGAGGCAACAGTGGCTGCCCCTCAAGTGCCAGTGATCCATCAATATTCAGCGCTACGAACCCGCGGACGTCTACTTCTCCCGATGCGGCAAAATAAGACAGAGGCAGGCTTAGTTCATGCCAGTCTGTAGACACAACGACGCACCGGATCATTTCGCGTGGAATGCGCTCTTGCTCGACAAGCAAGGCCACGTATTTGCTGAGTTCGTGGATTCCGGACCGAGCACTTGTGTCACTACGTTTGATCTCAATACATACAATATGAGCAAATGAATCTCGCGCGACAATGTCGATCCTGCCGTCAGCGCCGTGGGGACTCGAAAGGTAATATTCCTTGGCCAGTAATTCCAAACCCGGCTCAATCAAATTTAGGTTAGCGGCAAGTGCGTCGCGCAACTCAAGTTCGTTAGCGAACAACCCTATCACAGGGTATTGCGAGTAAGTTTTCTTGGTTGGTGCCGTCATCAAAAGCGCGTTAGCGCGTGCGGAGCTTTCAGAGTAGGTGCAGATTATTTTTCGTACAAACCATCGAGAACTCGAGGAAAACAAAGCGAGAGGCATTAAACCTTTGCCTAATGTTTCATCCGGGATATCATTGCACCTTCAACTCATGACAGTTGTAGGCAAAAGGCACGGGTTGGCCTTGCGCTGCGTCCCCCCTTGCGGTTTCTCGAGGAACTACTTGGGGTGCTCCTTAGTCCTGCGTACCGGTCAGACCTTTCGCTTCGGGTGGTCTTTCAGTCTATCGATCTTGCTTATAATGGCCTTCCTAAGCTCGGCACCATCTGCCGCATAAATCGAAATCGAGCCGCTCTCACCAATCCTAAAGGGCATCGCCCGTTCATTACCGCTTACCCGTGATATATCCTTCGAATGGGATGCTGCGGCAATCCGTTTGCAAATCTATTAATCGGCAGGAGACTTCGCATTGTTACTCATCGAGCAGCCGTCCGCAAATAGGATACCGCCTGCATTACCCTGCAACATCGCATTACCTAGCCTGCTGCAACTTAGCTACCGTGGAAGCTATCTGTGCTCCAGCCCATTGGGCATCGTCAGCCGTGGTGAACCGTCCGACGCTGAGTCGCACTGCAGCGCGAACTAGCTCGCTCGGCAGCCCCATCGCTGTGAGTGAATAGGAAGGTTCAGGCATTCCCGATGTGCAGGCCGACCCACTTGATAAGGCCAGATGCGGTTGCAGCGCTCCGATCAAATCTTGGCTCTCAATTCCGACGAAACTCACATTGAGATTGCCAGGGTGTCGCCGGGCAAGTGACGGACCATTTAGTATCATCTGGCCATGGCCATCGTTCAATGCTGCAAAAAGGCGTTCGCTCATATCACAAAGATGCGCTCGGATTTTTTTGCCTTCCACATCGAAGAGGCGACTCGCTTCCGCCATACCTGCGCAGAGCGCTATCGGCACCGTACCTGATCGCAGGCCCGCTTGTTGGCCTCCACCATGCAAAAGAGGAGTTAGCTTAGATTGCAGCGCGCGCGATATGTACAAGCATCCCACGCCGACAGGCCCGTAGAATTTGTGAGCGGAAAAACTCGCGCAATCGACATTTGGGAGATTGTCACGAACCTCTGTCGCACATGGCGCTTGCGCAAGGTCTGAGTGCAGCACTGCGCCCGCTCCACGGACCAATTGCCCGATCTGCTTTAAATCTTGGATTGCGCCCATCTCGTTGTGTACGCCGATGACGCTCACGAGGTCGACACCAGCCGACAAAATCGATTGCAGATTTTCGATATCAATATGCCCGTACTGATCGACTTGGATTGTACGTAGGCGCGCGCCTCGCGCCGAAACTGTCCGCGCAGATTCGATGACGCATTTATGATCAATCGCGGAGACAGCGAGGCTTCCGCCCTCTCGGACAAGTCCCTTGATCGCGAGATTATTCGCCTCCGTCGCTCCTGATGTGAAAATGACTTCGTCAGGATCACATCCAAGGAAATGCGCAACTGTGGATGTCGCTTCCTCCAGTCGCTGATTTGCAGCCCAACCCAAGCTATGCTCGCCTGAATGCGGGTTGCCCACATCGTCGCGCATAACGCTTAGCATTCGTTCCCGCACTTGTGGATCAAGCGGGCATGATGCTTGATGATCCAGATAAATTGAATTTCCGAGTTTCATTTCAGATATTTACGCTTCTATCGCCTAATGCGCAGATAAATTGGTGATATGGAAGCTGGAACCAAGCTCCAGGATTGACGTTAGCATGGGCCGCTTGTTACTGTCGACCTGGAGGTATCGTCCAGATGGCACGCGGCGCAATTTTTCAGCAAGACTACAAACCCCAATTCTCGGGGCATGAGACCTTCCCGCTTCGCTACGGGTGGCTGAAGAAGGCATTCGATCCCGTTTATGAGCAGCGCAAAAGCGCCGATAATCGCTCTATTTTCCTAAGCGACTCTGCCATCGCTGATTTTGGTGTCGGGAAGAATATGGTTTCTTCTATGCGCTATTGGGCGCAGGCCTGCAATATCATCAAAACTGAGGGTCAAGCACTTCGCCCCACCGCATTCGGCGAGAAGATTTTTGGACCTTCCGGTCTCGATCCTTACATCGAGCATGAAGCCACCTTGTGGTTGCTCCATTGGTTCTTGTGCAGCCGACCTGACCGCACCACGTGGCATTATGCCTTCAACTATTTCCATGCTCAGAATTTCGACCGAGAAATGTTGGTCGAAGAGCTCTTAAAGGTTGCCACTGCCCAATCTTGGCCACGAGTTTCCGCGGCCACCGTAAAGCGCGATGTGGAATGCTTTGCGCGTACCTACGCTGCACGACCCCTGGCCAAATCGGCCACGCACGAGGACGCATTGGAATCTCCCTTATGCGAGCTAGGCCTGCTGCGCCCGACGGGCAGAAAGGACGGATTTCGTTTCGTGCGTGGTCAGCAGCCGTCGCTTGGAGGCGGTGTGTTTGCGTTCGCAGTGGCGCAGTTTTGGGAGCAATTCACCAACAGCAATACGCTCTCTTTCGAGGCTCTTGCCCATGAACCTGAATCGCCTGGGCGAGTGTTCAGTCTCGACGAGAAAAGTTTGGCGCAACGTCTTTACGACCTCGAAGAATTTTCAGGCGGCGCAATGCGGTGGTCAGAAACGGCGGGATTGCGTCAATTGACCCGCGATTCAAGAGTAGTCTCGGCCCGGGCGCTTGAGTACATCGAGACCGACTATGCCGCGCTCGCAGATCGGCGCGCAGCATGAGTGCGCTAGCTGACAAAGTTCAAATTGCGCGGCGGTTTCAGAAGTCGATCCGCATTGATTCTGACATTGGAACTGCCGAGGCGCTGGATGGCTATATCCTGCCAAATTCGGCTGCCGACGTGCTTGCAAATATGGCAGGACATGTAGCCGAAACAGGGCAGGGTGCATTTACATGGACCGGGCCGTATGGAAGCGGCAAATCGAGCCTCATTGTCATTGTGAGCGCTTTGCTTTCTGATGATCCGAAGTTGCGTAAGAAGGCGGAGAGTTTGGCGACGCCTGCTCTGGTAAAATCCTTCCGCAAAGGTTTTCCCGCAACACGGAAGGGCTGGACCATCGTTCCCGCCGTTGGTTGGCGCGCGCCTGTCGCGACGATCCTTGGTGAAGCGCTGAAACAAGCCTCTGTTGTTTCGCGCGCGCCTAAGGTCTGGACCGAGAAGAAGATTCTCAAGGTGCTGTCGTACTTGATCGACGATACGGCGACCGATGGCGCTGTCCTTTTCATCGACGAGATGGGCAAAATCTTGGAAAGCGCTGCCAACGAAAGCAGCGATATATATCTCTTCCAACAGCTCGCGGAACTGGCCTCGCGAAGTAACGGTAAGCTCATCATCGTTGGTGCTCTCCATCAATCCTTCGATGAATATGCGAACAGGATGGCCCGCGAGGTTCGCGATGAGTGGTCAAAGATTCAGGGCCGCTTCGTTGATCTCGTCGTCAATGTAGCAGGCGAGGAGCAGATCGACCTTCTCTCTCGTGCCATCATGGCGACGGGCCGTCCCGCGTCACATGACAAACTGTCGAGCGAAGTGGCTGGGGAATTGGCAGGAAGTGGGCGCGGTCAGAAGGCAGCTCTTACAAATGTGCTTTCACACACCTGGCCATTGCACCCAGCTGTGGCAGCTCTTCTCGGGCCAATTTCTAGGCGGCGGTTTGGTCAGAACCAGCGAAGCCTTTTTGGATTTCTCAATTCGGCGGAGCCAAGCGGCTTTCAAGATTTTCTACGCCATGCAGGGAAGGATGATCTTTATCGCCCTGCGCTTCTCTGGGATTATCTACAGCGTAATCTTGAACCTTCAATTCTTGCCTCACCCGATGGCCATCGCTGGGCGATCGCTGCTGAGGCCGTATCGCGTTGTGAGATGCTGGGCGGCGATCCTCTGCATATCGAGATTTTGAAGACAATTGCCGTGCTCGATCTGTTTCGGGCACAATCGGGACTTTCAGCAAGCGAACGGTTGCTTTGGCTTTCTTTGCCGAAAATCACACAAGCAATATTGAAACAGCATTTGCAGCAGCTCACTGATTGGTCGCTTATCATCCATAAGCGACATTTGGGCGGATATGCCGTTTTTGCAGGAAGCGATTTTGATTTTGACGCAGCCCTCGATGAAGCGCTTGTCGAAATCGGTAAGATGGACTTTTCACAAATTAGCGAGCTTGCTGATTTGCAGCCCATCCTCGCCAAACGCCACTATCATGAAACAGGCGCGCTGCGATGGTTTGATTTCGATGTATGTCCCCTGAGTGCGGCGCTCGAACGCGCAGAGAATTTTGAAACTCCTGCCGACAGCATTGGTCTGTTTTTGCTCGCGGTCCCCACTGACGGCGAAACCGAAGCGGAGGCCGAAGCCATCGCACGGAAAATCGGCAGGCTCGAAAGCGATACTGAACTCGTTATCGGCATCTCGCCGCGCTCCTGGGCTATTGGCGCCTTGGCCAAAGAAGTCTCGGCACTTGCATTAGTGCGCGATGAGCGCGCGGAGCTTGTTGGCGATCCTGTCGCACGCCGCGAAGTGAATTCTCGCCTTTCTGATCTTAGTGCGAAGCTTGAGGCAGAGCTTGAACTTACTGCCGACACGGCAGCATGGTATTATAAACAACGCGAACCACGCCAATTTATTCGCGCCGAACTGAGCGGATTTGCGTCAGATATCGCTGAAAAGCTCTTTCCCGACGCCCCACACATTCACAATGAGCTGCTCAATCGCGTCAAGCCTTCGAGCAGTGCTATCGCCGCGCAGAACGCACTTCTAAAGCATATGGTTGAAGGTGCGGGAAAGCATCGACTTGGAATACAGGACTATCCCGCCGAAGGCGGACTATTCGCCTCACTTCTTGAGGCCACAGGCTTGTATCGTGAAGCGCGCGCTGCGTTGCGCTTCACGGGCCCCACGGCCAAAGATCCCGCAAACTTGGCATCACTTTGGAAAGCAGCTGACAAACTGCTGAAAGAAAATGCCCACCGTTCAGTTTCCCTCTCGGAAGTTTATGCCCTTTGGCGTGCCGCGCCATATGGGGTGAAAGACGGGCTGATGCCCGTCCTATCGGTTGCCTACATTCTCTCGCAGAGTGACAAGGTTGCCTTATATCGTCAGCAAATTTTCCAAGCCCAGTTCTCTGATCTTGACGTCGATTATCTCGCCAAAGACCCAAGCGATATTCAACTGCGATGGATGGATCTAAATGATATTAGCCGCAGCCTGCTTTCCGAACTTGCAGGCATCGTGCGTGAGATCGATGAGACTAATGAGCTGGCTAATCTTGAGCCGATCGATGTTGGACGGGGGCTGATCGCAATCTATGCGGACCTGCCGACCTGGACACAAAGAACGCTTCGCCTGTCAGCCAACGCGACGAAAATTCGGTCGATTTTCAAAAAAGCAAATGACCCGAACCAGCTAATCTTCAACGATCTACCGCGTCTCGTGGGGGATGATGAAGCCGACGCGATTGACCAGAAAGCGCTTAAAAAGGTTGCGGAGAAGGTCCGCGACGGACTCGCCGAACTTGTCGCTGCCTATCCGACCATGCTGGCGCGGATTACCGACAATCTTCTGCTTGAACTCGACGTGCCGAATAGCTCGTCGCAAGCCTTGCTTGAACTTCGCGACCGGGCTGAAAATATCCGTGAGCTGAGTGGTGATTTTAGGCTCAATGCCTTCATCGGCCGACTGAGCCAGTTTGAAGGCTCGCGCGATGATATTGAAGGGCTTGCCAGCCTGGCGACCAACAAGCCGCCGCGCCACTGGATTGACGCTGATCTCGACAATGCGGGATTGGAACTCGCCGACTTTGCACAACAGTTCCTTCGCGCGGAAACCTTCGCACGAGTGAAAGGCCGCTCCGATAAGCGCCATGCCGTCGCCATGGTACTTGGACTTGATGGGCGGCCAACGTCTCACGCGCATGAATTCACCGTCGATGAGGCTGACCGCAAAGTGGCAAAGGCGATTGCGCAGAAATTGCGGAACGCACTTGCTGATCACGCCCAAGCTGACCGTGAAGTTCTCCTTGCCGCGCTTGCGGAGCTTTCAGCTGAGATCATGGCCAAGGAAGGCCGAGAAGATCGTCCAGTGCCGCCTCAGGAGGCTGTGGTTTGAGCGGGAACGAACGTCATGTGCTCGGGTTGTCTGGCGGTCGCGATAGCGCTGCGCTGGCCGTCTACATGCGCCAGTATCATCCAGAGATAAACGTCGAATATTTCTTCACGGACACGGGCAAGGAATTACCAGAGGTTTACGAGTTCCTTGGCCGCTTGGAGGGTGTTCTCGGCAAGCCTATCGAGCGCCTTAATCCAGACCGCGACTTCGATTTCTGGCTTAAGCAGTATAATACGTTTTTGCCATCAGCACAGACTCGCTGGTGTACCAGACAGCTCAAACTTCGGCCCTTCGAGCAATGGATCAAACCCATGCTCGAAAACGGCGACAAGGTATGGTCCTATGTCGCCATTCGCGGCGACGAGGAGTATCGCGAGGGCTACACGTCCAAGCACGAAAATTTGACGATCAAACTGCCTCTCAAAGAAGCCGGGATCGACAAAGCTGGAGTCATGGAAATTCTGGACTCCTCTGGCTTGGGCCTCCCGCGCTATTATGAGTGGCGAACGCGTAGCGGCTGCACTTTCTGCTTTTTCCAGCAAAAGATTGAATGGGTTCGCTTGAAGGAACGTCACCCTGACGCATTTGAAGAGGCAAAGCGTTACGAAAAAACAGCCGTCGAACATGGCTCTCCGTTCACCTGGAGCCATGGTGAATCATTAGATGAGTTAGAACAGCCTAAACGGATAGCTGCGATTAAGGCGGAGCACCAAAAGCGGGTTGATCGACAGCGTGCCAAGCTGACTAAGAACCCTTTGCGTCCCGACGATGAACCACTCGATATTGACGATCTGTATGGCCAAGCGAAGGCTTGTCTAGCCTGTCACAAGTAGCTTAGAGGATTTCCCGCAGTGCCTGGAACATTGAGCGTGCCACGATTTCGGACTCGCGCTGGACCGTCACTGAGTTGCAATAGCCATTCGCATTAACCCGTGATGTGAGGCAAAGCGAGATTTTCGCTTCCGAGAGAAAGTTCAATAACTCGCAATGAACCAAGTATTCCACTGCTCTGCGGTATTCGCTGCTGTCTAACCAAAAGCCTCGATATCCAGAGAGTCGGACAGCGATAAAATGGATGTCACGCAAGGTGATGTCATCAGACTTGGAAATCGCGCAAACACGCTGCTTGAATGTGTTTGAACTTGTTTCTGAAACATGTTGGGCGATCCGCCCGATAACCCCTGTGCTGCTTCTCGTTTCTCCAAGGTAGATGGCTCGACAAGATCGAGATAAGCCGAGATAAATGAATGGTGCTTTTTTTGCAGCTTCATCGCTAGAAATGGTGATGCGAAGCGACTCTCTCGGCATCGACTTAGCTCGTTTTTGAAATCTGCCTCAGAATCTCCGCGAGATTTCCGCCAGCTTGCTCTCGGAATTCGTCTAATACCTGACTGGCAATCTTTTCATCGAATTCCCCTTTGTAAAGGGTCATAAATTCGCCTTTCGCCAAAGCGAAGAAGATGATGTCAAGCGTACGAATAAGGTCGGTGTTTTCACCCTTCACACTGATGACATCACGATACAGCGAGTGAGACTTGTTAACGCGTACGATGAGGCCTTCTTGCGGGTCGAGCGCTCGCTCCCAAAGCTGATTATTTTCTAGCTCTTCGACATATTGCACGCGCTGACCCTGTTTTTCGAGCTTCTCAGCTTCTTCCGGCTTGATAGGCGTCGATTGTTCTAGCTTCTCACGCTTAGCCCTTAACTTTTTCTTATCTCCTTCAGGGGCGACTTCCTCGTCGAGCTTTTGCCCCTTCTCTTCTAAGTCGCCGAAGCGATCAAGCTCTGCGTTTATCTCTGAATGGGGATCGCTCTCGGTATGCCTAGAGACGTTGTTACCTGCGTTTCTCCAAGCTGCAATGCTCTTTTTCTTGGCCTCGTTTATTATAGGATCGAGCTGGCTCTGCGCAATCTCGGACAGATGAATGCGACTCTTGGTCACATCGAGGTTCAAAATGTCATCAGCATCGCTTTCAATTAGGACGCGGCCACGGAACGAGTATAAGTCTTGATCCTGACTGATCCGACCGCCAAGCGAATCTGCCCATGAGATAAGCCGTCCGTTTCGATAAATATAAAATCCATAATTCCCTGCGCCGATATTATAGTGACGCCTGGTCTCTGATTGGGTCATCTTGGCAAATGTTGCGACAGAAGGAGGGTGAGGGAGTTGGCTAATCTCAACGGTTGCCCAAACTTTCCCATCTGTATCTAACTGGAATTTTTGCGGCTGCTTGATCCAGTTTACAGTCTGGCCTTCCCAGGTGCGCTCATCGAGATTTCCGTCCGCATCGGGAATCTCGTCCAAAAACAGAGGATCGAAAGCCTCGATTTGTTCCTGTGTCCCGTCTTGGTCAATCACGAAACTGACCTGTCGGTTTGCGGGCGATTCTCCTTTAATATAATAGTAGAAAATCACACCAGCTTGGCGCTTCAACTCCTCGATGATCTCGACGGCACGGGGCATCGATTCATGGTGGATTTGGTCGATCCGGACGATAGTGCCCGAGTTTCCTCGTCCAACATGAGAATCTAGTAAATCGACAGTATCGTCGTCGGATTCCTCGAGGTCATACTCATAATCGGATGTCAGTGAGCGCTGATCGAGCACCGCCGTGAGCGACTTGTCATTTTCCTTGCGGGATGTGATCGTTAGTTTTGAGCCTAGAGAGGATGATGCTGACTTCAGGCCAAGACCAAATTTACTGAGCGACCCGGCCTCGTAAAAGTCTTCTGATGAGCCGAGAGAAATTGCATTGTCTATCCCATCCTCGTCCATCCCATGGCCGTTATCTACGATTGCGATAGAGTCGATTAGAGTACGTTTGCGGCCATGCTCGTCCTCGTGCTGCGAAAGCGAAATTTGCACCGCTACGTTGGTGGCTTCTGCAGAAACGGAATTGTCCACTATATCGAGAATCGCGGAAACGGGCTGATAACCAATTCTTCCGAGTGCAGCTAAAATTCTCGCGGCGTTAATGGTTCCGGCTTTTTTTGTTGGCATTCTCGTGCTCCAATCGAAATTTCACGTCGCACTACCAAGATTTTATTAAACTCATCAAGACGCCCTCTGACGGGACCACATGCTTTCCCCGGCTAAGGATAGAGCCGAGCCGCTTTGGTGCGCATGAGCGCGGTTGGAGCAATGGCCTATTTCTGCGAAGCCCGTAAGGGCTAGCGAAGCAGGTCATTATCTAGTTCGCCAGCGAACGTTGCCGGTGAGTTCCGCCAAGGGCTGAGTGCGGTCTCTCCCTTTTGATCACTACGATATCCCCACGCGGCAGAATGTGAAGACGGCGGTGGCCGAACTGGAAACGCTGTTAGCCAACTCGCGCAGCTTCCCGCGTGGACCGGAATAATCGTTTTGAGTAGGACGGTAGCGCACGCTCCTGCGATCGGCATCGCTAAACTGGTAGTACGGTAACGGTCCCAAATCGATCATGACAATTTACCAGTTTTGTAATGAGTACGGATAGCGTTCGACCATCAAGCCTGGGAAAAAGCAGCCTCTAGGTATCCAGCTTCAAGTTTCTTCCGAATCTCGGTTCTGGGTCCGCTTTGATATAAAAACCCGCACAGGAGTTCAGGCGGAATGGCATGCCTCCGGGCGTATTCCAACTCGCGCGCCATCAAGTGCCGCTCTTGGCGAGAAATCTGTGAATCATCGTTGTAGATGCTCATTAGCAAATCGTGGAACACATTGCCGAGCTTGTCGGGGCGATTTAGGTTTGGCCTAACTTTGGCAAGGAAGTCCTCGGTGGCCCAGTTTGTGGAGGGACAGCTTAGAATCTTGAGGCCAAGCGCGTACACCTCGCGCCGCAAAAAATTTTTCGCGCTATCGTTCTTCGTCGGCTCGTATGGTCCAACGAGAAAGCTAGAGCCTAACCTGCGAGTGTGTTCATCCCAGATGTTTCGCAGTGCTTGCTCGGCATCCTTCCTACGCAGGCATTTTTCGGACTTGAGATCGAAATTACGCTCGAAAGCCCGCTTCTTTTTGGCCACCTCTATGGCTCCCTAGCTCCAGTTAAAGCCGTCCGCCTGTCATACAAAATGCATGACATCAAGGTGGTGAATCTATTAGAATATCCTCCCGCGAATTTCTGCATACTTTGGCGAACCGGACATTGACGGTGTTAGCCGCGGCAAGATCGCCGGCTTTCTGAGAAGCCCAGCTACTCAGGGAATTCGATGCCACCAACAACAAAGCGTTTCTTCTGAGATACATACTTCTCAGAGCGGAGAAGCTTTGCCGAAAATGGAGAAGTCGAGTGAGACAGCTACAGTATCCTATCTTCGTCACAGTGGCAGAGGCGATGAGCCTCTTGCGACTGGGCAGAACGTCTGTCTACGCAATGATTAAATCTGGTGAATTGACGGTGGCCAAATTTGGCCGAGGCACCCGGATCACGTTTTCTAGCGTGCTCGAGTGCGCCATGTTGAGCCTGGAAAAAGGGAACAGCGTTGGAATCGATAGCGCAATGACCCAGCCAAGTAAGTGCGAGATCGCGGAGCAACTCGTGCTTGGCCTATGTCATACACACGATGACATAGAAGTGAGCATAAGAGAGAGCCAAAATTGTAGCGATAGCCCTAGCTCTTCCGCCATTCGCCGTAGATCTTCCGAGAAAAAATCGGCGGGAGAAATTTGATGGCGAAGGAGGTTTCTAAAAAGAGCGCGTCAAAGATGGCGCAGATTGCTGAACGCAAGTTTGCGGATAAAATAAAACGATACGCGCACAGCCAATCCGCGTCGTCCAGCGATGTAACCAAGTTTCGAGATGCATTGGGTTACGGAAGATGCTGCAACACAATGTTGGCGTCGGATCTGAGTGTGAGGCGAAAGGCTGCGAAATTTTTCGGAAGGGCTCTCGAGTCCTTGCGAAAAGAAAACCCCAAACTTCGTTTTCACTTTTGGACTTTCATTCATGACCGAGGAAATACCTCAGATCGAACTCCGGTCTTGGACCTCAAGTTTATAAGTGGACTGACGGATCGGACTCTTCGCGCCCAAAAACTAGACGGCATCTTCGTAATCGAGTTTCAGGGCCTTGGGAATCACCCTAGAGCGGGCAAGGGGCGAACGATCATGACCCATTCTCATGCTCTTACGTGGACGAACACTCAATTCGACGCGGAGCAGGTGGAAATTCGTCTCAATCGAAACAACACCAGCTGTTCCAATCTTGAGGCAAAGCCAGTTCGAATAATGGAGGTTGATGATAAAGATGGAGAGTTAGCCTACTTGGCCTACTACCTCTTCAAGCCACCCTACGATGTCAAAATGCTCGAAAAGCGCAAGCGGGGTGATTGTCTGGTATCCCGAGAAAAGGGATACCGACCTGAATTTGCCACGCGCTTGTTAGAATTACTGTCGCAACTAGAGTTGAAAGAGCTTGTGCGCGGTTGTGGATCCGGCAAGGAGCTCAGAAAGCATTGCTGGCGCCGCCTTACTTACTGGAACCGAAGCCGGGCAGAATGGGAACCTGGGAGTCTGCCCCTGTACTATTTTGGGGACCTCTGGGACGTTTATCGTTCCAAGAGGAAAAAGGCGGAGTACGATCCATTCAATGTAGTTCGCTAATCGCTATCGTCGAGAGTGAATAATCCCGTCGGCGCAGGCCCGCCATAGAACTAGGTCAACCGTTGATGAACGGTAGCCGGATTCTTTGGCGAGCCTGTCGCAAAGCTCCTACGCAGTCAGCCGTTCCGCGCTGGCAAGTCGGTTCAGATGTACGTCTGGCTTAGCGACATCAGCCCCGAAGTTTTTAGCCAAGTGAAACTTGGTGATCGGACCTGTCCACGGCAGCGTGGCGCAGAACTCAATAAGGTTATCTGCTTTCTTGAGTTTGCGGAATAACGACGCCCGACGCATCCAAATGTCGTCGATCGCATCCGTTTTTCCCGGATGCCCAAATACCGTTTTCGAGGAATTTCCGTTCCGGAGAGCTGCCATGCATCGCTCGAAAATGGGCACTGCTACCCGATTGCTGAAGCCCGCACTGATCGCGACATAGATTACCTCAGAGGCAAACTGATCCGCGGTCCGGGGGAGAGTTGCCGACTCTGATCGTTCAATGGCCTCACTATAGCCAGCACGCCTGACTGCCTCATCGATCTGGGTGAACAGCTGTTTGGTAATTGGAAAACTAAGTTCAATCAAAGGCGGCTTTTTCACCATCAGTATTCCGACGCTAGCATGATCGTCAGTAGGCGTTGAGTGGCGGAAGGATCGGATGGATCGGGCGAGGCATAAGTTTGGCTTTGATCATAGTAATCAATTTTCCAGAATATCGTCTCGCCAGCGATTTGCATCGAACCGAAATCGTGTTCGCAGTGCGGGTCGTTGTCTGGCGTGAAGTCGTTAAACTCAGCTATCGCTGCGATGATTTCCAGATAGATCTGGTGTCCCAGATTCACGATGCCGTCAGTTATGCAAAAATAGCCGCCAACTCGTTCTCTGCGGAACTGATCATTCAGCTCGCTCACTCGCTTCTGCTGTTGGGTAGGCCAGCGTCGGGCGCAATCGTCTTGGCCATGGAAATCCATGTCATCATCCCTTCTTGCTATTTGGATTTCGAGTGGCGCTAGAGCATCGCGATCAGCTTGCGCTGCGCTTCTCTATCGCCTTCAATATATCGTTCCGTAGTAGTCAAAGCTCGGTGGCCAGCTAGTTCCTGAACGTCTCTTAGCGACCCACCAGTCTTGCTGATTAATCTAGCGGACTGCGTGATAAAGGTGCGCCTGCCGGAGTGGGACGAGCATCCATTCAGCTCCAGCACTGCATATGCCTCATGAAACCAGTTCACGATGCTACGGGGGGTCATTGCCGCGCCTCTTTCTGAGCGCACCAGCGGGCCACTTGCGGGACGACCGTCCGCCTTATGATAGCGTTTTAACACTCTGCGAAGATCGCAGTGAATCGGAATGAGCCGTCCGGAGCCATACTTCGCGATGGTGCCGCTAATTGTCAGATGGTCTGCTATCTGGTCGCTGGTGGTTAGCACCATGGCCCAAGTCAGCCCTGCAATCTCACAAGCCCTGAGGCCTGCCTTAAAGCTGAGCATCACGATGACAGCGTTGCGATCACTTTGCCGATGGCGATCAGTAAGCGCCATCAGGCGGCACACGTCTTGCTTTTCCAGCACCCGCGCGGGTTGCCGAGCCATCTCCATCCCCTTAAGCTACGTTGATGATCACGGGTAGCGTTTTCACGCCCCTTTTAATTAGGTAGCAAAATGAAACTTAAGTGTCAAACTGGAGCATTTTGAGGGGTTTGCGGGACTCAAACCTGTGCACAACTTGAGTTATGGGGGCCAAAAATTGGGGCTATATCTAAGGCGCTGTCGGAAAATCTATGCAAGTCAATCGGTTAACGATTGAGAGCGAGTCCTCTTCTGGCACCATACATTTAAATCCAGTCGATTTGTATCCCGCGCGAGCGGTAAAGTGGTTCAACCTTCGCTGGCGGGGGCTATTCCTCGTCCACGCGCTTTAGGCGCTTCGTCGCGGCTTTATGCTGCCACGCCGTCACGGGATTCGTAATTTTCGTCACGTAAGTGCCTTCAAAGCGCAACGCTGCCTGAAAACTGCAATTAAACCGCACGCAAAATGACACCTTCGGCCTCTAACGCGCGGCGAGCCCATTGCGCTAACCGAAGGATTATCAATGCCCCTGAAAAAACATCGCGCCCCTTTGCTCGCGACCGTGGCCCTGTTTCCGTCACCCTTGCTGGCGCAGGAAACTGCCGCCGCAGGAGCCGATGAGCGAGGCGAAACTATCATCGTTACGGCGCAGAAGATCGAACAGCGCGCCAAGGATGTGCCGATCACGATCAGCGCGCTGACTGGTGATGCGATCGACGAACTCGGCGTGACCGATCTGGACGAGTTGTCCAACTACGTTCCGGGGCTCAACATCCAGGAACAGAGCGCCAATAACCCCGGAATCGTCATCCGCGGGATCACTTCGGACAGCGGTTCGGCACAGCAGGGGCCCCGTGTTACGCTCTACTACAACGGCGTCGATATCTCGCGCTCGCGCGGCTCGTATCAGGCGATCTACGACCTCGAGCGCGTGGAGGTCATCAAGGGCCCGCAGGCTACGCTGTTTGGCACCGCATCGGCGGTGGGCGCGATCAGCCTCGTCTCCGCCAAACCCAAGTCCGGCGCATCGGCTGCGCTTACTGGGGGCTACGGAAATTTCGACGCGACTTTGCTTTCGGGCTTCGTCAATCTCGGCTCCGATACGGTGGCCGGTCGCGTGGCCTTCGAATGGCGCACACGTGACGGCTATGTCCAGAATTTGGCCGAGAGCCAAGAAGAGGATCTCTATGCCAAGGACCAGTTCGGGGTAAGAGGCTCGCTGCGTTTTACTCCGAGTCCTTACGTGACGGTCGACATCATCGGCACTTACGACCAGCAGCGCCACGGCGGCACGCCTTTCATCTCGGGCGCCTTCCCGGCTTACGTAGGTGCGCCCGGCGGCGCACAGAATGCCTTCGGCGATGCCAACTTGGGCGGTTCGCCATACTCTGCCGAGGCATTGGGCGACGACCAGCTGGGGCTGAACCGGGAAGTCTATGACGTCAATTTGACCGCGCAGGTGGAACTGAGCGACTCGCTCACCTTCACTACCGTCAACGGTTACCGCAAGTTCGACAGTGCCGAAGTGTTCGATGCCGACGGCTCCGCTGCACCGTTTCTCGAATTCGCGGAAATCGCGGAAGGCGACCAGTTCAGCCATGAAGGCCGTTTCAGCTATGCTGATCCAAGCTGGCGCGCGGCATTCGGGTGGAACTTCTTCACCGAGGACGGGCGGCAAAACGTGCCTTTCTCAACCGAAGAAGGCACCTTCCTGCAGTGCCTGACCGGACTATTCGGTGTTCCCGAAGCGGGACGCCCATTCGGCGGGCTCCCGTGCGTTGCTGCTGATGGGAGCGTGCCCTCGCTCGGGCTTACGAACATTCCCTACACCTCGGTCTTCGAGAATCAGGGCAAGAACTCCAGCTATTCGCTGTTCGGTGACGTAACGTACATCGCGGCGCCGAACCTCGAACTGACCGCGGGTGCGCGGGTCCTGATCGAGGAGCGGCGGTCGTCCTATTTCGCCGATGTGCCAAACTCGGTTCTGAGCGGGGCGCCGCTGGTGCCGGGCCAGGCAGATACGGGCGGGACCATAACTACGGAAGACAGCTTCGCCGCCGTCTTGCCGCGCTTCAATGTGCTCTATCGCATCAACCCGGAGGTGAACGTGTTCGCCACGGTCTCGAAGGGCCGCCGTTCACCGGTGGTTCCGGTCAACGCAGCCGGTGTGCAGCGCGTAATCCCCGAAGAGACCGTGTGGAATTACGAGGGGGGACTCAAGCTCAGTTCGGGCCCCGTTTCCGGCTCGCTCGGCGTATACTACCAGGTCTACGACAACTTCCAGGTCTCGGTCGCGGAAGTCGACGCTGAGGGTAATCCCACTGGTTCCTTCGTTACTGAAAGCGCGGGCTCGGCATCGAACCTGGGGGTCGAGGCTGAGGTCGCGCTCAAGGCGAGCAACTGGCTGCGCGTGTTCGGCAATGTCGGCTACATAGCCGGCGGGATCGACGAGGATGGCGCATTTTCGCCCGAGTACTCGGGTGCGCGTTTCCGGCTTCAGCCCGGATGGCAGGCCGCAGGCGGGTTCACGATCGATTATCCTGTGGCCGAAGGCATGCGTTTATTCGCGACGCCCAGTGTAACCTATCGTAGCCGCATCTTCTTCGAGGTTCCCAATGACCCTGTAATTTCGCAGGGGCCGGTCACGCTGGTCAATGCTCGCGCAGGCGTCTCCTTCGCCGACGATCGTTTCGAACTGGCAGGCTTTATCCGCAACGCCTTTGACGAGGACTACCTGCTTGATGCTGGAAACACTGGCGGAGCCTTCGGCATCCCCACTTTCATTCCGGCTGAACCACGCTTCTACGGCATCCAGTTAACCGCGCGCTTCGGAGATTAGACCAATCGTTTTGCAAGACACCCCGTCAGACCAAATGGGCTCTGGTGGGGTGTCTTTTAATGTGGCGCAGCTAGAAGTTGCCTTAAGCGGCAAGTATCAATCGTTCTGATGTTGCCTAAATGCACGCCAAACTTCCGGTTCTTCCCACCTCGTTTGCAGAAAATCCTTATTTTTCAAAAGGCGCTTAGGAAATTTTCCGTATAAAGAAACGCGATTGACATTCTGTTGTAACGAACCTTATTCTCCTGTCAGCGCACAAAAGGTAGCGCTACCAATAATCGGCGAACCGGCCGATATGGTGGGAGGATGACATGATTGGCTTTTCAACGCGCTCTCGCGCGGTTCGTACCGCTTCAGCGCTCGCACTTGCGACTACATTTGTTAGCGCTAACACAGCCTTCGCGCAGGAAGCGGAGATAGTTGAAGATAACACCGACCCGCAGGCAAATGACGACGTAATCGTCGTTACTGGTATTCGCGCTTCTTTAGATCGCTCTGTCGATCTCAAGCGCAATTCTTCGGGCGTTGTCGATGGTATCTCGGCAGAAGAGATCGGCAAGTTTCCCGACACCAACCTCGCCGAGTCGTTGCAGCGCATCACGGGCGTATCGATTGACCGCGTGAACGGCGAAGGTTCGCGGGTGACGGTTCGCGGCTTCGGCCCAGGGTTCAACCTCGTTACTCTCAATGGACGGACGCTTCCGACGGCAAGCATTGCCTCTGTCGGGCAGGACCAGAATGGTGATTTCGTCTCTGGAACCACGCGTTCATTCGATTTTGCAAACCTTGCTTCCGAGGGCGTGGGCCGTCTGGAAGTCTACAAAACTTCCCGGGCCGCTATCCCAGGTGGCGGTATCGGTGCGGCTATCAACATCGTTACGCGCCGGCCGCTCGATGCGCCAGAAGGCATCAGCGGTTCGATCGGTGCCAAGGCTGTTTACGACGGTTCCGATACCTTTGACCACTCGCGGGTGACGCCCGAAATCTCGGGTCTCGTTAATTGGACCAACAGAGACGCGACCTTCGGTGTCGGTCTGTTCGGCAGCTATCAGAAGCGCAACAACTCCGCCGTTTCCGAATCCGCCAACGACTGGAACATCCTTCCGTACAGCGAATTCGCCTCTTCGACGACGTTCCGTCGCGCTGACGGATCCACGGTCGTGACCAATGCACCCGACGATCCGGAAACGCTGATCGGGATACCGAACGACACGCGTTACCACTATTCAGAATTCCAGCGCGAACGCCTCAACGGCCAGCTGACCCTTCAATTCTCTCCGAACGACCGCCTCTCGGTTACGGCCGATGCAACCTATTACCGCAACGAAGCTGAAGAGCAGCGCGTCGACCAGACGACATGGTACAACCGTCCGTTCGATGCGATCGAATTCGACGGCAACAACCAGGTCGCCACCGCAATCTTCATCGATGATGTCATCACCGCGCCGAAGGACGGTGGATTCGAGCAGCAGTATCGTGCCACGAAGGATGAACTCTATTCGCTCGGCCTGAATGTTGCATATGACGTCGGCGATAATCTGACCCTTATTCTCGATGGCCATCATTCAAAGGCCGAAGCACAGCCGAACAACCCGCTGGGGCATACTTCGACGCTTGTTGCGCTGGCGCAAAAGGGCATTGTCGATCAGGGCCTCCGTATTGTTGACGGTTTCCCGCAGCAATTCATCAGCTTCGACGATTCGGAGAATGGAAACGGGAACGGCATTCTCGATATTCCCGACCTCGGGTCGCAGGTCGCACGAAGCCAGACAGCCTTCCAGGAACAGACGGTCGATGAAATCCGGCTCGATGGCATCTGGGAAATGGGCGATGATGATCGGGTCCAGTTCGGTGCGAACTACCGTTCCGCATCAATGTCCAGCCGGACGACCAGCACGAATGACACCCTGGGGGACTGGGGTGTGGGCAATATTGGTGACATCGCGGAAACTGCTCCGGGAGTACTGGAGCCATTCTGCCTGGTTTGTCAGTGGCGCGATTTCGATACGGGCATCCCGGCAGGCGATCCTTTGCGGACGGCATTCCGCGGCGATGCTACGGAACTCTTCAACGCTTTTGGTGTGCCGGGAACATTGGAATCCAGCAGCGATAACAGCGTCGATGAAGATATCTGGGCGGTCTACGGACAGGTCGAGATCAATACCGAGTTGATGAGCCGCCCTGTCAATATCGTGGCCGGTGTACGTTATGAGCGGACAGAATCGGAATCGGTTACACTTCAGGGCATCCCCCAGAACATCATCTGGACTGCCGATAACGATTTCCGGGCAGAGCTTTCGTCTGACGAACAGCCTGTGTCTGGAGACAATAGCTACGATCACATCCTCCCGGCTCTCGATTTTTCAATCGACCTTACGGATGATCTGAAGGGTCGTATCTCTTTTGGTAGATCGATTGCGCGTCCCGATTTCGGCTCGCTCTTCGCGTCGACCAGCACGGGCAACCCCAACCGTCCGACCGCTCTGGGCGGGGTCCCCGGCGGTAATGCAGGCAATCCTCAGCTTATCCCGCTTATTTCGGATAACTTCGACGCCAGCCTCGAATGGTATTTCGCACCGTCCAGCTATGCTTCGATCGGTTTCTTCGACAAGCGGGTGAAGAACTTTGTGGGCACCGGTCAGATCACTCAGGAGCTCTTTGGTCTGCGCGATCCGAGCTCTGGTGCGCCGGGAACGCGGTCGGGTCAGGCGCTGACTTACCTTCAGGACAATGGTCTCGATCTGTCTGACGTGAACCTCTTCACGCTCACGGCATTGATTGACCAGTTCGGGTTCGACGATGCAGTGACGCAGTTCAACGCGAACCTCGGGGCAAGCGGGCTTGACCAAGGGTTCGTAGACGAGGTTCTGGGCGACTACGACGTAGTGGCGAACGCAGATGATCCGCTGTACCAGTTCCAGACTCAGCGGCCGGTCAACAGTGAAGAAGCGCATATCTATGGCATGGAAGTTGCCGGACAGTACTTCATCGGAGATACCGGTGTAGGTGTTGCCGCGGCATATACCTTGGTGCGCGGCGATGTGGGTTACGACATTACCGCCCCGACCAATGCCGATCAGTTTGCGCTGCTCGGCCTTTCGGACACGTTCAACGCCTCGCTGATTTACGAGAACTTCGGCTTGTCGGCTCGCCTGACTTATAACTGGCGCGACGCTTTCCTTGCGAACAACAGCCGTGGTTCCTCACGCAACCCGGTCTTCGTGGACGCCTATGACCAGCTTGATCTTAACGTCAGCTACGACATTACCGATAACATCGCAGTGTCGTTCGAGGGCATCAATCTGACCGGGTCGAATACCAAGACCTACGCTCGCACGGAGAACCAGCCTTGGTTCATCGTCGAAGGACGTCCTCGTTACTACCTCGGAGCTCGGTTCCGCTTCTAACTCCAGCACGCGGAACCTAAAAGAGGGGCCGTTGCCGATCCCAACCGGCGGCGGCCCTTTTCTTCTGAACCCAAGCTAGTAGTCTCCCGTATCATGCAGACCGCTCCTCTCGATAATGTAGTTCATGCGAATTTGCGGCTGCGTCGCGCCTATGGCCAACAGTACGGGGATCCCGCCGGACAAATCGAAATCCTGCTTCCGGAAATTGCGCAAGTTCAGCGCGAATTTCCCATCTTATTCACGAGAGATGCCGATGGTGCCGCAGTGCCGATCGCTATCCTCGGGCTCGAACCGCACGAATTGTTGTTCGCACGCGATGATTATTGGGACGCGAGATACGTTCCGGCCCTCATGCAGAAGGGGCCTTTCCTGCTTGGCACGTCAGATAGCGACGATCCGGCAGTACATATCATCCTCGACCATCCGAAGGTGACGGAAGATGAGCAGGCTTCGGACCCTTTATTTCTGAAACATGGCGGACACGCACCGGCACTCGAGAGCGCCCTTGAATCCTTGCGCATGATCCATTCCAGTCTCCAAAGCACGCGGCAAATGGCCCGTGCCCTTGATGAAGCCGGATTGATCCAGCCCCTCTCTCTAAATGTTCAGGTTTCTGATACTAAGGCTATCAAATTCGATAATTTCCACGCCATAATGCCAGAGGCTTTGCGAGGCTTGGAAAACGCGAAGCTGGGTGAACTGAACCAGCAGGGGTTTTTGCAACCCGCAATTCTGATCGCCCATTCCCTAGGCAACATGAACGACCTCGTTCGCCGGAAGAGGATGCACGAAGACTGATCATGGATGATCGGGCAGACCATTCGGTGAGCTGCGCCCGTCCGGTCGAGGAGTTCGACACCCCTATGCCGCGTGGGGCTGAACTTGACCGCTTCATTACCACGTTGAATGGGCCTGCGGTCTTTCGAAAAGCGGGCTATCAACTTCCTGTCGTTCGTTGCGCGCGCCAGTCGAACGAGGAGGTTTCAGACTACCTCTGCGCAAAGTCAGCAGGACGACCGCTCACCGTATATCGGGCAAGCGAAGAGGCCAGAGGACGTTTTCACTATAACGAGGCTGTCGATGGGTTCAATTTCAGCGCATCGAAGGAGGAGCTTGGCCCGCTGCTGGACGAAATCCTGTCGGGGCCGAAGGAGACAATTTATATCGGTTCGACCGACCTCAATCTGTTCTTCCCAGACCTCTGGGAGGAAAATGACCCGGGATTGGCGAATATCGTAAGCGAGAACTGTGCTCCGGTCGTCGGTAGCCTCTGGATGGGCAATCGCACCGTCACTCCGGCCCATTACGATTTATCCAACAATTGCGCCTTGTGCGGTGCCGGACGGCGGCGGTTCACCCTTTTCCCGCCCGATCAGATCGGAAACCTTTATCCCGGCCCTCTTGAGCCGACACCTGGCGGTCAGGTCGTCAGCATGGTGGACTTCTCGGAGCCGGATTATGAGCGATTCCCGCGTTTTCGCGATGCACTAGAAACGGCACAATCAGTCGTTCTCGAAGCTGGAGATATCCTCGTTTATCCCGCCATGTGGTGGCATCAGGTGGAAGGCCTGGATGCGTTCAACATTTTGCTGAACTGGTGGTGGAATCCGGTTCCTGATTTCGTCGATACGCCGCAGATCACGCTGATGCATGCCATACTCTCGATCCGCCAGCGCCCTCTACAGGAACGTGAGGCATGGAAAGCCATCTTCGATCATTACGTCTTCGGAGAGCGCGACATCGCGATCGGCCATCTGCCGCCGCACATTCAAGGGCCACTTGGCGAAATGGATGATAACATGGCTCGACGATTACGTGCGGTCCTTACGCGGAAGATACAACGATGAGTGGAGGCCAGCCGGTCAAGGTCGTGATTGCAGGTGGCGGTACTGCAGGCTGGATTTCCGCCTGTGCCCTTGCGCGCCAGCTCGGTCGTCTCGTCCAGGTGACATTGGTCGAAAGCGATGCAATCCCCACGATTGGCGTTGGCGAGGCTACCATTCCGACCGCGCGCAGTTTTCATGAATATCTGCGCATCGATGAGCGCGCGTTCATGGCGGCCACCGGCGCGACGTTCAAACTAGGTATCCGCTTCGACGACTGGGGTGCACTCGGCGATAGCTACATGCATAGCTTCGGCACCTTCGAGATGCGTAACTGGGTGGCCGAGTTCCAGCACTTCTGGCTCGAAGGGCGCGCTAGCGGCCTCGCTGACGGGATCGGCGCGTTCTGCCTGGAGCATGAAGCTGCGCTGGCGGGGAAGTTCACCACTGAGGGCGCTCCGCCTCTCAACTATGCCTACCATCTCGATGCGGGTCGATATGCATCCTTTCTGCGAGCAATTGCGGAGCGGGATGGCGTGCGAAGGGTCGAAGGGCGGATATCGAAGGTCGAACAACACGTTGAGTCGGGTGAAATCACTGCTCTTACCCTTGATAATGGTGATCGAATTGAGGGTGACCTGTTCATCGACTGCACCGGCTTCAAGGCTTTGCTGCTCGGTCAGACCCTTGAGGTCGGGTATGAAAACTGGAGCAACTGGCTGCCGACCAATGGGGCCTGGGCCGTCCAGACCGAAGAAACAAATGCGCCGCCGCCCTACACAGTCGCTGCGGCGCATGAAGCTGGCTGGCGATGGCGCATCCCGCTTCAGCACCGGACCGGAAACGGATTGGTTTTCGCAAGCGACTATCTGGACGCTGAGGATGCGCGCGAAAAACTGCTCGGTGCAATTGAGGGGAGGGCCGTCAGCGATCCACGGCTCATCAGGTTCGAGACCGGCCGGCGCCGAAAGATGTGGGCGAAAAACTGCGTCGCTCTGGGCCTTTCCTCGGGCTTCATCGAGCCACTAGAATCGACGAGCATCCACCTCATCATGTCTGGCGTAACCCGCCTGATTCAACTTTTCCCCTTTAATGGTGACATGGATGCGTTGCGCGATCGATGGAATGCCTTGGCTGACCGGGAACTCGAACATGTGCGCGACTTCATCATCCTTCACTACCATTTGACGCGACGCGACGATTCCGAATTTTGGCGAAGCCGAGCCGAGATGGACATTCCAGACAGCCTGAAGGCTCGGATCGAGAATTTTTCTGCACAGGGTCAGGCTTGGCAGGACGCGCTTGAACTCTTCAGGACCGAAAGCTGGATTTATGTGATGCTCGGACAAGGGCTGATGCCCCAGCAATGGCATCGGCTGGCAAGCCTGATCGACAGCGAACGGCTGATGAGTACACTCGCTCGGCAAAAAGAAGCGATCGCCGCCAGAGTCGCGGGAATGCCCGGGCACGGCGATTTTATCACGTCCTATACCGCCGACCGATGAGCGGGCTGTAGTATTCCGTAGATTAGCCGCCGATGGAGGCCAAGTGAGGCGTCGCCCCACTGTCGCCTTCATTCAGACGATGGCCACGTGTTTTGCCCGGCATTGCAGCGACAATCCGCGCTACAAGCTCGTCTTGCTGCTCGTCATGTTGAAGAAGATCGCGCAGATACAAGCCCTCAGTCCCGAAGAGACAGAGGTGGAGGCGTCCACGGCTGGAGAGTCTCAGGCGATTACAGCTTTCGCAAAACCCTGGAGAATACGGGGCAATCAACCCAATCCTACCGCGATATGCCGGATGTGCATAATCGACCGCAGGGCCGCTACCGACGTCGCGCACTTGGGGTTTCCATCCAGCCGCCAAGAGCTTTTCACGGACGGTCTCACCGGGCGTCGCCTGCTGTTGGTGATATTCTGAGTTGTCGTTGGTGCGCATGAATTCGATGAAACGCCAAGAGATGTCACGCGCTTGGACGAAGCGCAGAATATCTTCCCAGCCGTCCCCCTCGAGATCGCGCAGGAGAACGGAATTCACCTTTATCGCATCGAAACCCCGGTCCAGCGCGGCATCGACACCGGCCACCACTTCATCAAGCTTGTCATGACCAGTTAGTTTGGCGAAGCCGTGGGGATCGAGTGTGTCGATACTGACATTGACGGCATCGACACCCGCATCACGCCACTCTTGCGCACGTTGCTCCAGACGGTAGCCATTGGTGGTCATCGCAATGCGACGAATTCCCTCGATACCGCGCAATTCGCGTACGATTTCGGTGAAATCGTGACGCACGGTCGGTTCCCCGCCTGTCAGCCGCAACTTCCACAGACCTAATCGGGCGAACGCCGCAACAGCCCTGTAAATTTCTTCCGCCGAGAGTTCTGGCGGCAAGCCTCGCTGCTTCACGAAACCGTTTGGCAGGCAATAGCTGCATCTGAAATTGCAACGGTCGGTCAGCGATAAGCGCAGATAGGAAAAGCGTCTGCCAAATCCATCCTCGAGTCGCTCGCTTTGCGAAGCAGTGGGAGGATCAAACAGTGCCATTGCTGGACAACTAGCTGTTCAATAGCTCCTTGGCCAGCGTCCGCTGAGACGGACCAGTTCGTCACCGGGTGGATTTCGGATATGAGGAGGGTATTCGAGCGGAAAAGTATGAAGATGGTCTTGCCGTGTACTGCTAGACGCGACCTTGTTCTAATTGCGCTCAGGCAGGCACGCAGAACCTTTCGTAAAGCGTGCGAATGACTGCTTTGACGTCATCGCTTGCCAGGGAGTAATATATGAATTGCGAACTTCGCCGAGTGGTGACCAGCCCCTCCCGTCGCAGTACCGACAAATGCTGGGACAAGGCCGATTGTGAAAGCTCTACCAAATTCACGAGTTCCCCGACCGTCAACTCCTCTTGAGATAAATGACAGAGAATGAGCAATCGTGACTCATTCGCCATAGACTTCAGGAGCGCCACTGCACGCGTCGCATTTTGCCGCATTTCCTCTATCGGAATGTTAGTCGGCACTGTGAAATCTCCGGGAGGATTAATAAGCAAAGGGGTAATACTTACTGCTTTGGGCGAAAATGGTTTCTCTTGCAAGTCTATGTACCGCTTTTTCATAAACGGTTGCAAATATGAACCTTTTCATATTTTCTGCTGAATATAATTAAGCAATAATTAAGGGAGAGAAAGATGAATAACGGCCCGCTGACCGGTCTTAGGGTGGTCGAGTTTCAGGCCATTGGCCCAGGACCGCATGTCGCCATGCTGCTTGCCGATCTGGGCGCGGAAGTTGTGCGGATAGAGCGGCCCGGCCATCGTCCCATGAATGCTGTTGTGGAACGCGGGCGACACCGGGCCGAAGTCGATCTCAAAAGTGAAGATGGATTGGCGTTCGCGAAAAAGGCTCTCGCGAATGCCGACGTTCTGATCGAAGGGTATCGTCCCGGAGTTATGGAGCGACTGGGCCTCGGACCTGACGATATGCTCTCGCTCAACCAGCGCCTCATTTATGCACGAATGACGGGCTGGGGGCAGGACGGCCCACTGGCGCAGGCTGCAGGGCACGATCTCAATTACATCGCGATCACCGGTGCCTTGGATAGCATCGGCGCAAAAGGCGAACTGCCGATCCCACCGCAAAACCTTGTCGGTGATTTCGGTGGGGGATCGATGTATTGTGCATTCGGTATCCTCGCTGCCCTTTACGAACGTGAAAAGAGTGGTCGTGGCCAGGTCGTGGATGCGGCGATCGTAGATGGCGTCACCAACCTGATGACTTTCTTCCACGGTCAGCCGCACAGCGCGTTACGAACCACTGAGCGAGGGGCGGGCCTGCTTGGCGGCGCTGCGCACTTCTATCGCTGCTATGCCTGTCAGGACGGCAAAGAGATTTCCGTCGGCGCAATCGAACCTCAGTTCTACACCGAACTCCTGGCTCGCGCCGATGCGCCCAAAGAACTGGCCGAGGGGCAGCTCGATCCGGCAAATTGGGATGAATACACCGGGAAGCTTGCCGCGCTTTTCAAGACCAAGACGCAAGCACAATGGATCGCTCTGCTCGAAGGAACGGACGCCTGTTTCGCACCGGTTGTCCCGCTCGACGAGGCGAAGGACCATCCGCATTTGAAGGCGCGCGGTGCTTATGTGGAACACGATGGCCGTTCGCAGGCCGCGCCCGCACCCCGGTTCGATCGTACTCCTGGCACCATTCGCACGAGCGCTCAGGATGGCAGCGAGGTGGTGGCGCGCTGGGCAACAAGAAGCTAATGCCCGCGGCATAAGGAGAGACATTTCATGCGCGAATGCACCAAATTCTATATCGATGGCCAGTGGGTCGATCCGGTTATCGAGAACACTCAGCCAGTCGAAAATCCTGCGACGGAAGAAACGATCGGTCACATCAGCTTCGGTACCAAGGCCGATGTCGACAAGGCCGTCGCCGCTGCCAGGCGCGCCTTTGAAAGCTTTAGTCAGACGTCCCGGGAAGAGCGCCTTACCCTGCTGCGCGCAATTCAGGCCGAGATCGAGAACCGCAAGGAAGACCTTGCCTTGGCAGTCAGTGACGAGATGGGCGCGCCAATGAGCCTGGCGAGCGGCCCTCACGTCGGCATGCTGGCCGGCCACTGCCAGAAGACGATCGAAGTCCTCGAGAACTTCGAGTTCGAACGGCAGGACGGAAAGACACTCCATGTGTGGGAGCCGATCGGTGTGGTTGGCATGATCACCCCTTGGAACTGGCCGCTCAACCAGATCGCCTGCAAGGTCTTCCCGGCGCTGGCGACCGGCAACACCATGGTGCTGAAGCCGACCGAGATCGCCCCGTTCAACGGCTATATCTTCGCTAAGATCATGCATGCGGCTGGCGTGCCGGCCGGGGTGTTCAACCTGGTCAATGGCGACGGACCGGGTGTGGGCGAGGCGATCAGTGGCCACCCCGATATCGACATGGTCAGCTTCACCGGCTCGACCCGTGCGGGCGTGCTGATTGCCAAGAATGCAGCCGACACTGTGAAGCGTGTGGCGCAGGAACTGGGCGGAAAAAGTCCGAACATCGTGCTCGATGACGGTGCTTTTGCCAAATCGGTG
Source organism: Qipengyuania triglochinis (assembly GCF_054655615.1). Classification (NCBI taxonomy): domain Bacteria; kingdom Pseudomonadati; phylum Pseudomonadota; class Alphaproteobacteria; order Sphingomonadales; family Erythrobacteraceae; genus Qipengyuania; species Qipengyuania triglochinis. Next base: position 170,163 of record NZ_BAAHND010000002.1, on the reverse strand, counting down.
GCCAAGGGCACCGTATCCATGATGGGCAATTCGGGCCAGACCTGCACGGCGCCCAGCCGCATGCTGGTCCCGCACGCGCGCATGGACGAGGCCAAGGCCGTGGCCAAGGAAGCTGCGGAGGGCGTCATTCCCGGAGATCCCAAGGGTAATGCGGCGATCGGTCCGGTGGTCTCTCGTACCCAGTGGGACAAGATCCAGGGCCTGATCGAAAAGGGCATCGAAGAAGGCGCCACGCTGGTTGCAGGCGGACCCGGCAAGCCCGAAGGTCTCGAAACGGGCCACTATGTCAAGCCGACCGTCTTCGCCGATGTCGACAACGACATGACAATCGCACGCGAGGAGATCTTCGGCCCAGTGCTCTGCATTCTCGGCTATGAGGATTACGACGATGCCGTGCGCATCGCCAACGACACCGAATACGGTCTGGCCAGCTCGATCATGGGCGAGGATATCGAAACCGCCCACCGCCTCGCCAAGCGCATCCGCGCCGGCCGGGTGACGATCAACGGCGCCCACGACATGAATGCTGCTTTCGGTGGTTACAAGAAATCGGGCAATGGCCGCGAATGGGGCGAGTGGGGCTTCCACGACTTCCTCGAGGTCAAGGCTGTGATAGGCCACTCCTGATGGCGGGCAAGTTCTTCGATGAATGGCAGGTCGGCGACAAGCTGACCCACGAAATCCGGCGCACGGTGACGGAGGCGGACAACCTCTTCTTCACCGTGATGACTCACAATCCGCAACCGCTTCACCTCGATGCGGAGGCGGCGAAGGCAAGCGAGTTCGGGCAGATCCTCGTCAACGGGACCTTCACCTTCTCGCTAATGGTGGGGCTGAGTGTGGGTGACACCACGCTTGGCACGCTGGTCGCCAATTTGGGCTACGACAAGCTGGTCATGCCCAAGCCCGTCTTCATCGGGGATACGCTGCATGCGACAAGCGAGGTCATCGGCCTGCGCGAAAGCAAGTCGCGTCCCGACACCGGGATCGTCACCTTCCTGCACGAGGCGGTGAACCAGCGCGGCGAGGTGGTGTGTCGCTGCGAACGGTCGGCGCTGCTGAAGAAAGCATGAACTAATATGCTGCCTGCACCCCTTCGCCCCACTCATGCGTTGCGGGGCGAAGGGGAGAGTGCATGAGCCAAGACAGGTCGGGCAAGGAGCCCGAAAGCGTCGAGGATGTGATCGGCGAACTCGACGATCTGGCAGCCAAGGGCGACAGCGTCTGCGTGGCCGATGTCCTCGACGATTTCGGCAAGCGCAGCTTCGGCCCGTTCATCATGCTGCCCGCGCTTCTCGAACTGACGCCGGTGGGGGCGATACCCGGAATTCCCACGTTTCTGGCCAGCGTCATCGCGCTGGTGGCAATTCAATTGCTTCTGGGTAAGGAACATGTCTGGCTGCCAGGCTTTGTCCAGAACCGGGCCGTGGAATCCAAAAAGCTGCACAAGGGTATAACCAAGCTGCGAGGGACCGCCCGCTGGCTGGATGAGCATAGTCGCGACCGGCTGGAACCGCTGACCAAGGGGATATGGATCAGGCTCGCCGCACTGGCGATCATCATCCTTTGCGTCACCGTGCCCCCGCTGGAAGTCGTTCCTTTTGCAAGCTCTGCTCCGATGCTCGCCATTGCCACCATCGGATTGGCGCTGATTGTCCGCGACGGGCTGGTCATGCTGGCCGCGCTTTTGCTAGCGGTCGCGGCGGTAAGCGGAGGAACCTATTACTATTATACTTCCGACGACGATACTGGCGATGCCGGAGGTTTAGCCTTGATCGAGCCCGGTTCTCCCGTTTCGATCGCAACACGATCAGCGTAATCGGAAATAAGCGCAAATCGGCAGCGCGCTAAACTTGCCATTCAGCCCCGTGCGCCTACATTCCTCTGCATAGGAAAGGATTGCCCTGCGATGCGCGACGACAACGACAATTCGAACCCGGAACCGGAAGGCAATGGTCCCAATCCGTGGATCAAGAGCCTGCTGGTATGGGGCGGAATTTTCCTCGGCCTGCTGCTGGTCGTCTCCATGTATGGTGGTGGCGGATCCGCTTCGGGTACCCAGCTGCTTTATTCCGACTTCAAGGAAAAGGTTGCCGAAGGGTCGATCAAGTCGGTGGAGATCGCCAATGATCGCATCACCGGCCAGACCACCAGTGGGGAAGCGTTCAATACCGTCCCTGTGCCGGATGACACCACGCTGACCCCGCTGCTCGAAGCGAATGGCGTCGAATTCTCGGGCAAGGAAGCCGATAACGGCAGCCTGCTGATCTATGCCCTTATTAATATCCTGCCCTTCCTGCTCATCCTCGGCATTGCGTTCTTCGCCTTGCGCCAGGTCCAAAAGGGTGGCGGTGCAGGCGGCGCGATGGGCTTCGGCAAATCCAAGGCCAAGATGCTTACCGAAAAGCAGGGCCGTGTAACGTTCGCAGACGTTGCGGGCATCGACGAGGCGCGCGAAGAACTCGAAGAAATTGTTGAATTTCTCAAGGACCCGAGCCGCTTCTCCAAGCTGGGCGGCCAGATTCCCAAGGGCGCACTTCTGGTCGGTTCGCCCGGTACGGGTAAAACCCTTCTCGCACGCGCAATCGCGGGCGAAGCAGGCGTTCCCTTCTTCACCATCTCAGGCTCGGACTTTGTCGAAATGTTCGTCGGCGTCGGCGCCAGCCGCGTGCGCGACATGTTCGAACAGGCGAAGAAGAACGCGCCGTGCATTCTCTTCATCGACGAAATCGATGCGGTCGGCCGCAGCCGCGGCCATGGCCTTGGCAATTCGAACGACGAACGCGAGCAGACGCTGAACCAGCTGCTGGTCGAGATGGACGGCTTCGAGGCGAACGAAGGCATCATCATCATCGCTGCAACCAACCGTCCCGACGTGCTGGACCCTGCGTTGCTGCGCCCCGGACGTTTCGACCGTCAGGTCGTCGTGCCCGTGCCCGATATCGATGGCCGCGAAAAAATCCTCGCCGTGCACATGAAGAAGCTGCCGCTGGCGCCTGACGTCAACCCGCGCACCATCGCGCGCGGTACGCCGGGCTTCTCGGGCGCGGACCTCGCCAATCTGTGTAACGAAGCCGCCCTGCTGGCTGCGCGCCGCAACAAGCGCCTCGTCGCCATGCAGGAATTCGAAGATGCGAAGGACAAGGTCATGATGGGCGCGGAACGCCGCTCCATGGTGATGACCGAAGACGAAAAGAAGATGACCGCTTACCACGAGGCAGGCCACGCGCTGGTCAGCCTCAACGAGCCGGCATCGGACCCGATCCACAAGGCAACCATCATCCCGCGCGGCCGTGCGCTCGGCATGGTGATGCGTCTGCCCGAACGGGACAGCTATTCGTACCATCGCGACAAGATGCACGCGAACCTTGCCGTGGCCATGGGTGGACGCGTGGCCGAGGAAATCATCTTCGGGCATGACAAGGTGTCGAGCGGCGCATCGGGCGACATCCAGTATGCGACCGACCTGGCCCGCAACATGGTGACCAAATGGGGCATGAGCGACAAGCTCGGACCGCTCCAGTACGAGCAGAGCCAGGAAGGCTATCTCGGCATGGGCCAGACGGCCCGAACCATGTCGGGCGGCGAGACCAACAAGCTGATCGATGAAGAGATCAAGCGGCTGGTCGAGGATGGCCTTGCCCGCGCAAAGGCCGTTCTGAGCGATCAGGAGGACAAGCTCCACCTGCTTGCCCAGGCGATGCTCGAATATGAAACGCTGACCGGTGACGAGATCGATCAGTTGATGAAGAACGGCAAGATCGATCGTCCGGATGAGCCCAAGGGCCCGGTATCGGTTTCCCAGCCCGGAGGGAGCACTGTTCCCAAGGCAGGGAAGAAGTTCGGCGGTACCGGCGAAGGTGCTCCCGCAGGGGCCTGATCGTCTGCGCCAGTGAATCAAGGGGCGTCGTACGGGAAACCGTCGGCGCCCTTTTTGCGTTCAACACCCACAACACCGGCGCGGCATGCGCCACCTACGAGGATTTAAATATGAAACGCCTTATCGCGATTGCTTTTACCGCTGCGACGCTGACCGGTCTAGCGGCCTGTTCCGAAAAGACTCAGGCCGATGCATCGAAAACGGCAGAACTTGCCGGTGACGACATCGAAGCCAATGCGGCTGTGGTCGGGGAAGTCCTGGAAGACGGCACGAGAAAGGCCGCGGGCGCAGTCAGCGAAGGAGCCGCCAATCTCGAACGCAACATCGAAGAAGGCGACAAGGAAACTCCAGGCCCGGCACCGATCCTGGGTGACGAACTGAACCGCGACGAAGCCGACAATAACAATTAAATCAGAAAGCGCCGAGCACCAGCAAGAGGTTCAGGAACAGCACGCCGATAATGTTGATGAAAATCAGCAGGATCGACAGCCTCCAGAACGCTGAAAATCGCGAAAGCGAATAGGCGCCGCGCAGCTGCTTGTAGATATGGATGGGTGGGATCAGCAGGAGCAGGTTCCCACCTAGCCAGCCGATCAGTCCTGTCTTGAAGAGCACCGAGAAAGCAATGAAAAACAGCGACATGAAGGCGATGGAGTACGTGACGAAAATCGCGTGATCGTAAGCGCGAAAGCCTGGCTTCCAGAAGAATAGAAGCCAGACGAACGGGATGGAAATGGGGATCAGCAGCCAGCTGAACTTATAGCCATTCGCTTGCAGCTTGTAGAGCATCAGGCCCGGGTTGGTGTTCCACTTTTCGATCACCTTGTCGATGAAAGCGATGCCCGTGTTAATGTCTGCTACGCTGGTATTTACCTTCACGACATCGCGTTCACGCAGGTCATGAAACTCGGCCAGATTACGTTCCGTCGTCGCGAGTTCTTCTTCCAGCTCTTCACGGTCGGCCTCGGTGGAGGCGATGTCCTCTTCGATCTCCGCGCGTTCCTCTTCCGGCGCCGCTTCTCTTTGCTCGGTGAGATCCGCCAGCTCTGTAGTTGTCTCCGACAATCTGGTGCGCAGATCGTCGCGATCGCTGGCCATATTCTCTTCGATTTCAGAGAATGTATGCGCAATGCTCGCGTCGGTCATAATGTTGGTCGGGGCAGAGAGGCCGATGACCTGGAACACGGCAAACATGGCGAAGACCGTGAACAGGAAAAGCGCCATCGGCGATACGAAGCGCGCGCGTTCACCCTCGATATAGCGGCGCGTTAATTCACCGGGTTTGAGTGCGAGCTTGGGGAGTGTCTTCCAAGTCTTGCCTTCGAAGTGCAGCGCACCGTGCAACAGATCGTGCATGAACGCACCGATCGTGCGGTGGAGGTGCGCTTTCTGACCACAGCTGTGACAGTGCGAGCCGAGCAGTTCGGTGCCGCAATTGCGGCACTCCCCTTCGGCGAAGTGCCCGTCTTTCAGATCTTCGCTCTTGGTCCGGCCATCAATGGCCTTGGCGAAAAGTCCGCCTTCCACTGCCGTGCCAAATGCGTCACCAAAATCGCTCATCGAAACCCCCTGCGACTTGAATGCCCTTAATGGAACCGGGGCTCAAGGCTAATTGTGCGGGCTTATCTCTTGCAGTCGTATTCGTCTCTTGCGAATAGATTGGAGTGTATACCATCGATCCTCATGCCGAATTCGCAGGCGTTGGCATCGTTGCTGCCGTCTTTGGCATTTTTGCGCTAATCGAATTCGTGGCACCCATGCGCGCGCCTGTCAGGGGAAAGCGCTGGATCACCAATGTGCTGCTTTTCGCTATCGACACGTTGGTGGTCCGGCTGGGCGTGCCGCTGCTGATGGTCGGCACGGCAGCTGTGGCGGCGGAGAGAGGCTGGGGTCTTCTCCACGTGATCCAGCTACCTTCCTGGGCAGGTATCCTCTTTGCGATCGTTGCGCTCGATCTGGTGCTCTATTTCCAGCATTGGGCAACGCACCGGGTGCCTGCTTTGTGGCGGCTGCATAAGGTTCATCATTCCGATCCGTCCTTCGACGTAACAACTGCCGCCCGGTTCCACCCGATTGAAATCGGTCTCAGCATGCTGTTCAAGATGGCCGTAGTTGCAGCGCTGGGCCTTCCGGTGCTTGGCGTTTTCCTTTTCGAAGTGGTCTTCAATGTCGCCACGCTCTTCACCCATGCCAATTTCTCATTGCCGAGGTCTCTTGAGCGACCGGTTCGGTCGGTTCTGGTCACGCCGGATATGCACCGCATCCACCATTCCTCCGCCCGCCGCGAGACGAACAGCAATTACGGCACGCTCCTTTCCGGTTGGGACCGCGTCTTTCGCACATATGTGGGGGAGGCGGAGAAGGGGCAGGGCGCGATCCAAATCGGCCTGGAGCCGTATCAAGACGAGCGGCCGCACCGGCTGGGTTGGAGCCTGCTGCTTCCGTTCAGGAGCTAATCGGGACCTGCGTCGCGACGGAACATAATTAGAACATGCACGTTGTTCTGGTAAAGGAGACATGCATTATGACTGCCACCATGCCGAGCGAGCATCCCAAGTCCGACCCCGTATCCAATGCCGAAAAGGATCCCGAGAACTGGGCCACCGGCGATGAGCGTATGACGGGCGCCCAAGCGAGTTACCTCAAGACCTTGTCGGAAGAGGCTGGAAATCCCGAAGCCTACGATCCCGAGCTAACCAAGGCCGAGGCATCGCAGCGTATCGACAAGCTGCAGGCCGAGACTGGCCGGGGTCAGTAACAGGCCCGAAACGAAAAAGGCCGCCCCGATAGGGAGCGGCCTTTTTCATGTCCGAATGCTGTAGGATCAGCCTTCGTAATCGGATCCGATCGAAGTCGAGCGGGTCGGCGCAGAGGCGGTGATCCGCAGCGCTTCGGCCGACTGGCTGAGCGAGCCGACTTCATCCATCTCGTCGTCATCGTCCGGCAGGATCTTCTGCAGATTGGTTACGGCTGCTTCCTGGAGGTCCTTCGGCTTCACCGTCTGCTCTGCGATTTCGCGCAGGGCAACGACCGGATTCTTGTCACGGTCACGTTCGAGAGTGATCTCTGCACCGCCGGAAATCTCGCGGGCCCGCTGGGCAGCCAGCAGGACGAGATCGAAACGGTTGGGGACCTTGTCTACACAATCTTCGACGGTAACGCGCGCCATGGGCACTCCGATGCAATTAATTCGAGAATCTCGGAAAGCGAGTCAGATACGGATCAAGGGCGAACAAGTCAAGGATTTGCGCCATGTGCTGAGCGCGCTAAGGCTGTGGCCTCATGGCAGATGCAGCAACCGCAAACACGCCCACGGACTATCGTGACCCGCCACCTTTCGAGGCGCAGGCGCAGGGACAGTCTCTCACTTTCTATCCGGCGGGAAAAGACCGGCGCGATGCGCTGATGGATCTGGTGCGTTCTGCCAAAACCACCCTCAACGTATGTTTCTATATCTTTGCCGAAGACAGCATCTCGATCGAGCTGAGGGACGCCTTATGCGAGGCTGCATCACGCGGTGTGAAAGTCACGCTCATCATTGACCGCTTTGGCGCGTCGGCGACCGATGAATTTCTCAAACCGCTCGTCGACTGCGGCGGCACGTTTCTCTGCTTCAGTCCGCGCTGGTCCATGCGCTATCTCATCCGCAATCATCAGAAGATGGTTATCGCCGATAACGAACGCGCCATGTTCGGCGGGTTCAACATCGAAGACGATTATTTCGCGCCGCCCGAAAGAAACGGCTGGAATGATATTGGCATCCGCATCGAAGGCGACGCGGTTCAGGGGCTGACCGACTGGTTCGGGCGCCTGCACGACTGGACCGACGATGACGATGCGCATTTCAAGGAGATCAAGCGCACGGTCCGCGATTGGGAATGGACCTCGCAGAATGGGCATGCCCGATGGCTTGTCGGCGGCCCGACTCGCGGCTTGTCGACATGGGCGCGGTGCGTCACCCAAGACCTGAAAGAAGGTGAGAAACTCGACATCTTCATGGCCTATTTCTCGCCGCCCTACACGCTGCTCAAGCGGATCGCACGCGTCGCGAAGAAGGGCCAGACGCGGCTGCTCATGGCCGCGAAAAGCGACAACGGGGCAACGATTGGTGCGACCCGGTCACTCTATTCCTATCTGCTCAAGCGCGGCGCGAAGATCTGGGAATTCTCGCCCTGCAAGCTGCACACCAAGCTGCTCGTCCTCGATGACGCGGTCTATGTCGGCAGCGCCAATTTCGACATGCGCAGCCTTTATCTCAATCTCGAGATCATGCTGCGGATCGAGGATAAGGTACTTGCCGAACGGATGCGCGAATTCGTGTCCGGCCATATCGAAGCTTCGGAACGTATCACCCCCGAGCTTCACAAAAAGCGCGCGACGCCGTGGAACCGCATTCGCTGGTGGGCAGGCTGGGTGCTTGTCTCGGTCATCGATTACACGGTCGCGCGGCGAACCAATCTGGGCTTCTGATACCTGCACGGAACATTCGCCCCATAAAAGGCGTAGGCTGCGAAAAGGAGATTTCGATGAGGACCGCCATTCTTGTTGCTGCAGTCCTGGGCGTGAGCGCCTGTGCAGAGCCGATCGAAGACCGCGATGCAGCGGATACCGAACCACTGGCGCCGGCCACAAATGTGCCGGCGATAACGCCAAGGGTGGCGCTGGTACCCGGAGTGATCGACGACAATCTGCGACGCGAACGCAATCTGATGGGTGAACTGGGCTGCGTCTTCCGCCGCGGTCAGGAAACCCTGTTCGCGGCCGTCGCCAATTCGGCAAATATCGAAAGCGCCGAAGGGCTTGTCGTCATCGACGGGCAACCCATCGAAGTCGAGATGGACGGTTCGGGCGGATACAACTCGCTCCAGTCCGCAGCCAGCTTCACCGGAGAAAATGGCATCGAAGTCGAGATTGCCGTGTCCGAACAAGCGGAAGTCCGCGAAACGCCCGCCCCGGCAACCGGGCCTGCACCGATGGAGGCGACCATGACGTTATCGCGCGATGGGCAACAGGTCTCCGTGGAAGGGCGCTACGAATGCGGACCGCAGGCGGACGCCTAACTTACTCGTAATCATCCTCATACCCGCCGCGCATTTCTGGCGAGGTGAATTTGGTAAATTCGCTCTGGAACAGCAGCGGGACATTGCCGGTCGAGCCATGACGCTGCTTGGCCACGATCAAGGTGGCGCGGTTTACCAGTTCGAGATGGCGCGCTTCCCAGTCGGCATATTTCATGCGGACTTCCTCGCTGCTGGTTTCGTCCGGCGTGTCGGGCTTCAGGGCGTTGTGATAATATTCGCCGCGGAAGATGAACCAGACCATGTCGGCGTCCTGCTCGATCGAGCCGGATTCGCGGAGGTCGGAAAGCTGCGGGCGCTTGTCTTCGCGCTGTTCCACCGCACGGCTGAGCTGGGAAAGCGCGATGACCGGGACATGCAGTTCCTTGGCCAGTGTCTTCAGGCCACGGCTGATTTCCGAGATTTCATTCACGCGGTTGTCGTTCGCGCGGCCCGAGCCCTGCAGCAGCTGAAGGTAGTCGACGATGACCAGCCCGATATCGTGGCGGCGCTTCAACCGGCGCGCGCGGGTGCGCAGGGCGCCGATGGTCAGGCCCGGCGTGTCGTCGATATACAGCGGCAGTTCGTTCAGTTCCTGGCTGGCAAATGACAGGCGCTGGAATTCTTCCTTGCTCAGCCGGCCAGAACGCAGCTTTTCCGACGAAATCTCCGCCGTCTCGGCCAGAATACGAGTGGCCAGCTGGTCGGCGCTCATTTCCAGACTGAAGAATGCAGTCGCCGCGCCGGGACTTTCGCTCGTTTCGATGCCGATTTTGTGATCGTCCATCAGGCGGCGGGCGGCGTTGAACGCGATGTTTGTGGCCAGCGAGGTCTTGCCCATGCCGGGACGCCCGGCGAGGATGATAAGGTCGGAATTGTGCAGGCCGCTGGTCTTGTCGTTGACCGTTTCGAGGCCGGTGGTCTTGCCTGAAAACTTGCCGCCCGAATTGATCGCGGCTTCGACCATCTTCAGGGCGCCCAGCGCCGCGGTGCGGAAATCCTGCGCCTCGCTGCCGGTCGTCGCCCCTTCAGCAACCTTGTAGAGATCGGCTTCGGCCTTGCTGATCTGGTCCATCGGCGCGACTTCGTCCGACGTGTCGAGCGCGCTTTCGACCAGATTGCGGCCCACGGTGACCAGTTCGCGCAGCAGCGCGAGATCGTAGATCTGTTCGGCCAGCTTTCCGGTGGCAAGCAGACCCTGCCCATCGGCGGTCAGCTGGGCGAGATAGGTCACGCCGCCCAGCTGCTTGAGCGCCTCGTCGCTTTCGAAATAGGGCTTGAGCGTTACCGGCGTAGCGACCGAATTGCGGTCGATCAGCTTGTGGACCCGCTCGTAGATGCGCTGATGCACGGGCTCATAGAAATGATGCGGCTGCAGCGGCGTATTGAGTTCCTGCACCACCTGATTGTCGATCAGCACCGCGCCCAGAAAAGCCGCCTCGGCCTCCACATTGCTTGGCAGGGTCTGGCCCTGTTTCTGGTTTTCTGCAGTCGAATCAGTCGCGGGGAAGAGAAGGTCAATGTCGGCCATGGCGTGGGTTATGAAGCAAATCGCGCGGCGATAGAACCGCCGCCGAAAGGCCCGATGCGGACAGCCCTGTGGATGGATCGCCCTAAGTTCGACCTTGCCCCGCTTGACCGCAGTTGCGAAAGCAGGCTGGCATCATGAGCGATTCATCCACCCCTGCCGGCGACCAGCGCATCGCGAAGATCGACCTCGACGAGGAAACGATCATCTGGCGCAATGCCGATATCGAGCAGGAACGGCGCATCGCCATCTTCGATCTGATCGAGGAAAACAGCTTCAAACCTGTGCGTGCGGCAGAGCGCGGCGCGACCGGGCCTTATCACCTGACACTGGCGGTGCGCGACGGGCGCTTGCTGATGACAATCGCCGATGCACAAGACCAGCTGGTGGAAGAACTCCTGCTCGGCCTCGCGCGGTTCCGCCGTCCGATCCGCGAATATTTCGCCATCTGCGACAGCTATTATCAGGCGATCCGCAAGGCGACCGCGGGCGAGATCGAGACGATCGACATGGCCCGGCGCGGCGTCCACAACCGCGCGGCCGAACTTCTTGTGGAGCGGCTGGAAGGCAAGATCGAGACCGATTTCGCCACGGCGCGCCGGCTGTTCACGCTCATCTGCGTCCTGCATATCAAGGGCTGACCGGAGATGGCTAAGCGAAAGAAAGGCCGGATCGGCCTCCTGTTCAAGCTGGCCCTCGTGCTCGCGCTGCTGGGCGCCGGAGCGTGGCTGTATTTTCAGCACGAACGCAGTGGCTGGCGACCCCCTGACGAAGAGTATTCCGACCAAGGTGCATTGGTCGGCGAGAGCGACGGGGCCGTGGATTTTGAGGTGTTGAAGGGGCTGGGCGCCAGCTTCGTGTACCTCGAAGCCAGTCGCGGGGCGCGCGGCAAGGATGCAAACTTCTCCCGTAATCTGGAAGCGGCGCGCGAAGCCGGGCTGCAGGTTGGCGCCGTGCATCTGTTCGACCCGTGCGAAACGGCTGACGGGCAATCCGCCAATTACGTCACCATCGTCCCGCGAGATGCGGACCTCCTGCCGCCCACGATCCGCCTGTCACGCCTGGCCGACGACTGCCCCGAACGGGTTTCCGATGCCGCCGTGCAGAGCGAATTGCTGACTCTGGTGAACCAGATCGAAGCGCATACCGAAGCGCCGGTCGTTCTCGCGCCGAGCGAGCAATTCGAGGATCGCTATCGTCCCGCACGCCGGTTGGAGCGATCGCTGTGGCTGGATGGAGATATGGAAGAGCCCGTCTATGCCGGGCGACCCTGGACCGTCTGGACCGCGAATTCCGCTTACGTCAGCCCGGCGGCCGAGAAGCCCTTGCGCTGGCTGGTCGTACGCCCATAGAGCCTGCTCATGACCGATGAAGATCTGATCGCCGTTGCCCGCGAGGCTGCCGAAAATTCGTACTCGCCTTATTCCGGCTTCGCCGTGGGCAGCGCGCTGCTCTTCGCCGATGGCAGCGTGGTCACCGGCACGAATATCGAAAATGCGAGCTACGGCCTTGCGCTGTGCGCCGAAACAGTGGCGATCTCGAAGGCCATGGCCGATGGCGTGCGCGGCGGGCTGGAAATGGTGGCGGTTACCGGCCCACTCGACAAGGGCGGCGGCGCACCGATCACGCCGTGCGGCCGCTGCCGACAGGTGCTCAACGAACTGGCGCAGCTTGGCGGAACCGATCCGCTCATCCTGTGCGTGGGCGCGGATGAAACGCGGCGCGTGCGCCTGAGCGAATTGCTGCCCCACGCCTTCGGCCCGGCGAGCCTCGACTAAGCCTTCCTTTACCATCCATGTTTAGGATGCTCCGGGTGCATTTGGGCACCTCGGAGAGCAGACCATGAAATTCGTCCACCTTGAATCGCGCGGCGGCAACTACATGGTCGTCGCCAGCAACGTTGCTTGGCTGCGGATCGGCGAGAACGGCCAGACACTGGTCGGCATCGTCGGCGGACAGCCACTGCTGGTTACCGGAACTCCCGAAGCGGTTGCGGCCAAGCTCATGGCGGACTGATCCCCGCAAGCGGCCTCGGTTTAGTGCGCTGGCCCTTCTGCTCGCGCCTCGCTAGAGATCGCTGGATGATCGACCGGCGAACCGCCCTAGGAACACTGGCAGGTGCGCCGCTCGCTCTTGCATTCCCTCTGTCTGCAGCTGCACGGGACCGGAAGCTGGCTCGACGGATCTCGCTTGGGGATACGGTGGGCCTCGTCGCCCCGGCCAGCGCGGTCTCGCCGGGCGCGATTGCGGCGAGCCAGCATACAATCCGCGGCATGGGTCTCGTCCCCAAATTGGGTGCCAATGTGTCGCGCACCGACGGCTATCTCGCCGGAACCGACGCGCAGCGCGCCGCCGATCTCAACGCCATGTTCGCAGATGAGGATATCGCCGCCATCTTCGCCGTTCGCGGTGGGTGGGGCGGGGCGCGCCTGCTGGAATTGCTCGACTGGGAGATGATCCGCCGCAATCCAAAGCTCGTCATCGGCTATAGCGACATCACCTCGCTTCATCTCGCGATTGCCGCGCGCGCCGGTTTCCCCACGATTCACGCGCCCAATGCGAGCAATTCCTGGCCGAAAGCCAGCTGGGAAAGCCTGTGGCGCCTTGCCTTTACCGGTGAAACGCCGGTGCTGGATATGAGTGGGCGCGGGCCATCGGCGCGCACCATCACCCCGGGGCGGGCGAGGGGCAAATTGCTGGGCGGCAATCTGACCGTGCTGTCCACGCTGATGGGAACCCCGTGGGTGCCCGATTTCGATGGCGCGATCCTGTTTCTGGAGGATGTGAACGAGGCGGAATACCGCATCGACCGGATGCTCCAGCAGCTGGACCTCGCAGGCGTGCTGAAGAAATTGTCCGGTGTCATTTTCGGAAGCTGCCGCAGCTGCGCGTCCGATGATCCGGACTATGCCGGGCTGACGCTGGACACCGTGCTCGACCAGCATCTGAAACCGCTGGGCATCCCCGCATTCACGGGCGCCAATATCGGGCACCACCGGGGGCAGTTGAGCCTGCCCCACGGCGGTGAAGTGGAAATGGATAGCGAAGCGCGCACGATCAGGCTGCTCAGCCCCATCGTGCGCTAAGGCGCGTCAAACGCCTTCGTTGTCTAGGAATTCGACGAGCGAGGCGAGGCAGTCGCGCGCCAGCATCTTGCACCGTTCGGGGCTCCATCCCTGTTCGGGCTCGGGATCGGCCTTATTGTCCTTGTAAGGCATTTCCAGTGTCATCGAAGTTGCGCCGAAACGTTCGGCCACCTGATTGGTGCTCATCGACAGATTGGCCTTGCCCGGGGCAGACTTCACGTAACCCAGTTCGGTCTGGAAGTCGGTCGTCCGCCGGTCGAGGATGCGTTCGTAGCTGTAATACCGCTCACCCTGCTCGTCGGTCCAGGAAGGGATGCCTTCGAAACCGGCGAGGAAGCTGACTGGAATGGCTTCGTCGCCATGCACGTCCATCGCGAAGTCGACGCCGGTCTTGTCCATGTGGTTGCGGATGGCGAGCACTTCGGGGCTGCGCTCTGCGCTGGGATTTTCCCATTCGCGGTTGAGGTTGGCACCGGCTGCATTGACGCGCAGATTGCCGCGCTTAGATCCGTCGGGATTGCAGTTCGGGACGATGTGCAGGCGGCACTTCTTGCGCAGGCGGCGGCCGACGCTGTCTGCGGGGTCGGTCAGCACTTCGAGCGCGCCTTCCATCCACCATTCGGCCTGCGTTTCACCGGGATGCTGGCGGGCATAGAGCCACACGTTGAAGGAACCTTCGCCCATTTCGAGGCAGTCGATCGGCTGGCCATCGAGCGTGGTGCCAAGATGGACGTGGTCCACGCCTTCCGAAGCGGCTGCCTCGGCGACGAGATCGAAATGCCGCTCCATCGAATAGGGCGCGAAATAAGCGAAATAGGCAATGTCGCTGGCCGGGGTATAGCGGATGGTCAGCGTGCCGCCTTCTTCATCCTTGTCATAGGATGATGCGGCGCGGCCCCAGTAATCGCGATCTTCCGATACGCAGGCGTCGTAATCGGGCCAGCCATCGGGATAGGCGCTGTCGGAAAGCTGGGTGATCTTAAGCACCAGTTCGCGCCCCTTCGCGCCGGCGGCGCGGAAGTGGAACCACTGCTTGAATTCGCTGTTCGTGTCCTGCGGAATGGCCAGCCGCGCTGTTGCGCCGTCCACGGAAAGGACGTCGATATTGCCACTGTCAAATGCGGAATCGATCCGGATATCGCTCACTCGGAAACCTCTACTTTAATTGTCTCGCCATTATTGCCGGGAAATTCGCTGAACAGCGCGGCGGCGAGTGTCTGTGCGTTGGCCTCGCTTTGCGCAAGGGGCGAATTGTCCGCCACGCGGAATTCGGCCCGGCCCTCCCACAAGGCCTCGCCGCTTGCCGCATCGCGAATGGTTACTGCGAGTTCGGTGCCGACCTTGTCGCGCGCACCGCCACCCAGATTTATGCCGAGGCCGAGCCCAACGCCCGAGCCATAGGATCCGGTGCGGCCGCCTACGCCGACACTGACCGGCGAGCGCCTGCCTTCGGCGCTCATCACGTAGCGATCGACCGAGACCGAGGCCACCTGGCGCGCCGAGGCGCGGGCGGCTTCGGAATAGCCGAGCGAGGAAAGCTCACGCGCGATGGCGGACTTATAGGGCATCAGCGCAAGGCTGTCGGCATCCTGTCCGGGGGCGCTTTCAACGAAGATCGTGCCCTGACCAAGGGCCGCCGCGCGTTCGGGGGCCACGAAGCGGGTCACCTCGACCGGGCCGGGCGCGGTCGCGCAGGCGGACAGCGTAAGCGCGGCGAAACCGGTAAACAGGAGGGCTGTGTTCTTCATGGTACGACCTTTCAGGCGGGCGGAGACGGTGGATACAGGGGCACAACGCCCCAGCAGCGCCTATGCTCCAGCCTGCATGCGGGGAGGCCCTTAGTCGATTGCCCTTACCAAATCGTATGCTAGGCCCACGCCCATGAATAAAGCGAACAAAGTGCCGGTGCTGGTTACCGGAGGCGCCGGATATATAGGCAGTCATGCAGTGCTGGCGCTGAAGGACGCCGGCTGGCCGGTGGCAGTGATCGACAATCTTTCGACCGGCTTCGAATTCGCCGTGCCGGAGGGAGTGCCGCTCTATCGCGGCGATATTGCAGATGGCGCATTGCTGGCGCGCATTTTCGCCGAGCAGGGCACGAAGGCGATCATGCATTTCGCAGGCTCTATCGTGGTGCCCGAATCGGTCGAACAGCCGCTCCGCTATTACGAGAACAATACGGTGAAGAGCCGCGCGCTGATCGAGGCGGCGGTTACAGGCGGGGTGGATCACTTCATCTTCTCGTCCACGGCCGCGACCTATGGCGTGCCGGAAACTTCGCCGGTGACCGAAGATTCGCCCAAGAGCCCGATCAATCCCTACGGCTGGTCGAAGCTGATGACCGAACAGATGCTGGCCGATGCGGCTGCAGCGCATGGCTTCAACTTCTGCGCCTTGCGCTATTTCAACGTCGCGGGTGCGGACCCGCAGGCGCGCAGCGGGCAGTCGACTGCCGGGGCGACCCATCTCATCAAGGTCGCCTGCGAGGCAGCGACCGGCAAGCGCGAGAGCGTGGCCGTCTTCGGCACTGATTACGATACGCCAGACGGAACGGGCGTGCGCGACTATATCCATGTCAGCGATCTGGCGAATGCGCATGTACTGGCGCTGGCGGCGCTGATCGAGCAGCCGGAGCGTTCGCTCACCATGAATTGCGGTTATGGCAAGGGCTTCTCGGTGCTCGAAGTGCTCGATGCCGTGGACCGCGTGACCAATGCGACTATCGAGCGGCGGATGCAGCCGCGCCGCGCGGGCGATCCGGCGGAACTGGTTTCGGACCCGAGCCGGATTCGCGCCACCCTGCCGTGGCAGCCGCAGCATGATGATCTGGGCAAGATCATCGAACATGCGCTGCAGTGGGAACGCAGGCTGTCCGAAATTCGGGGAAGTGCTTGACCAGAATCACCCTTGTGGTTATCGGGCGCGCTTGAATTCGGCGCACCGGACCCTACTTCCGGTGCGTATTTATTTGATCAGAGAGAACCGATGAAGATCCGCAACAGCCTCAAGTCGCTCAAGAGCCGCCACCGCGATTGCCGCGTGATCCGTCGTCGCGGCCGCACCTATGTAATCAACAAGACCAACCGTCGCTTCAAGGCCCGCCAGGGCTAAGCTTCGGCTGCGCGGGCCTGCCCCGCGATTGTCTAACGATCGGCCCGGCTCCTTATGGGAGTGCGGGCCGAACGCATTTGGGAGGGATAGTGGATGAAGCGCGAGCCGGTCGATGCCGTTGTCTTCGATGTGGGGCGGGTGCTCTATCACTGGGACATGCGCCATCTTTACGAGAAGATGACGGATGATCCGGCCCGGCTGGAGAAGATTCTGGGCGAAGTCGTGACCGAGGAATGGCATTTCCTCCACGATGCGGGCCGCCCGCTGTCCGACATGGTGCTCGAACGGATCGCGCTGTTTCCCGACTATACGGCGGAAATCCGCGCCTATGCGACGCGCTTCAACGAAACCATCCCGGGCCCGGTCGAGGGCAGCCATGGGCTGGTGGAACGGCTGCATGCGCGCAGCGTCCCGCTGTTCGCGATCACCAACTTCGCCGCCGAGTTCTGGGCCGGGTTCCGTCCACGGCACAGCATCTTCGACCGTTTTCAGGAAATAGTCGTGTCGGGCGTCGAACGGATCGCCAAGCCCGATCCGGCGATCTTTTCGCTATCCGCCGAACGCTTCGGCCACGCGCCGGAGCGCATGCTGTTCATCGACGACAATGCGGCCAATGTGGAATCGGCGGCAAATTGCGGATGGCAGGTGCATCACTTCACCCGCGCCGACGAGCTGGAAGCCGACCTCGTCGAGCGCAGCCTGATATAAAAAGGGCCCCGGTCCGCAAACCGGGGCCCGATGCCTCTCACGATGGAGAGGGAGGCGGGACGGCGTATCAGCGGTTGCAGCGCGTCAGCTTGTCGGCATCCAGTTCCTCGCCTTCGGTGGTGAAGGTCACGATCTGGCCGACGCCGCGCTTGAGTTCACGGCACATCCGCGCCGGGCGCGAAGTACCCTTGGCGGCCACGCAGGTCGTTCCCTTGCACTTCCACGCTACACCGCCGGCGATGACGCTGTCCTTCGCCGCAGGTTCTGCCAGTTCTACCCGGTAATAGGCGCCGCTTTCCTGCGCGATCGCCGGAGCGCTGACGGCACCAAACAAACCTGCTGCACCAAGCGCGATGGCGGTGAGGGCACCCGGGCGGAATGAACGGGCGAGGGAGAGGGTCATAGAGAATAGCCTTTCGATCTGATGGGTATGCGTCGCAAAAGTGCGCACGAGAATAAGGTTGCTAATTGAAACTCTAATTTGCGCGCCCTATTCAAATCAGTTGTGATTCGCAACCCACTTTCCAAAGCATTTGGCAGAACGCCGTTTTCGGGTAGATAGGTTTCTCGAGAAGGACTTATTTTATGGGCACTATCCGCGAACCCTTGCGCGAACTGACCGAATGCGGCCTGCCGCAGGCGCTTGAGGTCATGGGCGAACGCTGGAGCTTCATGATCCTGCGCGCCAGTTTCAACGGTCTCCATCATTTCGAGGAATTCCTCACCGAACTCGGCATTGCCCGCAACATCCTCTCGAACCGGCTCTCAAAGCTGGTCGAACACGGCATCCTCAAGCGCGATCCGTGTCCCGACGATCGCCGCAAGATCGAATACCGGCTGACCGAAAAGGGGCTGGACCTGCTGCCTGCCATGATCGCGCTGCGGCAGTGGGGGCAGAAATACGGCGCCGAAGTGGTCGAGAACCCGGTGCTGGTCGACGAACGGGACCGCCTGCCGATCGGGCCGACTTCCATCCTCAGCCATGACGGCCGCATCCTCGGACCGCAGGATTTGCATCTTGTCGAACGGTCCAATCTCGGCGTGCGCGCCGATGGTACGACTAGCGAGCCCGGTGACGGACTGGGGCGCGGTGCTGTCGTCGATCTCGAGGCGCTCCGCAAGGCGCGCGACGCCGCCTGAGCGAGGCACCCGCGACCACTCCCGACGGCCGCTACATTGTCGTTCGCGGGCGATTGTGGCGCGCCAGCAATCCCGCGCTGCCCAAAGAACAGCGCAAATCACTCGTCAAACGACTCATGGATGCGCGGCGCGGTGTCGCGGCGGCGAAACGCGCGAACGATCCCGCTGCGGAGAAGGATGCACGCGCCAAAGTGCATGAAGCCAAGGTGCAATTGGGCGAAAGAGGCCCCGTCTGGTGGTCCGACGGCGCGCCGGATTACAACCGCCATCTCATAAAGAATACGCCTTACCGAGCCGCTGCGACAGCAACGGGCGCGGCTAAGGGCGATTCCCGGAGTTAAGCGCGATGGTTAACGCATCTTTGCAAAAGTGACGTCAAATCGCGCTCTGACGGTGTGACGTCATCGTTAAAAACATCGAAACACCTTGCTGCCATACCCTTTCAAGAATCGGGGCGCATGCCTGCTTGAGCCGGATAAAAACGTGATCGAAATCGAAGTTCAGAACGAAACGCACCAGACGCAATTCCGTATCAAGTCGTTGAGTGTGCCGCGCATTGGTGAGGGATTGCGCCTAAAGGAGCCTGACGGCACCTGGGCGAGCTACGACGTCCTCGACGTGTGGTACCAGCAGGCCGACTTCGGAGAGATCTGGGTGCCCTATCTCCATGTGAAGACTACGCCGGCCGACGGCGGAGTGGCGATGGCGCCAGCACCGACGACGCAGGAAATGCCCAACCAGGCGATGCCCATCGCCGATTTCCTGGCGAAGTTCGAAGGCGACCATGAACATGAAACGGTGAAGCTCAACCTCGACATGGGCGAGGAAGACTGAGGCCACACCGAATTATCCGCTGACGCCCCGGCCCGTCCAGTTTGTGACAGGGCTGGGGCGTCAACAGCATTAGTCCATTGCCGAAGTTTCCAGTTCCGTTCGTAATGCGGTCAGCACACGGTGCGTGGACTGAAGGTCCTCGACAGTAAGGTCCTGCGCCAATGCTTCTACGCGCGGCCCATAAAGACCGATAGCGGCATCGTATGTTTCCTGCCCCTTGGGTGTCAGGACAACCAGCTGAGCCCGCTTGTGATGCGGGTTTGGCTCGAACGAAACCAGTCCGTCCTTCTCCAGGTCGTTGACGATCCGCTGCACATTCTGGCGGTTCGCGCCCAGATCGCGGGCCAGCCATGCCACTGGTTGCGCCCGATCGGCCTGTACGATCGCCCCCAGAATCTGCCACCGCGCACTGGTCAGGCCGAGCGGCGCAACGATCCGGTCGCCCCAGGCGAGCGTCGCATTGTTGGCCCGAAACATCGCCAGGATAACGTCAGTCAACACTTCTGCTTTCGATCGCCGACTTGTACCAGCCATATGACACCTTACGTTTATCGTGACATCATCATGTCAATTATGCTTCATGGCGACACTACCGCAATCAAGGACGTGTGGACATGAAAAAGCTGGTTCATCCCGTAGCGGGCGCAATCGCGCTGCTGACGATCGCAAGCTTCTGGTTTTCGACGCTGATCAGCGAACTGTCCGGTTCAATGGAGGCGGTCGTGGCCGTCAAAACCGCAATTCCCTGGGGCTTCCTGCTGCTGATTCCCGCACTTGCTGCTGCGGGCGGAACCGGGATTTCGCTGGTCGGAAGACGGGCGAAAGGTCTGGCCGCAACCAAGCTGAAGCGTATGCCCGTAATCGCAGCCAACGGCTTGCTCATTCTGGTCCCCTCCGCCTTGTTCCTTGCATGGAAGGCGTCTGCCGGGGAGTTCGACGCTGCATTTTATGGGGTGCAGGCGATCGAACTCGTAGCGGGCGCGGCAAATCTGGTGCTTCTTGGCCTCAACATGCGCGACGGGTTGAGAATGACCGGCAGGCTGAGGGGTCGTCCTCGTCGCGTGTGACATTCAGGGCGGCGTGCGGCACAGAAGGCCCACCTCCCGACAGAGCCTTGCCCTGGTCAGCGGCGGATTGTTATCCCGCTGCCCGTTTGCGCGCTGGCAAGCTTTGTCGCTGCGGCTGCATCGTCCAGCAGTTCCGCGCGCAGGAAGGTGACGAGAAGGTCCAAGGCCTCATCGTAATGGGCTTCTTCGCCATAGACGAAATTATGCGACGCACCGTCGACGACGAGAAGCGTGCGCTCGCCCGCCGGCTGCCGCTCGAAATAGGTCGCGTGGCTTTGCGGGTCGAGGGCGAACGGCTCGACCGTATCCGCCGTGCCCGTAATCATCAGCGTGGGAACCGCCACCGTCTCCAGCCGGCCTTCCGGCTCGGTCAGTCCCGGGATGATGCCGGGCGAAGAAAAGCTCGCCACGGCCTCGATCTGCGGAACGCGCGCATCGAACATTTGCAGGGCGCCGCCGCCGATCAGCCCGATGAGCGAGCCGTAACTGTGCCCCACCGCGCCATAGGGCAAATCGGGAAAGGCCTGGGCGGAATAGGCGCTCACCGCCTGCAGGTCGCCGATCCGGGTCATCAGGGCGGTGCGCAAATCTTCCCGCCGATCTTCGGGAATCAGGAGCGAGTCGCCGTGAAGCGGTGCAAGGACCACGAAGCCTGCATCCCGCAAACGGTCTATCAGCAATTCGAGGCGGGCGGGCGAACCGCCGGCCCCGTGCGACAGGAAAATTGCCCCCAGTGGCGCGCTCACCGGGCGGTAGATCGACAGGTCGATCGTGCGACCATCGGCCGGCAACATCACATGCTCCGGCGCAGCCAGCGCAGCCTTCTGCTGGCCGACGATGGGAGCCGAGGCGGCATCCATCGCCGCACAGCCACTCAGAAGGGCGACGCCAACAAGGCAATTTAGCAATATACCGGTAGCTTTACGCATGTTGTCCCCATCAGGTAGATCGTGAAAGATATAGATCACAGAAGGTCAGAACTGAGAAGACAATTGCGCGGGTGGGCGCAATTGTCGTCAGGCATAATGCCGCTAGAAGATGCCCAGCAATGCCGCGCCTCAAGCCCGCGGCGGTTGCCTGCGGTAGCTCAGCGCTTCGGCCACGTGGATGCGGCCCACGGTCTCCGCCCCTGCCAGATCGGCGATCGTGCGCGCTACTCTCAGCATTCGGGTGTAGCCGCGCGCCGACAACCGCATGGCGGCGGCTGCCTGCATCAGCAGTTCGCGGCCCTTCTCGTCCGGTCCGGCAAACTCTTCCAGCGCATCGCCCTGCAATTCGGCATTGGTGCGCGCGCCGCTTGCCTCGGCGCGCGCGGACTGGATTGCGCGGGCGGCGGTGACGCGTTCCAGGACTTCGGCGCTGCCTTCCGCAGGCGGGGGCAGGGCGAGATCGGCGGCGCTCACTGCATCGACATCAACATGCAGGTCGATCCGGTCGAGCAGCGGACCCGACACCTTGCTCTGGTAATCGGCGGCGCATTTGGGGGCGCGGCTGCAGGCGAGCGCGGGATCGCCCAGATGGCCGCAGCGGCACGGGTTCATCGCGGCGACAAGCTGGACATTGGCGGGGAAGGTCACATGCGCATTGGCGCGCGCGACATCGACCGTGTTCGTCTCCAACGGCTGGCGCAGCGAATCGAGCACGGCGCGCTGGAATTCGGGCAGCTCGTCGAGGAACAGCACACCCAGATGCGCCAGGCTGACCTCGCCCGGCTTCACTTTCAGCCCGCCGCCGGTCAGCGCTGCCATGCTGGCCGAATGATGCGGAGCGCGGAAGGGGCGGGCGCGGCTGATCCGGCCATCTTCCAGCAGGCCCGCGACCGATTGCACCATGCTCACCTCCAGCGCCTCGGGCGGAGAAAGCGGGGGCAGGATGCCGGGAAGGCAGCTGGCGAGCAGCGATTTGCCCGCGCCGGGAGGGCCGATCATCAACAGGTTGTGCCCGCCTGCCGCGGCGATTTCGAGCGCGCGCTTGGCGGTTTCCTGGCCTTTTACCTGCTTGAGGTCGGGCGCTTTGCCAACCTCTTCCACCAAGCCCTGTTCGGGTTCGGGAAGCTGGGCCGTGCCCTTCAAGTGGTTCAGCAGGCTCGCCAGATCGGGCGCGGCGAGCACGGGCACGTCGCTGGCCCATCGCGCTTCAGACCCTTGCGCGGCGGGGCAGATTAGGCCCTTCTCGACCTCGCTGGCGTGAATGGCGGCGAGCAGGACGCCGGGCGACGGCTGCACCCGTGCATCCAGCGCCAGTTCACCCACCACGATCCAGTCCGCCAGTTGCTCCGCATCGGTGATGCCCATCGCGGCGAGCACCGCCAGCGCGATGGGTAGATCGTAATGCGATCCTTCCTTCGGCAGGTCGGCGGGCGAGAGGTTGATGGTGATTCGTTTTGGCGGCAGCGCCAGCCCCATGGACGACAGCGCGGCGCGCACGCGCTCCTTGCTTTCGCCCACCGCCTTGTCGGCCAGGCCGACGATGTTGAAATTGGGCACGCCGGGGGCGAGCGAGCATTGCACCTCGACAGCGCGCGCTTCCAGCCCCAGATAGGCCACCGTCCGGACCAGTGCGACCACGTGTATGATACCCCCTTGTATGATGCGTGTCTGGCAAGGCAGGTGTGGCTTGTCGAGCCTATCCGCGTCCGAAGCGGCGTAAAGCGCCAAGAGACTTGACCTTCGCCCCTGCTTTCCTTAAGCGCGCCTCCACGAGAGCGGTCGCCCTTGCGGCGGCCCTTTTTCTGTCGGAGCGATTCGCCCGGCGTTTATTTGATTTAACGAAGGATCATCCGATGAAGCGGACTTTCCAGCCCTCGAACCTCGTGCGCGCCCGTCGCCACGGTTTCTTCGCCCGCAAGGCTACTCCGGGCGGCCGCAAGGTTCTCCGTGCCCGCCGTTCGCGCGGCCGCAAGAACCTCTGCGCCTAAGTGACTGACCGGCCGCGCCGCGTGCGTGGCCTGCCAGTCTGAGCGAACCTGCGGGCTCCCTTCGGGGGGCCCGTTCGCGTATCTGCCATCCATGCACCCGAGTCTTTCCGTCATCCGCAAGCGCAGCGATTTCCTCGCTGCCAATCGCGGCCTGCGGAACGCCAAGCCCGGTTTCGTGCTGCTGACCCGCCCGAACGACGGGCAGGGCAGGCGCTACGGCATCACCGTGACCAAGAAGATCGGCAATGCCGTGGTGCGCAACCGGATGAAGCGGCGGTTCCGCGAATTGCTGTGGGCGGCGCTGCCGGATGGTGGTCTGCCCGATCACGATCACGTGCTGATCGGGCGCGAAGGCGGGGTGGAGCGCGATTTCGCCCGGCTGGCCGAGGAACTGGAGGCCGCACTGGTGCGCGCTGCCGAGGGCAAGGGCGACCGCGGGCGGGGCCCCCGCCACAAGCGGTCGCGGCGCGCATGAAGTATCCGCTGATCTGGATTGCGCGGGCCTGGCAACTGGGGCCGAGCCGGATTTTGCCCTCCACTTGCCGGTTTTCGCCATCGTGCAGCCAGTATGCGATCGAGGCGCTGCAGAAATACGGGGCAATCAGGGGTGGATGGCTGGCCTTCAAGCGGCTATTGCGCTGCCAACCCTGGGGGGGCTGCGGCCACGATCCGGTGCCCTGAGTAGACAATACCGGGGTCGCTGTCTTGACGTAGCAATACACCCTGCCCATCTGACGAATACAACTGCCAACGGGATCGACCTTGGAAAATTCACGCAATTTCGTGCTTGTGCTCACTCTCTCGCTGGCCGTGCTGATCGGCTGGCAATGGGCGATGGATCACTTCTACCCCCAGCCGGACGAGGTTCCGGTGACGGCGGAAAAGGTCGACACTCCGGCAGAGCATGCGGCGGTCACGCACAGCCGCACCGGCGGGCTGACCGATCCGGCCGCCATCGCGCAGGAAGAGGCCGATCTGGAAACCGCGCTCGCCACGCCTGAACGCGTGCGGATCGATTCGGACCGCGTAGCCGGTTCGATCGCGCTCAAGGGCGCCATGGTCGACGATATCGTGCTCAAGGATTACGACGCCAGCACCGACGATGAAAGCGGCCCGGTCCGCCTGTTCTCGCCGCGCGGCACCCCGGCACAGCAATATTCGCAGTTCGGTTTCCTGGTGAACGGCCAGAAGGTGTCCGACGACGCGCTATGGACTGCCGATGGCGGTGTCCTGACGCAGGACAATCCGGTCACGCTGACGCATCAGAGCGGTGACGGCATCGAACTGCAGCTCGTCTATTCGATCGACGACAATTACATGATCACGGTCGATCAGCGCGTGGCCAACCGCAGCGGCGCGCCCGCGGTGGTCCAGCCCTATGGCCTGGTGGGCCGCACCAGCGATACCGCCAGCCAGAGCATGTGGATCGCCCATTCGGGCCCGATCGGCACGTTCAGCGACAGCGCCAATTATGACTATGATTACGACGATGTCGAGGAAGCGGGCCGTATCAGCCCCGAAGGCACGACCGACTGGGTCGGCTTTACCGATATCTACTGGCTCGCCGCCATGGTGCCCGACGCCGGTGCCGCGCCCGAGGCCACCTTCCGTTCGCTGGGCGGGAATGTCTACCGCGCCGACATGATCTACGATCCGGTCACCGTGCCCGCCGGCCGCGCCTACACCACCACCTCGCGCCTGTTCGCCGGGGCCAAGGAAAGCGGCGTGCTCGATGCCTATCAGGACGCCGGGATCCCGCAGTTCGGCCTGGCGATCAGCTGGGGCTGGTTCCGCTGGTTCGAAAAGCCCTTCCTGTGGCTGCTCACCCACATCTTCGACATCGTCGGCAATTTCGGCGTGGCGATCATGATCCTCACCCTGCTGGTGCGCGGGTTGATGTTCCCCGTCGCGCAGAGGGGCTTTGCCTCGATGGCGTCGATGAAGGCCATCCAGCCCAAGATGAAGGCGCTGCAGGAACGCCACAAGGATGACCGCGTCAAACAGCAGCAGGAAATGCAGAAGCTGTTCAAGCAGGAAGGGGTGAACCCGCTGTCGGGCTGTCTGCCGATGCTGCTGCAGATCCCGATCTTCTTCGCGCTCTACAAGGTGCTCGTCCTCGCGATCGAGATGCGCCACCGCGAATTCCTCTGGATCAAGGATCTCTCCGCGCCCGATCCGGCGACCATCCTCAACGCCTTCGGCCTGCTGCCGTTCACGCCGCCGAGCTTCCTGGCGATCGGCATCCTGGCGCTGCTGCTCGGCTTCACCATGTGGCTGACCTTCAGGCTCAACCCGCAGACCGATCCGGTGCAGGCGCAGGTGTTCAACATCATGCCCTGGATCCTGATGTTCGTGATGGCACCGTTCGCCGCCGGGCTGCTGCTCTACTGGGTAACCTCCAACGTGCTGACGCTGGCCCAGCAGAAATATCTCTACTCCAAGCACCCGCAGCTGCGCGCTGCGGCGGAGCAAGAGAAGGCCGAGAAGGCCGCTGCTGCCGCCAAGGCGAAAGGCTGATGACCGAAGAAGCAACCGCCGCACAGGAAAAGGCCGAACAGGCCGCGCTGGAACGGCGGGCGAACAAGCTGTTCTCGGGCCGGGTGGACTTCCTCCTCTCGGCGCCGCAGCTCAAGTTCCTGCCCGAACCGACCGTGCCCGAAATCGCCTTTGCGGGCCGCTCGAACGTCGGCAAGAGCTCGCTGCTCAACGCGCTGACCGGGCGCAAGGCGATCGCGCGCGCATCGGTCACGCCGGGGCGCACGCAGGAACTCAACTTCTTCGAAGTGGGTGCGCCCACGCTGTTCCGCCTCGTCGACATGCCGGGCTATGGCTTTGCCAAGGCCCCGCTCAAAGTGGTCGAGAAATGGAAAAGCCTGGTGAAGACCTATCTGCGCGGACGGCAGGTGCTGGTCCGCAATCTGGTGCTGGTCGATAGCCGCCACGGGCTGAAGGATGTCGATCGCGACATGATGAAGATGCTCGACGAAGCCGCCGTTGGCTACCGGATCGTGTTGACCAAGGCCGACAAGATCAAGGCGAGCGAGCTGGCCAAAACCGTCGAGGCGGTCGAAGCCGAAGCGAAGAAGCACGTCGCCGCCTATCCCGAGATCCACGTGACCTCGGCCGAAAAGGGCAGGGGCATTCCCGAACTGCGCGCCGCCGTGCTGCGCGATGCAGGCGTCTGACCTTCCCGCCTAGCGGATACGGAAATCCAGCAATTCGAAGCGCGCCGGGCCGGTGGCATAGACGCCGTGGCCGCGCCCGCCTTTCGAGCCGAAGACCAGCCCGACATTATCGGCATTGGCCAGCGCCGCGGCGAATTCACGCGGATATTGCGATGCATTCCCGCCGACCACTGCGCCCCAGCGGGGATCGTCCAGCCTCACGGTCATTTCATGCACGCCCGGCGCGATGTTCTGAATGCTGTCCGCAGGCGCATACCAGCGATACATCGCATAGCGGCCCTTGGCGGTCCAATTGTCGCCCGCGCGCTGGAAATAGAGCGAAACGGTGGCGGGCCGGTCGGGAAATTCCTGCGGCACGAAGCGGGTGCCGCGCCGCGCATCGACACGGTAGCGCACCTTGATCTCGCGCGCGCCGTCCAGCGATCCGGGATCGAAGCTCACATAATGGACATGGCCATCGCGCTTGCTGTTCGACGGAAAATCGAAGCTCCACCCCCGCTCGGTCGGCTGCGGGCGCAGCGGCATGTTCACCGAATAGCTCTTGCCGCGAATGATCGGCCCGATTTCCCATTGATGGGCAGGCGGTCCGGCACCGATAGCGGTGGCTGCGGCGGCAAGGCTGATGGCGAGGGCGGGGAGTATTTTCATGGGGTACACTCTACCAGCACAGGCTTTGCGCTGGCTGAACGTGCCGGTTGGCAAACCGTAAGCTAGCCCGTGGCGCACAGCCGCCCATCACCCACACTGCGCGCGGTGCAGCAGCTTGTGATCCGCCAGCACCAGCGCCATCATCGCTTCCACCACCGGCGTGCCGCGGATGCCCACGCATGGATCGTGGCGGCCCTTGGTCCGCACCTCGGTGGCGGCGCCCTGCCGGTCGATGCTGGGTACCGGCGTCAGGATCGAACTGGTCGGCTTGAAGGCCACGCGGCAGACCACCGGCTGGCCGGTCGAAATGCCGCCCGCGATCCCGCCTGCATGATTGGCGGCGAATTGCGGCCCGTTTTCGCCCGGCGTCATGGCGTCGGCATTCTGTTCGCCGGTCAGCCGCGCGGCATCGAAACCGTCGCCGATCTCCACGCCCTTGACCGCATTGATGCTCATCATGCCTGCCGCCAGATCGCTGTCCAGCTTGGCATAGATCGGCGCGCCCCATCCGGCGGGAACGCCCGTGGCCACGCATTCGACCACTGCGCCCAGCGATGATCCGGCCTTGCGGGCATCGTCCACCAGCGCTTCCCAGCGTTTGGCGGCCTGTGCATCGGGGCACCAGAACGGGTTGTTGGCGATCTGTTCGGCATCGAAATTGGCCGGGTCGATCCGGTCACCCCCGATTTCGGCGACATAGGCCAGGATGCTCACCCCGCCGATCACCTTGCGCGCCACTGCGCCCGCCGCCACGCGCATCGCGGTTTCGCGCGCGCTCGACCGCCCGCCGCCGCGATAATCGCGCAGGCCGTATTTGGCGTCATAGGCATAATCGGCATGGCCGGGGCGATAGCTGTTGGCGATCTCCGAATAATCCTTCGATCGCTGGTCGGTATTCTCGATCAGCAGGCTGATCGGCGTGCCGGTGGTCACACCTTCGAACACGCCCGACAGGATGCGCACCGCATCGGGTTCCTGCCGCTGGGTGGTGAACTTGTTCTGCCCCGGCTTGCGCGCGTCGAGGAAGGGCTGGATGTCCCCTTCCGCCAGCGCGATCCCCGGCGGGCACCCGTCAACCACCGCGCCGATGGCGGGGCCGTGGCTTTCGCCCCAGGTTGTAAAGCGCAGCGTGCGTCCGAATGTGTTCCAGCTCATGGCCCTGTCATATCGCGCAGGATCGGCCTGTCGAGCAAGCATGCCTTTCCTACAGCCCTGCTCAATTGGTATTGGTGCGCGGTGGCGGCACAGGAACAGGGGCGGGCGCTGTGACATTTCGGGGCAAAAAGGGTGACAGGATGTGCGGTGCGATGGTGACAGCTTGCCTATCGCAAGGTGACGGATCGGCGGGGCAGGGTGACAGTCTGGCGCGCGAAGGTGACAGGGTGCTGCAAAAGGAGACGCATCGCCGCGCAAGGGTGACAGTTTCACGCCCCAGAGTGACGGATCGCGGCTTTTTGCCCTGGACCGTGCTCCATCTGCTCCATCCTGGCGCGCGAATCGCGGGAGAAACGGCGCAGGAGGGTGGACCCGCAGCGCGGACTACGGCAGGAACAAAACGCGCCCACGCAGCGATGGCGCAGAGAGAAACACCATGATTGCGAAGCTCAAAGGCCTGCTAGACGAAACCGGCGTGGACTGGGCGGTAATCGATGTGTCGGGCGTAGGCTATCTCGTCCATTGCTCGGCCCGCACGCTCAGCCAGCTGGGCGAAAAGGGCGAAGCCTGCACCGTCTATACCGATCTGCAGGTTTCTGAGAACGACATGCGTCTGCTCGGCTTTGCCGACGGGGCGGAACGCGACTGGTTCCGCCTGCTCACGCAGGTGCAGGGCGTGGGCAGCAAGGTCGCGCTGGCGATCCTCTCAGCGCTCTCGATCGGGGAAGTGCAGCAGGCCTGCTCCAACGGCGATGCCGCCACTATTGCGCGGGCGCAGGGCGTGGGGCCGAAACTGGCCAGCCGCATCGTCAACGAACTCAAGGACAAGGCCGGCGCGCTGCCCGGCGGCGGCGCGGCAGGCGGCGTGGGCGTGGCGATGCCCGCAGGCGGGGCGAGCGCGGATGCGGTAAGCGCGCTCGAAAACCTCGGCTTCAAACCCGCCGTGGCCGCCCGCGCGGTCGCGGCGGCACAAGGCGAACTGGGCGAAGGCGCGGCCGAGGGCGACCTCATCCGCGTCGCGTTGAAGAGGGCGGCGGGATAATGGCGGCCAGATGGCGCCTGATCCTCCTGGCCGTTTACGCCGTGGTCACGGCGGCGGCGATGATCGCAATGGGTCAGCCCGAAACGCTGAAGTGGTACCTGCTCGCCATCCCGTTCTTCCTGTGGGCAATGGCCCCGGTGGCATGGCTTTGCCTGCGCCGGAAGCGCCCGCTGGCCTCGGGGATCGGGGCGGCGATCTGTGTTGCCGCTGGTGTAGCGATCTTCGGCTCTACCGCGTGGCTGCCGCCAGCCGATGCGCAGGCAGGCCTCGTCTTCGTCTTCCTGCCGGCCTATCAGTTCGCCTTTGCGCTGCTGTGGGTTGCGGCACTCGCCATCATCGCCCGTCTAACATCGAAGGAGAGCTGAAATGCGGCTCGTGACCATCCTGCCCCTGCTTCTCCTCGCTACGCCCGCCACGGCGCAGGATGTGGACTGGCAGCTTGGCCCGGTATTCGACAGCTTCGGCCCGCATGTCGCGGTGGAGGGCGTGGACGCCTTCGCCCCGGACACGCAATTCAGCGTCGCCTTCGATGTCGCAAAAGCCGCCGAAGAGGGCGCGCGCAACCGCGGCATGGAAAGCGCAGCGCGGTTCATCAACATGCATGTCGCCAATGGCGTGGCGCCAGACAACATCCGCGCGGCGGTGGTGGTGCACGGGCCCGCGGTGTTCGACCTCCTTTCGGCAGAAGGCTGGGCCGCGCATGACCGCGAGGATGCCAACGGCAGCGCGGCCATGGTGCGCGAAATGCTCGATCACGGCGTGCGCTTCATCGTCTGCGGCCAGAGCGCGGCGGCGCAAGGCATCACCGCCGACCAGCTGATCGAGGGCGCCGAGATGAACCTCTCCGCCATGACCGCCCACGCGCAGCTGCAGCGGGCGGGCTATACGGTGAACCCGTTCTGATGGCCGCGCCCGTAAACATCGTCATCCTGAACTCGCTGCGGCGCGCTGTTGATCCGCATAGTCCGGTGATTGCCGCGCAATGGATGCTGAAACACGCTCAGGATGACGATAGGGGGGCGATGTGACCGAACCCGTTCCCCTCCATTCGCCCGACCGCCAGCCGGAAGACCCGGATGCGGCGCTGCGGCCCAAGAGCCTGGCGGAGTTCGTCGGCCAAAAGGCCGCGCGCGAGAACCTGCGCGTCTTCGTCGAGGCTGCCAAGGGCCGGGGCGAGGCGATGGACCACGTGCTGTTCTTCGGCCCTCCCGGCCTCGGCAAGACCACGCTGGCGCAGATCGTGTCGCGCGAGCTGGGCGTGGGGTTCCGCGCCACTAGCGGGCCGGTGATCGCCAAGGCGGGCGATCTGGCCGCGCTGCTCACCAATCTCGAGCCCAATGACGTGCTCTTCATCGACGAGATCCACCGCCTCAATCCGGTGGTGGAAGAAGTGCTCTATCCCGCGATGGAGGACCGCGCGCTCGACATCATCATCGGCGAAGGACCCTCGGCGCGCAGCGTGCGGATAGACCTGCCGCCCTTCACGCTGGTCGGCGCGACCACGCGGCAGGGATTGCTGACCACGCCCTTGCGCGACCGGTTCGGCATTCCGGTTCGGCTCAACTTCTACACCGAGGACGAATTGCTCAGGGTCGTCACCCGCGGGGCGGGGCTGCTGGGCATGGGGATCGACGAAGGCGGCGCGCGCGAGATCGCCCGCCGGTCGCGCGGGACCCCTCGTGTGGCAGGCCGCCTGATGCGCCGGGTGCGCGATTTCGCCAGCGTGCTGGGCGAACCGGTGGTGAACACCAAGGTCGCGGACGAGGCGCTGACCCGGCTCGAGGTGGACAGCCTCGGCCTCGATGCGATGGACCGCCGCTACCTCACCATGATCGCGACCACCTACAAGGGCGGGCCGGTCGGCGTGGAGACGCTGGCCGCCGGGCTATCCGAGCCGCGCGACACGGTGGAAGAAGTGATCGAACCCTACCTCATCCAGCTCGGCCTGATCGCCCGAACCGCCCGCGGCCGCATGCTCAACGATGGTGGGTGGGAGCATCTGGGCATTGCGCCCCCGGGCCTGCCCGAGAGGCCGCAGGGCGACATGTTCGACAAGTAAGGCGCCAACGAAAAAGGGCGGCTCCTCGCGGAACCGCCCTCTTCCAACGGGTCTTGCCGAACCTCAGGCTGCGGCGAGCTTGCGCAACACGTAATGGAGGATGCCGCCGTTGCGGTAGTACTCCATCTCGTTGGCGGTATCGATGCGGCACAGCGCGGTGAAGGTGGCCTTGGTGCCATCGCCGTGGGTCACTTCGACCTCAACGTCCTGAGCCGGGCTGAGATTGCCGAGGCCCTTGATGGTGAAAGTGTCGTCCGCGCCCAGGCCAAGGCTCTGGCGGGTGTCGCCTTCCTTGAACTGCAGCGGGAGCACGCCCATGCCGATGAGGTTCGAACGATGGATACGCTCGTAGCTTTCGACGATCACGGCGCGCACACCCAGCAGGATGGTGCCCTTGGCCGCCCAGTCGCGGCTGGAGCCGGTGCCGTATTCCTTGCCGGCGATGACCACCAGCGGCGTGCCGTCTTCCTTGTGCTTCATCGCCGCGTCGTAGATCGGCATCTGCTCACCCTTGTAGGTGGTGATGCCGCCTTCGACGCCGGGGACCATCTCGTTCTTGATACGGATGTTGGCGAAGGTGCCGCGCATCATGACTTCGTGGTTGCCGCGGCGCGAACCGTAGGAGTTGAAGTCCGCCTTCGAAACCTGGTGGTTCTTCAGATATTCGCCGGCCGGGCTGTCTTCCTTGATCGAACCTGCGGGCGAGATGTGGTCGGTCGTGGTCGAATCGCCGAGGATCGCCAAAGGCTTTGCATCGGTGATGTCGGTGACGGGTGCCGGTTCCATGTCCATGCCTTCGAAGAAAGGCGGGCTGGCAACATAGGTGCTCGTCGGGTTCCAGCGATAGGTGTCGCTGGCTTCGACCTTGATCGCCTGCCAGTGCTCGTCGCCCTTGTAGACGTCGGCATAGCGGCTTTCGAACATCTGCCGGTCGATATTGGCGGCACGGTGCTCGGCGATTTCCTGATTGGTCGGCCACACGTCGGCGAGCATCACGTCATTGCCCTGCTGGTCCTGACCTAGCGGCGTTTCGGTGATGTCCTTGGTCACCGTGCCGAGGATCGAATAGGCGACCACCAGCGGCGGCGAGGCGAGGAAGTTGGCGCGCACATCGGGCGAAACGCGGCCCTCGAAGTTGCGGTTGCCCGACAGGACGGAGGCGGCGACGATGTCGTTGCCGTTGATCGCCTTGCTGATCGGCGGTGCGAGCGGGCCCGAGTTGCCGATGCAGGTGGTGCAGCCATAGCCGACGAGATCGAAGCCCATCGCGTTCAGATCGTCCTGCAAACCCGACTTCACGAGGTAATCGGTGACCACCTGCGAGCCCGGTGCAAGGCTGGTCTTCACCCAAGGCTTGGGCTTCAGCCCCTTTTCATGCGCCTTCTTGGCGACGAGGCCGGCTGCAATCAGCACGTCTGGATTGGAGGTGTTGGTGCAGCTGGTGATGGCCGCGATGACAACGTCACCGTCGCCGACATCGTGGTGCGTGTCCTCGACCTCAACGCGCAGGGGCTGATCCTTGCCATAGATCGACTTGAGGTCGGTGTTGAACAGCTCATCCACCTGCGGCAGCGCGACGCGGTCCTGCGGACGCTTGGGGCCAGCAAGGCTCGGCACGACCTTCGACAGGTCGAGATCGAGCGTCTTGGTGAAGACCGGTTCGTTCTCCGGCGTGAACCACATGCCCTGTTCTTTCGAATAGGCTTCGACCAATGCGATGGTTTCCTCGTCGCGGCCGGTCAGGCGCATGTATTCCAGCGTTTTGTCGTCGATGCCGAAGAAGCCGCAGGTCGCGCCATATTCGGGTGCCATGTTGGCGATCGTCGCACGGTCGGCGAGGGTGAGATTGGCAACGCCTTCGCCGTAGAATTCGACGAAGCGGCCGACCACGCCGACTTCGCGCAGCATCTGCACGCAGGTCAGCACCAGATCGGTTGCGGTCACGCCTTCGGCCATCGCGCCGGTCAGCTTGAAGCCGACGACTTCGGGGATCAGCATCGAGATCGGCTGGCCGAGCATGGCGGCTTCGGCTTCGATCCCGCCGACGCCCCAGCCCAGCACGCCAAGGCCGTTGATCATGGTGGTGTGGCTGTCGGTGCCGACGCAGGTGTCGGGATAGGCAAAGGTCACGCCGTCAGGTCCTTCGCTGTTCCATACGCCCTTGCCGATATATTCGAGGTTCACCTGGTGACAGATGCCGGTGCCCGGAGGCACGGCGGAGAAATTCTCGAAGCTCTTCGAGCCCCACTTAAGGAAGTCGTAACGCTCGGCATTGCGGGCGTATTCGAGTTCGACGTTCTTTTCGAACGCCTTGGGATGGCCGAATTCGTCCACCATGACCGAGTGGTCGATCACGAGGTTCACGGGAACCTGCGGGTTGATCTTGGAAGTGTCGCCGCCGAGCTTGCCGATTGCATCGCGCATGGCAGCAAGGTCGACCACGCAGGGCACGCCGGTGAAATCCTGCAGCAGCACGCGGGCCGGGCGGTACTGAATTTCTTTGCCGGTGACCGGGTTCTTCTGCCAGTCGGCGATGGCCTGCGCATCGTCCGTGCTGACGGTGAAGCCGTCGTCTTCAAAACGCAGCATGTTCTCCAGCAAGACCTTCAGGCTGAAGGGCAAACGCGAAACGTCGCCGATCTTTTCGGCCGCCTTGTCGAAGGAATAATAGGCATATTCCTTGCCGTTTACGGTGAGAGTTGAGCGCGTTCCGAGACTGTCCTGGCCGACCTGGGTCATGCGGGCAAATTCCTTTCTTTCTGGAGCCGTCACACCACCAATGGGCAAGGCGGCAGAATGTGCCGCGCCTGTGCGCCGAGACGGGTAAAAAATCAAGGGTGGCCGGCATTGCGAACGGGTCGATGGGGAACCCTAACTGCGCTCAACCCATTGATAGGGCAAATGATGGGCCGATGCGCACCGCAATAGAAAAGAGCGAAAAGCGCCGCCCAATGAGGAGTTTAGAATATGAAGACCGCTAACCGTACCAATGCGAAATCGCGCCAGACCCTTCGTCTTGCTGTAGTCACGGCTGCAGTCGGCGTGGCCGGAATGTTCACTGCCGCCGCAACTTTTGCCAGCGATAATGCACCGGAAGATCAAGTTGAGGTCACGCAGCAGCGTTGATCCAGTCTTATAGGGCGCTTTGCTCCGGTCGTTTGCGCCGGGCAGCTATCCAGCACCCCGCCACTATGAATGCGGCACCGATAATCGTAGAGCCGCGAACATGTTCGCCAAAATAGAGCCAACCGAATAGAGAGGCCCATAGAAATCCGGTATATTCTATTGGCACCAGGCGCTGCGTTTCTGACCGGGCGTAGGCCCAGGTGAGAAAGAGCAGAGCGGCTACCGCCAGGATAGCGCCAGCGACCAGCTCTCCCCAAACTTCGCCCCTTGGCATTACAAACAAAAACGGGGCACCTACCAGCAGTGTAAGAGCGGCAACGCCGTTCTGAAAGGTCCCCGCTTCTTCAGGCGATGATATCAAAGCCTGTTGCCGTTGGAGGATCAGATTCCAGGCGAATAGCAACGCCGAAATACCGACGAGCAGCAGCCCGACGAGGGAATCCTCGCTCATCTTCTCGCGTCCGATACGGTCGCCGACGATGACAATCACTCCGCCAAGTCCCAGCAAGGCCCCCATGATGGCGCGACGCTTGATCCGCTCTCCCAGAATGATCGCCGCTAGATAAAGCGTGATGAGAGGGGCGATGAAGCTGATCGCAATTGCTTCGGCAAGGGGCAGGCGAACCAGCGCTGCAAAGAAGGTCCAGCCCATAAAGGCGACCACTATCCCCCGCATGAGATGAACTTTGAGCACGGATCTGGTCGGAAGCTTTCTCACCCGCCACCACCAGATCGGCGCAATCATCACGAAACCGATCGCGCAGCGTAGCAGATATGCGCTGTAGGCCCCCACCGACAAGCTGGCGCTCTTCATCACGGCGTCCATTGCCGAAAACAGCGCGATCCCGATGATTGTTGCCAGAACAGGCCTAAAGCTGTCGTCATTCGCGCTCATCGTCGCTGGCATAGTGCGCCCTGTCCCAAGCGCAACTTGGTTCAGCGGTGGGTAAGCCAGGATCGCGGATTGTATCCTACAGTTTACGATACATAGCGCCCGTAAAGCAGTATATATGGCGGAGCGCAAAATTGGTGGGCCAAATGAAACGATTTAATCTTATCTCCGGAACCGCGATCACCGCCGTTCTTCTTGCAACTTCCGCGCAGGCTCAGCAGGCGGCGCCTGAAAGCCTGTTGCCAGTTGCGGGACAAAGCCAAAGTGCTGCCAAGTCTGGGCCGCAACAAAGTGGCGATGACGCACGTACGGTGGACGAAGCTTTCGGCGATATCCGCATGGCTAGCGGCGAGGTGGTGCAGGAAATACCGTCTTTGGAAGGCGTATGGAGCGTGGCACAGGCCGAGCAACTGCTCGCATTCATCCCTACATTGGTCGCTGAGGGGCTGAACCCAACGGATTATCGTGCCGACGCGCTCAAGACCGCGATCGCTGCGGGCGAGGGTGAGGCGCTCAACAAGCTGGCCAGCGAAACCTTCGTCTGGCTGGTCGAAGATCTACGCGATGGCCGCACGCCAATGGAATCGCGTCGTCAGTGGTTCGTCGTCGATCCTGATGCGGACCGTCTGCCGACTTGGAAGCTGCTCGAAGATGCGCTGGCCAGCGGTGATATTTCCGGCACGCTGACCTCGCTCAATCCGGTTCATCCCGACTATGCGGCTTTGAGGGAGGAACTTACCACGGCAAAAGACGCCAAGCGGATCAAGCTGATCCGGGCAAATATGGATCGGTGGCGCTGGTTGCCGCAGGATCTTGGTAAGCAGTATCTCGTTACCAATGTGCCCGAATACATGCTGCGCCTTACGGTGAACGGCAAGATCATCAAAAGCTACCGTACCGTCGTCGGGAAGCCCGGTCGTACTGCGACGCCGCAACTTGCTGAAATGGTCGAGGCGGTGATCTACAACCCGACGTGGACCGTGCCTCAGTCGATCGTGAAGGGCGAAGGTCTGGGCGCTAAGGTGCTCAACAATCCCGGCTGGGCCCGGACCGCTGGCTACAAGGCAACCAAGGGCGAAAATGGCTGGGTTACTGTGGTGCAGCAACCTGGCCCGCAGAATTCACTTGGCCTGATGAAGCTCGACATGCCTAACGAACACGCGATCTTCCTTCACGATACGCCTAGCCGCCACTTGTTCGCGAATGACAACCGTGCGTTGAGCCACGGGTGCATCCGCGTGCAGGGTGCGCGTGAACTGGCGATGACCATGTCGATGCTCGGCAATGCCAGCAGTCGCGAAGATATCCCGGCGATCCAGCAGGAGGTTTCGGAAATCACGACTAGCGGCGAATACACGCGCTACGAGATGAAGAAGCAGTGGCCGGTCTACATCACCTATTTCACCATGGCGAGCGACGTGAACGGCCAGATGAAGACTTTCAGCGACATCTACCATCGCGATGCGCCCGTGCTCGCCGCGCTCGATGCGCCGCGGGTATCGGATCGCGCGCGGGAGACGAGTGAAGAAGCCGTCGAAATCGTCGACGACATGCAGATCAGCTAAGAAAAGTAGTGCGCCCCGGCGTTAGAAAACGCCGGGGTTCGTCCTTTCGAAAGTACCGCCGTTGTCGCTGCGCAGCAATTCCGTCTGCGTGACCGGCGGTGGCACCCGGCTACCGTCTTCGGTCAGCCCAAGGCTTTCGGCATAGAGCAGGCGACCGCCGCTCAATTTCAGCAGCACATAGTCGAACTGGTCGGGACCGAGCGCGAAACAGCCGTTTGATCGTCCCAGGCGACCCCAGCGATCAACATGCTCCGGACGGGCATATTCTGCCTGATGCATCACGATAGCGCGCGGCAGGGCATGGTCGTTGGTAGGATCGAGCCCGTCGAGCCTGATCGACGTGCCATAGCGGCCAGTATACCAGCTGCGGGTCATATAGGCGCCGCGGCTGGTCGCCTCGCTGCCTTCGATGTTGGAATATCGCTTGAGCCAGCCGTCATGCTCGCTGTCCGATCCCGTGCCGTGGCTGACGTGGAAGCTCTGCACGCGCTCGTTCTCCAGATCGACGAAATGAAAGCGCCGCTTGGAGGAATGCAGGCCGAAATCGGCAATGCCGACGATGTCCTTTTTCCATAGCACATCACCCACCCGCGCCAGCTGCTCACGCGCGATGGCGAAGAGCTGCGCATCACGGCTGGCGGTGGGATTTACCTGCGCGCTCACCCGGCCTGGCAACGTAAGCGCTGCACCGGCGGCAAGCGAGCTCTTGAGAAGATCGCGGCGGTTCATGGGGTCATCCTATAACATCGTGCAAGCTATCGGAAGCTGAACGAGCGAATTCGTTATTCGCCTTGGCGCAGGCGATCATCGATCTGGCGTGCCTTTCGCCTACCTCGCGCGGATCGGGTCCGTACCCCCCTCCCAGCGAACTGGCCACTTGCAGGCCGCGCGATCGGACCGCTTCTATGACATAAGTGTCCCTGCGGATCAGACCTTGACTGGTCAGGGCCAGCCGTCCCAGCTTGTCCTCCGCATGAACGTCGACGCCCGCTTGGTATAGAACGAAATCAGGGTCGAATTGCGCGATGGTCCGTGGGAGATGCCGGTCGAGCGCGTCGAGGTAGCCATCGTCATCGGTCCCGTCGGTCAGCGGCACGTCGAGACTGGACCGTGCCTTTCGTACCGGAAAGTTCTTTTCAGCGTGGAGCGAGAGAGTGAAGATATCGTCCCGGCCAGCGGTAAGGCTGGCGGTGCCATCGCCCTGATGCACATCGAGGTCGACGATCAGGATGCGGCGGGCGTCGCCTTCGGCAATGAGGCGGTGGGACACGACGGCGAGATCGTTGAAGACGCAATAACCAGCACCCGTATCATACAGCGCGTGATGGCTGCCCGCCGCGCTGTTGGCAGCATAGCCATGGCGCCGCGCCAGCTGGGCAGCGAGCCATGTTCCGCCATTGGTATGGGCTACTCGCTGCGTAATATGCGGGGTGACGGGAAACCCTATGCGCCGTTCCTTTTCGCGCGGAACGGTGGATGTGAACACCTGTTCGACGTAGTCCGGGCAGTGTACGGCTTCCAGCCAGCGCCGCGCCATTGGGGGCGGGGCATGTTCGGTAATCGGGTAACCGCTGTCACGCAGGGTCGCCATGACTGCCATATATTTGTCGAACCGGAACGTCCCGCGCGTGGGCGCAGGGGCCATGTAATCTA
Source organism: Qipengyuania triglochinis (assembly GCF_054655615.1). NCBI lineage: Bacteria > Pseudomonadati > Pseudomonadota > Alphaproteobacteria > Sphingomonadales > Erythrobacteraceae > Qipengyuania > Qipengyuania triglochinis. The sequence continues at coordinate 131,510 of NZ_BAAHND010000002.1, read as the reverse complement.
CGTGGTGGACAACATGAAGCAAGGCGTGGCTACCCGTTCATATCCTGCTTTGCGGCGATCGCCTTGTTAGCAAGCTCAGCTGCGTCCTTTTCATCGCCAGGCTCGAGTATTTTAACTTTGCGATCAATCAGGCGGTTGTAGACTTCGAAGAACACGCCGAGTTCCCACAGCATCGTCGGGCGAAGCTGGTCGAGGCGCTCGATCTCGCCGAATGTCTGGGATAGGGGCGGGACGCCCACGAGGCGGTCGTTGCGGACCATTTCGCCATTCTCTTCCTGTTCCATGCGCAGGATGGCAACGGGCCGGACGTCGACCAGCGTGCCCGAGGGAAGGGGACCACCCGTCAGCACCATCACATCGAGCGCGTCGCCATCTTCGGCCATTGTTGCAGGAATGAAACCGAAATTGGCGGGGAAGGCCAATCCCTGGGGCAATTCGATGGCCCAGCGGAAAATGCCCAGTTTCTTGTCGAGATCGATCTTGTGCGTATTGCCCTTGGGACATTCGATGAAGGCGTGCAGCAGGCCTTTTTCGGATCGAGCCGGTAAACGGGCAAGGTGTTCGGCATCGATCATCGTAAGGCGCTCCGCATGGCTGTCACCAATTTACGGAAGACCGGGCGAGGCGTTCCGCCTATTCCGCCGGTTCAGCCTGTTTGGGCGCATGCGGATCGAACGCCACGGCCTCGCCCGCCTCGATTGCTGCTGCTTTCTCTTCCACCAGTTTCACGATGTGATCGAGCATATCGTCGCTCTCGATATGATGGTTCTTCACGCCCGACAGATAGACCATGTGCTTGCCCGAGCCGCCACCGGTCAGGCCGATATCGGTCTCGCGCGCTTCGCCCGGGCCGTTGACGACGCAGCCGAGCACCGAAAGGCTCATCGGCGTCTTGATGTGTTCGAGCCGCTTTTCCAGCGTTTCCACGGTGCGTATCACGTCGAAACCCTGGCGCGAACAACTTGGGCAGGACACCACGCGTACACCGCGCGTCCGGAGGCCCAGCGCCTTGAGCATTTCGAAGCCGACCTTCACTTCCTGCTCAGGCTCGGCCGAAAGCGAGACCCGGATCGTGTCGCCAATGCCCGCCCACAGCAGACTACCGATGCCGATGCTCGATTTGACCGTCCCGCCGATCAGTCCACCAGCCTCGGTTATGCCGAGGTGCAATGGGCAATCAACGGCCTCTGCCAGTCCGTGATAGGCAGCGACCGCAAGAAAGACATCGCTGGCTTTCACCGCCACCTTGTACTGGTGGAAATCATGATCCTGTAGCAGCTTGATGTGATCGAGAGCGCTTTCGATCAGCGCTTCGGGACATGGCTCGCCGTATTTTTCCAGCAGGTCCTTTTCCAGACTGCCGGCATTCACGCCGATGCGGATTGCGCAGCCATTTGCCTTGGCTGCTCGCACCACTTCGGCCACGCGCTTGCTGTCACCGATATTGCCCGGATTGATGCGCAGGCAGGCAGCACCCTTGTCAGCCGCTTCGAGCGCGCGCTTGTAGTGGAAATGGATGTCCGCAACGATCGGGACATTGGCCGCGCGCGTAATTTCGTCAAACCGGGCAGTCGATTCCTCGGTCGGGCAGGAGACGCGGATGATGTCTGCGCCGACATCTTCGCAGCGGCGGAGCTGGTCGATCGTCGCGCCGACATCTTCGGTCGGCGTATTGGTCATGGTCTGGACGCTGATAGGGGCATCGCCGCCGACAGGCACGCTGCCGACCATGATCTGGCGGGACTGGCGGCGCTCGATCGTGCGCCAAGGTCGAATGGAAGACATGGCCCCGATATAGAGCGGGGAATGTGAAGGGGCAATGACGCCCCTTCACGAGAGTTGGCTATTAGAAGTTGGCGGCCAGCGAGAAGGCCAGCACATCGGCATTGCCGCGGCTGTCAGACCGGATCGTGGCATCTACGGCTGCCGGCGTGCCCTGGAAGAAGCCGTCGGTACGATCGAGCGGCTCGCTCTTCACGAAGACATGCGCATAGGCGAGGCTGGCAGAGATCGTGTCGTTCAGATCGTAGGTTCCGCCGACCGACAGCCAGGTGCGGTCGCCATCGGGAACACGCGTGGTGCGGAATTCGTCGGTGATCGGCGATTCGTCGAACATGGTACCGGCGCGCAGGGTGAAGCGCTCGGAGAAGTCATATTCGGCGCCGATGGCCATCGAATAAGTGTCGCGGTAGTTCTGCTCGCTGACCTGCGTGGGCGCGCCTTCGGGCTGTACGCGGATTTCGTTGAAATTGCTCCAGTTGTACCAGCGCCATGTTCCGTAGACGCGATACGGGGTGTCGGTACCGAACATGACGCTGACCGTGGCGATATCCGGGGTCGACAGCGGTGCAGTCGCGGACGTCACGACATTGTTGCCTGCGAGGGGACCTGTCAGGCCCGAAAGGTCGAAATCGCCTTCGAGCGTGTGGTCGATGGACGAACGGTAATGCGCGCCAATGCGAACGGGATCGAACGTGGCGGTGATACCGGCGTTCCAGCCCACGGTGATATCGTCGCCCTGAATGTTGAGCGCTGCATCGTCATCCGCCGGATTGAGGTTGGGCACAGCATTGGCGAGTTCGACATCGACATATTGCACGTCGACACCGGCACCGATCGAGATGTTCTCAGAGAGCTTATATGCTGCGCTCGGCTGCACGTTCACGGTGAAAACGTCGGACTTCAGCGAATCGTAACGGCCGAAGAAATCTTCGTCATAATCGACAACCACGCCGAACGGGCTGTTTACGCCCAGGCCCAGCCAGATGCGGTCGGTGACCTGTGCAGTGGCGTAGAAAGAGGGGATCACCAGCGGCTGCGCGAAAGGGTTGCCGCCATCGCTGCCAGTAACCGGGATGGCAACCGGAACGCCGGGCACGGTGCGAGTCGTACCGGTGTTCGACTGGCGCGCATCGACGAACAGCGCCTGCGCGTTCGCTTCGATCGTGATGCCCTCAAGTTCCGTCATACCGGCGGGATTGAAGAACACGGTTGCCGCGCTGTCGGCAGCGGCTGCATCGCCCGAATAGGCGCGGCCAGCTTCTTTGGTCGACTGTTCCTGAATGTAGAAACCGCCTGCATATGCGGGAGCGGAAAGGGCAAGTCCGACGCCGAGAGCGAGCGCGGATGTGGCGAATTTAATCGAATTGTTCATCGAGATATCCAACATGACTTCAGAAGCGTCGTGCCGGATTATTTAACCGTTCGACGCGGGGGCGGCGCGTTAGGGGAAGGTCAGAGGCAGGGCAAGCACGTTTCGTCGAGCAACTTACTTCAAAGCCGCTGGCAAAGCCGGACGCCTTGTTGCATCACCGTTTGCATGACCCAAGCGACTGATGCCACCGATACCGACACCCCCATGCTGTTCGGGCGTGTACTTGATGGCCAAGGCGGCGGCCGGCCGATCGCTTGGGAAGAAGCGGTCGGCTGGCAGCCTGCGAAAGAGGGCGAAGTGTTGTGGCTGCATATCTGCCGAACGCGTGACGGTGTCCAGCAATGGCTGGAGCAAGATTTTGCCGTTCCCGAACCGACTGCCGAACTGCTGACCAGCGATCAGACCCGTCCGCGCGCTTTCCGCGAAGGCAATACGCTGGTTGGCACGCTGCGCGGCATCAACTTCAACCCCGGTGCCGAACCGGAGGACATGATTTCGATGCAGTTCTGGTCGGACGGCCACCGGCTGGTCACTCTGCGCCGTCATCCCCTCCAGACGCCGCGTGAAGTGCTTGCCCAGATAGATCGCGGGGTCGGACCGGTCGATGCGGGGGCCACGATCACTCTGCTGGCCGAGTACATGATTGCGCGCATGAGCCAGTCGATCGTCGACATGAACGACGTGCTCGACGAGCTGGAGCACGACGATCCCGAGGAGCACGCCGAGGCGATGCTGACGCAGATTTCCACCATCCGCCGCAACTGCCTGGCGCTGAAACGCCATATGGGGCCGCAACACGAGGCGCTGGAGCAGATCAGCCGCGATGCGCCGGCCTGGTTCGAAGACCACGACCGACGCGAGATCGCCGAGAGCATCGCCCGACTGAGTCGCTATCTCGACGACATAGACATCAGCAAGGAAAGCGCACTTGTTCTGCAGGATGAACTGCGCGCCCGCAGCCTCGCGAGCAGTGAACATGCGACTTACATGCTCACCATCGTGGCGGGTATATTCCTGCCGCTCAGTTTTCTGACCGGACTGCTGGGCATCAATGTGGGCGGTATGCCCGGGATGGACGATCCCGATGCCTTCTGGGGCGTCGCCGCGCTCTGCGCCTTTCTTTTTATCGCGCTGATCGTGGTATTCCGACGCCTCAGATGGCTTTGATCGCTAGCCGGCGCTACGCTGCGAGGGGATGAACTCCTCTCGCACGGCCTTCGCGATCAACTCCAGCGGGATGATACCTTGGCTCAGCAGGAAATCGTTGAACGCCTTCTCGTTGAAGTCTTCACCCAGCGCCAGTTCGGTTTCTACCCGCAGATCGATCAACTTGCGATAGCCGTAGTAATAGGAACCGGCCTGACCGGGCATGCGGAACTGGTAGCGGTCGAGTTCCTGCTTGGTCATGCCGGGCGAGAACAGCGCTTCATCGCGTAGAACATGCTCTGCTTCCTCACGCGTCATCAGGCCGAGGTTCAGCGCCGGATCGAGGAAGGCGCGGGCGGCGCGTAGTAGCCGGAACTGCTGGGCGATGAACTGCCCTTCGATCGGTTCATGCGGCAGCATCTCGGCTTCGGCGTACAGCGCCCAACCTTCCACATTCACGCTGTTAAAGGCGTAGAGCATGCGGGCGAGCGAAACGCCGTTTTCCACCAGAGCGGCGAACTGCATTTCGTGGCCGGGGCGCGCTTCGTGGGCGCTCAGCGTCCAGCTGGCGGCGGGGAAGTTAAAATCGTCATAGGCGTCTTCCGCACTCGCAGTCGGGTTGCCGACTGTCAGCACGAAGGTGCCCTGTTCGCCGGTGTTGCCGATCAGGCGCGGGGGGCGCATGTGCGGGGCGGGCTGGGCCGCGCTTTCAGCGACCGATGCCACCCGCATCTGCAATTCGGTGTCGGGCAGCGAAACGATGTCGTTGTCGCGAACCTTTGCCTCCAGCTCGCGGTTCACGCCGCGATAGAATTCCTCGATCTCGTCGTTGGGGATCGTCTGCTGCTTCAGCCGGGTCATGACAGAAGCCATATCGGTTTCCGGCCAGCCGTTCTTCTCTGCGATCTGCGGGGCCAGCGCTTCCATCTGGGCGCGGATTTCATAGAAGCCCCGGCGTGCCTGGCTCATTGCTTCGCGCGGATCCATGTCGATACCGACATTGCGCAGGTTGAGCGCATAGAGTTCCTTGGGGAGGCGAGCTTCGTCGCGAGCTGCGGGAAGAACGACATCGCGGGTCCATTCGCCATAGTCGGCGAACTGCTGGTCCATCGCGTCGAGCGCTTCTTCGGCTCCGTCGATATCGTATTTGTCGAACAGTTCGCGAATGCCTGCAGCGAACGTCGGGATCTTGCCGATCGATTCCTCGACCTCAACCCGGTAGGGGCCGATCTTGCCATCGCCGCGGCTCGCTTCGAAACGGGCCTTGGCGAGTTCGGTATAAGGCTCGTAGCCATCTGCGACCCCGGTATAGCGATTGAGCAGTTGTACAGCCGATGCGCGGCGGTTCTCCGCGGTCTGGTCGGACAGCATCGAACCGATCGAATAGAAGATGCTCTGCGGCAACTCGGACCATTCAAGCATCATGCTTTCGTTCAACTCGGACGAGAGGATCGAGCGGTCGAGACTGTCGATCAGGATGGCCAGGTCCTGCTTCACGAAAGTGTTGCTCTCGCTTGCCATCGCGGCAGCAAATTCGGCGCGCAGGGCTTTTGCACCGGCAATGTAGCGTTCGGTGCTGTCGGGCGAATAATCGAAGGTCAGGCCATCATATTGTTCATAGCCGGACGAGCTCGCGCTTTCGGGATAGAACTGGGCTTCGAAATCGATCAACTTTTTTGTGTAGGCATTGCTGGTTTCGATCCAGTCGGCGCTGGTCGCCTGGCCCGCGGCGTCCTGGGCCATTGCTGTGCCAGCGGGAACGATGGTCGCGGTGGCGAGCGCGATGGCGGCGGCAAAGGTCTTCATGGGCTTATGTCCCCCTCGGTATAATCTAGATACTTTAATACGGGCATGGTCTGCGCCTGCCGATTTGCATTGGCAAGCAGCCACACGATTAACGGTCGATGCGGCCGGACCAGCGCGCGGCTAGCGCTGTTCAATAGGCGAATGTCTGGCCGACCATCTTTTCGCTTAGCTCCCACAGGCGTTCGGCCTTGTCCGGATCGATGGCGTAGCTGCGCACACCGCCGCCTGTGTCTTGATCGTCCTGTTCGGCAACATGGCAATCTTCACAATAAAGGCCGCCGCGTCCTTCGAGTACCGGCGTGGTGGCAACCCAGCAGGTCGTCGCAGCGCCTTGTGGGATGGTCTTGAAATGCTCGGGCTCTTCGCCGCGTTCCTCGGCGGACTTGCGGATTCTTTCCATGAGACTGGCCATTTCATCTTCGCTCATATGGCGACCGAGATTGGTATTGATGCCGCCCGGATGCAGCGCAAAGGCGTGGATGCCTTTCTCAGCGAGCCTTCGTTCGAGCCCCACGGCAAAGAGCACATTGGCAGTCTTCGACTGTCCGTAGCTGACCCATTTGTCATAGTCGCGGTTCTCGAAATTGGGATCGTCGAAATCGACCGGGGCAATGTGGTGGCCGCGGCTGGAAAGATTGACGATCCGCTGGCGCTCGCCACGCTCAACCAGCGGCATCAGCAGGTTGGTCAGAAGGAAGTGCCCAATGTGATTGGTGCCGAACTGCATCTCGAACCCGTCGGCGGTTTCGGCTTCGTCACAGGCCATGACGCCAGCATTGTTGATCAGGAGGTCGATCTTGTCGAAGCGCTCGTTCGCTTCAGCGCAAGCTTTCCGCACGCTGTCGAGCGAGGCGAGGTCGCACACCAGCGTATCTACCTTGGCACCGGTTTCTTCTGCAATCGCATCGGCGGCCGCGGCCAGCTTGGTTGCATCGCGGCCTGACAGGATCACATGTGCGCCGCGCTCCGCCATGGCCCGGGCGGTTTCGCGCCCGAGGCCGGAATAGCCGCCGGTGATGAATGCGGTCCGCCCGGAGAGATCTACTCCGGCAAGAACCTCATCCGCCGTGCTCGAAAAACCGAAATTGCTCATTGCGTGTACTCCTCTTTCGCAAGGGCACGTAACACAACGGAAAGGGGGCGCGAGAGTTTTCCTCTCGCGCCCCCGGACACCCTCTCTCCTTGGTGTCTTGTCTGATATCTTTAGGCGCCGGGCGGCAAAGGATCGTCGCTTTTAGGAGCGGCGGCCTTGCGGCGCTTGGGCTTGGGTGCAGGCTTCGCCGTGCTGCCGCCCAGATCGCTATCCATCTGGTCGAGCTTGCGGGCTGCCCAGTCACGCCCGCCGAGGCCGAAGGCCAAGGCGCCAGCAACCGAAATGCCTGCAATGATGATCGTCAGCACGTTGCCCGGGATCATGCCACCGATGCCGGTGAACTGCAGGCCCATGAAGACGAACAGGATGATCGTTGCCCAGCGCACGATGGTTGCGGCAGTGCCGTTTTCCCCGTCGCCCGAGATGAGGCGGGCGAGAAGGTTGGCGATGAAGAAGCCGAAGGCGATGACGACTGCGCCGAAGATCACACGGCCACCCAGTTCGAGCACCTGATCGAGGATGCGCGTCAGTTCGGGGAAGCCGAGCAGACGCGTTGCCGCGATGGCGAAGAAAAGGATGATTGCCACCTGCACCACGCGGGCGATGATGCTGGACGCCCTTGTACCTTCCGACATCATGCCGCTTTCCGCCAGGGCGCGGTCCACGCCGAGACCGGGCAGTACCTCTTTGAGGATCTGCACGATGAACTTGCTGATCAGATAGCCGATGCCGAGCAGGATTGCCGCGCCGATGATATTCGGAATGGCAGCGAAGATACGGCGCAGCATTTCCGAAGCCGGTCCGGAGATGGCTTCGATATTGAGCACATCCAGCGCCATGATGGCGACGAAGATCACGATGACGGCGTAGACGATCGTGGCGATCGTGCCGCTGATGGCGGTATTGCCGGTCAGGCTGTCTGCCCCGCCGCGATTGGCCCATTTGTCGAAATTGACCGTCTGCAGCGTGGTCTGAACAATGTCGCGCACGATACGCGCCACCATCATGCCGATGAAGAAGATAAGGCCGGCCGCCACGATACGCGGAATATATTCGACCACGTTTTCGAGCAGGCTGTCGACCGGACCGGCTACCGCACCGAGGCCGAGCACCTGAAGGATGATCAAGAGGCCGAACAGCCAGATCAGCAGGCTAACGATTTTGCCGAGCGATACACCGAGCGAAGCCCCGCTGCCGGTGTGTCGCTGGAAGAACGCAATATTGTCCACCAGTTTGGCAAATGCCCATTTTGCGGCTTTCGCAGCCACCCAGGTGATGAGCAGGACGATAAGCGCGAGCCCGATCTTCTCGAGCACGTTGAGCGCGACCTGTTCGTCGAACCGATAATTTCCGATACGCATGAAACCTCACTCCCCTTTGGGTTTCCGTAAGCGACAAGGGCTAACACGCCTGCACGATTTGTCCAAAGGCCTTTCTCGTATTGAGTGGATAAGCCCGCGTGCTATCGCTTGGGCATGAGAGGATATCTGACCACGCTCGCCCCCGGTCTGGCGCTCGCCATTGCCGGTTTCGCTTTACCTTGTGCGGCGCAGGATGATGCGCCGCGCTGGTCGCTCGCCATTCATGGCGGAGCGGGCACCATCGCCCGCGAAAACATGACCGCAGAAGAAGATACGGCCTACCGCGCGTCGCTGCAGGCCGCGCTCGACGCAGGCGCAAAGGTGCTGGCGGATGGCGGGGAAGCGCTCGACGCGGTCGGAGCGGTGATCCTCCTGCTTGAAGAAGATCCGCGGTTCAATGCAGGGCGCGGTGCGGTCTATACGTGGGAGGGCGGCCACGAACTCGATGCCTCGATCATGGACGGCCGCGATCGGGATGCTGGCGCCGTGGCCGGGGTGACCACCATTCGCCATCCCATCCTCCTTGCCCGCAAGGTCATGACCGACAGCCCGCACGTCATGCTCTCAGGCAAGGGCGCGGAAGAATTCGCCGCCGAACAGGACATCGAATTCGTGCCGCCGGAATTCTTCGATACCGATGCGCGGCGCCAGTCGCTGGAACGGATGAAGGCTGAAAAGCTCTCCGCCATCGATGTCGATGTGAAATTCGGCACGGTAGGTGCGGTGGCGCTCGATACGAATGGCAATCTTGCGGCCGGCACCTCGACCGGCGGGATGACCGGGAAGCGCTGGAGCCGGATCGGCGATGCCCCGGTGATCGGGGCGGGCACCTATGCCGACAACCGGGCCTGTGCGGTATCGGCCACCGGATGGGGCGAATATTTCATCCGCGTCGGCGTGGCGCGGACGATCTGCGCACGCATGGAAATGGGCGGCGAAAGCGCGCAAGCGGCAAGCGACGCGGTGATGGACGACGTGAAGGCACTGGGCGGGGACGGGGGCGTGATCGTCGTCTCACCTGCCGGGGATGCGATCTTCAGCTTCAATACCGCCGGAATGTACCGCGGCCGCGCGACCAGCGAGGGCGTGCGCGAAGTGGTAATTTACGGGGACGAATAACTTCGGCCCCTCCTATAGCGCGATGCGGTCCTGCAAAAGTAGCCGTCCTCAAGCAGCGCAGCGGTAGATCATAAAAAAGGGACCGGATCGCTCCGGTCCCTTCTCGGTACTCCGCTTGTGCGGGAGAGATTACATACCCGAACCCGGGCCGTAAGTGACCTCGACGCGGCGGTTCTGCAGTTCGCGCACCCCGTCGGCGGTTGGAACGCGCAATTGCGTTTCACCGAAAGCCTCGCTCGAGATGCGGCCACCCGGGATGCTGCGACCTGTCAGATAATCGCGGACCGAGGCATTGCGCCGTTCGGCAAGGCCGATGTTGTACTGCGCCGAACCCGAGGTGTCGGTGTGACCTGCCAGCATGACCGATGCCATGCCGCAGTTCGCATAGGCCGACACTGCGTTATCGAGGATCGTCGCGGCTTCGGGCGTGATGTCCGATTTATCCCAGTTGAAGAAGACGATGTAGGGCCCCTGCTGGCAGACCGGAGCGGGCGGCGGCGGGGGCGTGGCAGGCGGGGGCGGAGGCGGCGGAGCCGGTGTTGGCGGCGGCGGCGCGACGACCGGCTCTGCGGGGCGTCCGAAATTGAACGCGACCGTTCCGAGAACCGAATGCGAGGACCAGTTCGTCTCCGCAGTCGGCGTCGCGAAGGATCCGCCGATCCGGTATTCCGGAATGTTGAAGAAGCGATAGCGCAGGCCAACGTCGATGCTGTCGGTCAGCGGCGCGCGCAGTCCGGCGAGCGCCTGCCAGGCGAACTTCCAGTCATCGCCATTGATCAGATTGTCATCATCGCCGGTGCCCTCGAGCCCAATGGACTGATCGACATAGACCGAGCCGGCGCCGCCGCCGACGAAGGCCTGGATGCCGTCATCATTGCCGAGGTCGAGCAGGGCGTTCCCCATGATGCTGGCAGCAGAGGACTTGCCCAGCGGGTTCTGGACCGAAACATCGCTGGCGAGCGCGGACAGCTCGTCGTGATCATATTCGCGGTAGCTGCCTTCGACTTCTATGCGAAAGGCACCATAGTCATAGCCGAGAACCACTCCGCCGTCGAAGCCATAGTCTTCCTCCAGCGTGACGTCGATCGTCTCGCCATCGGAGAAATCTTCGAAATCGAAGTCCTGGGCGAGCGAGGGGCCGAAACCCAGTTCCACGTAAGCGGTATTGTCGCGGGCGAAGGCCGGCGAGGATAGAGCGGTCGAGCACAGTGCCAGACCCAGTACCAGTTTGCGCATGGTTTTCCCCATTCTTGCTGTTTTGACCCACAGCACATGGCAGCGCAGCATGACACTTCGTGTCAGCGCATGTCCAAACTGTCACAAAACTGACGCGCGAACGGGGGAGGGTCAGCCGCGCTTTCTTGCCTGCGCGTAGCTGCCGAGAAGGCGTACGCCATTGGTCTGGAATTCCAGTTCCTCCAGCGCGGCGTCCACGCGCGGATCGCCCGGCGCGCCTTCGATGTCGGCATAGAACCGCGTGGCGGCAAAGCTGGCGCCCTTCTGGTAGCTTTCCAGCTTGGTCATGTTGACGCCATTGGTGGCGAAGCAGCCCAGCGCCTTGTAAAGCGCTGCGGGCACGTTCTTCACCTCGAAGATCAGGGTCGTCATCGCCTGCTGTGCCTCGATCGCCGCGGGATCGCGCGGCTCTTTCGCCAGCACCACGAAGCGGGTGGTATTGTCCGCCGCGTCCTCCACCGCGTTTTCGATGATGTCGAGCCCATAGAGTTCGGCCGCCATGGGCGGTGCCAGCGCGCAGAATTTGGGATCCCGCATTTCGGCGACATAGGCCGCGGCGCCTGCCGTGTCGGCATGGGCCAGCGCGATGATGCCATTTTTCTGCAAATATTCACGCGATTGGCCCAGCGCCTGCGGATGGCTGTAGGCGGCTTCGAACGGACCGGGTCCGGTCGCCATCAGGGCGTGGGTAATCCGCATGAAATGTTCCGCCACGATCGACAGCCCGCTTTCGGGCAGCAGGAAGTGGATATCCGAAACCCGGCCGTGCTGACTATTCTCGATGGGAATCATCGCACAGCCCGCGCGCCCCTGCGTCACTGCGTCCAGCGCATCCTCGAACCCCAGATAGGGCAGCGGAAGGCATTCGGGATCGAACTGCATCGTCGCCTGATGCGAATTGGAACCGGGCGCGCCGCCGAAGGCGACCGCGCGTTGCGGATCGGTGGCGGCGGCCTGCCGCATGGTATCGACCATGTCGACGGCGGGTTTGGCGAAGGTACGCATGGCCGGGCGTGTTAGCGCTCATTTCGCCTTGCGCAACCACTAAGGCAGTCGCGGCACTTGCGCGAGCGCGCCCGTCGCACTAGAGCGGCGCGCAACCATCAGACCACACGGATTCTCGCAGGCTTTCACGCAATGGACGATCGTTTCAACACCGCTTCCGGCTGGGTTCTCTTTTCCGGCATCGTCGCGCTCGGCGCATCCATCGCTTCGGGCATGTATTTCCACGCCGATGGACATGAGGAATTCGAAGACGGCGAATGGGGCTTCTTCGTCGAAGGTGCGGAAGAGGAAGGCGGCGCCGATGCCGGTCCCGACCTCGGCACGCTTCTGGCCAGCGCTGATGCGGCTGCCGGTGAAAAAGTCTTCGCCAAATGCAGCGCCTGCCACACCATCAACCAGGGCGGCGCCGACGGTATCGGCCCCAACCTCTACGGCGTAATGGGCAAGCCGATCGGCAAGCATGCGGCAGGCTTTGCCTACTCCAGCGCGCTGTCAGAGCATGGCGGTGACTGGAACTGGGAAAACATGAACGAATGGCTCACCAGCCCGCGCGCTTTCGCCAGCGGCACCAAGATGAGCTTCGCCGGTCTGTCCAAGCCTGAAGACCGCGCCAATGTGATGGAATACATCGCTTCGATGGGCGGCGCCCCTGCCAAGCCCGAACCGGCTGCTCCCGAACCTGTAGAAGGTGAAGCCGCAGATGCACCGGGCGCAGGTCCGGGTGCGGTCGAAGGCACTGCCGCCGATCCGGCGCAGGCAGCTGGCGCAATGGGCGGCGATCAGCCGGTCGCTTCCGAAAATGCCGGCGGCGACAATGCAGGCGCCGCCAAGGTCGACTGACCTCTACTGAAATTCGAACGAAAAGCCCCGCCGCGTGCGGGGTTTTTTGTGCCCACCGTCCGGCGCGGCGTCAGCCGCCCTTAAAGCCCTGCGCGATGACATACCACTCGCTCGAACCCTTGCGGCTGGCAGGCGGCTTGGCATGCTTCACGGTCTTGAAGTGCTTTTTGAGCAGGTCGAGCAGGTCTTTGTCGGTCCCGCCGGCCAGCACCTTGGCAACGAAGGTCCCGCCTTTCTCCAGATTCTCTACCGCGAACCAAGCGCCCGCTTCGACTAGCCCCATGGTGCGCAAGTGATCGGTCTGCTTATGGCCGACGGTGTTGGCCGCCATATCGCTCATCACCAGATCAGCCTTACCGCCCAGCGCTTCTTCCAGCACCCGGGGCGCGACCTCGTCCATGAAATCCATCTGGAAGATCTCGACGCCCTCGATCGGCTCGACTTCCAGCAAGTCGATACCGACGACTTGCGCTTTGGGCACGACCTTGCGTGCCACCTGCGCCCAGCCACCGGGCGCGATGCCCAGATCGACGATGCGGCTGGCGCCTTTCAGCAGGCCGAACTTCTCGTCCATCTCGATCAGCTTGTAGGCGGCGCGGCTGCGATAGCCGTCGGCCTTCGCCTGTTTCACATAAGGATCGTTCAATTGCCGCTGCAGCCAGCGGGTCGAGGATTCCGAGCGCTTCTTGGCTGTGCGGACGCGCGTGTCCTTGTCCTTGCCCGATCTAGACATCCTGTTCTCTCATTCTTTGAAGCGCGGCACGGCTGCGTTCGCCTGTCGCATCGGCCGCCATCAGACTGCGCAGAATTCCTTCGCGGATCCCGCGATCGGCCACGCCCAGCGTTTCGGAAGGCCAGATGTCGAGAATGCTTTCCAGAATGGCGCAGCCAGCAACAACCAGGTTCGCCCGGTCGTCCCCGATGCAGGGCAACTGGCGCCGGTCCATCCCGCTCATATGCGACAGGCGCACCGAAATATCCCGCATCGCCACCGATGGCAGGATCAACCCGTCCACCGCCTGCCGATCGTATTGCGGCAGTTCGAGATGCAGGCTGGCGAGGGTGGTGACTGTACCACTGGTGCCGAGCAGCCGGATGGGATGCGGTCCCTTGGCGAATTCGCGCACGCGTTCGGCAAAGGGGCGGAAGCTGTCGAGTACGGTCTTGCGCATGCGGCGGTAGCGGTCGAGCCTCAGTTGCTCGCTATCATCCGAGCCATCGACCGTGTCGGTCAGCGAGACCACGCCCCACGGCACGCTCATCCAGTCGAGAATGCGCGGCACTGCTCCGCTCGGTTCGACCAGTACGAGCTCGGTCGAGCCGCCGCCGATATCGAATATCACCGCCGGCCCGGCGCCATCTTCCAAAAGGATATGGCAGCCCAGCACGGCAAGGCGGGCTTCTTCCTGCGCGGAGATGATATCGAGCGCGATGCCGGTTTCCTCGCGCACGCGCTCGATGAATTCAGCGCCATTGGCTGCACGGCGACACGCTTCGGTGGCGACCGAGCGGGCTAGGTGTACATGGCGGCGGCGCAGCTTTTCGGCACAGACATGCAGCGCGGCCAGCGTGCGCTCCATCGCTTCGTCCGACAGGCGTCCGCTGCCGGCCAGCCCTTCGCCCAGCCGCACCACGCGGCTGAAGGCATCGATGACGGTGAAGTTTTCGCCCGAGGGGCGCGCGATCAGCAGGCGGCAATTGTTGGTGCCCAAATCCAGCGCGGCATAGGCCTGATTGCGACCACGCGGCATTTGCGCGGGCGTGCCCTGGGCCGGATTGCCGGAAGGTTCCCCGCGCGCCTTGGGTTCGCGCGGTGTCTGCCCGTTCTTACGCGGGCGCTTGTTGGGCCGGGAGGGGCGTTTGTAGCGGAAATCGGCTACACTGCCGGACGTGCCGCCCCTTGTTTTTCCTTGGCCCCGTTTCATGTCCGGCGGATTAGTGTCCGCCATGGGGTATCTTTCATTATTCCTCCCGCGCGAAGAATTAGGCGCGGGGACCTGACAGTGATGCTAGCGGCTCGGTTGCAAAGGGGCAAGCACCGTCCTCAGCGATGGGGTTGACCTTGTGCGCGCACGAAACTAGATGCGCGGCCTCTCTTGCGGAGACCACGCGATTCTCAGCGGTGGACCGCATGGCTGATGCCCCGTCGTCTAATGGTAAGACTACGGACTCTGACTCCGTCAATTGAGGTTCGAATCCTCACGGGGCATCCACTGCTTTTACTCAAGTAATCAAGAACATGGTGCTGAACGCGCCACGATTTTTGAGTGCCAATCGGTTATGTAAGATTTTTCCGTAGATTTTCGCGGGTTACACGGGCCTGCGCGTAAATACGGGTTGCCCCCTGCGACATAGATGCTCGGATAGACCCGTTCGATCGGCAGCAGCTGTCGCACGTCATCACCGTATGCCGCCGTAACCCTTCTCTGTCGGCAGCCGGCCGCGAACTTTTCGCCGTCTCACGCGGGGAGTGGAAATCGACGAATGATGCAGATAGACTGCGCAAATACCTCGCGCGCTTCGATCTAAACTGAGACGATATCAGCTAGGGAGCCGGTTCGGGACGGTCTGTTATCGACGCCAATCGCATCAAGTCCAGCCACTCGCATTGGGGGGGGGATTGCATTAAAGCTTAATTGGTTACCGCTCCCGTCCGATTCTGATGGTCTTTGTCGCCGGACGACGATTCTGCCCTTGCCAATGCGTATCCGGCCGTCGCGGTTCAGCTGTGCCAGCGCTTCGTTAGTCGTCTGGCGCGACAGCCCGACCATCGAGGCAAGCTCGACCTGGGTGATCTCGATTTCGTGCGCGTCCGCCGAATTGGCCTCGTTTTTCGAAAGCCATTCGAGCCGGTCCAGAACCCGCTCGGCGGCGGTGCCAGTGATCGCCGAATAAAAGAAATCCAGCGCGGCGCGGCCATAGCGGGAAACGGCCGCTTGAATGGCGCTGTTGATCGCGGGGTGTTCGCGCATCAATGCCTGCGCTTTCGCAATCGACATGAAGCCGAGGATCGTATCGGGATCGACCGAAACGAACACGGGATAGGGCTCCAGATCGAGCGTGGCGACTTCGCCGAAGCTTTCCCCGGGATCAAAACGCTTGAGCAGCACCTGCTCGCCCCCCGGGCTCAGCAGGTACATCTCGGCACGCCCGCCCAGCACACGGTAGACCCCCCGCGGGTTCGTCTCGGTGGTGAAGACGTCCCCGCCCTCGCGCGATCTGAGCGGGGACAATGCGCGCTGCACGGCGCGCCGCTCGTCGGCCGCAAGCCGGTCGATCCAATTGAACGGAGATGGAGAGAATTTTCCCATAGGGTGCGTAAAACCCCGTATGGAATGTCGGGTTCCCGACAAATTGAAATCGTCGCCCGCCATATTGTCTCGAGGACGTCGGTCGATCGCCCGTCGCGATCGTTCCGGCACCTTGATTATCGACCCTGCCGCCGCACGCCTCGCACCGATGCCCTTGGGCGCTGGCGGCGTGCACCTGCGAGGATTTGCCATGACCTATCGAAACCGCACCCGATCTCTCCTGCTGGGCTGCAGCACCATTGCCCTGCTCGCGCTGGTCGCGACCCCGGCAAGCGCCGACGGCACGCCCGAATGCAATGAGGGAACGGAACCTGGTGCCGACAGTAGCACGGAATGCGGCACGAACAGCACAGCGAGCGGCTCTTCAAGCACTGCCACTGGGGCATTTAGCACTGCCAGCGGCGACGCCAGCACAGCTATCGGGTATGACAGCAAGGCATCAAATCTGGGGGGCACTGCCATCGGCGCGACCAGCACAGCGAGCGGCGCGTCCAGCACCGCGACCGGCACCGGCAGCGACGCAACCGGGAATTATGCTACCGCCACGGGTTTTGGCAGCAATGCGGCGGGTATCTACAGCATAGCACTGGGCGCAAAGTCCAGCGTTGCGGCAGGAGCCGACGGATCGATGGCGCTTGGCTCCGCCAGCAAAGTGGCCGCAAACGCTAGCAATGCAGTGGCGCTGGGCAGCTATTCCCGAGCTACCGAGAGCAACACCCTATCGCTTGGTGTGGCGGCAGGGACGGCCGACACCAATGGCGACGGCACCATCGACGGCAACGATGCCGCGATAAGCCGGCGCATCGTGCAGCTGGCGGACGGTATAAACGCCAGCGACGCCGCGACCGTGGGGCAGCTTGCCGAAGCCACGCGTAATCTCGACTATTTCGCCATGGACGACAGCGTCGCTCTGGCCGCGGCCAGCGCAACGGGCGAAGCTGCCCTCGCCATTGGCGGCGACAGTTCGGCCAGCGGCCTCTACAGCACCGCCATCGGAGTGGAAAGCATGGCGGATAATCCTGGAAGCACCGCCATCGGCAGATACAGCTGGGCGGAAGGGGATGAAACCACCGCTGTCGGGACAAACAGTCACGCAGTGAACTACGGAAGCACCGCGCTGGGAAGGTGCGGAGGCCAAACAAAACCAAGCGACCGCCGTTGGTCATGACAGCGCGGCGATTGCTTCAAGGAGCATTGCACTCGGCGCAGATTCCGAAGTTGAGGATGGAGCCGACGAATCGATGGCGCTTGGCTACGAAAGCAAAGTGGTTGAAGACGCTACCGATGCAGTGGCGCTCGGCAGCTATTCCGTGGCCACGCAGAGCAATACAATCTCGGTCGGCTCCGACGGCACGGCCGACGCCAATGGCGATGGCACCATCGACGCCGATGACGTCGTCACCCGCCGCATCGTCAACCTCGCCGACGGCACCGCCGACAGCGATGCCGCGACCGTGGGGCAACTCACCGACGCCACGCGCAATCTCGAGTATTTCGCCATGGACGACAGCGTCGCTCTGGCCGCGGCCAGCGCAACGGGCGAAGCTGCCCTCGCAATTGGCGGCACCAGTTCGGCCAGCGGAGATTACAGCACTGCCGTCGGTTTCGAGGCGTGGGCAAATGGCGTCGATAGCACCGCGATCGGGACCGGAAGCACGGCAAACCAAGATTTCAGCACCGCAATCGGGACTGGTAGCGAAGCATCTGGCGTATACAGTACCGCAACCGGGGTGCAAAGTGTTGCAGGAGGCTTGAACAGCACCGCCACCGGAGCGAAGAGTCAGGCATCTGGCGATAACAGCACCGCAACCGGGATCGAGAGTCAGGCACTCGGCTTGGACAGCGCCGCGGCCGGGAGCCAGAGCTGGGCATGGGCCGACGGAGGGACGGCGATGGGCGCGCGGTCATTTGTCGCGACCGGAGCGGACGGCTCCGTTGCGCTCGGCTATTCCAGCGCAGTGGCTGACAACGTCACCGATGCAGTGGCGCTGGGCCGCTATTCCGTGGCTACCGAGAGCAACACGATCTCGCTTGGCGCGGCGGCAGGGGAGGCCGACACCAATGGCGATGGCACCGTCGACGGCAACGATCCCGCGATAAGCCGGCGCATCGTGCATCTGGCGGACGGCATAAACGCCAGCGACGCCGCGACCGTGGGGCAGGTCGACACAGTGGCTTCCGCCACCGCCGCAGCCCAGTCCGCTGCCGATGCCGCACAGGACAGTGCCGACCAGGCGCTAGCCGAAAACGCCGCGCAGGACACGCAGATCGCGGCGAACACCGATGCGGCGGCGGCCGCTCAGAGCGCTGCCGATGCGGCGCAAAGCTCCGCCGATCAGGCGCTGGCCGAGAACGACGCGCAGGATACGCAGATCGCGGCAAATGCCGACGCCGCTGCTGCCGCGCAGGACACCGCGAATCTCGCCCGCAACGAAGCCGCAGCGGCGCAGACGCGTGCCGACGAGGCGTTCCAGAACGCCGCTACGGCGCAGACCACCGCCGACAAGGCACGCGAAGAAGCGCGCGCCGCGCAGCTTGCGGCCGACAAGGCCACGGTGGGCATGGCCGAGGCGCAGGAAACCGCCGACGCGGCCTTCGAAAATGCGGTGAAAGCGCAGAGCGCCGCCGATCTGGCCCGCGATGAGGCCCAGTCCGCTCAGAAGATGGCCGACGCCAATGCCGCCGAGCTCGCCTTCTTCGAAAGCAACTCCACCGGCCCGGGCGCTACAGCGACGGGCGAGGATGCGCTCGCCATGGGATCGGGTGCCAGCGCCAGCGGCGAACGCTCGGTCGCCATCGGATACCACGCGCAGGCAAAGGACGGGCAGGCCGTCTCGATCGGTGCGGGCAATATTGCATCGGGCGATGGCGCGGTGGCGATCGGCGATCCCAACGTCGCAACCGGCACTGGCGCCGTGGCGCTCGGCGCGAACAACACCGCCACCGGCACCGGCGCGGTGGCGCTGGGCAACGCAAGCTCGGCCGTGGGTGAGAGTGCGATCGCGCTCGGCAACGGCGCCAGCGCGACCGGCGATGGCGCGGTGGCAATCGGCGCGGGCGCCGTGGCGACGCAGGCAGGACAGGTCGCGATCGGGTCGGGCGGAAGCACCTATACCTTCGCCGGGCTTGCCTCCGATGAAAGCAATGCCCGCCAGTCCGGCCCGGTCTCGCTCGTCACCACCGATGCGCAGGGCAATCTGGGGACCACGACGTTCGACCTCAGCCGGTTCGACGGGATGGACACGCGCCTGTCCTCGCTCGAAGGCAATGTCCTCGATCTCTACGAGATCGGGGCGAGCGAGCGGATTGCCAACAATCGCGGGATCGCCGCCTCGGTCGCGCTGACCGCGGCCCCGATGCCGTCAGTTCCGGGGCGGGTCAGCTACACGGCGAACACCTCGGTCTATCGCGGGCAGGCCGCCATCGGCGCTTCGATCGCCGCGCGGGCCAACACCAAGGAACCCTTCGCGATCACCGCCGGCGTCTCCTATGCCGGCGGCAAGAGCACAGCGGCGCGCGTAGGGGTGGCCGGAGAATTCTAGTTCAATTGGCCGATCACGGTAAGGGCCCGTCTTCGCTCCGGGCCCTTACCGCCGAAGCAAAACGACAGGCTTTCAGAGCTTCTGCCTATCTGGCTGATTGGGCCGAAACAAAGCCGCTAAGCCAATGTTAGACCAATGTCGGCCCAAGTCTGCTTTTGGGCGGACAAAGCGATGGGCGGAATGCCCGAAGATTGAGATGGGGTTCTCAGCAAAACGCGTCCGAAACCTCATGGGCCATGACCACGTTTGGCCTCTACGGGCATCTCTTTGATCGCAAGGAAAGTGCTGCCGATATGATGCGTTCAGTGGATGATTGCGTTTTCGAAAATCGTCCTTTTGAAGATAACTGTCCGCCCGACGAGGACGATGTTCCCGATCGCTACTAACCCTCAATGCAGCAAATTTGCGACATGGCGGCGGAACCCCTCTGTGTCTCCCAGTTTTTCACGGAAGCCATCTCTGTTCTAATGGGACTCTGACTCCGTCAATTGAGGTTCGAATCCTCATGGGGCATCCAATATTCCCTCGACAAGAAGGCTTCCGGTTGGAATGGCGCAGGCGAGGGCCTTTTGCTGACTTGGGCCGTGTGAAAGAAAAGCCGGGATAGCGGGCGCGGAAAAAGGCCCTTCGTTTCAGCTTCGCTGCAATACCCGCAATAGGTGAAGCACCAGCGCCGCAACCCAGATTGCCACGGTGAAATGCAGCAAGTTGGCCTTGGCCGACCAGCCCCCGTCCCACAGCTGCGCGCTGAAGGCGATTGCGCCGAGGGCGTTGATCACGCCATGCATCCACACTGCCGCCAGCGTGCTGCGGCGCGCCACCAACCAGATTCGGGTCATCAGCAGCGAAAGGCCCATCACTGTCACCGTATAGGCGGGAAGGTAGAAGGCGAAGCTCAGGCCGTCGCGCCATGCGGGGATGAGTGCCATGATCGGCAGGTGCCAGGCCGACCAGATCACCCCGAGCAGGAGCGAAGCCGGCACTTCGCCGAGCCAGTCGAGCAGGCGCGGCAGAAGATAGCCGCGCCAGCCGCCTTCCTCGCCCAGCGGACCGGCGCCGAGGACGGCGCTAACCACGCCGTTGAGCACCACTGCAGGGAACAGGGTGACATAGGACATGACCGGGGGCACCCCTACCATTGGCACCGGCGTGTAACCAAGCGCTGCGGTCAGGCCGAGCACGGCCAGCGGCAACGGCAACGCAATTGCCGCGACACCCAGCCAGCCCATGCGCCAGCGCAGGAAGCCCGCCGCCCATTCACGCAGCCGCCCTTCGCGTGCGCTGAGCACCGCGCCGGCCAGGCCCGGGCCGAAGGAACCTGCATAAAGCGCGATGATCATCGGCGTGGCAGTCAGCGAATCCGGCTGTCCGGCAGCCCACCAGCCAGCCAGCCAAATGATCCAGCTGAAACCGAAAGCGAGTGCGAGGAAAGCCGGAACGGTGGATGCCCGCGCGGCAGAATTCGGGCGCGCTTCGGCGGCCCCGGAACCGAGGATAGTCAATGGCAGTCCTTTCTTGTATTACAAGGTAATGGGGTAAAATTTTTGCGGTGAGTATTACGTTGGGGGCAGGCTGCGCCGCAGCAACCGCGTGAGGAGAACATAGAGCAGCGCACAGAGCGCTAATGTCAGTGGCACCGACCATAGGCCGAGCAAGTCTTGCCCGCCGCCCGTGGACACCATGCCGAAGGTCAGCGAACCGTTCGCCCCGCGGATCAGGCCGACATGATCGCCGAAGAATGGTTTGAGCACGGTCATGGCCGCAAAGATCACGAGCAGCAGATAGCCCAGAGCGAACAGTCCGGCCCGCCCGGCACGACCCGAGCCGGAACGGATCGCGTGATAAAGTCCGCGCGAGATGAGCGGCGCTGAATAGCGCGCGGTACCGCGCTCGATCAGTCCGTCGGCCAGCAACGGACGCAGGAAATCCTCCGGACGGCCGAGGCGCTGAATGGCGCGCTGCAAACGCTCTGCCTCCGAGCCGGCATCCTCGCTCGCGAAACTGTCCGCCAGATGCATCCGCAAATCGTCCGCCAGCTCCGCCGCGTCTGGCCCGATCAGCGCCACCATCCGGTCTATCTCGGAGACATAGCCGGTCCAAAGAGACCGGGCCTCTGCTTGCGTGAAAGCGGGCGCGAAAGAGGTGCTCATCGATCGGTCTCCGGTGCGGTCAGCGCATCGACCGATGCGACCAGTTTAGCCCAGCCCGTCGTCATCGCTTCGAGCATGCGGCGGCCATGCGGCGTGACCGAGTAATATTTGCGCGGCGCCCCGCCATCTCCCTGCGCCAGTCGCGACTGGATCAGATCTTCTTTCGCCAGGCGCAATAGCAGCGGGTAGATAGTGCCCTCCGACAATTCGAGCGCGGAGCGCTTGGCAATGCCCGAGATCAGTTCGAAACCATATTTCTCGCGTTCGCGCAGCGCCAGCAGAATGACCATTTCGAGCACGCCCTTGCGCAGCTGGGTTTCCCAGCGCGCCACCGAATCATCCAGTCGGGTCTTTGCCTGCGTCATGATTACCTTGTATAACCATTATACTTGCATTGCAAGGGTGTCTGGTGCCGCACGCGTCGGTTCGATCTTGGAGACGGCGCGGAAACCAGCAGGATCGTTCCGAAACATCCCATGCTCGCCCGCTGGACGCAGAGCGTTCTCACTCCTACCGTGCGCAGATGATCAAACTTGCTCTTTTGTGCCTCGTCATCGCCGCCGTTGCAGCCATCCTCGGGTTCGGCGGACTTGCGGGGACGATGGTCGATGTCGCCATTGTCTTGGCCGTGATCGCCGCGGTGCTGTTCGTGGTCTTCCTTCTGCTCGGCATCTTTGCGGGCAAGAAGGCCAAGGATCTGCTCGACTAGCGCTCGTTGCGCTTTACGCGCTCCGGCGCTTGCTTTACACCGTGCCCATCCCCGGGGAGCGCGCGTGCGCTGAGAGGTGGGCTTCGCGCCCCACGACCCGTCGAACCTGAACCGATTAGCATCGGCGGAGGGAGTGGAGCGGCGTGACAATTCCGCTCGACCTCCGTCATTTGGAGAGAGCACGCATGGCCGACATCAACAGCAAATTCGACATCGGCGTCACCACCGGGCCCATTCGCGGCAGCCGCAAGGTCCATATCGGCGCAAAGTCCGGCAGCGGCGTGCGCGTCGCCATGCGCGAGATCGATCTCGAAGGCGGCGAGCCCAGCGTGCGGGTGTACGACACCTCCGGCCCCTATACCGATCCCGCTGCCACGATCGACATCAACAAGGGCCTGCCCCAGCTGCGCCGCGAATGGATCATGGCGCGCGGCGATGTCGAGGAATACGATGCGCGCGAAGTGAAGCCCGAGGATAACGGCCAGCTCGGCCCCGATCGCAGCGGCGGCGTCCCGGCCTATCCCAATGTCGTGCAGCGCCCGTTGCGCGCGAAGGAGGGCAAGAACGTCAGCCAGATGCATTATGCTCGCCAGGGCATCATCACGCCGGAAATGGAATATGTCGCCGAGCGCGAGAATCTCGGCCGCGAGATGCTGCGCGAGGAAGCCGCCCGGCTGGAAGCGCGCAACGATGGCCAGCCCTGGGGTGCCAGCCTGCCCGATTACGTGACGCCCGAATTCGTGCGTGACGAGATCGCCCGTGGCCGCGCCATCATCCCCAACAACATCAACCACCCCGAAACCGAGCCGATGGCGATCGGGCGCAACTTCCTCGTCAAGATCAACGCCAATATCGGCAACTCGGCGGTCGCATCGGATGTGGCGAACGAGGTCGACAAGATGGTCTGGTCGATCCGCTGGGGCGCGGACACCGTCATGGATCTTTCCACGGGGCGCAACATCCACGACACGCGCGAATGGATCATCCGCAACAGCCCCGTCCCCATCGGCACGGTGCCGATCTACCAGGCGCTGGAAAAGGTCGGCGGCATTGCCGAGGACCTGACGTGGGAAATCTTCCGCGACACGCTGATCGAGCAGGCCGAACAGGGCGTCGACTATTTCACCATCCACGCAGGGGTCCGCCTGCCCTACGTCCCGATGACCGCCAAGCGCGTCACCGGCATTGTCAGCCGCGGCGGCTCGATCATGGCGAAATGGTGCCTCGCGCATCACAAGGAGAGCTTCCTCTACGAGCGCTTCGACGAGATCACCGAGATCATGAAGGCCTATGACATCGCCTATTCGCTGGGCGACGGCCTGCGCCCCGGTTCCATCGCCGACGCGAATGACGAAGCCCAGTTCGCCGAGCTCTACACGCTGGGCGAGCTGACCAAGCGCGCCTGGGAACAGGACGTGCAGGTGATGATCGAAGGCCCCGGCCACGTGCCGATGCACAAGATCAAGGAGAATATGGACAAGCAGCTGGAAGCCTGCGGCGAAGCGCCCTTCTACACGCTCGGCCCCCTCGTCACCGATATCGCGCCGGGTTACGACCACATCACCAGCGGTATCGGCGCGGCGCAGATCGGCTGGTACGGCACCGCCATGCTCTGCTACGTCACGCCCAAGGAACACCTCGGGCTGCCCGATCGTGACGATGTGAAGGTGGGCGTGGTGACCTACAAGCTCGCCGCCCACGCCGCCGACCTGGCCAAGGGCCACCCGGCCGCCAAGGTCCGCGACGATGCGCTGAGCAAGGCCCGCTTCGAATTCCGCTGGCGCGACCAGTTCAACCTCAGCCTCGACCCCGACACGGCCGAGCAATACCACGACCAGACCCTCCCCGCAGAAGGCGCCAAGACCGCGCATTTCTGCTCCATGTGCGGCCCGAAATTCTGCAGCATGAAGATCACGCAGGAAGTGCGCGACTTCGCCGCGAAGCAGAACTCGGAGAGCTATCTGGCGAGTGAGAACATCAAGCGCGAGACTTCTCCGCAAGAGGCCGAGGAAGCGCGCGAAGGCATGGAAGAGATGAGCAAGGTGTATAAGGAGAAGGGCGAGAAGCTGTATTTGCCGGAGGACCAAAACTGATGCCGACCGACAACTCGGCGGACATCGATATAGATGACGAGATCATCGAAGAGATCGAAATTGATGTGAGTCGCGACCAAAGCGACAATGAAGTTATCGCCCAGCTCAAGAAACGCTGCGATCATGCTAAGATCGAAGTGCGCGAGCGAGAGTACGAAGACGGTCAAAAGTTTGTTAGCGTATTAATGCCAAGCGGTCGATCCACTCGGGCCGTGCCGGCGAGCGGTGGTAGGGCAGCGAACCTATTATCTTTCGAATTCGAGAAATACGTCTTTCTTACTGGTTTGGATGCAATTTGCAGCTACCGCGACCAATCCATCGAAGCATCTGTACGAGGGTACCCAATCCCCCCAGCTCTCTTCCGATTTGTCGAGAGGGCAAATGAAGATGCCGACGGCGACCCCAAACTAGTATTCAGAAGCGATGCAGATCAGCTGGCGCCCACCGCCACGCTAAGCGCAAGGTCTGAGGAGCTTCAAATTTTACTTGGAGGGAATACTTTTAGACAAGCGCTTAGCCTCAAAATCTCCGGCGGCGGATTTACAAACCAAGAAGAAGCTATTCAGCTCATACGTAAATTGGCCGACAGCATTGGGTTCCAAATGGACCTAACATACGGTGTCGGCTTTAGCCTCGTGCAAGATAGGAAACGACGGTTTGTGCCGAGGCGGCGTGGTTCCAGCAATGAAGTGACGCCCATCTATCCGACGCATGAATACGAGAAAGCGCCGATATCACTATACTGGTATGCACGCGACGCGCGGGGTCTACCTCTTTTGCGATTTCTCGCGCTTTATCAATCAATCGAGTATTTCTTCCCGACATACTCAGAATCCGAAGCGAAGCGGCGGGTCGCACTCATTTTAAAGGACCCAGCATTTCGCACGGATCGCGATAGCGATCTCGCTCGATTGCTAACCGCGATGAGGTTGAGCAGGAGCGGGTTTGGTGACGAAAAGTCGCAGCTTAAGGCTGTCCTGAATGAGTGTATCGATCCTGATGAATTGCGTCGGTTTATAGAGTCGCTGGATGGATTGGCGGAGCACGTATCGGGAAAGGGAAAAAGATTGCAGTTTCACAGAGTTCCTATGAATAATGCAACGCTTGACCTTAGAAACGATGTAGCCAGTCGAATTTACGACATTCGATGTAAAATTGTGCACACTAAAGACGAAGATCATCCCTTTGGGGATGGTATGATATTGCCATTTAGCGAGGAGGCTGATGACCTTGAGTTGGACAATGTCTTGTTAGAATTTGTCGCGCAAAAGGTTCTCATAAGTTCAAGTGTGCCGATTAGGTTTTCAGCCTAGTTCATTCGATCTAATTTTCAGTTGCCAAGGCTACTCTTAACCAGCCTGAACCAGCTTCTCCCCCAGCGCCCTGAGCCGCTCGGGGTGGTGTGGCCGCGACGATCTCGTGATAGCCGATGCCCGCCTTGCGCAGCGCCTCCTTCTTCACCGCATCGCGGGCGGCACCAAGGATGCTAACTCTTAGCTACGAGGATCAGCTTTTGTCGCATTGCGGATCGGTTGTCTCCAAAATGCGCCTTCGCATGATCGTTGGGGCATAGAGCCACGACATTCGTGGTCTTGTCTGCGCCTCCTTCGCAAAGGGGGATCACGTGGTGAGTTTCGAGATAAACGCTACCATTGTGTGTCTGGAAGCCTCGCTCACCGCATAACTCGCAATGACCTTTCGCACGCTGCAATACAGCCATGCGTACCTCTCGCGACCGGACGAACGAGCTCCCACCCCTCTCAATTCTTTCGTTCGCATCAGAGCCTGGATCTTCAAGTTCGAACTGATCTGCGAAACGACTTGGAGCCAAACCACGGACGAGGGTGTTGTCGCCAGTCTCCCAATCGTAGTGGGTAAGTGTCCAAAGCTCAGGGTCAAGTTCGCGAGCAAGAACCTTCGACGCTTTTGCGTTCGGATTGCCACGCTCTCGCATCTCACCGTCGTTGATGACGACACGCACGATCAAGCCGTCTCGCATGATAGATTTTAGTGTCTCATCAAGCTTTAAGGCACGTTTGACCCAAGTGGAGTGGCCAGCGTTTCCTCGCGCATCTTCGCGAAAATTGTTGCGCTGGAGAATCTGGCCGTTCTCAAACCTCATGTTGCGAAACCACAAATTGAGGATCGCTACCTTTTCAGGCTCGACGAACGACCACTCGTAGCAATATTTCGGATTGGCTTTGTAGCCAGTCGGTTTGCTGAAGCTGTCGATCCAATCCGTGGTGTCGAATCCAGCTTCTTCGACGAGATCGAAGACTTTGCGTTTTTCACGCGGCCTGATCTGTTCCAAGTCCATATTCCGCTCCAACTTCCCAACTTCCATACCATGACTGTCAAATGCCCAACCCTGCCAGCACATGCTCGATCTCGTGCAAGGACCGCCGCCGATCGGCTCTCTGATAGTCATAACTTCGGCACCTTCCACCCGTCCCGCTGTTGTTGCAGTGCAGCATCTCGTTGCCGGAGGAATTCCCACGACCAAGACCCCAACAGAACTTGACCCAAACTTGCGATCGAGGGGTGGGTTCTGGGGGCAGAGATGTCGGCGGTGATCTGGCTGCGCAATTCGCCGCCCAGCTTGCCGGTCAGCCACAGCCACCACATTTTGGAGTCCGCGCCCAGGCTCCGCAGCGGATAGGTGAAGGTGGCGGAGCAGTTTTTCTCGACCGTGAAATACGCCAGCAAGGCGAAGAAATAGCCTGCCGCCGGCATGGCGAGCAGCAACATCCTCGACAGTCCACTGGCAGAGGAACGCTTTAGCTTCTCCATAGAAGTCGGCCCGGGCCGCCGCGCCCTATTCGATTACGACGCGGTACTGCAGAGTGAAGCTGGGATGGGCGATACCGTTCGATGCGCGGAGCGACCCTGTTGGTGAAAAGCGGATGCGCGCTACCGCCGGGTCGCTGGGCGAGGCAGGCGCGTATGTGAAGCCGGGACCGGTGGTCTGGTTTGAAAAGGCCACGTTGCTGCCTGGGTTGAAGGTGAGCCCGCTGGCCGTTGCGCCGTCGGTGAAGACGGCAGGGAACGCCGTGTAATAGGCAAGGGCGGTATCCGGTGTATCGATCAGCCGTAACGTGTTCGCATCGCTGGCTGCATCGCCGCTATTCGTCACCCTGATCGTATATTCGACGATCGCTCCGGGAATGGCCTTCGGAGAGGCGCTTTGGGTGGGATCGGAAATAACCCGCGAAGTCTTGTCGACCGACACGATGGCCCGCGGCGAGTTGCGCGTATTGGTGATCGTGCAGGTGATAACATCGCCCAGCCTGGGAACCACCAGGCCGGTCGCGCCGCCCGCAGGCAGGACGGTGGACGAACTCGAGTTGCGATTGGTGCATGCCAGAGTGGGCGAATAACGCTGCAGGGTGGTCGTCCCGCTGGCTACCTCGGTCAGGCGATAGGTCGCACCTGCTATGGCGGCCAACCTGCCCGTCGTGGACGGCGTGGCGGTTGTACCGGCCCCGGTTGTGACAAAAGCGGCGATCTGGGAATTTGCATCCTGGTTACGCACGTCCAATCTGAACTGATCGTTGGTGAAGATGCGGCCAGGTGATGCAATGACCGTGCGCAGTTCGAGCTTCGGATTCGGGGTATTGGTAAACACGCAGTCGACGAAATCGCCGAACTGGAGCTTGCCGAAATCGTAGCGGTTAGTGACGGTATCGCGTGGAAGTACCGTGGTCGAGCCGCTGTTGATATTGGTACAGGTCAGCGTGGCGCGATAGTCTGCGAGCGTACTTGAACTGCCGCTCACCATTTCCTCGCGCAGCACCAGCGGAACACCGGATGTGGATGAGAACACGGCGGCAGGAAACGGCCCGCGATCGGTGCCATCCGTTTGCCCTGAAGCATAGACGACCGATCCGGTGCTGGATTCGATCAGAAAGCGGAACTGGTCGTTATCGGCTATCCGGGTTCCTTCAACCTGCTTGCTCAGCGTGATGGAAGCAAAGCGGATTGCCAGCATCACGCCTTGCAGCCCGCTACCCTGCATGGTCACGGTAACCGAAGTGGGATTGAGCGAACCGACGATATAGGCTCCGACATTTCCGGTGCGCCCACCGCCTGCCGAGCGAAAGGTCGTGCTGCCCAGACCGGTGGCCGTCGGATATTGTGCTCCGCTGATGGGGGCCACGCGATCGAGCAGCTGCCAGGATGCGCCGTTGGTGGTGTATTGCTGTGTTTCGTTGTTGTCGGTTGATTCGGCATCGGCGACGACGAATGCATACTGGTTCGCCTGGCTTACCCCCGCAGGCGGGATCACGGTAATGTTGGTAAAGGTCAGCGTTGTCTGGGACCCGTTGATATTCTGATACAGGATCGGCCGCCCCGGGATATTCAGAAAGCTGCTGTTGCCGACTGCGGCACCGCCCCAACTGGGCGCGGTTACGCTCGTCAGATAGGGTGAGCCGTTGGTCGGGGTGTTCGTGACGCGCAGGCGGAAGGTCAGGCGCGAGCCATCGGGCAGATTGTAGCTCAGGCTTTGTCCGCCGGTGCTGCGGGCCTGTGTATCGCTGTAATTGCTCATATTGAGCCAGCAATAGGTTTGCCACGATGACGGGGCTGCCCCGCGCGCGCCTGCCCGCGAGCAATCTTGCCCATACGCTTCGTGTGCGCTCATTCCGAAGAAAAGAGCACAAAGAATAGCGGCCATGCGAACGAAATGCGAAACGGCACGAAGCGTCACAGATTTTCAACCAGCTAGTTGTACCGCAGCTATGGTAAGCGACAGTCCTTAATCATCGGTAACGATACACTTGCTGCACGACATTTTTTCGGTTCGGCAGATTGCCTATGCTTGCCAGTGGGAACACCCCGGAATCCCCGTCCGTTGGTCTTTGAAAAGGAGGCCAACAATGGCACGCAATACAGGTGACGACCACCGGATCGGCTCGGTCGACGATCGCAGTCAGGTGAAGAACACGGCGACGGGCAAATGGACCAAGCGCAATCGCGAGGACGGCTCGGCCGAGGCGGGGCAGTTCATGGATGTCAAATCGGATGGCGAGCCGTTCAAGGGTGTCGCCAAGGAACGCGACGGGCGGCGTAGCGACGAAGATTGAGCGCGACGGTGTAGAGCCTAGCGCACCCCGGCCTTGCGCAATTCTGCGCCCAGCCTGCCGGTCAGCCACAGCCACCACATTTTGAAATCTGCGCCCAAGCTCCACAGCGGATAGGTGAAGGTGGCAGGCCGGTTCTTCTCGACCGTGAAATGCGCCAGCCAAGCGAAGAAATAGCCTGCCACCGGCATGGCGAGCAGCCACCACCAGCGCCCCGTCAGCACGGCGAAGATCGCGATCAGCACCACCAGCGTCGTCCCGACATAATGCAGCGCGCGCGTGCGCGGGCGTGAATGTTCGCGCAGGTAGAAGGGCCAGAATTCGACAAAGGTCGAATAGCGGGGAGGGTCCTTTTTTGCGGGGTCTGGCTGGCTCATGCCCGCAATGCTGCGGCAGCGGGGCGCGCTTGGCAAGTCGGCCCGCCCGTCTGCCCTCCGTACCCACTGGCCAGCGCGCGTAGATGGGGCCATAGGGGCGCATGGCCGATCTCTATCTGAAGAATTTGGAATCCGAACGCCGCCAGCTATGGGCGACCTGCCGCCTCAAGGGGCTGAAAAAGGATACTCCCGAACGGCGCCGCATTGCCGATATCGACGAGGCGATTGCCGCGCATAAGGCCAAATCGGCCAAACCCGGCTGACCGCCGCCGTCACACCGGCTGCGAGCGGCCTTCCGCGCCGTGGCGGTGCAGCACGACATCGAGCAGGGCGGGGCGCTCCTTCTTCTGCCAGGCACGCTCGTGGAAGAAGAACACCACGGCGTTCACCAGCGGCTCTACCAGAGCAATGCCGCCCGCCAGCGCGAGCGAGCCGGTGAACAGATAAGCGACCGAAAAGCCCACGACGAGGTGGAGCGCGAGGAAGCTGAGCGTCTTGAGATAATCGCGGTGCATGATGGGGTAATATCCCAAACGCGCAATCGTATCCTGCGATTAATATGCAGACATTAATCGGATTGGGCGAATTGTTCGCTGGAGGTGTCAGAGTCTCAAACAGCCCCTCCGATCGTCTCAAACAATCCTTAAGAAAACAGCCGCAAAAGATGGCACCATGTCTGGCCTGCATGAAATCGGTGTCTTCCTGGTCTTTTGCGCAGGAATAATATCCAGCGTCTGGGGTCTCTACACAATCTGGAAAACTGCGGACATCCGCCGGGCTGGCGGCCTTTCCGCAGGAACGGTGATTTCCAGCCGGAGCGATCGCGAGGACACCTTCATCACGGTCAGTTTCCTGACGGCCCGGCAACGCGAGGTGCAGTTCGAACAATATTCCCCGTCATTCTTCCGGAGAAAGGAATACACGGTGTTCTACAACCCCGCCGCTCCGCACAGAGCGACCGTTTCGCCTTGGGGAGACCTGTTGGGCGGGATACTCATGACCGGGTTCGGCGTGCTGTTCGTGTCCGAAACCTATGCGAGCATTTTGGCCGGGTGATCGGAAAAGGCGGTGGTGGCGATCATACAGTCGTTCAGCTGTAACGCCGCGCGAATTACCTACCTCTGGCCCAGCCGGGTCAGCACCCTGTCCAGCGATTGCAGGAAATTGGACCGGTCCGCCTTGCTGAAGGGCGGCGGGCCTCCGCCTATGCCGTCCATCCCGGCGCGCAGATCATCCATGATTGCGCGGGTGGCGACTGCGGCGCCGATGCTGGCGGTATCGAACGGCTTGCCATTATGCGCCAGCACCTGCGCGCCCGCTTTCAGGCAGCGTTCGGCGAGCAATATGTCGGCGGTGACAACCACGGTTTTGGGAGAGGCGTGTTCGGCGATCCAGTCATCCGCCGCATCGAAGCCGTCGCTGACCACCACGCGCTTCACCCGTTCGCTCACAGGCACGCGAAAGGCGCTGTTGCTCACCACGCGGACATGCGCCTTGAAGCGTGCGGCGACGCGGTAGATTTCGTCCTTCACCGGGCAGGCATCGGCATCCACGAGGATGGTTACGGCGTTTTCCGCGGGCGAAATATCGTCTTGGGGCGGGGGCATCGCTGGCGGCTGTAGCACCGGATGCCCCGCGCGTATAATCGGCTCTGCCGGGCCTTAGCTGTTCTTCATATTCTCCAGCCCCTTGATGGCGCCGGGCTTCTGCGAAGGCTGCGAGGCGTTGGTCTTCACCTTTTCCTTCTTGGGCTTGCGGGCTTCGCGGTTCGATTTCTGTCCCTTGGACATGAGTTTTTCCAATCGGGGCGGAATGCCCCGTGGGGGAGCGTAGACCCTTTCGGGGAATAGCTTGCATCAATTCGGTTGGGGGGTGTCCGCGTTAATAGCCGCCATCCCCGCGAAGGCGGGGATCCAGAGCGGACATAGCGCCAAGCTAGCTGGATCCCCGCCTACGCGGGGATGACGAGAGGGCGAGATTAAGAACGGGGCGCGGGGATGATGGAGGTCCGCCCCCAGTCAGAAAGGGCGCGGGAATAATTCCCACGCCCATCCCGATCACTTGATGTCGAAATCGCCTTCTTCCTCGCCGTCCCAATAGGCGCAGCGGGTGGCGTGGACGTGGATCATGGCCACGCCGTCGGTGTCGATGCCGTCCTTGAACCAGCGGTCCAGATCCTTGGTCCAGTGGTCTTCGAACTTCGCCTTGTCGCGCACGATTTCGGCCTTGCCTTCCAGCGCGATGAAGATGCCCGGCGCGCCTTCACTGCCGGGGGCGCCTTGCAGCGACAGGCCGACCTTGGGGTTCTTCTCGATATCCTTCACCATCAGGCAATCGTCCCAGGTGAAGTAATAGCTGTCGCCATCGTAATCGACTTCGCGATTGTTGCTCATCGGGCGGTGGCCGATCTGGCCGTCCTTCGTATGCGTGGCCAGCATCACGAAATCGATGTCCTTCATCTGTTCGGCGATATGGGCGAGATGTTGCTTGGGGGTCTTGTCGGCCATCGAATATTACTCCTGAGAACTGTTCAATCTACCAGCGTTCCGGAAGTGAAGCCGTTCCGCGCAAAAGATGCTTTCCTACACGGTGCAAAGCGTGGCTTATCCTGCTGGATGACACAGACACCGCCACCACAGCCACCGCATCGCTCCTCTCCCGACCGTCCCCCTGGCGAACCTCCGCAGGCCGGGAAGGTCCGCCCCAACAACAGCCGCTGGACGGGGGATAAGGCATCCACCTTCATCAAGATGCTCGCGCGCAGCGGCAAGGTCACCTCCTGCGCGCTGGCCGTGGGGATGAGCCGCCAGTCCGCCTATCGCCTGCGCGCCCGATCGCCCAATTTCGCGCATTACTGGGATATCGCCATGGGCGAGGCGAAGCGGCGGCGGGCCTCCGCGCGCAAGGGCAAGCGGCGGGTGCATCCGCTGCTGTCACGCGTGCCGCTGGCCGAGATGGACATGGGTGACATTCCGGCGGCGGGAGAGTGACGGTGGCGCACGGAAGAGGTGACACTCGGACACCCGCAAAGGTGACATGGCATGGCGGGCAGGGTGACAGTGCGGGCGAGACGGTGACATTTTGCCCGCCAAGGGTGACAGTTTGGCCCGCAAGGTTACGCATTTGCCGGGGCATGGTGACGAAACGGGGGTTTTTGCCCTGGACCGTGCTCCACATGCTCCACCCTGAACAAGCATCACGAAACTTGTCGGTCTTCACCTGCCGTTCAAAGTCGAACTGCCTAAGAGGCGCGGCCCGGTACAATGCCGGACAGGAAAAGGACCGGACCTATAGTGAACCGCCTACCAAACGTTTCGCCGATTACGGCGCTCTATTCGCCACGAATACTGGCCGGTTTCGCGCCAGCCGGGAACGCGCCGCGCCAGCCCACGTTGCCCCGGCCATGAAGATAATCGCACCTATCGCCGCAACGATGGCATTCGCCCTGGCCGCCTGCGCCACCACCCCCTCCCGCAGCGCCGACGAGCTGCTGACCGTCACCGGCGAGGCGACCTATCGCCAGCGCATCGCGCTGCCGCAGGACGCCGTGATCACCGTGCGGATCGAGGATGTGTCGCGCGCCGATGCCGCCGCCACCGTGCTGGGCGAACAGACCTATGCCACCAATGGCCGATCGGTCCCGCTGCCGTTCGAAGTGAACGTCTTTCGCTCCGGCCTCGAAGACGCCGCGCGCACCAATGCCCGCGTCACGATCGTGGATGGCGAGGGCCGCCTCATCTGGACCACGGATACCAATCACCCGGTCACCGCCACGGCGGGCCAGGACGACATCGATCTCGGCACGTTGGTGCTGTCGCAAGCGACAGGCTGACGATCGAGGCCCCGGTCCGGTCGCAGCGAACACCGAGTGCTGCGACCGGGCTGGCGCCGAAAGGGCGTTGCGAACGTTTGTGCAGTGCAGCATATAGCGGCTGCACATCTCAGGAGCTTCCCGCATGACAAGATCCGATCCCACCGCATGGACGCGGCTCGCCTTCGATAGCTGGGCCCTGTCCTTCGATGCCGCCTCCGTCGTATGGCTGCGCAGCCTGCGCATCATGGCCGGCGGAAAGCTGGCCGAGCGCGAAGCCGAGCGGATGGTGAAGGAAAAGGTGGTCGCGAACCTCCTGCTTTGGCCATACCTCTGGCAGGGCGGGCCGTTCCAGTCGGCGCAGGAATTGTCGACCCGGGCACTGCGCCATTATAGCGGACCTGTGCAAGCCAACCGGCGCCGCCTTTCCCGCTGACCAGGCGGGTGGAGTACGCTAACCGCGGGCCCGATTGACAACGCCAGCGCGCCTGTCGAGCAGCAACCCGGCCGTCATCGCGATAAGGGCAGGGAGGGACCAGAATCCGCTGAGCCGCCAGGGTATCATCTGCCACTCGCTCGGGATTGCGAGAGCGCAGAGCGTGAAGAACAGGCCCACCGCGTGAAACCCGGCAAACCACAGCGGCCAGTAACGATCCGATACCAAGGCGTAGCGACCGATGATCAGAAGGAGGGCGAAATCCACCAGCGCTACTGCGACAAGCGCTGCAAACGGGGGAAGGTAGCTGTAACAGATCGCCGATAGCGCCGCCGCAGCGACGATTGCGATAATGCAGCGACGATCCTGCCGATCCCCTGCTTGCCAACTGACAGTCCACGCTCCGATGAGGAAGATCCAGAAGGCAAGCAGGTAGATACTAGGCATGGTTGGTTAGGCGTCCTGTCCCGCCGGCTCGGGGAGATGCTCGGCCGATGGCTTATACTCCGGCGGGCAGCCAAAGCCCACGGTCTGCAGATTGGATGCCTTGCGGATTTTGAGCAGTTCTCTGGTGGTGCCGCCGAGATCCTGGCGGGTAGCGATGATCTTGGAGAGCCCTTCGCCAGCATTGGCGAGCGCGCCCTGAACTGTCGTTACTGGCAGATTGGCAGATTTGCTGACCTCGACGATGCTGGCGCACAGATTGGCCAGTGACATGACGGCCTGATCGATTGCCTCGAGTGATTTCTGGGTGTCGTCCGCAACGACCTGCCCGGCTGCCTGTTCGATTTTATGCATGGGAATGGGTATCCTTTCTGGCGCTAAGTGTTCGATTGCGCTGACCCGAAAAGGTCACGGCGTCCCACGCGAAGCCAGTTCAGATACGCCCATAATGGTGAGAACTATGAAGCAACTGAGCATGACGGACAAAATCGAAATGCGGATCATCCATCTAAAACGCTGGCTGCTGGATGCGGTGTTCGTCCTACCACCGAGAGCGGGAAAAGTAGATCTTGGGCCCGGTCCAACTCTCTTGGGTTCAATGCGGGATGATGAGCCCACAGCGATACGATCCGGCCTCTCCGGCTCGATTTCTGTTACGAAGTGCTCAGGAGTGGTGATATCCTGGCCCTGCCGGTTTTCCAGTTCGATTTGCTGAAGCCTGGTTACGGCCGCCATGCGGTTGTTGACCTGAAGAATTTCGATCACCGTACCGATATGTTGATCGACCGTGCGGGGTGAGATTCCAAGTTCCCGAGCGATCTGCTTTGAGGTCAGGCCGTTTTTGACCAGTCGCATGCAATCCATTTGACGCGGCGTGAGAGTAATTTCGTGGGGCGCAGGATCGTGCGAGGAATTCTCGTCCATATCGGATCAAGAGGCGAGAGTCAGGTAAGTTCCCCGTCGCATTCCCAATTCGGCGCCGGGTTGCGGCAAGATATGAATATCACGGTCCCTTGCTATTCTACGTCCCGAGCTCACTTAACATTGGAAAGATCGCCACATTCCCGCCTTTTTCGGAACATGCGCGTCATCTGATAATTGGTTGGGTGAAGGCGTAAGGACGACAAACCCCGGAGATCGCATCCGCGCCATTGCCTATTCTGGCTTTCCACGACGAAGGAAGATTATCCATGAACAAGCTAACTATCGTACTCGCCTCAGCTGCCTCGCTCGCGATTGCTGCATGCGCAGAAGATACCGCCGAACCGACCGCAGATGACACCGTGGCCATGAATGACCAGATGGCGAACGACACGGCGGAGGCTGGTACCATCGTCGAAGTCGCCCAAGGCAATCCCGATTTCTCAACCCTGGTTAGCGCGGTTACTGCAGCCAATCTTGGTGAGACTCTATCTGGTGAAGGACCCTATACGGTCTTCGCTCCAACGAATGCCGCATTTGATAAGATTCCGCAGGCTACGCGCGATGAACTCATGAGCGATGCTGGCCGCGAAGATCTTTCGAATATTCTCACCTATCACGTTGTTCAGGGCGAAACCAATGCACAGGCCTTGACGCAGGCGATCGAAGGAGCGGGAGAAGACGGTTACAAGCTCACCACGGTGAATGGTGCGGAACTGACTGCCATGATGGACGGCGGCAATGTTGTGCTGGTTGATCCCGAAGGCAATCGCGCGACCGTGACCTCGACCGATGTCGATGCTTCGAATGGCGTAATCCACGTAATCGATACGGTGCTGATGCCCTCGTAAAGACACGATCATATGATTGTAGAAGGACGATCCCTCGGGGTCGTCCTTTTTATGCAAAAGGCTGTATATCGGCTGATGG
Organism: Qipengyuania triglochinis; assembly: GCF_054655615.1. Taxonomy (NCBI): domain Bacteria; kingdom Pseudomonadati; phylum Pseudomonadota; class Alphaproteobacteria; order Sphingomonadales; family Erythrobacteraceae; genus Qipengyuania; species Qipengyuania triglochinis. The sequence continues at coordinate 94,945 of NZ_BAAHND010000002.1, read as the reverse complement.
CAATCGAAGTTATCCGGAGCTCCGGGAGTTTCTAAAAACTTGCTCACTTTGTGGGTACGAAAGGATATAAACTGTGAACTCTCGAGCACTCACCGTCGCTGTTTCTATTGCACTTCTGTCCGGTTGTTCGTCACAGGATGGAGAGCCTCGTCAAGATCAGAATTCGGTAAAGCAAACCGCTGAAAGCTCTGAAGTGTCTGTTGCAACCGACACACCCGCACATCAGGAGCGGTCGGATGACACATTACGGCTTGAGGGTTTGGCGGATCTGAAAATAGGCGAGCCCGTGCCCGTCGGCAGCAGCTTCGCTCAGCGGGGCGCGCAAATTCCTAATTCTGATTGTCGCACGATCAGTTCGCCGGATTACGATGGCGTTTATGGCCTGACTGAAGGTAAGGAATTACGCCGGATAACGGTCGGTTCGGATTCACGCTTTAAATTGCAAGAGGGGATCGCTGTCGGAAGCTCGGAAGCTGAGGTGAATAATCTGTTTCCCGGCTTCGTTTCCAGCCCGCATGCTTATGTCGAAGCACCAGCGAAATATTTGACCCAACCTGCGGACGATCCCCGCCTTCGGTTCGAGATCGACCGGAACGGTAAGGTTTCGGCCATCCACGTTGGTTTGATGCCGCAACTGGCATATGTCGAAGGCTGCGCCTGAATTTGGGGTAATCCACTCCCTTTTTGAGTCAAATATCAAGCAGGATCTTTGACGAGCTGCCTCGCCAATCAGCCGGGAAGAGGGAAACCGGGTCTATTCCCAAACGTTGGGTAAAGGAGAGCAAAATAAAGGAGAATTTGCCATGCAGATCCAGTTCAATTCCGACAGTTCGGTAATGGGAACGGAAAATGTCGCTGAGCGGATCGAGGCGGCGGTAAGGCAAAAGCTCTCGCGATTTGAGGACCGGCTTACGCGCTTGGAAATTCACGTCCGCGATGAAAATGGTCCCAAAGGCGGAGCTGATGACAAGGCTTGCACGATTGAAGCTCGTCCAAGCGGCGGCAAGCCCATAGGTGTTACCGAACATGCATCGAGCGTCGACGATGCGGCCCGACGAGCCGCTGGCACCTTGGCTCAGAGGCTTGAGAGGCATTTCGGTAAGAGCGAGCGTCATGGACACGATCCCCGTCCTGAAAAGGTAATGTAAACAGATGGGCAGTACTCGTCCCGAATCTGTATTGGACGATCGTAAGCAGCGCCGTCGGCTACCCCTCGTGGGATTATTGCTTACGGCGTGCTATTTAATCGGCTTGGTTGTCTATCTTGCTGTTCAAGGGCAAAATCCCGCCGATTTAAAGCTTAACGAACTGGGCGACTTTCTGGGTGGCGTATCCAGCCCGCTCGCCTTTTTGTGGCTCGTGCTAGGCTTCTTCCAGCAGAGCCGCGAAATTCGCTTGTCCAGTCAGGCTCTGCATTTGCAGGCGGCTGAAATGAAACGATCCGTCGACGAACACCGGAAACTGGCCGAGCATTGACGACACAGTGGCGGCGTTATTCCCGTCCTTAATCTCGCAGAGCCAGAACCCCGGACACGTCGATTGTCTTAGCCTTACCGGCGCGTTGCTCATTTCTTTGAGAAATGCCCATGTCCTGAGCCGATAGTTCAACCGGCTCAGCCAGCGTCATCGGAGCTTCTGCCCGCACTCTTGACCGTGAGGGGACGAACGTATCTTCTTCGATCCTCGATAGATCGGCGTGTCCGCTAGTAAAGGCGAGCAATCTTTCTTCATGAGCAATGCGTTCGGGGCTCGCTGTGCGGTAGAAATCGTATTCCCCATTCATTTCGGCCCGATCATCCGTCTCGCGATCTTCCCACCACATCTTGCCGCCACGCTCCCGCAATCGGCCATGAAGGGCGAGCTCGGCTACTTCAATCGTGCCCTGTTCTGTCTCGAGCGGGTAATGGTCAGGGGGGCTGCCGCGTTGTGTGAGCGATTTGTTTGCCGTCGAAACAACTGTCGATTGCGGCAAGCTGTCTGAGTGGCTTCTGGTAAGGATAGGGCTTTCGCCGATGGCTGCTCCGCTTACCGCTCCCGCCATCCCTATAACTGCCGCTGCACCCAGCATGTGGGGTGTGATTCTCATTTCCTCACTCCGAGTATCTCGTCTTGCTGGATCAACGCTCCCGCCATCCGCGGCGTTCCCGGGGCTTATCTCGGATGATGCGGTTAATGGGATGGTGAGAAATTCTTGGCATCTTTCCCTCGAACCCGAGTTGACGGACCCCAAGACGATGCATGAACTTCAGAAGCAATTCGCCACTCAGGAAGGCGAAGACCAGTGGATGGCCGTGATGCACGAGTATTTCCACATGGGCGAATTGAATAACGCTCAGCGTTATCTCGAAATGCAGCTTCAATCTCTTGATACGGAACTCGCAACGCGGTGTCTGATAGATGACCCGGACCGGGTTTCCATCTCCGGATGGGAAGAATTACAGGAAGCGATCGAGCTTGCCGAAGGCGATGCCATTACCGGGATTACCCTGGCAATTGCGAACGAGGCCGATAGAGCGTTCGAAAAGGGGCAAGTCCATCATCCCTACATGATGCTCGGATTGTATAGCGACGATCCCTTTGCTTTCAGTCAAGCTGATGAAGCGACATTGATCGAACAGGCGCTCGCCGAAGAAGGTCCGGCTTGGGCTGGTTATGACGAGGACATCGAGGTCTTTCTCGAATGCAACGGGCTTTCCGCAATCAACACCGCACTGGTTCACCACAAGGAGCGCCATTTCTTCCGTGATAACGCTCCGGAGGAAGCGCCCAAGCGCTATGTGGAATACGTGCTCGCCTGCTGGTGGCGTGCCCTGCTTTTCCATCGCGCAGTAGAGAAAATCTGCCGGGAAAGACCATTGCCGAACAACGTCCCTGTTCTGACCGGGATGGTCGATATGAAGCCGGATGCTGTATCCGTCCACGGTGTCGTGGAAGGGCAGAGGCCTGCACCCCGACAGGTCGAAGAAGCGCCGCAGATGGCAGAACTTCTTCCGGCCTCGATGATTACGAGGCGCGAGGCTGAGGAGATAAAGGAACCGCCATCCGGTGCCGATTTACGTAAACGGTTGGCACAGAGCGAGCCGGAACCGGAGCCCGAGAAGAAAGGTCTGATGGCAAGGTTGTTCGGACGAAACTGACCAAGACGACAGGGTTTTAGCCAGCCCGTTAAGGGCCCTTCGATCAAAAGGCTATCGTCTCGATGGCTAGCGGATGATTGCGCGCTGACCTGATTTCGCGGTAGGCAGCGTGCAAGCTCCCGTGATTTTGCGTATCAGTCATCTGGTTCGCTTGCTGAAATATGAGGCTTCGATTGAAACCTGTCGCAATTACTTTTACTCTCCTGTTCTTGGCGGGCTGTCAATCGGGCGAAGGCGCTCCGGGAAGCGGGCCTACGCATGCGTTCGATGCGATCGCCCCGGATGAGACCGTTTACTTCACAGGAACCGAGCCGTTCTGGAACGGTGCTGTAGCTCGAGGTAGCGCCCGTTACTCGACCCCTGAGAACCAGGACGGTGTGCGCTTCAGCGTTCAGCGATTTGCCGGAAATAATGGTGTTTCCTTCACCGGCACGATGAACGGTGAGAGCTTCGATCTGATGGTAACCCCCGGTGAGTGTTCTGACGGGATGAGCGACCGAAAATATCCTTACACCGCGACGCTGCGGATCGCGGATGAGCAGCGTAACGGCTGTGCTTGGACAAACGAACAACCGAGCGCGGTTATCGACAATGCCTGAAGTCAGGCGCATTATCCGAAAGCGAGCATGATGCGCACAGTTCCAAGCTGGCCTCGCCTGCTCGGCTTATTGGGCTTGGCACCACAGATCGCATGTTTGGTGATTGCCTATACAGGCCCGGAAGAATGGCGGACATTGGCCCAGCAATGCGCCGCCATCTATGCCGCGCTGATCTTCACATTTCTTGGCGGAACATGGTGGGGAATCGCCGCCGCGGCTCCCGCTGCAGAAAGAAGGGGCGGACTGGCGTGGGTATGGATCGCCGCTGTCGTGCCAAGCCTGATCGCCGCCGCAGGATTGGGAGTACAACTGTTGGGATGGCTTTCCATCGAACCACTGCTGGTAATGCTGGGCGCAGGCTTGTTGATCGCCCTTGCTGCTGATGCGAGGCTTTCTTCGCTTACTCCGCGCTGGTGGCTTAATCTTCGCGCGCCGCTTTCCTTGGGCCTTGGTGCCATGACTATTGCAGCAGCGCTCGCGTAACCGCTTCCATCGCTTTAGCCGCAAATCGCTGAAGAAGCATCGGGCCACAGCCTGAGCTGCGGCCCGACCTCTTTTTAGAACACCCCTGGGTTTTCCCGCTGGAATGCATTGGGTCTATCTGATCGGATCAGTTTCGACTGGCCGCTATTTATCGAAGCGCGGGTCACCTGATTTCCGCTGATGATCGGCGTGCATGTCCGCCCTCCAAGGAAATCAAGAGCCGTCTGTACGGAGGCTTCGGCCGGGTCGCCGAGCTGGGTAAAGATATCGTCTCCGGCCCGGCAAGTGTTTGGCATCACGCTGGCTAGCCCGCTGAAGTACTCTCCTTGGCCATCAGCGTTCACTGTCTTGAAAGTCACCGCACGGAGGCGATCATCGCACGCTGAGCGGTCGAATGCATATTGGCCAACCGGTTTGCCATATGTGTTCATACCCACGAGCGCGATATTGTCGCCGAGGTAGGGTATCATGGAATTGGTGACCAGTTCGCTCGCCGATGCCGTTCCACCCCGTCCGATGACCGCAAGTTTCATTGCGCGGATTTGTTCGGGCTGGTCCTGGAACAGATCAGTCGAGTTTTCGTCCGACTTCGACGGGCGCAGGAGCGTTTCGGAGAATACCTGCCCTTCCAAACCATCAGCCATAAGATCGCCGAGCAACTCCGCGACTGATACGAGGCCGCCTCCGTTATAGCGTAAGTCGAGAATGACACTCGTTACGCCCTGCTGCCGGAACTGCGCAAAAGCCTCGCGAAGCTGAGGGCCAGCGTCTTGGACGATGAATGTGCGCAGATTTATGTATCCTGCTTTCCCGCCTGCGCCATCATCGAGGATTTTCACTCCATAGCGATTGGAAATAGGATCGAGAGAATAGTCTGCCTTGGTAACTGAGACTGTGCTTTCGACCCCACCGACGCTTCGGATTCGGAAGCTTCGGCTGACCCCGGGATCATTGGGCCCCAACGCATCGGACACGGCCTGCGGGCCGCCGGCTGCCATCAACGAGGCCACGCTGCTGGATCCGATCTGCAATATCTCGGTTCCACGGTCGAAGCCAGCAGGAAAGGCGGGGCCGCTTTCGAACACCTCGGCAAGATAAACCCGATTGTTCGACACGTCATAGATCAAGCGGAATCCGAAACCGGCATTGGACCCGCTATTGATCAGTTCGTTCTCTTCCTCGATCGAAGTGATGTAGGTGAAAAAGCGATCTTTGTTCTGCGCTCGGGCGGGTGCGACGAGGGCATCTAGGTAGGATTGCAGATCATTGTAATTTGCCTTGTCGACGCTGGTATCCAGCAGGTCGGGAAAGAGATACCATTCCTGAAGCACCGAGAGTGCCCAATCCTGGCGTGAGGACAGACTGCACTGGTCATTTCCAGCACTGCCACCGCTTCCTCCCCCGATCGGAGGTGAGTTACCACCACTTGTTCCTGAGCTATCCCCGCCGCCACATGCTGCAAGCGCCACTGCACAGGAGGCGGCTAGCGCGCCCATGGATGTGCGACCCAATTTCATTATCATTCTCCCCAAACCGCTCGTGGCTGCTCACCCACGACCCAACTGACGGAAGCTTGCCCAATTGCCATGATATGGGCAAGCACCACGTGAAACAGGGCTGGTGGCCGGGAAAATTTCGCTCATACCGGTGGAAAACCGGGCGAGCGGAGGCAAAAAGGCCATAAATTCGGTCGGTAGGCATGGCCATCGCCCAAAAGAAGCGCCTAGTCTTTCCTCATCCAGCGCGCAGGACTGCGCCAACGAATTATGGAGTAATTATCTTGAGTACCGGTACCCCCGCATGGGTTCAGCAAGCAATCGGCGGAGATGCCAAGGGCGCCCTCACGATTAGTGAAGTCGGCGAAGAAAAATTGCTGGGTAAGGGAGGCTTCACTCTGACAAGCCCCGCTTTCAAGCATGGCGGTGAGCTCGATCCGAGTTTCACTGCAGCCGAGGAAGATGCAGTCGCTCCGCCTCTGGAGTGGACAGCGCCACCTCCGGGAACGCAGGAACTCGCACTGATCGTGGAAGATGCCGAGGACGGTAAGATCCACTGGCTCGTCTGGGGTCTCAAGGGCCAGAAGGGCGCGCTTTTCGAAGGTGAAGCTCCGCCCCGCACGGGAAAGAACGCGGTCGGCAATTCGGAATGGCTGTTGCCCGATCCGCCGCTGGGCGTGCAGCACCGGTATGTTTTCCAGCTCTACGCGCTCGATCTGCCACTCACGCTCATGCCGGGTGCCGGCTACGAGGATTTCCGCAAGAACATCAAGAACCACGTCATGGCCGCAGCCGTTCTCACCGCCCGTTTCGAAGGGCATGAAATCGAAGAACTGGATGCCGAAGACCTCGATATCGAAGACTGATTCATAATAACAGCCAACTGAAAGGAAGCTGAAAATGGCAGGCAAGAACAACGCACTCCAGAAGCCGGTGAATCTCTCGCCGCAACTCGAAAATGTGGTCGGCAAGGGGCCTATGACCCGCGCTCAGGTCACTTCGAAGGTCTGGGATCACATCAAGGCGAACAACCTGCAGGATCCGCAGGACAAGCGCATGATCAATCCCGACGACAAGCTGGGTGCAGTCATCGGCAAGGAGCAGATCTCCATGTTCAAGATGACCGGTGCCGTTTCCAAGCACATGTCCTGATCACCGATTAGTGATTACTGAGGACGGCGGCGGCACGGCCAGTCCGTGACGCCGCCGACCCACAAAGCCAGCCATACCAACACTGGCTGCGCTATCATGCGCGGAATGTGATAGGCTAAACCAAGTCCCCCATTCTCACGTGCCATATCCAGTGCGAAATGGTGGATGTTCGCCGGGAAAACGCAGATCGCATAAAGTGCGAGGCCGATCGCGCCCGCTTTACGGATTTGCTTCGACCAAGGCTGAACCAGAGCCGCGGCACCCAAGAGCTCGGCCACACCAGTCCAGAAAACCATCGCTTCCGGCACAGGCACATACCCCGGCATTATGCTGAGGAAAGGTTCGGGCTTCGATAGGTGCATGATTCCCGCGAAGGCGTAAAAAGTGACGAGGAGCCAGCGCAGGGCGCGGCGGATCATTCCTCCGTCACTTCCACTCCGTTCCAGAACGCGATCCGATCCTTGATTTCGGCGGCGTCGGGTTTGGGATCGGGATAATACCAAGCAGCGTCCTCGTTGATGGCGCCGCCGGCGTTGATCGAATGATACAGGGCCGTGCCCTTCCAAGGGCATACACTGGTCCGCTCACTTGGTACGAGCACGCTGCGCGCGACATCCGACGACGGGAAGTAGTGATTGCCCTCGACCACCACAGTGTCGGTGCTGCGGGCGATCTCTTCTCCGTTCCAGCGGGCAATGACGGTCATCAGGCAATCCTTTCCAAGAGCGATCTGTTCGCTAGAACAGCCGATGAGATGCCATAGGGTTCCGCAAAGGAGATATTCATGAAGTCCATCCATATGAGCGCCGCCCTTGCCGTTATATCCTTGCTGGCGGTGCCGGTGCCGGCGCAGGGCACGCCGGAGGAGACGGCGGCGGCAGCGCTCGATGCGGCACCGGTGTGGGACGGGCATAATGATGTTCCCATCCAGCTGCGCGCCCGCTTCGACAATATGATCAACGATTTCGACTTCGCCGACACGCTGGACACGGGTGAAGGCGAGCGCAAGGCGATGCACAGCGATCTGGTCCGCCTTGCCCGGGGGAAGGTGGGGGCGCAGTTCTGGTCGGTCTATGTCAGCGCAAACCTGCCGGAAGCCGAGGCCGTCCAGGCGACGCTGGAGCAGATCGACGTGACCAAGCGCCTGATCGATCGCAACCCGCGCGGGCTGGAGCTGGCGCTCACGGCAGACGATGTCGAGACCGCTATCGCCGAGGGGCGGATAGCCTCGCTGCTCGGCATGGAAGGCGGGCATTCCATCGGCAACAGCCTAGCCGTGCTGCGGCAGATGTACGATCTGGGCGCGCGTTACATGACGCTGACGCATGGAAAGACGCTGGACTGGGCGGACAGCGCCACCGATGCGCCGCGCCATGACGGGCTGAATGCGTTCGGCATGGACGTGGTGCGCGAGATGAACCGTATCGGCATGCTGGTCGATCTGAGCCATGTCAGCGCGGCGGCCATGCGTGATGCGCTGGACGTGGCGCGCGCGCCGGTGATTTTCAGCCATTCGGGCGCGCAGGCCATCAACGGACATCCGCGCAATGTGCCCGACGATGTGCTGGAGCGCCTGCCGCTCAACGGCGGGATCGTCATGGTCGTCGCCCTGCCATCCTACGTGACCGAAGACCTGCGGCAATATGCCGCCAATCGTGCAGGGGAGGAGGCCCGGCTGAAGGTGCTCTATCCGGGGCAGCCCGACCAGGTCGAGGCGCTGATGGGGAAATGGGATGCGGAGAACCGCGCGCCGGTATCGACTGTTTCCGACATGGCCGACCATATCGATCACATTCGCGATATCGCGGGTATCGACCATATCGGTATCGGCGGCGATTATGACGGCATGCCCACCGGGCCGATTGGCATGGAAGACGTCAGCGGATATCCCGCGCTCTTCGTCGAACTGGCGCGCCGCGGGTATTCTCAGGACGAGCTGGAGAAGATCTCCATGCGCAACATGCTGCGGGTGATGCGCGAGGCGGAGGCCTATGCTGCCAGTCAGGCGGGGACGCCGGCTATCGAATATCCTGCTGGTAAACCGCGCTACGAAGAGGGCTGATCATGGACGCGCCGTGGTAATGCGGCGCAATCGGCCTGCCGTACTACGAGGTTTCCCGCTTACATCCGGTCCACTGTCAGCGGGCAGCGTTCCCCGTCGAAGAAAGCTTCGAGTGCGTCGGCGAAGACTTGCGAGTCCTCGTCGTCACAAGCGGCTTCGAACAGCGTCATGGAACTGCGGAATTTCAGCGCATCGATGTCGCCGAGGATGTCCTCCGCGCTCATCGTGCCGGCCCATTCGAGCATGGCTTCGGTCGCTTCGAACAGACGCGGGCCGAGTTCCTCGTGCTCGCAATACATCTGCGCCTCGTCCAGATCGGCGAGGGCGTATTTCTTCGCCTTGGCGCTTTTGCCGAGGCCTTCGATCTGGGGGAAGATGAACCACATCCAGTGGCTCTTCTTCTCGCCTTCGCCAATTTCCTCCAGCGCCTGCTCGTAGGTTCCGCCGTCCTGCGCCTTGACGAAATGGTCGAGAGGATCGGGGCCTGCCATCAGTCGAGAGGGTCGTGCCCCCAGTTCATCAGGCTGTAGCGCCAGTCGCTGTCCTCGATATCGCCCGAGGGCTTCTGCGCGAGGTGGCGATGAATATAGCCGACCACCTTCTGCATGTGTTCGTACTGGCTGTCGGTCAGATCGGCCTTCTTGGTGTTCTTGATCTCGACGATGCGGCGGCCGGACTTGTGGCCGGTGCTTTCCGATCCGTCGCTATCGCCGACAGACTTGGACTTATCGGTGTCGAGCCATTCTTCGAGTTCTTTTGGCTGCATGTTCACGCAGTCATAGAAGTCGGAGTAAACCTCATCCTTTTTGTCGGCGTCCATCAGTCGTCGTCCGAAGTTTCGGGCAGGTCGGAGCGATCGGTCGAGGCCATCTCGTCCAGCTCTTCCTCGCTCATGCTGTCGTACATCTGCTTAGATGCACCCTGCAGATCGCCCAGCTTGGTCTCTCCGCGCTTGGCGGAAAGGGCCGCTCCGGCAGCCTTTTGCTGCGCCTTGCTTTTCGCCTTGGCCATCAGTTCTGCGCCGACAGTTCGGAACCGCGCTTGAGGACTTCGTCCCCGTCTTCCTGCTTGATCAGATAGGCGGGGTTGTCCTCGTCACCGTCCTTGGTGACTTCGCTGCCTTGGAGAGTTCGCGTGACCTCGCGCTCGAAGCGGTCCTTGATCTGACCCTTGCCCTTGCCGTTTCCCCAATTCCATTCGACATATTGGCCGGTCTGGAAACTGTTGGAATTGCTCATGCGAACTCTCCTTATGGTGCAGCTTACCGTGGCAGCTTAGTTCTCGATCACCTGGATGCCGTCTTCGCGGGTATCCTTGTCTTCGGTGGTGCCGACGGTGTCGTAATCATTGTCGGTTTCGCTGGGCACGCCGACGATGCTGTCGGTGCTTTCGCCATCATCTTCCATCGAACGGATTTCGCCGCTGACGGTGGCTTCTTCCTCGACATCGCCTTGGGTCATCGCGGGAATGATCCAGACGATCGAAAGCAACAGGACGGCCAGAACGAGGCCGCCGAGCAGGATCCAGCGTACCACGCCTTCCTTCGAGCCGCCGCTGACGTCTTCTTCATCGATGTGTACGTGACCGTTATTATTATCCAAGGAAACCTCCCTACGTGTGTCTATCGCAGGGTTTACGCGCCTTGGCGGGGAATGTTCCCCCTTCAGATCACCCGATCAATCGCGCAAGAGTTCGTTGATGCCGGTCTTTTCGCGGGTCTGCGCATCCACCGTCTTGACGATGACCGCGCAGGCCAGGCCGGGGCCGCCATCCTTGCCGGGCATGGTGCCGGGCACGACGACCGAGAACGGCGGCAGATGGCCGCGAATGACTTCGCCCGTGTCGCGATAGACGATCTTGGTCGACTGGGTAATGAAGACACCCATCGAGACCACGCAGCCTTCGCCCACGATTACGCCTTCCACGATTTCGCTACGCGCGCCGATGAAGCAATTGTCGCCGATGATGGTCGGGTTGGCCTGCATCGGTTCGAGCACGCCGCCGATCCCCGCACCGGCAGAGATATGGCAATTCTCTCCGATCTGGGCGCAGGAGCCGATGCTGGCGAAGGTATCGACCATGGTCCCCTTGCCGACATAGGCGCCGATGTTGACGAAGCTTGGCATCAGCACGCAGCCCGGCGCGATGTAAGCGCCTTCGCGGGCCACGGCGCCCGGCACGACGCGGAAACCGGCTTCGCGGAATTTCGGATCATCCCAACCGGCGAACTTGCTGGGCACCTTGTCGAAGGCGGGATGGCCGGCGCTGCCGCCTTCCATCACGCGGTTATCGTTGAGGCGGAAGGACAAGAGCACGGCTTTCTTCAGCCACTGGTTGACCGTCCAGCCCCCCTTGCCATCGGGTTCGGCCACGCGGCCTTCACCGCTGTCGAGCATGCCCAGCGCCGCATCGACCGCTTCGCGCACATCGCCCGATTGCGGGGTGACATTGGCGCGGTCTTCCCACGCGGCTTCGATGCGGCTTGCAAGGTCGGCGCTCATTCGTAATCTCCGTTTGAATTGCCCAGCGCGTTAGCAGCGTGCGCGCGCTAGTCCATCCCCGCGGCGACGGCGAAGTCATAGGCGCGGTCGACCAGCGGGCCGACCCGTTCGCTCATCGCCTTGGCGTGGGCGCTGGATGCGGTGCCGTCGATCACGCGTTTCTTGATGCCCTGAATGATGCCCGCCAGCCGGAAGAGGTTGTAGGAGAAGTACCAGTCCATCGGCGGCACGGGATAGCCGGTGCGCGCGACATAGCGATCCACCGCTTCGTCCTGCGTCGGAATGCCGAGTTTATCGAGATCGAGATCCATGATCCCCGCACGCCCATCGGCGGGATTGTGCCAGTTAAGCATGAGATAGCTGAAATCGGCGATCGGATCGCCCAGCGTCGACAGTTCCCAGTCGAGCACGGCGAGGACCTTGTTCTCGTCCTTGTGGAAGATCAGATTGTCGAGGCGGTAATCGCCGTGAACCACGCTGCTTTCATGCTGCGCCGGAATGGTCTGGGGCAGCCATTCGATCAGCCGCTCCATCTTGGGCATATGCTCTGTTTCGGACAGCTTGTACTGCTTGGACCAGCGCGCGATCTGGCGGGCACAATAATCGGTGGATTTGCCGTAATCGCCAAGGCCGATTTCGTCGGGATTACGCAGGTGGAGATCGGCCATGGTGTCGATCATGGCGTTGTAGATTTCGCGCCGTTCCGCAGGCGTATTGTTGGGCAGCGCGCCGTTCCACAAGCTGCGCCCGTCGGCCAGCCCCATGACGAAGAACTTGGAGCCGATCACGTCGGGATCCTCGCACAGGCCATAGGTCCTGGGCACGGGGAAGCCGGTGGGGCCGAGCGCGTGCATGGCCTGATATTCGCGGTCCACCGCATGGGCGCTGGGCAGCAGCTTGCCGAACGGCTGGCGGCGCAGCACATAGCTGCCGCCCGGCGTATCGATCCGGTAAGTGGGGTTGGACTGGCCGCCCTTGAACTTGGTGTAGGAGATCGGGCCTTCGAAGCCGTCGACATGGGCGGTGAACCACGCGGTCAGCGCGTCCAGATCCATCTGGTCCTTTTCGGGCACCTCGATCGTGCCGACCATTTCCTTGTCGAAATCGATATCGCTCATGCCGTCCTATCCCGTTTTGCGGTGGGCCTGTGACACCGACCCACCCTTTTCGAAAAACTTTGCCCTGGCCGCCCAGGCACGGAACTTCGCCGTTTTCGGCGTGACATCCCGGGCATGATTGTCAACTTCCGCAATCCAACATGGGCCGCCCCGATCCGCTCTTCAGGATCAGGGCTTATCGCACCGATCCCGTGTAGGACAGGCCCGAATTTCCCGCTCAGTCGAACACGATCACGCTGCGCGCCGATGTGCCCTGCTTCATCTTCTCGAAGCCTTCGTTGATCTGTTCCAGCGGGATGCGCTCGGCAATGATGGTGTCAAGATCGAGCAGGCCGCGCATGTAGAAATCGACCAGCCGCGGCAGGTCCACCGGGAAGCGGTTGTTGCCCATGATCGCGCCCTGCAGCTTCTTGCTGGCGAGCAGGTCCATCGCGCCGAGGCCGACCTTGCAATCCAGCGGCATCATGCCGAGGATCGTGGCCGTACCGCCGCGCCGCAGGATCTTCACGGCAAGGTCCGCGCTGGCCTGCCGCCCGACCGCCTCGATCGCGTGATGCACGCCGCCGCCGGTGATCTTCATCACCTGTTCCACCGCATCGTCGGCCATGGCATCGACCGTGTGCGTGGCGCCGAGCGATTCCGCCAATGCGCGTTTTTCGGGCAGGGGGTCGATGGCGATGACCTTGCCCGCGCCGGTGATCCGGGCCGCGTTGATCGCGGCCAGGCCCACCCCGCCGCAGCCGATCACGGCCACCGCTTCGCCCGGCACGACCGAACAGGCGTTGAACACCGCGCCAGCACCAGTGGTCACCGCGCAGCCGATGATAGCGGCGCGGTCCAGCGGCATGTCCTTGTCGATCGCGACGCAGGCATGTTCGTGGATCAGCATCTGTTCGCAGAAGGACGACAGGTTGAGCATTTGCGCCACCGTCTCGTCGCTGCCCTTGCGCTTGATGCGCGGGGCCTGCGTCTGGTCGCGGCGCACCTCCTTGCTGACGCACAGCGCCATCTGGCCGGTGACGCAGAATTCGCAGTGCCCGCAGAAGGCGGACAGGCAGGTGACCACGTGATCGCCCGGCTTCACCGTCTTCACCTCGCTGCCCACGGCCCGGACCACGCCCGCGGCTTCATGGCCGGGAATGGCGGGCAGCGGGTGCGGATAGGCACCGTCGATGAAGTGCAGGTCCGAATGGCACAGGCCGCACGCCTTGGTATCGATCAGGACTTCGTGCGGGCCTGGTTCGGCCAGTTCGACCTCGCCGATGGTGAGGCTTCCCACCTGCTCCAGAATTGCTGCCTTTGCCATACGCCAATCTCCGTTTGCCCTGAGCCTGTCGAAGGGCAGTCCTTCACTTCCGGCGCCGCGCCCAAGAAGAAGGGCTGTGCTTCGACAGGCTCAGCACGAACGGCTTGTGATGTTGCGCAATACCTAGCGCATGGGCTTACCGCGTAGCGCCCACGTCGCCGCTGCTCATGCCGGCCGATGCGCTGCCCGCGCTGGCCGAATGGGCATTGCCGCCGCGCAGGGCATTGGCCGTCTGGCTTTCCTGCGGGGTGTGCTTGGCGAATTCCATGCGCGCGATGGACCGGGCGTGGACTTCGTCCGGACCGTCGGCCAGCCGCAGCGTGCGCTGGTGGGCGTAGGCATTGGCAAGACCGTAATCGTCGGACACGCCGCCGCCGCCATGCGCCTGGATCGCATCGTCGATGATCTTCAACGCCATGTTGGGCGCCTGCACCTTGATCATGGCGATTTCCTGCTTCGCGCTCTTGTTGCCGACCTTGTCCATCATGTCGGCCGCTTTCAGGCAGAGCAGGCGGGTCATGTCGATGTCGATACGGGCGCGGGCCACGCGTTCTTCCCAGACCGAATGCTTGTAGATCGGCTTGCCGAAGGCTTCGCGTTCCTGCAGGCGGCGGCACATCTTGGCCAGCGCTTCTTCCGCCACGCCGATGGTGCGCATGCAGTGGTGGATACGGCCCGGGCCGAGGCGCCCCTGCGCGATCTCGAAGCCGCGGCCTTCGCCCAGCAGCATGTTGGTGACCGGCACGCGGACGTCCTTCAGTTCCACTTCCATGTGGCCGTGGGGCGCATCGTCATAACCGAACACCGGCAGGTGGCGCAGGATGGTGACGCCCGGCGCATCCATCGGCATCAGGATCATCGATTGCTGCGCGTGGCGCTGCGCTTCGAAATCGGTCTTGCCCATCACGATGGCGACCTTGCAGCGCGGATCGCCCACGCCCGAAGACCACCATTTGCGGCCGTTGATCACATATTCATCGCCATCGCGTTCGATGCGGGTTTCGATATTGGTCGCATCCGAACTGGCGGTGAAGGGTTCGGTCATCAGGAAGGCCGACCGGACCTTGCCGTTCATCAGCGGTTCGAGCCATTCGTCCTTCTGTTCGCGCGTGCCATAGCGATGGAAGACTTCCATATTGCCCGTGTCGGGCGCGGAACAGTTGAAGACTTCGGATGCAAAACCGATGCGGCCCATTTCCTCGGCGCATAGCGCATATTCGAGATTGGTGAGGCCCGGGCCTTCGAATTCGAAGGTCTCGTCGACATGGTGATGGCTGTCGTTGCGCGGCGGCATGAACAGGTTCCAGATGCCCTGATCCTTGGCCTTGGCCTTCAGATCCTCGACCACCTGGATCACCTTCCAACGCTCGCCCTCCGCATCCTGTTCACGGTAGGTGGGGACCGCCGGGCGGACGTGATCCTCGATGAAGTTCCTGACCCGGTCGCGCCAGTAGGTTTGCCGTTCGGTCGGTTCGAAATCCATCGTGGTAATCCTCTCTCTTTTGTCCGTTTGGCCGGGAAACTGGCATAGGAAACGACCCTGCGCCAAGCGCTTTCTTCAAGGAACAAGCGTGCCGGCGTCGACATCCCCCCGTGCCGCAGCGTCAAGTGCATCGCGGCGGCGTTTCTCCAGTGTCACCAGCCGCGCCTCATGCTCTTCGCGGCTGATCGGAAAGCGCCCGAGCCAGTATGCCGCGACCATTGCGAGCATCACGGTGGCGACTCCGTAATAGACGATCATGTCGGCCAGAATTGCGGGGTCGACATCGGCCGCGCGGGCACCGCCGGGCAGCTGCGAAATCGCCACGATCTGACCGGTCAGGAAGATGCCCACGCCGGTGGCGCATTTCTGGATCAGCCAATTGCCCGAATAGAAGGCGGCTTCCGCCCGGCGATTGGCGCGTTCCTCGAACGCCTCCACGATTTCCGCGATCATCGATGTGGCCGAGATCATCATCACCACGCCGAACATATTGGCGAACAGCAGCATGGCGAGGAAGGTCAGCGTGGATGCCGTAGTGCCCGCTTCGGGCCAGATCCCGGCCAGGAACAGCGCATAGGGCGCAAGGCCCAGGGTCACGCTGCCAAAGGCCCCAATGACCGCGCTTTTCGCCTTGCCGAAGGCACGGTGCATATGGCCAACGATCAGGAACATCAGCACGACCGACAGGAACAGGCTGGCGGCATAGCCGAGCAGGCCGGTGAACCAGTCGGGCGCGCCTGCGAACAGCGGCCGGTCCAGCTGCCACACGAAGACGTTGAGGTAATTGGCGATCGAAAAGGTCATGCCCTGATTGACATATGCCGCCAGCGCGCCTGCGCCGAAGATCAGGAAGCTCTTTTCCGAGAAGGCATCGAAGATTTCGTCGAAGGTAGTCCGCACGGAGAAAGGCGGCGGGCGCCGGTCGGGCCAGCGCGCAACCAGCCGGTGCTGGCCCAGCGCCGATCCCGCGACCGACAGCATCATCAGCACCGCGCCGAATATGCCGAAGCCGAAATAGCCGTCGCGCGTCAGCAGCCCTTCGGGGCCGGACATGAATACCGTATAGGCCAGCACCATCATCACGATGCCGCCGACCCAGCCGAACAGGAAGCGATAGCGGAACAGCGTGGTACGCTCGTCATAGTCCTGCGTGATTTCGGGCACGAGGCTGATCGATGGCACCTCGCAGGCGGACAGCAGCACGCGCACCCCGATGGCGATCGCCACCAGTCCGGCAAAGCTCGGCGCTTCTCCGCCGGGCGGGTGCCACAGCAGGGCCCACAGCAGCGCCAGCGGCACCGGCGCGATGTAGAGCCAGGGTAGGCGCCGGCCCCATTTGGTATAGGTGCGGTCCGACAGGTTGCCGATGATCGGATCGATCAGCGCGTCGACGAACAGCGCGATCAGCAGGGCAAAGCTGACCAGCCGCGCATCCATGCCCAGCACCTGGTTGTAGAAGATCAGCAGGAAGAAGCTGAAGCCCAGGTCTTTGACACCGAAGGCCACCGCGCCGAAGCCGTGGATGATCTTCAGCCGCTGGGGAAGAGGCCCTTGAACGAACGCCATGGCTTGCGGCCTTGGCCCCGATTTGCCGCCGCATCAAGCGCAACCTCTCCGCGGCTTCGGACTGACGCTACGGCATGGCGCTTCGCCGTCATAGCCCTTGCGGATGCCTTGCGAATCACCCTAACGTAAACGTCAAGTGAGAATAATGGAGAGAGGAGTCGGTCATGTCCGATCTGGAAAGCTTCCGCGCTGAAACGCGCGAATGGCTCGAAGCGAATTGCCCCCCTGAAATGCGCAAACCCGTCCGCGACGAAGGCGATGTATATTGGGGCGGCCGCAATGCCAGCTTCAAGAACGATGCGCAGAAGGCGTGGTTCGAAGCCTGCCGCGAGAAGGGCTATACCGTGCCCGAATGGCCCAAGGAATATGGCGGCGGCGGCCTCAGCCCGGCGGAAGGCAAGATCCTGCGCCAGGAAATGGCCCGTATCAATGCGCGCCCGCCGCTTTCCAGCTTCGGTATCTGGATGCTCGGCCCGGCGCTGCTGCACTTCGGCACCGAAGGCCAGAAGAAGCGCTTCCTCAATGAAATCGCCGACGGCAAGATCCGCTGGTGCCAGGGCTATTCCGAACCGGGTTCGGGATCGGACCTCGTGTCGATGCAGACCTATGGCGAAGACAAGGGCGATCACTGGATCGTCAATGGCCAGAAGATCTGGACCTCCTATGCCGATGAAGCCGACTGGATATTCTGCCTCGTCCGCACGGACAAGGAGAACAAGTACCAGGGCATCACTTTCATGCTGTTCGACATGGCGGGCGATGGCGTTTCGACCAAGCCGATCAAGCTGATTTCCGGCAACAGCCCGTTCTGCGAAACCTTCATGGACGATGTGAAGGTGCCCAAATCCTATGGCGAAGACATTCCCGCCTATGTCGGCGAGATCAATCGCGGCTGGGACGTGGCGAAATATCTGCTGGGCCATGAGCGCGAGATGATTTCGGGCACCGGCGGCGGCGACCGGGCGTCCTCGCTCGGCGCGGTAACCGCGCGTCAGGGCACGCTCGACCCCGTGCTGCGCGCGGAAATGGCGATGTTCGATGTCGATGCGCTGTCCTTCACCGCCATGAGCGAGAAGTTCATGGACGAGCTGAAGGCGAAGAAGGGCCATCCCGCCCAGCCCAATATGCTGAAATATGCCGGGACCGAGCTAAACAAGCGCCGCCACGAACTGCTGATGGCGGCAGGCGGCACGATGGCGCTGGAATGGGAAAGCGAGGAAAGCAACGGCGGCAAGACTGCCCGCAGCTGGCTGCGCACCAAGGCCAATTCGATCGAGGGCGGCACGAGCGAAGTCATGCTCAACGTCATCTCGAAACGTATCCTCGACCTTCCGGGAGCCTGATCGATGCCCCTTTATTACGACGACGACCAGACGATGCTGGCCGAAACCGCACAGCAGTTCATGGCCGAAGAAGGCGCGATTGCGAAACAGCTGCGCCACTGGCGCGACCGCAATTGCAAGGACGGCTTTGGCCACGGTCTGTGGAAGCAGTTCGCCGAAATGGGCTTCACCGGCATGCTGGTGGATGAAGACGACGGTGGGCTTGGCATGGGCCATGTCGAAGCAGGCATCGTGCTCGAGAATATCGGCCGCAACCTGACGCCTTCGCCCTTCCTGTCCTCCTCCGTACTTGCCGCCACGGCGCTGAAGCATGGCAGCGATGACACGCGCGGCCGCTGGCTGCCGGGCCTGATCGAAGGCGAGAAGGTCTATGCCGTCGCAATCGATGAAGGGCCCAAGCATCGCCCCGAAACGATTGCCTGCAAGGCGGAAAGATCGGGCAATGGCTTCAAGCTGTCGGGCAAGAAGGATTTCGTGGTCTATGGCGCATCGTCAGAGATGATCGTCGTCGCCGCGCGCACTTCGGGCAGCGACAGTGACGAAGACGGCATCACCCTGTTCGCCGTGCCGCAGGACGCCAACGGCATGAGCCATGACAGCGTGCGGCTGGTCGACAGTTCGATGGCCAGCCACATCACCTTCGACGGTGTGGAGCTCGATGGCGATGCCGTGATCGGCGAAGTCGACGGTGGCCGCGAAGTGCTGAACGCCATGCTGAAGGCTGGCCGCGTCGGTGCGGCAGCCGAAGGCGTGGGCGTGGCGCAGGGCGCGATGGACATGACCGTCGATTACCTCAAGCAGCGCAAGCAGTTCGGCAAGCTGATCGGCGAATTCCAGGCGCTGCAGCACCGTGCCGCGCATCTCTATTCCGAAGTCGAGATTGCTCGCGCTGTCACCATCAAGGCGGCGCAGCTGCTCGATGGCGGCAGCGACAAGGCCGATCTGATGGTCTCGGTTGCCAAGGCCAAGGTGGCCAAGGCGGCTGGCCTTGCGGTGAAGGAAGGCGTGCAGATGCATGGCGGCATCGGCATGACCGACGAATACGACATCGGCCTCTATATGAAACGCGACCGGGCGCTGCAGGAATTCCTCGGCGACCAGTATTACCACGCGGGCCGGGTGGCCGACCTCAGCGGCTATTGATTGAAGCATCTCGTCATTGCGAGCGTAGCGAAGCAATCCATCGGCGGGGTTCGCGGTAATCTCGACCGCCGAAGGTGGATTGACGCATTGCCTGCGGCTCCTCGCAATGACGACATGAAGGAAGCAGAGAAATGATGAATCTCAAGGACCTCTTCGGCCTCGAAGGCCGCGTCGCGCTGGTCACGGGTGGCAGCCGCGGGATCGGGCGTATGATCGTGGAAGGCCTGCTCGCTGCAGGGGCCGAGCGCGTCTACATCGTCGCCCGCAAGCAGGAACAGGTGGATGAAACCGCCAGTGAACTGGGCGATAAGGTCGTCGGCCTGGTCGGCGATCTCAGCCAGATGGACGGCATCCAGCAGCTGGCGGATGAAATCGCCAAGCGCGAGGACAAGCTCGACATCCTCGTGAACAATGCCGGGGCCGCTTGGGGCGAACCGTTCGAGGAATTCAGCGAGGCGGGCTGGCACCGCACGATGGACCTCAATGTGAAGACGCCGTTCTTCCTGACGCAGAAGCTGTTCCCGCTGCTGAAGAAGGCCGGCACCAAGGACCGCCCCGCCAAGGTGCTGATGATAGCCAGCATCGACGGGATGAAGACCAACCCCTGGCCGACCTATCCCTATCAGGCGTCGAAGGCCGGGCTAATCCATTTGACGCGCCGCATGGCGGCCGAACTGATCCGCGACAATATCGTGGTCAACGGCATCGGCCCGGGGGCTTTCCCCAGCGCCATGAACCGCGCCGCGCGCGATCACGAGGAAGCCGTGAAGAAGGGCATCCCCAGCCAGCGCGTGGGCGATACCGAGGATATGGCCGGCGGCGCGATCTATCTGCTCAGCCGCGCAGGCGATTATGTCGTGGGCACGACGCTGGCGATCGACGGCGGCGTGGTGAATGCCAATATGTCGACCAGCTTCGTCGATCCTTCGGGAGAGTGAGCGCGAGCCGGTCTGCGCGAAGCGACAGGTGAAAACAGGAAGGCTCCGCTGCAAGGCGGGGCCTTTTTTATGGCGCCAGACTATTGGTGGAAGACATATCCGGCTGGCGATGATACTTTGTATCAATGACAGAACAGGCTTCCACCAAGACCACGGATTTCTTCACGCGCGACATGGCGGAACGCTATGACAAGCGTAACAGCGGCCTCAGCGATATTTCGAACAACCTGCATTTCCTGATGCGGCTGACGATGAACGACCTTCCGGCTGACGCGCGCATCCTCTGCGTGGGCGTGGGGACCGGAGTCGATATCCTTGCGCTCGCCTCCCACTTTCCTGGCTGGACCTTTACCGGTGTCGATCCTTCGGGTGAAATGCTGGAAGTGGGCCGCCGGCGTATGGCGGAGGCTGGGCTGCTCGATCGGTGCACATTGGTCGAAGGCTATGTCGAAGATGTGGACGCTGGCGATTTCGATGCCGTGGTCAGCCTGCTGGTCGCCCATTTCGTGAGGCTGGAAGAGCGCGGCGCCTTCTACAGCGCGGTCCATGACCGATTGCGGGTGGGCGGCACATTCCTCAGCGCGGAGATCAGCGCTGATCTCGATGCGTCCCATTTTCCCGCGATGCTCGAAGACTGGAAGCAGGTTCATTCCCTGATGGGGGCAACCCCGGACGCGCTTGCCAATCTGCCCACGGTTCTGCGCGAGACGCTGTCCGTCGTATCGCCGCGAGAAACCGAGGGTTTGTGGGAGCAGGCGAGCTTCGCCAGCCCGGTACCGTTTTTCCAGTCCTTCATGATCCGCGGCTGGCACGCGAAAAAGGGCCGCTGACCTTATGCCAGCGGCCCCTGTGGTTCGGCCAGCTCAGGCTGGTCAGCGGATAAAATATCCGATGACGCCCCAGCGGCCCGCGTCTTTGCTCATCACGACAGTTTCGCTCGCTTGCCCGGCATCGGCATATTCGGTGGTGAAGACGATCATCCGGTAATCGCCTTCGGGCATTCCCGGCAGGGTGGTAGATGCCTGCATGGATGAAACGGTGCGGGTCAGCATCTTGCCCAGCGGCTTGCGCACGGGTTCGGCCTGCGCGGTCCACGCGTCGGGTGTAACGGCGGATTTGAACATCGGACCCGCTTCGGCCCAGCTCTCGGCATATTTGCCCGCATCGATCAGGCCTATCCAATCACGGGCGGCTTTCTCTGCCGCTGAATTCTCGCTTGCGATGCTTTCGACTTGGCGTTCTTCTGCCTGCGCCTGTCCGGCATCGGAACCTCCGGCACTGGAGAAAAGAAGGGCGGCGGCGATGGCTACGGTAAGCATGGCGATAACTCCTATGATCCAGGGGACATAATTTCGTCCCGCCGGGGTTGCTGATGGCATCGGAGTATCGGTGGCGGCGCGCGCTGCGCCCATCCCCATTTGCTGGGGTGCATGGTTTTGAGGGGGCGTTTGGAGGTGGGGTTGGGGGGCCTTCGCCTCCTGCTCCCCCAAGATTCTTGCGGCTTCGCGGCTGCTCGACACCCCGAGTTTCTTGCGGGCCTCGCGCAGATAGTCGTTGACGGTATGGACCGACAGATCGAGCTCGCTCGCGGCCGATTTGGCAGTATGTCCGGCAAGGAGAAGACGCAGCACCTCACGTTCGCGATCGGTCAGCTGATCCACCCCCTCGGTCACGATCAGCTCATCAATTCGCGGACGAAGGGGATGAGGCCGGTCTGCCGCTGGCGCTTCATCCTCTCGGCATCTAGGATTTCGCGCACCTTGGCGAAGCATTCGCCCGCATCTTCGTTGATCACCACGTAATCATAGGCGTCCCAGTGGCTGATCTCGCTTCGCGCGCGTTCCATGCGGGCCGCGATCACCTCGTCGGTATCGGTCCCCCGGCCGCGCAGGCGCTGTTCGAGTGCAGCGATGCTGGGCGGCAGGATGAACACGCGGACCACGTCCTGCTGGTCCTTCTGGTAAAGCTGCTGCGTGCCCTGCCAGTCGATGTCGAACAGGAAATCCTGTCCTTCTTTCAAGGCATTGCGGATGCGGCCCTTGGGTGTCCCATAGCGGTGGCCGAAGACCGGCGCCCATTCGTAGAAATCGTCTTCTTCCACCAGCCGGTCGAATTCGGCATCGCTGACGAAATAATAATGCACACCGTCCACTTCGCCCGGGCGTGGTGGGCGCGTGGTGACGCTGACCGACAGCTTGATATCCGGATCGGCATCCAGCAGCATGCGGCTGATGGTCGTCTTCCCTGCCCCGCTGGGCGAGGAGAGGATGAACATTACCCCGCGCCGTGCGAGCGCATTGTCGTGGATTTCTTCGGAATCGGCCATGCCCGCTAGTGGCGCATCGCCCTATGCGGAATCAACCCCGCATAATGCAGTTTCAGACTGCGGTTTCGCCCTTGGACTGCTTGCGCAGCGCCTTTTCACCGCTCCGGCGCGATTGCCTGCGCGACTGGCTGCGATCGAACAGGGTCTTGGCGAACAGGCCCGCACCGACAAGCAGGGCGCCCGGCACGGATTTCGTCGCGACCTTGGTCACGCCGTAAGCCGCAAGGGTCTGTACGAGCGAACGGTTCTCGACGACATCCTTGGCGAACTTGCTGCCGTACTGGCGGCCCAGCAGAGCCTTTTCGAGCGTCTGGCGCGTCAGGCGCCCCGCACTGCGCAGCAGAATGTCATGAATAATGACGTTGGTCGAAGGGTTCGGGCTGGGGCCGGGGATCGTGTTCTTGCCCGCCGCGTCGCTCTTCGCGCCGTCGATTGCGTCACTCACCCGGTCGGTCAGGTGGTTCGGTTTCTCTTTACTGGAAAATCCCATGGCTGCCCCTGTCTTTCGCACGGGGCCCAAGGCGCCGTGGCTAGTTCTTTCGGCCGAAGTCGACCGTGACGACATTCGAGCCGTCTTCCGCACCTTCAACGGGCGCGGCGTCGGACTGTTCCTCGTCATTGCCGGCTTCGTCGGTCGGGGCGGGGGCCATGTCGGCCACGGTTGCCTGGAACTGGAGGCCGAAATCGACCGCCGGATCGACGAACTGGGTGATCGCGGAATAGGGAATGTCGAGCGCAGCCGGGATCTGGTTGAAGGACAGGCCGACCGAAAAGCCGTCTTCCCGAACATTGAGGTCCCAGAATTTGTTCTGCAGGACGATCGTCATCTCGTCGGGAAAACGTTCGCGCAGCTGGGCCGGAATGGTCACGCCGGGGGCATGCGTCTTGAAGGTGATATAGAAGTGGTGCGCACCGGGCAGTTCGCTGCCGCCATCTTCGATCTCGCTCAGCACCCTGCCGACCACGGCACGCAGTGCCTCCTGGACGATGGAGTCGTAAGGGATCAGGCTATCGGGCGTTTCGTCGCTCATGTGCGCCTAGGTGGAGCGGGCAGGGGCGCGGGTCAAGCGGTTTAAGGCCACCTTTACCCTGTCGAAAGCCGCAATTCCTTGCGCCGGTCGCGCCCGCGCCTATAGGCAGGGCCTATGCGAACAGGCCGTATCGAACGAAACACCGCCGAAACGAAAATCCTGGTCGAGGTCAATCTCGACGGGACCGGCACTTATGACATCGCTACCGGGATCGGGTTTCTCGATCACATGGTCGAACAGGTGGCCAAGCATTCGCTGATCGACATCACGATGAAGGTCGATGGCGATCTGCATGTCGACCAGCATCACACCACCGAAGACAGCGCGCTGGCGCTGGGCCAGGCGCTGGCACAGGCGCTGGGCGACAAGGGCGGGATCGCCCGTTACGGCAGCGCCTATTCCCCGATGGACGAGACGCTGGCGCGCATTGCCCTGGATATTTCCGGACGCCCCTATTTCGTCTGGCGCGCCGGTTTCAGCCAGGAAAAGCTGGGTGAATGGGACACCGAGCTGATCGAACACTGGTTCCATTCGGTGGCACAGACCTGCGGGCTGACGCTGCATGTCGAATTGCTGTACGGCACCAACAACCACCACATTTGCGAAGCGGTCTACAAGGGCTTCGCCCGCGCCCTGCGCGCAGCGGTGGAAATCGATCCGCGCAAGGGTGGCGCGGTGCCCAGCACCAAGGGCCAGTTGGGAGGCTGATCGGCGATGTTCGTATTCTCCCTCAAATACACCGCGCCGCTGGACGAGGTGGATGCGCTGATGTCCGACCATGTCGCATGGCTGAAAGCCCAGCACGAGGCGGGCCATTTCGTCGCCTGGGGACGCAAGGTTCCGCGCGAAGGCGGGCTGATCATGGCGCATGCCCCCGACCCCGAGACGGCCGAAAAACTGGCCGCTGCCGATCCCTTCGTAAAGGGCGGCGTTGCGACCGTGGAGGTGATCGAATTCAGCCCGAGCTTTGTCGCGCCGGGCCTCGAAGGCTTGAAGGGCTGATGGCCGAGATCGTCGCACTCGTCGATTACGGAGCGGGCAATCTGCATTCGGTGGAAAACGCGCTGCGGCGTGTGGGCGCGGACGTAACCGTTACGGCAGACCCCGATGTGCTGCGCGCCGCCGATCGGATCGTCTTGCCGGGCGTGGGTAGCTTCAACGCCTGCGCCGCCGGATTGCGCGCGGAAGCGGGTGTGATCGAGGCCATGAGCGAGCGGGTGCTTGTTGGCGGTGCGCCGTTTCTCGGCATTTGCGTGGGCATGCAATTGCTTGCCACGCGCGGGCTGGAGCATGGGGTGACGCCGGGGCTCGACTGGATCGGGGGCGAGGTCCGGCTGATCGAACCGACCGACCCTTCGGTGAAGGTGCCGCATATGGGCTGGAACGACGTGGCGCTGACGCCGCATGCGAAAGACCATGAATTGCTGGAGGAAGGCGAGGCCTATTTCCTCCATTCCTATCATTTCCACGCCGATCAGCCGCGCGATGTGCTCGCGATGACGGACCATGGCGGCGGGCTGGTGGCCGCCGTGGGCCGCGACAACATGCTCGGCGTCCAGTTCCACCCGGAAAAGAGCCAGAGCTTCGGGCTGCAGCTGATGGAGAGGTTCCTCGAATGGCGCCCGTGAACATTACCCTTTCGACGAAAAACAGCGGACCGAAACGATGATCGTCTTTCCTGCCATCGACCTCAAGGGCGGCCAGGTCGTGCGCCTTGCCGAAGGCGATATGGACCGCGCCACCGTCTATGGTGACAACCCCGCCGCGCAGGCGACCCTGTTTGCCGATGCCGGTGCGGAGCATCTTCATGTCGTCGATCTGGATGGATCCTTCGCCGGGTCGGCGCAGAACCGCGAGGCGGTGGAAAGCATCGTCGCGGCCTTTCCGGGCCACATCCAGCTTGGCGGCGGCATTCGCAAGCGCGAGGACGTGGAAGGCTGGTTCGATGCCGGCGTTTCGCGCATCGTCATGGGCTCGGCGGCCTTAAAAGATCCCGAATTCGTCAAGGATATGGCGCGCGAATTCGAAGGCGGTATCGTGGTGGCGGTCGACGCCAAGGATGGCATGGTGGCGACCGAAGGCTGGGCGGAAGTGTCCGATGTGCCCGTGGTCGACCTCGCCCGCCGGTTCGAGGATGCAGGCGTTGCCGCGCTGCTCTTCACCGACATCGGGCGCGACGGATTGCTCAAGGGTGTGAACCTCGATGCGACGGTGGAACTTGCGCGGCAGGTGGATATTCCCGTGATCGCCAGCGGCGGGGTGAAGGGCCTGGACGACATTCATGTCCTCTCGCTGCATGCGAATGACGGCATCGAAGGTGTGATTACGGGCCGTGCGCTCTACGACGGGCGGCTGGATTTGGCCGCGGCGCTGGCGATGGCGGCGCGGGCGTGACCCACGATCACACCGTCATTGCGAGCCTGGCGAAGCAATCCAGAGCGGTGCGCCATGGATTGCCGCGTCGCCTGCCGCTTCTCGCAATGACTCGCGAAAGGATTGCACGATGACCGTCCGAATCCGTGTCATTCCCTGCCTCGATGTGCGTGACGGGCGCGTGGTGAAGGGGGTCAATTTCGTCGATCTTCAGGATGCAGGCGATCCGGTCGAACAGGCGCAGGCCTATGACCGCGCCGGGGCGGACGAGCTGTGCTTCCTCGACATTTCGGCCAGCCATGAAGGACGCGGGACGCTGCTCGACATGGTGCGGCGCACGGCGGCGGTGTGCTTCATGCCGCTGACTGTCGGCGGCGGGGTGCGCAGTGTCGAGGATGCACGTGCGCTCTTGCTCGCTGGCGCGGACAAGGTCGCGGTCAATTCCGCTGCCGTGTCGCGGCCCGAACTGGTTCGTGAAATCGCGGAGAAATTCGGCAGCCAGTGCGTAGTCGCCAGCGTTGATGCACGCGCCCGCACCGAGGGCGAGGGCTTTCGCGGGTGGGAAATCTATACCCATGGCGGCCGCAAGCCGACCGGGATCGATGCGGTCGAGCACGCGCAGAGGCTCGCCGACCTTGGTGCAGGCGAATTGCTCGTCACCTCGATGGATGGCGACGGGACCAAGCAGGGTTACGACCTCGAACTGACCCGCGCGATTGCCGACAGCGTTTCGGTCCCCGTCATCGCCAGCGGCGGGGTGGGCACGCTCGACCATCTGGTGGAGGGCGTGACACAGGGCCATGCCAGCGCCGTGCTCGCAGCCTCGATCTTCCATTTCGGCCAGCATTCCATCGGCGAAGCGCATCGCGCATTGCGCAACGCGGGCTTGCCTGCGCGCGGATGAAACGCATAGGACCAGGCACATGGACACACTGACCCGCCTCGAAGCAACGATCGCCCGGCGCCTTACTGCCTCGCCAGATGAAAGCTATGTCGCCAAGCTCAACAGCAAGGGGCTGGCGAAGATCGCCCAGAAAGTTGGCGAAGAAGCGGTGGAAACCGTAATCGCAGCCATGAGCGACGAGCGCGAGGAACTCGTCTCCGAAAGCGCCGATCTGCTGATGCACTTGCTGGTGCTGCTGCAGAAGAAAGGTGTGGCGCTGCAAGAGGTCATGGCCGAGTTAGATCGGCGTGAAGGCGTGTCCGGCCTGGACGAAAAAGCGAGCAGGAGTGCCTGATGCCGATCGACGCGACCCAGCCCTATGATGACGAGAACATCTTCGCCAAGATCCTGCGCGGCGAGATCCCTTCGACCAAGGTTTACGAGGACGAGTGGGCCTATGCCTTCGAGGATATCAATCCGCAGGCCGAGATTCACACGCTGGTAATCCCCAAGGGCCGCTATGTCAGCTGGGACGATTTCAGCGCCAAGGCCCCGGCAGAGGAAATCGCCGGTTTCGTGCGCGCAGTGGGCAAGGTGGCGCGGGACAAGGGGCTGGTCGAGCCGGGATACCGGATGATGGCCAATGTCGGCGCGCATGGCGGGCAGGAAGTCCCGCATCTGCATGTGCATCTGTTTGGCGGCGAACCGCTCGGCCCGATGATTGCGCGTCGTTAGTCGCTTCCAAGAGTCGCTTCGTCGTTTGCGATTGCACGGCGTTCGGGCGGTGCGCTAGATGCGGGCGCATATGGATGCGAGGCCCAATTCTCCCGACGGCGTGATCGATGGCGACCGGCATCTGTATGCCGTGCGCGCCTATTACGAGGACACCGATCTTTCCGGCATCGTCTATCACGCCAATTACCTGCGCTGGTTCGAACGAGCGCGGTCCGATCTGCTGCGGCGGCTTGAGATAGACCAGCGCGCGGCCATCGAGGATGGCGGCGGCGCCTATGCCGTTTCGGAGATTAACCTCAAATATTTGCGTCCTGCAAAGCTCGACGACGACATTATCATCGAGACCCGCTGCACCGAACTGAAGGCCGCATCCTGCCGGATGCACCAGACGGCGTCGCGCGGCGATGAACTCCTTGCCGAGGCACATTTGCGCGTCGGCTTCGTTTCACCGGGCGGGCGACCCATTCGCCAGCCTGCCCCATGGCGCGAGGCATTCGCGCGTTTTGTCGATACGACAGAGGACTGATGACCACACTATCCCTTCTCGCGATTGCCCCGCCGACCAGCCTCGATCCGGTCCAGCTTTTCCTTGATGCCGATATCGTCGTGCAGGCGGTGATGGCGGGCCTGCTGCTGGCCAGCATCTGGGTCTGGACGATCATCATTTCCTTCACGCTGCGGATGGGCCGCATGCGTTCGGCGCAGGCGCGCTATGAGAGTGAATTCTGGCAGGCCGACCAGTTCGACCGTTTCATGAGCGAACGCGGTAACAAGGACATTCCCTCTGCCCGCGTGGCGCAGGCGGGCGTTGCCGAATGGCGCCGTTCGACCAAGGGCGAGATCCGCGATCGCGAGGCGCTGCGGAACAGAATTGCTGCGGCGATGGACAGCCAGGTGGCGCAGGAAGCGGATGAAGTGGCCGAACGGCTCAACTTTCTGGCTACCGTGGGTTCGGTCGCGCCCTTCGTGGGCCTGTTCGGCACGGTCTGGGGCATCATGAACAGCTTCTTCCAGATCGGCGCGCAGGAAAGCTCATCGCTCGCAGTCGTCGCCCCCGGCATCTCCGAGGCGCTGTTCGCCACCGCCATCGGCCTGTTCGCCGCCATCCCGGCCGTGATCGCCTACAACCGCTTCAGCCATTCGGTCGAACGGTTCGAAACCCGCCTCACCCGCTTTGCCGACAAGCTGCACGCCAGCTTCAGCCGCCAGCTGGAGCAGCGCTGACATGGCGATGAGCCTCGCTTCGGGCAAAGGCACGCGTCGCCGGCGGGGGCGCGGCGGGCGGCGGCCCATGGCCGAAATCAACGTGACGCCTTTCGTCGACGTCATGCTGGTGCTGCTGATCATTTTCATGGTCACTGCGCCGCTACTGACGGCGGGCGTTCCCATCCAGCTGCCGGAAAGCCGCGCCGATGCCCTGCCGCAGGAGCAGCAGCAGGTCGCAATCAGTATCGACAGCGACGGCTATGTTTATATCGACGACAACCAGGTCCCGATCGGTGAATTGCCGCAGGCGCTGGAATCGATCCCGCAGACCGGTGAAGGGCCCGACGTAACGCTGCGCGCAGACCGCGCGCTCGATTACGGGCGGGTGATGGCCGTGATGGGCGAACTCAACCGCGCCGGGCTCAATCGCATTTCGCTGGTGACCAATGGCGGGCAAGAGCGCGCGCCGGTCAACAGCGGTTCAGGAATTGGGGAATAGCCCACCGCCATGGCAGCTAGCGGCATCAGGAGAGAAGAGCGGACGGGGCTGATCGCCGCCGTGGCCCTGCATCTGCTGGTGCTGGCCGGGCTGGTGTTCCAGGCGCTTCAGGAGCCGCCGCCCATCATCAAGCCCGAACGTATGGTGGTGAGCCTGGCTGAAGACGTGGGGCTGGAATCCACCGCGCCCGATCCAGTACCCGAAAGCGCGGCGGCGATTGCACCAACGCTTTCCGATGCCCCTGCGCCGACGCCCGAAATTCTCGAAGCGCCGAGCGAGCCGGTTGTCGAGCGGCCCACGCCCAAGGTGAACTCGCCCGTACCCGCGCCTGCGCCAAAGCCCCAGCCGCGCCGGGAAAAACCGCGCGAAACGGCCAAGCCGCAACCGAAGCCCAAAGCGACGGAAAAGGGCGGCGGCTCTGCGATCGGCAGTGATTTCCTCGCTGGAGCGGGTGACAGCACGACGACCAGTGAAACGCGCACGCCGGCTTCGCAGATCGGGGCTGACGCCACTGCCTCATTGCGGCAGGCGATTAATCGTCAGATAAAACCTCACTGGTCGGCTCCCAGCGGCGTGGACGCAGAAAAACTCATCTCGGTTGTGTCGTGGCGCCTCGATGAGGAGGGGCGGTTAAGCGGTAGCCCCACTTGCAAGACACTGCCTGAGAGCATTACCGAATCTAATCGTCCCCAGGCTTCACTTCATTGCGAGCGCGCCCTCCGCGCAGTTCGCCAAGCTGCCCCCTTCGATCTTCCAATCAAATATTATGAGGGTTGGAAGAGTATTAGGGCATGGACATTCGATAGAAGGCTTTGAACATGAAATTTCGACTTTTCTCGAGTGCAGTGCTATTTCTCGTAGCTAGTCCTGCAATTGCTCAGAACCAAGATCTTGGCGACCCACTCGGGGAGGGAGCTGAGGTCGAGACCACTTTTGAGGAAGGCGGTCTGACAGGGTCTACTACGGATGATAAAGAATGGCAGGATCTCGGCATTGCCATCCCCGCCTTCGCGACCGATCGCAATGCGCCCACTCCGGCCAATGCCAACGGCACCGAAGCGCTCGGCCTCGAGCTTGCCCGGGTGATCACATCCGACCTGCGCAATAACGGCCTCTTCAAGCCGACCGGTCCGGATTCGCTTCCCAAGCCGAGCTTTGCGAACATCACCTCGCCCGTATGGTCCACCTGGGGTGTGCGCGGTGCGGAAATGCTCGTTCATGGCTATGTCCGCGCGCGCAGCGACGACCGGCTGACGGTCGGCTGCTATCTTTACGACATGGCGCTGCAGCAGCGGCTCGTGGCGGAAGGCTGGGTGGTTGCGCCCGCCGACTGGCGCCGCGCCGCGCACAAATGCGCCGATCTCGTCTATTCGCGCCTGACCGGGGAAAGCCCGTTCTTCGACAGCCGTATCGCCTATATTGCCGAAACCGGCCCGAAGGATAACCGGACCAAGCGTCTTGCCATCATGGACAGCGACGGCGCCAACCACCGCTTTATCACCACCGGCCGCTCGACCGCGCTGACGCCGCGCTATTCGCCCGATTACAAGAAGCTGGTCTATCTCAGCTATGTCGATGGCAATCCGCGCATCTATGTCTATGACATCGGCACCGGCAAGCAGACGCTGGTCACCCAGAGCGAAAATCCGACTCTGGCCCCGCGCTGGAGCCCGGATGGCCGCTGGATCCTCTATTCGATGGCCGTTGCAGGTAATACCGATATCTACCGCGTGTCCGCACAAGGCGGCCGCAGCGAACGGCTGACCGATACGCCGGGCATCGACATCGGCGGATCCTATTCGCCCGACGGCAGAAGCATCGTATTCGAGAGCGACCGTTCGGGCGCTCAGCAATGCTATGTCATGAATGCCGACGGATCGAACCAGCGCCGGATCAGCTTTGGCGGCTCACGCTGTGCCACACCGGAATGGAGCCCCCGCGGCGACCAGATCGCGTTCACAAATTCGAGCAGCTTCAACATTTCGGTCATGACCCCGTCGGGGGGCAGCGTTCGTACGCTGACCCGGGGCTGGCAGGACGAAGCGCCGACCTGGGCGCCCAATGGCCGTATCATCCAGTTCTTCCGGACCGAGCGTAATACGGGCAAGACCTCGCTCTGGCAGGTCGACCTGACGGGCGAGAACGAACGCAGCCTGCCGACCCCGGTCGATGCCTCCGATCCGGCTTGGGGACCGATCCTGCCTTGAGATCATTGGTCTATTCATGGGGACGGTTAAGTCCGGGGCCTAAAAAGAGTTCCACCGCTGTTTAAAAGGGGACAGCATTATGAATACCCGTTTTGCAACTGCAATGATCATGACGTCGGCGCTTGCGCTGGCAGCTTGCCAAAAGAAAGCGCCGGAAGAAATTCCGCCGCCGCCGGTCGACACCACCGCGCCTACCCCGACCCCCACCACCACCGCACCCGGTGTCGGCAGCATGGAGCATTTCCTGCAGGCCGTCGGTCAGGCGAACTCGGTCGTTTATTTCGACACCGATCAGTACAACATCGATGCCGAAGACAGTGCCAAGCTTCAACGTCAGGCTCAGTACTTCAACCAGTATCCAAACGTGACCTTCACGATCGAAGGCCATGCCGACGAACGCGGCACGCGCGAATACAACCTCGCACTGGGCGAGCGCCGGGCCAATTCGGCGAAGAACTACCTCGTCTCGCTCGGCATTCCGGCCAGCCGTATCCGCACCATCAGCTATGGCAAGGAACGTCCGGTCGCATTGGGTTCGAACGAAGCTGCATGGGCGCAGAACCGCCGTGCAGCGACGGTCACGATGAACTGATCCGATCGCGTATCTAAACGGAAAGCCCCGGCCGAAACGCCGGGGCTTTTTGTTTCATGGTCATCTGATGGCCCGAAACGGCTGCGAGAACGCAAGCCTCCCCCGAAAGCGGCGGCGTTTCCTTGCCAATACCGTCAGCATCCCTAAATTGGACCCCATGCTCTTGCACCCAATGACAATCGTGCTGATCCGCTGATGGCGAAAGCTCGCCGTTCGAACGACTGGGGCTTTCCCCGCTGGCGCGGCTATGAGGAAAGCCGTGAGGCCGCGACCGTGCGGCTGTGCGATCGCTATGGCTGCGAGGAACGCGGCGATTGCCCGGCCCCGAAGTCCCCCAACAGCCCGGAGCGCTGGTATTTCTGTCAGAAGCATGCGGCGGAATACAATTCGAAGTGGGATTATTTCGAAGGGCTCGACAAGGCGGAAAAAGAAGCCCGCACCAAGACCGAGCAGGCCGAGAACGCCGGCTATGCCGAAGCGCAGCATTATGGCTGGGGCGGCGCGGGCGATGGCAGCCGATCTGCCGACGAGATGCGCGCGCTGGAAGTGCTGGAGCTGGAATCCGATGCGGATTTCGCCGCCGTGAAAAAGGCCTGGCGGGTCAAGGCAAAGGCCGTCCACCCCGATGTGAAGCCCGGCGACAAGGAAGCCGCCGAGGCGTTCCAGAAATACCAGCTGGCGTACGAGATCCTCAAATCGGCAGAAGAACGGCGCGAGTGGAAGGGCTGAGGGCCAGCAGACTGCCAAGCCTATAATGGCGCATTAACTCTTCTTTTCCGGATACTACGCTAAGCTCCGCCGAGGTCGGGAGGGGGCTGATGAAGACACGCACGAATGTTCGCCGGGGCACGAATATCGTCCTCGATTGCCGTATTCCCGTGGAGCGGGCGCAGGCTATCCTGTCCGACATTTCGGACACCGGTTGCCGCATCGAACTCTTCGATGGCTATGTGCACGAAGGCACCACCATCTTCTTCGAACTCGACGACCGAACCGATCTTGCCGGCCAGATTGTCTGGGTGAGCGGCGGCGAGGCCGGGGTCCGTTTCATGCACAAGCTCACCTCCCATGCGCGGCAGGTGCTGGAGATCTAACAGTTGGCGTTGAACCAGCTCAGCTCTCTTCGAGGCGACGGATGATTGCCTTGGCTACACGCGGCCCGAGATCGGCGCCCTGTTCGGGATAGAGATAGGGTTCGATCGCTTCCGCTTCCATCACCGCCAGTTCGCCCGAAGGCAGCCGCGCCATGTCGATGCGGCAATAGAGCAGGTCGTCGAAGGGAAGGGCGCCCAGAACGGCCTTGGCCTGGCCGAGATCCGAAGCCTTAGGTTCGAAGGGCAGTTCGGTGCCGCCATAGAGCGACTGGATCCGATATTCTCCGGCAGCTGCGCGTTTGAGCACGCCGTGGCTGAAGGCGCCGTCGATAAAGACGAAGGTGTATTCGCCCTCCTCCACCACGCTGGGCAGGAAGGGTTGGATCATTGCGGGGTGCCCCATCCGCCATCCGGGCTGTGGCAGGGCATCATGCGCGAAGCTGTGCTGGCCCAAGGCCCCAGCACCGATCTGGCGTTTTATCACCACGCGTGTCGCCTCGAACGCATCAAGCGCGATGGCGACATCGCCGCTCTTCACATCGTCGAACCATAATGTCGGGATGGTGTGCACGCCGGTATCGGCGAGGCTTTTGAGATAGCGCTTGTCGCCATTCCAGCGGACGACGTCGGAGGGGTTGCAGACCTTGATGCCGCTCCGTTCCAGTTCCTCCAGCTTGGCAAGAAACTCATGGAAATGGTCCTGATAATCCCACGCTGTGCCCAGCATGACCAGCTCAATGCCGTCGAACCGGTCCAGCGGTGCGCGCCAGTCGATCTCGACCAGTTGCAAACCCATGGCCCCGAAGGCCGGACGCAGCGCGCCAGTCTCCAGGTCATGCTCGAAGGCATCGCCCCTGCGCGGACCGCTGCCGGGCAGCGTATCCGCGCAGGCGAGAAAACCGATCTTGGTCAGACTGCCTCCAGCGCCTGCTCGAAGTCGGCGATGAGGTCGTCGGCGTCTTCGATGCCGATGGAGATCCGCACGAGATTATCGGTAATACCCAGTTCCGCGCGCCGCCCTTCGGCGACCGAAAGGTGAGTCATCGATGCTGGATGGCTGGCCAGCGTCTCGGTCCCGCCGAGACTGACTGCCAGCTTGGCAATCTTAAGCGTGTCCAGGAAGCGGAAGCATTCCGCCTCCCCGCCCTTGAGCAGCAGCGAGAAGGTCGAGCCTGCGCCGAGGCAGTGACGATCATAGATGTCCTGCTGGCGCTCGTCCTTGATCATGCCGAGATAGCCGAGGCCTTCGACCTTGGGGTGCTTCGACAGGAAATCGCAAACCTTGGCAGCGTTCTCACCCGCGCGGCTCATGCGCAGTTCGACGGTTTCGAGACTGCGGCAGAGCATCCAGGCAGTGTTCGGATCGCAGATACCGCCCATGGTGTTACGCAGCATGCGGACCGGGTCCATCCACTTCTTGGCCCCGGCAATCGAGCCTGCGACGAGGTCCGAATGGCCACCGACATATTTGGTCAGCGAATAGCAGACGATGTCCGCGCCGTGTTCCAGCGGGCGCTGCCAGAGCGGGCCGAGGAAGGTGTTGTCGATAGAGATCGGGCATTCGAGGCCCGCCGCATCGACCGAAGCACGTACGGCTTCGATGTCGACCAAGGCATTCGTCGGGTTACCCGGGCTTTCGAGATAGACCATCGCGACCTTGCCGCCGTTGGTGTTGGCCATGTCCTTGGCCTTCGACAGCACGGCATCGATTTGCTCACGCGTGGCACCGGCGGGGAAGTCGACATAGTCGATGCCCCAGCGCGACATCCACTTGGCCACGAAGCCTTCGGTCGCGGCATAAAGCGGTCCCGAATGGACGATCACGTCGCCCTTGGAAGCATAGGCGAGCATGAGGACGCAAATTGCGGTCATGCCGCTGGAGAAGGAAAGCGCGTCCTCCGCGCCGTCCCATACCGAGAGACGATCCTCGAGGATTTCCTGGTTGGGTGCGTTGAAGCGCGAATAGACCAGACCGTCCGCGCCGCCGGGCCGCTTGCCGGTGATGCCTTCAAAATGGCGCTTGCCGTCGGCCGCGCTCGGAAAGGCGAAGGTGGAGGTAAGAAAGATCGGTGCCTTCAGAGAACCTTCCGACAGAGTCGGGTCGAAGCCGTGGCCCATCATCAGGGTGCTGGGCTTGAGTTCGCGGCCGGCGATCTTGGTAACTTCGGGCTTGGGCGCCATGCGGGGGCTGGTGGGATCGATTTCGTGATCGCTCATGATGTCAGAGCATCCTTCCTAACGTGCCGCTCCCAGGAAGGCGGGAGCAGATGGACTATGCGGGGCACCCGTTCCTAACCTCCGCAGGAACGCCTCTCCGCCACACAGCCGATATGCGCCAGCCTCTATGTCGGTTCCTGATTGGTTTCAACTGAGACGAGAGGCGAGCGAGGGCTCAGTGAGTCCAGTCGAGCGCCAGGTTGTTCATGTGCCAGCGCAGTTGCTCGGCGGTGGCACCGGGCACATCATTGACCCGCTTCAGTATCATCTCGCCATCATAGCGGACCGGGCGCCCCGATGTGTCCGTGGCCGTGATGTCCAGTGGCGCTGTGTAATAGCTCGATCCGGCGGCACCTTCCATCCGGCCGGAACCGACGGCAACGGAAATGTCTGTCAGGTCGGAAAAGTGACCGGCCCATTGGGTCTTGGACCACTTCCGCTTGCTGGCATGGTCCAGCAGCGCCCAGGCCTGATCGAATTCCTTCAGTTCGATCGCGCGGGCAAAGGAAGTGGCGATATTGCGTGCGCCCTTTTCGGTCTTTTCGGCTTCGGGCGAAAGGCTGGGCGGAGTAAGATCGGGCGACCCGTCGTTCACGCCATTATCCGCCAGCTCTGCCGCGGCTGGCGGGGGCGGCGGTGGTGGCGGAGCAGGCATTTCACCTGCACCGGCCTCCTGGTTAGCTTCGGACGGAGGCTGCTGCGCATCGCTGCTGCCCGAATTGCAGGCGGCAAGAGCAAAAGAGCCAAGAACGATAAGTGTGGGTGCTATTGCTTTCATACAAAGAAAATCGGGAAACGATATCAATCGTTCCCCGACCACTATTCTTTGCGATGAAAGGCTCTGATTGCCTACTTCGGCGCGAGGACCATTACCATCTGGCGGCCTTCGAGACGCGGGAAGCTTTCGACCTTGGCGAGTTCTTCCATATCGTCACGCACGCGGTTCAGCAGGTCCATGCCCAACTGCTGGTGCGCCATTTCGCGGCCCCGGAAGCGCAGGGTGCATTTCACCTTGTCGCCGTTCTCGATGAACTTGTTCACATTACGCATTTTCACGTCGTAATCGTGGTCATCGATGTTCGGGCGCATCTTGATTTCTTTGATTTCCTGCGTCTTTTGCGTCTTGCGCTGCAGGTTGGCCTTTTTCTGAGCCTCAAAGCGATATTTACCGACGTCGAGGAACTTGCACACCGGCGGGTCCGCATTGGGGGACACTTCGACGAGGTTAAGGCCCAGTTCGTTGGCCTGCTCGGTCGCTTCGCGGGTGTACATCACCCCCAGGTTTTCGCCTTCGTGATCGATCACGCGGACCTTGGGGACATTGATCATGTTATCGTAGCGCGGGCCGCTTTTCACGGGCATTTGCATGCTGCGCCGGGGTGGACGGGCTATGGGGTATTCTCCTTGGTAACTTCTAGGGTTCTGAATGCGCCAATGTAGGCACTGTTCCGCAGATTCGCAAAGGGGTTCGGACAGTCTTGCGCCGTTTTAGCAGCCGGCGTGGCTATCAGGCAGCTTTCGACCACAAATTGAACCGCGCGAGCTTGCCCTTTGCAGGCACGACGGCGTCGATCGTGTCGGCAGGCTGCAGCGCCTTGAGGATCGTCGGGTCGGCCGCATTCATGCCGCCGGTATAGGCGCCGAAGGCAGGCAGGATGATCCGGCCGGACGGTTTCCCGTCGGCGCCTTCGTTCGCGCTCACCACCGCACAGGGACGGCGGATATGGCGGCGGTGGACGGTGAGTTGCAGGCGCGGATGGTAATGGCCTGAGAGCTCGGGCCGGGTTTCCCCTTTTTGGGCACGGTGGCGCAGGATCGTGCCGCCGATCTCCAGTTCTTCGACCGGAGTGCCGCCGCAGCGCGCTTCCATGTCGGGATCGTGATTGCCGGTAATCCAGACCCAGTCGACTGCCTTGGTCAGCGCTTCCAGCATGCCGCAGGCGTGGGGTTCGAGCCGGGTCGAGCCTTCGGAATCGTGGAAATTGTCGCCCAGCGTGATTACCCGGCGTGCGCCCGTTTCGCGAATGGCGAGTGCCACCCGCTCCAGCGTTTCGCGGCTGTCATAGGGCGGAATCATCTGTCCGTGGCCGGCGAAGAAGCTGCCTTTCTCCAAATGCAGGTCGGCCACCAGCAACGCGCGCTCGCGCGGCCAGTACAGCGCGCGGCCTTCTGTCAGGAGCCATTCCTGGCCTGCGAACGAAAGGGGAACCATGCCCCGCTATTGCCGCGTGGCGGCAGCGATGGCAAGGGCTTCTTCATGACCGACTGGACCGAGCAAACCCAAACCGCCCGCACCTGGTTCGAAGCCTTGCGCGACCGTATCTGCGCCGAGTTCGAAGCGATTGAGCGTGAGGCGGGCAGTGCCGCTGAATTTCAGTACGACAGCTGGAACCGTGTGGAGGAGGGAAATGAAGACCCCGGTGGCGGCACGCGCGGGCTGATGAAGGGCAAGGTCTTCGAGAAGGTCGGCGTCAACGTATCCACCGTGCGCGGCAATTTCGCGCCAGAATTTGCCGCCTCCATAAATGGGGCGAGTGCGGAGAACCCCGGTTTCACCGCGACCGGCATCAGCCTGGTGGCCCACATGGCGAACCCGCATGTGCCCGCAGTTCATATGAACACGCGTTTCCTCACCACGCAGGCGGCCTGGTTCGGCGGCGGAGCGGATCTCAATCCGCCGCTACCTTACGAAGAAGATACGGAAGAATTCCACGCCCGCTTTCGCGCAGCCTGCGCGGCCCATAACCCGACCTATTACGACCGGTTCAAGAAATGGGCGGACGACTATTTCTACATCCCCCATCGCGGTGTGCATCGCGGGGTCGGCGGGATTTTCTACGATCATCTCGAGTGCGAGGATGAGACCGGCTTCGACCGCAATCTCGCCTTCACGCGGGATGTCGGCGAGGCGTTTCTCGACATTTATCCCAAGCTGGTCCGCCGCCGGATGGAGCAGGAATTCACGCCCGCCGACAAAGCGCAGCAGCTCGAATGGCGCGGGCGCTATGCCGAGTTCAATCTGGTCTACGACCGAGGTACGCTGTTCGGACTCAAGACTGGCGGCAATATCGACGCCATCCTGATGAGCCTGCCGCCCGAGGCGACCTGGAGCTGATTGCGCTTTTCCGCGCCGCAACATGGGCGTAGGAGCCCCCGATGCGCGCGTTTAGCGATCCGGTTCGCCTGATTCCTCTTCTCTTCGCTGCGGCGATACTCGCGGGAGCGGGGCTGCTCATGCTGCCTGTCGCCACGGTCGACGGGCGGGGCGCTTCGGGCGTCACGGCCTTCTTTACTTCGACCTCGGCCGTTTCCGTTACCGGACTGATCGTGGTCGATACGGCGACCTATTGGAGCGCATTCGGCAAGGGTGTGATCCTGCTGCTATTCCAGATCGGCGGCTTCGGCATCATGACGGCAGCCACGCTGTTCGGCCTCATGGCAGGACGCGGCTTCGGTCTGCGCGAAAGGATCGCCACCAGTGTCGAACGCAGCAGGCTGGAAGTGGGCGACGCGCGCTCCGTGCTGGCACTGGTGTTCAAGGTCACGTTGACGGTGGAAGGGGTGGTTGCGATCATCCTGACGCTGCGTTTTATGTTGGCCTATGATTTTCCCTTCGAACAGGCGCTGTGGCACGGCGTGTTCCATTCGGTCAGCGCGTTCAACAACGCCGGTTTCTCCAGCTTCACCGACAGCGTGATGAGCTACCAGGAAGACAGCGTGATCCTGGTGCCGATCATGCTTTCGGTCATCATCACCGCGCTCGGCTTCCCGGTCATGCAGGACGTGCGCCACCACGGCCTTTCCTGGCGTGCATGGACGCTGCATTCCAAGATTACGCTATCGGCGACCATTGCCCTGCTGCTGGTCGGTTTCGTTGCGATTGCGGCGAAGGAATGGACCAATCCTGCCACGCTTGGCCCGATGCATGTCGGCACGAAGCTTCTCAATGCGGCCTTCCATTCGGTGATGCCGCGTACCGCCGGGTTCAACAGCCTCGATGTCGGCGCCTTCCGGGGCGAGACGCTGCTGATGAACTATGTCCTTATGTTCATCGGCGGGGGCAGTGCCGGTACGGCGGGCGGGATCAAGATCACCACCTTCGTCGTGCTGCTGGCGGTCGTCGCATCCGAAGTGGGCGGACGGCGCGATGCGGAGATTTTCGGGCGGCGGCTTGGCTATGGTGTGGAACGTCAGGCGCTGACCGTGACCGTGGCCGCATCGGTGCTGATCATGCTCGCCTCGATGTACATCCTCGCGATCACCTCGCTGCCGATGGAAGACGTCCTTTTCGAGACGATTTCCGCATTTTCCACCGTAGGCCTGTCCACCGGCATCACGGCCCAGCTGCCGCCGAGTGCGCTGGGCGTGCTGGCCTTCCTGATGTTCGTGGGCCGTGTGGGAACCATTACCGTGGCGACGGCCTTGGCCTTAGGCGGCGAACCTCGCCCGTTCCGTTATCCCGAGGAGGATCCCATTGTCGGCTAAAAAGCGTAATCCCGTACTGGTCATCGGCCTCGGCCGTTTCGGGGGCTCGGTCGCCCGCACGCTGGAGCGGATGGGCCACGAGGTGCTGGGCGTCGATCACAAAGGTTCGCGAGTGCAGGAATATGCCTCGCATCTTACGCAGGTGGTCGAGGCGGACTGCACCGACACGCGCTGTCTCGACAAGCTGGGTGCCAGCAGCTTCGAATCCGTGGTGGTCGGCATCGGCAGTGATATCGAGGCGAGCGTGCTGACGGTGCTGGCGCTGTCCGATCTCGGCGTGGCCAATATCTGGGCGAAGGCTACCAATGAAAACCATGGCCGCATCCTGGAGCGCACCGGCGCACATCACGTCGTTTTCCCCGAACAGCGGATGGGCGAACGCGTCGCCCGCCTGCTGAACGAGCGGCTGCTCGATTTCATCAGCTTCGGTGACGATTTCGCGATCGCCCGCGTGGCCGCGCCTGAAACCATCGTCGGCCTGCCACTGGTGAC
The DNA here is from genome assembly GCF_054655615.1 of Qipengyuania triglochinis. Taxonomy (NCBI): domain Bacteria; kingdom Pseudomonadati; phylum Pseudomonadota; class Alphaproteobacteria; order Sphingomonadales; family Erythrobacteraceae; genus Qipengyuania; species Qipengyuania triglochinis. The sequence continues at coordinate 54,478 of NZ_BAAHND010000002.1, read as the reverse complement.
CAGCGAATGCCGCAAGAAATTCAACGTGACGGTAATCGGCGTGAAGCGCCGGGGCGAGGATTTCATCCACGCCGTGCCCGACACGCTGATCATGCCCGGAGACCTGCTGGTGGTGTCCGGCAAGGTGGAAAATCTCGAAGCCTTCGCCGCGCTCCAGCCTTCAACGCCGGAGCCCCAGACCCAGGCCTAGCCTAGCCTTGCCTCAGTCTTCGGGCGCGTAGACCCTGACCCAGTCGACCAGCATGGCGACTTCGCCGGCCTTGACCGCATCGACCGTCTCCTGCGGGATGCCGTTGTAAGGTTCCTCGATGAGGTTGGTCTTATAGGGATAGGCGCCGCCCATCGCGAAATTGAGGATCAGATACTTCTCATTGTCGAAGGTCCACTCGCCGTAATTCTCGATCATTGGTCGGGTGACGCGGTAGGTGACGCGGCCGTCGATGAGAAAGTCGATCTGCTGGTCGGTCCATTCGACGGCATAGGTGTGCCAGCTGGTCACATCCACGCCGTCGGGGAAGAAGAACTTGTTCACCAGCGGCGTTTCGCCCGAATAGCCGGGGCCGTGCAGGGCGACGCCAACCCAGTCTTTCTCGCCGACATATTCCATGATGTCGATCTCGCCAGTCTCGGGCCACTTCTCGTTGCCGAGCAGCCAGAAGGCGGGCCATACGCCGACATTGGCGGGCATCTTGATACGCGCTTCGGCGCGGCCATGTTTGAAATCGAACTTGCCCTGGCTTTCGATCCGTCCGGACAGGAACGGTGCCTTGCGTTCCTGATTGGGATCGACGCCGGGCTTGAACACCGGACGCAGCATCAGCACGCCGCCATCTGCGCCTTCGATACCCTGGATGAAATTGATCGTCGCCGGATCGTCGACATAGGCCTGCTGTTCGTTATTGACCCAGAAATCCGGGCCCATGACTATCCAATTATCGCGGTCGAGCGTCCCAGAGTTGAATTCATCGGCGAAGAGCAGCTCACGCTCCGGCGAAGGGTCGCCCTGTGGTGAGGAGGGCATTTGCGTCGATTGCGCGGCAAGCGGACCGGCGGCGGCAAGCGCGAGTGCGGCGGGCAGGGCGGCAAGTGTAGTGCGGATCATGAACCTCTCCCAAGATTGCTGTGAACGTTCCCATGGCCGATCCACACGGCAATGGCCAGCCTTCGGGTACGATTGCACGGCTTGGGCTGGATAAGCGCGCCGGGATCGGCAATAGGCGTTGCAGCATTTGGACAAGGCCGGCCTGTACCGGCCCCGAGGTTTTTCAGGAGAATTCCATGCGTCGCATCGCCACCGCCCTATCGCTGCTGCTTGCCAGCACCGCCTGCACCACCGTTCCTTCCGATAGCGGCTCGATGGCTGCGGGCGAGCCGATGGTTTCGCCCATCCTGACCGGTGCCGATGCCGTGGACAACATGACCTATGCGCAGCCGCAGGTTGCCCGCGTGACGCATGTTGATCTCGATCTCGCGCTCGACTTCGATCGCAAACGGGTGACCGGTGTCGCCAATCTCGACATTCTGGCGCGGCCTGATGCAGGGGCGATCGTGCTCGATTCCAACGGGTTGGAAATCGTCGCAGTGCGCGATAGCGCGGGCAATCCGCTTGCCTGGAAGCTGGGTGACAGCGTCAGCGAAGGCGGCAAGGGCGCGCCGCTGACCATCACCATGGGTAATGCGCGCGAAGTGCAAATCCAGTACGCTTCCGCCCCCGATGCCGAGGCCCTGCAGTGGCTGACCCCCGAACAGACCGCGGGCGGCGAGTATCCCTATCTCTTCAACCAGGGTCAGGCGATCCTTAACCGCACCTGGATCCCGACGCAGGACAGCCCCGGCATCCGCCAGACTTGGGAAGCGCGCATAACGGCGCCCAAACCGCTCGACGTGGTGATGAGCGGCGTGCGTCAGGGCGAGCCCGAAGATCTGGGCAATGGCCGCCGCGCCTTCCGCTTCGTAATGGACAAGCCGGTGCCGCCCTATCTCATCGCGATTGCTGCGGGCGATATCGACTTTGCCGCGATCGGCCCGCGCACCGGCGTCTGGGCCGAACCGTCCACACTGGCGCGCGCCCGCGCCGAGGTGGGCGATACCGAAGAAATGGTCGAGGCAGCGGAAGAGCTGTACGGCGATTATCGCTGGGGCCGGTATGATATGATCGTGCTGCCGCCCTCCTTCCCCTATGGCGGGATGGAAAACCCGGTGATGACTTTCCTCACCCCTACCTTCATCGCAGGAGACCGGTCGAACAATGGGCTCGTCGCGCACGAGCTGGCGCATAGCTGGTCGGGCAATCTCGTTACTAATGCGGTGTGGGAAGACAGCTGGCTGAACGAAGGCGTCACATCCTATTTCGAAAACCGTATCGTGGAAGCGGTCTACGGGAAGAAGCGCGCCGAACAGGAAGCTGCGCTGTCCTTCGCCAATATCGAGGAAACGCTGGCCGAAGTGGGCATGAATGCGCCGGGCACCGCGCTGCATCACACCACCGACGGGGCCGAGATCGGCAGCGCCATAACCTACGACAAGGGCCACTTCTTCCTGCGCACGGTGGAAAGCATCGTGGGTCGTGAGCGGTTTGACGCCTGGCTGCGCCAGTGGTTCGACAACCACGCCTTCCAGCCGGCCACCAGCCAGCTGTTCTATGACGACATGATGGCCAATCTGGTCCGCAACGATGCTGAAGCCGAACAGCTCAAGCTGCGCGAATGGATCTTCGAGCCGGGCCTGCCTTCCAACGTGGCCCGCCCCGATCCGGCAGCCTTCGCTGAAGTCGATAGCGCTGTCCGTGCCTATGCCGCGTCGAGCGCGATTCCCGCAGCCTACAACGGCTGGACCAGCGCGGAACGCATGCGCTTCCTAGACAATATCCCGAAGGATCGCAGCGCGGTGCAATTGGCCGAACTGGACCGTCAGCTGGGACTTTCCACTACGCAGAACAACGAGATCCTGTTCCTGTGGCTCGAACTGGCACTGGCCAATCGTTACGAACCCGCAGTGCCACAGGCCGAACAGTTCCTCGCCCGCGTGGGCCGCGCCAAATTCGTGCGCCCATTGTTCCAGGTGTTGTGGAACGAAGGCGACTGGGGCCGCCCGATCGCAAAACGCATCTACGCCGAGACCCGGCCCAGCTACCACGCGGTCACGCGCGGTGCGGTGGACCGGGTGCTGGGTGTAACCGGCTAGATCAGACCATATCCTGAGGGCGTACCAGCCGGTCGAAGGTTTCGGCATCGACGAGGTCAAGCTCGAGACCGGCTTCCTTGAGAGTCTGCCCCTTGGCCAGCGCGTGCTTGGCGATCTTGGCGGCGTTATCGTACCCGATTTCGGGTGCGAGCGCCGTCACCAGCATCAGCGAGCGGTCCACCAGTTCAGCGATGCGGTCTTCATTGGCCTCAATCCCTTCGACGCAGCGCGTGGCGAAGCTGTCCATGCCGATTGCCAGCAATTCGATCGAGCGCAGGACGTTGGACCCGATCAGCGGCATGAAGGTGTTCAGTTCGAACTGGCCCTGCATCCCACCGACGGTCACCGCCTGATGATTTCCGATGACCTGACCCGCCACCATGGTCAGCATCTCGACCTGCGTCGGATTGACCTTTCCCGGCATAATCGAACTGCCTGGCTCGTTCGCGGGTAGCGACAGTTCGCCAAGGCCCGAGCGGGGGCCGGAGGCGAGCAGGCGGATATCGTTGGCAATCTTGTTCAGTGCGACGGCCAGCGTGTTCAGCGTACCGGAGAAGGAAACCAGCCCGTCCTTCGCCGCCAGCTGTTCGAACGTGTTTTCGGCAGGGCTGAAATCTTCGTCCGTGATCTTCGAAAGCTCGGCCGCCATGTCCGCGCTCCAGCCATCGGGCGCGTTGAGCCCGGTGCCGACAGCCGTGCCGCCAATGGCAAGCGCGCTGAGGTCGCGTCTTAGCGAATCCTCTATCCGTTTGCGGCAGCTGTCGATCTGCGCGGCATAGCCTGAAAATTCCTGGCCCAGTGTCAGCGGGGTCGCATCCTGTGTGTGGGTGCGGCCGATCTTGACGATGCTGCCGAAGCTTTCCGCTTTTGCGGCCAGCGCACTGTGGAGTGTGTGGAGAGCAGGCAGCAGCGTTTGCCGCGCGGCCAGCACGGCGGCGATGTGCAGCGCGGTGGGGAAACTGTCGTTCGAGCTTTGCGACTTGTTAACGTGATCGTTGGGATGAACGGGATCTTTGCCGCCCCGTTTCCCGGCCAGCTGTTCGTTGGCGATCCCGGCGATCACCTCGTTCACATTCATATTGGTCTGCGTGCCGCTGCCGGTCTGGAAGATGGTCAGCGGGAACTGATCATCGTGCTCGCCCCGGCGGATCGCCTCGGCTGCAGCCTCGATGGCATCGCCCAGCTTTGCGTCCAGTCCGTGGGCGCGATTGACGCGCGCGGCGGCCTGTTTGACAGTAGCCTGCGCATGGACGATCTGCAGCGGCATCCTTTGATGCTCGGGAAAGGGAAAGTTCTGCAGGCTGCGCTGCGTCTGCGCACCCCAGTAAGCTTGGGCCGGAACTTCGATGGATCCGATGGAATCGGTTTCGGTGCGTGTCTCGATCATTGCGAATTGCTCCTTTGCCCGCCCAATCCGCGAAAGGCCCAAGAGGTCCGGCCTAACCGTGGATGCGATACCCTATGGGCCGGAAGCTGCCGCCGTTGGACGCATAGGCCGAACAGGCCGTCAGCCCGATGACCAGGTCCATTTTCGCACGGAAGCTTACCATGGTGCCGGCCTTGGATTGCGGCGGATCGACTGACAGTCTGCCGCTGCCCCCATCCACCGGCACATTCATGAAGACATTGAATGCGGTGGGGATCGCATCGCTCTCTACCCCGAACGGACCCAGCGCCGCGGCCAGATTGCCGAAGCACCCGCGATGGACCGGCTTGTCGGGATAGAAATGCTCGAACGTCGCCTCGCTGCAGGGCGTCAGAAGGAAATCGTGCGATGGCGCTTCATCGCTCACGATCTCCAGCATGGGGTTGGAGCGATTGGACCACAAAACATTGCCAGCGGTCAGCTTGATCGTCTCTTCGTAATCGAAGGTCCGCCCGTTGGAGATGACCTCGCGCACATCGGCGGCATTATAGGCGAGCAGGTCGGAGACCTGACTGCCTTCGACATCGATCACATCAAGCATCTGTCCTTCGGCCAGACGAAACGCCACGCCAGACCGAGGCGGGATGATGGAAGGTTCGGCAGCGATCATGCGCGCTTGTCTTTGAAGGGCGCTTGCCAGCCATCATCGACCTTGCGGCCGCTGTACTGGCGCGCTTCGCTGGATTCGCCATGGCGCGAAAGCATGGGGTTGAGATCGCCTGCCAGCGTAAGGTCCCGGTCCAGAATGGTTTCCCGCATGCGTTCATAGCGTCCTTCCTTGCGCAGCGTTTCGAACTGGTCGTGCAGATTGAAGACGAGGATCGGCCGATCGAACCGCCGCGCCGGGCGCGAGGCATTGGGATGCAGGCCGACGACGAAAAAGGCCTCGCCCCCAAAGCTGAGCGAAAAATGTGGATCGCCGGGATCCGGACTGACCGTTCCGTCATAAGGCTGGCCGCGCCAAGCATCCTTGTCGGCAAGCGACTGGATGCGTTCCCACATATGCTTTTCGAATTCTTCTTCGGTCAGGTCCAGCGGGCCTTCGAATACCACGGCAAGGCTGCGCAGGCCCTGCGGATCGTCGCGATAGGCATAGGCCCATTCGAGCAGCGCATCGTGGATATGCATGTCGTTCCAGCCACTGGTCACGTCGCGGCCGGGAAGCACGCGCAAAGTGCCACGCGCCAAGGCGGACTTCGCACCGACGCATGGGAAACCCTTGTCGGCAATATGCCCTTCGAATGTCCGGCGAAGCTCTTCGTCCCGTGTGGTGGTCGTCATCTTTGTAAAGCTTCCGTCGGTTTCAACTGGTGTGACGACCTCAACGAGTGAGTAAGTGTAAGAAGCCGCTTCCATCATTTATCAGCATCACGAGAACGCTCGGCACACTTAAGAGTTGCAAAGCTTCGCCATTGCGTACCAATAAGTCGAACCATGCTGCGCAGACTTGCATTGTCAGAGCGGATACTATCCTTGAACGCGAATACGGGCGGCGCCTTCCGATGACTGTGCGCATCACCCCTGCGGTACGATCGGCTCTTCTGTGGCTGGCCCCTTTCCTTGCCATCCTCGCCGCGCGGTTTGCCACTCACAGCCAACTCGCCGCCGATCATCCGCGCGCGGCGGGGCTTTTATTCCTGTGGGTCGCCGCCGATGCGCTGGCGCTCTCGCTGCTGGCGAAGGCTCCGAAGCATCGCCCCGGTTTGCGGGCGCTGCTGGGCGCGATTGCGGCGGGCTGCGTCATTGCCGCGGTCGGCGCGGCTGCCCCGGTCCGCACGGCGATGCTCGACATGGAGGGTGTTGTCCTTGCGATGGGTCTGACTGTAGCTGCCTATCTAGGGTGGAGCCTATTTCTCGCAGCGCAGGAATTGCGGAAGACCCGATCGATGACGGAAGCAGCGGGTGTTATCCTGCCCGCCGCGCTGGTCCGCTTTGCCGCTTACGAAAGTGCGATGATGCGGCTGGCGCTGTTCAGCTGGGGCGCGAAGCCGCATGTGCCGGACGGGGCGCAAGCTTTCGCCTATCACAAGGTTATCAATCCGCTGGTGGCGACCTTCCTTGTTCTGCAGGTGATCGAGATCGTGGTGGTTGATCTGCTTGTCAGTCACTGGAGCGAGACGGCCGCGCTGGTCCTGCTGGCGCTGGGTATATGGGGCGTGCTGTTTTTCATCGCGATGATGAAGTCATTTGGGCTCTATCCCGTGCTGCTGCTGCATGAGGACGAGCTGCAGGTGCGTGGCGGCAGCTTTGTTGATTTCTCCTTGCCCTTGAGCGCCATTGCCAGCGTGGAACCTTCGATCAGCGATGCGGATACGCGCCGGGCGGATGTTCTCAACGCGGCGATCCTGTCGCATCCGAACGTGGTTCTGCGCCTCTCGCGCCCGCTCGAATACAGCCCGCTTTTCGGCAGGCCGCGCATGGTGGAGCGGGTTGCTTTCCGGCTCGATGAGCCTGCGCCTTTTCTTGCCGCGCTGCAAAGGCGGATTTGAACGGAACGCAACGCGCTTTTTCGTTGCATTGTCAGGCGTTTTGCCCGCATCGTGATTCGACCATGCTGCGCCAGTACGAACTCGTAGAGCGGGTCCTCGAATACGACCCCGATGCCGACGAGGCAATGCTCAACCGCGCCTATGTCTATACCGTGCAGAAGCACGGTACGCAGACCCGCGCGTCGGGCGATCCCTATTTCAGCCACCCGGTCGAAGTCGCCGGCTTGATGACCGATCTGAAGCTGGATCAGGAAACCATCGTCACCGCACTGCTGCACGATACGGTGGAAGACACGCTGGCCACGATCGACGATATCGAGAATAATTTCGGGGGTGAGGTCGCGCGGCTGGTCGACGGGGTGACCAAGCTTTCGAAGATCGAGCAGATGCCCGAGAACGAGCGGGCGGCGGAAAACCTGCGCAAGTTCCTGCTCGCCATGAGCGAGGATATCCGCGTGCTGCTGGTGAAGCTGGGTGACAGGCTGCACAACATGCGCACGCTCCACTTCATCAAGAAGCCGGAAAAGCGCCGCCGTATCGCGCGCGAGACGATGGATATCTATGCCCCGCTGGCAGAGCGGGTGGGCATGTACGAGTACATGCGCGAAATGCAGCTGCTCGCCTTCGAGCAGATCGAACCCGAAGCCTATGCCACGATCACCAATCGCCTGCAGCAGATCCGGGAAGAGGATGGCGGGCAGGTCGATTCCATCGCGCTGGATATGAAGCACGCGCTGGCTGAGTCCGGCATGCAGGTCGAAGTTTCCGGGCGCGAAAAGCACCCCTATTCGATCTGGCGCAAGATGGCCGAGCGCCACGTCAGCTTCGAGCAAGTGACCGACATCATGGCCTTCCGAGTCATTTGCGACGATGTGGCCGATTGCTATCGTGCGCTGGGCGTCCTGCACACGACGTGGCAATTCCTGCCGGGCAAATTCAAGGACTATATCTCTACCCCGAAGACCAATGGCTATCGCAGTCTCCACACCTCGCTGATCTATGGCAAGTCGATGCGGGTCGAGGTGCAAATCCGCACGCGCGAAATGCACCGGACTAACGAGTTCGGCCTCGCCGCACATTGGGCCTACAAGCAGGGCGACCGGCCCGATGGCGCGGTGGGCTGGCTGCGCGACCTGATCGAGATCATCGACGACAGCCACGACGCAGAGGAGCTGCTCGAACACACCCGCATGGCGATTTACCAGGATCGCATCTTCGCCTTCACGCCCAAGGGCGCGCTGCACCAGCTGCCCAAGGGATCGACTGCGGTCGATTTCGCCTTTGCCGTTCATACCGATCTCGGCGCGCAGACGGTCGGTGCGAAGATCAACGGACGGCACATGCCGCTGCGCACCCAGCTCAACAATGGCGATGTGGTCGAGATCCTGAAAGGCAAGAATGCCGAGCCGCAGATGAGCTGGCTGGGCTTCGTGGTGACCGGCAAGGCCCGCGCTGCCATTCGCCGCGCAGTGCGCCAGAAGGAACGCGATGAGGTCGCCGACATCGGCCAGAAGCTTTACGACGAGATCACCACTCGCCTGCCGGGCAAGGTCGGCAAGAAGGCTCTGCGCGAGGCGCTGAAACGGCTGGAGATGGAGGAGGCGGAAGACCTCTATTACGCCATCGGTTCCGCCCAGATCAAAGACCGCGAGGTCATGGAAGCGCTGATTCCCGGTTCGACCGAAGGCATGGCCGAAGAGGATGACGAATGGCTGCGTAATGGAAAGTCGCTTTCCATTCGCGGCCTGACGCCGGGTGTCGGCTATACGCTGGCCGAGTGCTGCCACCCCGTGCCGGGTGACCGGATCGTAGGCCTGCGCAAGGAAGGCGAGGCGGTGGAAGTCCATGCGATCGACTGCCACCAGCTTGCCACCGGCATCGATAACGACTGGCTCGACCTCAGCTGGGGCCGCCGTTCGCGCGGGGCCGTGGGTCGCTTGCGCGTGACGCTTTACGATCGGCCTGGCACGCTGGCCGAAATGGCGGGCATCTTCGCCAAAAACGTGGTCAATGTGACCAGCCTCGACCAGACCCAGCTCGATCATCCTTTCACCACCTATGAAGTGGATCTGGAAGTGCAGGATCTGGCGCATCTCACCCGCATCCTCAGCGCATTGCGTGCCAGCGATTCCGTGGCACAGGCCGAGCGCGCATGAGGCCAACCCTTTGAGCCTCATCACCGGCATCGATCACATCCAACTCGCCATGCCCCATGGAGGCGAGCGGCATGCGCGCGAGTTCTGGACCGGGGTGATGGGACTTACTGAAGTGCCCAAGCCTGCGCATCTGGCGCTCAATGGCGGATGCTGGTTCGAAGGCGACGGCGTGGCGATCCATTGCGGAGTAGAGGATGGCTTCCTGCCGGCCCGCCGCGCGCATCCGGCGCTACTGGTCGAAAACCTCGGCGCGTTGGCGGCCAAGCTTCAGGCAGCGGGTATGGCATTCAAGCCGGGCAAGCCTCTGGAAGGCTATCGGCGGGGAGATATTGCCGATCCCTTCGGCAATCGCATCGAATTGATGGAAAAGCTCTGAGCCGGACACGGCTCTGCATCCGGCGGCGAACCCGGACCTATTGCCTGCATAGTCGATGATCACGCGGGCCGAAGCGTCCCGAAGGAGGCGTGCAGCGTAGCTTCCGGGGCGGTCTTCACGGGGCGGCGAGCAAAGGGGAACTCCTCTTGATGCACCGTCATCGGGCGCACTGGAACCTGTCATAGTTCCTTCGGCGCGGTTCGACCGGCAGCCCCGCCAGCCCTCTCATGCCATGCCCGAAGGCGCAGCATGCGAGACATCGAACCTGAATCCAGCTCAAGCTCATGCGGCAGAAGGCCGGTGCGGCGGGACGGTTCGCCTGAAAATCGAGCTCTGCCGCGGTCTGCGCGAGTTTTCCCAGCACCCGCGAGCTATCCGTTGCCATGTCTGCCGCGTCCGGGTGGAAGGGGGTCTTCCGACATCCGGATGGCGGGCCTGCTTCGTGGCTACAGGTGGAACAGCCGATCGGTTGGCCGTTCGATACACAGGGCCAGCGTACAGATGCGCTCACCCTCATCGCTCCAACCACAGGCATTGCAGCCATCGTTCCAGCCCCTGATCCGGCCCCAGCGCAGACCCATGGAATAGTTCGCCTCTCGCGCATCGACTCCGACGATGCTGACGAACTGCCAGAGACCGTCTTCTTCGGGCGTCGCGATCAAATGCCAAACGGTCTCGCCCCGATGTATCGCTATTCCGCCGACAGCCAGCACCGTTGCCACGGCAAGAACAGCCAGTGTCACCCTCCCAAGACCTTTGTTATGCTGACCACGAGGAGTGCCGCCCGTCATCGCCCTGCCGCTCGGCGCAGCTGTCCCCAGTGAGGTTCGTCATGCAGGATCAGGTGTTCGCCTTCCATCCTCATGGTGGCGGTGGGCTGGGTCAGCAGCCAGTAGGCCTCGTCCAACGGACCCGGCGGACACTCCTGCAAATCGATGGTGATGATCCGGTCGCTATTGTCGAGCACGTTGGCGCCGTCCTCACCCCAATTGTTGCAGCCATCACGGCCCGCAACGACCTTGCCCCAGCGGATGTGGACGTTGTAACCAACGGCCCGCACATCGCGCCCGTCGATCGTGGTGAACTGCCATGTGCCATCCTCCTCCGGCGCGGCCACGGCGTGCCACATGCTGTCGCCGGGAAGGAAGAGGGTGGAAAGAACGGTCACCGCCGCCACGCCAAGCCCGCCCGCTATCAGCCACGCCAGTGCACGGTGGTGCTGTCCCCGTCTCATAACAGCTCGATCCCCATCGCAACACTATCGCCTTCCGACAAGTCTTCCGCGCGCGTCACCTTTTTAGAAACCAGCAGGATCCATTCGGCCTTGCCGCGCTGCGGGAAAACGGAACTTTTCCATTCTGTCCTGCCGATGCGGGCCACTACCTTGACCGACCCAAAGCCCCGCCGCGCGCCGAACTCCAAACGGTGGAGCCGTCCGTGCATCGAGATCGCCTCGGCAATTTCGCCGGTGAGTGTAACCAGATGGTAAGTGCCACGGTCCCCCTGCCAGCGGCGCAAGGGCGCAGTGGCGGCAAGCATCTGGCCCACTGGCTTATTGGGCCGCGCGCCGCGCCGGGACCGGGATATTGCAGATATCCGCCCCGCCTGCGGGCGCGATGAAGAACGGATCGCGGCGATTGGCGCGCGCTTCGACGTAGCGGGCGAAAGTTTCCCCTTTGGTCGAGAGATATTCGAAAGCCGGCTGTTCGCTCGCGGGCAGGTCGCTTGCCACGCGAACAGAAAGGATGGGCGTTCGCTTGCCGCTCTCTTCCGCCGTATAGAACCCCAGAGCGCCTGAACCGCGAGGCAGGGACGAAAGATGCTCCATCCCCTCCACGATCCGCCCGACCAGCGCGATGTTGCGGTCGAGATGACGCGGCGCGTGGCCGATCACCGTGTAGAGTTCGGCGCCTGTGCCGGTGTCCGGAGACATCCCGCGACCAACGCCGACCATGCCGTAGCAATGGACCGGCCAATCCCTTTTCCCGTCTGACGCGATTGGCCAGCCTTTGTAGAAATCGGTCCATTCGGCATAAGCATCGCCTCTCGTCCCAGCATTACCTTCGGCCGGCATTTCCCGTATCCGAATGCTCGTGATCGGGGACGTATAATCCTCCTCGTCCATCTTGCGCAGCCCATCCGGCAGTGGTTTCGCCTCGCCATCCCCTTCCGGATTATCGTAATTGGGATCGCCCCATTGGACGACGTAATTGTCCTGTACACGATTGATAGTGATGTCGTCGTACCAGCCCGCACGAGCAAGGGTGCGGATGTTCTCGACCCAGCCCTGGCTGAAGGGAAGGGGCATCAGCTGGATCACCACCTCGCGCGCATTTCCCTGCTCATCCGGAGCCAGCGTCATCACCAGCAAATCGTCGCCCGCTATCTTGATCCAGTCTGCGGCCGGTGCCTTGCCTACGATCTCGCCCGGACTTGGCGCCGCCTGCTCCTGTGCAGAAACCGGGGCGGTGAGGGCGAGCGCTGCAGCGAGCGAAATCAGGTGCTTGGTCATCGCGCGACAGCTTGCCACCGCCTGCGCAAAAGAAAAGCCCCTTCACGCACGTTTTGGTGGGCGGGAAGGGGCTCTGGAGCGGTGTTCGCAGGGAATGCCATTCCGCGCAGCACCGCAACTCGGGGGTAAAATGGGAAACGAGCATCTCCAATATGCGGTTCCCACGGTTCATCGCAATTTGCTTGATCGCAATTCAAGCAATCGAGCAGTTGCGCGCCCCGCCATTGCCCGCTAGAGGCGCGCCTTCCGGGATGCGGAGCAGTGGCCGAGTGGTCGAAGGCGCACGCCTGGAAAGTGTGTATACGGTAACCCCGTATCGAGGGTTCGAATCCCTCCTGCTCCGCCACTTCCTTTTCAATAATGGCAATATCCGGCCAAGTCCGGGCGCCCTGTTTATCCTGCTAGGTTTGTCTCGATGAAAGTCCGGTGAGGGGCGTAGTCTGCTATTGCGCATGCATAGGAGATTGAGCCATCGGGCTTCTCATCCCCATCAGGAAAACCAAGGCGCGGGTAGAAGTCGGCGACCATGTCGTTGCGGTCGGTGGGGATGTAGGTCGATCTGATTTGCTTCACTCCCGCCTTTGCCGCAGCTTCGAACAGCGCGTTCATCACGCATTGTTCGACGCCGCGTTCGAGCACGCGGCAGGATTGCAGCCAGCTGTCGATCGTCCATTTGGTTTCGTCGGTCCGGACAATTACCACGCCGATCATACCGTGCTTTGCGAATTTATCCTCCAGACGCACTTGCCAGCCGAGCACGCCCGCATCGGCCTCCAGTTCGCGCACTTCCTCTTCCCCATAGCGCCGGGTGGTGAGGTTGAACTGGTTGGACTTGTTGATCAGTTGGGTGATGCGGCTGCGTCCTTCCTCGTCAAAGGGGGCGATCGTCATGCGCATGTCTAGCGAAGTCAGATAGTCTTCGTAATTGCCGATCTTGGCGCGGATTTCGGCGGCGGCTGCACGCCCGCCATAGCTTTCCGCTCGGGCTATATCTTCCTGGTTCAGCGGCAAGTGATCGAAGACGCCTGACTGCGCGATCCGCTGGATGAAGAAGGAGGGATCGTCGCCAACTTCGATTGTGGAGACGAGTGGGAGTTCCTGCCTCACGCGTTCGCGTTCGGCCGCATTGTCATCGACAAATACCAAGGATTCAAGCCCCAGGCTCAGCGTTTCGGCGATGGTCTTGATATTCGTCGCCTTGTCGTTCCAGTTGGCCTGGAACACGGCCACATGATCTTCCTTGATCACCATCTCTGAATGATCCCGGAATGGTTCGCGCGCGATTGCATCGGTGTTCTTCGAACAGACTGCGAGAACGATACCGCGGTCGCGAAGGCCGAGGATGAAGTTCTGGAAAGCCACGAAGGCTTCCCCCTCGGGCGAGTTCTGGCCGAGCCTTATGCCGGCGAGCCCATCGTCTCCGATGACACCGCCCCAGAGCGTGTTGTCTAGATCGAGAACAAGGGCGCGCCCCGCCTTTCCCTTCATCGCCGCCAGCAAGGCCGCGATATTGTCCGCCGCCAGCGGGCAGACGTCGATGCTGAAGGGTATCTTGGCGGCATGGTAGCGCACCGGATCGAACCATCTATCGAGGCCGACGCGATTTGCGAGCACAGCCTGATCCCACAACAGCCACTTGCCCTCGCTCGCACCTTCCGCCAATAAAAGATTGAGCCGCTGTCTGAACCGCGCGCTGCTGCCAGGGGTCGCCAAGTCGGAAGAGGAAACCTGTTCCGACCCCGGCAGGGTCGCGAAGATTGCGCTGCAGGAGGATTTCTCCCTGGCCGCAGCAGCCAGTGAAGTTAAAAGATCGGCAGCCTCGGCCAGTGCCGCATCTTCGGCAGCGCGATCAAGCATCGCCCGCCTTCCTGAAAACCCGCTTTCGTCGAGAACGACCAACAGGGCGTCGAGGGGTTGGCCGAAGCAGTCTACGGGCGAATAAGCAAAGCTGGCCACGCTGTCGTAAGGCGCTTCGGGCGCCGAAATCGCGAGGCCGCGAGCAAGGCCCGCAGCGGCTAGCGGTCCGGGAAGATAACTCAAGGTGCGGCTACCCAGCAGACCGACTTTGACCGGCGTGAATGCAGCGGGCAGCAGGCTGGACTTGTGCAGCTTCGTGGCAAGCCGCTCGAGCTTCACTTGCTCGCGCAGACCTAGTTGCTGGTTGGCAAGTACCTTGATTGCGGCGTAGTCTGGCTCCTGCCCTCCACCGATCAATGCCTCGATTTCGGCCAGTCGTTCACCCCAGTCTTCGGCTAGAGGTGGGCGCCAGGGGAAATGCTCACCCGTCATGCGTTCTGCTTCTCCGCCGCCCTGACGAGATCGCCCAGATTCTTGAAGCTCTGCATTTCCGATGTGCTGAAGTGAACCCCCAGTTCCATCTCGATCATGACCATCAGGCGGACATGCGAAAGGCTGTCCCACTGGGCGACATCGTTGGCGGTCGTCTCCATAGTGACGGGTCCTTCATACTCGTCGAAGAGATCTCTGATGATTGCGGTGACCTGGTCGAGAAGGGCTTGTTGATCCGACATTGTGTTATTCCTTCCGGTCTGAAGTCTGGCGAATGATGACGCCCGCTAGCGTGCGGTCTGAAAAGCGGATTGTTCCGATGTCCGATTTAGATGGCTGTTGATCGGGCGATAGCTTTCGACGGCCGAACGAATTGTCCGCTCGTGATCCGCCAAATTCTGGCGCGTCAGCCGGTTGCTGCCCGTGGCCATGGCACCCACGAACCGGCGCAGGATAGCGGGATCATAAACGTGGCCGACCTCGCGGAAATTGGCGAGGTCCCCGGCAATCGATGGGTCATCGTCGAAAGCGAAGATTCGTACATTTGGCAGGTCTGCGGCCGCATCGACCAGACAGCGACGCGCAACCATTTGTTCATCGAGCAAGGTAGGGCTGATGTCGTTCCGTCGTACGTAATAGAATGCGTAGGATGCGATGGGGATCAGTATATCGATTTGAACGCCCCGGTCGGACAGGGCCTGCACGCGGGGAAGGAGTTGACCATTGATAGCAGGGAAGCTGTCGCAATCCCTCCCACTGGAGGCTCCGACGCTGGCGCGATTTCGCTCTACAACGCGGGCTATACCCGCCATTTCCAGAGGGGTCTGGAAACGCTGATACATCGTGTTGACGTAGGTCTTGTAGTTCTCATCGTCAGGATTGCTGTAGGTCAGCTTTCCAGAGAGGATATCGAACGTTTTCCGGATGGTCGGGAAATTGACCATCCGCAGGTCGTTCGCCAGTTCGTCGTCGTAAAGGAAGGCGGGGAAGCTGCGATTGGTAACTTCCGGGTCCTGGGTATAGGTCCAGTCGAAGGTCAGGATGAGGTGCCGAAGCCCCGGATTTTCGGCCAGGCGGCCTAGTACCAGATCCCGGTCGCGGGGCCGGGGGCCGCCATAGCTCAAGTTCATGACCCGGGAATCCTTCCCCAACAGACCGCGCATGTATTCGGGAGTATACATCGCGGTAACAGAACTCCCGACGAGGAAGGTATTGTAGGTTGGATCCTTGGCGGCCACGTCGATCCAGTCGATGACGAGGTCTCTCGGCGTATCGCTGGCTTCGATCCGTGGCTCGGCGCCCCAGGCGTAAATGTTGTGCGGATCGACTGCGATGACGAGCGCCGCGAGCGAGAGATAGATGCCGGTAATAAGCGATGCAGCCAGCACCATGGGCCGGGCCGCCCGCCAGCGTGTGGCAGAAAGCGACCTCCGGCGGCTAACCTGAGCCTGCGGGGTGACGAAATGCGCTGATTGGATCGGTTTCGTCATGCCGTCAGAAACCCTGATAGAGGAAGGGCGGTTGCCGCGAGACGTAATAGAGCGAGGCGATGACCAGTATCGAAAGGTAGCTCGCCTGTGCCCAACCCGGCCGCCACAGGCCGCGCAGAACCGCGAGACCATAGCTCTTGTTTTCGTAAGTCATGATGGCCGGACGATAGCGCCGCAAGAGTTCCACGCTGTTCGGGCAGAGATAGATGATGGAAAACGCGATCATCAGCATCATGACCGGTTCCCGCATGTTGAAGAGTGAGCGTGCTTCGGTGGCCGTACCGAACATCTGCGAGAAGAGGTGGAAACCCCCGCTCACGCTTTCCGAACGAAACATCGCCAGACTGAGCAGCAATGGCAGGAAGAACACCGCCCGTTCTAGGAAGCCGAGGATAAGCGGTGAAGTGGTCGCCTTGACCGATTTGAACCATTTCGACGCCCGGACTTCCGTTTCCAGCGCGTACCAGAAACCGTGCATCAGACCGAAAACGCAAAAGGTCCACAGCGCCCCGTGCCACAGGCCGATGATCTGGAAATTGATCAGCATCGGAAACCACAGGCTGAGGAGGTGCGCCGGTAACGGTGCCAGCCGGTTGAACATGGCGTAACGCGTACCGGCGACTGAAAGTGGTGTGTAAAGAAAGCGTGCGATGACCCGCGTCAGCGTCATGTGCCAGCGGCGGTAATAATCGATGATGCCGTTGGCCTTGAACGGCGAGAAGAAATTGATCGGCAATTTAAGGCCGAACATTCGGGCGAGGCCAAGAGCCATGTCCGAATAGCCGGAAAAATCGAAATAGAGCTGCGCCATATAGGCCAGCGCGCCGATCCACGCCTGCATCGGGTGAATTTCAGCACCGACATGCGCCGCGCCGAAAATGATATCGACGGTGGGGGCTAGATTGTCGGCAATGACCACCTTCTTGAACATGCCGATCGAGATGAAGGTCAGGCCAACCGCAAGGTCGATCGGGTTCAAGCGGAGAAACCGCTTCGACTCGATCTGCGGATTGAATTCGCTAAGATAGGTGATGGGACCGATGATGAGCTGCGGGAAAAAGCTGACGAAGGCGCCATAACGGCAAAAAGCCGCACTGACCGATTTCACTGATGCCAATTGGCCGAGGAATTGGGTGACGTTCTTTTCGCGCGAATAGGCATCAGCAAGGAAGGCGGCGCCCTGGAATGTGTAGAAGGAAATCCCGGCGGGAATGGCGATCCCGGCAATATCCACCATGATCCCGGCGCTCGGACCGAACAGCAGGCTGGCGATCTTGTATTTGAAATAGCACAGGGTGACGATGTTGTAGGCCTGCCCGGTGAGGTAGATGCGCTTCCGGCTCTTCTTGCTTTCGTCGAGAAATGTGACTGCGAGCGCGACGGCGAAATTCACCACGAGTGCGGCAACCAGCAGTATCGCTGAGAACAGGCCATAAGGCACATAAAACGCGAGCGAGGCCGCAAACAGGACGGCGAGTCCGGCATTCCGGCCCAGGAAATGTGCGATCGTATAGAATGCGACCAATGCGACAGGGAGGAACACGAACAGAAAAAGAGGGTCCGTAAATATCAAATTCTTACCCCCTCGATTTTGATCGCTGCCAGCGCTCGCCATGGTTCGGCGAGCTCAAAACCCGTTCCGCCTACCGGCGCGTGGACCGAGGAAGTGCCAAATTTCGTCCAGCCGAAAAATTGGGCATCGGTATAAGGCCACACTCTCAATGAGAGCGGCGATATCAATGGGGGGTAGTGCTGGGGCGAGGCAGGCCCTGCCCATAAGGATAATTGACGCGGCGGTGTTCTCGCGGGAAATTCGCCAGGCCAAGGTCGACCCGATGCTGGTGACTTTCCGACCGCAAGCCTAGCCGACCTCATCGCCCTTCGATGAAGCGACCGGCCTGCATCTTCTGCCTATCAATCAGGGATCCGATAGCCAATGCAACTGAGTGACATCGATTTCGTGATCATTGGTGCTGCGAAGTCGGCGACAACCTGGCTTCAGACCCAACTTCAGGCCGACCCCGCGATCCATATGCCGGACCCGGAGCTGCATTACTTTTCGCGGGAATATGCGCGTGGAGAGAGCTGGTACCTTTCCCATTTCGCGGAAAAACCAGAAGGCAGGCTCATTGGCGAAAAGTCGAATTCATATCTTTATTCGGCTGAAGCTGCCGCCCGTCTCCATCGCGACATTCCGCAGGTCAAACTGATTGCGCAGCTTCGTAACCCTGTTGAACGCGCCTATTCCAGTTACTGCATGCTATTCCGTCGGGGCGAGGTGGGGCCGAATATAGGATCCTACCTCGATCCATCCAGCGGCGAAAACATGCAGATACTGGGCTCGGGTAATTTCTATTCCCATTTGCAGCCGTTCATCAATCTCTATGGCCGCGAGAAGCTTTTAATCCTGTTCTTCGAAGGTGTGACCGAAGACCCTGAAGCGCAGATGCTGCGCGTTCGAACCCATCTCGGCCTGCCTCCGCGCGCGATCGCCATGCAAGGGCATCAGAAGGTCAAGGACAAGACCGCGCCGCTGGTGCCACCGGCGATGCGGAAAAAGCTCGGTTGGATGAAGCCGATTGTTCGCCCTTTCCGTGGATCGGTGCCATTCGAAGCGGCTCGCGGGCTTGTCGCCCGCAAAACCGAATACCCTCCGCTGACCAAAGATCTGCGCGAGCGTCTTGGCGAATATTACCAGCCTTCGATAGAAGCTCTGGAGCAGATGAGTGGTCAGTCCCTTCACCATTGGTATGCGAAGGGAGCGGAACAGGCGTTGAACTCGGCTTCGGCGTGAGACGTTTGATCCCTTCGCGGTCAGGGGAGGAGCCCCAATTGGGCGATGGCAGGTCAAAAGGGCTAATCGCTTTGCTCACCTGCGTATACCCCTCGCGGCTGGTAATCCTCGGCTCGTACCACCCGAATCCCGTTCGTTCGATCTCGCTTCGCTAAGGGCAAAGGGCGGTCAAACCTTCGATCAGCAAGAGAGCCTGAGACATCATGAAAAAGTTCATCATCACCGGCATCCAGATGAGAAACAAAGGCTCTCAGGCGATGTTTCTCTCCCTCTATTCGGGCCTCAAGGCGAGATATCCCGATTGCGAAGTGATTGGTTTCGCCAACAAGTATGACGAGCCGGAGCAGTACGACTTCCAGCTCCTACCCTACGATTATTTCACCCGCCTCCTTTACCGTTACCGGTTGAGCAGTGTCCCGGTGCTGACGCCCCTCATTACCTCCTTCGCCGGTTTCTGGCGCAAGACGGACAAATGGAATGGCAATGTCGGGCAGATGGAGCAGGCATTGCGGGAGGCGGATGCTATTCTCGATGCCAGCGGATACACCTTGGGTTCCGGCTGGGGCAAAGGGGGTGGCCGGCTCCTGCT
Source organism: Qipengyuania triglochinis (assembly GCF_054655615.1). Taxonomy (NCBI): domain Bacteria; kingdom Pseudomonadati; phylum Pseudomonadota; class Alphaproteobacteria; order Sphingomonadales; family Erythrobacteraceae; genus Qipengyuania; species Qipengyuania triglochinis. The sequence goes on along the minus strand of NZ_BAAHND010000002.1, from coordinate 35,174 downwards.
GCAAACGATCAGGATTGCGAGACGCTATGGCAAGAAAATCATTCTCATGCCCCAAAGCTTTGGGCCCTTTGATTGGGGCGAAGACGACGATGAGCAATTCCTCGCGGAAGTGAAGCATGAACTGAGTTATTGCACTAAGATCTATGCACGGGAGATCGAAGGGTATGAATGCCTGAAGGCCTTGGGCCTCCAGAATGTCGAACTGTCCGCAGACATGGTTATTCGCGAAAACGCATTCCCGCAGGCCTGCGACATCCATCCCGGTTACCAGCAGCCCCAGATAAACTACCCGGAATCAGGCGCGGTCGGCTTCATCATCAACGAGAACGTTTTTCGGATCGGCAATCCCGAGGCTGTTCTGGATCTCTATGTGAAGCTGCTCGACAAACTGCTGAACGATGGAGAGAAGGTCTATATTCTGAACACGTCGACTGCCGATTTCCATTTGGTTGAAAAGGTTCTCGCCAAGGTCAAACGGCGTGACCGGGTGGGTGTGATTTCCGGCGAATATTCCAGTCCTGAACTCATCGATATCATTGGCCGGTTCAAATATGTGGTGGCCTCGCGCTATCACTCCGTAGTGTTCGCTTACCGTTCCGGCGTGCCCGCGATCATTCTCGGATGGGCAAGCAAATATGTCGACCTGGCCGCCCATTTCCAGCAGCAGGACTATGTCTTCGACATCAGGGATCCGGGCGTCGACCAGATCCTCAAACAGGTCGAGAAGATGGGCGCCAATAACGAAATCGAGTCTCAGCGAATAAGCGAATGTTTGGCGAATATGCAGATGACATCCGTCATTCAGGATGCCCTGGGGGCGCTCGAGAGAATTGGTCCTACAGCGGCCGCAGCCTAGCAGGCTGGAGGGGCGGGGACTTCTTCTAATTGGGTTCAGCCTCAAGGAATGTTCGCCTTTAGCTCCGCATCGATACCCATATTCCCCATCGCATAGCGCGCAGTGACATCTACAATTGCGGCATGTGTGGAATAGCGGGCTTCGTTGATTTCTCGGGAGAGCTGCAGGCCGATCCTGCACGCCTGCTCGACTCCATGCGGGATAAACTCCGGCACCGGGGGCCAGACGCGGGGGCATCGGTTTTGGAAGCAGATGGGCGCGTCGGGTTCGGCCATCGCCGTCTGGCGATCATCGACTTGTCCGAGACCGGTGCGCAGCCAATGCAATCGTCCTCCGGACGCTATGTCACTGTGTTCAATGGCGAGATCTACAACTTCCAGACGATGCGCTCCGAACTCACCGGTGTTGGCGCGCAATTCCGCGGGACATCGGATACCGAGGTCCTGCTTGAGGCAATCGAGCGCTTCGGGATTTCCGCCGCGCTCGAACGAGCAAATGGGATGTTCGCACTCGCCTTGTTCGACCGCAAGAGTAAGCAATTGTCTTTTGCGCGCGACAGGCTGGGAAAGAAACCCTTGTACATCGGTATGGTAGAAGATGCCCTTGCTTTCGGATCGGAACTGAAAGCAATCCGAACGCATCCTGATTTCGCCCATCCCGAGATCGATGCAGAGGCAGCGGCGCATTTCGCTCGGTTGGGCTACATCCCCGCGCCCTTTTCGATCTATCGCAACGTGCGCAAGCTGCCGCCGGCAAGCTACCTCAGCATTTCGCTCGACAACAAACCGCGTGACCTTGAAGCTCTGCTTGGCCAGGCCCGCCGCTATTGGAGCATGTATTCGGCGGCGCAGAATGGTCGCGACACGCGCTATGAAGACGAAAGCGAAGCGCTCGATGCGCTCGAAGATAACCTTGGACTGGCAGTCGAACAGCGATTGATCTCCGATGTGCCGGTGGGGGCGTTTCTCTCCGGTGGTGTGGATTCGAGCCTGATCTGCGCACTGATGCAAGAGCGGTTGAGCGGCACTGCCAAGACCTACACAGTGGGGTTTGCGGAAAGTGAGTTCGACGAGACGGCTGACGCCGCCGAACTTGCCGCACATATCGGATCGGACCATACCGAGCTCGCTCTCGATCCGCACGCGGCACTGGCTGCGGTGGACGAGATGCATCGGATTTTCGACGAGCCTTTCGCCGACCCGTCCCAGATTCCATCGCTGCTGATTTCCAGATTGATCCGGTCGGAAGTGACTGTTGCCATTTCCGGCGATGGAGGGGACGAGTTCTTCGGCGGCTATATGCGATACCCGCGCATGATGGCGATGGAACGCCTTGCTCAGCAAATGCCTGCCGGGTTGCGACGGCTAGCTTCGGGTACGCCCGTCTGGTTGCTGGATGCTGCCACTCGGGCGAACGCGCTGCTGAGACCGGGGAGCGAGAGTGGAGCGATAGGGGCGGACCGGGCGGAGAAGATACTCGGCATTATCGCCGAGCCCGATTTTCGCCATCGGTACGAGCATTTCCTCTCACAATGGGTCAAGCCCACCGGGGGCTTGCCAACTCCCATCGTTTCGGCAGATCTGCCCAGCGGGCTCGGCCAGCTGGAACAGATGATGTATCTGGATGCCGTCAGCTATCTGCCTGACGATGTGCTCGTGAAGGTTGATCGGACATCGATGGCAGCAAGTCTCGAAGTTCGCTCGCCGCTGCTCGATTATAAAGTGATCGAGACAGCGTGGCGAATGCCGGACAGCTTGCGGATGGCGAATCCCAAGACAGGCAAGGTTGCTCTCCGCAAATTGTTGGCGCGGCGCGTGCCGGAGCACATGATTGACCGGCCCAAGCGTGGGTTTGGCGTCCCGTTGAATGACTGGCTGCGCGGACCGCTACGCGAACTGGCGGAAGAGCATCTTGATACTCGCCGAGTGCAGGAACTTGGCTATTTCGACAGCCAAAGCGTTAGCCGGCGCTGGAACGAGCATTTGTCGGGCCGCCGAAATTGGGGCTTCCATTTGTGGAGCTGTATTTCTTTCAGCATGTGGCACCGCCATTGGATGACCGATAAGGCAGCTGAGGAAGTGAGAGCAGCTTAGCCGTTAGGTCGACTTTACCGTGTCTGGAGCCGTCGCCTGTCGGTGGAACATCCTCCACATCCAGACATCCAGCAGCACGGCCGTAGCAAGGCCGAAACCAATGTGCGCGTAGCTTGCCCCGATCGCTCCGTAAATCGGAATGGCATGCAGGACGATGGCCAGGAATATGGCAGTCGAAACCGTCGCCGTTGCAAGTACGTATAAGGGGCGGTTCATCGCAAGAAGAGCCGAGCGGGATGGAGCGGAATGCATGATCAGGAAAACCGCGACCAGCTGGGCCATCAGGATCGGGTAGGCAGGTGCGAACCCCGAGCCGAAGGCGAAGGAGACCAGCGGTTTTCCGATTGCAATGGCGACCACCATAATGCCGCCCATGATTACCGCGAGCAGCCCCTGAACCCCCAGGATGATTTTGCGGAATTTCGACTTTGCCTGGCCTGCCCAGATCCGTGCCAAATCTGGATAAACGACCATCTGGATCATTTCGCCGCACGCCATGGCAACCTTCGCCATTCGCTTGGCTAGATGATAGAAACCCGCGGCTTCCGCGCTGTCTGTCAAGGCACCAACGATCAGGGTGTCGGCTTCGTGAGTGATCGTCCGCAGTGCGCTAGAAGCGTTGGTTGTGAAGGCGAACCCGAGAAAGCCCGGGAAGTCCTGCAACAAGTTGCCGACACGTACACGGACAGGTGAGGGAGTCCCCTGCCGTGAAAGCTGGCGGAAAGCGATGAAATTGTAGAATAGCGCATCGACTACCTGGCTTATTGTCCACACCCAGACGAAGGTCATGAGGCCGCTTCCTGCCCAATAGAAAATTGCGGCAAGAACCAGGCGCAAGAAGCCGGCGAGGAAGACGATATAGGCCATCGTCCTGAACATGCCTGCCATGCGCATGGCGGCAGATGACATGCCGCGTAAGTTGAGCGCGATCGCAATGGCATAGATGGCGACCAGCGAGAACATTTCCGGCGGGAAATCGAAAAAGCGGGTCAGAACGAAGCCAGCGATTATCGAAAGGAAGGCGGCCACGGTGGCCCCCACGATGTCGAGGATGAGACCGAAAAGATAGAGCCTGGCCATGCGCTGGGGGTCTGCCGCCGCCTCTTCGCTCGCAGCATATCGCACCAGCGGCTGCCAGGACTCGAAGCGGACGATCCGCTCGCAGACGCGGCCCACTGCCAGCGTCATAGCCATGACCCCGAATGCCTCGGGACCCAGCGCTCTTGTGGCGAGCGCGAGGCTGCCGATCATGACCACCGCATTGCCGATACTGCCGGTCATCAGGTGCAGCACGCTTTCGATACGTGATTGCAGCAAGCTCTTTTCGCGTGGTTCCGGCCCCCCGGCGCTTCCAGTCATCGGAAAACGCCCGGTCGAGCCCGATGCGGAAAGCCCTCCGGGCCCTGCTTCTCATGCCTTCGGGTTGGAGGGGAGCCGGATTGACGTGGCTCCTTCTTCAAACAGGTGAGAAGAGCCAGAAAAATAGGCGCCAGCCACAACCGGGCATACATATGCGGTACAGTCAGCGTGAAGAGGCTGAAGATAAGTAGCACGCCAACACAGATGATGCCTTTTTGAGGATCGTCGGAAATTCCGGACAGGCCGCGGAACCACATGAGACCCAGCAGCGCGACGAATCCGATGAGGCCAAGCAGGCCGGCTTCGGTTAGAAGGAGTAGCGGGAAGACGTGAACTGGCGCCTGATGCATGCTGATGACACGAAAGCTATCCGCGCCTAGTCCGATCAAGAGAGTATCTTCGGCTATGCGCCATGCCTCTTCGGCCAATTCCATACGGCCTGTGAATGTCCCCGCCTCTTCAAGGCCCCCACCCGACAGGGCCCCCAACACCCGCTGTTCAAACGGTGCAGGAAGGGGGAGGCCGCTCGAAATATACGCACTGCCGATCGCGAAGATTATCAGGAAGGCGAAGATCGCCCGCTGCGGCCAGCGGACCAGCATGACGAGAGCACTGGCCGAAAGGCAAATGACGAAGCCACCAAAGCTCGCGGAGGAAAGGAGACCCCATAGAAGAAACAATGCGCAGACGAGGCTGAGCAATGGGTTCATGAGCCTGCGGTCGACAACGTAGAAAAGAAGCACCAGGGCGAAGCCAGACATCGCGCTGTTGTTGTTGGCGTTGCCCGAAAACGCACCAAGCCGACCCATGCCGGTTATGAAATTGTTGCCGAGGTACGGTGCGGTATCGGTGTAATCGAAGAAGATGTTCGCAATATTCCCGACAGCTTGCGAGAAGGTCACGCCGAGAACATAGAGCACGACACAGCGCTGCAGCGTCTTGTGTCCGAAACTGGCGAGCATCATCGGCAGCAGCAAATAGGCGAAGCTGTATTGCAGGGCGACTATCAGCCACCGCGTGATCTCGCCGTTGACCAATGTGCTTACAAACAATGCTCCCAGCATGAGGATGAGCGAAAAAAGCCAAGCCGCCGACAGTCCGGCGAACGGCGCGAGGTTTAGTCTCGAAGTGCCGATCAGCCCGAGAAGCACGACGACGAATGCCGCGTCGGAAATGGTGAAGTTGATGTTGCCGGGTCGGGCAATGTGCCAGGAAACCGAGAATACGCCGATCAACAGAAACAGGGTAAGCACCTTGTCGAGCGAAAACGTCGTCCCGGAGGAGCGTGTGTCGTTCCATGCCTCGCCTCTCGGTGCGCGCGGAATCGAGCCAAATTGCTTTTCGACGATGCCCATCGGTCCGGATTTTTAGAGTATTTGCTGAGCCTGACCAAAGGCGGGTTCGGCTATTTCCTGCCCGGATGGCGAGGCATGAGTGACGATTATGAGATCGGGACTTAGCCTTTCGAGGGGGTGAGATCGAATTGCCGAGAAACTTTGTCATGGCGATTATACCGGTGCGCCGTGGACACCGTGTATCCCACGATGCAGTTTTTCGGATGAAATTCGCCAATCTTCCAAGCGCAGATCATGCAAAAATTGAGGCGCTCATGCGATGTGAACGTATCCCCCTCTTGCGAGTCCTTTGGTTAACCTTGGCGTCAGCGGTGGCTGCCTGTTCCGCCCCTGCGGAAAGCGGAACCCAAGGCGCAGAGTCCGGTGAAACCTGGCGAGCACCGCATACTCCAGCTTTCCCCGGCGCCGAGGGCTATGGATCGCGCAGCAAGGGAGGGCGAGGGGGAAGGATCATGCAGGTCGTCTCGCTCGCCGATTCAGGCCCAGGAACCTTGCGCGAGTGCATCGAGGCAATGGGGCCACGGGTCTGCATCTTTCGCGTGTCCGGGCTGATCCGCTTTACCGGGCTGCCGCCGCGGATCCGGCATCCCTTCATCACGATTGCCGGCCAGTCCGCTCCGGGCGCAGGGATCACGCTGGCACATGGCGGCGGGGAGGTCGGGCGCACGCCGTTGGTGATTAAGGATACGAACGATGTCATCGTCCGCCACATCCGCGTCCGTAACGACCGCATCGGAGACAGACGAGGCAGCGAGGACTCGATTACGATCGAGAAAAGCTCTCACGTGATCATCGACCATGTCAGCGCCAGCTGGGCGCGTGACGAGCTTGTGAATGGTTACGACACCAACAACTTCATAACTGTCAGCAATTCCATTTTCTCGTGGGGAATTCCCAAACACGATAAATGCGCCTTGCTCGCCTCGAACCCCGGCCGGGCTCAGCATTTCAGCTTTATGGGGAACCTGTGTGCCCATAGTGGCGATCGCAATCCCGACATCAATTTCCCTCCCGGTTCCTGCGTAGAAGTGCTGAACAATGTGTTTTATAACGCGCAGTCCGAATTCGCAGAGGTTTGGGAAACATATGGCGGAACCCCGGTAGCAATCATCGGTAACAGTTTCATCTCAGGGCCGGACACGCAGGACGATGCGGTGGGGATCATCCGCCAACGCATAGCGAGTAAGGGACCTGCGCGGGTTTATCTTGCCGACAATCAGTTCATCGGCGATTTTCTGCAGCGCGATCCTGCCCTGCAGGAAATTACGCTGACACAGCCCGACTGCAGCCTGACGATATCGCCGAGTTCGCCAACACGGGCCTATACAAAGGTTCTTAGAAGCGCTGGGGCATTTCCTCGCGACGCTCTCGACCTCCAGGTTGTCAACGACGTGCGCAGTCGGACGGGGCGGATCATACGGAGACCGGGCAATATCCCGACCATTCCGTCCCAGCGAGCGGCAGCAGATAGCGATCGGGACGGGATGCCGGACAATTGGGAGAGAGCCAACGGATCGAATGTCGACTTCCCCGATGCCTGGGAAGACGCCGATGGGGACGGGGTCGCCAATCTCGATGCCTGGCTCGAGGAACGGCACCTTCAATTGATCGGTTCAGCGAAATCGCCGGCGGGCGCCTGATCATGCTTTGCGACAAAGCATGCCAGCAATGAAAGTTCTGCATGTCATAACTGCGCTGAACTTCGGGGGGGCCGAAAACATGCTCGCCAAGCTGATCGAGCAGGGCGGTGCGGACGATCATGAAGTTCTCTCACTCCTGCCCCCCGGACCCGCCGCCGCACGGATCACCGCATGCGGTGTGAATGTTCATACGCTCGGCATGCAGCGCGGTCTGGCTGGGCCTATGGCCGTCATTCGATTGCGACGCATAATTAAAGCGATAGCGCCGGATTTGATTCACGGCTGGATGTATCACGGCAATCTCGCAGCCAGCCTAGCACGCAAGCTATCGGGGCGATCGTTGCCTCTGGTCTGGAACATACGCCATTCCATTCCCGATCTTGCCATGGAAAGCTGGCAGACGCGGCAGTTGCTGAAAGTGAGTGCCCGAATTTCACGCGGACCCGAAGCCATTATCTACAATGCGCACGTATCGCGGGAGCAGCACGAAGCAATCGGCTATTCTGCCGAACGAGCATCGGTCCTACCCAACGGCTTCGATATCCAGCGGTTCGCCCCAAATCCGGATGCCCGCCATGCGGCACGATGCGCTATCGGATTTTCGGACAACTCGTTTCGCGTGGCTTGTGTAGCGCGATATCATCCCATGAAGGATCAGGCGCGCCTTATTGCCGCGGTTTCTGAAATTCGAAGCAGGGACTGCGATATTGAGTTGCTGCTGGTAGGCCATGGCTTCGAAGCACCGCCCGTCGAAATCCAAACGCTGATCGAGAGTGAGCCGGCCGGCGTTGTTTTGACCTGTGGCGCAAGATCGGATGTCGCGGAATGGTTGCCGGGTATCGACGTGCTCGTGGTTCCTTCTGCCTGGGGGGAAGGCTTCCCCAACGTCATTGGTGAGGCACTGTCCTGCGGAGTACCGGTTGTGGCAACTGATGTGGGTGACAGTGCCCGGATCGTGAGTGAGAACGGGATCATAATACCCCCGAAGGATACCGGCGCTCTTTCAGAGGCACTTCTGACCATGGCAAGGCTACCGGCATCCGAACGGGCCGCTATGGGTAAAGCCGGACGCCGGCGCATCGTTTCCGATTACGCGCTCGATAAAATCGCTGCCCGGTACGAGGCATTACACTCGGGCAGCCTATCGAACTGGCGCCAGAGAACGTTAGGCACTGCTACTGGGCGCCGGAATAATTTGCGATCAGTGTTTCCGGACTAAGGATTGCATCCGATTTTGTACCGAGAAAATAGACGCCGCTCGCGCCGTCTATGGCGTAGCTTTCGGGGATGAAGCGGTCTAAATACTGTGCCCAGAAGAAAGCCAGTTTGGCTATCTTGCCAGCCGCACGAGAGCGGAAGAGGCTGCGGGCAAAGTAATCCACCGCCCACATCAATGTTCTTCCCGGACCGGCGGACGCGCCGGAATCGACCAGGTCGAAGCGGCGAAACAGGTAACGATGCCCGCGTTCGCTGAACCGCGTGAAGTCGTAAGCCGCTTCGTGAACCTGCTGCATGAAAGGAGTTTCTGCATACACCAGTCCGTTCGGTCTCAGGACGCGCCAGATTTCATCGGCGACGCGCTGGGGGGCGAGAACGTGTTCGAGCACTGCCTGAATGACTACTCCATCGAAATAGCCATCGATGATCGGGATGTCGTGAGCATCCGCGACGAACTGTATCCTAGGCGTCGCGTAAATATCGAATGCGCTCACCGTGACATCGGGATCGTCGTATAGCGCGTCCATACCTTGTCCGACGCTTCCGCCCCCGATGACCAGGACGCGCGGCTTGATGGATACATCCTTGAGCTTCTGGACGAACGACGTGATATTGCGTTTCGTTGCTTTCTTTTCCGGAGATAGCAACGATTTGACAAACTTCGCCAGAAAGGAATGATCGGGACGCGCGATGACGCTCGCCGCGCTTGTGTCGATCACGTTCTTTCGCTCGACCACCGATCTTTCGAAATTAATGAGAACAGGCACATCATCCGCGATGGGAAAATCGCAGACCTCCCCGGTTTCCGACACGGCAAGTCTGCGGTGTTGCTTCTCGAAACGGATCGGTCTGTAGGTCCTCGGACACCGTAGCGCGCCGTCCAGTGACTCGATATCGCCAAGCATCAATGTTTTCCCGAAATTTCGGTGGGGCCGCTTTGCCGAGGAGGTCGGGAACCGCGTGGCCCCGGCTCGAAGTGTAGACGATCGGCTACCCTCCGCTGCTTTCGAATGAGGTTCGAATACACCCCTTTAACCTGCTCCACGTGGCGGTCCTTGGTAAACCGCCTTTCGGCCATCTGTCGTGCCCGGCAAGTCAGTGCCTGGACACGCGCCGGCTTTTCGACCAATTTGTGTGCGGCCTCGGCCATCGCGATCGGGTCGTCGGGCTCGACGAGGATTCCGCAATCCGGCGCAAGTGCTTCCGCGTTGCCTCCTGATCGCGTGGCAATCACTGGAGTTCCGACCAGCATGGCTTCGACCAGCGTGCGGCCGAGCGGTTCGTTGAGAGCGGTTACCAGCAAGACATCGCACGCTGCGATCCATTTGTGGCCGGGCTCGCGATAGCCCATTAGCGTAACCGGCGGCGGCCTTCCCTCTCGGGTGAGACGGTCTTTCATCTGTGCATATACCGCCGCATCTTCGGGCTCACCGAACATCACCCCCGCTACCGGACGTCCGGAAATCTTTCGCAATTCGTCGACAGCATCAATGAAGGCGAGCGGGCGTTTTCGAACGATATATTGTCCGAAGTAGCTGCAGATGATCGCGTTTTCCGGACACCCGAGTTCGGCCACCAAAGCCCGGCGCATTTCATCGCGGTCCACCGCTATATCGACATCGAAGGGGCTGTGAATGACTTTCGCGTTCTTCAACTTGCCCCAGCGGCGGGCCGGCAGGGCATAGTCGGAGACGGACAGGATCTGGTCTGCCAGGATTGGCGCGACCATGCCGGTTCCACGCGCGCCGGGATCGCCACGATGATGCCAGACCATGCGGGCACCGCTCAGCTTCGCAGCAAGCGCCCAGCTGGCGTGGGTCCGACCATCATTGGTGTGAACGATGTCGACTTGAAGGTCCTTCAACAACTTGGCTCGGCCGATTGCCCGGGGAACGGTGCGAAGTGCACTGCCGATGCCGAAGCTGCGCCCTACCTCGAAAGGTTTCTCAAGCGCGCAGGGGTCTCGGATCTGTTCGTATGCGCTGAAGTAGTCGGCGATACGTCCATCCGGAATCTCCAGGACCAAGACGATCCGATATAGGTTTTTCGGAAGCTCATCGAGCAAGCCTTTAAGGGAGATATGGCTTCCGCCGAGCCTGTCGCCAGCGAAAGCAAAGCACAGTACGATACGTCGCTCGGCTTTCATGCTGTCAGCCTATCGTTATTGCGTTTTGACCAACAGGGGCTTTGCCAACTGCTGTCGTTCGGATGGTGAAGGTCGATCAGAGGAGCGGAAAGCTCAACCTATCTTTGGTATAGTATCGGACGACAAGATGGGGGGCAGCCATTGTCGCAAGGCAGGTAAGGCGCGCCGCTGCCGCGCGTAGCACTCTACCTTTTACCGTCCGCAATTCTGGGCTGGCAGTTGCCCGGTGGTATTGAAGAATCCAGCAGCGCCATAGCGTTTGTCATCCGCGGCCAGCATACTCAGATATTCCTCGATGTTGGGGTAGCCGTCACCATCGGCATCGTCGTTCGCATCCCAGCGCGCAGCATCGGTATTTGTGAAGCGGTTCTCCCAAGCGTCCGGCATTCCATCATTGTCGCTGTCGGCAAGCGGATCGTACCCAGCAGAAATGCGCGCGAAACCGCCGTAATCGGCGGGATCTCCGCTCGTGAAACCGCCCCGGAAAAGGTAGGGTGGCCGGTCACAAGTGCGCAGATCTTCGATGTAGAGAGAATCGACATTGTCGCGACAAGAGCCCTCTCTGCAGAGAAGCGCCCCAGCCTGTTCGAGGACCGTTCGCTGTGACGTGGCCGCGTCTGCCAGCATCCACGACGTCAGATAATTCTGGCTTATACCGGGGGCGTAGGTCCAATCCGATTGATATACGCCCGCGCCGATCGTCGAACCGGGGTAGGGGCCGAAGCCACGGCGACTGACATTGCCCGCGCGGTAGATCGAGAAACCGAAAGCCGCATTTGTGGCGCGGTCGAACAGAGCCGGAAAAAAGGACTCCGGTCGGTCTTGCGAAAGTACGCCTTCCATGTGGGTGTTATTTACCCAATTGAGGTATACGCTCCCGAACTGGTTGGAGATCAGCCCTGGCTCGCTGATGAAGTTGTAGACGGTGTTGCCGATATAATCGATCTGGCCGGTACTGCTGGACGTGGGATTGGGCACTCCTCCTGCAATATTCGCCCCACGCTCATCACCGTGTTGCGACAAATTGTAAGCCACCGTTACGCGATTGACCGGTTTCATGAAAAACGTCTTGCAGTGATAACTGCCGGGATCGTGCCCTGCATTTCGGCAAAGGTTGGGGCCGATCATGGAGAACTGAATTGTGCAGTCGGTGCAGACTGCATCGAGGCTTTCGTCGGTGCCGAACATGGTCGTCACATGATCGATGATCTGCCGGCGGCTATCTCCGATACGAACGGAATCCCCATTGCTGCTGGGTGCGTCGAGGTGGTTGCCGTAGCGAAACCGTATATGGCGCACGATGGCGTCGCTTTGCTGCCGCGTATAGAACAACGGCGCGTCCACCAGCCCGGTGCCGCGTACGACCTCGATCCCCCGGGGGGATGTCTGGCCAGCGATGTAGAGACCGCCCACCGTAATCCGCATTTCCGATTGGACGACGATCTGGCCGCTCACATCGAAGACGCAATAGCGGGGGCGGCCCGCAGGGATGTTGTATGGCGACGTTACCTGAAGTGCGAGCGCGCATTCGCGCAAGGTGACCAAGCCATCGCCCGGAGCCGCAGTGTCCGCCAAGCTGTTGATCCGGTAGACTACGGCATCTGCATTGCGCACTTTAGCCTGCGCTCCAAAACCCATTGCAGTGGGAAAGGCCAGCGGATGGCGATTGGCTTCAGGGATTGCGCCGTCATCAGGATTTGCGAAGGCAGATGCACCCCCGGTGCTCGGCGGTGGTGTTGGCGTGGGAGTGGGTACGGGTGTTGGTGTTGGCGTTCCGGGATCTGTGGGCGAACTATCATCCGATCCGCACGCGGCCAGAAATAACAGAGCGGGGGCAGTGAAAGCAAAATGCCACATGTTGCTTTTCCCGATCCCGGCCCCCCGGCACGCATGCGACAGCTTCAGTCCAACCATGACGAAGAACATCCCCGTAGATAGCTATTGTAGGCATGGCGATTACGGTGGTTTCCGTATTTGGCAAAACTACCGGAAAGTTAAGTATTGGGCAATTTGATGAAACGTGCAGCGAAAGGGGTGAATAGCGTAATCATGTTGCCGGGTAAGATCAGCGTCGCTTGAACAACAAGGCCGATCCGTGAGTACGCGTAGCTAGACTCGATAGATCGACCTCACATGCATGAATGCTTCGGCTGCTCGCAAGTGAACGCAAGAACCTCGAACAGCCGCGAGGGCGCGCAAGGTTTCAGGGCTGCGTTCGTCGGGGAACGCGCGGACCTGGCTCCTGAATTCTGCAAAAGCGTCAAGCTTCCGGTCGATCGTCTTCGAGATGTCGACGAACACATTGGGCACGAAGGCGGGCGTAGTCGGCGCTGCGTACCAATTGGTTTCACTGACCGTTTCATAGCACATGATCTGTCGCGGAGCCGCATCGTGGCGCGGGCGCGCAGCCACCATCGCGGCAAGAAATGTCAGTTGATGGTCCATGTGGATGTCACCGACAAAGGGCAGGAGCAAGGTATCTGGCTCGAGTGCATCCACCAAGTCGGCGAAGGGGGCGTTGCAATCGCTGGCGGGTATCGTGTCGAGCGCGGCAGCTGGCAAGTCGAGAAGGCGGGTATCCTTGACGCCGATGACGGCATGGGCGCGCCGCATTTCATCCTGGACCTGCTTGACCTGTTCGGGTGGAAAGGCTGGTTGTTTGCCGGTGGTGGCGACGGCGATCGTCACCTCTCCCCCTTCGTCGACAAGTCTCGCGAGCGTGCCGCCACAGCCAAGTATCTCGTCATCGGCATGCGGGGCGATCGCGAGTACGCGGCCGAACTGTTGCGCAAGCGTCATGCCCGGTCTCTTCCGAGAACGGCATGTTGACTGGGCGCCTTGCCTGAAGTCGTGTCCCATTCGAGCACCTTCAGCAATCCATTGCCAGTCATTACGGTAAACTGATCTTCGCTTCGCTCTACTATCTGGCCAGTCATCGCATGATGCATCCCGCAGTCGGGCAGCACGCTGCTCCGCCAGATCGTCAGGCGATCGTCATTATTGAAGGTGAAGGCCCCTGGATATGGCCGCCCCACGGCGCGCACCAGGCGGTCGATCGCGAATGCGTCCGTGCGCCAGTCGATCAATCCGTCTTCGCGCGTACGTTTGGCAGCATAGGTAGCGTAACGCGGGTCTTGCGGATGGCGGGGCAACTGCCCACTCGCGATTTTTGAGAGTGATCTTTCGAGCATTTCCGCAAGGGCCGCCTGATGTTTGGCGTAAAGCGTTTCCGCTGTCTCATCTGTCGCGACATGAAAATATTGCTGGTCGATGAGGTCACCGTTGTCCACGTCATTTCCAAGCCACATCAGCGATCCCGCAGTGATCGGTTCCTGGAGAAGGATCGTCCACGGCAGTGCTGCGCGCCCGCGCAAACGGGGCAGAGCAGCCGGATGATAGCCGATAATTTTATCGGGCTTCAGGGCCATGAATTCGGCTCGGCAAATCTGTGACCAGCCAATTACGAAGATGAAGTCTACACCGGCTTCCGCAACTGCGCGGAGGCATTCGGGGCTGTTGGAATTGAAGGTGCGAAACAATTTCGCGCCGGATTCGGATGCAAGCCCTGACAAATCCACGAAATCCGAATGGCGCTTGGCTGCGGCCAGCTCCAGGGTGACGATCAGATCGAGCGACCAGTCCGGCGAATTGGCGAGAATTCGAGCAGCCAGTTCGGTGCTGCCTACACATCCGACAAGCGCGGCCTTAAGCATGGGCGTTCAGTTCCCTGCGCTCGTGTGCAACGAAGCACTGCCAGCGATTGTAGACTTCTGCGTATGCCGCGTGGCCGATGTTTGAAGCAGGCCCATCTCGCCAAGCAACTGGTGATTCACCTTCCTGACATCGTAGGTTTCACGGGCGATTTCGAGAGAAGCTGCGCCCATTCTTTTGACAGAGGACGGGTGGGCCGCAAATTGCATCATGGCCCGTGCCAGGCTCTCCGAACTCCTAGGCTCGACCAGCAGACCGTTGGTGCCGACCTCAATGGCGTCGCGGCAGCCAGGTAGATCCGTGGTGATTACCGGGCGCGCGCTGGCTAGCGCTTCCAGAATAGTGCGGGGAAGGCCCTCGCGGTAATAGGAGGGGAGCACGAATACCGAACACGCGGCAAGGTAAGGCCGTACGTCATCGGTACCCGGTACGAAGTCCACATCGTATTCCGCGGCCAGCCTTTCGCTTTCTTCGCGCGATATGCCGGAAGGATTTTCATCCTCGCACCGACCCACAATCTGAAACTGGCAGGTGGGATATTGCCTGCGAACCTCCCGCGCTGCCTCCAGGAATTCTAAAATTCCCTTGTTGCGCATCAACCGGCCGATCATCAGAAACCGGATTGGTTGGGTAACTGGCGGACTGGCGGAAAATCGCTGAAGCGAAACGCCGGATCCGGGTACTTTGATTACTCTTTGCTGGCGGTTGACAATGCCGAGCGCAATCATGTCCTTGCGATCGTCATTGTTGAAGACGAAGGTCGTTTTCGCCTTTGCGAGGGCTGTTCGATAAAGCGCGACGACCGCAGACCGCAGCCATCCAGGATAGTCTGCATCCGCGCTGAAAACCTGGCCAAGCCCCGACATCAGCGCGAAGAAACGGGGTTTTCTGCCGCCAAGTGCGGCTAGCCTAGCGGCAAGGCCTCCGTAAATGATCGGTTTTTGCGTGTAGGCGATCACGACGTCAGGGCGAAATCGGCGTATTGTCCGGACATATGCGAGAAGAAGGGCGACATCGGAAAACAGGTTCGTGCCGGTACGCTGCATGAGTGTCAGGCGGAAATCGACGCCCATATCGGCCAGTTTCCGTTCGGCAGCAGCATCACCGTCGGGCGCGCATGCGATTACCTCGTGACCGTTATCGATCATTGCCTTGAGCAGGTCGCCGCGGAAATTGATAAGCGAGAATGCAAGGCTCGATAAGACGAGTATCTTCATCGCGATCCTGCCTTATCCGGTCGCAAAGGGTCACAGGCAAAGCCCTTGCGTGCGGGCGAACAGCCCCCCGAACTAGGATTGACCGTAAATGTCATGGGGCAGATATGAGAGGAAGCGCCAACGCGCGGCAACAGCGGCAGACGGCTACTATCCTTTCGATATGTCGCAGGCGACAATTTGGGTCATCCCCCTCCGCACAGGTGAGAGGCGCCTAGCCGAATGATCGCCTGACAGGTTCCCAAACTGCTTCAGTCGCAGTCCCGACTAATCCGGATATTGCCTGCTTGCTCAAGCCGCCCTTCCAGCCGGATGGGCTAGCTTCGAATGCATCGAGGGACTGCCGCATACTCCTGCTCAGGACGGTGCGACCAGCGGAGCAACGAGCCAAAGCTTATGAACAAGCCTGAGAACAGGATTCAAGGCAGGGATGCGTATCCGGACGGGGAACTGGCCAGCCGCGGGACATATGGGCGCCGGCGAAAGCTGCGGCGACGGGCAAGGGACGTTGTCGTCATCTCGATCGATTTCACGATCATTTTCCTCACCCTTTATACTGCGCTGAACCTGCTCCCTGTTCAGCCTTTCGGGCCTTGGGCCGGCTTCGCCATTTTCTCCTTGGCATTCGCGTCGGTGGCAACCGTCTCGTTCGCGCTGGCCGGCCTCTACAAGCGCAGCTGGAGGTTCATGGACTTCACGCATTCGAGCTTTCTCGGCCTGGTGATCCTTGGCGGCTTGTTCGTGACATGGATGATCGCCTTCTCCTTCAGCGAGACGCGCACCGAAGCGCTGGCGCTGGTTCCGGTGGCCCTGATCCAGTGGGCTTTCGCTACCCTCGGAATGCTGGGCGTGCGGATGATGCGGCGGGTCGAACGGCAATATACCGAGCGGCGCCGGACGGTATATCGCGCAAGGCCAAAGGTCGCTGTTCGTAAGAAGGCAATTCTTGTCGGGTCTTGGCAGTGGGCGCGGATTTCGATCGACCTTGCCCATAGTGACCACAGCTCTTCCGTCGATATTCAGGGCGTGCTGCTTCCGCGTCAGGAAGACTCGCTGGCACGTGTCGACGATATCCCGGTCCTAGGCAGCCAATACGAATTGAGCGCCGTCCTCCGGAAGCTCGAATTCGATGACAATCTGCCCGACTATGTCATCGTCTGCGATGACGGGACTTTTCTCAGCAATCGCGATGTGACACGCATCATCCATACGTGCCGGGAGCGAAAGGTCGAGGTCTGCAGGGTACGCGATCCCTGGGCACAGTTGCTTCAGCATTCATCCGATCCGACCGGCCCGCGCCTGCCGATCGAGGAATTGCTAGGCCGAAGCGAGTATAAGCTCGACGCCAGAAGCATCGTACGCCAGATCGCCGGCCGCAGCATTCTTGTGACCGGCGCAGGCGGTACGATCGGATCTGAGCTTTGCCGCCAGATCGCGCAGATCAAACCATCGAAACTGGTGCTGCTCGATTCCAGCGAATACAATCTTTACAATATCGAGATGAGCCTGCGGGAATTGCATCCCGATCTCAGGGTCATCGCGGAAATCGGAAGCATTTGCGACGCCGCGACAGTCAATCGGGTGTTTGAAGCCAATCAGCCCTTGATGGTGTTCCACGCCGCAGCGCTGAAACATGTGCCGATAGTCGAAGCCAATCCCTCCGCCGGGGCGATGACGAATATCATCGGCACGCGAATAATATCAAATGCAGTTTGCCTCTACGGTGCGAAGGCCATGATCCAGGTTTCGACCGACAAGGCGGTCAATCCGATCGGGGTCATGGGGGCCACGAAGAGGGTAGGCGAGTTATATTGCCAAGCGCTGGATATGTGCGGGGTGGACGATCAGGAAGCGCCTCGCTTCATGACCGTCCGTTTCGGCAACGTCCTGGGATCCAGCGGATCGATCGTTCCCCTGTTCGAGCGCCAGTTGCGCGAAGGCAAGCCCCTCACCGTCACACACCCCGATATCGAACGGTTCTTCATGACGGTTCGTGAGGCGGTGCAATTGATCCTTCTGAGCAGTTCGAGCGCGCTGGAATCGAAGACTCAGCGAGGCTCGATCTTCGTTCTCGATATGGGCAAGCCTGTCCGGATCGTCGACCTCGCAAGGCGCATGATCACCTTATACGGTCTTGAGCCGGAAGAGGACGTGCCGATCGAATTCGTCGGGCTTAGGCCGGGTGAGAAGCTGTACGAAGAGCTGTTCGATATCTGCGAAGATCAGGTCGAATCGGGGATCGAAGGCATCTTCGAAGCGCGTTCGAGGCCTATCGCGCTTCCCTTCATAACGATGGCGATCAACCTCATCGCAGAGCGTGCGCAGTCGGGAGATGACGAGGGGATCGTGAGACTGGTCCACGGGCTCGCCCGCTATCCCGCCAGCGGTAAGGAAGAAGACCTCCTGTCCTATTCCTCGGCAGCGGATCTCACGCAGCTGTTTGAAGGTGCCTATCGGGCGGAGGCGAACAATGATCGCTAGCGCAGCGCCCATTGCAACCGTCCAGACTGGTGTCCGCTCGACCTGGCCCCGTTTCGAAGCCGACGAGCGCGCGGCTGTCGAAAGCGTCCTTTCGTCCGGCAGGGTAAACGCCTTGGTTCATGGCGACGAATGCACCAGCTTCGCGCGCGAGTTCTGCGAGTTTCTCGGCGCCCGACAGGCGATATGCATGGCCAATGGCACGGTTACGATGGAGATCGCCCTGCGGGCGTTGGGCGTAGGTCCGGGCGACGAGGTGATCGTGCCGGCGCGCAGTTTCTTCGCCACCGCTAGTTGTGTCGCATCGATAGGCGCGCGCCCTGTTTTTGCAGACGTGCAATCGCCCACGCAGAATATCGATCCGGCCTCGGTCGAACGCATGGTCACTCGCCAAACCAAGGCCGTTATCTGTGTCCATCTGGCAGGCTGGCCCTGCGACATGGCTACGCTTGGTGCGATATGCGACCGGCATGATCTCTTTCTGATCGAGGATTGCGCCCAGGCTCATGGAGCGGCGATCAACGGCAGAAAGGTCGGGACATTCGGCGATGCTGCCTCTTTCTCGTTCTGCACGGACAAGATCATGTCGACCGGCGGGGAAGGCGGGATGCTGGTCCTGCGCGATGACGCGGTTCACGAGCGGGCGTGGTCGCTGAAGGATCACGGAAAGAACCCGCGCAAGCTTGCGGACGGCAAGTCCGTCCCTGGGCAATTCCGTTACATTCACGACAGTTTGGGCAGCAATGCGCGGATGACGGAGATGCAGGCGGCGATCGGCCGGGCGCAATTGCGCAAACTGCCCAGCTGGCTGGATGCGCGTGCCAGCAACGCCCGGTTTTTGGCCGAAGCGCTGTCAGGCCATCCAGTGCTGATGGCGCCCGAGCCACCTGCCGTCATCACCCACTCGTGGTATAAATTCTACCTGATTTTTCAGTCGCATGTGCCTGATCCGGATGCGCGGCGTGCTGACCTGATCACCAAGCTGATCGAGAGAGGCATTCCGTGTGGCACCGGGTCCTGCCCGGACATGAGCCTCGAGACTGCCGTGCAAAGCCTCGGTTGCCGGCGGGATGGCTCGCTCCCGTCCGCGCAGGCGCTGGGTGAGCGCACGCTCATGCTGCTGGTCGATCATACACTCGACCAAGGGGACATGGCGCAGATGGCGGAGGCTTTGTGGGAACTGGCTCGATGACACGATTTTGGACTGACCGGAAAATAGCAAGAACGCGAAAGGCCACGAAATGACGAAGTATATCAAGGATTTGATGCGAGCCCTGGCTTGCCTGGCCGGGATAACTCTTCTCGCGGCATGCTCGACCAATCTGTCCAGCCTGCCTCCGGTGGCGGACGGGCAGATGGCGGATTATCTGATGCAGCCGGGCGACGAACTTTTGGTGACTATTCAGGATGTTGAGCAGAACGACCGCTCCTATGTCATCGATAGCGGCGGGATGATTTCGCTTCCCCTGCTGCAGGAAGTCGAGGTTGCGGGCCTTGGATTGCGGGCGATCGAGAAGAGGATTGCCGATGGCTATCGGTCGCGTAACGTGCTGACAGAACCCATTATTTCCGTGCAGCCCGGGGCCTTGCGACCCTTCTACGTAATCGGCGAGGTAAAGGGCGCGGGCGAGTTTACCTATCGCCAGGGAATGACCGTACTTTCAGCCATTTCCGCGGCCGGCGGCTACACCTATCGCGCCAAGGAAGGCGAGGTCGAAATAGTCCGTAATATCAATGGCAAACAGGCCCGGATGCGGGCCAGCGAGGACACTCCTATCCTGCCGGGAGACCGTATAAGGGTTTACGAGAGGTGGTTCTGATGAGCGTCCGGCGCTGCTTGCTGGCGACGGCGGCGGTGGGGGCGCTGGCCGTTTCGCCCGGCGCCGGATCGGCGCAGGAGATCGGTTCGACCGCGCCAAACGTGTCCGGAAAAAGCCCCGAACACCCTCTTGATCGGGCGGCCATCGGGCCGATCACCTTCGATGTGGGCGGCGAGGCCCAGCTGGAATACAACAGCAACGTCTTTGCCGAACCCGATGACGCGGCGAGCGATGCGATCGCTGTCGTCCGGCCCTATGCCAATATCCGCCACAAGTCCGGTTCGCTGACCACCGTTCTTGCCACGCGGTTCGATCTGCGCCGCCATGCCGATTTCACGAGCGAGGATGCCGACGCCGCCAGCGTCCGGCTGACATCCGACTGGAGCCCGCGCGCTGGCGAGTCCCTTTTCGTCAGCGGCCATGTGGACCGCGTGATCGAAACTCGCGGCGATCCGGAATCGCGCCGCATCCAGGGAATAGGGCCGCGCCTCTATCGCATCATGGGCGGTTCGGCGGGTTATAGCCGCAGCGGATCACGCTTCCTTCTGGAAGCCGTGGGCGAGGCGCAGAATGTGAATGCCCTGGCCGCACGCGATGCCGATCGCGACTACGATCTCTATTCGGGCCGGGTGACCCTGGGCGTGCGGCCCGGCGGCCCGTTCTATTTCACCGGCACCGGCTATTACACCCGGCGCGATTTCAAGCTGCGCGAGCCGGTGACCAATGCCGATCGCGATGTCTCCACCCTGGGCGCATTGCTGGGCGTGCGCTTTGCCGATGGCGGGCTGATCGAAGGCCGGGTGGGGGCCGGTGTCTTCAGGGTGGAGGCCGACGATCCGACGCGCGATTCCCGCACCGGCTTTTCGCTGCAGGGACGGCTGACCTATCGCCCGCGCCAGCGCACCGCGATCATCCTCGACCTGTTCAATGGCGATGTCACTTCGTTCCGCACCGGGGCATCCACCCGGACCGAGACCAGTATCGGCCTCGGCGTGGATCAGGAGATCCGCCACAATCTGCTCGGCTCGGCGCGGGTGCGCTGGGAACGGGTGGAGTTCGAGGGCAGCACATCGCCCGTCCAGCAGCGCTGGCAGACCGCCGCCGAGGTGGAATATCTCGCCAACCGCCGGTTCTCCCTGTTCGGCGAGGTGGCCTATGGTTCGCGCAGCAGCGACGATCCGCTGGACGAATACGATCGCTTCCGCGGCGGCGTTGGGGTGAGAATGCGGTTCTGAGCGGCGGCTGCGGCAAGGAATCACCAGCCGACATATCAAAATGGCTAACCAGTAAAAGCCGCCGCCGATACCGATGATAAGGCGAAAAGCGGCCCCGATCCGCGCATAATCGGCCCTACGATAGATCACAGCGCGCTGGCTTCGCATGAAGCGCAATTGGGCTCATAATCGCATGTCAAACCTGGTGGAAGTCAACGAATTCGGCAGCAACCTGCCCGCAGAGGAGCGGCGGCTCCAGTGGACATACCGTCCCGAAGCCGTGGCGCATCATACCCTGTCGATGCGCGATTTCGTGCGGCTGCTGGAACGCCACAAGCGGATGATCCTGCTGGTGATCGCACTGATCACCGTGCCGGTTCTGGCCTATCAGTTGCTCTCGCCCAATCTCTACAGTTCGACCTCGCAGGTTCAGGTCCAGCTGATCGACGAGGTGGGCACCAACCAGGCCGACGTCAGCAACCGCAACGAAGTGCGCGTGGCCAATGCCGTGCGCCTGCATCGTTCGCGCTCATCGGCCGAAGCGGTGGTGAACGATCTCGATTTGCTCGACGATCCCGAATTCCGCCGGGAGATGGGCGACGCGGGCGAAGGCACCGTCACGATGCATCAGGCGATCAACACGCTGCTGGGCAGGCTGACCGTCACCAGCGAGCCGCAGTCCGATCTGATCCAGGTCACCATCACCACCAAATCGCCCGAACTGTCTGCGCGCATTGCCAACCAATACCCGCTTTCGGTCAGCAAGGTGCGCACGCGCCGGGGCACCGAACAGCGCGAGGAATTACTGCAATCGCTGCTGGCCGAACGCGATGAACGCGAAGAGGCGGCCCGCACCGCGTCGAGCGACCTTGCCGAGTTTCGCCGCGATGCGGGCATGCCTTTCGGCCTCGGCACCAATGAAAACCTGTCCTACATGAACCAGATCGCTGCCGAGGCGGCGTCTGCCAGCGCCAACAGCGCCGGGTCTTCTTCGCGCAGCGCGGTGATCGCCAATGCAGCGGGCTTGCGCAGCACCGCGCAGGCGACATCGGCGGCGGTCCAGCAACTGGAGCGGCAGCAGGCAAGCCTGGTGGCGGAAAAGGCGCGGCTGGGCGCAACCTTCGGTTCGGGCCATCCCGATATGGCGCGGGTGACCAGCGAGCTTTCTTCGGTGGAAGCCGCGCTTGCCAGCCAGCGGGCCGATGCGCGCGCTGCGGCGCAGGCAGTGGCCAATGCCGAGGCGGCGCAGATGCGTGAAATGGCGCGCAGCCAGGCGGCGCAGGATGCCGCGCGGGCCAGCCGCCTGCAGGGGGCGCTGGCATCGGTCCAGTCCAAGGCTTTCGAGAACAATGGCAATTCGGTGCGGCTGGCAGAGCTGGAGCGGAACAATGCGCTGGCCAATGCGGCTTTCTCCTCGATCGTCGAACGGATCGAACAGATCCGCGCCCAGATGCAGCTGGAAGGGGTGAACACCACCGTGGTTTCGCCCGCCGTGGCCAATTACGATCGCATCTCGCCCGCCCCGGCCAAGATGACCGTCATGGCCATGCTGGGTTCTGCAGTGCTGGCAGTGATGATGGCGCTGGGCCTCGAACTGGCGGACGGGCGGCTGCGGACTTCGGCCCATGTGGCGCGGCATTTCGGCCTGCCGACGCTGGGCATGCTGCCGCGAATCGAAGCCGGATTGTCCGACAAGCTGGGCGAAAGCCCGGTGATCCAGGACCCGCATTCGCTGTTCGCGGAGGCCGCCCGGTCGATCTATTCCGAAATGCGCGGCCTGCGCACGCATGGCGGATCGCAATCGGTCCTTATCACCAGCCCGCTGCCCAATGACGGTAAATCGACCGTGTCGTTGACGCTGGCCGCCGCGGCCAAGGTCATGGGGCAGAGCGTGGTGCT
This sequence comes from Qipengyuania triglochinis, assembly GCF_054655615.1. Classification (NCBI taxonomy): domain Bacteria; kingdom Pseudomonadati; phylum Pseudomonadota; class Alphaproteobacteria; order Sphingomonadales; family Erythrobacteraceae; genus Qipengyuania; species Qipengyuania triglochinis. Next base: position 12,171 of record NZ_BAAHND010000002.1, on the reverse strand, counting down.
GGTCGATCTGGATCTGCGCATGAAGGGGCTGCTCAAGGATGTGCAGGCCAATCTCGACACGCCCGATATCGTCGATGTCCTTTCGGGCCGGGCAAGCCTGGACGATCTGCTGCAGGATCCCGACGCCAAGCCGATGCTGGATACGCCCGACGGGCTGGGGGCGGAGGAGATCGAAAACGCCTTTGCGCAGGATAACGGCCGCATCGTGATCCTCAGCGCCAAGCGGCCTGTCGAAAACCCCGCCGCGATCCTGACGGCCCAGCGGCTGCGGCATCTGCTGGCCGAACTGAAGCAGCATTTCGATCTGCTGATCATCAACGCGCCCGCCGCGCTGGCTGTGCGCGATGCCCGCGCCATGTGCGATTTTACCGATAACACGCTGGTGGTGTCGCGCTGGGGGCGGACGACGATCGAACAGATGAGCGCGACGCTGGAAACGCTTTCGGGCCGCGCCGATGGCGTAGTGTTCGACCACGTCGATTACGCCGAACATGCCCGCCGCCAGTATGGCGATGCGATCCAGTTCTATGTCGCGGCGTCGGATTATTATTCGGACAATCCGCAGGCGCCGCGTTCGATCAGGCAGCGGATCATGGGCATCTTCCGCCGCAAGCAGGCCGATGCCGATGAATTCGCCTATTAGGGTTTGGGGCGGACGATGGTTTCGCGCCTGATTGCCCTGTGCCTGCTGATCCTCACCCTGCCATTGCTCGCGGTGCTCGGCGTGCTGGTGTGGTTCTCGCTCGGCTCGCCGGTGATCTTTCGCCAGACTCGCGCGGGCAAGAATGGCGCGGGGTTCACGCTGGTGAAGTTCCGCAGCATGAAGGATCTTCGCGATGCGCGCGGCAGGCTGCTGCCGGATGAGAAACGGACCACGCGGCTGGGCAATTTCCTGCGCCGTACGCGGCTCGACGAACTGCCGGCGCTTGCGAATGTCGTGCTGGGCGACATGAATTTCATCGGACCGCGCCCGTTGCTGCCCGAAACGGTTTCCGGAATGGGTGCAAAGGGAGACAGGCGCGGGGCGGTGCGCCCCGGGCTGACGGGCTGGGCGCAGGTCAGCGGCAATACGCTGCTCACGCTCGACGAGAAGGTCGCGCTCGATCTGTGGTATATCGCCAATCGCAGCGCCTGGCTCGATTGCCGGATCATCCTGCGCACGCTGCTGGTGATGGCCGGCGGCGAACGGCGCACCGTTTCGGTGCTGCCCGAAACCGGAAGCTAATCGACCATCTGCAGGGTGGCGGCCAGCTCGTCGAGGGAGGCGATCGTCGCCTTTGCGGCATGATCGGGCGATGGCGCGTAGGGCGAATGCACTCTGCCCGGCCGGTCGATCTGGACCGTGTGCCAGCCCAGTTGGCGCGGGGCGATGAAGTCCTTGGCCGGGTTGTCCGCGATATAGACATGCGCCGGGCCGTCCTTGCCCGACCATTGCATGACCTGCTCGAACGCGCGCGGATGGGGCTTGCCCATGCCGGTAGGCAGTTCACCGGTGGGAATGATCAGCCCGAACTGGTCGGCAATGCGCAGCGCCGCGATCTTGCTTCGCTGCATTTTCGCCGGTCCGTCGGTGATGATGGCGCGGGGCCTGCGGTCAGCGGCCAGAAAGCGGAAGGTGTCAGGACAGGCGGCGATATAGGGGCTGTGCTGGCGATAGAGCGTGACCAGATCGGCAATCATCGCCGGGCTGCAGGCGATGCCGAAGCGGTCCAGCGCGCGGTCGAAAATATCCTGCCGGATGCCGGACAGGAACAGCTCGCGGCACGTGCCGGGAATGACAGCATCGCCATGCAGGCCGCGCAGATGCGCCTCGACCGCAGCGAAACCGCTGAAGGCGAAATCCCGTTCCAGATAGAGCGTATCGTCGAGATCGAAGACGAGAATGTCTGGCGCAGGAGTGCTAGACGAAGACGGCATTGTCATACCGCAGCATGGTCACCCCGTCGTGCCACATGTCGCACCGGACCACCGGCAGGCCCATGGCGGTGCGCAGGACATTCTCGGCGAAATGCGCGCCTGCCTGATCGGCCAGCGGGTAGCCGCCGCCGAAGCGGGCGTTGATCTCGATCACGCGGGGGCCGAGCCGCGGATCGTCGAACAGCTGGAAGCACAATACGCCGCGCGCGCCCGGCAGCGCTTCGGCCAGACGGCGCGCGATGATCTCGAATTCCGGGCGGCGCACGGTGCGGCCCTTTTCCACTTCGCCCGCGCGCACGGACATCCTGAGATGTGGGATGGCGCCGTGCATGATGCCGTTATCGCCGATGAACAGGTTCACCGTATATTCCTCGCCGCTGAGCGCTTCCTGCACCAGCATGCGTTCGGGGTATCGATCCTGTAATTCGTCCATGCCGTTGATCATTGCGATCCCGCGGCTGGCACTGCCCGCCACGGGTTTGACGAACAGCGGCCAGTCCCACTTGTCCCGGCTCAGCCGGAACTGTTCGAGCGTCGCCGTGCGCGGCACGGGAACGCCCGCCGTGGCGAGCACATCCATCGTGCGCTTCTTGTCGCGCACGATGTCGATGGTCTGTTCGGACGATACATGGACATAGGTGCCCAGCGCGGCAAACTCCTCGCGCGATGCAGCAAGGGGCTGCAGTTCGGTGTCGATCGTAGGCACGATCAGGGAAATGTCGTTCTGCTGAGCATAGCTTAGCAGGGTCGGAATATAGTTGTCGTCGGTGCAGCGAGGGGCGGCGAAATGCGTGTCGGCCAGCGTGCAGGCCGCGCTCATGTCCGGGTGGAGATCGCAGGCGTGCACCTCGATCGGCGCACCGATGCGGGCAGCGGACGAACGGAAGCATTCGACCAGCCCGGCCCGCCGGCCTGCCGATGTCAGCAGCAATTTGATGGGCTGTGTCATTGCGCAGGCTCCTCGGATTTCGTTATGGCCGGTTCGGGGGCAGGCGCGCGAGAGGACAGGGCCTCGGCCAGAACGGCATCCCACTGCTGCATCACCCACTCGGGGGCGAACTTGCGGATGGCCCTCGCCGCGGCGTTCCCCAATTGCTTTCGCAGGTCCGCGCTCTCGACGCATTGCTCCATCGCCCGAGCCAGCGCTGCGGCATCGCCGGGGGGGGCGAGCAGGCCGGACCGCGCATGCTCGATCATCTCCGCGGGCCCGAAATCGCAATCAGTGGCGATGACCGGCAGGCCCGCCGCCATCGCTTCCCCCAGCACATTGGGAAAACCTTCATAGCGCGAGGAAAGCACGAACAGATTAGCACCCTCCACCCACGCGCCGGGGGTGTCGGTAGTGCCCATCAGCTTGACCTGCTCCGCCAGACCAAGACCGGCAATCTGCATTTCCAGCGCGGCGCCGAGGGGACCGTCGCCGTAGATCAGCAGCTGCCAGTCCTCAGCCTTCGCCGCTATCTCGGCAAAAGCCTCGATCAGCACGTCGAAGCCTTTCTGTTCGTTCAGGCGACCGACCGCGACAATGGTGTTCGCTTCGGTGGTCCGTCGGCGCTTGGGCCATGCACTGACCGGGTTGGGAATGACCCGCAGGCGCTGGGAAACCTCTTTCGGAAAGCAGCGCTTTACCGCCTCCGTCTGGCAGACGATCAGCCGCGCCCGGCCATATGCGGCGGAAAGCAGCGCGTTCCATGCGGGGTGTTTCTGCTGCTGTTCGGGATTGTTGCGTTCGCAGCAGACGACCGGGATCCCCGTCCTCCGCGAAGCCAGCAGAGTGATCAGATTGTTCTTCGTGAGAAACGGGATGACCACGTCCGGTGCCTCTTTCCGGAGCAGGCGGCGCAGGTCGATCAGATTATGGAATTTGGACAGCTTGCCGGAGATTTGCCCGCTCCCAGACCGGCCGAGGCGGTGCCGGGTGATCTCGGCATCGAAGTGGTGAAACTCGGCATCTTCCGGCCGGTCGAAGCTGGCGATTGCGACTTCCACGCCATGTGTCTGCCAGTGCGAGGCGATTTGCGAGACCACCCTTTCCGCCCCGCCGGCGCCGAGCCCGGAAATGACAAACATGGCCTTCGGCATTGCGCACCTTGTCCTGTCTACGACGCTGCGCGCCCGTAAGAATCGCGTGTTCCGTGCTACACCAGTGAGGCCACATCCTGCGCGTAGGCATGCGAGATACCACGATTGGACAATGGCCTATCCGGAAGGGCAGGTGGCGAGCATGCGGTCTGCACCTGCATTCATCTCACGCCATCAGCGGCCGACACCGACATATTTGATGCCCAGCATCTCGACCTCGTCCCGGTCGTAGATGTTTCTCAGGTCCACCAGCACCATGCCTTTGAGCTTCGCCTGTACCCTGGCGAGGTCGAGCGCACGAAACTCGTTCCACTCGGTCACGATGGCCAAGGCTTCGGCGCCATCCATCGCCGCATAGGGATCATCGAAATAGACGATGTCGTCGAGAACCTCGCGGGCATTGGCCATGCCTTCGGGATCGTAGGCGTGAACCACCGCTCCGGCATCCTGCAGCGTCTGCACGATGGCGATTGCGGGGCTGTCGCGCATGTCATCGGTATTCGGTTTGAAGGTCAGGCCGAGAATTGCGACCACTTTCCCGCGCACGTCGTCACCGATCGCCTGCAACACCTTGCGGCCCATGGCCCGTTTGCGCTTGTCGTTGGTCTGTACGACCGCCTCCACGATCGCCTGCGGCGCCTCGAAATCCTGCGCCGTCTTGAGGAGGGCCAGCGTATCCTTGGGAAAACAGCTGCCGCCATAGCCGGGGCCCGCGTGCAAAAAGGTGCGGCCGATGCGATTATCGAGCCCGATGCCGCGCGCGACCTGCTGCACATCGGCGCCAGTCTTCTCGCACAGATCCGCGATTTCGTTGATGAAGGTGATCTTGGTCGCGAGGAAAGCATTCCCGGCATATTTGGTAAGCTCGGCGGAGCGCCGGTTCATCTCCAGGATCGGCGACTTGTTCAGGCTGAGCGGTCGATAGGCTTCGCGCATGACCTCCAGTGCCCGCGGATTTTCGGACCCTACCACGATCCGGTCGGGCCGTTTGAAGTCCTCGATAGCCGCGCCTTCGCGCAGGAATTCGGGGTTGGACACGACGGCGAACTCCCCGTCGGGCCGCGTGTCCGCGATGATCCGCTCTACCTCGTCGCCCGTGCCTACGGGAACGGTCGACTTGGTAACCACCACGGTAAAGCCGTCCATGGCACGGGCGATGTCGGCAGCGGCGGCGTGTACGAAGCTCAGATCGGCATGACCGTCCCCGCGCCGCGACGGTGTACCGACAGCGATGAACACGACTTCCGCGCGCGCAACCGCCGGTGCAAGGTCGGTGGTAAAGGAGATGCGCCCCGCGGCTGCATTGCGCTTGATCAGATCCTCGAGGCCGGGCTCGAAGATCGGGACTTTGCCGTTCCGCAGCGCCTCGATCTTCCCCTGATGCAGGTCGACGCAGACGACTTCATGTCCGAAATCGGCGAAGCAGGCTCCGGAAACCAGGCCGACATAGCCCGAACCGATCATCGTGATCTTCATCGAATTTCCATTTCGCTAGATTGGTGGCTGACCGGGACAGCATCGCGCATACGGCGGAAACCGTGCGCCCAGCACCAGCAGAAGCATGAGCCGGACGCTCGTCTTACTCGCGGAGAGACAAGGCCGCAGACTCCTTCGGCCCCATTCGGGTTCGAAAGAGTCTGCGCCTTGACCGGACCCCCGTAGACGCTCCCGTCGTGCGGCCTGTTTGTCCGCTAAGCGCTCAGCGCGTGCAATGGCGGGCGGTTGTTTGCCAGCATGAACGGTGCGGCGCGGTTGCTTTCGCAGACCTCTTCGAGATCGTCGGAGCAATCGGTTGCCGCAACCGGGATCGGCTGCAAGGGCGGAGGCAATGTCGCCTGCACGCCATGATTGACGGCGCAAATCGCTGCCTGTGTGCGGTTTTGCACGTTCAGCTTACGCAGGATGGCCTTTACATGCACCTTGACCGTCGCTTCACCGATATCGAGCCGGCGAGCGATGACCTTGTTCGGATGGCCCATTACGAGGCACCGCAGTGTCGCGAGCTCGCGCTCGGAAAGCAGGTCCGACAGTTCGCCTTCGGCTTTCGTCTGGTCCACCGTTGCACGGGCGAAATGCGGTAGCTGTTTGACCAGTTCTCCCGGCAGGACCTTTTCACCGCGGGCGGCGAGCTGAAGGCAATTGACCAGAGATTCGCAGGACGTTTCCTTGAGGACATAACCATCGGCCCCGGCATCGAATACTTCGATCAGGGAAGCCAAGGTGAGGTCTTCGTGAAGGATGACGATGCGTGAAGCTGAGAAGACTTCGCGAATTGCGGCGACGTCCTTCGCCACATTCTGCATGGCATCGGCGTCGATGACGACCATGCCCGTTTCTACCGCGTCGCTTTGCCCGGCGGTAATCAGGGCCTGGCAGCTTTTGTGCTGACCGACGATCGTGAAATCCTCGTCAAGCAAGATGGACTTGAGTCCTTCGCTGACGATTGAACTAGAACATATAAGTGAAACACTTGTAGATGCCGTACGCATGGTATGCGCCCCCCGTTTCCAAAGTTGTGCTTCCCTTTCTTATTTCTCAGGCAGGCGATGTATTCGTGATACGCACAGACGTCGAAGTCTTGTGGCTGCCAGAGTTATTCGACTCGTTGCCTAATGGCCATTATGGGTAATCAAAAGTCGGGTAACGATTAGTGTCATATACTTTGTGACCCATTATGGGACATCACAGCAAAGCATGTTGCGGATCGCTGGTTTCGCCTTCCCGAGGCAGTCTCGTCTTAAGGCCTCGCAGTGACTACAAGCTGCTTTTCAGGATGTTAAACACGTACTCTGCGTGAGTGTGAGTCGCCCTTGCCGAATCGAGGAATTGCCCGATCGGCCCATCTCTAATCCTGCTGGCGCGCCAGTTCGGAAGGCGTGTCGATATCCATAACGATCCTTCGGTCGCCAGGTTCGACGATGGTTGCGGCTGGAAAGGACAGGCTGCGGGCGCCGCGATCACCTTTCAGGTTTCGCAGTGCCGCAAAGCTCTCCTTGCCGAAGGCTGCCGGGCTGCCCGGCGTGCCGTCCGCCTGCCGCGTGAAAACTGTGCCAGTGCCTTCGGCAAGAAAGCGAAGATGATGGGGGCCCACCATGGGCATGTCCGCAAGGGCGATGACGATGCGGCGATGCGCCGATGCTGCATCAACACCGGCTGCAATCGATGTGCCCATGCCTTGTTCTGCATGAGGATTGATTACCGGCCGCCACCCATTTCGGCAGAGCAACTGCGACCGCTCCGCCACAACCATATAGAGGTTTGCGAACCCGGCATCCTCGGCCGCTTCCGCTGCCCATTCCCACAGGGCTTTGCCCCGAAAGGACGCGGATAGCTTGTCGCTACCGAACCGTTCGCTGCGACCGGCAGCCAGAAGAACCAGAGCGATGTCCGGATCAGGCGGTGGCATGAAGCCGTTCGTATTGCGCGACGATTTCGGAGATAGCCGACAGTGCGAGCGAAGCCGGCGTCTTGCAGGAAGGGATCAGCCCGATCGGGCTTCGGATGCGGGCGATCTGTTCTTCTGCCACACCGCGCTGCGTCAGCGCCAGGGTCCGTGCGACCCGGGCATTCTCCCCGCCCTGCGCACCGATGTAGAAGGCTTCGCTGTCGAGCGTCTGTTCCAGCAAAGGGAGTTCCCATTCGTGATCGTGAAAGAGCAGCAGCGCGGCCGTCCACCGATCGAGCTGGCAATCCTTTGCACGCTGGCCGAGCGAGAGGCGGTCCTTTTCTTGGCAGTCGATAGAAATACCGAGCGCGTGGGCGAGGGCATTGAGCTTCTGCAGCTCCGGCCCTTCTCCGAAGGCAGCGATCCGCAGGGCCGGGATGTAGTTGCGAGTTTGAAGCGGCGAAATGCCAGGCAGGTTAAAAGATGCGGGCCTGCGGTCCTTCAAACTCCCAATCGCGCTTCTGCAGGCGGTGCGATCCGGGGCTGGGTCCAGCAGAATATCGAGACCGCTTCCGCACGGCAGGCGAAAGTCGATCACGTCCGACCCGCGGCCATAACGAATGACCGTGGGTGCCTTCAGCTCGCGCATGTCGGAGGCCAGCTGGGCCTCCAGACAGCCATCCGCCAGACTGCCCAGCGTGCTCCCGTCCGGCAGAACCGCCAGTTGCGCGCCCAAGCGGCGGGAAAAGCTGCCCTCGATATCGACGATGGTACACAGCCCCACGCCGGGATCGCATGCCGCTGCCAGTGCGACATGGTCATCGGTGGCGGGCGCTGTTCTGGTAGCGGTTTGCAACACTATTCAGGCATGGCCGCCATGACGCGGTCAGGTGTCATCGGATAATCGAAGATGCGCGCACCGCAGGCATTGTAAATGGCGTTGGCAATCGCCGCCGCCCCGCCGCACATGCCCAGCTCGCCAATGCCCTTGGCCTGGATCGGGCTCGCCGCAGGGTCGCGTTCCTCGACCATGATCACGTCCAGATCAGGCACGTCGCGGTGAACCGGGACGTGATATTCCGCCAGATCGCAGTTCACCAAATGACCGTCGATAGGATCGAATTCGAGCGCCTCGGTAAGCGCGACGCCGATGCTCCACGTAATTCCGCCGAGACATTGCGATCGGGCAGTCTTGTGATTGAGCACCCGGCCGAAGCCGAACGCACCCAGCATCCGGTCGACCCGCGTTTCGCCGGTGAAGCGGTTTACCCGCACCTGGGCGAAGAATGCACCGAAGCCCGAAGCGGTGAAATCGTCTTGGATATCGCCGGGTTCGTAATGGCCTTCGCGTTCGATGTCCTTGCCATCCAGCAGGCTGATCAGGCTTTCACCCGATGATGCCTGCCCGTCCGACAGTTCCAGCTCGCTTTCGCTGATGCCGATGCGCTCTGCCAGTTCCTCGCGGATGGCGTTGCAGGCAACATAGACTGCGGAACCGATAGAGGAAGCGCCCCAGCTGCCGCCAGAACCCGGGCCGCGCGGGTTGCGCGTATCGCCCAGATCGACGAGCACCTTCTCGGGATCGAGGCCCAGCATTTCGCCCGCCAGCTGAGCGACGACGGTATAGGTGCCCGTGCCGATATCGGTCATGTCGGTTTCGACCAGAGCTGTGCCATCGGCCTTCAGCGTAACGCGTGCCTTGGCTTCGGAGATATTATGCACGCGCGCGGCACTGGCCATGCCGGTACCAACCCACCATTCGCCTTCCTGCGTCTGGCGCGGCTTGCGCTGGCCATGGTCCCAGCCAAAAGCCTCGGCACCCTGTTTCAGGCATTCGGCCAGCTTGTGGGAGGAAAAGGGCAGGCCTTCTTCGGGATCCTTGTCCGGAATGTTCTTCAGCCGCAGCTCGACCGGATCGATCCCAGCCTCTTCCGCCAGCACATCCATCGCCCCTTCGAGCGCGGGCATGCCCACGGCTTCACCGGGAGCGCGGACCGAACCGGCGGTCATCTGGTGAATGCGGGCGACTTCCAGCAGCAGCTCGCGGTTCTCGCCGCCATAGAGGAAGTGGGAGGACTGGAGCACCGGTTCGGCAAAGGTTTCGCCGGGCAGGTTCGACACCAGCGCCTGATGGCCGAAGCCGGTAAGCTTGCCGTCGTCATCGACACACAGCCTTAGCCGCTGCGTCGTTTCCGAACGGCGCATGATGCACTGAAACACCTGCTGACGCGACATCACGACGCGAACGGGTCGCCTAAGTTGTTTCGCCGCGATGGAGGCAGCGACCGTTTCCTCGCTAATGCCCAGCTTCGATCCGAACCCACCGCCGACGAAGCGGGAGATCAGGCGGATGTTCTCTTCCTCCATGTCGAGAGAGTCGGCCAGTTCGCTGATATTGTAGTTCAGCATCTGCAGCGATGCATGGACCGTCAGCTTCTCGCCATCCCATTCGGCAATGGCGGCATGCGGCTCCATCGCCGCCGAGGCGTGTCCCTTGGTGGTATAGGTGACATCGACGGAATGCGCGGCCTCGGCCATAGCATGCGCCAGATCGCCCTGCCTGACGGTTTCGTCTTCCTGCTCTTCGTGTTCGACCGCCTGCGGATCGATCGGGGCACCTTCATCCTCGCGGTACTCGACACCAATATGCTTGGCGGCATGACGCGCCTGTTCGAAGGTTTCTGCGACCACGAGAGCGATGGGCTGGCCCCAATAGCAGACCGTTGCCGGCTCCTGTTGCGGAGCCTCGTCTGCCGTACCTTGCGCAGCGCGGGTAGTAAGAAGCGGATCGTCGATAACGGCGATCACGCCCGGCATGGCCAGTGCGGCTTCCTTGTCGATCGATGTGACTTCGCCGCGTGTGATCGTGGAGATGACCAGCACCCCTTCCGCGCAATTGGCGATCGGATATTCGGCAGCATAAGGCGCAGTGCCTGTAACCTTTGCCAATCCTTCGACACGGGGAAGCGCCTTGCCCAGTACGCCCTGCTTCATATCGTCGAGGCGGTTGGTCTTGTCGGGCTTGTCCTGTTTGAAATGCACAGTCATGCCGCGCCCTCCGTTGCTTGCTCGAGGACAGCGTGAAGCGTCCGCCGGGCCAGGGGAATCTTGAAATCGTTCTCACCGAACCCGCGGGCATCTTCCAGCAGGATATCGGCGGCACGGTCGAAAAGGTCGGACGACGGGGCCTTGCCGATCAGCGCTTCGCCGATGCGGGGATCGTGCCACGGTTTGTGCGCCAATCCTCCGAATGCCAGATCGGCACGCGAGAACTTGCCATCTTCCAGCTCGATGACAGCAGCGATGGATACCAGCGCGAAGGCATAGGAAGACCGTTCGCGAACCTTGCGGTACAGCTGCGTCCCGCTGACCGGAGCGGGCAGGGTGACCGCAGTAATAATCTCGCCCGGCTCCAGCACATTATCGCGCCAGGGCGTGTCGCCGGGCAGGCAGTGGAAGTCCCGCACCGGGACCGTTCGTTCCGATCCATTGGCAGAGGCGATCTGTACCTGCGCATCCAGTGCACTCAGCGCCACTGCCATGTCTCCGGGATAAGTGGCGATGCATTCGCTGCTCGTGCCAAGCACGGCGTGCAGCTTGGCAATGCCGTCCATCGCCCCGCATCCGCTGCCGGGCTCGCGCTTGTTGCACGGCTGGTCGATATTGGTGAAGTAATAGCAACGCGTGCGCTGACACAGATTGCCGCCGGTCGTCGCCTTGTTACGCAGTTGCTGCGTTGCGCCGGCCAGGATGGCGCGGGCCAGCACGGGATAATCCGCACGCACCCGTGGGTGGACAGCGGTTGCCGTATTACTTGCCAGTGCCCCGATCGAGAGGCCGCCGTCATCGGTGTCCTCGATCTCGCCAAAGCCAATGCGATTGATATCCGCAAGCTCGTCAGGCGTTTCGACCTGCAATTTCATCAGGTCGAGCAGGTTGGTACCGCCTGCAATCGGGATCGCGTCTTCTTGCGTCGTTATCTGCGCCGCATCGGTTAGCGTGCGGGCGCGCGTATATTGAAAGGGCTTCATGTTCCCTGCTCCGCAACTTCGCGAATGGCGGCGACGATATTCGCATAGGCGCCGCAGCGGCACAGATTGCCGCTCATGCGTTCGCGGATTTCCTCGCCCGAGATTGAGATTTTGCCTTGGAGGTCTTCGCTGGCATCGCTGGGCCAATCGGCAGCGAGCTCTTTCAGCATGGCGGTGGCCGAACAGATCTGGCCGGGCGTACAATAGCCGCACTGGTAACCGTCATGTTCGAGAAAGGCCTTCTGCAGGGCAGAGGGCGCTTCGGGCGTGCCCAGCCCTTCGATCGTGGTCACCTCGTCACCGTCATGCATCGCGGCAAGGGTGAGGCAGCTGTTGATCCGCACGCCGTTGACCATCACCGTGCACGCACCACACTGGCCGTGGTCGCAGCCCTTCTTGGTGCCTGTGAGGCCAAGATCCTGGCGCAGGAAATCCAGCAGAGACACTCTCGGATCTTCGGGGATCGGATGAGCGGTTCCATTAATCGATATGCTGTCGGACAAAGACGCCTCCTTTCAAACCATAATGCGCAAGGAGCAGAAGGTGTCCGAGAATCGTTCGAATGGTGAATCGATTCATTTCGGGAATCACCGTGAGGGGAATCAGAGGCGGGAATCAGTCGATTTCAGGGTGAATCACGGCAGGTGAGGGACCCTTGGCCCCAAAGTGTCCGAGATAGCAGCCCGGGCAAGCGGGGTTGGGGCTGATCAGGAATGGCCGAATTCCGGGATATTTCCAGCTTTTGAAATATTACTG